>NZ_CAXIRE010000001.1:0-18603 GCF_964031785.1 Rheinheimera texasensis
CCCGTTGGAGCGAGCCGGCTGAAAATCGTTGGCCAAGGTTTTAAGAAAACGGGTGTCTGAGCTGGGCGACGGTAGCGCCCAGCGAGTTACGTTTTCGCCTTGGACGACGACTTTTCAGACGGGCTTTCGAGCGGAACCGGGTGCGCCTTTTCTTTCGGTTCCTTTCTTTTGGCAAGGCAAAAGAAAGGAACTCACCGACAGGTGAACTCTCTGCTAGACGGTCTCACCGCCAAGGCAAAAATGATTATTGAAACAGAAACAGCCGCCCGCAGGGCAAAGCACCTGCGTCAGCAACAAGTACCTCACCGACAGGTGAAATCTCTGCAAAGCGGTCTTGCGGCAGCAGGAAAAACAAAAAAATAAGCCCAGCGCCGCCCGCAGGGCAAAGAGCTACAACAACCGCTGCGCTGCAGCCACAATATTCTCAGTGCTAAAGCCAAAATGCTGCATCAACACCGGCCCTGGTGCTGACTCACCGAAGCTGCGCATGCCGATAATAGCGCCGTCGCGGCCGGTATATTTGTACCAGTAGTCCTGATGCGCCGCTTCAATCGCCAGAATTTTACTGCCGGCCGGTAACACCGCGGCCTGATACGCAGCATCCTGGGCGTCAAATACATCGGAGCTTGGCATCGACACCAGCCGCACCGCCACACCTTTAGCAGCGAGCTGCTGATAGGCCTCCAATACCAGCCCCACTTCGGCACCGGTGGCAAGCAGAATTAATGCCGGCACTGCCTGTTCACTGCTTTGCGCCACCACATAAGCGCCGCGCTTGATAAGACTCACATCCAAATCTTTTGGTACTACTGCAGCGGTATTCTGCCGGCTTAATACCAATGCCGTCGGGCCGTGTTTCCGCTCAAGCGCATGCTGCCAGGCCACGGCCGTTTCGGTGGCGTCAGCCGGGCGCCAGGTGGATAAGTTCGGCGTTAAACGTAAATTCGGCACTTGCTCCACCGGTTGATGGGTTGGGCCATCTTCGCCCTGCGCAATCGAATCATGGGTGTAGACAAAAATACTCCGAATGCCCATCAACGCCGCCATCCGCACCGCGTTGCGGCCATATTCCATAAACATCAGGAAAGTGCCGCCAAAGGGGATAAAACCGCCGTGCAGTGCCACGCCGTTCATGATGCTGTTCATGCCAAATTCGCGTACACCATAATGCAGATAGTTACCGTCAGCATGTTGATGCAGCGCTTTGGCTTCGGGCCACAAGGTCAGATTAGAGCCGGCCAAATCAGCCGAGCCACCGAGAATTTCTGGCAGCAGCCGGGCAAACACACCAATGCTTTGCTGTGAGGCTTTACGGGTGGCAATCGCCTGCGCCTGTTGCTGACAGTCGCGAATATGGGCTTGTGCAACTGCAGCAAATTCCGCCGGCAGTTCGCCATCAAGCACCCGGCGGCTAAATTCAGCGGCTAGCTGTGGATGCTCGGCCTGATACCGCTGCCAAAGTTCGCGCCAGGCCTGTTGGCTGGACTCGCCTTTGCGGCGTTGATCCCACTGTGCAGCGACATCCGCCGGAATTTCAAACGCCGGCCAGGGCCAGCCAAGTTGCTCGCGCACCGCTTTGACTTCCGCTTCGCCCAAAGGCGCGCCATGGCAATCGTGGCTGCCTGCTTTATTCGGCGAGCCAAAACCAATCACGGTTTTACAGCAAATCAGCGTCGGCTGACTGAGATTAGCCTGCGCCTCACGAATCGCCTGCGCAATAGCTGCCGGGTTATGGCCATCAACACCGCTAATCACCTGCCAGCCATAAGCGGCGAAACGTTGTGGTGTGTTGTCGCTGAACCAGCCTTCGACATGGCCGTCGATAGAAATGCCGTTGTCATCCCAAAACGCAATCAGTTTGCCAAGTTGCAAGGTGCCCGCCAGCGAACAGGCTTCATGCGACACCCCTTCCATCAGACAACCGTCACCCAGGAAGCAATAAGTGAAATGGTCCACTAACGCCAGACCCGGTTGATTAAACTGCGCCGCCAGCGTTTTTTCCGCCACCGCCATGCCGACGGCATTGGCGATGCCGGCACCAAGCGGCCCGGTGGTGGTTTCAACGCCTGGCGTATAACCATATTCCGGGTGACCCGGCGTTTTTGAATGCAGCTGTCGGAAGCGTTGTAATTCGCTCATCGGCAGGTCATAACCGCTTAAATGCAACAGCGCGTACAACAACATCGAGCCGTGGCCGTTCGACAACACAAAACGGTCGCGGTCAACCCAGGCCGGGTCCTGTGGATTGTGTTTTAAGAAATCACGCCACAACACAGTGGCGATATCCGCCATGCCCATCGGCGCGCCGGGATGACCTGATTTAGCCTGTTGCACTGCATCCATCGCCAATACCCGGATGGCATTGGCCAGCTGTTGTTCTGTTGTCGCCGTCATAATCGCACCTTAATTAATATTGTATTACAATTAAGGCTATCATGACAAAAGCCGGCACGACACACAAGTCTTCGCCGGCGAATATCACTGATGATAAGTAGCGGTCAGGGTTTTGCGGGCTAACGCCTGATGATTCAACATATAGCCTACCACGGCAGCAGATGGGTCCGCGCCAACATCCAGCTTTTTCACCGGCAGTGCCCAGACGGTAAACTGGTAGCGATGCATGCCGTGACCGGTCGGTGGACAAGCGCCGCCATACACAGTGCCGCCAAAATCGTTGCGGATCAGCCGTCCCTGTAATTTGCCGATGTCCGCGCCCCGCGGCAGGCCTTGCAGCGTGGCCGGTAAATCCAGCGCCAGCCAGTGCCACCAACCGCTGCCAGTCGGAGCGTCCGGGTCATATAAGGTCACAGCAATACTCTGGGTACCAGCCGGCAAATGCTGCCACTGCAGCTGTGGTGATAAGTTTTCGCCTTGACAGCCAAAGCCATTGAAGACATGCCGTAAATGCATCGGCTCCCCTTCGCGGATATCCGGGCTTTCAAGTTTCATTTCTGTTGCTATTGCCGGCCCGGCCAGCAGTACCAGAAGGAGCAAAATCGGAGATCTGACCATGTTTTTATATCCTGAGAGTGAATTCGCTTGAGTCTACCTTGCGATCTGGCAGCGGTGCACCCGCGTGCAGCCAGCGATGGGATAAGCGGAGGATATTACTGGTCTGGCAGGGGATGATGCTGCTGCGTTTCTGACAGGAAGGTTTTTTTACAGGGCACAAAAACAAAAAAGGCCCCTGTTTTCACAGTGGCCTTTTCAGGTGGCTGACAAAACCGCTGTGCGGTCTGGCCTGCTATTCAGTGCTCAGGGCACTGATTGATTTGTACTTACAGTACAGTGATTTTAGAGGCTTGTGGGCCTTTTTGACCTGGCGTGACGATGAACTGTACGCGTTGGCCTTCTTGCAGGGTTTTAAAACCAGTAGAAGCGATCTCGCTGAAGTGAGCGAATACGTCCGGGCCTGAAGCCTGTTCGATAAAGCCAAAACCTTTAGTTTCGTTGAACCATTTCACTGTGCCAGTAGTTGGAGTAGACATTGTATGTACCTGTAATAATTAACAATAATTTGAGTCTGAAATCAGACGATGGTGCTGCAAAAGATGTTTTAACTTATGAATACAGGAGGTACTAATACAACTGGTACTTTCGATGTGGTGCATAAATAATGAACAAACTGATTAAGCGCGGCCAGTGTATCTGGTTTGGCGAAACTGTCAAAGCTTATTTCGCTGAGTTATTAAAATAAGTTATTTTATAACCCTAAGTTTTACTGCCCGCCGCTACAAACTACTCAGTGACTGACGGAACCGCCGCAGCGAAAATCGGAACAACACAGCGCCAATCAACAGCAACGCCAGCAGCTGTGGCCAGACGACATCAAGGCCAGCACCGCGATACAAAATGGCCTGTGCCGCCGCAACAAAATGGGTGTTGGGTGCCGCCAGCATCAGGTGCTGGATAAGCGCCGGCATGCTCTCCCGTGGGGTCATACCGCCGGACAGCAGCTGCAGCGGCAATAACACCAAAATCAGCAGCAAGCCAAACTGCGGCATCGAGCGCGCCACTGTCGCCATAAAAATGCCCATCGACGTGGTCGCAAACAACTGTAACGCCGTAACCAGCAAAAACAGCGGCACAGAGCCTGCCACCGGCACCTGCAGCACCAGCTCAATCATCAGCGTCAGCGAAAAACCGGTGGCCAGCAGCACCACCAGCCCCATCGACAGGATCTTCGCCAACATAATCTCCGCCGGTGTCACCGGCATCACCAGCAGATGTTCGATAGTGCCGTGTTCGCGCTCGCGGATAAGCGCCGCACCGGTCAGGATAATCGAAATCATCGTCACGGCATTGATCAGTTCCATCAGCGAGCCAAACCAGCTGGACGTTAAGTTCGGGTTGTAGCTGGCCCGCAGCACCAAATCGACCGGCAGGCTGGTATTAAGCCGGTGACGCTGACGGAACTCGTTGATTTCGCTGCTGACAATTTGCTCGATGTAACCACTGCCGCTAAAGGCCTGGCTGATGCGCGTCGCATCGACACTCAGCTGAATACTGCGGGCGCGCCCGGCCAGCAGGTCCTGCTCAAAATCCGGCGGAATATTCAGCACAAAACTGTAGATGCCGGCATCGAGCGCAGCATCGACCTCCGCCAGGCTAATGAGCACCGGCGGTTTAAAATACGGCGGGTACAAGGCGGCCACAATACGGCCGGATAACATCGACTGGTCTTCGTCCACCACGGCAATAGGTGCTTTGTGCAAGGTTTCCGGCATTGAGGTGCCGGCGATATAAATGCTGGCGCTGAAGGTATACAAAATCAGCAGCAACATCATCGGGTCGCGCCACAGGCTCCACAGTTCTTTGCTGCCAAGCCGGAGAATATTGGCCAGTTTATGCTGCATGTGTCAGGACTCCTGCTTTTTCAGCAGCAACACCGCCGCCAGCAAAATCAGCGGCGCCGCCAGGCTCATTTGCAGTAGCGCCGGATAAATATCCGCCAGCTGCAGCGCTTTGCTGAATACACCACGGCTGATGGTCAAAAAAGCGCTGGCCGGATGAACTTCACCAATCAGCCGGCCGGCACCTTCCAGTGCGGACACCGGCGTGATCATGCCGGCAAACTGCACGGCCGGGATAATACTGCCGAGCACCGCCACTAAAATGGCGGCGATCTGACTATTGGTAAAAGTGGACGCAAACAAACCGAACCCGGTGGAAAACAGCACAAACATCAGCGCGCTCAGACTTAAAGCAACAAAACTGCCGGTCAGCGGCACCTGAAACAAAGTGACGGCCGCAAGCAGCATCAGCAGATAATTCAGCATGGCGAGCGCGATATAGGGCAGCTGTTTGCCCAGCAAAAACTCCAGCCGGCTGACCGGGGTCACATACAAATTGATGATAGACCCCAGCTCTTTTTCCCGCACCACCGACAAGGCCGTCAACACCGCCGGGATCATCAGCAATAATAACGGGATCATCGCTGGTACCATTGCCACCAGGCTTTTCACATCCGGGTTGTAGCGAAAGCGGGTTTCCAGGCTGCTGCTAAGGCCACTCGCGTCAGCGCCCAGCGCTTCGGTCGCCTGCATCCGCAACCAATGCAGATGCATGCCAAGCACATACCCTTTAATGGTTTCAGCGCGGTTGGGCATAGAGCCATCGACCCAGGCGGCGATCGCCACCTGCTGGCCACGTGCCAGGTCACGGCCAAAACCGGGTGGAATTTCCAGCGCCAGGCTGATATCGCCGCTGCGCATGCGCTGGTCGATGTCCTGCTGGCTTTGCAGCGGGGCTTTTTCGACAAAATACCGTGAACCGGCCAGGTTTAGTACATAGTTCTGGCTCAGCACTGACTGGTCCTGATCCAGCACGGCAAAACTGAGATCTTCCACGTCCATGGTGATGCCAAAACCAATAAATACCATCAACACCAGGCTGCCAAGCAAGGCCAGCGCGGCGCGGATGGGGTCCCGCCGCAGCTCCAGCGTTTCGCGCTGACTGAAGCTCCACAAGCGCTGCCAGCTGAATCGCCGCTTCGGCGCAGCGGCCTGTTGTGATGCAGATGCCTGTTGTGGCGCAGCTGCAAGTTGTGGTGCCATGAACGCCAACCCGCGGCTATTGCCCTGTTCGCGGGCGCCGGCTTGTTCCAGATAACGGATAAAGGCCTGCTCCAGATTATCCGCTTGCTGGCTGGCCACAATTTGCGCCGGTGTGTCGCTGACCAGCACTTTGCCGGCGTGCATCAGCGAGATGCGGTCGCAGCGCTCGGCTTCGTTCATAAAATGGGTCGAGATAAAAATGGTGACCTGGTCCTGCCGCGCCAAATCGATCATCAGCTGCCAGAACTGGTCGCGGGCGATCGGGTCGACGCCGGAAGTCGGTTCGTCGAGGATTAACAGCTCCGGCTGATGCACCATCGCCACCGCCAGCGACAAGCGCTGGCGCATCCCCAGCGGCAGACTGTCCGGCAACGCTTCTGCTGCCTGAGTCAGACCAAAGCGCTGCAACATGGCGCTGATGCGCGCTTCAATCTGTGCCGCCGGCACCTGAAACAACTGTGCGTGCAGCCGCAGGTTTTGTAGCACCGTCAGCTCGCTGTACAGCGAAAACGCCTGCGACATGTACCCCACCCTTTTGCGGGTAGAAATATCGTCCGGGTCCAGTACCTGGCCAAACAACAAGGCCCGCCCCGAGGTTGCCGGCAATAAACCGGTCAGCATTTTCATCGTGGTGGATTTACCGCAGCCATTGGAGCCGAGAAAACCAAAAATCTCGCCTTTTTTAATCTGAAAACTGACATTATCCACTGCGGTGAAATCACCGAACTGCCGGCTCAGGCCCGCCGCTTCGATGGCTATCTGACTGTGGCTGTCCGCCACCAGCGGTGGCACTGAGACTGGCTGATAATCCGCCGTCAGCGCCGCCGGTAATAAGCGGATAAAAGCCGCTTCTAATTGTTGCGTCTGGGTTTGCTGCTTCAGCTCAGCCGGGCTGCCACAGGCCAGTACAGTGCCGGCGTTCAGCGCCACCAGATAATCAAATTGTTCGGCTTCGTCCATGTAGGCGGTCGCGACCAGCACACTCATCTGTGGCGCCTGCTGCCGGATACGCTGGATCAGTTGCCAGAACTGACTGCGTGCCAGCGGGTCAACGCCGGTGGTCGGCTCGTCGAGGATCAACAGTTTCGGGTCATGGATCAGCGCACAGCACAGGCCGAGTTTTTGTTTCATACCGCCGGATAACTTACCGGCCGGGCGCTGTAAAAAGGCATAGAGGCCAGTGGCCTGGGTCAGTTCGTCAATGCGCCGGCGCCGTTCAGCCGCGTTGTGACCAAATAAGCGGGCAAAAAACTGCAGATTTTCTTCGACCGACAAGGTCAGATACAGATTTTTGCCAAGGCCCTGCGGCATATAAGCAATGTCGGCACAAACCCGCTCGCGGTGGGTGCGGCTCGCCATGTCGCCGCCCAGCACTTCCACCCGCCCCTGCTGAATGGCGCGCGCGCCGGCCAGCAACGACAACAGGCTGGATTTACCCACGCCATCCGGTCCAATCAGGCCAACCATTTTGCCGGCCGGTATCTCTAGCGAAATATCCGCCAGCGCTGTGGTGTTGCCATGTACCAGCCGGACCTGTTGCAGCCGGGCTACCGCATCGGTCACTGTGCGTGCTCCACCACTAATGGCGGTATTGAATCCGGCCAGGGCGCGCTGCGGTCCAGCCGCAGATAAGCCACACCCGGCAGGCCGGTTTTCACTTTGGTTTTATGCCGCAGCAGCAACTGCGGGTCGATGCGCGCCTTGACCCGGAACATCAGCTTTTCGCGTTCATTGGCGGTTTCCACGGTTTTCGGCGTAAATTGCGCCACATCCGCGACATAAGACACTTGCGCCGGTATCGCCACGCCGGGCAGCGCATCCAGCACCAGCCGGACTTCACTGCCAATCTCGACCCGGCCAGCCATTGCTGACGGCAGGAAAAACGTCATATGCACATCGCTGACATCAATCAGGCTCAGCACTTTGCCGCCGGCCGCGACAATTTCGCCAACCTGGGCAATGCGATATTGGATACGGCCGGCCCGCGGCGCACGCAGCTGATTGTCGCGCAGTTCCGACTCCACCCGCGCCACAGTGGCACTGGCCGCGTCGACTGCCGATGCCGCCGCCACAATTTGCGCTTCAGCGGATACAATAGCGGCCTGCGACGCTTCAAGCTGCGCCTGCACTGCGCTGACCGCAGTTTTGGCGCTGGTCACCAGCGTATCGTTATCTTCCGCCAATTGTTTTGAAACTGAACCGGTTTGCGCCAGCGTGCCGGTGCGACTGGCTCTGCTGCGCGCGGCGGCAAGTTCAGCCTGACGCTGCAACGACAACGCCTGCAGCGCGGCTTTTTCACTGTTGCGCTGCAACAGCTGGCTTTGCGCCGTCACAGTGGAGCTTTGCGCCTGACGCAATTGCGCCTGCGCCTGCAACAGCTGTGCTTCCAGTGACTCTGAGGCCACAGTCGCCACCAGCTGGCCGGCTTCGACAAAATCGCCTTCATCAACCAGCAACTCTTTGATCCGCCCTGCAGTTTTGGCTGCCACAGCAATTTCAACCGCTTCAATCCGGCCATTGCTTTTCAGCAGATTGTCGTCCGTCGCACCGTGGTATTTCAGCAGATAAAACACCCCCAACGCCGCAGCACCTGCCAGCACCAGCATGACCCAGAATTTTGTCCGCTGGTTGTCTGGTGATGGACCAGAAGCTTGTGCCGTCGATTGTGCTGCTGAATGTGCTGCTGATTGTGTTGCTGATTGTGTTGCTGATTGTGCTGAGGATCCCGTCATCTTCCGTCTCATCCTGGGGCGGCTGCATAGCCTGCTTTCGTCGCATGAATAGGAACTATAAACCGGACTCTGTGAAGTTTCTTTGATGCAGGCCAAAAGAATGTGGTTGAGCTGGATTGGGGGGAAGGTTGCGGGCAGACTCCTGACATGCCGGCCCCGGCAGTTTCAGCAATAAAAAAGCAGCCTCCAGTGTGGCGGGGGCTGCTTTTTAGCATCAGCCGTTACAAATCGAAACGGTCCAGTTCCATCACTTTTTGCCAGGCTTTGGCAAAATCGCGGGCAAATCGCTCTTTACCATCGGCGGCAGCGTACACTTCTGCCACTGCTCTGAGTTCAGCATGGGAGCCAAACATCAGGTCCACCGGCGTGGCTGTCCATCTGATCTGATTGGTTTTGTGATCCAACCCTTCATACAAACCCTGGTTACTGGCTGATTTTTGCCATTTCGTCGACATATCCAGCAAATTGACAAAAAAATCGTTATTTAAAGTGCCGGCCTTATTGGTCAGGACACCATGGCGCACCCCACCACTATTGGCGTTCATTACCCTTAAACCGCCCACCAGTACTGTCATTTCCGGCACCGACAAATTCAGCATCGCCGCTTTTTCAATCAGTGCTTCGGCCGGCGACAACATGCTGTTGTTGCTGTGATAGTTTCTGAAACCATCAGCCAGTGGTTCTAACACCGCAAATGACGCGGCATCGGTTTGCGCTGCAGTAGCATCGGTCCTGCCCGGATGGAACGGCACTTCAATACTCAGGCCAGCATCTTTCGCGGCTTGCTCGACCGCGGCAGAACCGGCCAGCACAATCACATCGGCCAGCGAGACTTTTTTGCCGCCGCTCAGGGTTTTATTAAAGTCCTGCTGGACTTTCTGTAACACCGGCAGCACTTTGGCGAGCTCTTTCGGATCGTTTGCAGCCCAGTCTTTTTGCGGCGCCAGCGCTAAACGGGCACCGTTTGCGCCACCGCGCATATCAGTACCACGGAAACTGGCCGCCGCCGCCCAGGCGGTTTTGACCAGCTGTGGCACGGTCAAACCGCTGCTCAGTAATTTGGCTTTTAAGTTGTTAATGTCATTGGCATCAATCAGTGGATGATCAACGGCTGGCACCGGGTCTTGCCATATCAACATTTCGGTTGGCACTTCTGTGCCCAGATAACGGGCTTTTGGCCCCATATCGCGGTGCGTCAGCTTAAACCAGGCTTTGGCAAAGGCCAGCTCAAAAGCTTTTGGGTCGTTTTTAAAGCGCAACGAAATTTCACGATAAGCCGGATCCTCTTTCAGCGCTAAGTCAGTGGTAAACATGATAGGCGCGTGACGTTTGGTTTTATCATGCGCGTCCGGTACCAGATTGGCGGCCTGGCCATTGGCCGGGATCCACTGGGTTGCGCCGGCCGGGCTCTTGGTTTTAACCCAGTCATAGCCAAACAGGTTATCCAGGTACTGCGTGGTCCAGGCCGTTGGATTGACCGACCAGGCCCCTTCCAGACCACTGGTGACAGTGTCTTCAGAATGGCTTTTGCCACATTTGTTTTTCCAGCCGAACCCTTGCGCTTCTGGGCCTTCTGCGGCCGGCTCTTTGCCAACACAGGTTTCTGGTTTGTGCGCGCCATGCGCCTTACCAAAAGTATGGCCACCGGCGATCAGCGCTACTGTTTCTTCGTCGTTCATCGCCATCCGGCCAAAGGTATCGCGGATATCCTTGGCAGCCAGCAATGGATCCGGCACACCGTTTGGCCCTTCCGGATTGACGTAAATTAAGCCCATCTGCACAGCCGCCAGCGGTTTAGCCAGCTTGCGCTCTTTGCTGTTTTTGTCATAACGCTGGTCATCCAGCCATTTTTTCTCGCTGCCCCAGTTCACCTGCTCCGCTTGCCAGTCGTCGAGCCGGCCGCCGGCAAAGCCAAAGGTTTTAAAGCCCATAGATTCCAGCGCCACGTTACCGGCCAGCACCATCAAATCAGCCCAGGAAATTTTACTGCCGTATTTTTGTTTTACCGGCCAGAGTAAACGCCGTGCTTTATCCAGGTTGACGTTATCTGGCCAGCTGTTCAGCGGTTCAAAGCGTTGCTGGCCGCCACCGGCACCGCCACGGCCATCAAAAATGCGGTACACCCCGGCGGAGTGCCAGGCCATGCGGATCATAAAAGGCCCATAATGACCGTAATCCGGCGGCCACCAGTCTTGTGGTGTGGTTAAAACGGTTTTGATATCTGCTTTGACTGCAGCCAAATCTAAACTATTGAATTCTTTAGCGTAATCAAAGTTGTGACCAAAAGGATCCGATTCGGCACTGTGGGCTCGCAGCGGTGATAAATCCAGCTGCTCTGGCCACCAATAGTTGTTAGTGGTTGTCTCTTTTGCCAGCAGTGGCTGGCTGCCTAACATCATGGCCAGCGTTAACGCTGACAACAACGGAAGTTTATTTTTCATTGTCTGTTACCTGTCCTTTTTGGCTGCACCTGATGGTTCAGCCTGAGATTGGGTTTGACGGTGCTGTGTTCCCCACAGCGACCTGTTGCACCCAGAAGGCCAACCACCAGTTGCGTTTGCCAGCAACATCACAGACAAGGGCAACCTCCACCAAAGGCCAGCGGGGTACGCCAATCAATTAAAGCCGGTTATGTACAGATTGCAGTGATTAAAATCGATTGCTTTAATCGATAAATTGGATAAATCGCTGCCGGCAGTTGTTTCAGCGCACAGCAGCTTCTGCATCAAATGCCCAAACCGGACGGTAAACGTCAGTTACGCCTTAGGGACGGCTATTTCGCCAGTAGTTAAATCCAATAAGAAGTCATCAAAACCTGACTGTTGCAGCAAATGATCAATGATGCCAAATAACTGACAAAAACTCTGGGCGGCATACAACTGCAGCGGCAACTGCTGGATCTTCATGTCTGGTGTTTCGGACATGCCACACTGCTGCGGGCCGGTGTTCTGCAGTGTTTTGGCAAAAAACAGATATTGCTGCCGGCGCTGCGGCGGGATATCGCTCAAAGCCAGAGCACCAGCGGTTTGCAGGCGATAGAAATCGGTGGCAAGCGCCAGTCCGTCCCAGTCTGCCAGTTCTGACCAATGAATGCCGGCTTGTTCCGCCTGCGTTTGTAACTGCCGGGCGGCCAGCTGCCAGGCCTTGCTTTGTTGCAGTGTGCTGAGCAAGTACGGTTGCGTCAGCAAATCTGCCAGCACAAACTGCTGCGCTGTGCGGCTTAATACCAGCATTTGCTGGCCGTTGAGCTTCAGCAGCAACAGGCGCAGCTCGGCTGGCCAATCCTGCGGTAAAAAACGCTGCCGGGTCAGTTCCGTCAGTTGCCAGTTGGCATATTGGTGATAGTTTTTGGCGCTGAGTACGTCCTGGTTCCACAGCGACTTGGCACCAGAGCGGTGTAATTGCTGCCATTCGCGTTGATACAGCGGGAAAAAACGATCAAAGCCCGGCACTTCATCAAGCAACACCGTCTGCATCCGCACTAATGAAGGCCCGGTTTGGCTCAGCAGTTTGTATGCCGGACGATAAGCAGCAATGGACGGCGCCTGCACATTAACCAGCTGCTGCCCGGTTTTACCCCGGATAATCGCAGTGTTATTCAAATGCATGTGACCACCGATATGCAGGGTCAGCCCAAGCCCTGCCAATATCTGGCTGGTATTGTCGGCCGGCAAACGCGACAACTGGCCTTGGTCGGCCCCGAGTAACCCGGCAATGGCCGTGCCCTGGCCCTGATAAAATTCTGCCATCGGAAAATGGCTGAAACTAATCAAAGTCTTATGCTGCGCTTTGGCGCGCGCCGCCACATCTTTAATCCAGTCCAGCAAATAAGGCTTGTAGCGGATGACGGCGTTGTAACCGGCATTGCCGGAGCCACGATAACCGGACGCCTGCAGCGGGTCACCTTGTGGATTGGGCAGATACACATTGGCATCGAGCGCAAGCAACCAAAGCCCAGGCACCGGTTCAGTCAGATAACTGACATCCGGCAGCATTCGGCAGTCTTGGGCGTCAGCGGCTTTATACCGACCACCCGGGCCATTGGCGCAAATCTCAGACTGGCGATTGGCCAGCGCCCCAGCATCTGCTGTTGACATGACGTGGCCCTGCAACTGTTGTTGCCGGCTAAAAGGCGTTTCGAAATGGCTATCGGTGTTTGCCGGCATCAGGCCAAATTCGCCCAATTCGGCCAAAAGTTCCTGATAACCCAGCTCACGCACGGCTTCCGTGCACAGCACGCCTGTTGCCTGAGGTGCCTTCAGCGGGCAAGCCGCTGTGCCGCGGCTATAGACACCAACAGGGTTGCCATCTACCGCCATAAAATCCGCTTTGCCCCCAGGTTGGCTAAAGGGCCGGACCGGGTCATGGTTGCCAAAAGTCAGGAAAAACCGCAGGCCGTGTTCACGCTGGTAGCGTTGTAAAACCTGCTTTAAACCGCGGATATGAATGGGCTGACCGTCGTCACTGAAATCGCCCGGTAATACCACCAGCTTCACTTGCCGGCGCACCAAATCATCCAGTGCGGCAATAAAAGCAAAATAGTTTTCGTTAAATAAGCGCGTGGAGTGCAACTGCGCCGCCATGGTCCGGATAGTGACGGCTTGCGCCTGGTCTGGTTTTGCCAGATTTTGTAGCTGCGGGCCCTTAAAAGCAGTATCGGGGAATTGACCATACACATCATGAAAATGCACATCAGGTAAAAATGCTATCTGTAGCGGGACAACCTGTTGCGGTGTAGCAGGCGCAGTCTGCTCCGTTGCAGCACCGGCAACTGCAGTGACATGAACACTGAGACTGAATAACAAGCCCAGCCGCCACCTGCTGAATTTTATCGCCATCTTTTACGCTCCAGCTTTGCCATCGAAACAGCACAGGCCATAGAAATGGCCTGTGTTTTATCTCAACACCAGCGCTGTCGCAGCACAGCGCTGGCAAATCAGCGCATCAGAAATCAGCCCGCAGGCCTAAACTAATCCGCCGTCCCGAGAACTCGTTCATCGTTGGAAACGCCGGGTTCAGCGTGTAACCGCTGGTGGCTTCGTCAGTCAGGTTAATGCCCTTCAGGCTCAGCTTCAGCTGTTCAGTCAGGGCATAGCTGACCGACAGATCGGTCTGGCCATACGCATCACGATAAACCGGATACATATTCAGGTGAATGTATTCCACATATTTGTCTTTGTAGTTGTAAGACAACCGCGCATCAAAACCGGCATTCTCATAATACAGCGTAAAGTTGTAGGTCGAATCCGCCAAACCTTCAGGCGGTGTTGGGATCGCCAGGTCTGAAGCACCAGTCAGGCTGTTATCCAGCTTGGTGTAGTTGGCATTGATACCAAAACCGTCCAGCACCGGGCTCAGCATATTCAGCGGCAGCTGAGCAATCAGCTCCAGACCACTGACTTTGTAAGAACCATCAGCATTGACCGGCTGATAGACATCAAAATCGTAATAACCATCTAAAGTGCCGTTGGCGTTACGTTTTTCGACATTCTTCACCACCCCGGTTAAGGCTTCACGCACCACGCCGTCAATCTCTTTGTGAAAATAAGACGCCGCTAATAAAGCGCCATCGTCCAGATACCATTCCAGACCGGTTTCCCACTGCTTCGCCTGCGTCGGTGTTAAATCAGGATTACCGTCTTTAAAGCGGAACCCACTCCAGCTCACAGTGCGTTTGTACGCAATATCGGTCAGCGCCGGGCGCATAATGGTTTCAGAAGCTGCTGTGCGCCAGACCAGCGCATCTGTCAGATCAACAGTCAGATTCAGGCTAGGCAGCACATCGCTATAACTGCCGTCTTTGGACACTGGCGTCTCGGTATAACCGGTGGAGCCGTCAGGTTTTTGGATTGGGTGGTAACCAAAAGACAACACCGACGTATCCACGGCGCGCACGCCGGCATTGAGCCTGGCGTCAAAGCCCGCCAGCGTCAGGTCGAAATTGGTCATTGCATACAAGGCGGTGACTTCTTCATCCACCCGGTAATATTGGTCAGGCTGGAATGGCGTGAAAAAACCGTCGTAACGGAAAAAATCGCGGGCATAGCTATTGGATACCTGCAGCCAGTTCAGGTCCTTCGGCCGGTAAGCGCCGCCCGGCATAATGTCGGTCACCAGTGCTAACTCACTGTCGGCCATGGTACGTTTGTTAACCCAACTGGCATCACCAGCTTTAGGCCCCTGAATTTTCAGCGCGCCGTAATCGCGCTCTTTTGATTTATCAGTGTAACGGGCGCCAAACTCGACACTGCTCAGTGCCGGCAACCAGGACAGACTCAAATCACGGCGCAGATTCAGTTCTGCGGCATATTTATCATCCTGTACTGCTTCAAGTTCAGTTTCGTAAGCTTCAAACAGATACTTGGCCGGCGAGTTATACATATCAATGCTGGCCGGATTGGCGCTGACCACAGTCTCGCCGCCGTTCTGGGTATAACGAGTACGGGATGGCGCATAAGCCACATGCTTCAGGTTGGCGTAGTCGGCAGTTTTTTCGGCACCGGAAAAGCCGATTAAGCCGGTTAAGGTCCAGTCGGCCAGTTTCCAGTCCAGGTTCAGGCTGTATTGCGTGAAGTCGGTTTCGTTTAAGCGCTCTTTACTGAGGATCTCATGTTGGGTGGCGGTATAAGACACATCGGTCAGCACCAGAATGCCGTATTGCGCCAGTGTGTCTTTGTCATAGGCATGAATAGTTTCCAGCGTGCTGCGGCTCGATGCGGAATAGGCCGCGGCGTCATATTCATCTTCATTACTTTGATAAGAACCCAGCATGGCATCAAAAGTCAGGCTGAAATTATTGTCCGGTTTGTACTGCAGGCTCGCCGTCGCGCCCCATTTGTCCTGCTCGTTCAGATACAGGCGGTCACCCACTTTGTCCTGAAAAATAATCCGGCTGGTTTCTTGTTTATCCAGCCGGTTTTTCACCGTGACACCGGCATCACGCTGCAACACTGCTGCGGCCTGCGTGGAACGGGTGCCCGATGCTTCGAGGAAACGCCCCATAGGCCGGAAGTTAATCCCTGAATTGGAGTCAGTTCTGTTACTGCGCTGCGCTTTGGAGAAGGACACTAAAGCGCCCCAATCACCAAAAATGTCGCTGGCTAACAACGAGAATTTGGGATCTGTCTGCTCAGAAATCGAGTTATGCGCGCCTTCTGCCGACAGCACCAGCTGACGTTCGCTGAAATCAAAAGGCCGGGCTGTGCTGATTGCCACTGAACCGGCAATACCCCCTTCTTCATCCGCGGCGGTCGGAGACTTTTTCACTGTCACGCTCTGAATAATTTCAGAGGCAAAAATATCGAATTCCACGTCACGGCCGCCGCTGCCAGATGCAGTCGCCAGATTATTGATTGAGACGTGAGTGAAGTCAGACGGCAAACTACGCACGTTCACTTTGCTGCCAAGGCCTTTATTGCGCTCAATGGTCACGCCAGGCATGCGTTGCAACGCTTCCGCCAGGTTTTGCTCCGGGAAGTCGGCAATATCAGTCGCGACGACGGAATCGGAAAACCCCAGATTCAGTTTTTTCAGATCGACGGCTTTTTCCAGGCTTTTGCTGTAAGTGCCTTTAACGGCAATGACTTCAATGTCAGTTTTGCTGCCGTTGTCATTTTGTTGCGGCGCAGCAAATAAAGGCAGCGCAGTGACAGCCAGCATCTGGCCCACGACCAGGCTCAAAGTTGAGCATTTAAAGCGGAACTGCGACAGTGTTTTATGGTTATTTTTCATAGTCAGACTCGTGTAAACATCGATGTTTGCTGCAGTCCGGCAGTTCACGCCCGTCGGCAGCCCCAAAATCGCGGTTGAGTCTATGAGGCAAATGTGACCATTTCATGGCTCTCTTAGGTACAACTTAAAAACAGCTGTAAAAAAGCAGAATTTCGTGATTTTTTGCGACAAATCGCTAAATGTAAACGGTTAACTTTGGGAGTTAAACCCTACTCCAAATAGTGGTCGCTGACAAAAGCGCAGAGCGCTGACTCTGCGGTTCGAGCCAGAATCTGACTGTGCCAAAATGAATATTCATCACTCGGCACCTGTGAAATCTCCCAGAAACAGCAGTACTTGAGGCTAGAGTGTGGCGGACTTTCTTTATCGCTCACCCGCAGGGTGGTTAAGACGTGACTAGTTTGTTGGTGGCGGTTCATTTTTCAAGAACTGAAAGAGCCAATAAAGTTATAGTGGATAGGCAATTTCGTCATTGCGTAAAGTAATTACTTCAAATCCTGACTGGGTTACGGCAATTGTATGCTCCCACTGTGCTGAGAGCTTTTTGTCACTGGTAACAACTGTCCAGCCGTCTTTTTTCAGTTTAACCTTCGCCTTGCCTTGATTAATCATTGGCTCAACGGTAAACACCATCCCCTCTTTCAGAACAAGCCCTTTGCCTTTCATTCCATAATGCAACACGTGGGGCTCTTCGTGCATCTCCTTGCCTATCCCATGCCCACAATATTCGCGAACGACGCTGTAGCCATTTGCTTCGGCAAAGCTTTGAATCGCATGCCCCACGTCACCAAGAGTAGCGCCTGGTTTAATAACTCTAATCCCCGCCCACATGGCGTCATAAGTTTTTTCTACCAAGCGTTTTGCCGGTGGCGTTACCTCTCCAACCATGTACATCTTGCTGGAATCTGCAATAAAGCCGTTTTTTTCCAGTGTGATATCAATATTTACAATGTCCCCATTTTTGAGCTTAATAACAGGAGAAGGAATACCATGGCAAACGACATCATTAATCGAACTATTAAGCACATATTGAAAGCCATACTGCCCTTTACTTGCAGGCCTAGCATTGAGCTCATCAGTAATAAACGACTCCACTAAATCATTGATTTCAATAGTGGAAACACCTTCCTGAACAAAACTATCCAGATAGTGAAATACCGAGGCGAGAAGACGCCCGGATTCCCGCATGAGGGCAAGTTCCTGATCGCTTTTGATATTAGGCACTGGTAACTACCCTCAGCTCAATATCGGCCAGCCTTTTTTGCTCTTGCATGATTTCAACAAAAGTCTTGTTTGGATTATCTTCAGCAAGCTTACCAATTTTAATCCAGTACTCAGCTTGCGCATTGATGGAACGAACCATCACCGTGCTCGTTCTTCGAATGTCTTCGTGCAGTTCATCGTTGATTTTAACAATACCCATGGCGTACCTCCATACACTTCATATGCGTTTTATATGCTATACATATGCAATTCATGTATAAAGTGTATTCTCAGATGATGCTTTTTGCAACTTTAAAAAAGAAATCAATAAGGACAGAGAGGGAAATCAATGTTGAAACGCCTACAGCCTAAGCGGTGCTTTTAAGCAGACCTGAAGCCAGGATTTCGAACATTTCAACAGCTTTAGGGGTAATTGATTCTGGAACTTCACCCGCCGCAATCCAGAGCGCAGCGTTCATTGCTGCACCACTTAACAATCGAGCTGCAGCTTCGGGATCCATCGGCTTTAGAATGTTCTGAGCAAATAGAGATGGAAGGTAATCACCCCGTAAATTAACTGGCGTCAAAAGTAGAATTTTCTCGTACCATAAACGCAGCAATTTCTGCTTTCAGTGAGAAGCGGCAATCCAGACTCTCAGAAAATAGTCGGAATACTGGCCTAAATTCGTATCTTCCTGATACTCGCCCTCGCGGGCCAGCAGGGCTGTTCCAGTTTGCTCCAGGCAAACTGGTGGTCGAAGAAGGTTCAAATCTGCGGGTCGCCCTTCGGGCCGTCTTCGCAAGCGAAGACGTTCAAAAACGCTCCCGGCTTTTTACTCGTATCTTCCTGATACTCGCCCTGACGGGCCGGCTGCGCCGTT
>NZ_CAXIRE010000002.1:0-6433 GCF_964031785.1 Rheinheimera texasensis
TCTTCCTGATACTCGCCCTGACGGGCCGGCTGCGCCGTTCCGGTTTGCTCCAGGCAAACCGCTGTCGAACAACAGGTTCTCATCCGACAGGGTGCTATATGTCGATTCACTCAGAATTGATGCTTCGGACTTACTGTATGTGCGTCTAATCTTGATTTATTTGGTTGAGTCGCATTTTGCAGATTATGCAAATGTGCACCCAAGGTGCCCGGTATATCAGACTAGCCGGATCAACCGGCAAGATTGCTTGGCACATGGTTGGAACAGGTTGCATGCCAAACCCGGCAGAAGTAGAGCTACCAACTCCATACAGGAGGCTTGATTTGGAGGAATTACTCTCATCTGAGTTGCAGTAACAATTCTACATGTAGAAGACATCGGGTGAGAGTGCTAAACATTCTCGCCTTTTGCTTTGGGCCAAATGCTGACATTTCAGTTTTTCACAACGAACGTCCGCTTTGGAATGCAAAGCGGTCATTTATTTTTTCCAAAAATCAGGCATTTTTAGATCTGCATTTCGCTCTTAGTTCACTTTCGGGATCTCTCCCCATTTCGTGGTATACGCCGGAGATAACAACTGGCGTTTCATTGCCCAGTCTTGCTGCAAGCCTTTTGCGGCGAAGAAAACCGGCTAGATAACAAAACCTTCAGCGCCGCGCTGCAGCCAGTTCATCGAGTTTTTTCGCAAAGCGTAGTAACGATAACTTTAACTGGTGGAGTTTCGTTATCGTAAAGGGGGCTGAGTGCGCTTTGACTACCGGCTCAAAGCCAAATCGGCGACGATAATGGCTGCTGTAAATTCTGCCAAAGCTGCCGGCAAAAGTGCTGGTGTTCAGCTGCAGACCATCCCGAAACAGATAAACAAAGGTCGGCCAGTGATACCAGGGTTGTACCAGCAGCCGTTGTCGCAACAAATTTAAAACGGTGGCGTCAGGCTTACCGGATAAATAAATACGCGCGGCATCGTTATTCGTTAACAACAACATTTTCACTAACCGGTCTGCTGTACTGACGGAAGTTGCCGCCTGCTGCAAGGCGAACTCGACGCAATAAAGTTCAAAATTGCGGATCGCCTCAAAATAAATCACTTCCAGTAAAGGCGCAGAGCACGACTCTGAAACTGTGTTGATCATCTGATATAACTCAGATAAGCGGCCAGTGAAAGGCCTGAGGGGTTCGACAATATGGCATTGCCCAAAAGAACTTTCCAGCACGGCGCCTGTACGCAAGATCCACAGTTTGTCGCCGCTCGATTCCAGCGCTTCGACCGCCGACATAATGACATCCTCAGTCACCACCAGATGAAATTTGGATAGCAACTCATATTCAGCAGAGAATGGTCCGCCGTTGAAAAATGTATATTGTCGTCTTTTCGCATCATAAGGCAGCCGGTTTTTCGGACTACAGAAGCGGTGCAAAAACCAGGTTTCCAGCGCTTTTTGTTGCAGCTCTGCAACTACCGAGCTGAGCCATTCACTTGAAGGTGTAAATGGATACAGCTCAACCGTTTTATTGTCAAAAGCGTCAGCAGGTAACTGTTTAAGCCAAAGCGCGTTAGCAAAGGAACTGAGTGTCATCAGGCCTCCTGTGCAAAGAAGGGGGGAAATAAAAAAATGGTCGGTGATGCAAGATTCGAACTTGCGACCCCTTGGACCCAAACCAAGTGCGCTACCAAGCTGCGCTAATCACCGACAATCGATTGGGAGAAAATCAAAATTTTAACTAAGGTATCATCAAGGCCAAAGATGATAATCACATTATAATGCCATTACACTAAAATTACCATCACGATATCCTGTTTTTCGTCGTGCACTGCGATGTGAAGCGACGAACCGGCTGCAAAGCCGGGTCAGTGTTTACCTGATTAATCAATTTTTTATGACTGGATTGTGGCTGTTAAAGCGGCTAGCCAGCAACACTGGCATCTAGCGTACTGAAAGCGGTTCAGATACAGCGGACTAAGAAGAAGGCTCTTCCTGAGCATTCCGTTTGGCAATCCTGCTTTTGTAATCAACGCCATGGGTAGTCAGATAGTCCCGGATTAACTGGCGCAGGACTTGTGACGGCGTGATGTCTTGTTGCATGCATAACTCTTCAAAAGCGGCTTTTTTATCCGGGTCGATTAAAATGGTCAGCCTGGCTGTTTTCTTTTCCATACGATAATTACTTCTTGTTAGTTTTTGTCGGGGGATGAAGCCTCAGCAGCTTTCGTCCAAGAGTATCCATTTTACATTGAAGACGAGCTTCAAGCGCGGTTAAACGTTGATAGAAACTTTCCATGCCACCGGACTGTTGTAATGAGCCTGCCAGGATCACTGCATTGCCGTTGGGAATGGCA
Source organism: Rheinheimera texasensis (assembly GCF_964031785.1). GTDB lineage: Bacteria > Pseudomonadota > Gammaproteobacteria > Enterobacterales > Alteromonadaceae > Pararheinheimera > Pararheinheimera texasensis_A. The sequence continues at coordinate 2,339 of NZ_CAXIRE010000002.1, forward strand.
CATAACAACACATCATCAAAATAGTGATACAACATTTGCAGTAATTTATCGTCAATTTCGGCATGTTGCTCATAATTGATCGCGAGCCAGCCGTGGTCACGCAATTGCCGTTTGCAATTGCTAAAGAATAAACGTTGCGACTGAAAAGGGTCCATATGTAATGCCCAGAATAAGTCAGCAAAAATGACATCGAACTGGCCGTCAGATTGGGTCAGATATTGCTTAGCGTCCGCCTGGATAATCTGGATCTGTGGGCTTGAGGGCATTGAGAAATATTGAAATGCCAGTTCGATCACCGCCGGGCGGATTTCAACCACCGTCATTTGGATGTCGGCATTGAAGTGGTGCAGGCTTCTGACCAGACTACCGCCACCTAAGCCCAGCATCAAGACATCCTGACAAGGCGAAAAAGCGGCCCCCAGCAGCATGGCTTTGATGTAATCAAAAACCGGTTTTTGTGGCTCTGAAAGGCGCATCTTGCTTTGCTCATAAAATTCGTCGAATTTGAGTGCTCTGAAATCATCATACTCGACAATAAAAATGTCTCCCCACTCATCACTTAAAGCCACGACATATTCATTTGCCGCCTGATGGAGCATCGAAGCCAGCAGATGATTAATCTGCGCTAATTTTTCATCGGTCGAGATAGAGCTTTGAGGCATGCAGAAATCCTTGTAAACCGGCGGATGTGCCGGTCAATTTGTTCAGGGCGGTGGCAGCGCTGATTGCATCAGTAAAAGTAGTAAACAGAGTGGCTATTTCATCGAATTGCGCTTTTTTGAGCTTTTGCGTAACACGTTGATTGGCATCACAAATGAATACATCGACCTGCTGTTTATGTAAGGCCCCGATGGTTTTACGCAAACTTTCGAGTCCTGAAGCGTCGATAAAAGGCATGGCATCTACACGTAAGATCATCACGCGTGAATCATGATGGATAGTCGCCAGCGCGTTTTCGACATTGGAGATCGCGGCAAAGAAAAAAGGCCCGTCGATGCTGAAAACACTAACGCCCTCCGGTAGAGGTGCATTTTGCATCGAGGTGTTGTCATGCGGGACTACTTCAACACTCTCGCTCATGCGTTTCATAAAAAACAACACGGCCAGCAAAATACCGACATTTACTGCGATCACTAAATCGGCAAAAACGGTTAACGCAAAGGTAACCAATAAAATAGCTACGTCCGATTTAGGCGCTGTTTTAACCAGTCTCAGCACATGATGAACTTCGGACATATTCCAGGCGACGATAAACAGCACCGCCGCAAGCACTGACAGAGGAATAAACGCAGCCAGCGGTGCTAATAGCAACAGGACCAGCACTAACACCAGCGCATGTACGACGGCGGCAATCGGGCTTTGCGCCCCCATTCGAATGTTGGTGGCGGTTCTTGCCAGCGCGCCGGTCGATGCAAAACCACCAAAAAATGGCGCGACAATATTGGCCAGCCCCTGCCCAATCAATTCCTGATTCGGCCTGTGCCTGTATCCTGTCATGCCATCGGCAACCAACGCCGATAATAAAGATTCAATAGCGCCGAGCATGGCAATCGTCATTGCCGGGCCAATCAGTTGCAATATGTGCGTCATATCAATGGCGATCCATTGAAATTCCGGCAGTCCCTGCGGGATGCCGCCATAGGCAGAACCGATGGTTTTGACCGATTCGAATTGAAACAGCCACTGCAAAGCCGTCAGAGTAATGAGTGCAATTAAAGGGGCGGGGACAGCCCGTAATTGCGAAATTCTGGGCGCAATAATCAGCACCGCCAAAGCCCCAATACCAAACAAGGTAGTCAGCCAATCGAAGCTGGTGATTTGTTGCAGTAAGTGCCAGAACTTCTGGTGAAAGTGCTCGCCTTCAGGCTGAGCAAGGCCAAGAAAAGCCGGCCATTGACTGAAAAAAATCAACACAGCAATGCCTGCAGTGAAGCCGAGGATCACCGGGGTTGGCATATATTGGATCAGGCTCCCCAGGCGACTGAGACCAAGCAACAATAAAATCACCCCGGCCATCACGGTGGCTAGCAACAAACCACTGATGCCATGACTTTGCACAATACCGGCCAGCACCACGATAAAAGCACCGGTAGGGCCAGATATCTGCACACGGGTGCCACCAAACAGGGCAACTAAAATCCCTGCAATAATCGCGGTATAGATGCCTTGTTCAGGTTTTGCGCCAATCGCAATGGCAAATGCCATGGCCAGCGGCAGTGCGACAACCCCCACCACGCAGCCCGCCAAAACGTCTTTCATCCAATGTTCCGACGCTAAAATTCCCGCTTTATAAGATTCGACGAATGCGAACAAGTGAAGGTCTCCGAAATTTATAATTCAATTATAATATCATTATAATTGAATTATAATAAGTCGGTGGGCAGCCTGTTTTTTGTCTATTGGGGGAACGGTCAGCCCAATAGAAAGAACTAATCGCGCCCATGTTGACTGTGTCCCGACACAAGTGGTTACTGAATCGCCACTAATTTCCTAGACACCTTTCAGTTAGATAAACTAACTCAAAGAGAGGTGCTTATGAGCAGCAAACGTTACCCCGAAGAATTCAGAATCGAAGCAGTTAAGCAGGTCGTTGATCGCGGCCATTCAGTTGCTGATGTTGCAAAACGACTTGATATCACCACACACAGCCTCTACGCCTAGATAAAGAAGTACGGCCCCGACAAGCAACAGCATAATGATTTGGCAGATGCTCAGGCCGAGAGTAAACGGCTGCAAAAAGAGCTGAAGCGAGCCACTGAAGAGCGCGACATTCTAAAAAAAGCCGCGTCCGGAAGGCCGGCCCCGTGTTCGCAAAGCTGTCCGACTAAGATACGCCTTTATTAAAGAACACTGCGACAGTTGGCCGGTGCGCTGGCTCTGTAACATGCTGGATGTCCATCCCAGTGGATACTATGCATGGAGTAAGGCTTCGCTTTCGAAACGCGACAAGGCAAACCGCCGGCTGACAGGATTAATCAAACAGTTTTGGCTGGAATCCGGTTGTGTGTATGGCTACCGTAAAATTCATTCTGACTTACGTGATTTCGGCGAGTCCTGTGGCATTAACCGGGTTTACCGGCTGATGCAGCCTGAAGGGCTGAAAGCACAGGTTGGCTATCGCAAACCCAGATACCGTAAGGGTGACAGCCACATCATTACGCCAAACCGATTGCAGCGGCAGTTTAATCCGTTAGTACCTGACGAGGTGTGGGTGACTGATATCACGTACGTCCGCCCGCATGAGGGCTGGCTGTATTTGGCTGTGGTTGTGGATTTGTTCTCCCGCAAGGTCGTTGGCTGGTCGATGCATTCTCAAATTAGCAAAGACATTGTGCTAAACGGCTTGCTGATGGCCGTCTGGCGACGGCAACCGAAAAAACAGGTGATGGTTCACTCCGACCAAGGGAGCCAATACACCAGCCATGATTGGCAGACATTCCTGAAAACTCATGGCCTGCAAGGCAGCATGAGCAGACGAGGAAACTGTCATGATAACGCTGTGGCAGAGAGCTTTTTCCAGCTGCTGAAGCGCGAACGGATAAAACGTAAAGTCTACTCAACACGAGATGAAGCCCGAAGTGATGTGTTTGATTACATTGAAATGTTTTACAACAGTAAGCGGAAACATGGTTCCAATAATCTGCTGTCACCGGTAGAGTATGAAAACCGTTACCAAGAACGGCAGGGAAGTGTCTAGTTTATTAGTGGCGATTCAAACAGTGAAAAGTGATTAGTGCTGCACAGTACACAGAGGCTGATCTCAACCGCTTATATGAAAAACGTGGTGAGCTCTCTAGGCGCTGACGGAAACTAACCTACCAAGAGCTTTTGGTGCAGAGGTCATATTCTGAAGACTTGGGACGAGACAACAAACAAGAATGGTCACGACGTGGTCACCGTTTGGTCACCGGGCACAAAAAAACCACTTGAGTTGCCTCTAAGCGGTTGATTTATATGGCGCACCCGTCAGGATTACTCGGCGCTTCCTGCGCCTCACCCTTCGGGCCGTCTTCGCAAGCGAAGACGTTCAAAAACGCTCCCGGCTTTTTACTCGTATCTTCCTGATACTCGCCCTGACGGGCCGGCTGCGCCGTT
>NZ_CAXIRE010000003.1:0-5256 GCF_964031785.1 Rheinheimera texasensis
TTTCGAGCGGAACCGGGGTCGGTTTTTCTTTGGTTACTTTCTTTTGCTGAAACAAAAGAAAGTGACTCACCGACAGGTGAATTCTTTGCTAGGCGGACTAGCGGCAGCAAGAAAAAATGATTCACACAATCAAAACCACCGCCCGTCAGGGCAAAAAACCAAACCTGCGCTAAGCCTCTGATAAACCCCTGATAAAACCCGCATAAATTTCTGATATCGCACCACAAGCTCTAGGCCTGCCCTTGTGCTTTTTGCATGCTGGAACTGTTTCCTCTGCCGGAAACATCCAAGCAAAAACCACAAAAAACAGGACGTCCTCATGAAAAAATTACTGATCTTATCTGCACTGGTGTTATCTGCGTCAGCACTGAGCTCTTCGGCCTTTGCCGCCGATTTACGCTGCACTGTCGGTGGTGACAGCCAAATTGGTGACTGCGATGCGATGATCTGGGGCAAGCGCACTGCACCAGCATCATTTAAAGTAGAAAACACCGTCAAACCGGTCAGCCAGTACCTTTGGCAGTCGCCTTCTGTTTGCAAAACCAAAACTACCTACAACTGCAGCTTCACTGCCACCGCGATGGCGACTTACACCGGCTCAGTGCTGGTGCTGTACACCGACGGCACTTATGAAAGCCTGACCGGCACACTGCGTTACGAAGACGGCCGCTAAGCCGTTATTTGCCGGCAACAGCCTCAGTCGTCGCGACAGGGGCTGGTTGTTGTGCGGCAAAAAACGCCGCAATATCAGCAATATCCTGATCGGTCAGGCCTTGTGCCATCGGCGCCATAATTTGGTGTTGGCGCTGGCCGTCCCGGTAAGCCGTTAACGCTTGTTGCAGATAACCAGCTTTTTGGCCGGCCAGATTTGGATAATCCGGCAACACCGAAATGCCGGTGGCGCCGTGACAAGCCACACACATGGCGGCTTTTGTCTGACCGCGGCTGATATCTGCCTGCGCTGCCGATTCTGCCAATAAAAACGTCGAAAAACCGAGCAAGATCAATAACATCAATGTCTTCATCTGCAGCTCCTGGATATGGTGACCGTTTTCAGTAAAGCAAAAGGCCCTGATTACACAAGAAAATTGCTAAAATCGACGCTTTGACTGACGAGAACGACGCCGGCATGCTGCAACTGTTACACATCAACCTTATCGATAATCCGTCGCCGCAGCTGCAGCTCACCTTTAACCAGCAGCCGGATCCGGTCAGCGACGGACCGCTGTTGCAGCAATGGTTGCAGAACTTTGCGCCGATTAGCCGGCTTCAGACGGAAAGTAGTCTGGATTTAGTGTTGATCCGCTTTTACTTTAACGAGCAGCCGTTTTATCTGCATGCCGAGCACTACAGCGAGAGCTGCTGGATTGATACTGACAGTCAGGCCGCAGATATGCTACTGTCAGAGCTTCATCGCTTGCTGGCTCAAGATCTTGTTTAGAATTCATTTGCTTAGCGGAAATAGAACATGACACAGCGCTGTTGGTTGTTTTGCTGGTTGTTGTTGCTTGGCTGGCTAAGTCCCGCAGCGCTGGCTTTTCATGCCGAAAGTATCCGCATCGACCCGGCGGTCAAACAACAAAATCTGTTCCCGAATTTGTATTACCAGCAGGTCGACCCGGCGATTGGCGTAGAAGATATCGTGTTTGAACCGGCCCGCCTGCATGCCTTTGTGCCCTTGGACCAGCCCAATCAGGCGCTGCGCAGTTATCCGGAAGCCGTCTGGTTTCTGGCCCGGTTACATTATGGCGGTCAGCGCCCCGGCTCCGTGGTGCTGAACTATGAATCCATCAATGCCGACCGTGTCGAATTTTATCTGTACGACCGGCAAAGCCATGAACTCAGCCTGCTGAACCGCTCTGGTACTGAATTCCCGTTCAGCGAACGTATGCTGCAGGCGCGCAGTTTTGCTGTGACGCTGAATTTTAAAGCCGATCAGGAACTGGATTTACTGGTCAAAGTGCAGGACGGCGCTGTGATCTCGTCGAATCTGCAGCTGTTCAGCAGCGAAGAATTTGGCCGGCAGTTGCTGCTACGGCAAATCTCGGATGGCCTGATTTTAGGTATTTTGCTGGTGATGGCGTTTTATAACGCCTTGCTTTATCTGAACGTGCGCGAGCCGCTGTATGGCCATTTTGCCGGGTTCTTTTTTAGTTTCAGTCTGTTGGTGTCGATTTTAAACGGGGCCGGCTTTGCCATCCTATGGCCGGAATATCCGGAACTGAATCCGTCGTTGTTTTATGTTGCCGGCGGCGCCTGTATGTTGTTCCTGACCCTGTTAACACACGCCGTGACCCATAACCAGCAACGTTGGCTGCTGTGGCTGAACCTTGCCTCAGGCGCAGCCTTGTTATTCACACCGTTGTATGCGCCGCGCAGTCTGCAGCTGGATATTCTGCTGCTGGTCGTCTGTCAGGTGATGCTGACCAACCTGCTGCAGGCGGTACGGTATGGTTTCAGCGGCCTGCCGCTGTCGCGCACTTTTGCCATTGGCTGGTTATTGTTTTTTGTTGCCAGCGCCGTGTTAGTGCTGACTGAATTTGGGTATCTGGACCAGCCGCATCTGTGGCAATGGCTGCTGGTGTTGTCAGTCATTTGCAGCATGTTGCTGATGAGCTACAGCCTGGCGCAGCGGCTGCAAAATGCCAGTCAGCAAAGCGCCGAAGCGCATCAACACACCATCCGTTCGCTGCAACAATATTACGACATTTACCACAATGCCGTCGAAGGCTTGTTCAGCACGACGCTGGAAGGCCAGCTGTTATCGGCCAACCGCGCTTTGCTGAATATCCTCGGCTATCAGGAACTGAGCCAGATGGAAGTGGACGTCAGAAAACACGGCATGGGCCGCTATTACGCCAATCCGGACGACCGGCTGCAGATGGTGCGCCAGCTGCAGCACCTGAGTAATCAGAGTTTTGAACTGCGTGGTTTGCGTGCTGACGGCACGCCATTCTGGGCGCTGATGTCAGCCCGTTTAAGCCGCAATGCCCAGGGCGAAGCCTTTGTGCATGGTTCGTTGATTGACATCACTGAGCAGAAAGTCGCCAATGAACAACTGGCTTATCTGGCGTCGCACGACCCGCTGACCGGCCTGTACAACCGGCATCATTTCCTGGTGCTGGCCCAGCAAGCCTGGCAGCGCCGTCAGCTGGAACAACAAAGCTGTGCTGTGCTTTTTATCGACATCGACCAGTTTAAGCTGGTCAATACCACCTGTGACCACGCCGCCGGCGACGCCTTGCTGAAACAAATTAGTGACCAGTTAAAACGTGCGCTGGGCCAGACCGGTGTGCTGGCGCGCATTGGCGGTGACGAGTTTGGTGTGTTATTACCGGGCAAAACCGCGCAGGAAGCCTTCAGCGTCGCTTATTCCCTGCTGGATGTGGTGAAGGAATTCCGCTTCTTCTGGCAGGACAGTCTGTTTAGCATCAGCGTCAGTATTGGTCTGACTGAGATCACGCCGGATGATTTGTCCGCCGAACAAACGCTGAAAAAAGCCGACTCGGCCTGTTTTGTTGCCAAAGAAAAAGGCCGCAACCGCATTCATCTGTTTAATGCCGACGACTCGGAACTGCAGAAACATCAGTCCGAAGTGCAGTGGCTGCAGGTGCTGCGCCACGCGCTGGAGCAAGACAAATTTGTGCTTTATATGCAGCCCATTCAGGCCATCCAGCAGCGTGACACGCTGGCGCATTATGAACTGCTGCTGCGGCTGGTCGGTGACGACGATACCATTATCGCACCGGGGAATTTCTTAAGCTCGGCCGAACGTTATGGCCTGATGCCACAAATTGACCGCTGGGTACTGCGCAGTTATTTCCGCTGGCTGGCGCAACATCCACAGCATCTGACCACTTTGGGCCTCGCCAGTATTAATTTGTCCGGCGCGTCACTGGTGGATCCGCTGTTTAAAGCTTATGTGCAAAGTTTGCTGGATGAATATCAAATCCCGGCGCGGCATATCTGCTTTGAAATTACTGAAAGTATGGCCATTCTGAACTTGCAGAACACGCTGGATTTTATTCATCATTTCAGAGGCTTAGGTTGTCATTTTTCGCTGGATGACTTCGGCAGCGGGTTTTCTTCTTATGGTTATCTGAAAAACTTCCCGGTCGATTTTGTCAAAATTGACGGCAACTTTGTGCGCGACCTGCTGGAAGATAAATACGACCGCGCCATCGTCAATTCCATTCACGACGTGGCAACGGCGATGGGCATTCAGACCATTGCCGAATTTGTCGAAAATCAGGACATTTTGCTGGAGTTAAAGCGAATGGGCGTCAATTACGCGCAGGGCTATGGCATCGCCAAACCCAAACCACTGGCGGATATTCAAGGCTAAGCGGCTCCAGCAGACAATGCTTGCCGCAGCATGCTGCTGCTCAGTACAATACGCGCCCATTCTGAGGTGCCGCCATGCAACAACGTTTACAACATTTATCCGACCAGGTCGAACAGGTCTTCACCGACATCGGTCAGCGTTATGCGCAATATCAGCGTGAGCGCGGGCTGTTTTGCCGCAGCGGTTGTGGTGAATGTTGTTTGCATCCTGGCATTGAAGCCACAGTGCTGGAAATGCTGCCACTGGCGTTTGAACTGGTGAAAGAAGGCAAAGCCGAAAGCACGCTGGACGCTTTAGCGGCGCACGACAAAGACGGTTGTTTCTTCTATAGCCGTCACTCAGAAGATGGCAAACAAGGCCAGTGCAGCGTCTACTTAAAACGCCCCGGCATCTGCCGCCTGTTCGGCGCCGCCGGTTATAACGGCCGCGAAGGCGAAGTGCAGCTCAGCGTCTGCAAGAATATTAAAGCCGACCATCCACAAGCCTATCAGGACACGCTGATCGCGCTGGAATCCGACCCACCACCGATGATCCGCAACGGCAAAGAACAAATCCGCCAAATCGACTATGAACTGGGCGGCATGAACTTCCCTATCAACGAAGCAATGGAACAAGCGCTGCAAAAAGTGCTGTTTGAGCAGTATTACCTGGGTCTGGCAGACGCAGAGTAAGCTGGGTTTTGCCCGTTGGGCAGTTGTTTTATCTAAGTAATCATTTTTGCCTTGGCGTCTAGTCCGTCTAGCAAAGAGTTCACCTAACGGTGAGTCACTTTCTTTTGTTTCAGCAAAAGAAAGTAACCAAAGAAAAACCGCACGGTAAGGTTCACACTCATAGGTGACACATTAGTTCAAAGACATAGGTAACACTTCTCTGGATGAATAAACCAACATCCGGAGTGAACTATGCCGTGG
>NZ_CAXIRE010000004.1:0-30569 GCF_964031785.1 Rheinheimera texasensis
GTCACCTATGAGTGTGAACCTTACCGTCGGTTTTTCTTTGGTTACTTTCTTTTGCTGAAACAAAAGAAAGTGACTCACCGTTAGGTGAACTCTTTGCTAAGCGGACTAGCCGCACAGGCAAAAACGAAAAATAAGCCAACCGTCGCCCGCAGGGCAAAAAAATCAAGCCACGCGCAGGGCAGCGCCTTGCCGCCACGACTGCAGCACTGCATCAACAATCAGCGCATGATCAGCATTCAGCACCAGATGCTGGTGGGCGTGCAGCTGTGGCCAGTGTTGCCACCAGCCACCGCAGCGGGCGACCAGATTGGCGAAATTGACCGAAGTGTCGCCGGCCAGATAATTGCGCCAGTGCCGGCAGTGTTTGCGTAGCATCTCGCCATTAGGTTTGCGCCAGCTGACCGGATCTATCGTCACTAATTCGTCGACACGATAACCGCTGGCAATGACGCGGGCGGCGGTACTGGCGCCGTAGCTATGCGCGATCACCAATACCGGCTGGCCGGCATGTTGCTGCAAAAACCGGCTTAAAGCGCGGGATTCAAACCACTGAAAATAATGCTGGCCGGGCAACACGTGCTGGCGCACCAGCCCGGTGTATTTGTCCAGCGCGCCGCCCACCCAAATCACCCGGCGCAATTCGGTCACACTGCTATGGTGAGTCATCTCGCACCTGCCTTAGGACTTACTCCAGTACCCAGCCAAATTCGTTTAAAATAGCCCGGTGTTCGGGCCCGCCATACACCTGATACCAGGCGTGTCTGAGCCGTTCCCGCACCGAAAAAGGTACACCTTTGCGACTGGCGACTATGTACACCGGATTGCTGTGTAACCGAAAGGCGATTTTATAACGCGCGGCCAAATCCGGGTAAGTGCGGCTCCATTCCAGATATTGGGTTTTATCTTCCAGCATGCCCACTACCCGCTCTTTTTGCAGCAAATTCAGTTTTTGCGTCAGGCTGTTAGCATATTGCAGGAAAGGCTGAAATTCGGTCTCAAGGCTGGCCTGTGCAAATTCGTCGCCATACCAGGCGTCGCGCAGCACGCCAACAGCGCCAGGTAACATCAGGATATCACTGAGTTTTTTTACTTTCGGCAGATATTGTTTATCCAGCACCAGCACGGTTTCTTCCAGATAATGCGGGCCGATAAAATCGGCATATAACTCACGCTCTAAGGTGTAAGACATGGTCAGCATCAGGTCGATTTTTCCGTCGCGCAGCAAAGCCAGACTGCGGGGCCAGGGGCTGCCGACCACTTCGAGGCTGCAACCGGCTTTGTCAGTCAGTAATTTCAGCAGGCGGTGATGTAAATCGTACCAGCGTGGCAATTGCAGGCCGGCGGCGGTAGTCAGTTCTTTCGATTCATTCAGGTGCGCAACCAGATGGCAAGGCGCGGGCTCTGGTGTTGCCGCTTTGGCCGGCAGCAGTTCCTCGGCCGACACCGCTGCGCCAAACGCCAGACAGACCCACAGCATACACCAGCTTGCTGGCTTCATTGCGCATCCGCCGACAGTTCGAGCCGGGCTTTTTCCACCAGCTGCTGGTCCAGTTCCTGTTTCACCGCCACACCCAACTCCTTAAATTCTGCCGCCTGTTTTATCAGATTGCCTTTGCCACTATAAAGTTGCGCTAACGCCTTGTCATAACTTTCCCGTGCCTTGTCGAGCTGTTTACCGACCCCCTGCATCGATTCCAGAAAAGCCGCCAGCTTGGCGTAAAAACGCTCAGCGCGCTGCGCCAGTTCTGCACTGTGCTGGTTTTGCTGCTCGAAACGCCATAGCTGCCGCACGATATTCAGGCTGGTCAGCAATGTGGTTGGCGTCGCGACCAGCACATTACGTTCCAGCGCTTTTTGATACAACAAAGGGTCATGTTTTAACGCTTCGACGTAAGCCGACTCAATCGGAATAAACATAAACACCACTTCCGGCGAATTCAGCCCGTCGAGCTGGTAGTAGCTTTTATCGGCGAGCTCGGCAATTCGATCACTGACCGCCTGACAATGGGCTTTTAGTGCATCCGCCCGTTCCAGATCCTGCTCCGCGTTCACATAACGGGTATAGGCCAGCAACGAGGTTTTTGCATCGATCACCAGATGCTTTTGTTGCGGCAGGTCAACAATCACATCGGGCCGGCGCCGGCCCTGTTCGGTCTGAAAACTGACTTCACGCCGGTAATCGACGCCGGGGCGCAGGCCCGAATTTTCCAGCACATTTTCCAGCATCAGCTCACCCCAGTTGCCCTGCAGCTTCTTCTGGCCCTGCAGCGCACTGGTTAAACGCGCCGCCTGGTCGGTGATGGCGGTATTGAGTTTTTGCAGATTCAGCAGCTCGGTTTTCAGCTCACTGCGCTGTTTTAGATCTTCAGTGTGAATGGCTTCGACTTTGTCGCGAAAGCCTTTCATATCGGCCTGTAGCGGATGTAACAGCTGCAGCAGACTTTGCTGGCTCTGGCGGGCAAACTGCTCGCCTTTTTGCTGCAAAATCTGGTTGGCGAGGTTTTCAAATTCTTGTTTTAACTGCAGTTTGCTGTCCTGCAACAAGGCCAGCTGCTGTTGATACTGGCTTTGTTTTTCGCTCAGCAGCACCTGCAGCCGGTCGTGTTTTTCTTTCAGACGTAAATAGTCCTGCTGCTGCTGGCGTACTTCGTCCTGACTTTGCTGCAGCTGCATGCGGTGGTCATTCAGCAAACTTTGCTGATGCTCCAGTTGCGCCTGTTGCCGGATGTGTTGCTCGCTGAGCGCCCGATTCGCCTGTTGCTGGCGCCACCAGGCCACTATACCGCCCACACATGCCAGCGCTAACAGCAGCTCCAGCCAGAGCCTGACATCAGTGAATTCGTTCATTTTGCCTCCGTTTCAACGGCTTAGCCCTACCACTGTATTACTATACAGCTTTTTAAGCCCATGTCGTGCCTGCGCCGAACGGTTTTGTCTCAGTTGGAGCTCAGGCTGAAATCGGCTAGGCTGGTTTGATGAGGAAAAGTTCTGTGAGATACCTTGATGCCAGCCAATAAAACCATCGCCACTAACGTCCCGGTTTCTGCCTATCTGGCGGCTATTACAGACCCGCAGCGCCGCGCGGACTGTGAGCAATTACAGACCATGATGCAGGACATCACCGGCTGTGCTGCCACTATGTGGGGCAGTAGTATTGTCGGGTTTGGCCAGTATCATTACCGCTACGCCAGTGGCCGCGAAGGCGATATGTGTGTGGTGGGTTTTTCCAGCCGTAAAACTGATATCAGTATTTATTTGCTGGCAGAAGATGCGCAGCAGCAACAGCTGCTGGCGCAGCTGGGGAAACATAAGATGGGCAAAGCCTGTTTGTCGGTGCGCCGCCTCAGCGATATCAACCTGCAAGTACTGCGACAGCTCCTGCAAGGCGCTGTTGCAACGATGCAACAACGCTATGCCTAGGACGTGTTATTCGCCAGCCGGTGCGGCCGGTTTGCGCATCAGCCGGTAGACAATGGCCAGAATGGCCAGCACAAAGAGCCCCAGCGAGACCAACACCAAACCCTTGCCCAGCAATTGATGATATTGCATCAGAAACGGCAGTTTCATCAGCGTTTCACTGGCGAGGCTCAGCACAAAAGTCCAGCACCAGGCACTGACCAGACTAATCATGGTGACATGCAAAAAAGTCAGCCGGGTCATGCCCATCATCATCGGCGTCAGCACCCGGACAAACGGAATAAAACGCGAAGAGAACATCGCCAGCAGACCATGGCGCTCCAGCAGCGACGTCGCACGCGGCAGGCTGTTGTCAGGCACGATACGCCCGATAAGATGCATAAAACGCGTATGTGCCAGCGCATAGCCCTGCCAGTATGCCAGCAGGCTGCCAAGCCCTGCTGCCAAAGGCATGTAGAGATACACCACCTCCGGTTCAATCACCTTGGCAGCCATCAGGCCACCGGCCATCAGTACCAGACTGTCGCCCGGTAACGGCAAAAATACAAAAGCTGATTCGAGAAACAAAATCAGTAATAAACACCAAATCAGTAAATCCACTTTCCCGAGCTGGATCAGCTGATCAAAATTCTGGTGCCAGATCGCCATGAGCATTTCTTGCATCGACTGCGGTTCCTCTGGAGGGCAGGCTCAAAGGTCTGCCGGGGACTTTGGCGGCTAAAACCCGGCCTGTTGCCGTGACCCGCGCCATCATTCCGGTCAAAAACAAACAGCTGAAGCAGCTGTGTAAAGGCCGACTTTTTAGCGGCTGGGCGGCCGTTCGTCAAACAAAGTTTTTTGGCTAAGGCAGCGCAAGCTCAGCTATTTTTCCAGCGCAGAAGCCGTAAGCGCAGACATTTTATTGATTTCTAAAGCAAAGAGTAGGCAGATCATCAAAATGTCAGGCGAAAGCGCCCGGCGAAAAAACGCTGCCCCACCACAGCCTGTTTGCACCGCCCCTTGTTTTCCACCGGTGAAATCCCTATAACCCGAATTCATCTTTTGATATTTATGGCACTCCTATGACCCGACATTTTGATTACATCGCTATCGGTGGCGGCAGCGGCGGTATCGCCAGCGCCAACAGAGCTGCCAGTTACGGCAAAAACTGCGCAATTGTGGAAGCCAAGGCCCTGGGCGGCACTTGTGTCAATGTCGGTTGTGTGCCGAAAAAAGCCATGTGGTTTGCCGGGCAAATCGCCGATGCGCTGAAGCTGGCACCGGATTACGGCTATGACGTCACAGCGCCGCTACTTGACTGGGGCAAGCTGGTCGAAAGCCGCGAAGCTTATATCTCCCGCATTCATGGCTCCTACGAGCGGGTGCTGGGTAAAAACCAAATCACGGTGATCAAAGGTTTTGCCCGGTTTATTGACGCCCATACTATCGAAGTGGACGGCGAGCGCTACAGTGCCGACCATATCAGTATCGCCACCGGCGGCGTGCCGGCCTGGCCAGCCATTCCGGGTGCTGAACTTGGCATCGACAGCGATGGTTTTTTCGCATTAGACCACTGCCCGAAACGGGTCGCCGTCGTCGGTGCCGGTTATATTGCAGTAGAAATTGCCGGAGTGTTACAAGCGCTTGGCAGCGAAACGCATTTGCTGGTACGCCACGACAAAGCGCTGCGTAGTTTTGACGCCATGCTGTCGGACACTTTGCATCAGCTGATGCAGCACAATGGCATTCAGGTGCACTCGCATACTGAAGTGACCGCCGTCAACCGCGAAGCCGATGGTTCTTTGCTGCTGCAACTCAGTACCGGCCATGTGCTGCAGGTGGATTGCCTGATTTGGGCCATTGGCCGCACGCCGAATACACAAAATCTGAATCTGGCTGCAGCTGGCGTCGAAACAGATGCGCAGGGTTTTATTCCAACCGACAAATACCAGAACACCAATGTACCGGGCATTTATGCCATCGGCGATAACACCGGCCGCCTCGCACTGACGCCGGTTGCGGTTGCCGCCGGCCGGCGTTTATCCGAGCGTTTGTTTAATGGCAAAACCGACGAACACCTGAACTACGACTTAGTACCGACTGTGGTGTTCTCGCACCCGCCAATTGGCACGGTCGGCAAAACCGAGGCCGAAGCACGCGCCGAATACGGCGATGCCGCAGTCAAAGTCTACAGCAGCGAATTTACTGCCATGTACCGCGCTTTAACTTCACACCGTGAACCCACGCGGATGAAACTGGTCTGCGCCGGCCCTGAGCAAAAAGTGGTGGGCCTGCACGTGATTGGCTATGCCGCCGACGAAATGCTGCAAGGCTTTGCGGTTGCCATCAAAATGGGCGCAACCAAAGCTGATTTTGATAATTGTGTGGCTATTCATCCGACTTCTGCTGAAGAGTTCGTTACGATGCGCTGATAAATCACCGTCTGTGCCCAAATCAGGTTGCAGTTCTGCCAATGCCGGCTAGCTTTGAAGAGTTCGCTTTAGAGAGAATGCCGGCTGGCGGCAAGCCCAAACCACAGGAGCACAACAATGGATATCAAGGATGGTGAGTTTCAGGGTGGTGCATCCGGCGCCGGGGTCAATATTTTAGGTCAGGTGATGATCGAGCGCGAAAAAACCAAAAGGCTGTTGATTGGTGCTTCCTGTGTGTTTCTTGTCATCGCCGCGTTGGTGCTGGTGTTCGCACCCGCTGAAAAACAACAACTGTCTTATATGCTGGGTGCTGCATTATTGTTGATGGCTTTGGGTGCCATCGGCGCCACCCGCTTTCAGATCAAAGTGCCGGGGATCACTATCGAAACCCAATCCGCTGCCACATCAGCAACCGCAGAGACGCCCAATCAGCCACGAGGACCGGCCGCCTGATCTCAGCCTGACTAACTACAGCCTGAACTTGTAGGCGCAGCATCTGCACTGCAGCATTCCGCCATTAAAAAACCCAGCAGCTGGTTCATCGCGGCAAACTCCAGGCGGCACCATAAAGTGCGGCCATCGCGGGTTTGTTGCATCAGACCGACTTTACTCATCCGGCTTAAATGATGCGACAAGGTTGAACCCGGGATATTCAGCTGTTGTTGGATTTCGCCCACGCTGATGCCGCCCTGCCCGGCGCGTACCAGGATGCGGAAAATCGCCAGCCGGGTGCTATGGCCTAATTCAGCCAATTGCGCTGCTGCTTGTTCCAGATCCATAAAAGCCATCCTGCAATCACTGATAATGCTGCATTCTAACGACAGAGTGCCGCCGCACTCAAACTTATTTCGACAACAATAGAAATATAAATTGACGATTCCATATTTATCGAAATATTATAATTCGACAAACATGGAAATATAGGAAGTGCCCAATGACCAGTTTCAGCCCAAGCCAAAGCGCCGATATCGCCAGTTTGCTACAACAGGCCGGCCTTGGTCTGTTAGGCAAAGATAGCGCATGGCTGCCGGCGCCGGTGTCGCTGACGCCGTACCATCTAAGTGACGAATTATGGCAACAGGCCTTAGCGGCCGGCCGGCTGCTTGGTTTATTGCATCTGCGTGTGGCACAGCAAACTGACTGGTTGCTGCAACAGCTGGCACCGCTCGCTACGGGCAACAGTCTGCCAGGCCAGCTAACGCGCCTGCTGAACGCAGCTGGCACTGCCAGCCGTATTGCTAAAACTGTCTCGTTACAACGCCATGACCTGATGCTGGACCAAAACCAACAATGGCGCTGGGTCGAGTCTAACCCTATCGCCGCAGGTATGGGGCCACTGAATAGCCGGTGGCTGGGATTGCTGCAACAGCAAATGCCCGGGCATTATGCAGAAAATCCGGCGACTGGCGCACAGGCGCAGCTGCTGTACAAAGCCGCCGCCGCTCAAGCGGGCCAGACAAATCCGCAGATTGTATTTGTGGTCGAACCACAGGAAGACAATGTGTTTGACCAGCAATTACTGGCTGAAGCGCTGCAACAGCTCGGTGCCACAGTGCAACGGCTGACACTGGCGCAACTGCACCAGCGGGTTGCCGCAAATCCGGCCGGCAGCCGAACGCTTTGTGATGCGCAGCGCCAACCGCTGCATTTATTGTATTTTCGCACCGGTTACAACGCCGCTGATTATCAAAGTGCAGCGCAGCTTGAGTTGCGGGCGCAGCTTGAACACTTTGATCTGCTGGTGTGCCCGTCGCTGAGCGAGCAACTGGCCGGCAGTAAATGGCTGCAATTGCGGCTTTGTCAGTATCTGCAACAACCAGTAAGGCATGCGGAATTTGCCGCGCAGTTTGGTTTTAGTCTGGCGGAAACCCGCCAACTTGCCGCGTTAACAGTGCCGATGGCGGCAGTCGATGAGCTAACCGCGGACGAAGTGGCAACCCGCCTCGCCGCCGGCTGGTGGTACAAACGCCAGGCCGAAGGCGGTGGCAATGTAGCCCGTGCGGCACAAGCCAGCCACTGGTATGCCCAGCGACAATCTGATGCCGGCGATATCCTGATGGCGCCAATCGACGCCAAGATCCGGCCGGAAGCGTTGGATAAACTGGTGCAGGGCCAGTGGCAATCCGCATCAGGCCATATCAGCGAACTGGGCATTTTCAGCCTTGGCGAAAGCGCCAGCTATGGCGGTTATCTGCTCAGAACTAAAGCCTCAGACAGCCTTGAAGGTGGCGTGCATAAAGGCTTTGCCGTGCTCGATACTGTGCAGTTGATCTGGCGTTAAGGCCTAATGCCAGTCAGTTAAACTGGCTGGCATTGTTTTTTGTATTAGATGAACCCTCAAAGGCGAGCTGTGGTGGCAAAAAAGCAGACCGTCAGCCGCAGGGACAGCGGATGACGAGCCTATAGGGACATATTCACGGCGTGTCTGCGTTTTGCTGGCGCAGCTGCTGAGGCCTTTCTTTCCACTCTGTTTAACAAATTTGCGTCTTGATCAGCATTAGGCACTAACACCCGGTATTTCTCGGCAACCCCAGACTCAGCACTGTGGCCAGCAGCAACATCAGACTGGCGGCCCATAAACAGGGCTGCAGGCCATAAGTCTGATAAATCCAGCCGGATAACAAAGTGCCGGTTAAGCGCCCCATCGCGTTCGCCATGTAATAAAAGCCCACATCCAGCGACACGCCGTCGGCCCTGGCGTAGCTGACTATCAGATAACTGTGCAGCGCCGAATTGATCGCAAACACCACGCCAAACACCAATAAACCGGCGAGTAAAATCCACAAATCCAGTGCCGGCGCACTGAGCATGCCCATACTGATCCACAGCGGTACGCCGGTCAGAATGGCCGCCCAATACAAAGCACTGCCGCCATCCGGCACTTGCCCGCCGCGCTGTAAAAGTTTCGGTGCTGCGGCCTGCACCGCACCATATCCTATGACCCAGAGCGCCAGAAAACTGCCGACAGCGCTGTGGCTCCAGCCAAACTGCGTCGACAGATACAGCGGCAACGCAATGACAAACCAGACGTCACGCGCGCCGAATAAAAACAACCGCGCTGCAGACAATTGGTTGATGGGCCGGCTTTTGGAGAACAAATCACGAAATTTGGGTTTAAAACTGCTTTTACCCAAATCACGTTTTAGCAGCACCAGACTAAGCAGCCAGACCAGCGCCAACATCGCCGCCAGCGCCAACACTGCGCCCTGAAAACCAGCCAGACTCAGCAGCAAACCACCGAGGAAAAACCCGACACCTTTCAGCGCATTTTTTGAACCGGTTAAAAGCGCCACCCAGCGAAATAACTGGCCTTGTTGTTCGGCCGGCAACAGCAGTTTTAACGCGCTTTTCGCGCTCATTTTGTTGAGATCTTTGGCGATGCCCGACAGCGCCTGCGCCAGCATCACCCAGGCGACCGTCAGATATTCAGGCGGGACCAGCAACAAAGACAGCGCCACCACCTGCAGCAACAAGCCGATATGCATAGTGCGATTGAGGCCAATGCGCGCGCCGAGCCAGCCACCGGTTAAATTGGTCACGACGCCAAAAAGTTCATACAACAGAAACAACGAAGCAATAGCGAGCGCTGAAAACCCCTGCTGATAAAAATGCAGCACAATCAACATGCGCAGCGCGCCATCGGTCAGGGTAAAGGCCCAATAATTGCCGGTGACGACGGCGTATTGCTTCAGGTTCTGCTGCCCCTCCATTTGCTTAGCTGCCTTCATCCGGCGCTGCCGACGAGTCGCGCCAATTCGACAGTGCGGTTGGCGTAGCCCCATTCATTGTCGTACCAGGCGTAGATTTTCACCTGGGTGCCGTTCACTACCATGGTCGACAAAGCATCAATGACGCTGGAGCGCGGGTCGGTTTTATAATCGACTGACACCAGCGGCCGGCTTTCATACCCCAGAATGCCTCGTAATGGCCCTTCGGCAGCGGCCTTCAGCAAGCTGTTGACTTCCTCAGCGGTGGTCGCGCGCTCGACTTCAAACACACAGTCGGTCAAGGATGCGTTGGCGAGCGGCACCCGTACCGCATGGCCGTTTAAGCGGCCTTTCAGTTCCGGGAAAATTTCCGTGATGGCGGTAGCAGAGCCGGTGGTGGTTGGGATCAGGCTGGCGCCACAAGCGCGGGCGCGGCGTAAGTCTTTGTGCGGAGTATCCAGAATCGACTGGGTATTGGTTAAGTCGTGAATCGTCGTGATGGAGCCGTGTTTAATGCCGAGGCTTTCATGGATAACTTTGACCACAGGTGCCAGACAATTGGTGGTGCAGCTGGCTGCGGTGACTATCCGGTGCACTTTGGCATCAAACAGCTGCTGATTCACCCCCATCACCACATTGAGCACACCCGGCTCTTTGACCGGCGCGCTGACCACCACGCGTTTGACGCCCTGCGCCAGATAAGCCTGCAGCACTGCTTGGCTTTTCATCTTGCCGGAGCATTCAATGACAATGTCACAGCCCGACCAGTCGGTATCGGCAATAGTTTTGTGCTGGCTGACTGCAATGCTTTTGCCGTTGATCACAATACTGTCGTCGGTATGGCTGACTTGATGTAACCAGCGCCCATGCACCGAATCAAAGTTCAGCAGATGCGCAAAAGTGGCGGCATCACCGGCCGGGTCGTTTACCCGGACAAATTCAAATTCAGGCCAGTCAAACGCTGCCCGTAATGCCAACCGGCCAATGCGGCCAAAACCATTAATGCCAACACGAATACTCATTAAAACTCTCCGGCGCTTTTTGTGCTTTAGCGCTAAATCAATGAAAAATCTTTTATTTCAGCTTGTTGAAATAATCCAGATGCGGCTTGAGCGTTAACGCATAAGGCCGTAGCGCCTGCACCCGGTTTTTCGCTTCAATTTTATCCAGGCCCAGTTCCAGCAGGATTTGCGCTGCCAGCAAACCAGTGCGGCCCGAACCACCTTTACAGTGAATGGCAATTTTGTCGCCAAATCGCAGCCACTGATGCACTTGTGGCGCAGCGACCTGCCAATTGATGTCAAACAAATGCCCAGGCGCCTGATCATCATCAATCGGGCAATGAAACCAGCCAAGGCCCAGTTCGCGGCACAGTGCAGGAATATCATTGACCTGCAGTTGCTGCATTTCGCTGTCCGGCGTCAGGCTAATCACCGCCACAGCACCTGCCGCTTTGAGTTGTTCCAGTGCGGTTTTAATCTCAACGCCTTTAGTGCCGGGGCACGGCGTAAACAGCAATGCCGCCGTGGCGCCGGTGCCCGGATTAATCAGCAGCTCGTCAAATGGATGGGATTTATCAGCCATGATGCTTTCCTCTGTCGGCAAAAAGTGAAGTATGGCTCAAGGACAGCACGCCGACTGCCGCGCCGGTCTGTCGCCCATGGCACACAGCTTTTGTGTCAGCGGCGCCAGTTGTTGTGGATTTTGCAGCAATGTCAGTTGCAGGCTTTGGCAGGCCCAATCCGGTAATGCCGGATTTAAGCGGTAAAACACCCACTGGCCCTGGCGACGGTCCAGCAACAAACCGGCTTTACGCAGCATCGCCAGATGGCGGGAGATTTTTGGCTGGATGTCGTTGAGCGCACAGACCAGCTCACAGACACAAAGCTCCTGTTGCTGACAAATCAGCAACAGGCAATTGAGACGGGTTTCATCGGATAATAATTTATAAAATTCAACTGGTTGTAGCATTTTAACTTATTCTGAAATTTACCAAACCGAAAATATACGGAATATCATATATATGATATTCCATATGTCAATGCACAACAGAGACAAGCCAGCGCCGTTCTGACAAACTGCGGTGCAAGTATTAAATGAGTGCAGATTAAAAAATCAGGGATAGAACGAATGAAAGCGACCGTGATGGCCAGCATCAGCCTGTTGACTGGTGGGCTGCTGTTGCTGCTTGGATTGCTGGATCTCAGTGACTTGCAGGCAACCCTGCAGGCCAAAAATAAAGCCGAATATACCGGTGCGTTAGCTGAATTTCACTGCAGTACCGAACGCAGGCAATCAGCAGTAAAATTGCGCTTGGCGCAGCATCCGCCAACAACATGGTTCTATACGGACAGAGGCCTGCTGGGCTTGATTGAACCCTGTAAAGTCCTGCAGCGCGCCGCCACTAGCCAGGCAAACATGACAGTTTTAGCTGCCCACAGCCAGATCATCCGGCTCAGTATTGCCGATCAGCTGATCTACCGACCACAAGACTGGCGGAAACATCATCTGAAAAATGCCATCGGTGCTGCACTTATCGGTGCATTACTATTGATGTCTGGGAGCTACATGTTTTACCGGCACCGGTACCAACGCCGACAGGCTGACATGAAACCGAATGAAAATGAAAGTCCATGAGTCAGCTTCGCCATCCCGGTCAGCTTGGCTGAACGCAACGTAGTACGCAGCCTGACGATTGCCGGAGGCGATCTACGGACACGCAATATCACTACACAGGAGCCCTGCATGCTGAATATGCATTTTGCCGAACGCGTGGTGATCGATACCACCGCGCAGCCATGGCAACCAAGCCCGATGCCGGGCGTGCTGCGTAAACCGCTGTCACGCGGTGGGGCAGAATCCGGCCATGCGACCAGTTTGGTATCTTATGCCGCCGGATCCCACTTCAAGTCGCATCCACATCCGGGCGGGGAAGAAATTCTGGTGCTGGAAGGTATATTCAGTGATGAACACGGCGACTATGGCCCGGGCAGTTATCTGCGTAATCCGCCAGGCAGCCAGCATGCACCTTTTAGCCGCGATGGCTGTACTTTGTTTGTCAAATTGCATCAATTCAATCCAGCCGATCAGGCCACAGTGCGGATAGATACCGCAAACACTGCATGGTTGCCCGGCCATGGTGGTTTACAGGTGATGCCTTTGCATAGCTTTGAAGGTGAACATACCGCACTGGTGCGTTGGCCGGCCGGCGAAGTGTTTCTGCCGCACCGCCATTTTGGTGGCGAAGAGATACTGGTCCTGAGCGGCACTTTTTGCGACGAGTTCGGCGAATATCCGGCGCGAAGCTGGCTACGTAGTCCACATCAAAGCCAACATACGCCTTTTGTCCGCGAAGAAACCGTCATTCTGGTAAAAACCGGCCATTTGCCCTGGTGAGTTCAAGGCTTTGTAAGGATAGAGTTGGGCGCAGTCACAAACACAAGCGATAACCTACCCCTGCTTCGGTTTTTAAATAATGTGGCGCTGTCGGGTCGTCGCCGAGTTTTTGTCGTAAGTGACTGACCACAATACGTAAATAATGCGTATCATCGCCGTGGCTTGGGCCCCAGATTTGTTCGAGCAGCTGTTTTTGCAGCACCACTTTATGCACTTGCTGCGCTAAGGCAGCCAGCACCGCATATTCTTTGGGGGTGAGCTCTACCGGCTGCCCGTCGACCTGCACCTGACGCAGCGCTAAGTCGATGCTCAAATGGCCGTCGGTTAATAGCGGCGATGCGGTTTGCGTCTGCCGGTCACGCAGCTGCGCCCGCACCCGTGCCAATAATTCTTCGACGCTGAACGGCTTGGTGACAAAATCCTGCGCGCCCAAATCCAGCGCCTGAATTTTGTCGCGATCGCCGGCACGCACCGACAGCACGATGACCGGCACTTTGCTGAAACTGCGCAGCTCGGCCAGCAGTTCACTACCATCGCCGTCGGGCAAACCTAAATCCAGCACCAGTAAATCTGGTTGCTGGCGCACCGCTGCGGCAAGACCAGACTCGACACTGTCCGCTTCAACCACCTCATAGCCAACGCTTTTCAGCGCGATGCGCAGCATTTTGCGAATTTGCATTTCGTCGTCGACGACTAATACTTTTGCCTTCACACCATCTCCTCACTGGCCTGCTGTTGTGCTGGCAGCGGTAATTCAACGACAAAACAGGAACCCTGACCGCTTTTGGCGGCGTGAGCTTCGACAGTGCCGCCATGCGCGCCAATCATGCCGCGGCAAATCGCCAGTCCCATGCCGGTATTGTGGCGTTTGCTGTCGCCGTCGGCCACCACATAAAACATATCAAAGACTTTTTCGCGTAAATCCGCCGCGATGCCGGGGCCTTCGTCTTCAATCTCGATATGACAATAACGCCGCTCCGGCCCGGTTCTAAGTTCCGCTGTCACCACCACAGGTGCACCGGGCGGACTATAACGCGCGGCATTTTCCAGAATATTAAACAGCGCCTGTTCCAGCAACGCCGCGTGGACAAACAGCGGCGGTAAATCAGCACTGACCTGACAAATCAGACTTTGCTGTGGAAAAAAGCGTTTTAACCGCTGCCGCGCACTGGCCAGGATGTCATTCACCGACACCCAGTCCCGCTCCAGTTTGAGCTGACCATGCCCAAGCCGGGTCATATCCAGCAAATTCTGAATATAACGGTCCAGTCGCTGGCTTTCACTTAAAATGGTCTGCAGCAGTTCGTGCCGGTCGGCTGCGCTCAGCTGGTGTTCCAGCACCAGCAGGCTTTCCGCCGAGCCCATCATTGCCGACAATGGCGAGCGTAAGTCATGCGACACTGAGCTTAACAGCGCCGAACGCAGCTGCTCCATTTCGGCTTTGACCCGCGAGCTTTCCAGCTCAGCACTCAAACTGATGCGTTGCCAAACGGAGCCAGCCTGCTGTAGCAAACTAGTAATAAGACGTTCATCGTCTGGCCGCAGCACCGCCAGTTCAGGCGCAAATCGCACCAGCAACACGGCCACTGTACGTTGTTGCACCCGTAGCGGAAAAGCGCTCCAGACACTGGCGGTCAGGGTTTCACTGAAACGCCCCGCCATCGCCTGATGCTGCGCACACCAGTCCAGCACGGCACCGTCAATGGGCAACAACGGCGCTTGCGGTGCCGGCAGCAGCTGCCACTGATTTTCCGCCGGCAATGCCAGATGCACCGGGGCCTGTAGCGCGCTGCTGAGCTGCGTCGCAAGCACCTGCGCCAGTTCATCGGTTTGATGCACCACAGTGAGCTTGGCGGCAAAATCACGCTGAAATTCGGAATACCGGTTGGCAGCCTTCAGCAGCAAAAGCTGCTGGCGAATTTTCGACGCGGCCGGCCCGCAAATCATGCCAATCACCAGCAGAAAAATCAGCGTGGTGATGTCGTCACTTTTGTTGACGTTAAAACTGAAATAAGGCGCAGTCAGGAAAAAGTTAAAGCTGAAAAACGACAAAACCGCAGTGAAAATTGCTGGCCGCGCGCCGTATTTCAGGCCGCAGGCTACCACCGCCAGCACATAAATCAGCACCAGGTTGTCGTTGTCCAGCACCCGGTGCAGGACGATAGCGACACTGCTGGCAAGCGCCATCAACAGCAGGCCAACGCCATAACCGGCGGTCTGACCAAAAGGACTGGTGGGCATCGGTAACTGCGCTGAACTGGTGGCATCAGCGCGATATACCGACACTTCCAGCGGCAGACCGCTATTGACCAACTGCTGATACAAAGGTTTGCGCCACGGCTGCCACCAGCGCGGAGTGCCGGCACCGACCAGCACCGCATTGATGCGTTGTTCGGTGATATAAGGCCCGATGGTCTGCAACGTTGAAGGGCCGCGCAGCACATCGGTGCTGGCGCCGAGTTCCCGCGCTAAGGCAAAAGTGGCCTGCAACCGTTGTTGCTGCGCCTGATATTGCATGGCGCCGGTATCAACCCAAACCACCACCCAGGGCACCTGGCGTTTTTCTGCCACGCGCCGGCCGATGCGGATTAAGTATTCATGGTCACGCCGGCTTGAGATCAGCACCAACAGCTTGTCAGCGATGGTGTAATCCTGACAAGTGGCTTTGGCTTGTTGTTCGGTTTTCAGCTGGCTGTCGACATGATGCATCACCAGTTTGATCGCCATTTCCCGCAGCGCAGTTAAGGTTTCCAGCTGGAAAAACTGCTGCTGCGCCTGTTCAGCAAATTCACCGAGATAGACTTTGCCCTGCGCCAGCCGCTCTAATAAATGTGCCGGTTCCAAATCGACAAACACCAGCTGCCGGGCGCTGTCGATAAACTGATCCGGCACTGTTTCACGTACCCGCACACCACTGACCTGCAGCACCAGGTCGTTGAGGCTGGCGACATGCTGGATATTCATCGTGGTATAGACATCAATGCCGGCCGCCAGCAATTCGGCGATATCCTGATAACGTCTTTTGTGCCGGCTGCCTGGGATATTGGTGTGCGCCAGCTCATCCACCAGAATCAGTTTTGGTTTTCGCGCCAAAGCGGCATCGAGGTCAAATTCTGTCAGCAGCTGCCCCTGATAAGACACTTCACGCCGCGGTAACAGCGTGAAGTCATCGAGTAAAGCCGCAGTGTGACTGCGGCCGTGGGTTTCAATCAACCCGACCAGCACATCCACCCCTTGCTGCATCCGCTCGCGTGCCGCTTCCAGCATGGCGCAGGTTTTGCCAACGCCGGGCGATGCGCCGAGAAAAATCTTCAGCTTGCCGCCACTGGGTTGCAGTGACTTTAACAGCGCATCAGCCTGCTGGCTGCGCAGATCTGGCTGCGGGGCAGTGGAAAGATTGCGGGTCGGGTTCATCAACACTCCTTAAAAGTTACGGCTCAGACGCAGCAGTACACGGTCATCACACAAAGCCGGGCAGGCGTCAGCAGATACATCAGTACCGGCCACACCTATTGCCCAGTCCAGTTGCAACCACTGCGCCTGTAACATCAGACTCCAGTCCAGATAACTGCTCGCCACAGCTCTTTCAGAAACAGGGGCGCCGAGGAAAGTACTGAACTCTGTGGCTGAGGCAAACCGGTTCAGGCCGGCATGGGCCTGCAGCTGCACAGTGTCAGTCAGCGCTTGCTGCCAGTCAGCACTTAGATAACCAAATTTGCCGACGCCGCTGGCAAAATAGTTGTCCGTCAACGCCAGACCAAAGGTCCAGCCACCCAAGACAAGCTTGCTGTAGGCTTCCCAATAATTAAAACCATTACTGCTGTTGTGACCTTGCGGATAACGGTACTGCATCACACCTAAGTCCAGTGTCATATCCTCATTCAGCGCCCATTTGCGCCCGGCCAGCAGGTCCAGTTCCAGACTGCCCTCACCAAAGCGGATATTGGAGGCCCAGCTGCTGACATACCAGCCGTCGGTATTGGCCAGCGTCAGGCTGCCCTGCAGCGCCATGCCTTCATTGGTCTGCGAAATGCCGCGAAACAGATAATCCGAGATGTAAGTCAGATTGCCGCTGCTTTGCCAGGCCGAAGCCGCTGGCGCCGCCTGTGCGCCATTGCCCAATAACGCCGCTAATGCACAAATTTTACCGAAACCAAACACGGCACGAGATAAAGCTTTCATAAAGATCCTTCAACACAGTCATTACGGGGAAAAAACTGCGTGGCCAACCCGCAACCACTGTTTTGACAACAGTGCCAGTTGACGGCCACACAGCTGCTGCTATCCCGTTAAATCACAGCAAAAATCGACCGGTGACCAATCGCGCTGTTATGGCGCTTGCACCGGACAGACCTGATCCAGCGCCAGATTCAGTGGTAACACTGCAACCCGGGGCTCACCCAGCACACCCCATTGCGGCGCCTGGGTTTGTTGCGCCACCAGCGCCGTGACAGTTGTTGTGGCGCAGCTGCGGGCCTTCGCGACACGGTCCACCTGCAGTTGTGCCGCCGCCGGGCTGATATGCGGGTCGACGCCAGAGCCGGAACTGGCCAGCAAATCCAGCGGCAAGCTCTCAGGATTTACCTGGTACAGCGCAGCTAAACGACTACTTTCCGCGGCAACCCGTTCACGCAGGGCCGGGTTGGGCGGCGCCAGATTCGAACCCGCAGTGTTCATCGGGTCGGAATTGACGGCGCTTGGCCGGCCATGAAAATAACGTTCTGCGCTAAAAGGCTGGGCGACCAATACAGAACCCAACACTTTGCCGTCGGTGGCCTGGATCAGACTGCCGTTTGATTGCGCCGGAAACAGCAGCTGATTCAAAAGCGTCACACCGCCGGAATACAAAGCGCCACAGAACACGAGCCCGACCAGACTGAAACGTAAAGCCGGTAACCATAAGGCATGCTGCTGCACAGGCGCATTCTCAGCGGTGGAGGCAGACATAGGTTGAGCAAAAGCAGAATTCAGGTTCATTTCAGAGCATCCAGTTCAGGCCAAGGTCAATCAGTTTGATCGCGACAAAAGGCAGCAGCAGACCGCCCAGGCCGTAGATCAGCAGGTTATTGCGCAGCAAGTTTTCTGCGCTGATGGCGCGAATTTCCACACCTTTCAGTGCCAGCGGGATTAGCAGCGGAATAATCACGGCGTTAAAAATCAGCGCCGAAATCACCGCGATTTGCGGGTCTGGCAACTGCATCAGATTCAGCAAACCAATGCCAGGCATTGAAGCTGCAAACACCGCCGGAATGATGACGAAGTACTTGGCAACGTCATTGGCCAGCGAGAACGTTGTCAGCGCACCGCGGGTGATCAGCAACTGTTTACCCACTTCGACCACGGCCAGCAGTTTGGTTGGATCAGAATCCAAATCCACCATATTGCCTGCATCTTTGGCGGCCTGAGTACCGGAATTCATCGCCAGACCCACGTCGGCCTGTGCCAATGCCGGCGCGTCGTTTGTGCCGTCGCCGACCATCGCCACCAGGTGGCCTTTGGCCTGCTCAGCCCGGATCAGCGCCAGCTTGTCTTCCGGCCGCGCTTCGGCGACAAAATCATCAACACCGGCCACCGCCGCGATAGCACCGGCAGTGATTGGGTTGTCGCCGGTCACCATCACAGTGCGCACACCGAGCGCACGCAGTTTGGCAAAGCGTTCCGCCACACCGGGTTTAATCACATCTGACAGCTGAATTACACCGAGAATGCGCTGCTGTGACACCACCACCAGCGGCGTGGCACCTTGTTGCGCCACTTTACTGACAATCCCTTCCAGCGCCTGCGGTACCGAAAGCCCCTGGCTGATGGCGAAGCGGCAGATGGCATCGCTGGCGCCCTTATAAGCGAAGGAGCAAGCAAAAGAGGAAGCAAAAGCCTGCTCTGTACCCGCGCCTTCTGCAGCCGCGAGGCGTAAGCCAGACAAACGGGTTTCAGCACTGAAAGGCACAAACTCAGCATCGAGCGGCAGCTCAGTGACATCACCGAGTTCACGCGCCAGTTTCACCACAGATTTACCTTCCGGCGTCGGGTCCTGCAGCGAACTTAATACCGCAACCCGCACCAGTTCGGTCTGGGTAACACCCGGTAATGGCAGGAATGCCGTGGCCTGGCGGTCGCCGAAGGTGATAGTGCCGGTTTTATCCAATAACAAAGTGTCGATATCACCGGCTACTTCTACTGCTTTGCCTGACTTGGCAATCAGGTTGGCAGCTAAGGCCCGGTTCATGCCGGCAATGCCAATGGCAGGCAACAGCCCGGCAATAGTGGTTGGGATTAAACAAACCAAGAGTGCAATCAGCAGCAGCGGGTCCAGTGTGATGCCGACAAACTCAGACAGCGCCGGTAAGGTTGCCACCGCCAGCAAAAATACCAGCGTCAGCGCCGCCAGCAACACGGTCAGCGCCAGTTCGTTTGGTGTTTTTTGCCGCTGTGTGCCTTCGACCAGCCGGATCATTTTATCCAGAAAGCTGTGACCGGATTCCGCGGTGACCTGCACTTCAATGCGGCCACTGAGCAATTTAGTGCCGGCGATCACGCCGGAGTGATCAGTGCCGGCTTCGCGCAGCACAGGTGCAGATTCCCCGGTCAGCGCCGACTCATTGATCGAGGCCACGCCCTGCACTATTTCACCGTCCGCCGGGATCAGCTGGCCAGGTTCCACCACCACCACATCACCTTGTTTCAAAGTGCTGGCGTTGACCTGCGTCAGTTGGCCGGCCTTATTGCGCAAAGTGGCAGTTAAATCGCGCCGCGTCGCTTTTAAGCTGGCGGCCTGATCGCGGCCACGCGCTTCGGCAATAGCTTCAGCGAAATTGGCAAACCAGACGGTAAAAAACAAAATCAGGCTGCAACACAAGGCAAAGCCATAAGGCTGGTCCTGCAACAGGCGCTGAACTGTCATGGCAAATGACCAGAGGGTGCCGACCCAGACCACAAACATCACCGGGCTTTTTATCGCCTGCATTGGCGCCAGTTTGCGCCATGCATCCAGACTGGCGGTCCGTACCGCGCTGGCGCTGATCCGCATAAAATGATTCATCAGATACTCCGCTTCGAAACTCAAAAATTAAGGCTGTAATGCTTCGCCAATAGGGCCAAGCACCATCGACGGCAGGAACGACAGGAAATTCAGCAACAGGATCACCACCACCACAGTCACACCAAAAGTCAGGCTATGCAGTGGCAGACTGGCTGCACCTGGTGGCGTCACTGGTTTTTGCGCCAGCCGACCGGCAATAATCAGCGGGATCAGCAGCGGCAGGTAACGACCGAGCAGTAACGCCAGTACAGTACTGAGGTTCCACCAGGGGGTGTTGTCGCCAAGGCCTTCAAAACCTGAGCCGTTGTTAGCAAAAGCCGAGGTGTACTCATAAAACACCTGGGAAATGCCGTGCAAACCCGGATTGCTGTTGCCGGTCCAGGCCGGTACCGACAAGGTGATGGCTGTTAAAATCAGGATCACGGCGCTTGGCAGCACCAGTAACAGGCCCAGCCAGCTCAGTTCAGTTTTCTCCAGTTTGCGGCCAAAGATCTCCGGCGTGCGGCCAATCATCAGTCCGGCGATAAACACCGACAGCCAGATATAGACAATAAAGTTAATCAGACCACAGCCAATACCACCCCAGATGGCGTTGATCAGCATGCCAGCCCGGCTGATGAGGCCTGCCAGCGGGTTCAGCGAATCATGCATCGCATTGACCGAACCGTTTGAAGTTTGGGTGGTCAGCGTTGACCAGAGCGCCGACAAATCGGTGCCAAACCGCACTTCTTTGCCTTCGAGATTACCGCCGCTGGCGCCAAGCTCTGCAAAAGCAGCATTCGGTTGCATTTCGCTGTACACGGCTGCAGCCACAAAACACAGACTTAATACCGCCATCACGGCAAAACTCATGCGGGCAAAGCCCTGACCTGCTTGTGACGTCAGCCCGGCCTGACTGGCCGCTGCGGCATTGGCACTGGCAGTGCGGCTTAACATGCCACCCATCATCCACAGCATCGCCATAGGCACCAACACCAGGGCTATGGTTTGTAAGGCGTTGGATAATGGTGTTGGGTTTTCCAGCGGATTGGTACTGTTTGGACCATACCAGCCGCCGCCATTAGTGCCGAGTTGTTTGATGGAGACCATCGCCGCGACCGGGCCCTGCGGGATTTTCTGGCTTTGTGCCTGTTCAGCGCTTTGTGGCGCTTCCAGTAACACAGCTTCAGTTGCCGGCTGATAATTCGACGGCACGCCCTGACTGCCTAACAGCAGTGCCAGCACCACTGACAATGGCAGCAACACGCGGGTGAAAGCGCGCAGGCTGTCCTGATAGAAGTTACCGAGGTTACGCGGTTCGCCGGCTTTCGCTGACGCCGCATTCAGACCACCAGTCATGCCACGCAGCACTGCCAGCGCTAAAGCCAGCCCCATGGCCGGGGTTAAAAATTGCAGGGTGACCAGCACCACACTCTGACTGAAGAAGCTCAGTTGCAGCTGACCTGAGTAATGCTGCTGGTTGGTGTTGGTTAAAAAGGACACTGCGGTGTGCAGCGCTAAATCCCAGCTCAGCGGGCCGACGTTATCCGGGTTCAGCGGTAACAGATGCTGGCACAGCAACAGCACATAAGCGATGACGCCGAGCAGTAAATTGGCGGCGACAAAAGCCAGACCATATTGCCGCCAGTTCATACCGGCCCGGCCGTCAACGCCAAACAGGCGTAACATCAGCCGCTCCGGCCCTGCAAACACTTTATCCGACCAGTGCGGCGCACCGGCAAATACCGCCGTCATATAACGGCCAAGCGGCCAGGACAGAAGCCCCGCCGCCAGTAAAATCAAGATGACGTCCATCAGCGCTCCTAAAACTTTTCTGGCGCACGCATGGCTTCCGCCAGCACGAACGCCAGTGCACACAAGGTGAATAACAACAACCAGTTCATCACTTATCCTCAGTGGTAATTCCACGGAAAATTGTCGGATTTCGGGCCGTAAAGTCTCCAGAGCTAAAAAGCGGATGGGCGTAAAGAAGGCGTAAAACTGCAGGAAAAATCAGAGGTAACGGCACTTAGCCAGCACAAAGGCGGCTCAGCGCATGACAAAAAAGCCGGGGGATCAGGCCGGCAGTAGCAAACTGACCCCAACCAGCAATAACGCTAATACCAGCCGCAGCGCCATGTCGCGCAGCACCGGGTAACGCGGAAACAAAGGCCGGAACTCCGGTGGTATCGGCATTGGCCGCAGTGCTGATACGTTGGCACCTCCGGTGTTGCCAAGCGGCACCCAGCCGAGCAGGTAAGCCGGCAGCACCGCTAACAGCCGCAACAGCTGGCCACGGACTTCAGCAGCAACCTGCTGACGAGCGCCACATTTGAGCATCCACCAGTGTGTTTGCAGATGCAGCCACAGAAACCGCTGGCCCAATAAATGCGCACGCTCCAGCAGTACAAAAGCCTGCGGATATTCAGCTGCCTGATAATGCTGCTTAGCCTGCTGTAGCTGCGCCTGTGCCGTTTGTTGCAATGTTGACGACATATTCACTCCCAATCTGACTGTGCGAATGTAACGCTGTTGATGTGGCAGTATTTCAGCGGTTTTGTCGCCCGTCGTCTTGGAAAAACTGGCTATTGTGCACAATATCCGACAGCGCCAGACCAAAGGACTGGCGGATTTCATTGGCCAGATGGGCAGCGTCGTAAAAACCTGCCTGCAGCGCCAGCTCAGTAAAAGCCGGTGGCTGTGGCGCTGCCAATGCGCGAAATACCCGCAGCAGTTTTTGCCAGCGCAGATACTTACGCAGCGGCACGCCGGTTTGCGCCTTAAACAGATGTAAAAACCGGCCTGGTGATAAGGCTACAGCACTTGCAAGGCTGTTGGCTGAACAGTCAGATCCAGCCGGCGCGGTCTGGATCAGGGCCAGCGCCTGGCGGATCCGGCCATCACTGATCTGCCGCAGTGCTGTCAGCGCCAGCAAAAAAGCAGGCAGGTCCGGCGAAGATTCGCCGGCGATATGCCGTTGTAACAATTGCTGCAGCTGGCTCTGATATTGCAAAGTGCAATCGGCATCGATTAACACGGTCAGAAACTGCCCGGTCTGCTCGGCAAACTGGTGAGGGCGTTGCGAAGGGATAAAAATTTCAGTGGCTTGCTGCCAGTGCTCGTCCAGCCACAAGGCAAATGGCTGTGCGTCCAGGCTAAAAGTCCATTGATGTGCCAGATGGGCATGAATGCCCGTGTGCAGCGACACCGATTTAAGCACCGCACAACCATGGCTTAAATAAATCTGATGGTTCATCTTTGCCTTCACGGCGATCGTTCTTGCCGTTAATAAAACCCAGGTGCCAGCAAAATGCAATCACCGGCGCGCCCCGCCAGCTCTGTTATGCTGTTAGCTCCGACATCTCAGCACAGGTGAACCGCAATGCCAGACTTCAGGCGGAACCACACTCTTCACTCCGGGACCGGCGTTCGCTGCACATGGCTTGGCGTCACGTCGCTCGCCTTGCTGGCAACAATCCAGGCACAGGCAGAAGTGGCCTTTGACCGGCCCGGCATTGGTTTTGGCACTGCAGTGTTGGAGTCAGGTCAGTTTAGCTGGGAGCAAGGTCTGCCAGATTTCAGCAGCGAACGGCGCGACCATCAGTCCACACAGCTATATACCGCCAGCACTTTGTGGCGACTTGGGCTTGGCCGGCGCGTCGAACTGCAGCTGGGTGCTGAGCTTTTTAACCGCCAGAGTGGCCACCCAGCTGAAACCGGGGCCGGCGATGCCAGTCTGGCACTGAAATATGCATTACCAGATTTAAGCCCGTTCTGGAGTTGGGCGCTATTGGCAAGCTACAGCCACCCGAGCGGACAACAACCTTTTCGCGCCGACCACCCCAGCCGCAGTCTTGCTATCAGCCTTGCCCGGGAGCTCAGTAACGGCCGTGCTGTAGCCGGGTACTTGGACTACAGCAGCAGCGATGACAGCTGGACCTTTTCACCAAGTTATACCTTTTACAGCGATGCGAGTTTCAGCGCTTACACTGAACTGGGTTTCAGCCATGGCGATGAGCCCGGCAACAGTGCCGGCGCTGGCGCGGTCTGGCGGATGTCAGCACAGCTACAACTGGATGTCTGGGTCTTGCGCGGCATCAGTCAGGATGCCACCGACTGGCAAGGCGGTTTTGGTATCGCCTGGACGCCGGATGATTAGGGCGTCAGCCATTACAAGTTTGTCGGTACCGCATAGCACCGCAGGCTACGTAATTGTCGTGGTCAGGCCAGCCTGCTACTCTGTCGTGGGTATCCCGTTCATTGCCACAGGATGTTATGCGCCTCTGTCTTTTATTGTTGTTTTATTGCGCCAGTTTGCCGGCGACTGCTTTTGCAGTCACACCAGCGTCTGCGCCCGCAAAACCAGGTCCGCTGCGCTGGTGTCTGGACCATTTTCCCGGTTTTCATGAATTTCACGGCAATAGCCGACAGCCCGCTGGCCCTTCTGTCGAGATGATGTTGGAACTGACCCGCCGCGCCGGACTGACACTGCAGATTGGCAACAAAACACCAGCCAGCCGCTGTGTCAAAGAACTGATGGACGGCGACACAGATGTGATGACCAATCTGCTCTACAGTGCTGCCCGCGCCAGTCAAATCACTTTGATCCGCTTTGCCAGCCGCTTTCCAGACCGTTTATATCTGGCTGCGACAGACTCCCGCCGCATCAGTGATTTAACCCAGTTGAACAGTCTGAGTATTGTCACAGTACGTGGTTTTGGCTTACATCCCAGTATCCAGCTGGTGGTGGACGCTTTGCCGGCGAAACAAAAACAACAGGTGTTATCAACAGAAATTGCGCTGCAAATGGTGGCGCGTGGCCGCGCCGACGCCGCTTTGTTGCCGCCAACACAGGTGAAGCAGATCTACATGCAACAGCCGGCACTCGCCGGGCAATTGCGCGAAGTGAGCTTCGCCAATGAAAAAGTGCAGCCGCAGGATGTGTATCTGGGCTTATCGAAAAAATTACCGGACCCGACCATCGAAACCAGACTACGACAGGCGCTGCAAAGCATGCAGCAGGACGGCACTATGCGGCGGATTTTCGCCGACAAAATTATCTACTGATGGCGGCGCGGCGTTACAGGCACAAGCGATAGCCAACACCGGCTTCGGTTTTAAGATGCTCTGGCGCCGCCGGATTGTCTTCCAGTTTTTGCCGAAGGCCGGCCATATGCACGCGGATATATTCCGGCCTGTCCTGATAGGCCGCGCCCCAGACCTGCGTCAGAATTTGATTGTGCGTCAGCGCTGAACCGGCGTGGCGCAGCAGACATAACAGCATTTCATATTCAGTTTTGGTCAGATGCACCAAAGCATCGGCTTTATGCACCAGCCGCTGCACCGGGTCGACCCGCACGGCGCCAAAACTCAGCACCGGGCTTTGGCCATGGCGTGGCCGCAGCGCCGCACGTAGCCGCGCCAGTAATTCACCAGCGCTGAAGGGTTTGGTCACATAGTCGTTGGCGCCACTGTCGAGTGCCGTGACTTTGTCCTGCTCTTTCCCACGGGCAGAAATCACAATGACCGGAATGTCCGACCATTGCCGTAACTGGCGCAGCAGCTCGATGCCATCAATGTCGGGCAAGCCTAAATCCAGCAATAGCAGGTCAAACGCCTGACTCGCCAACAGTTGCAGGCCGGCCTGCCCTTCCGCACACAGCTGCAGCGCATAACCCTGGCTTTGCAATAACGTTTGTAAAAAACTCTGCATGCCAGCGTCATCTTCCAGCACCAATACTGAGGCGATGGTAGTTTTCATTGCGGCCACTCCAGCAGGGCCGTAACGCCGCCGTCATCGGTATCCAGTGCAAAATGTCCCTGATGCAGCGCAGCCACCGTCTGACAAATGCGTAACCCCAGGCCAGTGCCGCTATCGCGCTGCACGGTATTTTTTCGCCCCGGCGCATTGCGCAGACACAGCTGATACCAACCGTTGGCGGCACTCAGTTGCAGCTGATACGGCGGCGCACCATGGCGCAGCGCATTTTCCAGCATATTGGCCAGCGCCATTTCCAACAGTTCTGCATCGCCACTGAATAGCTGCCCGTCGGTTTCAGGGCTCTGCTGACAGATAGGGGCCAGCAAGGCCGCATCTTCCGGCCGGCGCGCCAGGGCGCCAGCCATTAAATCGGCAGCACTGAAGTTACTTCGGCGCAGCGAATCGCCCATTAACTGCGCTTTACTCAGTTCCAGTACTTTTTCAAAATGTTGATTGAGCAGCAAACTTTGCTGATAGATATTCTGCGCCTGCTGCCGGCGCTGCTCGTCGGACAGTTGCAGCTCGTCGTCTGCCAGCATGCTGGATGCGCCCATAATAGTGGCGAGCGGTGTGCGCAGGTCATGTGACAGGCTGCGCAGCAACACCGCACGTTGTTGCTCCAGTTCCACCTGGAACTGCTGACGCGCGCTGTGCTCCTGCTGCCGGCGCAGCCGGTCTGCCAGATAACTGATAAACACACCAAAAGCAGCCATGACAAAAAAGCTGATAAAGTTGTTGGTATCGTGCACGTCCAGCGTGTAATACGGCGGCACAAAATACCAGTTCAGCAGCAGCACCGACCATAAGGTGGTCAGCAGCGCCGGCGTTTTGCCAAACTGCAGCGCCATCGCGCTGATCCACAGCAACAGCAGCATCGCCACGTCGGTTGAACTGACGGCAGCGCGCAGCGGCAATAACAGCACACAGCCAAGCAGCGGCAGCAACAAAATGCCGCCGGCCGACCACAGCCAATAAGCTGTGGTCCCGGCTTTCACCGGTTTTCCCGCCAACACTGAACTGAATTGCTGCCAGGCCACCCACATGCCTCAATACCGCCAGTACGACGGAGTAAATAACACCACCAGCGTCAGAATTTCGAGCCGGCCCAATAACATACCTAAACTTAACCACCATTTGGCGCCATCTGGCAAGCTGGAAAAATTACCGGCCGGGCCAATAATAGTGCCAAGCCCCGGTCCGACGTTGGCCACCGCCGTCGCAGCGCCGGTGACAGCTGTGACTAAATCCAGTTCATAAAACGACAACATCAGTGCGATAAAACCAATGCTGGCGAAATAGATAAAACAAAACGCCAGCACGTTACCGAGCAGCTGGTCGTCAACCGATTTACCGCCATATTTCTGGCTCCACACCGCTTTGGGATGGATCAGCAATTTTAATTGTTTCACCAGCAACATCGCCGACAGCTGGATGCGGAAAATCTTCAGGCCACCGGACGTGGAGCCGGAACAGGCGCCGGCAAAAGTGATGTAAAAGAATAACATCACCGCCATATTGCCCCACAAGGTGTAATCCTCGGAGGCAAAACCACAAGTGGTGATAATAGAAACAATATTAAACAGGCTGTGCGTCAGCGCATCAAAAGCGTCGCGAGCATTGTGATGAACCTGATAATACGTGAGCAACGCGGTACAAAAAAACACAATCAGTAAAAAGGCCCGCACTTGCGGGTCTTTCCACAACGCCTTGCGATCGCCTTTGACCATGCTGATAAACAGCACAAACGGCATGGCTGCCAGCAACATAAAAAAGCTGCTGAGCCAATAAATCTGCGGCATCTCTTTATACACACCAAAGGACGCATCGTAGTTGGCAAAACCGCCGGTGGCGACTGTGGCCATCATATGGGTGATAGCATCAAAACCATTCATGCCGGCCAGATAATAACTGATGGCAGTGACCAGGCTCAGAACCAGATAAACCCCGCCAATGGCCGCAGACATCGACGAACTACGTGGCAGGATTTTTTCCGAGGTGTCTGAACTCTCGGTCTTAAAAAGCTTCATACCACCGATTTTCAACGCCGGCAAAATCGCAATCGCCATCACGATAATACCGATACCGCCAATCCAGTTCAGGATGGCGCGCCAGTACAAAATGCCTTTGGGCATATTGTCGAGGCCCGAGTACACAGTAGCACCAGTGGTGGTAATGCCGGACACGGTCTCAAACCAGGCATTAGTAAAGCTGGAATCAGGAATAATCAGCCAGAAAGGTAACGCCGAAAACACACAAATGACCAGCCAGCTTAAGGTGGTCAGCAGAAACAACTGACGTTGTTTCATCGCGACCGCATCCCGCCCCATCAACGTCAGGCTATAGCCGACAATGACACAACTGGCCGCTGTGCCCAAAAAGGTCCAGAAACTGCTTTCTTTGAAATACACCGACACTGCTGCGCCTGATAAGTGCACCAGCGACAACAGCAACAACAAATAACCCAATACTTTATAAATCAGCAGGCGTCCACTGACTCGCGGCCCCTGCACTGCTAAACCGGACATCGGTTCACACCTCTTCAGACTCAGACGGTTAGTGTAAAAGAACGTGCTGTTGCACTTTATAAAGAATGTATAAGGATTAGGGTTGTGGCACCGTGTCGCGGGTTAATAGCTGGCGCAGCGCCGGGTGCAGAGTCGGGCCACCGGCCAGATAATCGGTCAGACAGGCGACGATCGGCCCCGTGACATAATCCTGCGGCGGCACCTGCAAAATCGCCATGCGGCGCCGGAAATCTTCGGCAGCTACCGCAATGAATTGCACCCGCTTTGCCAGCAACAGCCGCTCCACACTGGTTTGCTCAGTTAAACGCACTTCCAGCACCTGCGCTTCGCTAAAACCACGCTGACGCAACATTTCACAATGAGCCGACTGCGCCGGGCAGGCAATTTTTAATGTTGGCTGCTGCCGTAATTGCTGCAGACTGGCATGGCGCAGTGGTTGGTCTGCCAATGCATATAAGTGCAAGTTACTGGTTTCATTAGGAAATAGCCAATGATATCGCGACTCTCTTGAAGGTGTTCGGGCAATTTTGTAGACCAAAGCGTCGGGGCGACGCGCCACCTCTGCCAGCGCTTTGGGCCAGGACACATAATGAAGGTCGTATTGCAGTGCCGGAAACTGCGCCAGTTGGCGGCGTAATCGTTGCGTGGCGGCACTTTCGGTACCGTCTGGTGCCGGCATTTCTTCGGTGATCAGATAAATCTGTGCGCGTGGCAGTTCAGATGCCGGAGGTTCGGCAGCGTGCAGCACAGAGCACCAGCTGACGACACATAACCAGCTGAGCCAGGCGACCCGATATCCTTGCATCTGACACCTCCGGCAACCATCCATTGAACGATGCGCTATTCAGTCGGCATGAAGAGAAAAGCACACCATTGCTGTTTAATTCAGCACATTCGTCTCACCGGCGCCAGTCCAAAGCTGGTTTTTACTGCAACTTGAGTTTTTCTCAACTAAAGATTCGAAAAAATTCATTTAAATATAGATGGCCAGCCATCCAAACATCTGTATACTTAGCCATATCAGCTTCTATAAGAGATTTCGATTATGCCGCTCAGTCTGCAGCAAAAAATTCAGGACCCGACCCAAGGGGTGTACCTGATTGGTACTACGCCACCAAAGGCCGGCACTGCTGCAGATAAAACTGAACGTATCGCCGGCAAACTGCTGAAGCGCTTAAATGAAATCGAGTTCGATGGTTTAGTGGTGTACGACATTCAGGATGAAAGTAGCCGGGTCAGCAGTGAGCGGCCTTTCCCGTTTCACGCCACACTGGACCCACGCGATTACAGCCTGCTGCTGCGCAAACTGGCGCGCCGCGACGTCATCACGTACAAGTCGGTGGCGCAGCGCGATGCCGCCGAATTTCGTGACTGGCTCGGTGAAACCGCACGGGATTATCAACTCCAGAATTTAGTACTGGTGGGCAGCCCGTCGTCCAACGGCACTATTAAACTGAGCCTGGCCGATGCATACCGCGAGCTGGCTGAGCACCCGGCCGATGTGTATCTGGGCGGCGTCGCTATCGCTGAACGCCATGCCAGTAAAGGCAATGAGCATCAGCGGCTGATTGAAAAATCAGCCCAGGGTTGCCAGTTTTTTATCACCCAGGCGGTGTACAACGCTCAGGCCACTATTGATTTACTGACCAGCTACGCCCGCAGCTGTCGCCAGCAAGGCCTGACACCCAACCGTATTATCCTGACGTTTACGCCCTGCGGCGGCGAACAGACTTTAGACTTTATGCACTGGCTCGGCATTTCAGTGCCACTCGCTGCCCGCTACCGCATTCTGGACGCGGAAAATCCGCTGAACGAATCCATTCGTTTGTGCCGCGACAACCTGCAACAAATCCTGCAGCATTGCGCCAGTTTAGATATTCCGCTGGGCCTCAACGTGGAAAGTCTGACCAACAGACGCGAAGAGATTGACGCTTCAGTATTGTTGTTCCGCCTGCTCAAGGCCACCATGGAGTTGCATCTGGCAGAGAAGCAAGTGGCCTGATGCTGTTTTTTGCCCTGCGGGCGGCGGTTTCCGATGTCTGAATCATTTTTTCCTGCTGCTGCTAGTCCGTCTAGCAGAGAATTCACCTGTCGGTGAGTCACTTTCTTTTGTTTCAGCAAAAGAAAGTAACCTATGTCTTTGACTTCTACAGACCCCGGTTCCGCTCGAAAGCCCGCTGAAAATCAACAGTTTGAGGCGCCAGGGTAACTCGCAGCTGTGGGCGTCACACGCCTACCGTCAGCCCGCTCAGACACCCCCTGGCTTAAAACCTCAAACTATTGATTTGCATCGGCTCGCTCCAACGGGCGATGGGTTTCCTTAGTTGTTTTTGT
>NZ_CAXIRE010000005.1:0-28636 GCF_964031785.1 Rheinheimera texasensis
CGGGACTCGAACCCGCGACCCCCGGCGTGACAGGCCGGTATTCTAACCAACTGAACTACCACTCCTGGTAGATAGCTTTCGCTTGCACCTCAGACACAAGCCAAGCGCTACAACTTGGCGACCCTACGGGGATTCGAACCCCGGTACTCACCGTGAAAGGGTGATGTCCTAGGCCTCTAGACGATGGGGTCAAAACCTTGGAACTAACCGAACTACTACTGACAATTTTGGTGGAGGTAAACGGGATCGAACCGATGACCTCTTGCATGCCATGCAAGCGCTCTCCCAGCTGAGCTATACCCCCAAAACTTCTTTGGCTTGCGCCGAAGAAAAACCTTTGCACTGGAAACACCTGCAAAGGCTTGTGACTGGCGGAGTGGACGGGACTCGAACCCGCGACCCCCGGCGTGACAGGCCGGTATTCTAACCGACTGAACTACCGCTCCAAGCCTTACATTGCAGCATATCAGTTGGGGATGCTGCGTTGCGGCGGGAATAATACGGTTCTGCCCCAGACCCGTCAACTTCTTTTTTGCCGGATTTGGCTAAAGCTTAATCATCCGGTAACGAAAGGTCCAAAATATCGTCAGAGGCTTTGTTTTTCGGTGATTTTTTCACCGCTGCAGCGGTTTCAGCCGCAGCAGCCGGACTTAATTCAGTGCTAACAGATGCCAGATCTTCGGCAGCGGCTTTTTTTCGACGCAGCAACGCTGCCGGATTCAGTTTGGCCATTAACATGCTGAAGGCCCGCTGCGCATTCTGATTCATCGTCAGCAAAATGGCACCGCCCCCCCCAATTAAAATCAGCAGATTCACCCCAATCACCAGTCCCAGTGGAAATTCAGCCGGCGGTTCTGCTGGCACTTCGGCTACAACTTTTGCCTTGTCCGGTTGAGGTGTACTTGCCGCAGTGGAAGACGCTGCAGCAGGATCTGCAACCGGAACTTCCGGCACCGCGATTTTCGGGCCGACGGCGGCAAAAGTATATTCCGGCAGACTAATCACCACGTCGCGGCCATTTTTGGTTTTAGCAAAAATCATCTGTTCAATGCGATAAGTACCAACACCGGCATTAGCCACACGCAATACGCGTTTATCACCTTGTTGCTCGCCGAGGGAAAAACTCTGTACTTCCCCGTTCGGGTAACGCAACCGGCCTTGCACTATTAAGGTATCTGGATTAACCGGCCCTTCGGTCACCTGATAAATCACCTGATGCGGTTCGTCCGGCTTCAGGCTTTCTACAGATTCGGTTTTGATCGGTGTACGCACCACCAGCACCGGGTCTTGCATCAGCTCCCGCGTGTAAAGTGGTGTTTTTACCAGATATTTGGGCAACCACTCCCCTGCCTGTACTTTTAAATTAAATTCACCAGTGAAAATGGCGTCGCGTGGTCTCTCGTCGTAATTTTTACCATCGTCGGCAAAAGTGGCAAAATTCAACACCGTGGCATTGGTATTGTCGTAACCGGGCTTTTGCGTACTAAACAACAACACATCCAGCTGCAGGATATCGCGGAAATCTTTGACATTAACTGGCTTGCCGCCGTTACTGAGCCTTGCAGTCACTTTAAAAATTTCGCCAACCATCAGATCTTTTGGCAGCGCATCGACGTCCAGACCAATGTCGGTCAGTACCATAATGCGGCTTTCCGGCAAAATTTCGCCAATCGCCTGCCAGGGGCCTGGCGTGGGTTTGGTCATTTTAATCAGGTCGTAGGTTTTATCGTCAAACCACTGCATACCATTGTCTTTGGCAGTACGCGCATAAACTTTGCTGCCATCCGGCCGCACCAGCACCACGGACGGCGCACCTTTTTTGCGGAAAAACACCAGCGTCACTTCATCGACGGCATAATCAATGCGAAAACGATTGCCAAGCAGCGGGATGCTATTAGTACCGGCAATGTCTTTCAGTTCCGTGATGACCTGTTTTTCTGCAGGCGCTTTCGCTTTGGTTTCAGCTGCAGCGCTGCTGGTTTGAGCAAACGCATGCGGCGCCAATAACGCTACACTAACCCACAACAACGATAGCCACTTTAACTGCGCCACAGGCAAGACCCACCTTTTTTCTGCACCAAATCCAACCGTTTTTCATGCGCAGCCAGTTCGTCCGCGCTGGCGCTGACCACTTTTAGCGCCCCACGCCGTACCAGCCCGATTTGCTGCTGATTATTTTGTTCATTGCCGCTATTGCTGGCCAGATTCAGGCTGACCTGACCGCCGGTCATCGCCAGATAAACGTCGGCCAGAATTTCGGCATCGAGTAAAGCGCCGTGGAAAGTCCGGTGGCTGTTAATAATGTCGTAACGACGGCACAAGGCATCGAGGTTGTTTTTCTGGCCCGGGTGTAAATCCCGCGCCAGCTTCAGCGTGTCGAGAATGGCACAAACGCTGTCGACCGGCGGCAACGGCTCCGCCAGCAATTTAAATTCGTGATTAATAAAGCCGACGTCGAACGCGGCATTGTGGATCACCAGCTCGGCGCCCTGCACATAGTCAAAAAACTGTTGGGCAATATCGCGGAAGCGTTGTTTGTCGGCGACAAATTCGTTGGTGATGCCGTGGATATTAATCGCTTCCTGTTCGATAAACCGGTCCGGGTTTAAATACACATGGAAGTTATTGCCGGTCAGCCGGCGATTGAACATCTCAACGCAACCGATCTCAATGATGCGGTGGCCTTCCTGCGGGTTGATACCAGTGGTTTCGGTATCGAGGATGATCTGACGTTTTGCCATGAGGAATCGTTTTTCAGCACTTTTTGCGTTAGAGTATACGCCGTTGTGATAGCTGGGAAGTCTTGATGCATAAAACTGTTGAAATCTACACCGATGGCTCTTGCCTCGGCAATCCGGGTCCGGGTGGTTATGGTGTAGTGATGAAGTATCAGCAGCATGTCAAAGAGTTATCCGGCGGCTATATCGAGACCACCAACAACCGGATGGAGCTGATGGCGGCCATTGCCGCGCTGGAAAGTCTGAAGCGCCCCTGCTCTGTCGATATCTCCACCGACAGCCAGTATGTCCGTCAGGGCATCACGCAGTGGCTGGTGAACTGGAAGCGCAATAACTGGCGCACCGCCGCGAAAGAACCAGTGAAAAACAAAGATTTATGGCAACGGCTGGATGCAGCTTGTCAGAGCCACGACATTCGCTGGCACTGGGTCAAGGGCCATGCCGGTCATCCGGAAAACGAACGCTGCGATGTGTTAGCGCGCGAAGCGGCCACCCATCAGGCGACACAACCAGATCCGGGTTTTAGCCGAACCTGATTGACTTCGACTATTACCGCACACTCATTCTCAGCGCACGGTACAAGCTTGTTGCGCTTCGGTTTTCAGCCCCAGTTTTTTCATTACCATTACCGCCGGGCAAAAACCGGTGAAGGCGCTTTGGATCATATTGGCGCCGACAAACAACGTCAGCCAGACAAAGTTCGGGTGCACATAGTAAGTCAGCAACACCGACAGCAACACCATAGAGCCGGCAAACACTAATAAAGCTCTTTCGACCGTCATAACCACCTCCAGTAAATTAATTATTTCTAATATACAAGATACATTGATAGTTGTCGCACACAGCCAACATCGGCTTAGCGCCAGTGCTGTAGTACTAAACTGACAGCCAACACTGGTAAAAACAACGCAAAGGCACGCCGGAACCAACGCTGTGGCAAATATTGCAGCGCCAGCAAACCCAATAAACTACCGACCACACCAATCAGGCCAAAGCTGCCGACCAGCCACAAATCCGGTCGGAGCTGTGGCTGACTGAACCACAAACTGACAAAACCGCTACCACTTTGCAAAAACACCAGCGCCAGGCTGGTTGCGACCACCCGCTGTGAGGACAGGTCGCTAATCGCCAGCAATAGCGGCACCAGTAAAAACCCACCGCCAACACCAACCAAACCAGTGATAAGGCCAAGCGCAG
Source organism: Rheinheimera texasensis (assembly GCF_964031785.1). GTDB lineage: Bacteria > Pseudomonadota > Gammaproteobacteria > Enterobacterales > Alteromonadaceae > Pararheinheimera > Pararheinheimera texasensis_A. The sequence continues at coordinate 3,936 of NZ_CAXIRE010000005.1, forward strand.
TGCCTGCCAGCATCACTTGCCAGACCTGCGGTAGCTGGAATTGCCAGGGCTGTGCGCGCCACATATTGACACTGCTCAGCAGCATCAAAGCTGCCAGAATCAACAACTGCAATAATGCCGGCAACCACTGACTGACATAACCGCCCAGCGCCGCCCCCGCCATGCCGGGCAACGCCAGTTGCGCCAGCAAAGTACCAGCCACCTGACGACGCCAGATATAAGGCAACACAGCACCCAGACTAATCAAGGCCACCACACCAAGCGCAGTGCTGATCGCCAGCTTTTCCGGCATATCGAGCAGAAATATCAGCACAGGCACCGTTAAAATAGAACCACCGGAGCCGAAAAGGCCAAGTGTAATGCCAATCAGCAAAGCTGCCAGCAACGGCATAGTCCAGCTCATGGCAGCTCCTTATTTCATTAAGTTCTATGCTAATAACTAAAACCAATGTTAAGGCAGTCCCCGGTAGAACTCAAGCCATGCAAAATTAGTGAGACGTAAATTACGTGGAGTGCCTGGTTGAATTTGCTTACACTAGCGCTTTTGTAGTTTGCCGCAGGACCATCCATGACTTCAGCCACCATCGCTCAAATCCCAGTGTTTATCATCAACTTGGACAGCTCGCCTGAGCGTTTTGTCCATGCTGAGCAACAATTACAGGCGCTGGGGATCCAACCGCAGCGTTTTCGCGGGGTTTATGGCAAAGACTTAAGCCCGGCAGAAGTCGACGCCTGTTACGACAAAAGCGCCAACCTGCAGTATTTCCGCCGTTCTCTGTCCCCGGGTGAAATTGGTTGTTATTTATCGCATCGCGGTGTGTGGCAATTGATGGTTGAGCAGAATATTGAAGTGGCCATAGTGCTGGAAGATGACATTGACGTAGATGCCCGCTTTGCTGACGCCCTCGCGCAAATAAGCCGGCTGAGTGGTTGGGACCATATTAAACTTTCAGACGACCGGGACACGCCGGCTTTTGCCCGTAAAGCGCTGGATAACGGTTTTGAACTGGTGAATTTTAAGCGCGTCCCTAACTGCGCCACCGGCTATGCCATGAGTTTAAGCGGCGCAAAAAAATTACTGCAACGCGACAAATTTTTCCGCCCGGTTGATTTGGATTTGCAGTTTGGCGCCGAACTCGACTTACAGCTGTTTTCGTTATTGCCCTACACCATCTGGCCATCAACGAAATTCGACAGTGTGATCAACCAAATCAGTGGCGGCAGCCGCAAAGGCGATACCACAGCGCTGCGTAATCTGAAATACCGCCTGCAAGTGGCCTGGCAACGTTGGCGTTATATCTCTGGCAACTTAAGTAAAATCAATAACCTAATTTAACTTTGCCATTAAATAACAAAAATGAGGGTCACCACGCCCTCGTTTTGATTTATGTCTACACGAATCCGACGTTGCTTGCCCTTTAGATCGTTAAAAACCGAAAAAATCACATTTTTATCACTTTTAAGTAAAAAATATACAACCCAAATCCTTCAGGATAGCAGGGCCATTTCTGGCATGTTTTCATATGTTTAAAAGGAAACTTAACATGAAAAGAACACTTTTGACGGCGCTGACACTGCTAACCGCTTCGGCCCAGGCAGGAGTAACCATTTATCAGCACGGCAACTATGGGGGCGCTGCCAAATATATTGCTAGTGGTGAAATGATTGACGGCTTAAAAGAAAACAACGTTTTTGATAATGATGCGATATCTTCACTAAAGGTGGAGAGTGGCACATGCGTTGTCCTGTATCAAAACTCTGGATATGGCTCCACTGCAAAATACTTTTCCGCTGGCAATTATGCAGACCTCGGCCAATACAGCTTTAATGATCAGGCAAGTTCCATTCAGGTGTTCCAGCACTATCGGTGCGATAGCGAAATCATGACTCATTTCTATTTTGACGCTAACTACAATTCAATCGCCTTTGCATTACCACCAAATGGGCTGCATCGGGATTTAGGCACTGGAAATTGGAACATCCGAAAAGGCAGACTTGAGCATGCGAACGATTATATCAGTTCAGTTCGAGTTGGTTCCGGGTCCTGTGTCTATCTTTATGAACACAATCACTTTGAGGGAGCATTTAAAAAATTCGGCTCAAATGTACCTGATTTAGTTCCGCACAATTTTAATGATATTACAACTTCAGTACGAGTCGAAGACGGACCTTGTTAAGCTAAATCTGTCAGAGTTATCGCTACTTGAGACCAGCAGTAGTATTGCTGCTGGTCTCAACAATTCAACAAATCACTGCGCCAGCATCTTCTCCAGTTCCGCAATAAAGGCTGGATCATCCGGTGTTACTTTGCTGCCAAAATGCTTCACTGTGGTCTCGCCTTTGCTGACCAGATACTTGTTAAAGTTCCAGCTGGGTTTTTCGCCGGTTTTGGCGATTAAGGCTTTGAATACCGGATTGGCGTCGTCACCGCGCACCGGGCTGGTGGAGAACATCGGGAACTTCACGCCGTAGTTGATGTAACAGACTTCAGCGGTTTTGGCTTCGTCATTATGTTCCTGCATAAAATCGTCGGACGGAAAGCCTAAAACTACCAGACCTTTGCTGGCATACTTCTCAGACAACGCCTGTAATGCTTTGAATTGTGGGGTAAAACCACATTTGCTGGCGGTATTAACTATCAGCAACGTTTTGTCCTGAAAGGACTCACATAAATCGACGGTTTCTTTACTGCGCAGTTGCTGCATCGAATGATTCAGCACATCACCACACTGAGCTGCAGCCGCTTGGCTACTGACGAAACCCAAACCAAGCACCGATAACAAAGACACTAACTTTAAAACACGCATACACCCTCCTTTTTTTCTGATGATACGCTGAATTGCGAAAAAAGATCCTTGCCACAACCCCGCATTGTTTAAATTTTCAGCGAACGATCTGACAGATCTTGGTCTGGATCCGACCAGCCGGAGCTGAACTGCGATAAAGAGCAACTACTTAGCGTGTCGATAAATTTAATTTATTGAAACGATAAAAATAAATCTCTTTAGCAGTCTCTGAAATAGGACTAAAACGAGGGCGGCTCGAAAAAAGAATAACATAGGGAAGTCGCACAAAATGGCCGAAATGATTGCAGGGGACTACGGCACTGCCGATGCAGGCGCCGACATCAAGCTGGCAAAGATCAGCAATAAAGACGCTAAAAACAAACATAAAACAGAAGCCAGACGCCGGATCGATGATCTGATGGAGCAAAAACGCTTACGGCAGATGTTGGATTTGGATGACGAAGATGAGCTGGAAATCGACCTGGTCGGTTAAACAGTAACAGTAGATGTGAACACATCGCTGGTTAAAAAGAGGAGCTGTGCTCCTCTTTTTCTTTTTGTGCTTTCCGCGGCGCCTACAAGGCGCCGGCGCCGCAGGCCTTGCTATTAAGGCAATGCCGCTTCAAAACTCAAGGTAAAACCTTCGCGGATTTTGTCGGCTTTATCAGACTTCAACGCGGCCTCGGCCGACGCTTCCAGCAAATAACGCCCGGCATCGGCTGGTGTGAAACTGAACTGGCCAGCTTTGTCCGTCACCAAGTGCTGACGCGCCGGATCATTGCGATACAGTTCACCGTCAAACGACAGATCAGCTTTGACACCTTCAACCGGCTTGCCGTTCAGCGTTAAAGTTACAGTCACAGCTTCGCCGGCAACAATGTCGGCTGGGTGGCGGTCAAAGCTGAATTCCAGCCCCTGCCCTGTGGTTTTCAGCACTGTGTCAGTCGGGCCATTCACAGTCACAAAAGCCATGGCACGGTTGCGGCCCTGTGTGGTCACCACGTCTGTCGCATCTTTTGGTAACTCTTTCGCGGCTTTTTGCTTATCACCCATCAGGCGTTTTTGCTCGCCACCCACTTTATAGCTGGTGAAATAACGCGGCTGACCGCCCATTTCCAGCCGGTAAGTGCCGGCGACGCTCAGCTCAACATCGGCAATCGACTTACGTTTCCCCTGCGCCGCAGAGGCAGCTTTTGCCACAGTACCGTCTGGCAGCACCACTTTAAAACCATCGACACCAACACCTTTGTCGGCCTGAAACGTCATATTGCTGGCGAATAAATCAACTGTGACAAAACCGCCGGTTTTTGACTGCACATAATGGCTTGGCACCACGTTCATGGTGTGGGCCAGTGCGGAGGACGCAGCAAACAACGCGCTCAGAGTGAATAAATGAACTGTTTTCATTGGATATTTCCTTGCTAAAAATGGACGCTGTTATGGCGCTTTGCGGTTCAGTTGAACCTCACCGATTTCGTTACCGGCCGCAACTGTCAGGGTGATGGCACTGCCATCCCAGTTGAATTTCTGCTTCACCAGCTGCCGGCCGCCATGTTCGCGCGCCGCTTCAATCACCAGCTGATATGCCCCGTTTGGAACCGCCGCACCTTTATCGTCTTTACCGTCCCAGCGCAGCTGATAAGCGCCCGGGCCTTTAGTTGCGCCAGTGCGGGCGTCCACCAACGGCTGATCAGAGCGGCCTGTTTTGCGCCAGAACCGGCGTAAATCTTTGATCCAATCCGGCTTTTCCCGCCAAATTTCAATTAAACGCACCGACTTTTCGCTGCTGTCTTCGACCCAGACCGCCACATAAGGCCGGTGATATTGGCCTTCGCTGATTTTTGGCAGCTGTAACGAGATCTCCAGATCACTGGCTGTGGCCGGCATGCTAAAACCTAAAGCCAGCATCAGTGCCACACTGCATGTTTTTTTCAACGCCCTACTCTCCTTTTCACCACTTCACACCGCCTGCAGATCAACATCAGATCCATCAGTGCAGTGCCGCCAGATAGACCAACAACATCACACCGGCACCGGTCAGTGCACACTGCACGCCCCACCAGCGCCTGCCGGGCTGTCGCCACAACAAATAAAAACCACTGAACGCAAACAACAAACAAGCAACCGCCACGACATCAATCAGCCATTTCCACGCCGTGCCGGCGTAACGGCCTTTGTGCAGGTCATTAAGCAGCGCCAGATAACCACCGAATTCACGTGACAACTCCACAGTGCCGCTTTCCAGCTCAATCTGCGCATTGGCAAAACCGGCCGGCTGCTTAAAATCGAGTTCCAGCAGCCGCTCGTCAGCATCATAAACAAAGGCAAATACAGCGCCCTGCACCTGATGCTCGGTGCGCAACCAATCGGCGATTTGTTGCGCCTGTGCCGCCTGCTGCAGCTGGTCATCGCTAAATTCCAGCGCAGCCAACTGCGCCGGCAGCTGTAGCTGCACGCTGTCACTTTGTTTACCGGCATCCAGTTGCCAGTCCGGATGATTCAGCGTGATACCTGTCAGGGCAAAAAATACAAACACCACCAGCACGGCCATCGACACATAAATGTGCAACCAACGCAGAAAACGGGACAAAGCACTACCTCCGGTTAAAACTGGCCTGAATGTTACTGAGATTCATTCTTATTTGCAACAATGCCAATGTAAAGAGCATGCAAAGACTGCTGAACTGACGCATGATGTTGGTAGATAGTCAGCCATGGAATTCGACGATGTCAGATCTGCACACCGAAGCACTACGCCAGTTACAACATCAGCTGGTGTTACTGCAACAGGCGATGGGCCGGCAACAGCGCGGCGCGGTCATTGTGTTGGAAGGGCCGGATGCGGCTGGTAAAGGCGGGATCATCCGCCGGCTCGGCTGGTGTCTGGACCCGCGTTGGTTGCATGTCTGGCCGACCAATGCGCCGAACGATGCCGAACGCAGTCAACATTGGTTGCAGCGTTTCTGGCAACGGCTACCGCAACAAGGCCATTGGGCAGTGTTTGACCGTTCCTGGTATGGCCGGGTACTGGTCGAACGGGTCGAGCAGCTGGCAGATGACAATGCCTGGCTGCGGGCTTATGACCAAATCAATGCCTTTGAACAGATGTTGCAACAAGAGGGATTTGTGCTGGTGAAAATATGGCTCGATATCAGCGCCGACACCCAGTTGCGCCGTTTCACCGAGCGTTATCTGGACCCGGCCAAACAATGGAAACTCACCGCTGAGGATATCCGCAACCGGGCGCGCTGGGATGACTACATAGTGGCACGCGATGAAATGTTTAGCCGCACTTCGACACCAGAGGCGCCCTGGCATTGTATCGACGCCAATGATAAACATCAGGCGCGACTGGCGGTATTCCAGCTATTGCTGCAGGAATTCAGTCGCGACCTGCAGGTGCTGCCGGCGGCATTACCCCAAGCAGTGGAGGACTTTTTTGCCGGTGCGGCAAAGTGAACCTTGGTGCAAAGCAGAGCATAAAATAACAAAAACCCGGTAAAGACCGGGTTTTTGCTGTATCGAACAGAATTATTGCAGCTGCGACAGCGCTTCTAGGATTTCGCGTGGCTCCACTTCCGGGCCGTTTAATTCGCTGTCCCAGTTGGTGCCAATCAGCACACCGTCGTCATACATTTCTTTTAACCAGCCGTCGCAGAAAATATCCAGCGGAATAGCTTCTGGTTTGTACTCGGCCCACTCTTCGCTGCAATGTGCCTGTGCTGCGGCTTGATTGGACCAGAATGGCATCACGTCGGTGTCTTCAAATTCTACCGATTCGACTACCAGCAAATCTTCGCCATGTGCCAGCACCCAAACTTGTGCTTCTGAGCGCGCTTCGGCGATAAAGCCCTGAAATACCGGATCGTGTGCATATTCAGCCATGAGTGAAGTCCTGTGTTGGGTCGCCGGAGCGGGAATGTCCGGCTGTGCTTAAAAGATTATCCCAGAAGCTTTGCCACTTGGCATCGGAAATTTTTGCATCTGGTTGAATTTGTCATGGTGGCAGGTTCCCGCCAGTCCGAAAAATAACGTACAATTTGGGCCAATCTTTCTCAAGGAGCAGCAAGACTCATGGCTCAATACATTTATTCAATGTATCGGATGTCGAAGGTAGTTCCACCTAAGCGTACGATTTTAAAAGACATTTCATTATCGTTTTTCCCTGGCGCCAAAATCGGTGTACTGGGTTTAAACGGTTCCGGTAAATCCACCCTGCTGCGTATTATGGCTGGCGTCGACCAAGAGTTCGACGGTGAAGCCAAGCCATTAGCCGGCATCAACATCGGTTACCTGCCACAGGAACCGGTGCTCGATATGAGCAAAACCGTGCGCGAAGTGGTGGAAGAAGCCGTCGCCGACGTGAAAAACGCCTTTGCCCGCCTCGATGCCGTGTACGCTGCCTATGCCGACGAGAACGCAGATTTTGATGCGCTCGCCCGTGAACAGGGTGAGCTGGAAGCGATCATTCAGGCTAAAGATGGCCACAACCTCGACAATATTTTAGAACGCGCCGCTGATGCGCTGCGTCTGCCGCCGTGGGACGCTGAAATCAAAGTGTTGTCCGGTGGTGAACGCCGCCGCGTCGCCATTTGCCGCCTGCTGCTGGAAAAACCAGACATGCTGCTGCTGGACGAACCAACCAACCACTTAGACGCCGAATCTGTCGCCTGGCTGGAGCGTTTCCTGCACGATTACACCGGCACTGTGGTCGCTATCACCCACGACCGTTATTTCCTCGACAACGTTGCCGGCTGGATTTTAGAGCTGGACCGCGGCGAAGGTATTCCTTGGCAAGGCAACTACTCCAGCTGGCTGGAACAAAAAGAAGCCCGTCTGCAGCTGGAAGAGAAAACCGAAAACGCCCGTCAGCGTTCTATCAAACAAGAACTGGAATGGGTGCGCACCAATCCAAAAGGCCGCCATGCCAAGTCCAAAGCACGGATGGCGCGGTTTGAAGAACTTCAAAGCCAGGACTTCCAGAAACGCAACGAAACCAACGAGTTATTCATTCCGCCAGGACCACGTTTAGGCGACAAAGTGCTGGAAGTGAAAAACCTGCGTAAATCTTACGGCGACCGCGTGTTGATTGACGACTTAAGCTTCAGCGTGCCAAAAGGCGCTATCGTCGGCATTATCGGTGCCAACGGCGCTGGTAAATCGACACTGTTCCGGATGATCAGCGGCACTGAGCAGCCAGATGCCGGCACTATTGAAGTCGGTGAAACGGTGCAGCTGGCGAGCGTCGACCAGTTCCGCGACAACATGAATCCGAAAAATACCGTCTGGCAGGAAATTTCCAACGGTCAGGACATGCTGCAAATCGGCAACTTCACCATCCCAAGCCGGGCTTATGTCGGCCGCTTTAACTTCAAAGGCAACGACCAGCAGAAGTTTATCGGCGAATTGTCTGGTGGTGAGCGTAACCGCGTGCACCTGGCGGCCTTATTAAAAGCCGGCGGCAACATGCTGCTGCTCGACGAACCGACCAACGACTTAGACGTGGAAACACTGCGCGCCTTAGAAAACGCCTTGCTGGATTTCCCTGGCTGCGCCATGGTGATCTCGCACGACCGCTGGTTCCTCGACCGCATCGCCACGCACATCCTCGATTATCGCGACGAAGGCAAAGTGAACTTCTTCGAAGGCAACTATTCGGATTACGAAGCCTGGTTAAAAGCCACTTATGGTGCGCAGGCGTTAGAGCCGCACCGCATTAAGTACAAGAAGATTTAACGGCGAAAACTGTTGTGATAAAAAATCCCTGCTCTGGCAGGGATTTTTGTTATGGATGTAGGTGGCGCGGATGCTAATGGGCTTTGCTGACGCCTTGCCCCATCGCTTGCTGATAAGCGCTGCCACCTTCTATCTGCTGATAAGCCCGACGCAGCCGTTGTACCAGCGCTGGTGACGAGCCTTTTTTCAGGGCGATCCAGGTTTGTTGTTCCAGTTCTTGCGGGAAGAGCACAAACTCGACATCACTGCGCTCCAACTGATGTTGGTGCAACATATCGTCAATCGCCTGCGGGTCGTCGATCATCAGGTCCAGCTTGCCATTCACCAGTAAACGCCAGGTTTCCAGGACATCCGGTTGTAATTCGAGTTTCTGCGCGGGCTGCTTTGCGGCATTCTTAAGCCATTCGGCCGAGAAATCTTCGCGCTGCGCCCCGACTACATAATGTTTGATATCGGCCAACTGACTGATTTGAATATCATCACGTCGGCTCAGCTTTAACAAACCAAACTTGTAGCGGGTCACAATACCAATCCATTCAAACTGCGCCTCGCGCTCCGGTGTACGCGCCATGTTGTAAATCAGCACATCAGGCGTCGTTGCCGCAATACGAAAAGCCCGCGCCCAGGGATAGACCTCGTAACTTGCCGATAAGCCAGCCTGTTGCAGCAACTCTGCAACCACAGCAGTAGTAAGGCCACCGACTTTGCCGTTATCCACCGTCTGATGCGGTGGTGAAACTTCCAGCACCACCCGTAGCGGCTGCGCTGCAACTGCTGATTTGCTCAGCAACAGCCCCAACACTATGGCTGATACACTGCCCTGCCATCGCTTTACTGCCCAATGTCGCAACCTGTGCGCTCCGTGTTATCGCTTTGCTTTACCTTAAACAGCACAAAAAACAAAGGCAACCGTTAAGTTGCCTTTGTTGCAGTGATAAACAAGCCGGAGCTAATTTATTTCAGCACTTTTATTTAAGCACTGTGGCCACAGCTTTGGCGAAATAATCGATATTGCTGTGGTTCAGGCCAGCGATGCTGACGCGGCTTGAGCCGACCATATAAATACTGAACTCTTTACGCAGCCGCTCGATTTGTTCTTTGTTAATGCCCAGGAAGCTAAACATACCGTGCTGTTTGGTGATAAAGCTGAAATCCTGCTGCACACCTTCGGCTTGCAGCTTGTCGATAATCAGCTGACGGTAGTCGTTGATGCGGTTGCGCATCACGGCCAGTTCCTGATGCCACAGCGCAGTCAGTTCCGCGCTATCCAGAATATGGCTGACGATAATAGCGCCATGCGCCGGCGGCATTGAATAGATACTGCGCACCACGGCTAATAAGTTGGTGCGGGCAGTTTCCAGCATTTTATTGCTGTCGACGACCACAGAAACGGCGCCAATCCGCTCACGGTATAAACCGAAGTTTTTCGAACAAGACGTACAGAGGATCAGCTCTTCTACTTCGTTGGCCAGGTGACGCAGGCCTTGGGTGTCTTCATCGAGACCCAAACCAAAACCCTGATACGCCATATCCACCAACGGCGTGAAACCCCGTTCTTTCGCCAGTGCTGCAAACTTCTGCCACTGCGCAAAATTTAAATCCATGCCGCTTGGGTTATGGCAACAAGCGTGTACCAGCACCACGTCACCAGCCGGCACTGTCGCCAGATCAGCAAACATCGCGTCTTCTTTCAGGCCTTTAGTGTCGTAATCGTAATAAGCGTATTCTTTGACTTTGAGGCCAGCGGCCTGAAACATCGAAATATGGTTCGCCCAGGTTGGGCTGGTGACCCAGATAGTCGCATCCGGATTGGCTTTTTTGATAAATTCAGCAGCGACGCGCAGCGCACCAGTACCGCCTGGCGTGTGCGCCGTGGTGGTGCGGCCTTCCAGCAATACTTTATGCGGGCCAAATGCCAGTTTTTCGATATGGGCGTTAAAGCTTAAATCGCCAGCCATTCCGATGTAAGTTTTGCTGTCTTCGTGATCGAGCCGCAGTTTTTCCGCTTTTTTCACACATTCCAGCACAGCCGTGTGGCCCGCTTCGTCTTTGTAGACACCGACCCCCAAGTCCACTTTCAGTGGATTCGGATCTTCTTTGTACGCGGCCATTAAACCCAAAATCGGATCTGTCGCTACCGGCTGTAAACGAGAAAACATAAAGTGCTCACCTGTTACTGTTGCTGATACTGTTAAAAATTCTTTGGCTGCAGCATAACCCCAGCCTTGTTACGCGGTGGTCTGATGTTATCAGGCCAGCAGCGCCGGCAAAGTCAGTGCAACTGCAACCAGCAGTGCCAGCTCTTTGCCGTGAAATAAATTCTGTGCAAATGCTTCGGAATCGATGATGCCGATGACTGCGCCATCAGCACCAATCAGTGGCAAACAAGCTTCGGCCTGAACTTTCGGGTCACAAGTATAGTACTCGCCGCCTTTGGCCAGATATGCCGCCACATCATTGATGATGCGGCCCTGGCCCGACAACCCCACAGTGCTGTTATTGCTGATCGCAGCAAATTCGGCGGTCAATGGAAATTCGGCCCGGCTTTCGGCGCCAAAATAGGCCAGTTTCACCAACACAGTTTCACCGGCCGGATTCTTCCTGCGCTGATACACGCCAAACCAGTGGCTGGCGCTCTGCGCCTGATAAAACTGTACGACGGCAGTGACTTTGGCCAGCAATTGCAGATTGGCGTCAGTTTGACCACCTAAGATAGGGCTGAGGTCATAAGGTTCATCCGCCAGCTGACCAAACAACGAACAACTGCCGCCCTCGCCAAGCTCCGGCACCCGGAACTGCCATTGCACTGCGCTGGCAGGCGCTAATGCGGTGAGCTGCTGCTGATAATCTGCAACTTGCTGGTAAAACTCAGCGGAAATAGTATCGGGTTGCACATCACAGCGTGCGAGATAAGCTTGAATCGACATTTGAAGCAAAATAGCCGTCCAGATTTCTAAAAATGCCGCAGCAGTCTACCAGATTAAGACAAAAATCCAAGACTTTGCGGGGAAATTCAGCGTTTACGCCAGCAGCTGCGGTGAATGAAAACGGAAGCATTGCTGTGCGCCTTGTGTTGCATTATCTTGCCACGATTCCCGCCTGAACAACAGCGCATGACAAAACGGAACTAAGTATGAGTTCAAAAAAAATCTCTTTAGCTGACTGGCAACAACAACTCGGCGGCCAGGCCACGGCAAAACCCACAACACCTGCCGGCGACAGTCTGGTTTACAGCACCGACAGCGGCCGGATTGACGCGCCCAAAGCAGAAAAAGCCACGGGCCAGGCCTTTGCTGACGGCTTTTTACGCTTAAAGCGCGAGACTAAAGGCCGCAACGGCAAAGGCGTGATCACCATCGCCGGTATCGCCGAATCAGAAGAAAAACTCAGTGAAATCGCTGCTTTGCTGAAAAAGAAATGCGGCTGCGGCGGCGCCGTCAAAGACGGCATCATCGAAATCCAGGGTGACAAACGCGAAGTCATCCAACAAGAACTAACCAAACTGGGCTACAAACACAAGTGGTCGGGGGGGTAAAAAAAGCGGCCGAAGCCGCTTTTTTCACATCAAACATCCACCTTTATCAGCGGCTATAACGCTGCTTATATTTCTGGTGCAAATCTTTTTGCTTGTTGTTTAAATCAACGGCGCGGCCGTCAATCCACATCTGGCTGATTTTGCTGCTGCGATAATCCAGAATATCGCCTTCTGACACCACCACAGTCGCGGCTTTGCCCACTTCCAGCGAACCCAGTTTGTCGTCAACGCCGGCGATTTTCGCTGCATTTAATGTCACAGCTGCCAGCGCCTGTTCTTTATCTAAACCAAAAGCTACTGCCTGACCGGCACCAAAGGCCAGATTGCGGCTATCCCAGTAGCTGCCAATAGCCAGCGCAAAGGTCACACCGGCTTTGGCCAGTTTAGCCGGCGTGGCATAAGCGGTGTCGACAGCTTCGTCATCACGCTCCGGAATGCCGAACGGTGAGCCGAAGATCACCGGCACTTTACGCGCTGCCAGCTCATCGGCAACGCGCCAGCTGTCACGGCCGCCGACAATAGTCAGCTTCAGCTGGTATTTGTCAGCAAGAGCCATCGCCTGACGAATTTGCCGGGCATCTTCGGCATGGGCAAATACCGCGCGCTCACCACTGAATACCGGGATCATGGCTTCCCAGCGTGAATCCAACGCTTTAATAGCGCCAGCTTTTTTCGCATCGACGTAGGCTTTGGCCTGCGCCATGGTGTCATAGAGCTTTTGCAGATCTTCAGCGTTTTGTTTGGCTAACTCTTCTGGCTTTTTCGGGTTCCATGGCGAGCTCAGCACACTGGCGTTGGGCCAGTTAATGTGCAGCGCTACCCCCGCTTTGACCGTCGCGTCCTGCCAGCTCCAGGCATCGAGCTGCATCAGGCTGCTTTGGCCCATCAGCAGGCTGCCGGCCGGGAATACCAGGCTATAACTGATGCCATTGGATCGCACGGTTGGGATCACGTCTGACTGGGCGTCATAAGCCACTTGCGCCCGCACATCCGGGTTAGTGTCTGTCACTTCATGGGTATCGTCGGTGGCGCGCACCGCTTCAATCTCCACCAGACCCAGCTGGTTGGCGAGAGCAATCAAACCTGGGTAAACATGCTTGCCCTGCAGTTCGACCACAGTGCCGCCGGCCGGGGCTGACAAGTCTTTACCGATGGCGGCAATTTTGCCGTCAACCATCAACAGGTCGGTGTTTTCCTGCACGCCATTGCTGACCGTATGTAAGGTCGCATCGTTCAGTAATACTGCGCCTTGCTGCGCTGCTGCCGGTACCGGCGAGGTCGCCAGTGCCGGGGTGGCAAAAGCTGCGATGCAAAGCAGCGACAGGCTATTCAATTTAAAAGTCATCTGAAGCTCCTTTGCTTAGTGTTGCTGATTGTGCTGATGAGCGTGTTGTTGCGCACCTGCGACACGGCCAAAGGCCAGGTCCAGATAGTCGCCATTGTCTTCACAGTGCCAGATTGGTTCTGGTTTTTTCATCTCACCACCACTGCCCGCTTTGGCGCTGTCCGGCGCTTTTAACACTTTCTGCACGAGTTGTTGCTTCTCACGTTCAATACCGGCATTGAGTGTCATGTCGACATTGCGGTCATAGTATTTGGTGCCGTCAATCCAGGTTTGCATCGCTCTGGCGTAGACCGACAACGGATGCTCAGACCACAGCACAAAGTCGGCTTGTTTGCCTTCAGCAATAGAGCCCACTTTCTGGTCCACTTTCAGCTGGATCGCCGGGTTGATGGTAACCATCTTCAGCGCTTCTTCTTCCGACATACCACAGTATTTCACCGATTTAGCAGCTTCCTGATTCAGCCGGCGCTGTAAGTCCGGGCTGTCAGAGTTGACCGATACCACCACACCTTGATCCGCCATCAGACAGGTATTGGTTGGGATGGCATCTTTCACTTCCATCTTGTACGCCCACCAGTCGGCAAATGTTGACGCGCTGGCGCCGTGCGCTTTCATTTCTTTGGCAGTTTTGTAACCTTCAAGAATGTGCGTGAAAGTAGTGACTTTAAAGCCGGTTTCATCCGCCAGCTTAATCAGCATCAAAATTTCTGAAGCGACATAAGAGTGGGTGTGGACAAAACGTTTGTTGTCGAGAATTTCCACCAGCGTTTGCAGGCGATAATCAACGCGTGGCGGCACTGTGCGTTTTTGCTCAGACGACGATAAATCATCGTAAGCTGCCCAGGCGGCTTTGTATTCTTTGGCGGCCTGGAACGCATCACGGATAGTGGTTTCCACACCAACGCGGCTTTGTGGATAGCGGCTGGTGTAGTTGTCACCCCAGTTTGATTGCTTGACGTTTTCACCGAGCGCAAACTTGATGCTTGGCGGTGCAGCTTTAAACTTCAGCGCTTCCGGCGACACGCCCCAGCGCAGTTGGATCACTTGCGCCTTGCCACCAATAGGGTTGGCACTGCCGTGCAGCAGCTGTGCTGTGGTGGTACCGCCAGCTAATCCGCGGTAGATATTGATGTCATCCGGGTTTAATACGTCGCCGATATGCACTTCAGAAGTCACCGCATCGGAGCCTTCGTTAACACCAGATTCAATGGCGATATGCGAGTGTTCGTCGATGATACCGGCAGTCAGATGCATGCCGGTGGCATCAATTTCAACAAAACCAGACGGCGTTTTTAAGTTTTTGCCAATTTCAGTGAAGACACCATCGCGCACTATCACGTCGGTATTTTCCAGTTTACCGGCTTTGTCCGAAGTCCAGACCGTGGCATTTTTGATATGCACGTTCTGGCGCTGCGGCGCGCTTGAAAGGCCATAAGCCTGATTCGGCAGGCTCAGCTGCGACAACAAAGCGCTGTCTTCAGCTTTTTTCTCATCCGCTTTGGCAACCACAGCCTGACGGCTGAGCGTCAGTGCTTGCTGACTGCCATCCGGCAGCTGTATGGTACCCTGCAGCAAATTGCCAGCCATTGAACCGCTAAACAGCGCTACGCCGTCACCGGCATCAACGTCTTTAAGGCTAAAACCAAATTGCACCTGTTGTTTGTCGACACTGAGGTTTTCCAGTTTGGCTTCTTTGTCACTGCCTTTGTCAGCCGGCAGCACTTTGCCTTCGACTTTACCCAAAGCACCGCTTAAGTTCAGCTTCAGTGCTTTACCAGCGATGTTCAGCGCGTAATCTCCAGCGACATCAGCGTTTTGCAGCGGTTTAAACTGGGTTTCGACACCGCGGTTCCAGGTCGCAACAATTTCACCGTCTTTAAACAAATCACCTTTACTGACCACCAAGTCGGCCTGATAACCACTGGCAATGCGGCCAAGCTGGCCTGGCATGCCAATCAGTTCTGCCGGGACTGTGGTTAAAGCCGCCAGCGCTTTTTCAGTGCTGAGGCCATATTTGATCGCAGTACGGACGTTGGGCCAGAATTTGGCTTTATCATCCAGTTTGTGCGTGGTCAGGGCAAAATTCACCCCGGCTTTTTCCAGCGCACCGGCGTTAGTTGGTGCTCGTTCCCAATGGCGTAAATCAGCGAGACTGACATCGAGTTGATCGTCAAGCTTGCCGACACTTGGCGCGGCCGGATAAGCCAGTGGCAGAATCAGGTTGCGGCCGGTTTTTTTCACGTCCGCCGCGCGCACATATTCATAACCGGAAGCCACTAGCGCGACTTTAGGCAGATTGAATTCTTTTAACAGACTGTCGGCGCGCAGCAAGTTGCGCTCGTTATTGACTTCAAATACCAGGCCGGTCTGATTTAACTGACCAAGGGCGGCTAAAGCGGCGTTAAATGGCACAGGTTCGCGGAATAAACGCCAGTCCGCTTTGCCATAGGCCTGCTGATACCACTGCGCATCGGCCAGCGTCTGGCGCACCAGCGCGATACTGCCCATCAGCGACGATGGATAACTTTGTTTGGAACTGCCCGGGTCAAAAGATAAAAAATGCTGGCCATCGGCTTTTAAAATCAGCTCACCCGGTAAACCTTTGCCGGTCGAAGCAACCACGGCCTGACCGCGGAAAATACCGTCCTGCCGGGCCGACTGCACAGTGGTGAAACCTTGCTGCTGATAGGCTTTAGCGTCGTCTGCGTTTGGCGTGAAACTATCAGCCCAGCGCTGTTCGGCATGAATGGCGGCGTTGACTGCATTACCGCCTTTGCGCGGATTCTGGTACATCGGCCCCTCATCGCGACCACCACTGCGCTCTGAGGATGCTTTTTCCACGCCATATTGGCCATATAAATCGATAAACCCCGGGTACAGGTGATAACCGGCGACATCAATTTGCTGGAATCCGGCCGGGATTTTTAAATTGGTGCCGACCGCAGTAATTTTGCCGCTTTGCACCAGCACTGTGGCATTGCTCAGCATTTTGCCGGGTTCGGTATGGACAACCGCACCGGTGAAGGCCAAAAGCTGGGCACTGTTGTCACGGATGCCCTGCAGCGGCTGCGTCGGATCTGCCCATGCTGGCGCAACAGCACAGACAACCGCTGCGCTGAGCAGCGATAAACGAAGTGGCTTCATTCTGATGTTCCTGAATTAAGTTATTGTTTTTTGAGAAATCTTTTGCGTGTTCACACTGAAGTTTAAGCGGGACAATTCCTGCTCGGCCAATGGCATGCTGAAGTAATATCCCTGTACCAGATAACAAGTGTTGTTCAGCAGGAATTCGACCTGCTCTGCGGTTTCAACCCCTTCGGCAACGACCCGCAGATCCATTTTCTGCGCCATCGCGATGATAGCAGCGGTAATGTCCATGTCGTTTTTGTCGTCCGGAATATCTTTAACAAAAGAGCGGTCGATTTTCAGTTCATCAACAGGGAAACGCTTCAGATAACTCAGCGAAGAATAGCCTGTACCAAAGTCATCAATTGATAAAGCCAATCCGAGCCGTTTTAACTCATTGAGCTGGGTAATGGCCGCATCAGTGTCGCCCATTAACATACTTTCAGTGATTTCCAGAATGAGATACTCCGCCAAAGCGCCGGTGCGTTTGAGGATGCGCTCCACCAGGCCCGGTAAATCCTGATCGATAAACTGACGGGCTGACAGGTTAACAGACACCGTCACCATCAGGCCACGGGCGTGCTGACGCGCCAGAAAACGACAGGCTTCCCATAAAATCCACTCACCGATTTGCACAATCAGCCCGGTTGATTCTGCCACCGGAATAAACTTCAGCGGCGGCACCATAGTGTTGTCCGGCCGCAGCCAGCGCAGCAGCGTTTCATAGCCTTTGACTTCATTGGTGCGGATATCAATTTTTGGCTGGTAATACAGCAGGAACTGTTGCTCGCGAATGGCTTCACGCAGCTGGTTTTCGATTTGCAGCCGGTCATTGGCGGCGTCATTGAGTTCCTGGCTAAAGAAATGGTAGGTATTTTTTCCGCGCGCTTTGGCTTCATACATCGCAAGGTCAGCGTGTTTGAGCAGCATTTCCTCTTCGTCGGCGTCCTGCGGCGCTATGGTGATGCCGATACTGGCGCTGATCGCCACATCATGGCCCGCCAGTCGTACCGGCTGTGCAAAGGCTTGCTGCAGATTCTCGGCAATAGTTGCCGCTGCTTTGCGATCAGAAATACCGCTCAGAATCACCGCAAACTCATCGCCACCTAAACGCGCGATGGTGTCTTCTTCGCGCAGCCGGCTAATCAACCGCCGTGCGACTTCTTTGAGCAGCTCATCGCCGGCATCATGGCCGAGGGTATCGTTAATCCGTTTAAATTCGTCTAAATCAAAATACAGCAGCGCAAAGTGGTAATACCCACGCGCCGCCATCGCGATGGCCTTGCGCAGCTGGTCGCGGAAATAACTGCGGTTGGCAAGACCGGTCAGCACGTCGTAATACGCCAGTTGTTCCATTTTGCGCTGACTTTCTTTGATAAAAGAAATGTCCTGCATGGCGCAGACATAGTTGCTGACATCGCCTTTGTCATCGCGGATTGGCGCGATGGCGAGGCTGGCCCAGAATTGTTTGTTGCCTTGTTGCAGCAGCATATCGCCGCGCCAGTGATGACGCTCCTGCAGGCTTTGCAAAATATCTTCACCAACAAAGCGCATTTCGTGCGCAAACAACAAAGACAAAGGTTTACCCAGCACCGTTTCCGGCTCAGCAGCAATCATTTCCAGTAGGAAGGGGTTGACGTATTCCACCACCAGCGCGCTGTCCGTCAGCACTATGCCGGAGCTGGAAAACGCCACCGCTTTGCTGAGTTTACGGGTCGCGCGCTCCGCCTCTTCTTTTTCCAGGATGCGGGTATTGAGGCCACCGATCAGCTGAGTGATTTCATCAGACATGCGAGCAAAAGCCCGGTTTAACAAACCGATTTCATCAAAACGGTCGTCCAGTTCAATTTTTTCACCGTCGTTATGCGACAGCCGCTGCACGGCATTGGCCAGATTGGTCAGCCGTTTCAGCACAAATTTGTAGATAAAAAACTGCAGCGCCAGCGCCACAATCAGCGCCACCAGCAAAAACAACAACACCACTTTATTGCGATAGTCCTGCAGGCCTTTCACCACGTCGGCTTTCGCGTGATACAGCATGACATGCCAATCCAGCCGGTCTATCCGCGCCGTCGAGGCGACATAATTTTCCACCTCACGGCTCAGCTGTCCCTGCGCCGAAGGCCGGGCCAGCACATCCTGCATAAACTGATGTAATTCAGCCTGTTGCGGTTTGATGCCGACCGCTAACTGATTCATCGCCGGCTTGGCGATTTGCCGCTGCAGGCTGTTTTGCGCGTCCAGTAATAAATTACCTTTGCCGTCAAACAACATCGCCTGCCGGCCAGGCTCCCACTGCGAAATCTGCCCCAAATCGGCAAAGATGTCGTCCAGCACCAAATCAGTACCGGTAATACCAATAAACTCATCATTGACGTACACCGGGATCACCAGGCTGGTCATCCACTTCTGCCAGATAGAATCGTAATACAGCGGGGTCCAGCGCGGCAGCCGGGCCGGATTTTGCTCCGGTGTGGCTATCGAAAAAAAGATATCTTTGCGGAAGTTATGGTCGGCCGGAATTTCCAGCGCCCAATCGGCTGGCGCGATGCGGATAAAACCGTCTTTGGAAATAAAATAGAAATTAAAGAAGTCTTCCAGCAACACCGGCGCTAATTGCTGCCAGAGATGCTGAGTTTGCGGAAAATAACTGTGCGGCTGGCGCTGGAAATTCTGTTGCTGCTGAAAAGCTGCGGACAAATCATCTTTACTGCGCAGACTGCCATCCGCATAACTTTCGGCCTGATGTTCAGTGGCGGCAGGATGTTGCTGCAGATAACGGCTAACCACCTGATTGGCGCTGATAGCTTTTTTTTCTTTTTGCCAGAATTCATTATCCAGTTGTCTGGCATAGCGGTTGGTCGTTTGTTCGAGCTCGGCGTGTTCCTGATCAATCAACACATCCTGCTGTAATGCCAGCATGGCAAAAGCGATGACAGTACTGGCCAGCACTGTTAATAAAAATACCAGTGCCGAAAATTTGATGCTGAGAGAGTTGAGCCCAGTCGTTTTGTAGATGGATTCCTTCACGGGTTACGCCTGCTCGTTGAAAGTCCGATCACTGGACGTTGCGGTAGCCTGATGGTAAAACACTGTGAGATCAATGTACTCAAGTGCTCAAAACTTATAGCATTATTGCATGCTAAATCGCTAAATGAGAATCAACCGATGAAAAAACTATTCACAATTTTCGTGGCAGCAGCCGCCATTTCCGCTGCAGCCCATGCAACAACCGCTTTTACCGACGCCAAAGATGCGGTGGATTACCGCCAGTCAGCCTTTACCATGATCCGACACAACACCGGTGATATTGGCGAGATGTTGCAGGGTAAAGTGCCATTTGACGCCAAACGTGTACAGCAACGCACCGATGCTCTGGCCGCTTTAGCCCCACTGCCATGGCCAGCTTTTAGTACCCCGGGCACGGAAAGTGGTGGCGGCGATGCCAAACCAGAGATTTGGGCCGATTTTAAAGACTTCACCGCCAAAGCCGACAAATTCCAGCTGGACGCCAAAGCGCTGCAAACGGCGGCTCAAAGCGGCGATCAGGCCAAAATCAAAGCGGCTTTTGCTGCTTTCCGCGGTAACTGCAAAGCCTGTCACGACAAATACAAAGCGGATTAATCCGGCTGAATGTTATCAACGGATATTGCTATACATAAAAAACGGAGCCTCGGCTCCGTTTTTTTATGTCAAAGCACGCCAATCGTCTGTAGATCAGCCACAACCAGAGGCCAGACCGCACTTCCCTGCCAGCCCAGCAAACCACAAAATAAAATCAGCACTAACAGGATGTATTTGAAGCTGTTTAGCAGTCTTGGTGCTGGCGTATTCGCCGGAAGTTCCTTGCGGCCATGCCACATCGCACTCACCACTTTATCGCCGCGCCATTGGTGCAGCACCGCCGCTAGCACATGCAGCGCAATCAGCCCCAGCAGCAGATTAAAGCCCAGCTCATGCCAGCTGCCCGCCAGACTACTGAGCCAATCCGGCACCAGACTGTACAGCGGCCCTTCCGTCATCACTTCGTCAGTGGTCATCAGGCCTGAAACAAACTGCAGGGTCACTAACAGCAACAATGCCAAAATCATCAGTGCCGATAGCGGGTTATGCCCTGCCACCGGGGATTTAGCCGTCAGCCTTTTAGTCCCAAGATAGTGCCGCAATTGTTTGGAGCTGGGGACAAAATGGCGAAAGCGCGCCGTTTCGCTGCCAATCAGGCCCCAGATCAGCCGCGCGCCTAACAAGGACGCCAGCGTATAAGCCAGCAGCTGATGGATACCATACCACTCTTGCTCAGCGCTGTACCAAAGCCCGCCCAACAGCAATACCTGCAGCCAGTGAAACAGCCGGACCGCCAGGTCAAACACCGGCGTGAGGGCAGATTGAATTTGTTGCATATAACACCTGATCTTCTGTGATAATCTAATTTTTCCAAGTCAAAATGAGCGCATCTGCATGAAAATTATAAAAAATATGTTAGCAGTAGCCATAGGGTTGCTGGCGATAGCCGCCGCAGCAGTCTATTGGATGGTGCATCAAAGCCTGCCTTTATATCAAGGCCAACTGGCCGCAGCTGTGCAGCAACAGGTCGTATCCAGCCGCGATGCGCAGGGTTATCTCAGTATCCGGGCGCAAAGCCGCGGCGATGCAGCCTTTGCTTTGGGTTTTGCCCATGCCCAGGAACGTTATTTTCAAATGGATTTACTGCGACGCAACTCGGCCGGCGAATTGGCGGAGTTATTTGGCATGGCCGCGCTTGATTTTGATAAAAAACAGCGCATGCACCGGTTCCGCGATCGGGCGGACGCCATTTTACGCGAATTACCAAAACAACAACGTGACATGCTGGAGCGCTACGCTGCGGGTGCCAACGCCGGTTTGCAGCAACTAGGTTTGCCGCCCTTTGAATATCTGCTATTGACCCAGCAACCGCGCCCCTGGCAGAGCGCCGATTCCTTGCTGGTCATTTACAGCATGTTTCTGGATTTGCAGGGTTCATTAGGCAAAGACGAACTGGCTCAGGGCGCGCTGAAAGCCGCAATCCCGCTGGAATGGTATCAGTTTTTAACCCAGCACAGCAGTGACTGGCAGGCAGCGATCGACGGCTCCGAAGCCAAGGCATTGCCCATGCCGGCAAGCCCATTGCCAGCCTTTTTAACAGCGATCCCGGCGCAAGCCTGCCGTGATTGTGGTCTGACCGACAGCCGCGACATCGGCTCGAATAACTTTGCTGTAGCGGCAGGCGCCAGCAAAGATGGCCGCGCTATTCTGGCCGATGACATGCACTTAGGCATTCGGGTGCCGGGCACCTGGTATAAAGCGCAAATGAGCTGGTCTGAAGGCGACAAACAACACAGCATCGCCGGTGTTACTCTGCCCGGTACGCCAGCCGTCGTCGCCGGCAGCAACGGTCATATCGCCTGGGGCTTTACTAACAGCACCGCCGACTGGCATGACGTCATTGCCCTCAAGCTGGACGACAGCGGGCAAAAATATCAGACACCGGCCGGCCTGCAAGAATTCAGTTACAACAACGAAGTGATTAAAGTCAAAGGCGAAGCCGATGTGGTACTGCTGGTTAAAGAAACCCAATGGGGCCCGGTCATGCCCGCGCCATTTGATCAATTTGCCCTGCGCTGGGTTGGTTACGACCGCGAAAGTCTGAACCTGAATTTACTGGCACTGGAGACAGCGCAAAGCAGTAGTGAAGCGCTGGCACTGGCGCCCAGTATCGGTGTACCGGCGCAAAACCTGCTGGTTGCGGACAGCAAAGGTCAAATCGGTTGGACCATCATCGGTGCCATCCCTGCCCGCCAGCTGCAAGACTGGGATACGCCGCAGGATTGGAGTGAAGGCAAAAACTACTGGTCGGGTTATTTAGCCGCCAAAGATTATCCGCAAATCTATGCGCCAAAAGACAGCCGGCTCTGGACCGCCAATGCCCGTTCGGTCGGCGGCGACGCTCTCGCAGTACTCGGTAATGGCGGCTATGACTTAGGCGCCCGTGGCAAACAAATCCGCGATCGGCTGTTTGCACAGACCCAGCACGATGAAAAATCGCTGCACGGCATTCAGCTCGACCACGAAGCGTTATTCCTCCAGCGTTGGCAACAGCTGTTATTGCAAGTGCTGACACCGGAATTTGTCGCCGCACAGCAACTGCTGCAGTATCGCCAGTGGATTGAAACCGATAGCAAAGCGGCCAGCCGTGACGCCATCGGCTACAGCCTGCTGCGGGCCTTTCGCGACAAAACGCTGGAGCTGATGTTTGCGCCACTGGCGGCACAACTGGAAGCGCAGCAGCTGCGCCTACGAGATTTAAAAATGGTACCGGAAACACCGGCCTGGGCCCTGCTACAAGCCCGGCGCGACGACACCCTGCCCGGCAATTTCCAGAGCTGGGATGCACTACTGCAACAAGCTGTACTGGACTCCGTCGCACAGCTGAAAGCGCAAACCGAAGGCGATTTAAGCAAAGCGCACTGGGGGATGCTCAACAGCGCTGAAATTCAGCATCCGCTGACCAAAGCACTGCCATTTCTCGGCCGCTGGCTGAATATGCCGGCCGATGCGCTGGCCGGCGACCGCCATATGCCGCGGGTACAGCTGAAAGTGCACGGTCAGAGTGAACGGATGGTGGTGTCACCGGG
The DNA here is from genome assembly GCF_964031785.1 of Rheinheimera texasensis. GTDB lineage: Bacteria > Pseudomonadota > Gammaproteobacteria > Enterobacterales > Alteromonadaceae > Pararheinheimera > Pararheinheimera texasensis_A. The sequence goes on from NZ_CAXIRE010000005.1 coordinate 27,117, forward strand.
CCATGAGGCTGATGGTATTCTGGTGATCCCGGCCGGCCAGTCGGGTCACCCGTTGTCAGAGTTTTATGCCGCTGACCATGCTTATTGGCTTGGTGAAAAACCGCTGGGCTTTTTGCCGCAGGCGGAAAAATATTCACTGCAAATGCTGCCACAGCGTTGACTTTAGCCATCCAGACGGAATAAGGTAGCGGTTATGCAAAAAATTCTGACCACTCGCTTCTTTTTTAGCTTTACCACCCAATCCGGGAGGTAACTGGCTGCGCGTGTGTCAAACCAGTTTAAAACCTCCCAATCCGGGAGGTTTTTTCGTTTCAGGGGACAGGAAAAATGCCAATCGAACTTGATCAAATTCGTCACGATATCAGTGATACCGACCAGCAACTGCTGGGTTTATTAGCCAAACGCCGCGCGCTGGCGTTAGCCGTGGCCGAAGCCAAACTGGCGCAGAACAAACCGATCCGCGACCAAAAACGCGAAGAAGAGCTGCTGCTGTCGCTGATTGGCAAAGGCAAAGACTTAGGCCTGGACGCTCAGTACGTCACCCGGCTCTATCATGTGATCATCGAAGATTCAGTGCTGCAGCAACAAGCTAAAGTGCAGGGCCAGCTCAATGGAGACAACGGTCCGGTCTGTCGCGTCGCGTTTCTCGGCCGGCAAGGCTCTTACAGCTATTGGGCCACACAAAAATACTTCACCCGTCGCGCCGAAAAACTGATTGAAATTGGCTGCGACAGCTTTAACGAAATCGTGCAGGCGGTCGAAACCGGACATGCCGATTATGCGGTGTTACCGATTGAGAACACGTCCAGCGGCAGTATCAATGAAGTGTTTGATTTACTGCAGCATACGCGGTTATCGATTGTCGGCGAGCTGACCCATCCAATCAAACATTGCCTGCTCGGTTTACCCGGCACGGACTTGAGTAAAATCAAACAGATTTGTGCCCACCCGCAAGTCATCGCGCAGTGCAGCCAATATCTGCAGACGCTCAGCAACGTCAAAATTGAATATTGCGACGCCTCCAGCGACGCCTTTAACCGGGTACGCCAGGCACAGGATTTATCAGTAGTCGCCATCGGCGGTGAAGAAGGCGGCAAACTTTATGGTCTGGAAGTCTTAGGCCGCGAGCTCGCCAACCAAAAAGACAATGTCAGCCGGTTTATTGTGGTGGCGCGTAAACCGATAAATGTGGCCAAAGCCATTCCGGCCAAAACCACTTTTATCATGTACACCGGTCAGCAGCCGGGCGCTTTGGTTGACGCTTTAACTGTGCTGAAACAACATGGCATCAGTATGGGTAAACTGGAATCCCGGCCAATCCCGGGCAATCCGTGGGAAGAGATGTTTTATGTCGATGTCTTTGCCAACCTCGACGACTACGCGATGACACGGGCGCTGGATGAACTGAACCGCATCACCCGCTTTGTCAAAGTGTTAGGCTGTTACCCGAGTGAAGATGTGGCACCGACAGTGGTGGCCACGGCCTGATCGCCACCGCGCGACCGGCTCTTGGCCGGTCG
>NZ_CAXIRE010000006.1:0-63326 GCF_964031785.1 Rheinheimera texasensis
TCTTCCTGATACTCGCCCTGACGGGCCGGCTGCGCCGTTCCGGTTTGCTCCAGGCAAACCGCTGTCGAACAACAGGTTCTCATCCGACAGGGTGCTATAAATGTCGTTTAATTCATAACATGAACTTACACGTTCAAATAAAATCAAACACTTATCAATAACTCAACCATAAATTGGACTTTGAAATTTTAACCATAAATTGAACTTTTATCCAGTAGCCTTCGCTATTCCTGTAATTGTTAGATCATAAATGAAAGTAACATACTGCCCAGATGAGCTAGATTACCAATCTGCTCGCGTGAAGAGCTCATAGGCAAGCTTAAATCTGAGGAAGAAGTCAAATAGGGACTGGGATTTGATCATATTTCTTAAGTAGTGACTGCATACGTACATTCAGCTTTAGATACTTGGAATACACTTTCGGATTTCCATAGTGCTGCTTCAACTTGATTTGGGTAATATCAACCATGTTATGCAGTTTTCCTAAATATTCTTTAGCTGGCTCACGTTCAAGTAGGTACAGTCGCTCAAGATTTAGAACATCCTCAATGCGGTTTAAGCAATCTACACCCCAAAAGCCATCACCATAATTGGTAAAGCCAATACTTTGTAAACCATTTTTATCGCTGAAATATTCGATAACACTTCTATCAAAGATAACTCTTGGCCAGTCAGCAAACTGGCTCTCTAGCTCATACGCTTTAATCATCGCAGGACCAAACACGCCATCAGCTTTATGATATAACTTCCCGTAAGCCATCCCCCCTCTTAATGCGACAGCCTGATTTAGGTAAATGTCTTGCAGCATTTTCACCGTGGCGCTGACTAAAATGTTTGATGCTTGCTCAACATCTGAGTTTTTGACTTCAATTGACAGCACAATGCAATCACTAAACGTAGTAGCAATAGGGTTGCTACCAATCTTCTCCATGTAGTCTTTACTAGATTTAAGTTCTCGCTTAATCTTCAGAATAATTTGATGAACAAGACTGCACTCTTCATCTTTCACCAGTGCCGAAAAACCCAAAATGTCCAGAAAAAGGCATAACCTGTTTTGGTAGTTCTGGTTCATTTATTGCTCCCTATCGCCACTATATTTTCGTAATATCTGCTTCAGTTTGAAGAACACCATAAAAGGTAATTTTGCATAAAACACTGCTAATACGTAAAGCATTCCTCTAATATAACGCCCAAACGAGCCTATACTTTATTGTTAAATCGCTTATTCATCTTTTTTGTACATTTAGGTATTTAAATCAGGATGGTCATTCTGTTTCTCGGGAGTAACACACTGCCGTCTATCTGGTGTGCCATCTTCATTCTTTCGCTTTGGACCAGACTTAATACTCAAGTTTAATTCCTTACACTAACTAGAATAATTAGAAACTAAGCAGCCACGATAGTGATCTTATACCTTTATTGTCAACGATAGGGTGCTGGTAGGGTATGAAACCGTCCTACTGTTAAATGTCTGCTCAATTGATAGCAATAGCATGTATTAACGGTTACCAAGTTGCTTAGCTATATCAGCTAGCATATCGTTGTATAGGTAGAGACTACAGACGCCCCGTAACCCGCTTGATTGCACAGCGAGCAAAACAAATTAAGGACTTGTTTTTGAATCAATTACCCACAGAGAGCAGTAGTCAGGAAATAGGTCGACTCGCAGAGCGATCTTTATTGAGCCAAATACCCGTTTCATGGATCCACACTCCGGCCTCTGGTGACACGGATTTTGGTATTGATTACCTAATGCAAATCAAAAACACAAATGATGAAGTTTCCTTTAATTTCTATCTCCAGCTCAAAGGCACCATGAACCCCGTCTATAGTGCAGACAAAAAATTCATCACCGTTGACATTAAGCTATCGACCATCATGTATTACCGCGCAACAGAACCGGCCGTCATTTTGGCAATGGTGGACCTGAAAGATCATGGCGGAGCTTGGTATAAATGCCCAATTTATTATCTGATCTTGGAGGATGCTTTTTTCTTAGAACTTGCCGGCAAAGAAGGTCAGAATACCGTTTCGGTTAAAATACCAACCAATAATTTGGTCACTAGCACACTGGATTTGTTCGGATACTTCCAGAACAGGTTTACCGAACAGTTAGCCGTTTCCGGGCTTAAAAAGCAACTGTCTGACATCAACATGCCACTCACGCCAGCCATCGACATGATTACCAGAGGCCTTGAACAAAAGCCAATTTACTTGGACAGCATGGCAAATCCAATAGACGCACCTTGGGTGCACAGTCCTGAAGGATCGAATGCTGCAGCACTTGAGAACAGTTGGAACTTGCTGTCTTCTAACAAGATTGTTCTGGCAGACCATGCTCTTTCCTTAATTTCACAACAATTATCCGGTCTAACCTCAAACGAGTGCGCGGAGTATCACTTTCAAATGGCTCGTCTGCTCTCTTATCAAGGAAACCAAGATGGGGCTAAAACTCACTATTTACACGCCCATCAGGCCTGTGAACGCCAGCGTTACAAATTGGCTTATCTTGAATCATTATTCGATAATGAAGAAGAACTTCCTCCTGAGATCTTGCAATATATTATAGATGCCTCAGACACACAGTCTTACCAAAGCTGTTTTCTCAAAGCGAAATGCATGGCACTTCTCGGGCAGGTTGATGATGCTCTTACTTTGATGGAGACTCAATACTCAGAGCGTATAGCAGGAAGACTTGTTATCTTATGTGTTGGCGAAAGGTTTCTCGACGCTGATGCCCTGCTCGCGAAGGCAGACCAGCTTTCCTTTCATAATATTCATGATGAATACATATTCCATGTAGTAGCTGCCCGACGACTTTACTTCGTTCACTTTGCTGAAGATACAAGCGAAATGCTGTTGGTGCCCGTACACGGACTGGCAACTTACAATGCGTCCAAGATGAATAGAGCAATGACGCATATTAGCCGGGCCTGGGCCCTATCCTTGGAACTGCCACATCTTCCAAATATTGACCAACTCATCACTGTGAGCTTGCCAGTTTGTGGTTACTTTGACCGACTGAGCGAACTGGCTCAGCATATAGAGCCATTCTATCGAGAACGTTCTAAAGACCAAGCGCTGACCCGGAATTACAGCCGAGTACTATGGCACCTGAATCGTTTTGCGGACGTAATCAATGTCATCCAGCGACTCATAGCACCCGATGGTTTTGACCTCTATTTACTTATCATAAGCACTTATATGATGGGCCGAAAGAAAGATGCTCTTAAGCTACTGATGAGTAGTGAGGACAAGTTATTTGATTTGAGTAATCCAAGCGCACTATCTGCTGTAGCTATGGGCGTGCAGTGGGCATCTGAGCTTTTAGAACATAAGGTCGCACGGCGATACTCAGCATTATTGGAATCATCAGAGGAAGGCAGAACCTGCCTTGCAATACTCGAATGCGAGAAGCTATGCAAAGACAATCCAGCCCAACGGAAAGAGCATCTGTTACATCTGCATAATGTGTATTGCAGTACAGGAAAACCATTACCAATCGCCCAATGCCTTCTGGAAAACCTTGACGCACAGGATGAAGAATCTGCAAATATCATCATATCGTTGAGTGATTTCATTTTATTACACAAAGAGCTTTCACCTGAGCACTACTTGACCAGAGCACACAGCTTTTTAACTACAAAGGATTGGGAAAGTGCAGAGGGAATTGCGACCAAGAAAGTTGGCACCGGTGATAACGGTATAACTTGGTCTCTCATCTTAGCGGCTAGTTTGAAGGCACAAGGCCGCTTGGGGGAGTCACTTTCCGTGTTGAAAAAAGATCTTGAGCTTGTTCAGCTTTCGAGCGAAGCATTGCAGTTTTACATTGAAATCAGCATGAGTTTGGGATTGTTGGAGGATGTGATTGGTGAAATTAAAACACTCTATGCAAAGGCTACCACACGGCAATTGAGAGTCGAGGTATTAAGCCGATTACTGATGGTTTATGTTCAATCCAAAGCATATCGTGAAGACCTCAAATTTGCATTGGCCGAATATGGCAGACTCGTAGACCAAAACAGTATGCGGGAAGAAGGTAGCTTCTTGATGCTCTCATTGACCGTCAGTAGTTGTCACTTAGATACCGCTGAAACAAAAGCTGAGTTTCAAGCGCGCCTCAGAACTTACACAGAACAGTTCCCTGATTCACCAATTCTGTGGAAAAAAATGTTACACGTTGATGTCACCCCGGAAGAACTACTTAGGCAGCTTCAACAAATATCAGGTACTACCGACGACCAGATAAGACAGAGCGAAATCAACACACAGGCTATTCGCGATGGATCGCTCCTAGCACCTTTTGTCGTGCGAACTCGGCTCATGTTAGGCATTAAAGACATTTTTGCGCTTTGGCATAAAGCACAAACAACTCCTGCTGAGAACCTGGAATTTAAAATCAAACATGCGCCGCAGCTTACGTGGGTATCCTTTGAACAGCAAACCCGCGTTGGCTTGCACTTGCTTTTCGACGAGACATCTTTGCTTATTCTCTATGAGATTGGGGCATTGGATGCCGCTTTAATCGCCACTGACCGCTGTTACATACTACAATCCACTTTTAATGCTATTCGGGATGCGCATAACATTTGGGAAGGTTCATGGAGTACTATTGAAGCCGAAGACATCCTCAAATCCTTGCACGCCATTTTACCCAAAATTACTATTATCGAGCCTACAACTGGTTTGAGTAATGCTTTAGCATTCGATTTGTACGCGGACGCAGTCAAACAGACCGGCGCGATGTTCATCTGCGATGATCAAAACCTCGTCTGGGCCGTATCGCACTTACATGGTTCTGTCCCTTCGGGTAATAGCGTTAATGTTATTGAGTATCTGTACCGGAAAGGCCAAATTGATGGTGTTGTGCAGGCTCAGTTAATCGGTATGTATAGTCAATTACCAGCTATTATTGGGATCAATATTCGTATTGATTACGCAGCCACTATATTGGAACATTGCTTGCCTCAACGTGTGTACGTGGATTTTACAGGAACGCCATTCGGTCACCTCTTTAACAAAATTATCTTGGGAAACGGTTCCGACAACGAGATCGTAATAATAGTGCTGAAAATTTTGCAGGCAGCGCAGCTAATACGACCTATAGACCCGATAGTTGTACTGGATATTTTGGAGGCAACCCAGCAGTATTACCAGAAACTTACAGTGCCAGAGATTGTAGGGAGATGGTTTCTTTATCAATGCATCAACACTCCAGCGTCTTCGTCCGTGCTGTATATAAGAGATGATAATAAGCGCGCTATCTGGCTCGCATACTCACAGATGATGAACAAGTATACAAATTCCATTGTTTCTGACATTGACTTACTTATTCCTATATTGCAGAGTCTGCGCAACTTTGCTCCCGATGTGAGGAATAACACGTATTCTGCGTTGGAGTCCTGTATAGCTTTCGATGGCACACTGCTACAAACCATGCGCTTTATACTCGATCAACTAGAGGTTGATAGACGACTGCTGCAATCCAAATAGTATTTGAAAAAGCCATGCATAACTGAAAACTACAAAGTTTTTACCGGCAAACACCGACACCAAACTAAAAACCAATTATATTAATTCAAACTCTCTCAAAAATTGAAAGTCCGGCCAGAGTTTTACTCGTGAAATGAGTCAATGTACATTAGAGCATGTGCTTGATTTACTCATGTCTTCATTATCACGGCAAAATATTCGAATGGCTTCGTCAATGGAAGTAGACTGAGATAAGGTCCAATAGTTATCAACGACTAAGTAACGGTTTGTTCGAATGCTGGATTGAATGCCAATAACACTTAGAAACTCTTCGAGTGCCCAAAGAGCAGAATTAGAAGATTCGAGTTCGTAATGAACATCTACAATGGTGGCTTCTGGCACCATCCAAGAGCGGCTCGAAAGTGGAGGAATCCTGAACTTTAATGATGAGTTTGCTTGAAGTCTTTGACCATCAAGCTCTTTAAACTCTGTCGCAGGGACGTAACTCAGATTGCCTCCAGGTAGCGTTAGTTGCCCATCGCTGTTGACATGTAGTGGCAAGTTATCCGATATCTTGAAGACAACCCTTTGAACTCTGGGAAGTTCGATGCGAAATGTTTTAAGGGTACGATCTGAAGGCGTATCGTTTTTAAACTGAAATTCATATGCTCTTCCAACTGATTGTATAAACTCTAAAGAAACGTTGCCTACAAAATGTTGGTACGTAGCCCCGTAAAGTACAACTAATAAACCAGACCCAACGAAGAAGGCGAACAATTTTTTAAGCGAAACGTATCTTGTAATAGCCTTACCGTCAAAATTCGGCGGATTCTTATGTAATTTATTCTGCTTTCTGGAACGAGCCATTAGTATCCACCTAATTACGAAGCCACACTTATCCCACACCAATCATCGTATCATTATCATCTGTAGTTAACATTACTTACAGTGAAAACATTCACAAGATAATAATGCATACATCGATTAACCACTTTCCTCAAAATAAACTTAAGAAGGCAAATCTTTTCGACTATGGTCAATTTGAAAACCATCAGGTACCGGCTTAAAAGGCCCAGATGGGGATCTATGACTACTTTGAAACTTGCGAAGTGATTTAACGTCAATTTCTCCAATGACACAATAATCAGTGATACCACCTTTAACCCTTAAAATATCTCGCATCCAGCTGTCTTTATATGGAGCTCGAATCCGGCTATCGCCATACTGTCTATCATTACACTGGATAATGTATGCATGAATATCTAATGCAGCGGATTCAACTAGTGCATTAAAGGTTTCAGTATCTTGGTTCCACTCAGGTACAAACAAAGCATCAATTTTGCCACGTAACGCCGACCGATACTGAATATTGGTAAGCTCACTACATACCAACAAGGCGAAACGGAAATTGCCGTGCTGTATGATCGGAGGCTCACTCCAGTGTTGCACAGGCTTGAGGCTAAGGCCGGCTAATCTCTGTAGTTCTTGTTCTTCATGTAATGCTGGCCGTTGTTTATCTTGCCGATAAATCATCAATGAAGGAAAACCAAGACCATCATGTGTCATTGATACCCAGATCTGATTACGAACTAAAGACTTGGGTGAGTGTAGATACTCGATCCCACTAATAAGCGAAATTCCCCGGCCTTGTAGCTTGCGGGCGATACGTATAAACCAATGCGCTGGCAGCGAAAGTTCTGGGAGAACTAGATAACGACTTTGTCGTGGCTCACTGATTACCGTATCCAATAATCGGTTTAACCTTGCATATCTCAATGCGTCAGGGTCTGTGCCTTTCGTTACTGCAGCAGTCCAACTCTCCATGCTGGTTTTCCAACTAGAAACCGCCACCGCATACTTCTCGGGAATGTTGCCATCAGGGATCTGCAATACACCTTTCTGATCGAAACATGGTGATTTTTCGTTTAGTTGAAAACCACGAGTTGCGAGTACTACCCTACGTAGGGCGTTATGGCCATCTGGTTTGTATGCTTTACTGTCTAGAATAAAGAGTTCAGGTAAGTTAAAAGGCCGTGTAGCGAATATCAATCCGGTTGGGATAGTTCTGAACTTAATCCAACTGCTAAGCTCAGCCGCGCCAATTTTAATATCATCAGGTAAGAGTTCATGTGTTGGTGAATAGTTAATCACTGCTTTTCGAGCAGGAATTCCCCTCTGTGAAATCATCTCTTTGGGCAGACCAATAAAGCGAAATGGCATATGTGCCAGATCAAAGAAAAACAAACGAGCTTGCAGCTGCTGAAAAACCCTTTCGGATTGTGGCCAATTCGCCTTCGATTCTTTATCCAGTGATGGGCGATAATCGGCCATGTTGCTTTGCCAGGCTTGCTTGCCGAGTTTTGATAACCGTGGTGGAAATGCTGCTGCAATATTCTCGCATACAGACTTAAAAAACTGGACGCGCCAACGCATGAGAATTTCTGCATCAGGCAGTAATTTAACCTCCTCGCTAGCCTTTATATCTATCGAGCATGATTTATTGAGCAAGATACAGACGGTTGTAACAGCCTCCAATATTTTACGCAAAGCCGCAAAATCCTCGCACGCCGTAGCAAGTTTTAAAACCCGTGGTAAATACACGGATAAGTCGAAGAATGTAGGGAGGACTAAAACATGATCAATAAACGCACAAAAGAAAGCTTTACGATGAGCGTGCCAAGTTGCTGGTGGCAAATCACGTTCGTAAGCTTCAAAATCACGAAGTTTGATAGCGAACCCTGCACGTCGCATCGTCAAGCTATCAGCTTTACGGAGATTATCAGCGGCTTCCCCATCACTTTGAGTAGCGGCAAGCAAATCCGTCCCTACGTACTCCGCGCTTAGAGGTATTCTTGGCATTGCTCGCCACTCACTAGCTCTGGCATAAATTTGATGTTTAATTGCTTCGACTAAAGCCCGCCCTGGTTCACCTGAAAGCAGAAACACCTTATTTTTACTATTTGAAAAACGTATTTTGCTATCTTCCAAATAGCTTGGAGAAAATGCAATTTCCTTATTTTCGGCTTTATCTACCCAGCCTAACTTTCCATATGATCGGCTAAATAACCACTCCCATACTTCAGCAGTAGAACGAAAGTTTGCGCCGTTTTGCATTACTAATAAGATGTCATCTACATAGCGTCCGTAATATAAAGGCATTACTTGTTGCTCTATAAAACGGTCCATCTCTACCAGCGCTACGTTTGCAATTACAGCTGATGCTGGTAAACCGACGGGTAAGCCTTTTTTTAAAGGAGTCTGCAGTGCCCAAGACTTGAGCGCATTAATAAATAGCCGATGTAATTTCTGTTGATCTGCATCCAGAGAGATGTCTAATACGTTCTCAATAAATTCGTTATTGAGCATAAAGCCGGGGTTTAGTTCGTGGTAGAACGAACTGACATCTGCTGTCAACGCTACAATTTTTTTCTGTTCAGTTAAGGCGGTTTGCATGGCCTTAATACCATTATCACGCCAATCTCTAAATGGTTTCAGGTAAGGTGCAAAAGAACCCAAGGAAAGCGGGTTTATTGATTTGCCATCTTGTGTGCGACGTAGCCTGTTACCATAAGCGCATTTAGTTAACTTCGCGTCAAACAAATATCCTACTTTTAAAAGCCATAACGTTGATAAAACGTGAAAGTCTAAACTACAAGCTGCCATAACTCTGAATTGAGCTACTGGTGGCTTTACTCCTTGTTTTGCTTTTAATTCTTGGCAAAGATAGTCCCATTCTTCAGCCGGAGATGAGAAAATCAGTCCGTGGCCATTATCCTCGAGGTGTTTATCCCACGCATCAGCACTAACCGACTTGGTAGTTAAAGTCCAGGTACCTAAGAATTTAGGAGTCGTGACCCAACTTTCATCCGTGGCAGTTATTTTAATTAGCAATTCACTAAGGTTTTGCTGAAGCTTTTCTTCGTAATCAGCGATAGCGGTCAAGCAGGGGTGAGATGAGTAATAAAGATCTACTTTGGCTTTGCGATAAGCTAGCCCCATATCCGTTAGGCAAAAACTCAAGGTAACATCTCCATGTGACAATGAAAGCCGAGTGACTGCAACCATCTAGATGAGATGCCTTGAGAACAGTCCCCAAACTAAGATGTTTTCAGAATAAACTTTGTACGCTCAATATAGCAATATCGGGACAAAAACGTTGACCTAAAACTACAAATCGCCCCTAGAAAAGACAAGTGATGCGTTTGGCTTTCACTTATAGCCATCTCTAAAGAACAAGCTGCCGCCTTTCGGCGGAATTCAGGATTTGAACCTGTAACTTATGCATCCGGTTTTTAAACCACCTATACGGCGGATCAGGATGACGACTGGCCTACTACCTGTTGGTTAACTTTCTAAGCCGCCTATACGGCGGACCACAGTTCAGGTTCTAATCGTTCAACAATGTGGTTTTTCTAAGCCGCCTATACGGCGGACCACATGCAATGCCCAACTACACTTGTTTCTTCCATTTTCTAAGCCGCCTATACGGCGGACCACCTAAAACAAATTACTATAAATTCATTTAAAATCAGTTTATTACCTAAAAACCCACTAACAAACCATAAATTATCGCCAGAGTGTTTATACAAATAAAATCAATGACTTATTTTTCATCAAAAATAATAGGTCTCAGACAGGGTACTGATCCCTGTTGTTCTGGTCGGTTTCCCAATCCATAACTGTTGAAGTCTGCGGGCTTTTGTTGCTCGCATTCCATGCGCCCGACAAAAAGCAAAAAATCTGCGCCACTGGAGCTACCACTCGGTAGCTGGTGAACGAAAGGCACTTCAATGCACTCGCTCACCTCAGGCTTATGTACATACTCAACACCTGCCTTAGCAGCTCTTAATTGCAAACGCTTCAACATCCTTCGTTTAGCTGATGGAGTTGCTTTTTCAAGCCGCCTTTCCCGGTAATAAATAAACTCACAATGCTCTTGACCATCAGGTACCAGCTGAACAGCACCAACTTGGAAATATCCCTCTTCCGCCATTCGGACAAAGTAATTCTGCTGGCTGAGAATGACCAATACACCTTGCGATTTGGACACAAAGGCGATGGTGCGTCCAATACTGTCTTGCTCCCATTCAGGAAAGGTCACGCCGATGTTGCGTAGTTTAAACTTCGTCTGATAAGCATGCAGAATACGGATACATTTGCCAGCCAGGAACTCGCAATTCACGATCTCGGGCAAATAGCGAATATAGAAAAAATACCGGCTCAACTGGCGGCTCCTTTTTGAAATAAACCACCTTTAATCAGGTTTGCAGCCAGAAAGTGAGCGTTGTCGTTGGGCTGTTTAGTTTTTTTAATGTCCTCGGCAAGTTGTTCAACTTGACTGATAATACTGAAAAAATCCCGTCCTTGTTCGGGAGTCCGAAATGCTGTGCCAGTCTTCTTATCAACACCGTATTGACCTACTCGCAGGGGTTCAACCGCATCATCAAACCAGTCGTCAATCTGGGCGAGAGCTGCCCCGATTTTGTATGCCCCCAAAATCGGCGTTTCGAGACCATCTGCCATAGTTTTCTGGAAAATCCGGCCGACAGCATCAGCGTCTTCCCGCTCACTGAACGCCTGACTTGGATAAACTTCCTGGCAAGTCACTGGAACAATCTCAGCCTCGACTTCACACAGTAGAAATTTATTGGGATTTGTCAGTGCTTCGTTAAATTCTTCGACCAATTCAGCCCAACCAGCTAATGTCTGCTGCCAGCCCTTTTGCCCTATATATGCCTGTACATTTTCAGCAACCAAATGTCGGCCGGTATGAGTACGAACTCTGATGGTAGTGCTAAGCGAATACTGATTTCGCCATAGCCAGGCACCTGAGAAGATCTGGGACAAATAACGTTTTGCAAGATACCTAAACCCTTCAGCAGTTTTATATGCCTGTACAAACGCTGACATTGACTCTCTGACACCGACGTCGCTGCAAACTTCAGGCACCATTGAGTTTGCATTCACGGTCAATGAAAACCGGCAAAACAGCTTGGTCGCATCATAGGGCACATGGCAATATTCAATGGTATGAGGGTTTCCTTCTCCAAGTTTTTTTGCTGTAGCGGTAGCTTTAGGAGTCATTGCGTTATCAAACCCTTCTGTCACGCCTTCCTTTTGACCGAGGATCTTCACTGTTTTAACAGGCAGCGGTTTTTCGCTGCCTTGTTTGCTCAGATAGGTAAAAACGCCCACGCTGGGTGATAGCGAACGGCGGTAGCTAAATCGTTGGGGCAGCTTCATGTTCAGTTCCCTCAGTCCCTAATAAAAAGGCATTTGGAAGTACCGCAAGCTTCCAGAAAAATTCACTATCCACTGCATCAGCACTGGCATAGCTTTGGCGCACACTGCCGAGTACAGGTTCAGCGAAAGCATGTGGCAACTCATCGACAGCACCAGTTTTCTCCGTCGGAGTCTCCAACAGTTGGTAACCAACAGTTGAGAGCAGTAGATTTGGCTCTGCAGCTAAAGACTGCATATCACTGGGAATAAAACTCAAGTCTGGTACCAACCAACGGCCTCTTTTTCCAGGTATGTTCTGAGCCGTTTTATAAAAGGAATCCCGCCAAAGAATATGCTGTAGCCCATCAACTTTGATATGCACAGCTCCCTGACACAGTGAATTCGGCAAGCATGAAATCAATTGTTCAGGCGCAAGTTGCTGCTGAGATTCATGGATTTTTAAAACAAAACTTACAACCAAATCACAATAACGAGTTGGCAACACTGCTGGAACAACGAGCTTTTTGCCGTCCAGATTTGTCTCTCTGGTTAGTCCGCGGTTGTCCAAGACAAACTCGTGTAAACACACCGCGAAACTCTCAATTTGAAACGCCTTGCAGTTTGCCAAGCGTTGAACTTTGCGCTCAAACGCATGCAGGAAACCCCAAATCCCCATCAAAGATGGGACACCTACAGTGTATGCAGAACTCAGTGCCGATGCGCCAGAAACCCTGATGCTCGGTAATAGAAGATACTGATGCTCACTAAACTCTGTTGAGTTTTCAGATCTAGGTAGCGCATCATCAATCAACAGATTGAGTAGCTTGGTAACGTCTGGATTATAGGCCAGCTTGCTGCCAAGCTTTGTCTTGCTCAGGTGGGCATTAAACCGTTCAACGATAGTGCTTACAGCGAGCCCACCCTGAATGTTGTATGCCTTCTTCCAGGTATCAATGTAATTCAGTGCGTCGCGCTTCCAGTCTTCAACCAGACGCCTGCGATTGTTGGCCGCTAACAACATCTGCTCAGTCTTCGTGAGCTGCACTAAGGCGAATAACTCCGAGTCAGGCAATTCATACTTGGGCTTCGCGGTATGCCATATCCGCAGCTTCTGCGGCACGGTCCTGAACGTAAAAACCTTGCCAGCAGCCGAAGCTGCCAAATCGCCTACACTGGCAGCTCGGGTATGAGCAATCACGCACCGGTGAATCCGCTCGATCTTTAATGCCAGATGTATTTCGCGCTGTAGGACATGAGATGGCACCGGGGTCAGCGCACAATAGGCGTTGCGATATGGCAACCTGATTTGACGTAACTCCGGACCCAGCTCAAGCATGGTCTGCTTGGGAGCAATTTTCTGCAGCTCTTTCGAGACCATCAGAAAATCCTTTTTATACATCCCTGCTTCAAGAAGCATGTCTCGGAAAATCGTATTCTTTTGGCATATCAGGTCTGCAATACAGCAATCCGAGCCGCGCCAGTTAAAGACTGCACAGAAAAATATCTGGTAATTGATATCCGCAGAATTATGGGCCCAACCCAGCCTGGTCCGGTCTTTACAAAGCTGAGACGAAATATAGCCTGTGGGGAGCGTACCGAGAGATTCAAGTCGCAATACGCCGCGGTTTTTGTAATCTGGGTACTTTAGGTTATGCGTATGCCTGAACCTGATGGTCGCGACGCATTTACTTAACCACTCTTCAGAGCGTAGCAAGCGGCGTGCCTCTGCTTGCGAGGTAACATCAAGTTCAGCAGTGAGTTTTACCGTCAGGTTAACCAGAATATGGATGGCTTGAACCTCTGAGCCATCAATACAGACAACGTCACTCAGGGCATTAAAGGCACGTTTCAGTTCAGTATTTCTAGTCCGCACATCCGGTTGTTGTAGCAGATCCTTTAAATGCATCCGGGTTACCACCTTGAAACCAGATATCGTCTGTTTGATGTCTCACTTTGATAAGACGTCAGCCAGCAGCAGAGCACGTCGGATAAACGAAATATAGGGGAAATCACAGTCGCAATTTGGCTGCCTTTAAGCTGATGCTTAGTTTGCAGAATGCCTTGGTCATACAGCGACGCTATCTGCTCGGTGGTCGTGTTAAGCAGAACTGCAGCTTCAATGCTGTTGATAGCTAAATCACCGAGTGGACTACCTTTATCGATCACTTCCTCAGACAAAAATCGAACAATGCTTCTAAGCACAATGTTGTCTGAGAGTGCCGAGCCCGGTAGCCGACACGACACAGACAGGAGCTGACCGAAAACGTCCTGAAAAGTCATTTCATCTGCAGGTAACACTGCAAGCTCAGTAGCTTTTGCATAATCTGACTTTAGTTTTTCAAACAAGATGCCTGGCCAAGCTTTAAAGTAGCTAAGAATTGAGTATTCAGCTTTGCAATTGGCGGGGGCGATATACAACCTGAACCAATGGATAAGGCCCCATCGATGGCTGAGCCCAACGTCTGGCAGATGCTCTGTTACTTCACCGGCCAGCCAGGCCGATAGAATGAGCTGCGATTCAGGTGCATGTTCAACTTGCTCAAGCAAAGACGCTCCGCATTGATAGCAACTGTCAGAAAAAGTCTGCTCGAACATCTTCAAAGATGCACCACAACGACAGTGTTGCATCAGTAAAATGCCATGCTGATGGCAGGACGCATATGAATGAAAATGCCAAAGTTGCCGACCATACCCGGTTTCTTTAATACACAAAGGACATATGGGAATTTCATCCAGTTGTCGCAACTCTTCCAGCGGAACATTGACACCCTGCCGGTAAAGGCTCACACGCTTTTTTGAAAACGTAACCGCACCTCGGGCCAGGCAGATATCCAGCAACTCAGATAATGTGCAGCCAGTGAGTTCCGCAAATTGGCGCAGCATATCAATACGCCGCCGACTGGATATCTGTGCATGATGCAGGTTAGCACTCGCCATATCCTGGGGTAAAAAGGATTCAAACCGTCCCGCAAAAGAGCTGGTAACACTGCTTTTTAAAGACTCCATAAAAGTCGAGAAATCGGAGTAGCCATTGCCCCTGGCAATCCGCAGCATGAAGAACTCAAGGCTTTCGTCTGAATGAGACTTGGGGCGAATCAGATAGCGCAAAATATACTCAAAAATCATCGAAATCCCTTTGTAAATCAAGCATAGATGCTGTTTTACTTTATGCAATATTTACATCTGTCATAAAGATAGGGATAGTGGCATTTGTGGACGATGCCTATAGCGATGATCGAATCACACCGCTTTTCACTGAAAGCGGACGTTGTTGAAACCGAAGCTATCATGGATCTCGAAATTTTCGAGCTGTTCTCTCAATGCCCGCAGGCTAAAAATTCGAGCGCTATTCGTGGCTGTTTTTAGTTATTGGCCAGCTTGCAGTGACCAGTACGGTGAATGCAAATATGTTAAATATATGATGCAAAATCACTTGGCGAGTTTGCCCCTGCTTTGTGCTTACCGCCGCAAGGCGGCTTACAGCTAAAGCCTTGAGATTGATGTATTTTTACGTTAGCGTTCTCGGATGTTAAAAAACTAAAATGGGTTGCCCCTACTTATAAGCGTGGTTTTTCCTTTTGATGAAATTGTTAGGGCTTACGAGGTTGGCAGATGGATTTTTCTTGTTTAACGAAGATCGTTCGCACGGAACAAGATTTAGATTTGCGGCCTACTAACTCTGACTGGAAATTAGTCGATTCAATTATTTCTGTGTCGCATGGTTGGCTTACAGAAAATGAATTTAACCTTTGTTTTAGTCCGTATATCGGAGAAAAGGTTTTTGCTTTCGAGACGTTTGAACGGGTTAACAAAGCTTCAGGAATAAGTAATCGTCTAGAGCAGTCATTCGTTCTAAATTGGATGAATTTTAAAGAGTTTCAGGAAACAACGACCATTCTCTTTGTTTACGTTGTTCCTGTGGAATTAAATTGGGTGTTCTATGCAAATAGAGATAAATGGCAGTTTGCTGTACAGCCCTAACAAGCAAATCTTAATCGCCCATGCTTCGCATGGGCTGCGACGGCAAAACGCATGCGCGTTTTCCCGCGCTAAATTTGATAGTTAGCTTTACAGGGAGTTTAATTTGAATCTTCACAATGGCAGAATCGTAGTAACTCGATCTGACTTTAAAAAAAATTATACGAGCTTTTTAAGATGGATATTTTTCTTTGAAGCTTTGTACGTGCCAATTTTATTTCTAGGTTTCAATAACTTCACAAGTGAACCAGATGATATTTGGTTTCAAAGATGTGGCTCTCTATTGGTATTCCTAAGTATTTTCATTCAATTTCTATTTTTAAATTTTAACCGTATGGTGAACGAAACTTTAATCGATTTCGGTGACGGTGATTTGCGTTCTGAAAGGGATGACTTTTATCGCAGAAGAGCCGGTAAAGCTCAATGGCGTTCAGAACCAACTTTTGCTATTAAGCATGAGCTTTCTATTTTTTCCATGGGCGCTATTGGCACAGTCATTTGGGGGTATGGTGATCTTATTTACAACTGGTTGTAAAGCTAACAAACCACTCAAGGCTCTCTCTTCGCTCGCTGGGGCAGTAGGTACAAGAAGCATGAATCAACGCCTCCTAAATCGTTATGAAGAAATTACTTACGGGGCGTTGAAAGGTCCCTGTGAGCGCAATGGTGCGCGTGTTTTTCCAAAAGTCCGCCTTGCGGATGTCTTCGAAATAAATCAAAGCGGTATACCTAAAGAGCAATTCAGCTACGCATTGCGCTCTCACTTCGATTTCTTAGTTGCAGATGCGGACTTCCAGCCACTTTTTAGCGTTGAGTTTGATGGCCCGCTTCACAAGAGTAGTGCGGAGCAGCGAAGACGGGATACTTTGAAGAATACGTTGTGTGAGCGGTTCTCCCACGGTTTGCTCAGGGTCAATGCCAACTACTTGTCGAAGAAATATCGGGGCTTAGATCTTCTTACATACTTTGTTGAGGCATGGTTCCTAGCCGATGCCTTTGGACAAGCGCAGAAAAAAGGACTCGTCCCTTATGACGAAGATTTTGATATGGCCTTCATCCTGAGGGATGAAACCAGGCCAGGAACTAAGTGGCCTTATTGGATATCCCTCGATGTCCAGCTCGCGTTCCAAAAGCTCCACAAGCAGAAAGTAATCGGCCAAATGGTTCCGTCCTATTGGATCGGCGTGGATAATGAAGGCACCTACCGGTGTCTATCTTGGGTTGTATTTGACGCAAAAAGCGTTTTATCTATCACGATCGGAATGAGAGCTCAGAGGTTCTGGGCAGTAAACTTATGCGATCTAGTTGAAATGTTGTCTTTCTTCGAGCTGTATGAAAAGTTACAGGAAACACTAAAGACAGGAAGAGGTCCTCTGCAAGACAGAACTTACTTTCAAGAGGTAACGCTGCTGCAATTTAAAAGTAAGTACAAGGCTGCAGGATCGGGCAGTTGCAGTGCTACTGTGTGAAAGCACCTAACAAACAGTTTCTGAGCGACAAAAATATTAGCGTTATGTGATTGAATAAAATAAAGAATAACTCGTGAGTTTTTAGTAAGGTGATGCAATTCTCCTTTACCTTGTTGTGGTTATTATATGACTAATAAAGTATTTATCAGCTATGCGCATGAATCTGAACAACTATCAGACTCAGTGCTTGAATTCTCAAATTACCTCCGTAGCCAAGGTATTGATGCTGAGATCGACCAATATGAAGAAGCCCCAGTTGAAGGCTGGCCAAAATGGATGATGCGTCAAATACAAGAAGCTAATTATGTTTTGATCGTATGCACTCCACTTTTCTACGAGCGTGCTAATGACTTCTCAGGTAAATCTGAGGGCGGAGGCGTAAAGTGGGAAACTAATCTAATCCTTCAGCAGCTTTACAATTTGAACACTCAGAACGATAAATTCATCCCTATTGTTTTCAATAGAAGCTCGCTAGATTCTATCCCATTACCTCTGCAACCATATACTCACTATTGTATCTCAGAAGAAGCGCAAAAAATGAAGCTGAGGAATAGACTACTTGGGCTAAATCAATCTAGACGTCCTGCTTTAGGCGAAGTCCATACTGAGACAATTGAAGCGCCAGCGCTAGAATCGAAAGAACGCAAGAGTATGTTCATTAGTTCAGTCGTAGATATTGACTTATGGAACAAAGCTCAATGGAAAGCAATGTCTGTGGTTGCTGATATGGACTTTAGAAACCCACCCATTCTTGGTTTCGTTTATGATAACAATAAGGCTGGCGCAGAAATTTTCCGACGTTTGAAAAAGCAGATTGGTGCTTACGACAAATCTGGTGAGATACGACTTAGTGTTGTCGAGCAGATATCTGAGGCCGCTCCCCAAGATTACAAAGTACATTTTGGCTCTAATTGGAAAGTTGTTATCAAAAAGATGGAACAGTTAGGCATGGTTCCTGACGAGTCACTGATGGTGACGATTAGCCGTCATCACGAAATGAACCCAAGTGATGACAGAAGTATGTCTTTATTTAAGTACTTCTATGAGCGTTTTGGTACTTTCTTTATCACTAACGTAGAAATGGATAAGAGTGGTCAGCTAGCACCAAATATTGAGAACTTAATCCGATTGGACAACATAAATTTCCGTACGAAGAAAGAGATCATTGATGACAAAAATGACCCAGATTACGTAGTATTTAGCTCTGCTTCACAAGTCACGTAACAAAGCGTTTAAGACATATTCCCAAAGCATGGCATTTTTCATGTCATCGTTGGGTTTCGTGTATACGGTGGTATGGTTAAGTTCGTTGGTAGCATTGCTCACTACTTAACACGGCGTGAGCTTTTATGGATGAAGAATTTGGCAAATGAAAAAAATATTGGGGACAAGGTCTATGTACCTCGCTCCAAAATAGGTTTAGACCAAGATGGCTTTTCTTCTTTTTACTGTACAACGGTGGTTGATCGAGGGCCCAGTAAGATTAAAGTTGACCTTCCTAATGGAGCAACCTCTGATTGGATATCTGTGTCATTTGCAAGAAAGCACATTAAAGCGCTTGTGGTTGCGTTAGGCGATTATAAGAGTGAGCTGCTTTTGATCGACCCTCTTTACAAAACAACACTTCATCATTTGAGATTACTTCTTGCAGAAGATGAAGCCATAGGAATTAAAGTTCGTTCACTGGCTGAACTTACAAAATTCTGGAAAGAGGAACAGTCTGAAATAAGTCATGTTGTATTTATAGGGCACGGTCGAAGCGATGCTATCTACTTTGGTGTCGACGAGTGGATTACTGCAACTGAGTTAGGGAATTCTCTCAGGGTAAGAGGCGCTCCCAAAAAGCATTTTTTGTTTTTATGTTGTAAAACAGGGCAGCAGAAGTTTTCTAAACCATTTTCCAAAACCGCAATTTGCGAAGATATAGCTGCACCATTCCATTCTGTACACGGTGCGATAGCTTCACAGTTTGCTCAAACTTATTTTTTGTCGATGTATCTTGGCGGTAGAACTTCTAAAGTTGCTTTTAATCACGCAAAAGACGCGATAGTAGATAGCACTAGTTTTAGATTTTAGGATAATGGGAATCTTAAATAAGCAAACAAGGAGTATCACTTGCTCTTTACATCATCTGCCACTGCAACATCGATGGATATCCTATATGTATAAAGACCTTTACGAGCAGATAGGAAAAGCGTGTTGCTACATAACTGTCTTTTTGGATGATGAAAAAATTAGTGAAGGGACAGGATTCTCTCTAAATGATCAGGGACAAGTCGTTACAGCTGGGCATGTTGTAACTGGAAGATTTCCACTATTAACTAAAGATATAGAAGACCCTAATGTTAAAATTTTAGTTAAGTTTCCAGGCATTGAAGTACTTGAATACAGAAATGTTTTTTGTGGTTTTACTATTAAATGCCAAGGTTTTATTGATAGTCTCCAACTTGATATAGCTGTAATACATCCTAAGAAAAGCACTGACACTATATTTCCACACCTTGTTACTTCATCAGAGTATCCAGATCTTGGAGAAGAAGTTTTTCTTGCTGGATATCCCGAGGAGTTAACAATGTCATTTGGTCTCGATAAATTAATGAGTAATAGTTGTGAAGGGGTGAAAGAATTTAAGGCAGCAATGAATCAAGGCTATCTTGCTGACATGATGGGACCTTTAATAAAACGCTCTGTAGTTGGGAATATTAGAAAGCTGGTATCAACTAATTCGGCTTTGGATCTTTCAGTCGAGACAGCCAGCTTTTACGCAGACAATGGAATGCATCCGGGCGCAAGTGGTGGGCCAGTCGTTAACAGGAAGGGGGAAGTTGTTGGCGTAATAACTCAACGGTCTGTGACAAGCGCTTCACAATCCACAGATACTGCCCTTAAAGTCCCTGCGGGATCAACAATATGTCTGTCTCTTGGTTGTCTGGCTATTGCTAATCAAATGCTAAACAGTGGCAGCTAACAAAAAACTTTCTCGCCCGCAAACAGTGCTGGCTGCGACGTCAACCACGCTTCGTGGCTTTCTGCGCTAAATTTGGGCGTTTCATGCCCCGTTCTCGAAAAAACGAATGTCAGCAAATAGCCAGTGACGGACAACCGCAATTCGCTCATAGCTGACTGTCAAGTCAGGTTAAAACCTCTCGACTAAACTGCAAGAGCAGATATGAGCTAATACAGCTAAAAACTGGTCTTTAAGCGGCTCTGTTACTGACATTCTTCCGTTGAGGACGTCCTCTCTCTAGGATCGATAAGTAAACCTCTTTTCAAAACACATCAGAAAAAGAAAGTTTCTTTGGCTTGTCTTTAAACCGACCATCTATTTCTCCCTCGCGTTTATAGTCGTCCCAGCCAACATATTCCCCAGGTTCTAAGATTGTTAACTGTTCCTTTTTCAGCAAAAATGGGTTGTTGTTTTTTGTAAGCTCTGAGTTACGTTTGAATGCCGCCTCAGTAAGCCTTTGATTGCTTACATAAAGCTCACCATTTTCGAGTGCTGCACGATAAGCCTCACCAAGCAAATTTTTTAACTTTTTAAAGTTTCCATTCGAGTAGGCATACAACCGAGCGCATAAATTTTCAGAGGCAAGGTTAGAGGGTTCAGGTAAATCCATCAGCTCCTCAAGCTTTGTTAAAAATGCTAAGTACTCCTCCTTGTCTTTGGCAATACTGATACGAAATGGTCCCAGCTTTCTACGACGTTCAAAGCGGCTGGATAACTGACTCACGCTATCCAGAATTACGGAACTATAGGGCATACCAAAAATAGCCATTGGAATTTTTATATCGACTATTAGGCTTTTAATAGAGTTTGCGGTTTCCTTTAGTATTGTCAGACTTTTTCTCTCAATCAGATGCTGGAACTCATCGACAATTATGAGTTCTAGCCGGCAGTTATACGCAAGTTCTTTGATCTGTTTACGTAGTTGCACCTCATTACTTGATTCAAACGGAAACGGATGGCCTAAATCAGCAAGAATTTGCTGAAAGAGAGCGACGGAGTTGGCCTTACCAGGCAATGTAGTGGACAGCACAGGAATAAAAGTGCCTTTATATAATTCCTGCCTTGCATGTAACTCAAGGTACTTATTGAGCAGCGAAGTTTTACCTGATCCGGTATCACCGGTAACAATCATACATTCAGGGTCACCGCCAAGTTTCGACAGTTTACGACATTCATCTAGTTCGTTCAGGACAGACTTAAGAAATGGGCTTGCAATATAGGTTGAGCGAAACTTGGCTAATTTAGCGTTAATTTCTTCTTCGTTGAGCTTGACGTCCATGTTAAATAAACTCCCAGCCAGTGGTATCTATAGGTTTGTGTGGGCTGTTCTTCGATTTATCTACTTCACTTGAGTCAGAGGTTAGGGTCTCCGGTTCGTCTTGCCTCTCTGAAGCCAAAGCTTTTGCTAGCTTTGAATCTTCAACATACCTTGCTGCTTTAGAAGTTCGACCTGTACGTCTTGATGACCGTGCTTTTGCCGAGAATGCCTCGTCAATCAACTGATGAATGCGGCTATTGGCTTCTAAAATATCTTCATCATTATAACTATCCCCAACCTCTTGCCTGGCAGCTATGCAGTTGACCTTGTGCTGATGAAGCGTCACGGCTGAAGCGTACTTAAATTTAACGGCTGGGACTTTCAAAAAACTTTTGGTCAATTGATTGGAAACATACATGTACCCAATATTCTCCGGGTCTACTTTAAAAACAACCTGATGATCCCCGACTCGTGCCCGAAGCTCAGCCAATGCATGACTGGAGTACCGAAGGTGCTTGAATGTCACCCCATCCCTCCGCAACTGGCCACTAAAAGTCCGGCAGAACGTCAGATTCAAATCTCCAACATCGTAATCAGATTGAACAGGAGCAAACTGTCCTAACGCTTTCTTCCAAGTAAGATTAGGAATGCGGTCACCTTTAGCATTTGGGCGCGCTTGATGAACATCACAAATCCAGATATGAATAATGTGCAGTAATCTATCCAGATCAAGAACAGCATTTTTTGCCGGATCATAATCCGCAGAGCCTTTTAGTGATGCCAAAGTATGTCCGGGCTGTGCTCGCAGTAATTCAGAATTCAGTTTCCCGAAGTGTCGTTCGATAATTGGTTTCAGATAAGGCGTTGCTGTTGGATTCTTGCCGGAATTAATCAGCAGCTTTCCTAACACCAATTTAAAATCCTTATCGTCGAACTCTTTTCCGTTGTCCGAAACAATAAGTTCAGGCTTACCGAAGCAGATCCAAGGATTTTTAACATCTGGATATCTGATTAATATGTAATCTTTGGGTAAAAGGGCATGCTTCAAAGCTCTTGCCACAGACACAAAACTTGGCGGTGTGAATCCAACATAAAACCCCAGACCAGAAGACGAATGCACATCACATAGCGTTGTCAGCCAAGGCCGACCAAGTGGGATTAAACTGTCTTTTTCGACCACAAAAAAATCGAGCTTGGTGTGGTCAATTTCTACTCGTTCCAGAAGACGGTTAGTTTTTACCATTTCACCAATGTGTTTGAACTCTTTGTTGGCCTTAAATTTACCTTTCTGCTTTACCGCCATCTCGTATGGCGAAATTTTCTTAAACCGTGACCTGAATGTCTGAAGTGAGGGAGTGCTGAGTTTTAAACCTGACCTTTGGTTAAACTGAAATACCAAATGTTGGAGATAACTGTAGGCACTGGAAACAGCACCCGCTTCAACGTCTTTAATCCTGTCTAGGGCTTGTTGGATGAGGTCTTCCATCTCTGGATTTAATCTTTTAGTTTTATTGCCTCGCTCACTACTGTTGGGAGCTAACGCCTTGATTGATCTTCCGGACTCTTGATAAATCTTAGCCCAGCGCCTGATCGTGGAGATTGAAGGCGTTTGTGCGGCAAACTCAGACTCTAGTTCGACGTAAATGCGCTTAATGCGCTGCTCTGAAAAAACACCATTGCATAGCTCAGTGACTTTGCTGAGCACTCTCCACCGAAACACAGCTTGTGCGCGCTCTCGTTCTGGCAAAGCGTCTAGATGTTCATAGGCATCCGTTTCATCCAGGCACTGTCTGACTTCCTCAAGAAACGCTTCTTTGGCAATATCATGGGTCACGTCTGCCGGTACCGGGAAAAGCTGCTCGAATACTTTAACCATGATTGACCCCCGCAAAGACACTATCAGATGCCAGTTCAGCATAAAGTGGAAACGATACCAACTTCTTAGCCGCAAGATTCAACAGTAAGGTTTTAGTGATGTTTTCGGATACATGAATGTCAAAGGCGATATCACTTAGAGACTGCGGGCCTTTAGCAAGAAACAAGAGAATCTGTTGTTGCTGTTCAGTGACATCTTCACGTGTCATATACCGATGAATCAGCTTCAGGTTTTCTGCCATCTGGCCACGCATCAGTTGCCTGTCAGTTACCAGCTCTAAGCTAAGATCTCTTTCGCCAAATGCCTTTTGTAGCAACTGCCACTTTTGCCTAAACTTATCGGTGAGAGTGATGCTGTGGGGTTTTATTTCGAAATATACTTCCTGTTGGTCGTGTAGCCGAACTAAAAAGTCAGGAGTGTAGATAAGTGGCCGGTTGCCGTTTTCTTGCGGAAAGGCAAAACGCTGAGGTTGGGCTTCGAAATCGATGACCTGAGTGGAAAACTCAAAGTAATGGCAAGCGATGAATTCGTTATAACCTTCGACGGTGATTGGGTCGGGCTTGTGGCAGGAGACAAACCTGAAGATATTGGTTACTGCAGACTTAGTGATTTTTCTTTTCTGCACGTCCGGTCACTTTCGTAACAAAGTTACATAAGCGTGGCAGAAAATGACAAAAGTTCAAGTTATGCTTAAGAAAGTTCACTTTATGCTTAAAACGACAAAAAAAACCACTTGAGTTGCCTCTAAGTGGTTGATTTATATGGCGCACCCGTCAGGATTCGAACCTGAGACCTCTGCCTCCGGAGGGCAGCGCTCTATCCAGCTGAGCTACGGGTGCGCGACGGTGGGCATTGTATTGTGCCTGTTGGCGCTTGTCCAGCCGCAAAATCGTTGGTTTTTCGGCTTTATTAAAATTTATCAATCGATTAGCCAAAATTTGAACAACTGCCGAAATACCCCTCCGACAAGCGCCAACTGCACCGCTTCACGCCGCGAGGCGGAAGCGGTTGATCATCGCCTGTAACTGCTCGGCCAGCTTTGCCAGTTCGGCGGCGGTGACGGCGGTCTCTTCGGCGCCGGAACTGGTGTGCTGCGAGATGTCGCTGATGCGGGTGATGTTTTCGTTAATCTGCTCGGCGACTGTGCTTTGCTCTTCCGCCGCCGAGGCGATTTGCACTGTTTTGTCGTTGATTAGTGCCACGCCGTGCACGACGTCCGCCAGCAGTTCGCCGGTGGTCTGGATCACCGCTGCGCCGCGGTCAGCCTGCTGCAGGCTTTGTTGCATCGCCTGATTGGCCGCTGCCGCGCCTTGCTGCAGGGTTTCAATCATTTTCTGGATATCAAAGGTTGATTGTTGCGTACGTTTGGCCAGGTGGCGCACTTCGTCGGCGACCACGGCAAAACCGCGGCCTTGTTCGCCGGCGCGGGCGGCTTCGATGGCAGCGTTCAGCGCCAGCAGGTTGGTTTGATCAGCAATACCGCGGATCACATCCAGCACCTGATTGATGGTCTGGCTGTGTTCATTCAGCGCCACAATCTCCTGGCTGGTATGCTGCACCTGCCCGCGCAGTTGTTGAATAAGCGCAATGGTCTGGCTCAGCTGTTGCTGGCCCTGACCGGCCTTTTGCTGCACGTCATGTGCCTGTTCCGCGGCGGCAGCAGTGCTGAGCGCCACATCATGTACAGTCGCGCTCATTTCATGCATCGCAGTAGCCGCCATTTCGGTGTCCTGCTGTTGCTGCGCCACGCCGGCGCTGGTTTCGCGTGTCACGGCTGAAGCTTGTTCCGCAGCGGTGGCCACCTGCTGGGTAGCGAAATAAATCTCCCGCATCACCTGCTGCAGCTCTTCGGCAAGCTGGTTCATGCCGGCCGCGATTTGGCCAAATTCGTCCTGGCCCTGATACTGGCTACGCGCGGTCAGGTCACGGCCGGTTAGTTGTTGCATTAACGTGCGGATTTGCCGCATCGCCTGTTGAATATTGCGGTGAATGGCAAGGCTGAAACCAGCGACCACCAACACAGCCAGTAACAGCAACACGGCGGCCTGCAACAGACTGGCCCGGGCGGCTGCCTGCTGCGTGGCGGCGGCGTCGCCGATTTGTTGCATTAATCCCTGTTGATGGCTAATCAACAGCGCCATGCGTTTGCTGGCGACGCTGAACCAGTTGGCAGCGTCCTGGCCAAACTTTTGCCCGCTGGCGCTTCGCAGCACCAGCGGCTGCAACGCCTGATACTCAGCACTGTCGGCTTGTGCTAATAAGGCTTTGGCGTCGGCACTGTGTTGCGCCAGACGGCTGCTGAACACCACAAAGGCGCCCTGGTTTTGGGCGATGCGGCTGATGAGCGCCGGCTCCGCCTGGTCCTGACTAAAGACCAGACTCACCATAGCCCGTTCACGACCGGCCCGTTCAATCAGTTCAATCCAGTCATTTAAAGTTGCCAACTGACGCGCCAGCGTCAGGTCGGTCAGAGTTTGCACGGCCTGGTCATTTCGCTGCAGTAACTGTGTGATAAACCGCGTGTAGCCGGCAGCGGCGGTGGTGGCGTCCAGGCTGAAACTATCGATTTGACGACGCAAGCCGGGCAAGGCCTCGATGAGTTCGCTGAGCGCCGCACGCTGCGCCCCGGTCAGCGCGGCCAGCCGCTCGTCACTGCCAGTACGGGCTTTTGTCACTTCAGCGCTAAAACGTGCGCCTTTACTGCTGATGAAAATACCGCTGCTGCCACGCTCGACCTGCAACGCGTTGACCAGCTGCCCCAGCAACAGATGATCACTGATCGCGGCACGCACCTGAGCCGCATTCTGATATTGCTGCCATTGTTGCAGCAAACTCTGACTGGCGAACCACAATAACAACACGGAAGGGAAAAACAGCAATAACAACAGTTTGCGATGCATCGGCAGGTTTTGCAGCAGGTTTTTCATCAGCTCTCCTTACTGAGTGGCGGGGCCCGGCTTTTCTTCGCCAGTATATGTGTTGCCGATCTAACTACAGCTGAGATTTATTCACCTGTAAAGTGAGTACCACGAATCATTCGCAAACACTGTCACTTTAGTTATAGTGAATCAGGTCCAATCACTTCGGGCACCGAACTGATGCGCAGCAAAACCTTTTGGTGCAGCTTTATATTGTTGTGCGGTCTGAGTCTGCCAGCCGCAGCACAGGCCAGCTCCGCACCGGAACTACTCTGGCTGACCGAGCACGCGCCGAATCTGGCGCTGCAGGTGCTGGATATCAATGAAACTACCTTCCGGCTGCTGGAACCGCAGTTACAGGGGATTAAAATCAGCCGGCAGCAAGCGACGACCGCGCAGGCAGCGAAGTTGCTGCAACACAGGCCCAATGTCTGTGTCGGGAATAAATTGCCGCTGCCGGAGCGGCGCAGTTGGGGCATTATCAGTCTGCAACCACAGGTGATCTTTCCGGGGCTGCGGCTTTATGTGCTGCAGTCATCCGGGCTCAGGTCCTGGCTGGCGCAGCAAGCCAGTAACAAACCACTCAGTCTGCAGCGGCTGCTATCGGCGCATCAGCGATTTAAGCTGGGTTTCAACACCGACCGCAGCTATGGCGACCAACTCGACCCTTTACTGAAACAAGCCGCCCATCAGCGCAATTTATTTTCCCGCAGCGGACCGGATAATGCCGGCGGTTTGTTGCAGATGTTCAGCCTGGGCCGGATTGACCTGCTGATTGAATACCCCAATGTGGTCGAACACTATCTGGCGCAGTTGCCAAAGCCGCCCGCCGTACAAAGTTTTGCGTTGCAGGAATCGCCCGCCCTGTTACCAGGCCACATCATCTGCTCGGACACACCACAAGGCCGGCTACTACTGACCAGCCTCGACCAGGCCATCAGCAATGTCAGCCAGCAGCGGGCTTATCTGGATGCGCATTTACAATGGTTTGCGCCGGACCTTCACGCTGAGCTGACGGCCTTGTACAATCAGACGTATGGTACAAATTTCTAATATAACCGGAGCCTGAAAATGAAACAGTTCAATATGTGGTGCAAAGCAGCGCTGCTTGGTCTGGCGGTGTGTGCCGCGCCACTGGCTTTAGCCGCAGAGAAAATCTGGATCGATGTACGCAGCGCGGAAGAATTTCAGGCCGGCCATTTAAAAGATGCGCTGAATATTCCACACACCGAGATTGCGGCGAAAATTAGCGCTGTGACGCAGGACAAAAATGCTGAGATCCAGCTGTATTGCCGCTCCGGCCGTCGTTCTGGCCTCGCCGAAGCTGAGCTGAAAAAGCTGGGTTTTACCAATGTACATAACGCCGGCGGTTATGAGGCGTTAAAAGCAGCGGCAGAAAAAAGCGGCCAGCCAGAATAATCCGGCCGGCCGCGTCAGTTGTGCAATATCAGCTAGTCACCAGCACAGCTGATATCTGCAGCTGCCGTCGCCGGTGTGACGCGGATATTGGCCAGACTCAGCGCAACCCGGCCTTCACTTTGCAGCACAAACGGCTGGTACAAGTGATTAAGCGCAGCGCCTGCTTTGGCGAAACAAGATAAATCCACAGTGATTTTTTGCCATTGCCCGGCGGCTTTAGCTGCCAGTAGCGGGCTCAAATCCAACTGCCCGCCACAACCACTGCCACAGGACATCGCCAGCGTCACGGCCTGCGCCGGTGCCTGTTGCCATTTCAGGTCAAACACCAGCTGGCCATAACGGCTTAAATCCAATGGGTCGCTGCTATGGAGCTGCAACATAGCCCCGCCTTGTTGCCAGTGAAGCGCCAAAGCGTCTTCTTGTTTTTGCCAGTTGACGGCGCTCAGCAGCAGGCTGCCGTCAGTCGTTGCCGCTTTATTGGCTGTCACTTCTGTGGCCACAGCATCAGCGCCTAGCAGTTGTAAATGCAGACCCGCAGCCGGGCGGCGTTCAAACAGTGCAAGTTGGCTGCTGGCTTTGACACTCGCCATGCTGGTTTCATCGAGCTGCGGCAAGTCTTGCTGGGCTAGAAGTCCCGGCGCGGCGCCCGCAGCCTCTGGCTGATAGCGCAAACCATAACCAAGACTAAACAGCACCTTATCTGCACTGGCTGCATCGCCGGCATTCAGCGGCAAACTGTCCGGCGTTTTAGGCCAGCTAAACGGCAGTTTGCCGCGAAAATCAGCTTGCACAGTGCCGTCCGGCTTGCGAAATAACAGCTCAGCCACGGCGTCTCCAGCGGTGCCCGGCAACCAGGCCGCGACAAAAGCATCAGAGGCATTCAGCTCCGGATTGACCCACAAAGGCCTGCCGGATAAAAACACCGTCACCACTTTGATGCCGTCCGCTTTTAAGCGTTTGAGCAGCGCTTCGTCCTGATTCTGGCCGGCCTGATAATCCAGGCTCGCCACGTCACCATCAAATTCGGCATAGGGGTTTTCGCCAATCACCACAATAGCCACATCGGGTTTCTGCTGATAATGGCCATCGGCGCTCAGCTCGGTCTGGCCACCAGCAGCTTTAACCTGAGCAGCAATACCACTGTAGATAGTGCGGCCTTGCGGGAAATCGGCATTGCTGGTGCCGGTGCCCTGCCAGGACACTGTCCAGCCGCCACTTTGTTTCGGGATTGAATCCGCACCGTCACCAGTCACTAAGACCCGCAACTTCGGCGGCAGCGGTAATAACCCGGCATTGTTTTTCAGCAGCACCAGCGACTGGCGCACCGCATCACGCGCTAACGCCTGATGTGCCGGATGACCAATCAGCTGTTGGTCGCCCGCGCCGGCGATTTGCGCCGGGCTGTGCTCAAACACCCCACTGCGCAGTTTCACGCGCAGAATGCGCCGCACTGCATCATCGAGCCGCGCCTTGCTTATCTCACCAGCTTCAGCTTGCGCCAGCGTATTCTGGTACATTGCTTTCCAGTCTTCCGGCACCATGATGATATCGATGCCGGCATTAATGGCGGCGGCGCAGCGCTGATTGCTGCAGCCCGGCAGCTGGCCATGACCGTTCCAGTCACCGACCACAATGCCGTCAAAACCGAGCTGTTGTTTCAGCACATCGGTCAGCAGATAACGGTTGCCATGCATTTTGCTGCCGTGAATGCTGTTAAAGGACGCCATCACCGTCTGCACACCGGCGTCTAAAGTGCTGAGATACCCCTGCGCGTGCAGCCGCACCAGTTCGGCTTCGTCCAGCGTGGTATTACCCTGATCGCGACCGCCGGCAGTACCGCCATCACCGAGATAATGTTTGGCAGTGGCGAGGCGTGCCGGGCCCTGCAGCCAGTTGGTGCTTTGCACATCGCCCTGAATACCACGCACCAGCGCCGCGCCTAACAAGCGGACCAGCGCCGGATCTTCACTGTAACTTTCATAACTGCGGCCCCAGCGGTCGTCGCGGGCCACCGCCACAGTCGGCGCAAAGATCCATTGAATACCGGTGGCGGCCACTTCTGCCGCAGTGGCGCGGCCTATGGCTTCAACCAACTCAGCGTTGCCGCTGGCACCCAGGCCAATATTGTGCGGAAACACCGTCGCGCCGCGCACGTTGTTGTGGCCGTGCACGGCATCCGTGCCCCACAGCGGCGGAATGGCGGCACCATCAAGGCTGGCATCGAGGCCAGCCTGATACATCTGCTCAGCAAGCGCTAACCACTGCGCCGCCGTGGCTGCTTTATTATCTCCGGGAAAGGCACCGCCGCCGTTTAAATAAGAGCCAAAACCATATTGGCGCATGTCGTCCACGCTCATCCAGCGGATGTCCGGCTGGATGATTTGCGCCACTTTTTGCGCCGGCGTCAGGGTTTTTAATATAGACCCGATGCGCGCTTCCAACTGCGGGTCGGCCTTGCGCGCCGGGCTGAGCTTGGGCCAGGCCGGATGCACCGCCTGCTGCGGTGTTTGTGGCGATTGAGCGGCAGGTGCCACAGGTTGCGGCGCACAGGCACTGAGCAACACAGTAGCGCCCAGCAGCGGCAGCGCCGAAAGAGTATTCAAACGAAATTTCAGCATTATTTTGCTCCTGCAGCAGCGGGAAGGATCAGGCTCAGCACGCTGTGCGGCGGTAATTGTAATGACCAGTCATAGGCGCGTTGGTCCAGCGCCAGCCGGACTGTCTGCGCGCTGTCGGCCTGGTTTTGTAACAGCACTGCCACCCGGCCATCCGGCCGCTGATAAGCCAGCTGTAACAGCTGCGGCAGCGGGTCTTTCGAGCCGATGCGCACTGAGCCCGGTGGCGCGATTTTGCCGGCGTGGGCAATGACGTAATAAGCCACATTGCGCTGAATGTTGGCCTCAGCAGCGTTTTTAGCTGCAGTAATAGTCAGGGCGCCGAGGCATTCGGTACAACCGCCCGGCGTATAAGGTTTGTAGTCGGCATCGGCTGCCAGATTCCACTCCAGCACAGTGCGGGCGTGTTGCTCGACAGCGCCAATCAGCAAGTGTTCGGTGTGCCACATCAGGGTGCCGCCGAAATCGGAATTAGCGCCAACCCACTGTTCTGTAAAATAAATATCCTTATCCGGATAAGCCGCTTTTAGCCGCGAAAGCTCAGTGATGCTGCCGTTGTACAAATGAAAAGCCGAGCCTTTGATATAACGCCGGGCGACCGGGTCACTCAGCACCGCCAGCGGATATTCAACATGGTCCGGGTTGTGGTCATAAATCAGAATGTCAGTCGCAAGGCCAGCTTTCGCAAACGCCGGACCTAAATGCTTGCCGACAAAAGTGGCCTGATCCCAGGCATGCATCAGCAGGCTTGGATTATTGCCCGGATGCAGCGGTTCGTTTTGCACTGTCACTGCGCCGATGCGAATGCCATGCGCCGCCATGCCTTGCAGATAACGGACAAAATATTGCGCATAAGCCGGGTAATATTGCTCCAGCAATTCACCACCGACTGTGTTTTGATTACTTTTCATCCAGGCCGGCGGCGACCAGGGGCTGGCGAGCAACTGCAAATCCGGCCTGATGGCCAGAATTTGTTTCAGTAGCGGGATCAGCAGTTGCTCATCCGGGGCCAACGAAAACTTTTTCAGCGTCGGGTCGGTTTCTCCTGGCGCTAAGTCGTTGTAACTAAAAGGCAACGGGTCTAAATCTGAAGCGCCAAGGCTTAAGCGCAGATAAGACACACCAATGCCTTGCGGGCCAAATAATTCCTGCAATAACGCCGCGCGCTGGGCGGCGGGCAAGGCCATCAGATGCATGGCGCTGCCGCCGGTCAGGGTGTAACCAAAGCCCTGCATCGTTTGAAAACGCTCGTGGCTGTTGATACTGACCACAGCCGCAGCCGGCGCTGCCGGGCGTAAAAACTGCTGTGGATCTGTAGCGAGTAGCAGCTGCTGATCGGCCCGGCTGAGCCAGCCATGTAATTGGCCAGATAGCTGCGGCGTCTGCGCGACAGCGGCCGGCGCAGCCAGGCCAAGCGTAGCGGTCAGCACTGCAAGGCGTGAAAACTTCATTCTCAAATCAAACTCCTGTGTCCGCTTCAGCGCAGCGGTGCTTCGGCGCGAAAAGGCGCAACTTTGCGGATAAAATCGGTATGGGTTGGCATTTGTGCGGTGCACGCGGCAATGACCTGCGCCGTCGATTCGGCGAAATCCCGCATCTCGGCCAGGCTTTTTTGCTGGCATAACGGGTCGGGCCGCGCTGGCGACAAGCCTTGTCCCAGCAACACCTGCACCCAGCTGTCTTCGCGAAACAGCTCATCCGCCACCCGGTGCACCCGGCCATAAGCGGCAAAGATCTCCAGCTTCTGCGCCAGGCTGTCCGGCAGCGCCATGCGCTGGCAATAACGCCAGTATTCGCTGTCGTTGCGCCGGGTCACTTTGTAGTGCGCGATAATAAAATCGCGGATCTGCGCCATTTCGGTCGCGGCCAGGCTGTTGTAATGATCGATATTGGCCTGCTGAAACGACAAGTCCGGAAACAAATTCACCAGCCGGGTGACGGCGGTTTGCACCAGATGCAGGCTGGTCGATTCCAGCGGCTCGAGAAAACCACTGGCAAGGCCGATTGCCACACAGTTGCCCCACCACATCTGTTTACGCTGACCTGTGGTAAAACGAATCAGCTTGGGCGCCGCCAAAGCTGGCGTGTCGAGCGAACTTAACAATAACTCTTCAGCCGTGCTGTCACTGACAAAACCACTGGCGAACACCATGCCGTTGCCGGTGCGGTGCTGCAGCGGAATACGCCATTGCCAGCCGCTGTGATGCGCCGTTGAACGGGTAAAAGGCGGCAACTCCGCCAACGCCGCTGATGGCACCGCCAAAGCGCTGTTATTTGGCAGCCAGTGCGACCAGTCGTCGTAGCCAACGCCAAGCGTCTGGCCCAGTAACAAAGCGCGGCTGCCGGAGCAGTCGAGAAACAAATCGCCTTCGATGATCCGGCCATCGTCCAGCACCAGTTGGTGAATATGGCCATTGTGGGCATGGCGCGTCACTGCACTGATAGTGCCGACGATACGGCTCACACCACGTGCTTCGCTGTGGCGGCGCAAAAACTGCGCATAGAGTCCGGCGTCAAAATGATAGGCATAGGCGATTTGACTGACCGGCGACAGCGGCCGGCTCGCGTCAGCTTGCATAAAACGCTGCTCGCGCGCCATCACAGCGCCAATGCAATAGTCGTCAAACGGCAAGGCCAGCCCGGCCTCGCGCAGCGCCAGCCAGTACTGATGAAAACTGAGCCATTCCCAGCTGCGGCCTATAGCGCCAAAAGCATGAAAATAACGCTCACCGATTTGTCCCCAATTAACAAAATCAATGCCGAGTTTAAAGGTCGCGCCGGTGGCCTGAATAAACTCGCGCTCGTCGATGCCACACAGCTGATTAAACACTTTGATCGCCGGAATTGTGGCTTCACCAACGCCAACAGTGCCGATTTGTTCCGACTCAACCAGACAAATCTGCAGCGGCGCGCCGGCGCGGTTACGTAATAACTTCGATAACAAGGCCGCACTCATCCAGCCGGATGAGCCGCCGCCGACAATCACAATTTTGCGGATAGGTCCCTGTTGCACAGCAGGCCTCCTGTAAATAACAACAAAATGCGGCGGCGTGGCTCTGGGAGAACAGCACGCCGCCGCCAGGCGTTACAGCTTGTAGCTGAAGCCAAACAGGTATTGCCGGCCGTATTCCTCATACACTTCCGGGAAATAACCGCCGCCTTCCTGCAACGTATTCATCCGGGTGGTGTAAGGCGAGTTGGTCAGGTTATTGGCCTGCAGCAACAGCGTGAGGCCGGCAAAAGTGCCGTCGTCGATGCTGTAACTGAGCTGCGCATCGACCTGGCGGTCGGCCAGCACTTCGGTGTAACCGCGGGTGGCAAATAACTGCACCACTTCGCCACGAAACGCTGAGCGATAACGCTGGCTGACCCGCGCCGAGAAGCCGTCACGCTCGTAATACAGCGTTAAATCACGCACGCGGTCGGATAACCCCGGCAGTTTGGTTGAGGTATTCGGGCCGTCCGGTTTGATGCTGGAATCGGTCCATGACTGGCTGCCGATAAAACCAAAACCGCTCAGCGGCAGATAAAAACTGCCTAAATCCAAAGACATACTGAGTTCATAGCCACGCAGGCTACCGCCTTCCCCGTTGGCCGGCCGGCTCATATTGCCAATTGGGCTAATTGGGATCACCGTTGAGTTATTCGGCGCGTTGCTGAAATCAAAATCAAAGTTTTGTGTGTAGATATAACTGTCGAGCTTTTTGTAGAAAGCGCCGCCGGCGATATAGCTGGTGTCATTGAGGTACACTTCATACGTCAGATCCAGCGCTTTGGCACGCCACGGCTCCAGTTCAGGGTTACCCGAGTTGCCACTCCAGCGCCGCGAATCCACGCCGACCCCGGCGGTGATATTGGCGCGCATTTCGTCCATCCGCGGTCTGGCCATGGTTTTACCGGCCGCCAGCCGGACAAACTGGTCATCCAGCACTTCCATCGACAGGTTCAGCGCCGGCAGCACGTCGTTATATGTTTTACCCGCTTCAACCTGAGTCAGCGTGGATGGATTACCCGGTTTGTAATCGCTGGCAAGGAAACCGCTTGAGCTTTGATCGGTGCGGACAAACTGGCTGCCGATATTGCCTTTCAGTGGTTTGCCCCACAGCTCAGTGTCGATATTCAGTTTGATAAAGCTGGTTAGTACTTCTTCTTCGACGCCCCAGGCTTTATTCCAGCGGTTGGTGTCGAGAATAGGCTTAATGTCGTAATAGCGGTTTACCGTTGGCATGATGTCGTAAGAAATCACGCCTTTGATGCCGGCAAAACTCAACGAGGTTGGCGACACCAGCAACGACGGGTCGACTTTGACCGGTGCTCTGTTGTTTTTCAGGAACAGGTCGTTGTCGTCAACTTCTTTGTCTTTTTGCCGTTTGGTGTAGTTAGCACCGATATCCACACTGCTGAACGCGCCGTCGCTTAATTCGTAGCGCGCATTGAGCTCAGCTTCTTTAATGGTTTCTTTGACATGCGGGAAACGGATCGCGCCGTCATGGCCCCAGCCGCCCCATGGCGCCGGGTCACTCAGCTGCACTTTGTTAACGTCAGTGTAATCGGTACCCGGCGTATAAACCGGAAAACCTTCTGGTTGTAACTCAAAACCGATGTTGTCAAAGCTGCCGGTCGGTGCTAAACCGGCGTAAGTTTCCAGCACCTGTTCGTCGCGCTCAGAGCCGGAATAAGACAAGTCGGCATCAATAGTCCAGCGGTCCAGTTTCCATTTGTTATTCCAGCCCAGCGCTTTGAGTTCATCGTCGCGGGTATTCAGGTCGTTACGCAGCACCGGCCTTAAGTTGGTCGCCACGCCGCTGCGGACCACTTTGGTGCCGCCGAAGTTATCAAACTGCGGATTTAAAAACTCCATGCCATCGCCGGTCCATTGGTTAGTGAACCACATGGCGCCACGCATCACTTCATCCTGTGAGAATTTGGAATAATAGGCATCGACGATGCTGTGGAAATTGTCATTTGGTTTGTATTCCAGCACTGCCATCACACCGTCACGCACCTGATTACGCGCTACTGCGGTGACTTCCTGGCCGACCAGACCCAGCGCGTCATCATTGCTGGTGCCGGCTAAGGCGTTGTCGACCGTGTTCCATTCCCAGGCTTTGTAATGCTGCACCTGAGTCGGTGTGTCCATGTGGGCGTAACCGATGGCGACGCCGATGGTGTCGTCAGCAAACTGGTCGATGTAAGACGCACTGCCGCGCCAGCCGTTTTTCGACACTTCCGGATGCAGCTGGTCGATAGAGCCGGTTTCACTGCGCAGGTTAAACACCACAGCCTGCTCGCCGTGCGCCAGCGGCCGGATGGTGCGCATGTCGACGGTGCCGGACAAACCCATGCCGGCAATGCCGACGTCCGAGCTTTTATATACCACAGCGCCGTTAATCAGCTCTGACGGATACTGGTCGTATTCCACCGCGCGGTTATCACCGGCGCTGGCCTGTTGCCGGCCATTTAAGGTGGTGGTGGAGAAATCCGGTGCCAGGCCGCGGATCGAAATCACCTGCACCCGGCCATTGACGCGCTGACCGGCCAGGCCAGACAAACGGGTTAAGGATTCGGCGATACTTTGGTCCGGTAATTTACCGATGTCTTCAGCTGACACCGCTTCAACGATAGCGGTCTCGGCTTTTTTGATGTCGATGGTGGTTTCCATACTGCGGCGGATACCGGTCACCGAAATCACTTCAATCTGGTCAGTGTTGTTTTTTGTATCGTTGGCTTTGGCTTGTTGCGCATGTCCTGTCATCGGGAGCATGCTGACGCCGACGGCCACGCCGAGCACTTGCGCCACGGCGCGGCTCAGTCTGGTTTTCTGCATGGTGTGTCTTCCTTATCCTGCTGATGCCGGCACTGCATCTGTTATTGTGTCTGGCCAAAACCCGCTGAAGGGCTTTAGCCAAAGTGCCATCATCATGCTTAACGCCAGGCTGGCGTTTTGTCGTTTGAATCAGGTCATACCCGCAAAAAAAAGCAGATTTTTCAGGTTCGACTTTATTCAAACGTGTTCGCATGGCTATTTTTTGTTATTTTTCAATAAGATGAATTCTTATCATTTTTTAATTCGACAGCTCTGACCTGTTGCATATTTTTGCCATCACCACAGGTTTGGCGCTGCCAAAAACACCATAACAGAAACAAGCACCAGCGCTATAAGACCAAGGTCCGGGGCGCGTCACCGAAAATTCGCTTGCTGGCTCCGGCCTGCTGTCGCATAGTAAAGAGCGCTGCACTGCGTTAGTGCATCCTTAATAACGCCTGCAAAAAGAAGTTGTATGGATACCATTCTGTTTAATTTCCACGACCTGCTGATGGTGCTGACGGCCTTTGAATGTCTGCTGCTGGCGTTGTTGCTGGCTGCCTCAGCGAAAAAACCCAGCCTCAGCAATGCGCTGCTGGTGGCGTTTTTGTTATGTCATTGCCTGATCCCGTTGCACGAGCTGATGTTCTGGGGCAAGCAGTTCCGTATCTGGTTATTGGAAATTTCACCGGACCTGTTTTTTATCTTCAGTTTTGCTTATTACCTCGACGGCCCGCTGTTGTATTTCTTTGTCCGCGCCTTGCTGTACAAAGACGTGCAGCTAAGGCCCAAACACAGCTGGCATCTGCTGCCGCTGGTGATTTATCTGCTGCATATGGTGTGGAATTTTTATGCGCTGGACCAGCAAAGCCAGACACAGCTGATCCACAGCCAGCACATTGCTTATTCGTCGCCGCATTTGTATGTCGAAACGCTAGGGCGTTTTGTCCGCGCTGGTTATGTGCTGTGGTGTTTTCTGCTGGTGTGGCGTTATCGCGAACAGATCCGCCACGAGCAGGCCGATTTAAAAACCACTGATATGTATTGGTTAAAGCTGATGCTGCTAAGTTTCCTGACCATTTTTACGCTGGACACTGTGCTGGTGTGCCTGAAACTTTATGGTTTTCTGGCGAACGATTTTAATATGGACCTGCTGAACGTGGTGGGGCTGTCCAGTTACTACCTGAACTTTGTCGCGCTGAATATTCTGATTTTTCTGCGTTTTACCTCTTTTGTCGGCGTCAAACCGGTGCGTGAGCAGCCGTTGTTTGAAGCCAAAGAAGAAACCACGGTGTTGTACGACGATGCGATTGCGGTGCAGCTGGACAAGCTGATGACGCAGCAGCGCTTCTACGCCAATCCGGATATTACGCTGGATAAACTGGCCGATGCGGCCGGTTATCCGGCGAAAAAAGTCTCGTTGACCATCAAGCAGCGTTATCAGCAGAATTTTTATGAATACATCAACAGTTATCGCATCGCCGAGGCCAAACGGTTGCTGGCTGAACAAGGCCCGGCGGCGAAAACCATCACCGATATTTATTTTGCTGTGGGTTTTAACAGCAAATCGGTATTTAACACCTTCTTTAAACGACTGGAAGGCGTGACGCCCAGCCAGTTCCGTGAACTCAGCCAGGCGCCGATGGCTAAATAAACCGGGCTTTTATTGCAAAAACTGCAGGCTTTGCTCGATAGTCTCGGCGCTTAAGTTGTCAGTGATAAACACCAGCTTACAGCGCCGGTCAGCATCCGGCCATTCGGTCAGAAGACCTGCCGGGTGCAGCAGATGTTGCACCGCGTGCACCACCAGCGGTCCAGGGAAGCCCACCACATTTAAAATCGCTTTAAGGCGCAACAGCTGAGGCCCCAGTGCCGGCATCAGGGCATCCAGCCACTGGTCGATTTGTGCTGCAGTCACCGGATGCTCCAGCACATAACAATAAGCGCGGATGCGGTCATTATGGCGGTTGACATCAACAGGCTCCGAGCTCGTTTGCTCAGCCCGCAATAAACCCTGTTTACCGCTGACCGGCGCAAAGCTCAGCTGATCTGTTGGCAGCCAGCGCTGTAGCGGCGCCGTCGATTGCACTGGCTCGGCATGGTCCAGCGCTAAAATCTCGTTGACCTGGGTCTGGCCCTGCAGCACCAGCTGCACCAGCGCTGTTGGGTTCAGCTGCGCCATCGCTTCGCGCGTGGCGGCTTGTTGGGTTTCTGTCGCGAGGTCAGTTTTACTCAGCAGTAATAAATCCGCTACCGCCACCTGCTTTTGCGCTTCAGGGTGTGTGGCCAGCGTACCCGCGCCATTCACCGCATCGACCACAGTCACAGTGCCCTGCATCCGGTAGCTGTCATAAAGTTTTGGCGTATTGCTGATGATTTGCAGAATAGGCGTCGGTTCGGCGAGGCCGGTGGTCTCAATCACCACCCGGTCAAACTGGCGCACACCGTTGCGGGCAAAACGCCAGGTGGCGTCGCTTAAGGTTTTGGCTAAATCACCGCGAATAGTGCAGCAGATACAACCGCTCGACAGCTCCACAATCTGCTCGTCGCTGCTTTTACTGACCAGCAGATGGTCCAGGCTGGTTTCACCAAATTCGTTGATGATAACCAGGGTGCGGCTGAACTCCGGCAACTGCACCAGCTGATTTAATAAGGTTGTTTTGCCACTACCTAAAAAACCAGTCAATAAAATCAGCGGGATACGTTCATGGCGCATAAAAACTCCGAAGCAGTGGCGGGTAGATTTACGTGATAATATCACAAAACACCACCAGTGCTGCCCTGCCCGCTGCAGCAATTTTTTTGCTCAGGCTCAGTTATTTTTGTTATTGATAACTATTCGCATTTAGTTATACTGCAATTATCGCCGTTTTCGGGAGAATGCCGGATGAACTTACGCAAAAAAATCGCGCCGCTCGGTACAGTCGCTATGGTGACAGTGTTTCTGCTGGTCAATCAGCATTGTCAGTGGTTTCCGACTCAGGCTGTCAGCGGCTGAGTGCTGCTGCGCACGCATTAGAAGCAGCACAAGGAGGCCGCATGCAGATTTGGCAATATTGGATGGAACTGGGCAATCAGGCGTATTTCGCGCAGGACTGGCCACAGGCGCAGCATTGTTATCAGCAGGCGCTGGCGGATGTCTGGCCGGTCTGGCTGGAAAGCACTTTAGGCGCGGCAGCTGAAGCCGGTACTTTGCAGCAGCTGCCGGACGATGAGCTCTGTTTACCCAGTTGTTGTCTGGCCGTCACAGTGCGTAATTTAGCCAATTGCCATCGCGCTGCCGGCCAACCCGGCCGTAGCCGCGCCTTACTGAAACAAACCCAGCGCTGGTTCTGCTGCGCACTGCAACAAGCGAAACTGCCGCCAGCGCTCTACGCCAGCCTGCTCAACCTGCAGGCCGATTTACACGAAGCTTTATTGCACTGTGCGACAGACCCGCAGCCACAAGACCAGAATCGCATTGTCCGCAGCAGCTTTACAGCTGCGGCGGGCCCAACAGTTCATTAGGCGTGGTTTCTGGCGGCAGTTTTAAATCCGGTTTGAGCTTCAGCACGGCCTGATACAAATCAGGCCGGTACAACTGCAAGCGCTTCAGTCGGGCCAGATGCGAAGGTTCAGGGTCGGTCAGCTGCGACAGAATGAGCGGCAAGGCCGGATGTAACTCGCGTTGCAGATAACTGTGCTCCAGCGCCAGATCCAGCGCATCCGGGCCTAAGGCCTGAGCAAATGGCGACAAGCCATGGGTCAGCAAAAATAACACCGCCTCCGGCGAAGTCCGAAACGCCCAGTGAAACAGGTTGCGGCCATAGAGATCCTCGATGCCGAGCTCAAAACCAGCTTCCAGCAGTACTTTCAAATCTTGTTCAGGCTTAAAACCATATCCCGGATACAGATAAGCGGGTGCTTTGGCGGCAAAGCGCTGCTCAAACGCCGGCACCAACTCCGGTTTAGTCATCACTTCCATCAACAACCAGGCTGTGGTGCCACTGTCGAGTTCAGTTTTTTGCAAAAACGCCATCAGCTCGACCGGGTCATGTAACAAATCTGTCAACCGGTCTCTGAGCGTCGCGTCCGCATCTTGTTGCGGTGCCCCGCCCATTTGCCAGTGCCACGCCAACCAGGCCGGGTCGCGTTGATGTAATGGCGCTAACCTCAGCTCGTCCATCGGCTTAGCATCACGCCATAAAAAAATTTGTTCCTGAATGGCATTTCGGCTTAACAAAGCTTCCTGCGTCAGCAACTGATTTTGCTGCGCCAGACATTGTTGTCGCGCCTGTTTGCCTTGCGCTTTTCGCTGAATTTGTTTCGCAACCCAGTCTGCCAGCGCAGTGCCTGCCGGCACCGGCTGAGGCTTGACTTCGACCCGACGGAACATAGTTGCAGGCGCGCCGGCGGGTAACAGCGCCAGAATGTCTTCCGCACGAAAGCGACCGGCATTCAAAAAGTTGTTACCAAAGAACCAGCTACCGTCTGCGGTTTGATAACCATGCGCCCAATAACCTTCGTTCAGTAAATAGGCAACTGTGTCGCGCTGCGCTTGTTTAAATTGCTGCAGCAGATCAGGATTCTTCTCAGCATCTAAGTGGCGGGGCGGCTCAGTAAATAACGCGAAATCGAGCCCGGTCACCACTCCTTCTAAGCGGGTTGGCGCTACATCTTGCTGCTTCAGCGCCTTTAACACCGCCGGCTGCCACAGCATGGCGGCAATATCCGCCAGGTTCCAGACCGGGGTTCTGCTCTGATAATGATGATAACCAACAGGAAACTTCGCCAAATCACGGCCTTGCGCCACCAGTTGCAACAGATGGGTTTCAGGCAAACGCAATTGCATAGCCACGGCAATTTCTAATGGTGAAAAGCTTTTGCCGGCGATGAGCTGTTGAAATTCAGGCGCCGGGATTCTATTACTGAGCTGCAAAAACAGCAGCGAGGGTGAAATCAGTGTGCTGCCATTTAATGTACCGAGCCCAACCGGTACAAATACCTGAAAATCATCAGCCGCAACCAGAGAGCGGGCAAAATCGGCCGGGTTGTCGCTCAGTTCTTGCTTGATTCGTTCAGCCAATGCGTCCAGTACACTCGGCTTGCGGATATCTAAAACCGTCGCGCCGATGATATGCATCGCCTCTGCGATACTTTCTGCGTACTGCATGTACCAAATTGCTGCTGTCACATCGTATTGCAGCAGCTCCGCAGGTGTTTTACCGGCATGCAGCAAAGGCAGCAATTGTTCGGAGAGATTTTGTTGATTATCAACAGGATGAGTGTCGGTCTCAGCACAGTGCGCGTAAGGGCTGAGTTGGTGTGAGTTGTTTTTTACGACAGTATTAGCTTGCTCTGTCGGCCCAGCTGACTGCTTTGTTGATTGCCCCGCAGACCGCTGCTGCACACCAGCCTGGAGATTTTCTGTCTGAGGCGGTTGCAACAACCAACTTACTGCTACAACCGTGACCGTCAGTGCCAGCCAGGCAATTTTGTTCTTCCCCATCATCGACACTCTTCTATCCCTGAGAATTAAACGCGAGAATACAATAACCTTTTGTGTTTTATCGCGGACTGCGCTTCAGTCTGCTGCGGTTATTTCTGCTTGAAATCATCGTCGTTTTTGTATTTGAAATAGACAAAAGCATTTGAACTGTCATTTGGCACCATATGCTGGCCCACACCCCAGGCACTCATGCCCAGTGTCGGCCAAATGTTATTTCTCGGATTGTCGAAATAGCGATCGTAGGCTTCAAGTGACATGGCCTGCCCCTCGATCCGACACATGGCGGCACGGCATTCGACCCGAACGGCAGAAAACTCTTGTGGCCGCTGATCAAAAAATTGCTGGATAACCTGCTGGGCTTTCTCGGCCCAATCACTGGTCATTTCACCGCTTTCAAAGCTTTCAACTGCGTTGGCATAAAACTCATTGCCCTGAAAAGCCGCATATTTTCCGGCATAAGCAGCCGGATAGCGCAGATGCATATTGCTGAGATTGGCCCGTTCTTGTCGTTCCCGGCGTTGTTCCGCCAGTTCATCCAGCTGTGCCGGGGTAAATTCGATGACTTCGTGATTGGCAGTTGTAGCAACTGAGGGCTGAGGGACTGTGGGTAAGGTGGCCGCTGTTGCTGTGTTGCCGTCTGTCAGATCAGGCTGTCCAGCGGGAAGTTTCGCAGCTGGGGGAGCCGCTTCTGCCGTGACAACCTGTGTTGGCGCCCACCAGGCTGACAAGGTAACCGCTACGACAGCCCCAACCACCACCCCGGCAATAAAAACCACTGGCTTTTGCATCTGAACTCCCTGATTTCCCTGCTGTTATTCTCCTGAAACAACAGATTAACGGCAGCGCAACCTCAGAGCAAGCGCCTTATAACACCCAATGGTGGCTATAAACCCGGCCTTGCCAGTCTTCGATAATCAGCCAGAGTTTGTCGCCGGTTTTGAGTTGCTGCGGGGTGCGCGCATGCACGTGCAGGCCGTGTTTATTGCCGTGCAGCAGGCTGCTGTGGTCTCGGCTTAAACTGGCTAAATCCGGCTCCTGCTCGCTGACCAGTAAAAAGCCCTGACGGATTTTTTCGACACAACCGGCACACCACTGCAGGTAATAATCTTTCACCCATTCGCCGTGATGGGCATAAGGGCCGTCGCTACTTAGCGGCATTGCCGTGACCTCATATGGCCCAAGCTGGGCTTTAGGCAGCGCCGGCGGG
This sequence comes from Rheinheimera texasensis, assembly GCF_964031785.1. GTDB lineage: Bacteria > Pseudomonadota > Gammaproteobacteria > Enterobacterales > Alteromonadaceae > Pararheinheimera > Pararheinheimera texasensis_A. The sequence goes on from NZ_CAXIRE010000006.1 coordinate 42,736, forward strand.
AACTGCAGATTCAGCGACTGATATAAAAACCAGAATGGCAGCACCAGCACCAGACCATTGAATTTAAATTTGTGCCTGGCCCAAAACTGCTTCAATGCATTTAGCTGCGTCATTGCTTGGCTCCTAAGGTGTTGTCGGTTGCGCCAGATAAAGTCTGAATTGGCTGCGTGTTTGCCATAGCTTGTTCCACGCGCGCCCTTGCTTCGCGACCGGCAGCACCACGAATGGTCCTGCTGCCCCAAATCATAAAACCGGTGATCGCCATGCCACTGACCACAAGCCCAAATACAAACCAGATGGCCTTAGTCCAAAGCCCGCCAATAGTGCCGTAATGCAGCGGGTCCGCCACCGACATCACGGTTTCCAGCCCGCCCATTTGTGCCGGCACCCGGCTGTCGGCCACTTCGCCGGTCCAGGGGTTGATCCAGACGTTATAGGAATACTGATCAAACCACACTGAATCGCCATAACCTGAGATGCGGTAATAATCGCGCGGATGCTCCGGCATCATGACAAAAGCTGGTTTGAGTTCAGGCAGAAATTGCTGTGCCCGTTCGACCGCCTGCGCCAGCGGGATCATCGCTGGGGCCGCTGTTGATTCCGCGCCCGGTTTTGGCACATACAAGGCACTCATCGGCTCGGTTTCATAATAAAACTCGACATCGTTGTGCCACAGCACCGCCTGAATCAAATACCACAAACCGGTCAGCGACATCAGCAATAAAAACCACAGCGACCAGACGCCCGCTAGCCGGTGCAAATCCGCCAGCACGGTTTTTTTGCCCTGATGCAGCCGCAGCTTTGGCGCAGTAAATGACTGCCAGAAACGCTTGTAGATGATGAGGCCGGTGATTAAAGCGCCGAGCATCAGCAGCGACATAGCGCTGACCAGGTAATACCCCACGCTGTAGCTATGCTGCCACGGGAACAATAACCAGCCGTGTAAGCTGCGCATAAAAGTGATGAAATTAATGCCGGGGTTAATCTCCTGCACTACGCCGGTGTAGGGGTTCACATAAGCAATAGCCGCTGGCATGGTTTCAGTGGTGAACACAACCGCTGTGACCAGATAAGGCTCCAGCACCATCACTGAGGTGACAGCTGCAGACGGCTCGGCCTGCTGCACAGCAGCCACCAGTTCGGCCAGTGGTTTTGCCGGCAGGTTCTCTGGATTATAAGCCCGGGCATTTTCGTTAAATAACCAGGTCAGTTCATGGCTTAACACCGCGATAGTGCCGGTCAGGCAGACCGCTGTAAAAATCAGCCAGACCGGTAACGAACACCAGCCATGCAACTGAAACCAGAATTTTTGCGAGATTTTCATCGAGCCCTACCTGCAGCTGATCTGTGGTACGTCACCTTCACGGCTGCAACCTTGAACAAGGTAACAACCGCGAAAAAACTGCAATGTACCTGAATTTTCAGCACAGCTCAAACATATCTGAGAACTATTCGCGTTAAGATTTGCAAATCACATCAAATAATATTATTTAAAAACAATACCTTAATCATTACTCGAAAAATAAATTGTCGAATTTAGTAAAAACAAATGTGATAATGATTCTTATTTGCGTAGTTAACATAGGTTTTTATCATGTCTCAGTCTGCTGTTATCAAGTTTCAGAACCCCGCTGCGCTTGGCGCAATGAAATCCCCAACGACCCTGGCGCTTGCTATCAGCGCTGCACTTTTAAGCCCGCAATTGCTGGCAGCCGACGACAGCGCCATGGCGGATGATCGCAATGTCGAACGGATTGAAGTGACCGGCAGCCGCACTCAGGGCTATCTGGTCAATCAGAACAGCAGCGCCACCAAACTCGATTTAGCCTTAAAAGACACGCCGCAGGCCATCAGCATTTTGTCAGCGGAACAGCTGCAGGATTTTGGCCTGACTAACATCAACCTGGCGCTGGATCAGGCGACCGGCGTCAATGTGGAACGCATTGAAACCGACCGTACTTATTACAACGCGCGCGGTTTTGATATCACTAACTTTCAGGTTGATGGCCTCGGCCTGCCGTTCACCGGCGGCGGTATTGAAGGTGATTTGGACACAGCGCTGTTTGAGCGCATCGAAATTATCCGCGGCGCCAATGGTTTAATGTCCGGCGTTGGTAATCCTTCTGCCACGGTGAATATGATTCGCAAACGCCCGGGCGCGGATTTCGCCGCCAACGTCAAGGCCAGCTACGGTTCCTGGGCCAACACGCGCCTTGAAGGCGATGTACAAGGCGCTTTAACTGAAGGCCTGAATGCCCGCGCTGTACTGGTCAAAGAAGACAAAGATTCATACCTTGACCGCTATAACCACGACAAAACGGTTGGTTACGTGGTGGCGAGCGCCGCCCTTGGCGACAACACCCAGCTGACCTTTGGCCACAGCGCACAGGACAGCCAGGGTAACGGCGGTATGTGGGGCGCATTAACGCTGCATTATGGTGATGGCAGCCGCATCAACTACGACCGCTCGGACAGTACATCCGCCAACTGGTCCTACTGGCAGGTCAAAGACAACCGCTCTTTTGTCGAACTGGCGCATCAGCTCAATGACGACTGGAAGCTGGTGACCTCGTATCAGCTGATGAAAGTCGAAGAAGCCGGCGATTTGTTTTATGTCTATGTCAGCGCGCCGAATGGCATTGACCCGACAACAGGTTTAGGCAGCACCGGTTACGGTAGTTTTTATGGCAAAGACGAAAACACCCAGTTTGGTGATGTTTATCTGCAGGGTAAATTCAGCCTCGGCGGCCGTCAGCATGAATTAGTCACTGGCATCAATATCGCCGACCGCGAATACACCGACATTTCTTTGTATGATTTCAGCACTGGCCTGGGTTTCCCGGCGATGCCGGCGCTGACCAGCTGGGATGGCAACACACCACTGCCGAGTTTTAAAGACGGCCAAAGTGGCAGCGACGTCGACGCCGACCAAAAAGCATTGTACAGCGTAGTGCGCTGGGACTTAGCCGACAGCCTGAAACTTATCACCGGCGCGCGCTGGATTGATGCCGAAGTGGCCGGTACTTCTTATAGTGTCGACCAGACCATGGCCGACGACGGTGTGGTGCCTTACATCGGCGCTGTGTATGAACTGACGCCACAAGTCAGCCTGTACGCCAGCCACACGGCGATTTTCCAAATGCAAAAAGAGCGTGATGAAAACCGTCAGTTATTACCGGCCATCGACGGCAAAGCGCTGGAGCTCGGCCTTAAAGCCAGCCTGTTCGACGACAAAGCGCTGCTGTCGTTTGCGGCGTTTGACATCGACCAGCAGAACCTGGCGGTATTTGAAAAAGACGTGGCAGATCCACAGCTTGGCCTGTACAAAGTGTACAAAGCGGCCGACGGCATTCAGAGCAAAGGCTTTGAACTGGAACTGGCCGGTAGTCTGACCGAGCAGTTGCAATTAAGCGGCTCGCTGACCAGCATCGACATCGACGGCAACGAGTTAGTCAAAGACTACACACCCGAGCGTGTGGCGAAGTTTGCTGCCGTGTATCAGCTGCCGCAATTACCAGGTGCCCGCGTTGGCCTGAATTATCGCTGGCAGTCGGAGATTTCGCGCAAACAAGGCACAGTAGCCGCGGTGTACGCCAATGCCGGTCAGGACATTGTCACCACGCAAAAGGCCTATGGTTTGCTTGGCCTGATGGCCAGTTATGACATCAACGGCCAATGGCAAATTCAGGCCAACGCCAATAACGTCACTGACGAGACTTACCTCAACAGTCTGTATTGGGCCCAGGCCTATTACGGCGCGCCGGCCAATTACAGCTTAAGCGTCAGTTATCAGTTCTGATTTGACTTACGCCGGGTGCTGGATCCGGGTCTCTGTAGGAGCTATTCCTCTTACAGAGACCCGATGATGCTCGCCCGGCAATCCCCCCCAACCTGAAATCTGCCAAATCCCGCAACGCGCCATCGCAAGCACTGACGTCATACCTGCCCCTTGCGCTTTATCCGGCGGACAACACAGCCACAATGTTTAATCCTTGCAATTTTGATTACTCACGGGCAAAGTTTTGAGGAAATCAACAAAATAGATACTTTTTTACCTAATTAGGGAATGAATAATGTCCATATGGAAGTGTGCCTTATTGCTGAGCACATCGGTATTGTTTGCCTGTAGCCAGCAAGTCAGAACGATCAAACATGCGCCGAATACCGCTTTAGCCGTGAATAATGGCTATCTGTTACTGAGCGTGGACAGCTCGGTCAATTTGGAACAGCTGAACATCAGTGGCAAAAAAAGCATTTTCCTCGGCGCCGCCGACCTGGCAAAAGGCAACCATTACCTTTTAGTCGACCTGCCCGCCGGCGAATATCAGATTGACTCGGTCAAACTGAGCCATTGGTGGCGGCTGCAATTAAAACCCGGCTATTGGAATTTCAGCGTCCATCCCGGCCAAATCAGTTACATCGGCGAGCTGCAATTGAAAGGCCAGGCGCCTGAACTGGAGAATCGCGCGTCTATGGCCTTGCAGTATCTGGAAAAAGAGCATGCTGCCTTGCTGCGCAGTTATCAGGTGCGTTATTCCGGCCCGGGCAGTGACCATTATTTTGAATACGTCGCAGCGCCGGGAGCCGCCAAATGAAGTTACTCATTAAGCTGCTGACGCTTTTTATCCTGATCATCTCCGCGTTGGATGCAGCCCATGCCAAACCTATTCCTGCAGCAGAATTGTTTCGGGACAGCACACTGTCTCAACTACAATTTTCACCAAATGGTCAGCATATATCCTTGTTTGTGAATTTTGCCGACGGCAAAGGCCTGGCGTTATTTGACCAGAAAAGTAACAACTTTCAACTCATCGCCATGGTGGCGCAAACCGACTGGATCCGTCACTACCGTTGGCTCGATGATCAGCATCTGTACCTCATCTCTGGTCGCGGCAACCTGTGGATCCATTCGATTGTGCGGTTGGAACAAACACAAGGCCGAATCAAAGCCACTGTGACGGCCATCCCTGCTAACGGTTATCTGGTCGGGCAATTGGCCGGTCAGCCGACACAGTTGTTATTTGCCACCAACGTGGGCCGGCACGAGGTTGAATTTCAGTTGTATCAACTTAGTATTGCCGAATTGTTGGCGAGCAAGTTTCCACCGGCAGGACGGATCAAAGGGCTGTTACATACCGATGCGGCAACTCGACTGCATTATGACACGGCGTCAAATCGCTTAATCAGTATCCGGATGGACCGGGACGCGCAGCAGTTTGATTTACAGTATCGCGCACTGGACCAAACCAAATGGCAACCGCTGTTTCGGTATAACCCTGCCGAATTTAGTTTCCTGCCGCTGGCGTTTATCAACGACACCAGCCTGGCCGTGCTGAGCGATAAAAACAGCGACAAAATGGCCTTGTATCGCTTTGATCTGGTCAGCCAGCAATTCGGTGAATTGCTGTTTGAACATCCCCGTTATGACTTGATCAGTGCCGATTTTGTCGCTGGTAAACTGGCCTCGGTCAGTTATCTGGCGCATGGCCGGCTGGAGCAGCAGTTTTTTACTGACGAGCAGCAACAACTGCAGCAACAACTGACTGGGCTGTTTAAGGGACAACAATGGAAAGTTGTCGCCAGCGACGCCGGCAGGCATTTGCTGCTGGTGTTTTCCGCCAGCAACCCCGGCCAATATTATTTTTATACACCGAAGCAAAAACCGCAGCTGATCGGTGACCTTTTGCCTGAACTGGCACCTTATTCAATGGCTGACACCATCAAATTACAAGCCAAATCTGCCGATGGGATGGCTATTGAATCGCTGCTTACTTTACCGGCTGGCGCGGCAAAAATGCCACCGCCGTTGATTGTGATGCCACATGGCGGGCCTATTGGCGTGCAGGATACCGATGAATTTGACCCGACAGTGCAATTTCTGGCCAGTCGCGGTTACGCCGTCCTTCGCACCAACTTTCGCGGGTCCTCCGGTTATGGCAAGAGCTTTAGTCAGCGTGGCGTCGCGGAGCTCGGCGAGGGCATAGAACAAGATATCAATCATGCCGTGCAACAAGTCCGGCAGCAATATGGTATCACTCGCGCTTGCGCCATGGGCTACAGCTACGGCGGATATTCGGCGATGATGTTGGCGATGCATCAGCCGCAATTTTATCGTTGTGTGGTCTCCGGTTACGGTATTTATGATTTGCCATTGTTATTTAATGCCAGCAATTTAAAAGTACAGCCGGAGCAACAAAAACGGGTCGAAAAAGTTGTGGGTCCGCAAAGTGCCGATCTGAAGTTACGCTCCCCAGTCTACAAAGCTGCAATGCTGCAGGCTCCGGCCTTAATTATCGCCGGGATGGAAGACGATATTGCCGGTTTTGAGCAAAGCCACCGCATGGTGGATGCATTAAAACGCGCCGGAAAACCAGTGGAGCAGATGTTTTATCAAGACACCGGACATGGCCATACTCGCTGGAATTTAGAACATCATCAGATTGGTTTGATTGAACAATTCCTCAACAAACACCTACCAGGCAGCGGCGGGTTGTCTCAAACCGAGCAAGCCGAGCAATGGTATCGTCAGGCACAGTTACTCAGTAGCGGTGATACGCTGACCAAAGACTTACCTGCGGCAATCAAACTCTATCAACAGGCGGCAGCGGCAGGGCATTCTGCTGCGATGGTGGCGCTGGCTAAAGCCGCCCTGACCGGCGAAGGTCTGCCCAAAAATGTTGCTGAGGCAACCAAACATTTAGAAATGGCCAGCGTCCAACAAAACGCAGACGCCGAATTCATGCTCGGCACGCTCTACAGCTCAGGTTTATACCTCAAAGTAGACCACGTAAAAGCCAATCAACATTTCAAAGCGGCGTCCAAGCTCGAACCCAACAATGTCGCGATCTTATACCTAGCGCGCGCGACCTGCCGCGGTTTTGCCCAGAAAGCACAATGGACCGGCTGTCTGGACCAAATAGTGCAACATCTGCGGCGCTATCATCAGCATGAAAACGACCAGCACAGCAAATTATTGCAACAGACCATGCAGGAAATTGTCGCTGAGCTGCTGATCGATGCTGCGCCACCGCCAGAAGCAAGAAAAAGACTGATCCAGATGTTGCAACACACCATGCCAAAGCCTTTGGATATCTCGGCTGAAGTCAGTGAGTATCGTAGTGGTTTATATAGCGGCACTGGCGTGAAATATGCCGCTGCCGACACTTACCCGCTCAAAAGCAAAGCAGAATTTGGCAGCACCCTGAAGATTGCCCGTGCCGATGATTCGGCCCATCCAGCCGGCTGGATATTGCTGCGGTGGGAGCGGCAGTTAGCAAACGGCCAGACTCAGCAACTGGTAAATATGCCGATGGCTGTAGCTTTGCCGGACCGGCTGCAGCTGCATGCTTTGCTCAGCATGGCACCTGATCAGCAAGCGGCGATATGGCGCTTACAAGTGTTTAACCTGAATGGTGAAAAGCTGTATCAGCAACAATTTAACTTCCAATAACAAACTCAAGGTTCAGGCCTATGACAGCCTGAACGTCAGTGAACAGTTCTGATGATTTTTTTCAGCCCGTAGCTGAAAGAATCTGCGCCACACACAGGTCTCTGTGAGGACTTAACCCTCACCGAGACCTGTTTATGTTTGCCTGGTATTCCCGTCTGCAGGCAAGTCTTCACCATACCGAAGGCTTGCCGTTATTGTTGTTACGCCTCTATTTAACCCCGGTGCTGCTACAGGCCGGCTGGAATAAATACCTGCATTTTGCCGACACTGTGGCCTGGTTTGGCGACGTTGATTATGGCCTTGGCCTGCCCTTTCCAACGCTATTGGCTGCACTGGCCATAGGTGCTGAAATCGGCGGCAGCCTGTTGTTATTATTCGGTTTATTTACCCGTCTCGCGGCTTTTACGCTAGCGATCACTATGCTGGTTGCAATGGCAACCGTGCATGCTAAAAACGGCTGGCTGGCGATTAGCGATGCGTCCAGCTGGCTGGCCGACGGTACTCTTTTGCACTCAGAGCGTATTCTGGCGGCGCCGGAAAAACTGCAGCGCGCGCGTGATTTACTGCAGGAACACGGTAACTACGACTGGCTGACTGAAAGTGGCAATCTGGTGGTGCTGAATAATGGTATCGAGTTTGCCGCCACCTATTTTGTGATGTTGCTGTGTCTGCTGTGGTTTGGCGGCGGCCGGTATTTGAGTCTGGATTATTATCTGCCGCGTGGTAACTTAAACTGACCGACAGTTCAGTAAAACCACTGTTCCAAAATCAGTGCAGCCAGGAAGGCCCGATGAAAATTACCACCACACAATTACAAGCCGCCGTTACCGCCGGCATATTGCAGCAGGGGCAAGACTTACAGCTCTGGCAGTTTTTGCAGCAGCAACAGCAGGGTGTGGCGCAGTTTAAAGCCGCGCATTTGTTGTATTACTTTGGCGGTGTGCTGGCAATTGCTGCCATGTCGTTATTTATGAGCTTAAGCCATGAATTTTATGGCGGCCTGGGCCTCGCCGCGCTGGCATTTTTTTATGCGTTACTGGGCCTGATGCTGGCCGAACAACAACGCGGCCGCCAACAGCCGTTACTGACCGGCATCTTTGCCACTTTTGCGCTGGTACAGACCCCGCTGCTGGTGTTTGGGTTATTACTGGGTTATGGCCTGTGGGATAACCGCGACTACCAGCATTACCATCAATGGATTGACGCGCGCTGGCTCTGGCTGGAACTGGCGACTTTATTCACTTCTGCGGTAGCTCTGTATCGTTACCGGCTGCCGTTTTTATTACTGCCGGTCGCGGTGACCTTGTGGTATCTCGGTATGGACCTCGCCCCGTTGCTGTTACAGGACTTAGACCCGGACTGGCAACAACGTAAATGGGTGGCGGTCGGCTGGGGTTTGCTGACGTTAGCGCTGGCGTTTTATGTCGATTTACGCAACCGCCGGCCGGCAGATTTTGCCTTTTGGTTGTATCTGTCCGGCTTGCTGAGTTTTTGGGGCGGCCTGAGCGCAATGAATTCTGACAGCGAACTGGGTAAAGCCATTTATGCCGCAATCAATATCGGTTTGTTGTTGATTGGCGTCGCACTGGTGCGCCGTATTTTTGCCGTGTTTGGTGGCCTTGGCGTGCTGATTTATTTAAGCCATCTGGCCTTTGATTTGTTCGAAGACAGCAACTGGTTTCCGCTGGTGCTGTGCGCTATCGGTTTTGCGGTGATTTATGCGGGTGTGTTGTGGCAACGCCATGAAGCCCGCTGGTCAGCGGCGTTGCAACAGCTGCTGCCGGCTCAGGTGCGGGAGTTAGTGGCGCGGCGTAATTAAAGCCACAGCAGGCCAATGCCTTGCATTAATATCCACTGGCGGCCGGGGCGCTGTCGATGGGGATCTCGAGTAATAACGCTACGCCCTGCAGCACCAGCAGTTCATCTAACAACAACTGACCATCGGCGGCGACTGCGGCGCGCAGCGCCAGCCAGATTTGTTGTTTTAGCAGCGGCGTGCTGTTAATCAGCGGCAGCAACTGCAGGCTGCCGAGCGGCTGAGGTTGCGGTTGAACGGTGGACGTCGGGTCTAGCCCCAGCGCCTGCACACCGGCCTGCCAGCTGTGTTGTTGCGCTGTTGCATCAGCGGCTTGTTGACTAACCCAATGCAGCAGCGGCAAAAACGCCGGCAATATTTGCGCCAGCCGGCCATGCCGCGCTTTGGTCTGCGCTGCCGGTTCAAATTCAGCGGCGATAACATGATCAAGCCACAACCAGACCAAGGCTTCAAAAGTGTCGCAATGGCCGTCGAGGTCAATCAGCGCGCGACATAGCTGTTGCAGGTGAGTAAATCTGTTCTGACTCAGCTGTTTTAAGGTTGGCACCAGTTGCTGTAACAGCGTCAGCCGGGTCAAAGCCTGCAGCGGTTGTACCAAATCAAATAACCGGTCGACTTCACTGAGTAAACCCGGCATGCCCAGCCCCTGCACCAGTTTCAGCTGACGGGGTAAATCCTGTTCACTCATCAGGCAACAACATAACAACGCTTGCGCCGGTAATTCATGCTGGCTGGCGTGACGCACTGCGGCCGGCAGACTGTCGAATTCGGCCTGCAACTGACGGCGCTGTATGGTGAGGTCTTGTGCCAGTAAAGCATCTGGCGCGCCCGGCAATACAGCAGCAGCTCCGGCAGTTTGAGTTCCGGCCAGCTGTGCGCCGGCTTTTTGTGCACCGGTTTGCGTAGCCAGCAACGCCGCTTGCAATAGCGCCATGCGCTGCTCTAAAGGTTTAGACACCGGCGTTTCATTGCCGGTGTCAGTGCTGGCACCGGCCGGCGTGGCGGCTGTTGTCGCATCCGGCAAACCGCCAATCCAGTGTGGTTCTATCCGTTTAATCCGTTCAGTCAGCGGCGGGTGCGTAGCAAACCAGCCGCCGATAAAGCCCATTTGCCAGCGCGACAGCGCATCGGCAAAAAACAAATGGCTCATCTCGCTGGCCTGCGGGTGTTTGACCCGCCCCCCCTGCTGCAATGCGGCAATGCGTTTTAACGCGCCGCCAATACCGGCCGGATTACGGGTGAACTGCACAGCGCTGGCGTCGGCCAGAAATTCCCGTTGGCGGCTCACCGCCGCTTTAATCAGCTGGCCAAATAACACACCAATGTAACCGATGATAATAAAACTAAGGCCCACCCCCAACACCACCAGAAAACCGCCGTTGCGGTCGCGGCCGCCACTGCGCACCTGCAGCAGCTGTTGCCCGGCTTCACTGATAAATAAAATGCCATGCAGAAGCGCCAGCAAGCGTAAATTCAGCCGCATATCGCCGTTCAGAATATGGCTGAATTCATGTGCAATCACGCCTTGTAATTCGTCACGACTGAGTAAGTTTAATGTGCCCTCAGTCACGCCAATCACCGCATCGGCTGGCGAAAAACCGGCGGCAAAGGCATTGATACTCTGGTCTGGCAGCACATACAGCGGCGGCGCCGGCACACCGGCGGCGATGGCCATTTCACTGACCACATTTTGCAGCACCCGTACTTTGGGGTCGGTTTCGTCGCTTTTCAGCCGCCGCCCGCCCAGCGCTTCGGCTACCACTTTGCCGCCTTTTTTTAATTGCGCCAGGCGAAACAGCACCACAGCCCCAATCACAGAGACCACCGCCAGACTACTGACCGCCAGATAACCCCAGGGAAATTGCGGGGTGGTATTGGTGTCAACCTGATCAGCCTGTAAAAATGCCAAAGCAATCAGCACCACGAAGTCCGTCAGCGCCACCAGCAGCAACACTGCCAGAGAGAACAACAACACCAGCAGCCGGGTGCGGCTGCGGGCTTGTTGCTGCGCTTCAAAGAAGTTCATCGCCACCGGCGTGGCCTCAGAATTTAATCACTGGGGCGGCCTGAATGGCGGCGCTGTCAGCAAATTCCAGCAAGGTCGCATCTTTGGCATGGCCAAAACTGCCGGCAAAGGCCACGGCCGGGAAGCTTTGTTTATAACTGTTGTAGTCCATCACCGCATCATTAAAGGCCTGACGGGCAAAAGCGACGCGGTTTTCGGTGCTGCTGAGCTCTTCGCTCAGTTGCAGCATATTCTGGTTGGCTTTTAAATCCGGGTAGGCTTCCATCACCACGCTGAAGCGGCTCATTGCCTGCTGCACAGCGTTTTCAGCACCAGCCAACGCCTGCACAGCAGCACCATCTGTAGGCGCGGCGGCGGCGGCTGCGAGGCCAGACACAGCGCTGTTGCGCGCCGCGATTACCGCTTCTAAAGTTTCGCGTTCATGCGCCATATAACCTTTGGCGGTTTCCACCAGATTAGGAATCAGGTCGTAACGGCGTTTTAACTGCACTTCAATCTGGGCAAAGGCATTTTGCCAGCGGTTTTTCAGCGCCACCAGGCGGTTATACACGCCAATCACCACAAACACTAAAACACCGAGCAGTACCAGCAGAATAATTCCGGTCATCTTAACTCCTTGATTTCACTGACTAGCAAAGACAAACAGCAACTAAATTTTAACCACTGTCGCGCAAAGCTGGCGGGCATGCAAGAAAAAAAACGGCGACCAATGGCCGCCGCAACAGGGAAGACAGGCACAGAGCCTGCAGTGCTTACATCAATGGGAAACCGAAGAGCCGGATTGGTCCTGTGCCGCCAGCCGGTCAGCCGCAGGTTTTAACAAAGTATTGAGCCACATCAGCAGGCATAATGCGCCGGCAATGCCGGTCGCGAGGTAAAAGCCGTAACGCACTTCACCAAAAAAGTCGCCGACAATGCCCATCAACAAAGGGCCAACTGCGGCAGCGAGCGCGGTAAACGCCAACAACAAGCCGGCGACCGCACCGTGCTGAGCGCGTGGGAAACAACTGATGCCTTTGGAATTAATGGTCGGATACATCATCGACATAAAAAGCCCCGACAATGGCATCAGCCAGACCGCAACATCGACGCCACCCAACATGCTGGCGACATAACAAAGCAAAATCGCGCTGCTGAACAATGCCAGCACCAGGCTCCACTCCAGTTTGCTTAAAATCCATTCCGCGAGAAAACGGCCTAAAGTGCGCAGCACAAAAAAGATGGTAATGGCATGCAGCGCCAGATACTGATATTCACCCTGATAACTTTGCAGCAAAGTCGGCAGCCAGACAAACACTGCCACTTCGACCGCGACATAACAGGCAATGGCAATCGAAAAACCCAGCGCATAAGGGTCGCGCACCAGCTTCAGGCTTTGCCATAAATCCGCTTCCTGTGAGGCCGGTTCGTAGTCGGGGTATTGCAGCATCGCCGCTAAAGCCAGCAACAAACCACAAATCAGCCCGGCCAGCAGATACAGCTGGGTCCAGTCCAGCTCATAACTGATTAATAAAGTGACCAATAACGGACCGGCGATAGCGCCCAGACCAAAAAAGCCTTCAACGCGGTTCATCAACCGGGTGTGCTGCTGATTGTCCGGACTGATGTCACCAATCAGCGCCAAAGCGCCGGTTTTAAATAAACCAATCGCCAGGCCAGAAACGCCTAATAAACCTAAATAAAACAAAAAGGTATCGCCAAAGGCAAAGGCAATACAGGCCAGGGTGTAAATCGCCAGGCCAGCCATAATCACGGTTTTGCGGCCAATCGAATCGGCCAGCCGGCCGAGCAATAAACCCGACAAGCCAATCAGCACCATTGGCACATAATGAAAGGCGGCGGCTTCGGTCAGGCTTAAATTAAACTGCTGTACCACTTTGGGAATGATCACACCGACGGCGTCTGTGGTCATGGCAAAGACAAAAAACATCAGGCAAGTCATCCACTTGACCTGACTCAGTTGCCTTTGCTGCGCTTGTTGCGCTGTGGCTTCTAACTGCATGGTATCGCTTTTGATCATGGCTGCCTCTTCCGTTCGCGCTGCGAAAACCGGAGCACTGCAGTCCAACAAAGCTCTGTTGCAGGGATCCCGGTGGTCTGTAGGTCTTGAACCCACAGTGATGCCAAGGTATACATCTTAAACGTTTAAGAATCAACAATACCCAAGCAGAAAAGTGAAATTTTTTTATCTGCCCGGATTCATCTGTCCGGCCCGACCCAGCCCGCGATATCCCCTGGCTTGATACCACTGCCGAGCGTAAAGCTAGTACCTACGCTTTCGACCACTGCAGTTTTCCGGCTCAGCCCCAGCAGTTCACGCAGGCGGAACAAGGCTTCGATACCAGTGCAATGCCCACCCACCAAATAGCGCAGGCCGGCTAAATGCTGCGCTGTGCGCACCAGCACCGGGTCCGGTTTGGCGTATAAATGAATACCACCGATCACCGCCAGCAGACCGGCGGATTTCGTCACCTGTTTGGCAGCATCGGCGATATTCATAATGCCGGCATGGCCACAACCGGTGACAATCACAGTGCCGTCTTTGGTCGGAATAAACAGCGAGCTGTCTTCTGACAAATTGTCGGCGACATATTTGCCATCGCGCTGCACCAGCAACCCGGGGTTCCAGTTGGTTTCATCATACTTGCGCGCAACCGGCCCACTGAACCAGACGCCGGGTAATATTTGGCTGGGTGCGGCATGTTCAATGATCTGGCCGCCTGTCGCCCGGTAGGCGCTGGCGAGGTCAATAAAACTATTGCGTTGTTGGTGCTGCAGGTTAAAACGTGGCGTTAAAATGCCGGCGCCGACATGCAAACGCGACAATGCTTTGGGATTTGTCGCAAGCAAGGTCTGGCGCAGGGTCAGCAGCCCGCCGGTGTGATCGCCGTGAAAATGCGAAATCACCACATCTTCAACGGTCGATAAATCGATGTCTAACGTTTTGGCATTCTTTAGCACCACATCAGTGCTGGCGCCGCTATCAAATAAAATACGCCGGCCATCCACCTCGACCAGCGCGGCATATCCCCATTCGCCAAGACCGGCATCCGCCAGCATCGTCGACAGAGTTGTCACTTTCACCGCCTGCGCCGCTGTGATATCCGCTGCAGTCACAGAACAACAGTAAAAAAGCGCCAGCCGCCAGAATTTTTGCCAATTTTTCATTGATCTTGCTTCCATATTGTCGGGTTCATCAATCAAGTGGCGATGAATGCTAAGACTGTCACGCCGCGCCTGTCCGAGGTGAGCAGCCTGCCCCACCCTTAGTGACCATCGGTCTCTAGCAGTGTAGCCAACAATGACTGGCGAATTTTGCCAGCGTTTATGCTTAACATTACACATTAGCGCGGCCGTTGTTGTGAGCCCTCACCCGGCGTGACAAATAAGATGCGGCAGGTTTCCCCAGGGATGATATCTGCGCTATGCCAGCAGCCTTTGGGGATCACCTGCACTTGCCCGGGTGTGTCAAAAGGGATCCGCAGCAACTGGCCCTGTTGTTCCAGCAGCAATTCACAGCAGCCGGATAATAAATACAACACTTCATCACCGGCCGGATGTATCTCATAGGACGCCCAGTTGTCGCTGAAGGTATATTCCGACAACAGCACACAGCCGCGAAACTGGTTAAATTGGCTATCGAGCTGCGGGTATAACTCAGGCCCGGCCGGCAGTGCATGAATCTGCTGCTGCGAGTCCAGCACCAGCGCAAAATCACTCAGGTTCAATGGTTTATCTGTCGTTTTTGACATATCGCGCTCCATCACATCAGTTTTTTATCCGCAGTATGCAATGTAGCAGCAGTTGGTGGCATAGTGATGACTGGCATCGTCAATCGGGCATCGAAATCAGCCTGACAAACCCCGGAGCATCTTATGGTATTACCTGCTGAATTATTGGCCGCTGAAAACAGCCTGTTGCTGCTGATTGACCTGCAAAGCAAATTAGCGCCCGCCATCCACCACAGCGCCGAAGTGGAACAGCATTGCCGCTGGCTGCTGGAAATGGCGCGGGAACTGGCCGTGCCGGTGCTGGCGACCGAGCAATATCCGCAAGGCCTTGGCGTCACGCTGCCGTCGCTGCTGGCGCTACTCAAAAGCGAAGAAATCCTGGAAAAAATCCATTTCAGTGCGTACCAGGAGCCACATGTTCATGCCGCACTGGCGGATGCCGGCCGTCGTCAAATTGTGTTGTGCGGCACCGAAACCCATGTCTGTGTGCTGCAAACCGCACTGGATTTAGCCGCCGCTGGTTATCAGGTGTATGTGGTGGCCGAAGCCTGTGGTTCACGGCGCGACAGTGACAAACAGCTGGCGCTTGGCAGAATGCAGCAGGCCGGTATTGTGATAGTCAGTCGCGAAATGGTCGCTTTTGAATGGCTGCAACGAGCCGGTACGGCGCAGTTTCGCCACATCAGCAAAGGCTGGCTGCGCTAAGCTCAAGCTCGGGCATGAGAGCGAGCTTTTGGCGCAGCCGATACTCAGCCCTTTCGCAGTGGATGCTCCGGCGGCACCTGCAGCAGGTCCAGTACCGCCGGGTTCGGCTGGCGTGGGCGTGCCGGTGGGATCACCAGCGTGGTGATTTGGTTCAACGTCGCCTTGGGTAAATCGACCAGTGCGATGCGCTCCATCCGCGGCTGCCAAATCGGCAAATCGGCGGCTTCGTATAAAATCACCTGATGCGCCGGCGGATAATGTTTCAGCAATTCATCAGTCAGCACCTGAATACGCCGCGTATCACTGTCGAGCGCGGTCAGGCTGAAATCACCGGCAATACAGACTTGCCATAAAATCAGCAGTGCGGAGGTGTCGACATGGCGCTGGTAAAACAGCCACTGGCTGGCTTCATATTGCTGACAGCCATCCGCCATCGGGTCTAAAGCTAAATCGGCATATAAACAGGCGTCAGCAGAAATGCCCGGCTCCATCCGTGCCTGCAACCCTTGTGCTTTGGCCTGGCGCAGCGCTTCATGTGGTGGCCAGCTGGCCACGCCCGGATGACCATAACAGGCCCACACCACTTTTTTACCCGCGCGCACCGCATCCAGTACCGCATCGACCATCGCCTGATAGCTGTGCGCCCTGGACTGCCCCGGCCGGTAAAACGGCTGTAAATCAACCAGCGCAGGGTTAAACTGCGCCAGCCAATGGGCCAGATACTGCGTATTGGCGTGGAAAAACACCAAATCGGCACTACGCAACAACTCCGCATTCAGCTGCGTCAGCTGACTGCCAAGTGTGATGCCCAGCCCGATGCAATGTAAACGGCCTTGGGAACAAGCAATATCAACCGCCGACATCAGGCAACCGCTTCCAGCGGTTGGCAGATACAACAGTTGCGGCCAGCAGTTTTGGCCTGATACAGCAGCCGGTCGGCACTTTGCAGCAGGCTTTCCAGCTGGGCGGGCGCAGGCCCTGCCACCACACCAAAACTGGCGCTGATACTGATCCCCTGTTGTTGCCAGTGCAGCGGTTCGTTGCACAGCACAGACCGGCATTGTTCAGCCAGAGTGGCGGCTTGCGCCAGGCTGGCGCCACTGAGCCAAATGGCAAACTCTTCCCCACCCAGCCGGGCCAGATAACCACCGGCGGGCACCAGCGGCTGCAAGCGGCTGACCAGTGCCTGCAATACAGCGTCGCCGGCACTGTGGCCATAACGGTCGTTAATATTTTTAAATAAATCTAAGTCAAACAATAACAAAGCCACCGGTTGCTGCGGATGTTGGGTTAACCACTGCTGCGCCAGTTCGCTAAAACGCCGCCGGTTCAGGCAGCCGGTCAGGCCGTCACTATGAGCCAATTGAAACAGCTGACGTTGTTTCCGCTGTAACAGCCAGACCGCCGTCAGCAACACCAGAATCGACGCGGCACCGGCCAGCACTGTCCACAGCAGCTCTTGCTGCTGTAGTTCAGCTTCGAGCTGCAACAGCGCATTCTGTTGTTGCAGCAGCGCCAGTTTATTCTGATTTTCCATATAGTTGGCTTGCGCCAGATGGTAGGCAATGCTGCGTTCTTTGTATTCGGTCAGATGTTGGTTCAGCGCGGCAATATGTTGTTTATACAACACCACAGCCTGTGGCTGCGGCCCGGCTTGTTCCGCCAGTTCCGCCAGATGTAACACTGCTTTATTGGCAATATCGTGGTCCTGCAGCTGCTGCGCCTGGGTAAACACCTGCTGCAGTTCTTGTTCTGCTTCGTCGTAGCGCTTTAACTTCAGTAATGCAAAAGCCTTTTGGTACTGTGCATCTAATATTGCGTATTTGAAACCAATTTTTTTCAGTTCAGGTAACAGAGCATTTGTTAATTCGAAGACTTTCTTCGGATTTGTCCGAATATCAACATAGCTTGCATACAAATCGGCCTGATACTTCATAAGAGGTTCATTAGCTGCATCACAGCTTAATTTCGCCGCTTGTAAGTCCGCAGTTTTATATGAGCCCTCAAGCATGATGTACGCCTTTAGACTCAAAACCTTACTAATGCACAGGGGACGAAGTTCAGTAGTACCGTCAGCGATACTGTGAGCAAACTCTGCGGCTTTTTGATAGGCGGCAGCACTCAAGTGCAGTTGTGCAGCTACAGTGTAAACATTTGACCGGACCACCGGTTCATTGACTTCACTGATCCTTGCCAATGCATCATAAAGATATGTATAAGCATCGCCGAATCTCTTCCGTGATTCGTTGACACTCGCTAATAGCAAGTTCGCACGAACAGCAATTTCAGGATACTCAGAACGGTGGATAGTTAAAGCAATGGCAGTTGCGGCATCTATGTCACCTTTAAACGCCAGCAAATATGCTTGTAAAAATTTAAAGCGAGCATTTTGATGGTCAGAGAGAACCGGAAACTCGGATTGAAATTGTTTAATTAGCAATGCAGCTTGATTTGGAGAGCTCGTTCGAGCCGCTTCAATTTTGTCCAGATAATCGTCAGCTGTGGACGATGCATACGAAAAAGGCACACAAAAAAGTGTGCCTATAGCAATCATAAAAATTAAGACAGACCGCAACACTACTTTGCAGGGAAATAGAAAGTCACCGGCTTCACACCATGGCCGGCCAGCTGTTCCACCGCAGCTTTGTCGCCATTTAATACAGCGGCGGCTTCAGCGGCGCTGACACCATATTGTTGTAAAGTTGCGGCGGCATCTTTGGCGTAGGCGGCTTGTAATGCAGGGTCTATGGCCAGTTGCTGGATAAATTGGGCTAAAGTCGACATACATACTCCGTGTCTGATTCAGAAAAATATGTGATCTAAATGATAAGGTTGTAACGGCGAAGGCTCAATCTATTGCACTTTCGGCGCCGCCGCAACCCATATCACTGAAAATTCACATAAATTTCGCCTTATCCCTGGCACAGCTCAGCGCTGTGGCGAACGACAGCTCTCGCCGGCGCGGACTTCATAAGGCAATAAAATCCGCCCGCTTTCACCGCGGATAAAGGCCTCAACCGCCGCCACGCCTTTTTGGTCGCTGTGTTGCCAGACAGTGCTGAGCGTAGGGTGGTAACGCTGACCTTCTTCAATACCATCAAAACCCACCACCTGTACGTCGTCCGGAATGCGCAGGCCGGCCTGCAGCACTTCGCGCATCGCGCTTAATGCAATCAGGTCACTCATACACAACAGCGTGTCGGGTCTTGGGGATAACGCCAGCGCAGCACGCGCTGCCAGTGCGGCTTGTTGTTGATTACTCTCAGGAATATGCCAGATGCGCTCCGGTGCCAGGGTTTGACCGACTTCACTGAGTGCACGCTGATAACCGTCCAGCCGGCGGTGCGCAACAGAACTTTGGTTATCCCACAGCGGGCTGTCGCCGACCGGGCGGGTGTCGGCGGCATCAATCAGCCGCAATCCCAATACCGCAACGCTCGAGTCTTTCCCCAGCACCTGGCGGGCGATTTCATAGGCAGCTTGTTCGTTATCGATATTGACCGAAGGCCGGTCGGTTAAATCACAGTCGACCGTCAGCACCCGCTTGCGGGTTTTCTCCAGCTGCGAAATTAAATCGGTGTTGCGTGGCGCGCCGTAGCAGATAAAGCCGTCGACAAAATCGACAATGGCATCGAGGCTTGGCGCACTGCCGGAAAATAATAATAAATGCAGTTTGTGCTGTTCCAGCGCATTGGCGACACCGCGGATAAACTGACTGGCGACCGGGTCGCTGACCATATATTCCAAGGAGTCGGATAAAATCACCGCAATAATGCCGGAGCTGCCTTTACGCAACGACTGCGCCGCTTTGTTCGGGCCCTGGTAACCCAGTTCGGCACAGGCACTGAGGATTTTTTCGCGCAGTTGCGCCGACAGCTGATCCGGCCGGCTGAAGGCGTTTGAAATAGTGGCCGTCGACACGCCAAGTTGCTGGGCGACGGTTTTTAACGTTTGCGTTGGTTTGGCCATAACTGTTGGGGGTCTTGGTTATGTTATGCCCCGTTATACACAACTTTGGCGGCGAAGGACAACAGGCCGCTGTTATTGGCGCTTAATCAACCCGCAGTTTTTCGGTTTTTTCCAGCTGCAC
Source organism: Rheinheimera texasensis (assembly GCF_964031785.1). Lineage (GTDB taxonomy): Bacteria > Pseudomonadota > Gammaproteobacteria > Enterobacterales > Alteromonadaceae > Pararheinheimera > Pararheinheimera texasensis_A. The sequence continues at coordinate 62,554 of NZ_CAXIRE010000006.1, forward strand.
CAGCCGCCCCTGATGAAACACCAACTCGACTTTGCCAAATTCGACCCGGCCAATCAGTTGTTCCAGCTGTTTTAATAAATCTGCCACCAGCTGCTGCCGCTCCGGCGGCTGGTTCTGTTGCCAATCTTTCATCATCGCTCCATGGCGTGTCTCTGTAGATTTCGCCATTAAAGCAGAGCGACATGGATAACCATAAATACTAAATAATTGTTTTTATATTCCATAAAAGAATTAGCACTACAACAGCGGTTACACCTTTCGCGGGTCTTGTGCCGAAAATATGTTATGCATTTATGGAATATATATTTTGATTGTAATTCTTTTTTGATCTGTTTAGATTGCACTCAACGCAACGACATTGCCCTGTCGCTGTGTGACGTTCAAACCATTGTGAAGGATCACAGTGGCTTGCCCTCAGGATGAATCTGCAAGTCTATCCTTGTCCCTGTTGTTTTTAAGCCTGCATTTTTGCAGGCTTTTTTTTGCGCTGTTGGCGCTGTTGTTTTAATTAATCATTTTTTCCTTTGCGGCGAGACCGTCTAGCAGAGAATTCACCTGTCGGTGAGTTCCTTTCTTTTGCCTTGCCAAAAGAAAGGAACCGAAAGAAAAGGCGCACCCGATTCCGCTCGAAATCCCGTCTGAAAAGTCGCCGTCCAAGGCGAAAATGTAACTCGCACGGCGCTACCGTCGCCGTGCTCAGACACCCATTTTCTTAAAACCTTGGCCAACGATTTTCAGCCGGCTCGCTCCAACGGGCAGCTGGCCTCAGTAGT
>NZ_CAXIRE010000007.1:0-79744 GCF_964031785.1 Rheinheimera texasensis
GTTATTAAAAGTGCGGATCTCTTGCAAAGATTTGCAAAGTTTTAGAGCATGTCCCCTATGCCTAGGTGGCGAAATCGGTAGACGCAGCGGATTCAAAATCCGCCGATGAATAATCGTGTCGGTTCGAGTCCGACCCTAGGCACCAATTAAAATACTACCTCCTCAAATTTTGTTTACTGAAACAGCATCTGATCTTTTTTTCACATACTTAATCGTTAATACCTTGTGTGCCCTGAATTGTTATGTCAATTCTTCGTCTAGAATTGGCTGTATTCAAATTGGAGTCAGCATGTGCTAGATTCGATGTAACTATTGTTACTAAAGGGAATTTCCAGTGCATTTAAAACATGCTGTTATACATGAATTAATAAAAGAACGTCGTGAGAAGGATGCAGAAACCAACGCAGCCAAGTTTGATGCCGGTCCTCTGCTGGATGTGGCAGCAGCTCCAGTCGTAAAACTTATTGAAAGTATAAACAAAATCTATGGCAGAAGTGGCAACAGTTCTTCCGTAGGAACATTTGACAATTCGGAAAGTAATTTTCCTGATGAGTTTGGACGTTATTATGCAGCTCAAAGCGTTGAGCCTATTGATGGACAAACCCCCACTGAACTTCATGAATTAAGTGAGAAAGCATTTCGCGCCTTAACTTTGGTCGCAATGAAACAGCTCAAAAACAAGTCGGAAAAGCAACCATTTGCTACTGGTGGCTATATAGTATTCGCGCACTATACAGTAGATAACGTGTCTGACGATTTGGAAGATATGCTTCTGATTGCGATGGTTAAGAAGCGTGATGGAATCGTTTTGGAAAATCTTGTTCCGACAACAGTGCAAGAAGTAGATATTTCTAAGCTACATCAAGCTGCAAAGGTCAATTTCAAACGCTATCAGATTTTTCAAAGCGAGTTAGAGGACCAGCGTACAATCTACAATTATCTTACATTTGTAAGTCCAAAAGCTGAAACTGAAGCATCAGGCTACTTCATTGAAGCTGTTGGTTGCAAAGATGCTTCGTCTGAGCATGCGGCTACTACAGTTGCGATTAAAGCAATTGGCGCTTTTTTTGACCAAAATGACAGCCTAAAAGCCATTAAACGTAATGGAAAAGAGCAAGTTTTGTCTCACATGTTTGCTGTAAGTGAAACTGAATCTCGGGATTGCACTATTGAACAAATAGAAAATTGGGTAAATGCGCTTTTGGGCCCTGAACTATCTGAACACATGAACACTTTTACTTCTTTTGCTTCTGGAGAGCCATACAACCTACCTGCGAACTTTAAATGCAATAAAAGCATCATTAAGAAGAATATGCGGCTCAAAATTGCAAGTGAAGATGGATGGCGTTTTGATTTTGAAAAGAGCCTCTTGGGAACTGACCCAAAATCAAAGATAAAATTTTCCGAATCTGATAGATCTATTACCATCAACGATCTGTCATCTAAGGTGATTCAACTCCTTGTGAAAGAATTTGAATCGTCTGATGATCAGTAAGGTTTCACATAATGACCTCCAATGATTCCAAACTCCTGAATTCTCTTGTAAAACTTAGGCGTAAAATGGGTCGGCCAGCTGTTGATGCGAACTATGGTTTTAGTGCGGAGGTACTCTTTAACCAAGAAGTTGAAGATATTCTGCAAGAAGTTTATGAGTTGTTAGGAGACTCCGGGAGTAAAGGGCATGTTGAGTGCGAAATCACGCATGCGCCAGCAATAAATAATATCTACTGTAAAGATTCACTATTATCAGAGAAACAGAAATATACTGGTAAAAACGTCAAAATAAATGTTACAACTCGGCAAAACTCTCAAATTAGATTTTATCGGGATATTGATGATCTTATTAACAAAATTGGGTTCAGTATTCCTGATAGCTTTTACCTCGTAGATTCCGATTACTGTTATGGGTTTGATGATGAAAATATTAAACCTGCAAATCTACTAGTTCTTGAGAACATTATTGAGTTCGCTGACTCACTATCTTTATTAGCAAATAAGGTCGATACAAGACAAGGTCATCGAGTTTGCACATATTATGTGTCTGATAAAGAGAATAAAGATCAAGTAATCCCCATAGACCTTGAGATTATATTTTTTCGGGAGCTGAGTGAGGTTGATAACTTTCAATTTGCTCTTCTGAAGGATTTTAATCTCAAAGATCAGCGTGCCGACTATGATAAAAAGATGCTCATTAAATCAGCAATATGTGAAGTGTTGAAAGGTATAAAACTAGAAAAAACATGCCAGCATTTTAAGCTGCTGATAATTAAATGGCATGATGTCGAGGCTGGATATTACAAGAATCTTGAAACATTTATTACGGGAATTTCTTTTAGTAAATTGAATCAGGAAGTACAAGAACGACACATTAAGTTCATCGATGACATTAATGGAGCAATATTTGATGTGACAGGAAAGTTGACCATCGTAACAGGTGCGTTTGCAGCCGCTCTAATCTTGCTAAGAAGTGATAGTGTAAGCTTTATTCAGTTTTTTGGTTTCCTATTAGCAACTGTTTTGATGACGATCCCAATTAACTTCAACATGATCGGCCTTTTTGGAAAGTTAGAACATGTATCAAGACAAATCGAGGTGCAATATAGAACTTTTAAAAATAGATTTTCAGACTCGCCCAAAGAGCGATTGATGAACTCAAAACTTGATAAGGAGATTGAGGATAGTATAGATGATCTCAACAAGCGAATTGTAAAGGCGAGGTTGTATCTTAAAGTTAACTGGGTCGTATTATTTTTACCTTTGACCGCTATAGTTATATACGGGATATGGTCATATACTCCTTGGGCCAGCATCAAGACAGCTTTTGAGTCTGCTATTCATTTTGTCTGTAGCCTGCATCACTAGTTAATAACCAAAAGGTCCTCCGGGGTTATACGGGTGTACTACAACTGCTCGCTCACACGATAAATGGGCAATATCAAAGTAACCACAATATTCTGCTCCTGTACCGGATAGATGCCTGAAGTCTCCTTTATCTGAAAGTCGGTCTGTCTTTTTTTGCACTTCATCCTGTCCTCTTTACTCTTGACACAATCGAAATTAAGAGTAGCCTTAATGATGCTTAGCGAATCGAGTCTCAGACTTGTGTGCTGGCAAAACAAATGGGGTTGAAAAACCGACCGTAAATATTGGAGTTATTATGATCATTGATACCAGCAAAACTTCTGCTGCTCAGCAGGCTATTCTCAATTCCGTCGAGAAAGCATTAAACGTCCCCCACAAATTCGTTTTGAACGAGCTTGTTCCCTCAAGTTACAAAATTCTGAATGAAGGTAGTGCATCTTATCTGGGCTTGCAGATGAAATTACACCATGCCTTTACCACTTCGGCATTTTCTAAGTTTGCCTTTGAACATGGATTAAAGGAAAGCATTAGCACTACAGGTGGTCAGGCTGAGTTAGCTCGTCAGGGAAACCCTGGCTATGACATTGAGATTGCAGGCCAGAAATTCTCACTAAAAACGGAGGCAGCTAAAAATTCATCGTTTGATGTGGTACACATTTCAAAATGGATGGAGCTTGGGAAGAACCCTAACTGGGGTGATAGAGAAATAAGCTTTAAAGAAAAAGAAAATGTGTTAGTTGAACTTGCAAAGGAATTTATTCAGCATTTGGCGGGTTATGATCGTATTTTGGTCTTACGCTTTCTGAACGGAAAGAAAGTTGGTTCTGGTTTTTCAAGGTTCTATGAACTTGTGGAAATTCCGAAAGAGATCCTGCTTGAGTGCATGAGCGGGCGTTTTGAAATGAAAATGGACAGTAGCCAATTCCCTAAACCTGGCTATTGCTATGTCACCAATAAATACGGCAATCCAGTTTTTTCTTTGTATTTTGATGGTGGTGGTGAGCGCAAGTTACAAATTAAACATTTGGACAAAAGCGTATGTATACAACATGCATCGTGGGAGTTTTGATCTAGCTGCCTAACTCTGAAACCAGAGGGTTTTATCCCCTCTGGTTCTGTGTGAATTAAAACCGTTCAACATTAATTCGTTTTTTCGCTATGTCGATATATTCACTATTTAGTTCGATCCCCAGCCAATTCCTTCTGAGTTGATTCGCCACCACACCGACAGTGCCTGATCCGAAAAATGGATCTAATACCAAATCCCCGGCTTTGCTTCCTGCAAGCATACAGTATTGAACTAACTCTGGCGGGAATACTGCGAAATGAGCACCTTTAAATGGTTTGGTGTTGATTGACCAAACGGAGCGAAGGCGACGAGTTTTACCATCGACAGACGGTTCTTTAACAGCATCCACATCATAAAAATATTTTTCACTTTTCGAAAACATGAATACAAATTCATGTACTCGAGTTGGCCGATCTCGGACAGACTCAGGTTGGCCATTTGGTTTGTGCCAAATGATGTCTGTTCTTAAGTACCAACCATCTTCTTGCAGCTTAAATGCAAGCTTCCAAGGCACACCGATCAGATCTTTTGGTTTTAATCCTTCTGGTGTAGGAGGCCTATAATCCATTCCTCGGGCTTCATTTTTTTTGTCTGATTGTCGCCAAGTTCTCCCTCCACTGGTAAAGCTATCTCCAATGTTAAGCCAGAACGTGCCATCATCTGCTAAGACTCGTCGAACTTCCCTAAACACTTCGACAAGTTTATCTAAGAAGTGGTTAAGATCCTGCTCTGCTCCAATCTGGTTTTCTATCCCGTAATCTCTCAATCCCCAGTATGGTGGAGAGGTAATGCAGCAGTTTACTGAACGGTCAGGCATTTCTTTAAGGCGACTGAGTGCATCGCCATGCAGAATATCACCACCGACGGTTATGGATAGCTCTCTTTCGAAAACCGGACAATCCTCAGTAAAGAGGTCTTGAACAAGTTGTGTCATAACTAGTACCTGTAGAATGCCTGAGCAGCAAAAGCTTCATGAGTACTGTTATTATATACAGTATCTTCAGGTCTTGATGTGAATTTCAACATTTTATCAGACTACTCTGCGCTAATCAGGCTTTAAATTTAACTCCGTAGCCTTCCCTTATTTGATTGGGTTTAACCAATTTTTATCTCGAATGCTCCTATCCTAAAGTAACTTATAAAATTCTGCTCCCACACCGGATAGATGTCTGATGCTTCTTCTATCCGGTAATACCCGTACTGGGTCTGAAACACGCCTGCCCCAAAATCAAAATCCAAGTCTTTGACCAGTTCAGCGTAAGGGCCGATACCTGCATAGCAAAAGTCGGTGATGTACAGAATGTGCCATTCATCGCCCTGACGTTTTAGCATGATCTCAACCGGATGGTAGCCACCCTTTTCTGCGCTGTAGTCTGGATCTCTGAAGTTGATGGTGACGCTGGTTTTGTTGATTAAGTCTTTGCCCTTCAACGACTCTTTGATGAGGTCTGTTAGTTTACTGCTTACTGGTAATGGCAGGTTGGAAGTACTGATATTCATAGTGATTCTCCTAAAAAGCACAAGGCCCGCAGTGAGTGCAGGCCTTGTTGGTTGGGTTTGGGTTAAACAGTTTTCTTGGTTCTGTTGCGGAGCTTTGGCGCTTTGGGTGGAGACAGCGCCAGAATGTGGGTATCCAGTTCGCCTTTCTCCACGGCTTTGATGATGGTGCCGATCACATCCAGCAGTTTGTCTTTGGAGCCAACATCAATCGCGGTTTTACCTTTTTCCAGCTCCATGGATTTGAGGCCTACCTTGATTTCAAAGTAGTAGTGCTCGTTGGCATCGTAGTACCAAGGCCGGACAGCTTTGCGTTTACGGATGGTCTGGCGCTCTCCGGTTTCAGGGTGTTTCACCACCTTTTCTTTAAAGGCTTCAAAGGGCTCACCGGCTAACATGCACTGTACCATGGCCAGCTGTTCGTCCAGCCGTTCTATCAGCTTCATGCGTTTGCCTAAAATCGGTGGCTTGGGCTCGATTTTTGGACGGTCGATCACCTTGAGAGAACTCAATAATGTAGTCATAACATTCACCTTGTAATGTGGGTGTCAGGGCTTAGCGGATAAAGCCAATGCCTGACGAGGGTTGCTTGCGTTGGTTTTCGTCTTTCAGCAGCAGAAGTGCCGAATGGCGAGGGTTTGAACTGGTATCGAAGTTCAGGCGTCTTGCGAGAATTGCAAAATCCCCTGGGGTTAAGTACTTGAGCGCAGTCAGTCTGTCGCGCTCGTCCGCAGACAGCGTTTTAACGCTCAGAACGCGCTTGTAGAGCGTGATTGCTTGCTCAGCAGTCAAGTAGTCACACTCAAGCTTGAAGTCAAAGCGGCGAAGCACAGCTCTGTCTAGCGACTGGTCGAAGTTTGTTGCTGCAAAGAGCGGCTGCGTAAAGCATTCAAGCTGTGTCAGCAGTTCGCTAACAAGCTGTAGCTCATGCTGATTGTGCAGACGGTCACGACTGGTTAAGAGACTGTCTACTTCATCAAGGAGCAGGATTTGTTTGTCCTTGTGGGCTTGCTGAAAAAGCTCGGCCACGTTCTTTTCACTGTCGCCCACGTATTTACTCAGCACATCCGAACACTTGACCCGCTTAATGGCATAATCAAACTGCTCTGCCATGTGATAGGCCAGCGCTGTTTTACCAGTGCCAGGCGGACCGCAGAGTAACACCCGTACCGAATGACCTTTTTTCACAGCATGGCGGATTTGCGCTAACTGCTCATTGCCTTGCTTGATGTTGAGTAGTGTTGGGTCAAAGTCCAGTTGCTGGCGGTACTCTAAGTTGTCTTCCCAAAGCCTGCAGGCCTGTAAGGTGCTTTCTATCATCTCATCGATGATGCCCTTCGCAAGCTGCCCCTTCGCTGCCACTATCTTTGCCACATGTCCGGCATTGCCAATAATGGCAGGCGTGATGTTGGGAATAGAGGCCACTTCCTTGTACGTCTGCTCAGGCAGCTTTAAGCCCTGAAAGCTCTGCTTGGCAATTCCCTTCAGTACTGAGCTGTCCGGTGATGGGATTTCCTGCACCAGCTTAAAACGGCGGATAAAGCTGTTTTCCAGCTCGTCCACATGATTGGTTATCCAAATCGTAGGAACCGAACTGTCTTCTATCAGCCTGTGCAGCGATTCCTTGCTGTAGTGAATATCTGCATCAATAAACAACCGTTCGCACTCATCCACCAGCAACACTGCATTTGGATTGCCTGCTAACACAGTCTGTAAGGCTGAGAAATGCTGAATACGCTGCTTGGTGGTATTGCGGGCATCCAGCTCTTGGGTGAGTTTGCCATCCTCCAGGCGCACACTGCGCACCTCATAGAGCTGCTTTTCACAATCCTCTGCCAAGGCGCGTGCCAGTTCTGTTTTGCCAGAGCCGGGTTCACCATAGAGCAACAGACTCACCCCTTTTATTCCCTTCTGACTGGCGGCTTCCAGATAGAGCGATAACAGCTCGGTATTCGCCTGGGGGAATGCATCAACAGTAAACTGAGCTTTCGGGCTTTGGTTCAGCAAAGTCGCCAACAGCGAATCCTTGCTGTCCACCGGCTTACTAATCAGGTGACTTAGTATTGGTGCTGGGATAGTGCAGCTGTGCAACTCATCCTCAAAAGCCACCACTAACAAGCCCTGACTGGCGAGTTTCAGCACCGCATCTAACATTTCATAGCGGTTTAGGCCGAAGTGCTCTGCAATAATGTCGGCCACATCCAGCTCCAGCCGATGCAGCTCTATAAGCTCCAATAATTCCGGCAAGCCACGATTGAGGTTCAACAGCGCTATAAACTCCAGCGCTGGCATAAACTCTTTCGGAAAGCCAAACAGGTCTGCCACCTTCGCTAAATTCGATTGCAACAGCGCAGTGGCCTTAGCGAAGCTGTCCGATACCCGAAACACCCGCTCTACAGCATCCTTTCGCACCAGCTTGTCGGGGTTAAAGACTTTACCGGTGATTTTGAACGCCATATTTCGGCTTAAGATATCCGGCAGTTCATCTTCCCGAACCTGCTCTAACAGCACTAAGGCATACTTGCTTGCCAGCGCGTGGTACTTATAGGCGGTGCCACGACCAACCCTGCTCATGGCAGACTCCGGTAACTAAGCTGTGCTGCGGCCTGCTTCATAAACTCATGGTCGCGCTTATCGTAAATCGTGGTGGTACTGATGGTGCTATGGCCTGCCATTTGGCGCACCGTATTGATATCCACACTCTGCGACAACAAACGGGTGATGAAGGTCCGGCGCAAATCATGCGGTGAGCCATTCTCAACACCAATATCCTGAAGCTTTTGCTTAATCAGGCGATAGACGGTGGAATCGTGCATGGCCTCATGTGTTTTTACCCGACCATCGGCATACACAGAGCACAGCAAGTAGCCATCAGCCTGAGAGCGAATGCGTAGCCATGCCTGCATATATTCCAATGTCCATTCAGGTAAATACGCAATCCGGCTCTTATTGCCCTTACCATGACGCACTAACAGCGTTTTCTGAGTCTTGTCATAGTCTTTGAGTGTCAACGCCACCAGTTCACTGCGCCGAAGCCCAGTGCCTAACAGCAGCGCAAAGACCAGCAAATTCCGGTAGCCAATCGGCGATAAATCGGCGCGCAGCTGATAAATCAACTGCTCAACCTGTTTAGTGGTGAGGGCTGTGCCCTGATGTTCACCATGCTTCAACTGCTGAATAGACTCCAGCTGTGCCAGCTGTTGTTGCTGCGCTATGCCCTGCAGCACAGCCACTTTGACAATGCCACGTATGGCTATCATGGCGCGATTAATAGAACGGGCTGACCAGTCTGCTGCCGTCAACGTCTGACGAATAAGCATGGCCTGTGCATAGTCCACCTGATAAAGCCGCTGTTCGCGCTCAGCCTCATCCCACTGCATCAGTTTGCTGAGACTTGTCAGCTGTGACGCAATAGAACGACGACTGTTAGGCGATAAGCGGCCGATATACAGCGCATAAGGGCTAGCTGTACTCATAAGCGTACCTCTGTAGTGTTTGATTGTATGTGATTGATAGAAGGAGGGTATTGCTAGAAAAGCAGTGCTACGCCATGGTAGCACTGGAGTTGGTAGGATTTGAATGGCCTATTTTTGCTACGGATAAGCGAGGTTTACCCATGATCCTTGTTGAACATCAGTTCAAGTATTTTCTTTAAAAACTTGCGCTGCTTTTCCTCAAACCACTCGTGATTGATAGGCAGCTCAAACGGAGTAAGCTCTTTGAGCATCTTCTTTTTAGCCAAACGACGTTCTTGGCTCTCACGTTTTTCTAAGAGGGGCGTACCGTCAGGTGCGGTACGTTTTTTCAACTCTAACTCTTTTTTAGAGAAGAATTTTGAAAGCTCAGACCAGTCCGAGTTTTTCACCATCTGTGAAAGAGGATAACCAAATTTTAGTGCATAACCTTTGTCATCCTCATCTAGGCGGCAATATGCTAGAGGGCTGTAAAACTTCAGGCTTTTGAACAACGAAGGTGCCTTCTCTAAATCTTTAAGTTTAAATTTACTACCACTATGTTGGGGTTTATAAACCCGCTCCCCACGCACGAGCGACAGTGGTTTTTCATCTGGCCCTTTAATAATGACCACATGCGTCTGTTTGCGCTGTTCTTGCTTGTCGACTTTACTGTAGAGCGTAAAGTGAGATTTCTTAGGAGCTCCGCTATACATCGTTTCCACGAATGGTTTTTCGTCATTTTCTTCAGTGCCTGGCTTAGGATGCGAAGAATAGTGAACAGCTGTCCCTTGAGTCGCAATTATCATGGGCGTAGGAACGCCAATCAAATCAATAGCAATATCAACACGCGTCACATTTGCGTCGGATAAGGTTTTATTAAAATCGTTAAAAACATCGGCTTCGCGGATCAGCTGGAACAGCTTTCTTAGCTGTTTACCTTTAAACCGTGCCGGATTAAACGAAAACCGGACTGGGCGCATCTTGTTCTTCTTTTTATCACCCTTTAAACCCAGCGATACTCGCATATGTTCACAATCTTCCTTTCTAAGGTGAACTTGCACGGTTTTTTTGTACAAATTACGTTCTTTGATCTCCTCTTCATATGAGAGCATTACTGAGCCTTTTTCGCTTTTTTTACCCTTTTTAGACTTAACATCTTTTTTCATCTTAAGCTTTGGATGCTTGTTTTTAACATTAAAAAACCGCTCCAGGCGCTTAAGCTCTGTATCTGAGGCATCCAAAGTGAAAGACAGGCCATCCACTGTAGGGTAGAGCTGCCAATTCACAGGGTTATTGAGCTGATCTGCTATTAACAGGTGATTCTGTGTTAAATAGTGTGGATTTGTGCTGGCATTCTGATGTGATCTCTCGTGGCTAATAGCTAAAGCATTAATAATGTGGGGTTGTACACAGTGTTTAATGGATGCTCTGTTAAGCATATTAACTGATAACAGTTTATTGCTCTCTTTCCTGTATTTGGCTATGGATTCATTGATATATGTAAAGTCTTCACACTGTATAGCTGGTAACTGTTTACGCTCTATATTCTGTTGTTTCATAGTAGTATTTCTCTGATAGCTTACAGCACCCAAGTTGTTTCGCTTGCTGCTGGTACGTTGTCTGTATACGGGGGTACATGCAGTACCCCCCTGTGGTTGTGTTTATGCTTTCAGCAATTTGATCAGCGTTTTAACTTTGTCCTTTTTGAGTGCAGTTTGGATTGCCTTCACCACTGGCGTTAAGGATGAGTTATCTGAGTAAGTCTTTTTAATTTGTGCTGTAAGGATCTCAAGATCGGTTTTTTTCGCTTTTTCCTTTTTGATGCCGAGGTCACGCAACAGCGCTTCAATGAATTCTTTAGTGACCTTTTTTGGAGAAGGGGCTTTCCCGAGCTTTTCTTCAATCAACTTTTTGATCTTTTTGAGCTCAGGGTCTTTCAGGTTATTCAGTGCTTGCATGGAAGCATCACTGTACAAGCCGATTGAATCGGGACCGAACATCTTCATGCTTACACGTGCAGCCACTAACTGGCGGTTGAGTGTCGGGTACTGCTCGGTGAAAGTGTTTTGCACATACTCACGCATTGAGCCGAAGCCCTGAACCTTAAAGCTTTGCGAAACTTCAACGGCCAGCAAATAGAGCGGGGTCGTTTTCAAGCTGTCCTTGATCTTTTTCTCGATGCAAGTTGAATCGCTTTTATTGAATGGTTTAACGGGTTTTTGTGCCGCGTATGCTTCAAGCATGGTTTGTGCAATTTTTTTCAGGCTTGGCTTATTTTGGCTTTTCTTACTCTTTGTGCGTGCACGGGTTTCATTTTTGGAAGGCATAACTTTGACCTCATGTTAATGGATTTTGTAGGGGCTTCGATTTTGAAGCTACCTTCAATGGGTTGTTTACAGATCTAAAAACACATCTCAAAAAGTGAGTTTTGAGTTCTGTTTGCGTTGCTTCATGCTGCAACGTCCATCCATTTACAGATTTGAATTTGTGGTCAGGTATGCCCTCGGGACGACGTCATCATTTTGTGAGAAGCGTGTAGAGAGCTCTCTACACATTTATTTTTTTGAATGGGTCGCACCTAAAAATTTTTCGTGTGATATTTGTTTTGTTGATGAGTGAAAACAGAAAACGTAATAATCCATCGCATTTTTCCGATGTTTTTCATTTCGAATGGATCTTATTCAAGTGTTTTGCTAAATTTTATTATCTCGGGACGGTTTTAATTTCTCTGTAGTTCTGACGTTTTGTTGGGGCTGTTTTTTTTCTCGTTGTGCGAGGTGAAAGAGAGTGCGAGCTTTGGAAAAAAATTTTGATTTTTCTGAGTACGAACCGTTATTTGGAAAAATTGAGAAAATAGCAAAGAGATCTCGATCAGATGAGACCGTACAAAAGTGGCAAGCATTCCTTAAAAAGAAGGGATCCAAAAAAGCAAAGCGGGAAGTTATTAATAAACATTTTTCACAGTTTGTTAACTCTCTAAGCCCTGCCGCCCGAACCAATGTTTTGCGGTTAAAGTCGGATGCCGAGTATGAAAAATCTCGTGTGAGAATTTCGGTTCGCAAAGAGACATTGGAAACTTTAATCGGATATGTCGATGAGAAGTATCGGAATGGGACTTGGGATCAGAGGCTGGAAAATATTATTGATCAACTGTTTCTGCGTGATATTACAGATGCAGAAGAAGAGTAAGTGTTGAGCGGATTTATCACTGCAATATGGATCGCGATAGTCGATTAAATTTCAGAGGTAGTAAAATATATAAGGAGTCATTTGGTAATCAGCGGCCATCATTAGCTTTAAGCCTGCTGAGTGGCTGATGTCTTTTAATAGTTTGTGCAGGGATCAAATCAGGGTAGCTTGGCAAAGATATTTGAGCTAAGGTCCTAAAAAGACGGGAGCAGGATGCAGCCACAGGAAACAGGGAGGTAATAAAATGCCAGATCATGATTCAGCCTTACGGACATTACGCGAGGCCGGCCACAAAGATACAGTTGAGTATATTCAGACCCTTGAAGCACACAATCAGCTGTTGCAAGACGAATTAGAACGAGTTCTGACGCTACTCGCTGAGCAAGCAGCTCTGAATCAGCAATCTAATGTCGCTGAGCGAGCTGATGCAGTTCTTAAATACACGCGAGAGTATTCAAGTCGTCAACACTGACAAAAAGCATGTTAATACTGATTTCAGTGCCTAAAACGCACGTTAATGATAGAACGTATGTTAATCAGCGGTTTGGCGCTAAAATGGGCAATAAAATGCACTTTAACGAACATTAAAGTGCAGAGTTTAAGATAAGTTAGCCATCTCTGTACGTGATTAACGATTGAATTTCCGATATTAATAGGGAGCACTTGTTTAATGGAATATAGCTATGTCACAAGAAATTTAAGGCGTGCGATCACATACTCAATCATAAGAAAAAACAGCTACCTAAGCAATGAAACACTGAGAAAACAAGCTGCTCAAGCTGCATCCCTGCAACTTAGCGGGAACTCTTTGAACAATGTTTTTTTAAATGCTATTAAAAAAATAATTATAAAGAAAAAGCCTGCATATACAGTGAATGATCCCATAGCATTTATGGCGATGAACCTTTTAAATAAAAACATACTAAAATCGTACAACATAAAGCAAAAAAACAGAAATGAATTGGTTAGTATTTTCATTTCACACATAAAAGAATCCTATCCATTCAATGTTCACAGGTTTGACATAAAATCTTTTTATGAAAGTGTAGATAGAAAGCTTCTAATAAAAAGAATAAGAGATGACAACATTCTAAGCCCAAAATCTGTTCGACTGCTCGAACTTTTTTTTCATGAATTAGATAATAAATCAATCAAGGGGCTACCTCGCGGACTGGCAATTAGTGCAACACTGTCAGAATTATGCATGAAGGACTTCGATTCAGGAATCATCAGCGATAGCGGTATTCTTTACTACGCTCGGTTTGTTGATGACATCATCAACTTTGCAAACTCGACAATGTCTACGAATGCGATGATGAATGTTTTAAACAAAACGAAATTACCTGGGAATCTTGAATTTCACTCAAAGGGCGACAAAAAATTTCACGGGAACTATCCAAGAGCAAAATCATCATTTGCAAATGAACAAAAAATAGTTGAGTTTGGATATTTAGGCTATAAGTTCACAATTAAGAGCGTTAAAGACTCTAATGATGCCTTCTACCACTTTCAATATCGAGTTGTAGATATTGATTTATCTGACGATAAAATTGAAAAAATAAAAAACAGAATAATAAAATCGTTTTGCAGATTCATGTCAGGGCAAGCCAACGAAAACTTTGACATTCTTTTGAAAAGAATTAAATTTCTAACAGGGAATTATGAACTTGAAAAAATTGGATATGGAAAATCGGTTAAGTCAGGGATATTTTACAACTATAAATTTCTAAATGTCGATTTCGGATTGAAAAGCTTAGATTCCTTCTATAAACATATTTTATTTGGAAATACGCGACTAAGCCAAAGATTAAAGTCGAAGCTCAGCTACAGGCAACGAATTCAATTATCAAGCCATAGTTTTACAACTGGATTTAAAGAAGTAAAGTTTCATAGATTTAGTTATGCTGATTTCGAAAATATAAAGAAGGCATGGTTATGAGTAAAACTCAAAAAGTAAAATTATCTGACTACTATCGTGTGCTTCTCTCTGAAACGGCTCCATTTGATGTCCCGTTAATTTTTAGCAATAATCACTTTTATAGCCGAATGAGAAGTTACAAAGATTCTGAGCCAGAAGTGAAATTGCTAATTGAAAGAATTTTTACAAGAACTATTGATACATCTTACTGCCCAATTAAATATCCTATATTAAAGGGTGAGGATTCCTGTAGATATCTATCTCTCCTTCATCCGGCATCCCAGTTACACATTGTAGAGTTATACAAAAAATACTCAGATAGGTTGTTACACCATTGCTCCGTTGGTAGTTTCTCTATACGACGACCCAAAAAAGTTGCTTCGACTGTTTCAGTTAAAAGTTCAATTTCTGATTCAAGAGCATTCAGATCTGATGCAGCATCAACTGTATCCGACGAGAAGAAATTTAAACACAGCACATCGTATTTTTCTTATAGTCCGCACACTAAACTTCATCAATTCTTTGGATCTCCAGAATATTTTAAGTTAGAGAGCAAGTTTACGCATTTTTGGTCCATAGACATATCAAAGTGTTTTGATAGCATTTACACCCACTCCATTACTTGGGCTGTAAAGGGAAAAAAGTTCTCAAAAACAACATCTTCCGATACTGACTTTACAAACATTCTAGATAGAATAATGCAAAGTTCAAACTATAATGAAACAAATGGCATAGTCATAGGGAACGAGTTTAGTAGGATATTTGCCGAAATAATACTCCAAGATGTCGATGAGAAAGTTGAGAACCTTGCAAGTTCTGAAGGATTAACTGCGGGAAAGGACTATGAAATAAAGCGTTACGTAGATGATTATTTCATTTTTTGTAGTAGTGAGGGATTGGCAAGAAAGATTGTTGCCATCCTTGAGGAATGTCTGCGTGCTTATAAATTCCATCTAAACACTTCAAAGACCAAAAAGAGATCTAGGCCTCTTATAACAGGTATTACACGCGCTAAGATAAAAACTGATGAAGCTATTAAAGAAATATTCCAGATAATATTTTCCATTGAAGACTCCGAAAAGTTTATTACTAAATCATTAATTAGAGATCCAAACGCTGTTTCTAGAAAATTTCTAAATCTAATTATGAATGCAAGCTATGAAGATTCTGAAGCATATCTCACCATGTGCGGTTATGTAATTTCATCCATATTTAATGCTTTGAAGACATTGAATTACAGAGAGGATGATGAAGATTCAGAGCATTAATACAATGCCAAAAATGCAATGTACATACTACTGTCAGTTGCCTTTCATTTATTCAATATGAATCCTAACTCGGCAAATAGTGTTAAAATTTCTCTTGTTTGCTATCTGATGATTTCTAGTTTTGAACAATTCTATCCCGACGAGGCAGACTCAATAAAGTTAATGGTCAGTAACTTTGTTAAAGAATTCTTTGAGAGTGGGAAGTTTACACAACTTAGGGATAGAGTAAGGTCGTTTGCACCTATCGAGTTCTCAAATATATTATGTGTAGCAAGAAACCTCTGTCCTGAAATGTTGCTACCTCCGAATCTGGTAAAACAGGCTTTTTCACTTGACGAACTTACAGAGAGAAGTCAATTGTACCTTGATTTAGAAGAAAGTACTGACTACTTTCAGATAATGTCAGCCCTATATTATTGCGGTAATAACAGGGAATACGAATTAATAAAAAAAGATATTATTAAGAATATTAGCGTAAGGATTTCCAGTCTTGATAACATTTCAACTGATGCTAGGGTTTGTTATTTATTCCTCGATTCAATGTCGTGCCCTTTCATTGATTTGAAAACAAAAAAGCGCTGGTTTGAAGACTTTTATAAAGTTAGTAGGTTTTCTAAAGATGATTCTAGTTCTGAAGTCAAAGAAGCCATATTTAAAGAGTTAACAGAGAGCCAATGGTTTATCTCTTGGGATCGATTGGAGCTTTGGAACATATTAGAAAGAAAGGAGTTGTTGTTCGGGTATTGATAAGATATATTTGAGTTTGATCAGGGTGACCGTTTTAGCTCCCTAAAAAGAGCTCAAGTCATAGGGCTGTGATAAACAGTTTTATGGCTTCCCTTTTAATGTTAGTTTTGACAATAGCATTAACATGAGGCGCTTAAATGCGCACACACCTTACGGCGCCCTGATCACACCTCACTCTGTAAACTGAATTGGAACAAACGGTTAAACATTTTTGCTTCTTCATAGGTGAACATGAAGAAGAATTTTTCTTGTTCTCGTGACGTTTTATTATTAGATGCATCCTTTCCGTTTATAGCGGGTTTCCCACTTGGTATATCGTTCCTTCCAACGCTTAGCAACAGCGCTATCATGCTCCCACTTTTTCTCGATCTCTGTTTTATCGGGCAACTCAACACCAGATAACTGCTGGCTAAACATCCTTGGAATCACATGGCTGTAATGGCGCTCGATCATTTCTATACTGGTGCCACACTGGCGGGCCAGCACATCAATAGTCACTTTTTGCGCTATGAGTTCCCATGTTATAAACGAGTGGCGTAAAGAGTAAAGTGTTCTTTTGCCATGAGGTGATTGATCCAGCTCGATTTCTTTCAGGGCGGCATTAAATGTACGGCTGATTTCGTTAGTAGTGGAGCCATCCGGTAAGCGGAAAATCAGATCTTTCGCTTGGCGGTTAGGGAAACGCTCAGTCATGCGCCAAATGGTATTTTGCAAAGCCCGCTTGCAAACAACCTCGCGGGTTCCGGTATGTAATGTGGTTTTGCCTTTGCGCACGGTGATAAAGAATGTGGCCTTGTCGTCATGTCGTTCAATATGCAAATCACCCCATGTCAGGTTATCCAGTTCAGTACCTGGGCGCATACCGGTATGAATAACAAACTCTGCATAGTCTTGCGTCAGTTCCCTGATCTGCTTTGTAACCTCTTTACGGCTGTTCTGTTCCAACTGATACAGGTATTCTTGAATCCTTTCGTACTCCGATGGTGTAAAGGCTGCCCGTCTGACAGTGTTTGTCCCTTCGGTAGTAAGGGATGGTATTTGCATCTGCAGCATCCATTTATTTTCGACTGCTTCCTTAAATACCATCTGCATGGCGGCGTTATGAGTCATCAAGGTTGAACGAGCTGGCCTACGCTTCATCTTATTCTCACGCCAAAGATCAAAATCACGCAGCTTTTCACTATCTATAGAGGTGATATAAGTCCGGTCGAAAAATGGGATGTGGTAGTTTTGCAGAGCGCCTATGTAATCTTCATAGATGGCTTTACCTGCTTTACGGGCAAGGTCAGCCTTCATGGTGCCAATAGCCTTTTCTGCAACATCCCTGAAGCGTTTGCTGGTGGTTAAGGTATTAGTCTCGGCCCGAATCTCATGTTCGATGAAAATCCGGTGAGCCATGGCGATAGCACGGTCTTTATCTGCTTCCTTGGTGGCCTTGCAGTACCACTTGCCCCAAAGCGAAAATCTGACATACCAGTTCTTGCTATTGTTCTGCAGGAAGATGTACATTCCCGGCTTGATGTCGTGGCGCTCTAACTGAGTTGTCATGGCATCACCCAAAAGCAGAGCGCACTTGAAGGTAAAAGGCTGGCAGATAAGGGTTGTAGGAAAGGGATAAAGTTCGGGAAAATTTGATTGCTGTGCATGGCTTGGTCCGAATAGCGTTATGCAAAGAATTTGCAAAGTGTCTTGATAGTGAGTGTAACCCACTGTTTCATAAACTGCTATTTTAGACGCGCTCTATTCAAAATCCGCCGATGAATAATCGTGTCGGTTCGAGTCCGACCCTAGGCACCAATATTCCTACAAGTAAATCGTCATTCCCGACTATATTGCAACCAGTTAATCCTGTTGAGTTCTCTGTTTCAGTTAGTGTTTTCCGCTTCATTTACCCGAACATCCGATGCGTGATTTTGCATGGCTTCCGACTGTACATTTGTAGTGTCACAGCAGGCCTTATCCGGTTTCCCTCGCAAAACCAAGATATATCTCCCTATCACCAATGCGCTCAACGCCAGGCTGCTCAGGTTGGTCTTTGCTGAGTGGCGCCTGGGGCCGTAGTAAGGTAAAACAAACAAAAAACACCAATTCCAGTGGCCTGTGAGGCTGCTGCTCCAGGTTCGGAGGCGCCATGCCAATCCCTTTTCCAAGCAATAAAATTATGACCGCAATGATGTTAGTGCTGTGCCTGCAAGGCCAGGCCTTTGCGCTTGAAGCTGCTGCCGGCAATTCCGCTACACCTGTCACTGCAGCCACAGCCAGCGCTGCGCAACAGCTGCAACTCATCATCGACGAGCACTGGCAGTACAGTTTGCGCGAAGATCCAATCACCGCCGGCCGAATGGGCGTGGCGGGATTTAACGACCGTTTGCCGGGCGTGAGCGCCACAGACCGGGCGCGGCGGTTGAAGAGTGAACAGCAGTTTTTACGCCGGCTGGACGCTATCAAGCCGGACCTGTTAACCGACGCAGAGCGCATTAATCATCAGCTGCTCAGCTGGGTACTGAAGAATTCGATTGATGCCAACCAGCTGTTTTTAGACCGCATTCCGGCTAACACATTTTACAGTTTCTGGGGCTCAGCGCTGGATGCCAGCAGCGGGCTTTCGATGCATAAAGTGCAGGATTACCGTGATTACATCAGCAGGATCAAAGACTTTGGCCGCTATTTTGACGAGAACATCGCCAATATGCGCCTGGGCATCAAAGACGGTTTTGTGTTGCCGAAAATCGTGGTGCAGGGCATAGCACCGACGGTGCGGGCGCTGGTGTACAGCGACCCGACTAAAAGCAGTTTGTATGAACCCTTCAGTAAGCTGCCGGCCAGCTTGAGCAAAGCGGAACAACAACAGCTGCAACAAGACGCCAGAAAAGCTATTACTGAAGTGGCGATGCCGGCATTTGCCCGGGTTGCTGATTTTCTCGAAGGCGATTATTTAACAGCGGCGACCACCAGCCTTGCCGCAGAACAGATGCCAAACGGCAAAGCCTATTATCGTCATACCATCCGCACTTATGTCACGGCCGATATCGACCCGGCGCAGATCCATGCCACCGGTCTTGCCGAAGTGAAACGCATCCGTACTGAGATGGATGCACTGATTAAAGAAACCGGCTTTGAAGGCAGTTTTGCCGAATTCACCAGTTTTTTGCGCACAGACCCGCAGTTTTACGCCAAAACGCCGCGTGATTTGTTAAAAGAAGCCTCATATATCGCCAAACGTATTGACTACCGTCTGCCGGAATTCTTTGGCAAGTTACCGCGCATGCCATATGGCGTAGTGCCGGTACCAGCGGAAATTGCACCGAATTACACCACGGCTTCTTATAACTCCGCCGCTATTGGCGGCACGCGGGGCGGGGCTTATTGGCTGAATACCTTTGCGCTTGATCAGCGGCCTATGTATGAACTGGTGGCGCTGACCTTGCACGAAGCGGTACCAGGGCATCATCTGCAAAGTGCTATTTCGCAGGAGCTGGAGGATGTGCCGCAATTTCGCCGCAACTTGTATTTAAGCGCTTATGGCGAAGGCTGGGGCCTGTACGCCGAACGGCTTGGCGTGGAGATGGGTGTCTATGAAAATGCTTATCAGCAGTTTGGCCGGCTGAGTTATGAAATGTGGCGCGCCTGCCGGCTGGTGATAGACACCGGCATCCACGCCAATGGCTGGAGCCGGCAACAGGCGCTGGATTTCCTGGCGCAAAATACCTCGTTATCACAGGCCAATGTGCGGGCTGAAGTTGACCGTTATATTTCCTGGCCGGGTCAGGCGCTGTCATACAAAATGGGCGAAATCAAAATCCGTCAGCTGCGCGCGAAAGCCGAACAGGCACTGGGTGATAAATTTGACCTGCGGGCTTTCCATGATGCGTTGTTGGCCAACGGTGCCTTGCCGCTGGAAGTCCTCGAAGCTGAGATGGACCGCTTTATTGCCAAAGCTAAATCGCGTTGAATAACAGAGTCAGGCCGCCTGAGCCTGGTTTTTTCACGCCCTGGCCGGCACTGCCGGTCAGGGTAAAGCCTTATTTGCTGTTAATTCTTGTTGCTGATCGCGCTGAATTCTGCCGGATGACATCCTTTGATCACCTCAATTGTCGCCTGCGCCAGCGGCGATGCGCTGTTGCTTTTCGAGGTGATCAGCATCACCGGGATCTGATAGCGGTATTTCTGCGGCAGGATAGCGCGGAACAGGCCTTTGTCGACCCAGTAGTTGGCGTAGTGCTCGGGTAAATAGCCGATAAATTGCCCTGACAAAATCAAATGGGCGATGCCTTCGTCGTGATAGGCGCTGGCGCTGTTCTGGTAGTTCAGGCCGTCATTGCGACTGTCTTTGTCGCGCAGGTAATTACTGCTAATGACTTCAGCTTGTGGCAATAACTCGCTGATTTTATTTGCATCACAGTCAAACAGTGGATGGCCTTTACCGCAGTACAGGTAGTTGGTCTCGTTATGCAGCGGCACATAATCCAGGCCGCGGATCTGATGGCGGCTGACACCGATGCCCACCAACGAGCGGCCATTGGCGACTGATGTTTCCACCTCGCGCGCTTCGCAGACATACATTTCAAACTGCAGATTACTGCTTTTGGCTTTAAGCCGGGCTATTGCCTGAGCCACGCCGCAGCGCGGGTCGCTGACCAGCGTATCGATAATGGCAATAGTGACACGGCCGGATAACTGATGTTTGGAACCGGCGACCGTGCTGGCGAATGTCTCACACTGCTGCAGTAATTCCAGTGATGCCTGATAGGTGATACGGCCGGCGTCGGTCAGTTCAAAACCGCTGCGGCCGCGTTTACAGAGCTTGAGGCCCAGCCTGATTTCCAAATCCGACAAATGTGTGCTGATAGTCGAACGGCCAATATTTAAGCGCGACTCGGCCGCCGACAGCCCGCCACATTCGACGATAGTGACAAAAATCCGCAACAAGCGTAAATCGACGTCCTGCACCTGCATCAGTTTGTCACCTTTTTGGCTGGATATTAGTTCGATAAAACCGGAATGAGTTACGATTATTATGTATTTATAAAACATCAGGCGCAAGCTAGCATCTGCTTATCGCTTGCCTCACCGGCAGTAGCAGTTTCAGCAATTTTTGGAGTTTACAATGGCATTTCATTACGGCATTGATCAGCTGGATTTAGACACAGTCAACGGTATAGCCACTGGCCGCATCCCGGCATTATTAAGCGAAGCGGCAGTAGCGAAAATCAACCAAAGCCGCGCTTGTGTTGATGTGATGGCGGCATCTGACAAAGCTATTTATGGCATCAACACTGGTTTTGGTCCTTTGTGTGACACGCAAATTTCCCCGGCTGAAACGGCACTTTTGCAGAAAAACCTGCTGATCACGCATGCCGTTGGTGTCGGTGAACCTATCGCCAAAGCTATCTCCAAACTGATGTTGATCACCAAAGTGCATGCGCTGTCGCAAGGGTTTTCCGGTGTGCGGCTGGCAGTGGTCGAACGCATGCTGAAATTTATCGAGCTGGATTTAATTCCGGTGGTGCCGGAGCAGGGTTCAGTCGGCGCGTCCGGGGACTTGGCGCCGTTGTCGCATTTATTCCTGCCTTTAATTGGCGAAGGTGAATTCTGGGCCAAAGGTGACAGCAAAGACATCATTCCGGCGGCACAGGCCTTAGCCGAGCATGGTTTAACTCCACTGGAATTGCAGGCCAAAGAAGGTTTAGGCCTGATTAACGGCACCCAGTTTATTTTGTCGCACGGCATCACCGCTTTGACCAAAATGCAGTATCTGCTGGACTTAGCTGATGTGGCAGGCGCCATGAGTATCGAAGGCATGCAGGGCAGTGGTTCACCGTTTCGGCCTGAACTGCATGAAATCCGCCCTTTCCCTGGCAATATCGAAGTAGCAGCACGGATGCGCCGGTTGTTTAAAGATTCACAAAATATGGCGTCGCATACTGGCTGTGCCCGCGTGCAGGACCCTTATTCACTTCGTTGTATTCCGCAAGTGCATGGCGCTTCGCGTAACGCTTTTAACCACTTAAAACAGCTGGTTGAGATTGAGATGAACTCAGTCACCGACAACCCGATTGTCATCAGCTCAGAGGAAGCATTATCCGGTGGTGGTTTCCACGGCCAGCCGCTGGCGATGGTGCTGGATTACACCTCGATTGCCGCTGCAGAGCTTGGCAATATTTCTGACCGTCGCTGTTATCTGCTGCTGGAAGGCCTGCATGGTTTACCACGCCTGCTGACCAAAGCCGGTGGCCTCAACTCCGGGATGATGATCCCGCAGTACACCACGGCTGCACTGGTGACAGAAAACAAATCTCTGTGTTTCCCACCGTCTGCCGACAGTGTGCCAACGTCGATGGGCCAGGAAGATCACGTGTCGATGGGCAGTATCTCTGGCCGTAAACTGAATCAAATCCTCGGTAATTTAGAGAAGATTTTAGCCATTGAGCTGATGTATGCCGCGCAGGCGCTTGAGTTCCGCCGGCCGAACCGCTGTTCAGATTTAATCGAAGAAAATCATGCGATTATCCGCGCCAAAGTCGCCAAGCTGGAAGAAGACCGTCTGCTGAAGCCGGATATTGACGCGATGATCAAGCTGGTGCGTACTCAGGCCTTCCGCGTCAACTTTGCGCTGAACTAATAAAGGATATCGCGATGAATTTTCAGGAACAAATCAAACAAGGTATTCCGGCCACGCTGCCTGCGGCTAAACCTTATCCGGTAGATGCCAATCGGGCGCCGAAGCGCAAAGACATTTTAACCAAAGCGGAAAAACAGCTGGCGGTGCGAAATGCACTGCGTTATTTCCCAAAAGAGTGGCACGCTGAACTGGCGGTTGAATTTGCCTGCGAACTCAATGATTTCGGCCGCATTTATATGTACCGCTTTAAGCCGGAATATGCCATCAAAGCGCGGCCAATCAGCGACTATCCGGCCAACTGCCAGCAAGCAGCCGCCATTATGCTGATGATCGACAACAACTTAGACCCAGCCGTGGCACAGCATCCGGAAGAGCTGATTACTTATGGCGGCAATGGCGCTGTGTTCCAGAACTGGGCGCAATATCGCTTAACGATGAAGTACTTAAGCGAGATGGCAGAAGATCAGACGCTGCATATGTACTCCGGCCACCCGATGGGCTTGTTCCCATCATCCATCGAAGCGCCGCGTGTGGTGGTGACCAACGGCATGATGATCCCGAATTACTCCAAACCGGATGACTGGGAGCGCTTTAATGCGCTTGGCGTCACCCAATACGGCCAGATGACGGCCGGCTCTTTTATGTACATTGGCCCACAAGGCATAGTGCATGGCACCACCATCACAGTGATGAATGCGTTTCGAAAAGTACTGCAAAAAGGCGACACGCCCAAAGGCAAAATCTTTTTAACGGCCGGCCTTGGCGGCATGAGCGGTGCCCAGCCTAAAGCGGGCAATATCGCCAACTGCATCACCGTTTGCGCCGAGGTGAACCCCAAAGCGGCGACTAAACGCCATCAGCAAGGCTGGGTTGACGAACTCATCGACCACATGCCGGCGCTGATTAATCGCGTTAAACAAGCGCAAGCACAGCAGGAAGTAGTGTCTATTGCTTATATCGGCAACGTCGTCGATGTGTGGGAAGCCTTTGATGCAGAGAGCATTTTTGTGCATTTAGGTTCAGATCAAACGTCCTTGCATAACCCATGGTCGGGCGGTTATTACCCGGTCGGTGTGTCTTACGATGAAGCCAACCGCTTGATCCGTGAAGAACCCGAACTGTTTAAAACCAAAGTACAAGACACACTGAAACGCCACGCCGCGATCGTGAATAAACACACCGCCAAAGGCACTTATTTCTTTGACTACGGCAATGCGTTTTTACTGGAAGCCTCGCGCGCCGGTGGTGATGTGATGGCTGATAATGGCATCGACTTTAAATATCCGTCTTATGTGCAGGATATTTTGGGCCCGATGTGTTTTGACTATGGTTTTGGCCCGTTCCGCTGGGTTTGTACTTCGGGCAAGCCGGAAGATTTGAACAAAACCGATGCGATTGCCGCCGAAGTGCTTAAGCGCATCATGCTGGAATCGCCGGAAGAAATTCAGCAGCAAATGCAAGACAACATCAGCTGGATTTTAGACGCCAAGCAAAACAAGCTGGTGGTCGGCTCGCAAGCGCGGATTTTATATGCTGATGCACAAGGCCGCGCTGAAATTGCCCAGGCCTTTAACGAAGCCATCGCCCGCGGTGAGATTGGCCCTGTGGTGTTAGGCCGGGATCATCATGATGTCAGCGGCACCGACTCACCATTCCGCGAAACCTCCAACATCTATGACGGCAGCCGTTTTACCGCTGACATGGCCATTCACAACGTCATCGGCGACAGTTTCCGCGGTGCGACCTGGGTGTCTATCCACAACGGTGGCGGTGTCGGTTGGGGCGAGGTGATGAACGGCGGTTTTGGTATGCTGCTGGATGGTTCGGCTGAAGCGTCGAAGCGCTTAAAATCGATGTTGTTTTTCGACGTCAACAACGGCATCGCCCGGCGCAGCTGGGCGCGCAACAATGAGGCCGATTTTGCCATTAAACGCGAAATGGCGCGCACACCGAAACTGCAGGTGACGCTGGCTAATCGCGTCGACGACGAACTGCTAAACCAGTTGCTGTTTTAACAGCTGGTGCTTTGCTAAAACCAGAGCGGCAATAAAAACTTTATTGCCGCTTGCAGTGCCGCAGGGCATCTTTTACTCTGCCCTCAGGCCCTGCCTGACGACGGTAGGCCAAAGCTGTTTCAACTGACCATTTGTTCAGTGCAACTCTCTGCAAAAGGATATAGATGATGAATAAATTATTAAAAGTCAGTCTGTTGTGTCCGATGTTTCTGCTTGGCATGCAGCAGGCCTCCGCCGCAGCCTTTAGTTCTGGCCAGGTGATGGCCGAGCAGCAGTACCAGTTTAACCAGCAACAAGTGTTGGCCTTTGTTGACCACGCCGAAGTGCAGCAAAAACTGCAGGAATTGGGTGTGAGCCCAGCGGATGCCAAAATGCGCATCGCCAGCATGACGGCTGAAGAGCTGAACGCGCTGAATACTCAAATGAACGAGATGCCGGCCGGCGGTATCGTCGGTGCTGTGATCACAGTGCTGGCGGTGGTGGCTATTCTTGACCTGCTGGGCGTGACGGACGTTTATCCCTTTATTCGCCCGATCCGTTAACTGCTTTGCAACTGGTTAATCGGCGCCTGTCGACGGCGCTGTGCCTGCTGGTGGCGCTGTTACTGGCGGGCTGTCAGACGCCGCCCCAAACCCGGCAGCTGCTGGATAAGCCGCCGGCGGTGCCGCGCCAGCATCTGATTGCCGGCGTGCCGTTTTACCCGCAGCAGGACTATTTCTGTGGCCCGACCACGTTAGCCGAAGTTGCCGGTTTTTATGGCAAACCGCAAGATCCGGCCGCGATAGCGCCGCAGACTTTTATCCCCGAACTGCAGGGCAGCCTGCAAATAGAAATGGCGGCGGCCACCCGGCAACTGGGGCTGCTGGCTTATGCCCAACGCGGCAGCATGCAGCAGTTACTCAGTCTGGTGGCCGACAACATGCCGGTGATAGTGCTGCAGAATAATTCCATCAGCTGGTGGCCGCAGTGGCATTATGCAGTGGTGATTGGTTATAACCTTGCTGACGAAACTCTCACTTTGCATACCGGCGTGACGCCAAACTATCAACTGGATTTCGCCACTTTTGAACGCACCTGGCAGCGCGGTGCCTACTGGTTGCTACTGATGTTGCCAGCGGATAAAACCAGCCCGCAGCTTGACCCGTTTTTGTATACCAAGGCGGCGCAGGATTTACTCAGTACGCAGCAACACCAGAGCGGCAGCGCCAGTGAAATCGCGGGTGTCAGTGCGCTGCAAAGTGCCACAGCGCAGTGGCCGGATTATTGGCTGCCGTATTTTTTGCTTGGCAATCATTACAACGATAACCAGCCAGCCATGGCAATGCACTGGTTTGGCAAAGGTCTGGGTGCCGCTCGCCAGCAAATTGCTTATCTGAACAATTATGCCTTGCTGCTGAGCGCGCAGGGCTGCCCGGACGTCGCCACAGCCTTGTTGGACGAAGCGCTGCGCCTGGCGCCGCAGAATGCCAATTTGCTTGATAGCCAACAACAGAT
This sequence comes from Rheinheimera texasensis, assembly GCF_964031785.1. Taxonomy (GTDB): domain Bacteria; phylum Pseudomonadota; class Gammaproteobacteria; order Enterobacterales; family Alteromonadaceae; genus Pararheinheimera; species Pararheinheimera texasensis_A. Next base: position 26,137 of record NZ_CAXIRE010000007.1, read on the forward strand.
CCGCCAGAACGCTGGTACCGCTAAAGCTGGCGTCAATAAGTCCCATAGTCAGGCCAATAGTCAGGCGGTGCAGTGTCCTGCCATAACGTCTGTAAATAATCTCACCAACCATCAATAACAACTGTGGCTGCATTCAGTGCAGCATCTACCACCAATCATTCATAAAAGCTGAATCTATCATCAACATTCACCCCTTTGTTTGATTTTTGCTGATCTCATATCTTGTGTTCACGGCAAGCGCCGGACGAAATCAACCGGCTGTGCAGGGCAACACAAGGCCACTGTCAGCCACACCAAATCTGATGAGGAGTGTTTTTATGAACCGTTTCGCAAATAAAACAGTGTTAGTCACCGGCGGTAACAGTGGTATTGGTCTGGCTACCGCCATCCAGTACGCCAAAGAGGGCGCCCGTGTGGTGATCACTGGCCGGGATCAAGCGACCTTGGATCAGGCCAAAGCACTGATTGGTGCCGATACCATCGCACTGCAGAATGACCAGGGTAACCTGCGGGCCGCGGCTGAACTGGCGCGGACTTTAACTGCAGAAGGTATCCGGCTGGACGCGATTTTTATCAACGCCGGCGTGGCGAAGTTTGCCGCCTTTGCAGATATCGACGAAGCCCTGTGGGACCAGACCTTTAACGTCAATGTCAAAGGTGCGTATTTCACCATTCAGGCGCTGACGCCACTGCTGAACCGCGGTGCGGCCATTGTGTTAAACGGCTCCATTAACGCTCATATCGGTATGCCATCGTCTTCAGTGTATGCCGCCAGTAAAGCGGCGCTGATTTCGCTGGCCAAAACCCTGTCGGCCGAATTATTGCCGGTCGGCGTGCGGGTCAATGTGGTGAGCCCAGGCCCGGTCGCGACGCCACTCTATGGTCGCCTTGGCATGGAAGCGGCGCAGCTGGAACAAATGGCGGCAGGTATTGCGGCACAGATCCCGCTGCAACGTTTTGGCACGCCAGAAGAATTAGCCAGCACTGTGTTGTTTATGTCGTCGGCGGACTCGGCTTTTATCGTTGGCACTGAGCTAATTATCGATGGTGGTATGAGCCAGCTGTAACATAGCTGTCAGCTGATTAAACCCGGATAAAACAGCACCAGTTAAGGTGCTGTTTTGGCTTTTTCCCATGGTGGAGTACCGGCAAAAACTTCGACCAAATAATCAATCAATACCCGCACTTTCACGCTCAGATGGCGGCGACTGGGGTACATCGCCAGCACATCAATATCCGGTAGCGCAAAACCCGGTAGTAGCGGCACTAAAGCGCCGGATGCCAGATCTGGCCCGATTAAAAAACTCGGTTGCCAGATAATCCCAGCGCCGGCCAACGCCATAGCTCTGGCCGTATCACCATTGTTGGTATGAATTTTCCCCCGGACTTTCACCTGATGTGCTTTGCCGCTGCTGTCGGTGAAATGCCATTCATCGCCGGAATAGAGGTACGTAATGCATTGATGTTCGCGTAGATCGGCCGGCGTTTGTGGTGTACCGAATTGTTGCAGATAGGCCGGTGTGGCACAGAGTATATTGTGTGAACTGGCCAGTTTACGCGCGGCATGATTGACGGAGCCACTGCGCGAGATGCGGATCACCAGGTCATAACCTTCTTCAATAATATCGACAACGCGGTCAGTCAGCGTGATGTCCAGCTCCAGTTGCGGGTAGCGTTTGCTGAATTCGGGCCAAATCGGTGCCAGATGCAAAATGCCAAAACTGAGCGGTGCATTGATGCGCAGGCGCCCCCGCGGCTGCACTGCAGCAGAGGACACCAGTGCTTCGGTTTCGGCCACTTCGGCCAGAATAGTTTTGCAGCGCTCAAACAAGGCTTCACCACTTTCGGTTAATGACAGTTTGCGCGAGCTGCGATTGAGCAGCCGACAACCTAAATAGCTTTCCAAATCATTAACATAACGGGTGACATTGGCAGGCGAAGTATCAAGTAAATCGGCGGCTTTACTGAAGCTGCCTTTATTGACCACCGTCATAAATATCTCGTACGCCCTGAGTCTGTCCATCATCACTCCAGAAGTTCATAAAAGCTGAATAATAGCTACATATTTGCCGTCTGTTTCACTGAATTGCAAATCAATATGATGCGTTACAACGAAGCATCTGGCTTCGTCCAGCAAATAACGAGGATTCGATGATGAGTAAATTAACCGGTAAAGTAGCGATTGTGGCAGGTGCCAGCTCAGGCATTGGCCGGGCAACAGCGTTGTTGTTTGCCCAGGAAGGCGCGAGCGTGGTAGTGGGCGCCCGGCGTCAGGCGGAGTTAGACAGTCTGGTGGCGCAAATTAAAGCCGCTGGTGGCGAAGCGGTTGCACTGGCGGGTGACGTAGTGTCAGAAGTCTATGCCAAAGCGTTGGTGGAGTTAGCGCTGCGTCAATATGGTCGGCTCGACATCGCGTTTAACAACGCCGGCACTTTGGGGGAAATGGGACCCAGTGCTGATGTTTCGGCGCAAGGGTTTACCGACACTTTAAACACCAATCTGACTAGCGCGTTTTTAGGCGCCAAATATCAGCTGCCGGCCATGGTGCAACAAGGCGGTGGTTCGATCATTTTCACCTCGACTTTTGTCGGCTATAGTTTTGCGTTTCCCGGTGTTGCCGCCTATGCCGCCAGTAAAGCCGGTCTGATTGGTTTGACACAGGCTTTGGCCACTGAATTTGGTGCGCAGCAAGTGCGGGTCAATGCGATATTGCCGGGCGCTGTTGATACGCCGATGTATCGCCAGATGAATGACAGTGCCGAAGCACAAAGTTATATCGCCAATCTGCACGCGTTAAAACGGGTGGCGACACCGGAAGAGCTGGCGCGCTCGGTGTTATATCTGGCGTCTGACGATTCGTCTTTTGTCACTGGTACGGCCTCGCTGGTTGATGGCGGGGCGTCGATTAGCCGCAGCTGATTTTGCAGGGACTGTTGCACCGCAGGTGTTGCCGGGAAGCCGGCAGCCCCGAAGGAAGGTTCCATCGGCGTGGCATTCCGGCTAAGCTGCAGCTTTCTGCTGTTCATCGCGCAACTGAGTTTTTCTGATGCTGATTTTCCAACAATGCCAGTTTTTATTGGGCCAACACCATCAGGTGCAGGTCCCGCAGTTGCAGCTTGCCGCCGGCCAGCACTGTGCCATTTTGGGGGCCAATGGCAGCGGCAAATCGGCGCTTGCTGCCGTGATGGCCGGGCAGGCGCAACTGCTTGCCGGGGAATGCACTTTGCCAGCGCGGATCAGCTGGGTCAGCAGTGCGCAACAACAGGCACTGATTGAAGCGGAGCGACGTAAAGGCGATGCCGATATTCTCGATGTAGAAGTGGACCCGAGCAGCGCCCGCGACATTCTCTGCCGAGACCATCAGCATTGGTCAGCGGCGCAGGAGCAGCAATTACAGCAGCTGGCCGGCATGTTGCGTTTGCAGGAACGTCTCGACACGGCCTTTCTGGCGCTGTCGACCGGCGAAACCCGCAAGTTATTATTAATCAAAGCGATTTTACAAGCCCCCGAACTGCTGGTGCTGGACGAGCCCTTTAATGGCCTCGATGTCGACGCTTGTACCGCGCTGCAACTGCTGCTGGCGGAATTGCAGCAACGCATGACTTTAGTGCTGGTGTTAAACCGGCTCAGTGAACTGCCTGATTTTACGCAAAAAATTCTGTATCTGGCGCATGGTGAGATCGAATGGCAATCGGCCGACACTGGCATCAGCGCCGTGGAGCTTCATGAACTGGCACAGCTGAATCAGCTGCAACAAGCGCCCGGGCCTTTGCCGGGTAAGGACCGGGATCGTTTTACACCGGCACTGGCAGAGCAGACTTTAGTGCGGCTGCGCCAGGGCAAAGTGCAGTATGGCGAGCGCGTGATTTTTCAGAGCCTTAACTGGCAAATTCAGCGCGGTGAACACTGGCAAATCACCGGGCCGAATGGCTCGGGCAAAACCTGTTTATTGCAGATGCTCAGCGGCGACAATTCACATTGTTACACCAATGACTTACAGGTGTTTGGTTATCAGCGCGGCAGTGGCGAAAGTATCTGGGATATCAAACAGTATTTGGGGCTGGTGTCGAACAGTCTGCAGTTGCAATACCGCGTCGGTTGCCCGGTATTGCATGTGGTGTTGTCGGGTTTTTACGACAGCATTGGCCTGTATGACCAGCCGTCAGCGCTGCAAATCAAACTGGCGCTTGAGTGGCTGGCGTTGATTGGGTTGGAGGCAAAAGCCAAAGACTCGTTCCAGTCGTTGTCGTTTGGCGACCAGCGGCTGGTACTGATAGTGCGGGCTATGGTGAAACACCCAACGCTGCTGATTTTAGATGAACCTTGCAACGGCCTAGACGAACTGAACCGTCTCAAAGTGCTGGCATTGTTGAGTGTATTGGCACAAAGCGGTGAATCGACCTTGTTATATGTGAATCATCATGCGGAAGACAAAATCGCCGGCATTCATCAGGTGTTGCGAATGACGGATTATCAGGTGCTGGCCGCACAGAAGTGAGCGCACAGCTCCGCTGTTCTCCCCGGATTGATGACGGCCGCTTTGTTACAAGACTCATCTTCGGTGGGGGTTGTCTGCAGATTGGTTACAAAATGCAGTGGATCTGCCGGCGAAAAGGCCGTTAAGCTGCCCGCTTTATTGAGGTGACTGCAGCTGTGGCTGCGGCGCAGATTGAGGGGGATTCAGATGTCAGAACGCAAAGTACGTCACTGGTCATTGCTGTTACACAGGTCTTTTCTGTTGCTCCTGCTGTGCTGCAGCCTGCAGAGCGCAGCCCGGCCGCTGGTAGTGGCCACTTATGCTTATCCGCAGATCAATCGTGAGGCTGCTGTCACTCCTTTGGCCACCTGGCTGGCGGCGACGCAACAGCGTGAGGTTATTGTCCAGGTTGCCCGAGATCCGGCTGAGCTGGTGTTGTGGGCGCGGCAGGGCAGTGTCGATATGGTAGTGCCGAATCTGGTGGCTTACTTGCAAATTCAGCAACAACAGCCGGCGATGCTGGATTTTGTGGTGCCGGCAGCGCCAATGCAGTCGGACAGCAAGCCTCAGTACACTTCCAGCTTGCTGGCGAAAAAACTCCCGGACTTGACCCAACTGCCATCATGGTTACAGCAAGGCCGAACCCTGACCGTCTTTGCGGTTTGGCCCGACTCGGCTTCCGGTGGCCTGATCGGCCGCGCCGAGCTGAAAACGCGACTGGCCGACCAATTTAGTCAGCTGCGCTTTGAATATGTTGGCAGCCATCAGGCTGTGTTACCGGCGCTGGGTAAAGCATCTGAAGGTCTGGCCATAGTGGCGACCGCAGCCTTACCCGCCACTTTGCCTGCCGGGATCTCGGAGATCTGGCGTTCCGCCGAATTGCCGTTTGGGCCCTTACTGTGTAACAGCCAGACGCTGCCCTGTGAGGCACTGCGGCCACGGCTGATGGCCGAGCGGGCAACGGCGACCGCCGTATTACAGGGTCTGCAGCAGGGATGGGTTGAATTCCAGCACAGCCGCACTCTGGTGACGGTTGATACCAGGCCGTATCAGGCGATACGGGCGCTGCTGGCCGAGCAAAAATAAAGCAGTTGTGTTGCCGGGACGGGGAAACCGTCAGTCGCTAACAACAGCAATCAGCTGTATACATTTTGTACATAGTATCAGGTTGCTGGTAGCAGTTGTACCGACAAAGAATTACAAAAAGCCTCCCTGGCATTTTTACAATGGCATAGCGTGGCACCATCGGGTAGCCAGCAAAGCCTGTGAGGAGCTGCAATGAAATACGCCGTTGCGTTTTGTTTGAGTGTTACGTCAGCACTGTTATTAAACGCTTGTGTCTCGACAGCCAAGATGGCGTTGCCAACGCCTGCTGTGGCTGTCGCGGAGCATCAGGTGCAAGGCGCAAATCCCTTTGCCTGGGACAAGCCACTGCAGTTCGGGACCTGGTCTACCGGTCAACTCAGTGATAAAGGCCGGTTGGATGCTGGGGTGAAAATCGGCAAGTTTGGGCTTGGCGGGACTTATCATGCAAAAAGCCTGACGACCAATACCGGCATAACCGCCAGTTGTGATGGCTGGTTGTTGCACGTCAGCAAAGGCAGCCTGGCGCTGGACCCAAGCCTTGGCAATATGCCGCTGCTGTCCTGTGTGTTTTCCGGCCAGCATCAGGGCGAATTGTCGCTGCGACAGGATAAGCTGAATCGTCTGTCGGGCCAGTTGGTCACAGCAGGTGCTGTGTACGACATCACGTCAGAGCATCAGCTGGAAGGCGGTTTGTTCAGTAGCGCGGTGCCTGTGGGATTTCATCTGAAAAAACAACAGCACCTGTTGTGGTCAGTGGAGAAAGTCAATGCCGGCCGGGTGCTGGTCTGGCAGCAAAGCCCCGCAGCCGAACAAGACCTGCTGGCGGCGGTCAGTTTTGTGTTGTTAGCGACAGATCTGGACAATCTGCAGTGGGATGATCCGGTTTCCTGAGGGCCCCATTTCTGCAGAAAGCTTATCAGCAAATTCAGGGCGGCTGGTCGTTGCTATTCAGCCCAGCGCGCTCTGATCTCCAGAATTTTCGGCAATTCCTGTTCGAGTAAATCCACCAGCTGTGGGTCAAAATGCCGGCCTTTTTGTGCCTGCAGGTGCGCCATGGTGTCTTCAATGCTCCAGGCGCTTTTATAAGGCCGGGTGCTGGTCAGCGCGTCAAATACATCGCAGAGTGCGACGATGCGTGCTTCCAGCGGAATCGCTTCACCTTGAAGGCCATGCGGATAACCGCTGCCGTCCCACTTTTCGTGGTGATACAGCGCCACTTGCTGCGCAAGTTTCAGCAGATGCGAGTCGGCGTCGCCTAAGATCTCGGCGCCAATCAACGGATGGCGCTGCATTTCTTTAAACTCGTCGTCGGTCAGCTTGCCGGGTTTTAATAAAATGTCATCGCGGATGCCGATTTTGCCGATGTCGTGCATTGGCGCGGCATGTAATAAATCTTCGGCCCGTTTTGGGCTTAAGCCATAAGCCAGCGCAATCACCTGAGAAAAATGACTCATCCGCAAAATATGCAGACCGGTTTCGTTGTCACGGTATTCGGCCGCACGACCCAGCCGCTGAATAATCTGCAGCCGGGTCTTTTTCAGCTCTTCGGCCTGTACCAGCGACAAATGGGTTTTGACGCGGGCGCGTACCACCGCCGGCGTAATAGGTTTGGTGATGTAATCGACGGCACCGACGTCAAAACCCTGAGTTTCGTCGATTTCATCGCGTAGCGCCGTGACAAAAATCACCGGAATATGGCGGGTTTGGGCGTCGGCTTTAAGCTTGGTACAGACTTCAAAGCCAGTCATCCCAGGCATCATCACATCAAGCAGCACCAGATCGGGCTGATGTTCAGCGGCCAGTTGCAGTGCTTCCAGGCCATTTTTGGCAAATAGCAGGCGGTACAGGTCATTGAGCACAGTGCGCAACACCCGCAGGTTGGTCGGTTCATCGTCGACCAGTAAAATGACCGGTAAATCCTCTGTCATACTTCCTCTCCACCTGCCAGTTGCGGCAACAGTTGCTGCAACTGTTGCTGGGCTTTACTGAAATCAAAATCATTGATGAGACTGCAGATCTGTGCGACTTCTTGCTGATACGGGCCGTGATAGGCTTCCAGTTTGGTCAGTCGCTGCTCATCCAGTTCGTGGCGTGCCAGAGCACTTTGCAGCGCCGTTAAAATCTCTGCCAACACGCTGGTGCTGGCTGCTGCCGTAGTGGCCACCGGATCGGACGATTGCTGTTGCAGCAACAGCTGGTATTCGGCATCAAAACGTGGCCAGCAGTGCAGAATTTTATGCAGCAAATCGGCGCAGCGTTGCTGCTGTTGTTGCCGCCCGGCTTGTTCCAGTTCGGCGCAGACTTTGGCTAAAGGTTCCAGCGCCAGATTACCCGCCACACCTTTGATTGCATGCGCCACTTGTTGGATGGCAGTAAAATCTTTTTGTTCCACTGCCAGCTGCAGTTGTTGCAAGGCCAGGCCTTGTTTGTCGAGGAATTGGCGCAGCGATGGCAGATAACGGCCAAAACTGCCCCACAGCTGTAAGGCTTTGCCAACATTAATCAGCTGCTCAGTGCCGGGCGCTGCGCTACTGAAGTCAGCCAGCGGCGCTTGTACCTCGAGTTGCAGCACCCGCGCCATTTCATAACAAAGCGCCGGGAAATCCACCGGTTTACTGGCAAAACCCTGCATACCAGCCTGCTGCGCAGCGGTTTTGTCTTCATCCAGCACACTGGCGGTCAACGCGATGACAGGTATGGTGCTGCGGGCTTCGTCCTGTTCCCATTGGCGCAGCTGACGACAAGCACCAAGACCATCCAGCACCGGCATCTGGATATCCATCAGGATCAGGTCCGGTTGGTGTTGTTTGGCAAGCAGAACGGCTTCAGCACCGTCGGCAGCGCTGTAGACCTGATGGCCGGCGCGGGACAATAACAGGCCGAGCAATTCCAGATTTTGCGGAATATCATCAGCGATTAAAACGCGCAGCGGCGGCAGGGCAGGTGCCTGTGAACCGTAACTGCTTTGTGCCGGGGCTTGCCCGGGGATCAGCGGAATGACAAAACTGAAAGTGCTGCCAACGCCAGGCTGGCTTTGCACCCAGATCCGGCCGCCCATCAGTTCGACCAGCTGTTTGCTGATTGTCGTGCCAAGTCCGGTGCCGCCAAAGCGCCGGCTCATCGACGAATCGGCCTGGGTGAAGGCTTCAAAAATCTGCTCCAGTCGTTGTGGCTCGATACCGATGCCGCTGTCGCGGATATCAAATTGCACCATGTTGTCTGGCATCGGCCGCACTGAAACAGTCACGCCGCCGAGCTCGGTGAATTTAATCGCATTGCCAATCAGGTTGGTCAGAATTTGCCGCAAGCGGTCGGCGGCGCCGAGGTAAAACTCGCCTAAATCCGCAGTTAGTTCCAGCTCCAGTGTCAGCTGTTTTTTCCGCGCCTGGATCCACAAGGTTGACACTACACTATCGAGCACCGCCGGCAGCGAGAAATCGTGTTGCTCCAGCTCCAGTTTGCCTTTTTCCAGTTTGGCGCTGTCGAGAATATCGTTCAGCAAATGCAGCAAGGAATGGGCAGAGCTGTGAATGGTCGACAGATGTTTTTTCTGCTCCGGCGCTAATGCTGAACTGAGCAGCAGGTCACTGAAACCGATGATGGCGTTCATCGGCGTGCGGATCTCGTGGCTCATATTGGCCAAAAAGGCGGCGCGTGCTTCGGCGGCTTGCTCGGCTTTGTCGCGGGCGTCGCGCAGTTCGGTTTCCATCTGCTTGCGCGCGGTGATGTCCATGATAAAACCGTCGAGCCACAGAATATTGCCTTGTTCGTCAAACACGGGCTCCCCTTGCTCCAGCGCCCAATGCACTGTGCCGTCGCGGTGCACAATCCGGTATTCAACATGAAAACCCCGGCGGAACATGTCCGGGTCCTGCAGTTGCAGCGCGTCGTCCGGATGGATGACCTCGACCCAGCTGCGTTTACGGTCCGGCAGCATAAAGTCACTGGCCGGATAACCGGAAATACCTTCGATGGCGTCGCTTAAAAACAACATATCCCAGCTGTCGTTAAACAGACAACGATAAGCCGCGCCGGGGATATTGCCGATCAGCGAGCGGTATTTGGCTTCGTTGTCTTTCAGTGCCTGTTCCATCTGCTGACGGGCGCGCAGGTCGGTGATAAAGGCGACAAATAAATCCTCACCGGGCAGTCGGACATGGCCTATGGCCAGCCGGACCGGCACCTGATGACCGTCTTTGTGTACGGCATTGACGTCGCGGCCCACGCCGATAATTTTCGCATCTCCGGTATTGAGGTATCGTGCCAGATAAGAATCGTGTTCACCCCGGATGGTGCCGGGCGTCAGGATATTCACGTTCTGGCCCAGTAATTCCTGCTGCCGCCAGCCGAGAATTTGCTCGGCGGCTTTGTTCATACTGAGGATCAGGCCATGCGCATCAATAGTGACAATGCCGTCAACGGCTGTATCCATCATTGCCATCAGCCGGCTTTCATTGGCCATGGCGCGTTGACTGGCGTCGCGAAACTTCAAAAGCAGATTGACCGCTACTACCAGCGCACAAATCATCAGCGTGGTGAAGGTAATGGCCATGGCGAGCTCAAGCGGTGCTTCGCCGGCTTGCTGCAGCGGGACAAAACCGGCTGGCGGCACAAAACGTGCGGCCGCCATGCCGGTGTAATGCATCCCGGTAATAGCGCCGCCCATCACCAGACTGGCGATAATCGTCAGCAGGAACGACGGAATTTGCAGACGTTTGAGGCCAAAACGCACCCACAGCGCCAGCACGGCCAGCACCACGGCCACCAAAATAGATAATAAAAACATCGGCAGGTCGTAGCGCAGTGCCACCGCCATGTCCATCGCGGCCATGCCGGCATAATGCATAATGCCGATGCCGGCGCCGACTAATAAACCACCCAATAATAATTGCGGCAGGCTCAGGCGTTTTTTACTGATGAGATCCAGCGCCACCCAGGACGCGGCGATACTGGGTAACATCGACAATAACGTCAGACCAGGTTTGTAGCTGACTTCTGTACACAGGGCAAAGGCCAGCATGCCGATAAAATGCATCGACCAGACGCCACCGCCGAGCGCAATACTGCCGCTGCCCAGCATCAGCATCCGGTAACTGCGGCGGCGGATTTTGACCGCCTGCGCCGTGACCTGCATCGCCATCGCCGAAGACAGCACGGCAATGGCAAAAGATAACAGCACCAGACCCGGGGTATAGCTGCCGCTCAGCAACAACGGATCTGCCGGATATTCAAACCACTGCGATAACCAATCTGGCAAAATCTACCTCCGCTCCGGCGCTGCTGCTGTCCGGTCCGCTGCTGACCTGATGAGCGACATCATCGGATAAATCCGGCACAGAAGCAAAGCCGGCCCGGCAGTTTTAGCCAGGCCGGTATTTTTTTCAGCTGGTTGGTTAATGGGCTATGGGTAACAGGTAAATATCCGGATAACCAGACAGGGCGCCGTGCACCTGACGGGTCACATCATCAGCCAGGACCTGATGTGCACCTTGTTCGAGGCCAGCAAAAGTCGCCTCGACTACGCTGGAAGGAGAGACTTTGGGCACTTCGAGGTCTTTGGTTAAATCGGTATCGATAAAACCGACATGCAGGCCCAGCACTTGGGTCTGTTGCGCCTGTAATTCCTGGCGCAGCGCGTTGGTCATAGACCAGGCCGCTGATTTGGTGACTGAATAAGTCGCCAGCAAAGGACCGGTGATCCAGCTGGCAATCGACAGCACATTGATAACAGCGCCACCGCCATTGGCAGCCAGCACCGGCGCAAAGGCCTGGCTCAGCCGCAGCGGACCAAACACATTCACCTCCATCTGGCGCTGTAACATTTGGTCCGCTTCCGGCGACAAAATCCCGCCAGTTTCGGCGATGCCGGCATTGTTAATCAGCAGGGTGATATCCGGGTGGTCCTGCGCGACTCTGGCGATATCCACCGGATTGGTGACATCCAGTTGCAGCGGGATCACGCCTGGAATGTTGATACTGGCCGGATTGCGGGCCGCTGCGTAGACTTTGCGTGCGCCGGCGGCTACGGCTTGCCGGGCAAACTCCTGACCTAAACCACGATTGGCGCCTGTAACCAGTACCACGGCATTTTTAAGTTTCATTGCTATATCCTCAATTTAATATGATGCTTATCATATTTTTAAAGTCAGCTGCGGGCAGACATTGTCCGCATGCGATTGGTACTGCTTAGTTCAAGACCTGCGCCGGGGTAGCCGGGACAGAGTCAGATAAAAACATCTTGCACAGCTGCTGGCGCGTTCTGGCCAATAACGCCGGCGCTTCGGTTGCAGGTAAAGTTCTGGCGAGCTGTAAAGCACCGACCATGGCACTGGCCAGCAAAAAAGCCTGATCTGCATTGAGACGCCCTGCACCAGCACGCAATAAACGCTGGATCAGGTCTGCCACAGTCTGAGTCGCAACCGTTTGGCCGCTGGCGTCGAGCCGGTGAAACTCGGAACTGAGCGCTGCCACCGGACAACCCAAGCCTTGTGGGCTGGCGGCCAGATGTTGCTCCGACAGATACACATCGAGAAAACGCTGTAATGCCGGACTGTCGCTGGTCGGTTGTTGCGCAGTGGCAGCCAGCAAATCCTGACTTTCCTGCCGGGCATAATCCAGCGCTTCGGCTAACAACGCATCCCGATTGGCAAAATGGGCATAAAAACCACCGTGAGTCAGACCGGCCTGTTTCATCAGGTCGGCGACTGCCAGCGCTTCAAAACCATCTTTGCGGATCATCCGGGCGGCGGTGCTCAGAATTCGCTGATGGGTTTGTTCTTTTTTGCTGAGGTTAGCCATGCCGGTTTTTGCTCTGTCTGGTGCAGTGAATTAATATGATGATCATCATATTTTAAGATTGGCGAAAAAGCAAACAATTTTTTCGGCAAGGGCAGGGACGCTGGTGATAGGGCAATTTAGGGGCTGGCCAGCACCACCTGGTCGCGGCCCTGCGCTTTGCCCTGATACAGCGCCAGATCGGCGGCTTTCACCGCCTGTTCCAGCGCGTCTGGTTGCAGGGCTACGCTGCTGAGACCAAAAGTGGCGCTGAGCGGCACCGGTAGTATCGGTATTTGTAATTGCCGGATGCCGAGGCGCAGCTCTTCCACCAAGCGACTGGCCTGTTGCAGGTCAGTTTGTGGCATTAACAACAAAAATTCTTCGCCGCCCCAGCGGGCGATCAAATCCTGAGCGCGCAGGCGCTGTTTCAGATAAGCCGCTACCGCTTTGAGCACAGCATCGCCGCTGTCATGGCCATGTAGATCATTGATCTTCTTAAAGTGATCGATATCCATCAACACTAAAGTCAGGGCGGATGGCGAGCGGCTGCGTTGCGCCTGTAACAAGGCGGCTGCTGCATATAAGGCGCGCCGGTTTAACAGACCGGTCAGACTGTCGGTGTTGGACAGTAATTTCAGCTGCTGGTTGGCCAGTTCCAGCTCGGCGGTGCGCTGTGCCACCAGCCGGTCGAGAGTGGCGGCGCGTTGTTGTAAGCGCCGGGTGCGTAAATGATACAGAAGCCCCAAAACCAAGGCCGTGCTGACACTGATCAGCGCAATGCCAAGCGGCCGTTGCCAGAATGGCACCGGCACCTGCAGCAACAAAGGCCGGGTTTGCACAAACTGGCCGCCAGCCTGCGCCATCACTTCCAGCCGGTGTTGGCCCGGACTGAGCTGACTTAAGGTTAATACCGCATGTTCACCTAATGCGGTCCAGCGTTGCTCCGCTTGCCAGCGGAAAAAATATTGCACACGCAAGTGAGACTGGAAGGTCAGCAATTTAAACTGCAGCTGCAGCTCTTCAACTTTTTCCGGTAACAGGATGCTGCCGTTGGTATCTGCGACATGAAATAGCTGCCGGTTCAGCCGCATGCTGGTCAGATGTAACTGCATCGAAGTCGGTACCGCTGTCATGTCAGCCTGACTCAGCTGCCACAAACCAGTGCTGGTGGCGAGCTGCACCTGATCGCCATCAAGCGGGCTGATCCCTTTGAGCTGGGCGCTACTGAGATCCAGCCCCGGCCGCGGGGCAAACAGATGTAAATTGCTGCCATCCGGGCTAAAACTGAGTACACCATTGCGCGTCAGTACCCAAACAAACTGCTCAGTGCGGGTAATGCCGATCACCCTAGGGTCCGGCAGGCCTTCGGTATGACCGAGCAGAGTTTGAGTCTGCAGGTCTTGCTGCAGCCGGATCAAACCTTTGTCAGTGCAAAGCCACAGCGAGTCCTGCACCGGTAACATGCATTGGAAATAACCTGTGGCCAGTTGATGGTCCGGTTGCCAACGCAAGGTGATTTTGTCGGCCTCCCCCTGATACAACTTACCCTGCCGGCTTAATAACCACAGCCGTTGCTGCGCATCGGTCTGAATATCGACAATCCCTTCCTGCGCCTGGATATCGGTTTGCAGCTGCACCGCCTGCCAGTCTGCGACCGGCTGTGTGGCGGCTTCAGCGCCAATGCGGTATACACCTTGTTGCCATAACCCCAGCCATAATGCGCCGTCTGCGGCAATGACCATGCGTTCGATATTCAGAGGTTTGCTGCTGATTTGCAGCGCTACCGGCACAAACTGGTTGTCGTTGTTGAGCACAAATAACCCCTGATCGGTGGCAGCCAGTGTATAAGCGCCGAATTGCACCACATCGCGTACATAGGCCACAGGGCTTGCGGCAGCGAAAGTCAGCTCACGCCATTGGCCTTGATGCAGCTGCAACAGCGATTTCTCCAGTGCTTGCCAGCGGGTATCAGTTTTAGACGGCGGCCCGAGCCGGTGTGGTTGTTTCGGATTTAAAAAAGTGCTGATGGTTGGTTCAACCGGTCGGATCGCCGGAGCTGGTAACATTTGCAGGCCGTTATTCCGGCTGGTCAACCAGATTTGGCCACGCCGGTCACGGAAGATTTTGCGGATGTCGACAGCGCTTTGCAGCAGTTCGGTGCTCAGCTTGCCGCCGGACAGGTTTAACCGGAACAGACCATCGATCGAGCCCAGTAGCCAGCTGCTGGCGGATTCAGCCAGGATGGTGTTGGGATTACCAAACCCGGTATGTAGCACCTGATCAGGCCGCGACAAATCCAGTAAATATAAGTGGGTGCGCAGTCCGACGAACAAATGCTGGCCTTGCACGGCGATGGCCCGGATCTCCTGATCCCGGAATTCAGCCTGTTGCAGCCATTCGCCTTGTGCCAAAGGGTCGGCTGGCAAACGATACAGGCCTTTGGAGGTGGCGACCCACAAGGTGCCGTCGTCCTGTTCGGTCAGTTGCCAGATCCGCTGGCCGGCGAGCGGCTGCCACAGCTCTGCTTGCAGACTGTCCGGGTTTAACTTATACAACCCGTCGGTAGTACCAATCCATAACACCTGACTTTGGCTCAGAAACAAGGACTGGATACGGGCTTCGGTTGGCAGTGATGAGTTGATGTGCTGCCAGTTTTTACGCTGACTGTCGAGCCGCCACAGGCCATTGCCCCAGGTGCCAACCCACAGTTGATTGTGTATATCGCTGACCACCTGACTGAAACTGACGGCGCGACGCGGGCCCGGTGGCATAAAACGCAGATATTCCTGGCTGTCATAGCGCAGCAGCCCTTCAAATTCAGCAGCCAGCCAAAGAAAATCCTGCTGATCCTGAGTGACGCCGTACACAACGCCCGGTACGTTCTGCGGCAGTTCCACTACTGTAGCCGGCGACGTATTCGCTGCAGCCTCAACCGAATTCAGCCAACCGCCACACATCAAGGTGAGCAGCAGCATCGCGTAAGTCAGGCGCTGTAACCAATGCAACAAAATTCACCATGATGAGGACAAAAGGTTAATGTATCTGAAGCAGCATGTTTTTTCCACTGCGCCCGCTGCGTGCCGGCACTTGCCGTAAAGCGCTGTGACAATGACAATAGCGGCTATCACAATGCATAAAACCCAACGGGAGCAATAACATGGAATGGGATGACAGCGCCGATTTCGTCTGGTGTGAACAACAATTTGCCGCAATCGAAGCTTATGTAGCGGCGCAGCAGATCCCGCATGGGCTGATTTGTGACTGGCCGGAATGGTATACCGCGCCGTACGTTGGTTTATGGGTGGTGGAAGATCCGGCCGATCCGGGTTATGCCGGCCACTGGATTTTAGCCGGCGACAGCACCGGTGCCCAGCCGCAGCCGGTGCCTTTTGACCATCTGCCGGCCACAGAACTGGCGGAGCCGCGTGATGCTATGGCTGCTTTTGCCAAACGCTGGGCAGGCCTGGCGGCAAAGGCGCAAAAAGGCGAAAGCTGGCAGGGCAGCCCAAAGCTTTCCGGTGACTTAGCTGCACAGGCCAAACAGCTGAGCCGCCAGGCGCAATTGCTGAGCCTGTGGGCGCAGGATGATGAGTTGTGGGAAGAGGATTGATTCCAGTTTTTTGCCGCATTTAGCTGCAATTTCCCGGCTTTTTAACGAAAAATGGCAGCCGAAGCTGCCATTTTTATGCGCGGTGGACTTAGAACTTCACGGTATAACGCAGCGTCCAGTTACGGCCTAACCAGTCGTGAATCGAGCTGGCATAACCGTTGGTTGGTGATGATGCGTAAGGTGGTTCTTTGTCGGTCAGATTACGCACCGCGAACTGGATATCCTGTTTGTCGGTGATGTTGTAACCGACACTGGCGTTGAGCGTCAGCCAGGATTTGACAGTTTCGTTGTCAAACTTAAAGTCACCATCACCGAGCGAGCTGATGAAGTGTGCGCTTAGGCTGGCATTCCAGTCTTGCAGTTCCCAGTCAACAGCTGCGTCGCCGACAAATTCTGGCCGGGCAATTTCACTGGCACCACTGAGTTTACCCAGCAAATCTTCGGCCGGGTCGTCGGCAGTCAGCTGACGTTCGTAGCTCAAAGTGCGGGTGCCGGCTAAGGTCAGGTTAAAACGACCGGCGCTGCTGTCAAAGCCGTATTTGATTTTGGCGTCGATACCGTCAGTTTCTTGTGCACCCACGTTAAAGAAACCGGTACGCAGGAATACCAAATCCCCGCCGGCATCTTTGACACAGCCAAAGGCACCGTTCAGGGCTGCTTCGCTCGTTACAGTCGGTGCTGTGCCGGCAAGACAGGCTTTTAATGTGGTGTTGGCATCAACATCAACAATATCGGTGTGTTCGTAACGCCAGTAATCTAACGTGATATTAAAATCGTCGGTCAGGTTCCACGACACACCGGCGTTCCAGGCTTCGGAGCTTTCCGCATCCAGGCCACGGTTGCCCAGTGTTTCCTGATCAAATTCCAGTTCACCGGCCTGAGCACCGAAGCTGCCGCACAAACCGTTATAAGGTTTACCGCTGCCGCAATCGATATAGTTAGAACCTAATGAAGTACCGGCACCGAGTTCAGACAAAGACGGTGCGCGGAAACCGGTGCTCCAGCTGGCGCGCAGGATCACATCATCTGTGGCTTTGTAACGCAGCGAGATTTTCGGGTTGGTGTCGCCGCCAAAATCACTGTAATGGTCATAACGCAGCGCGGTGATCGCATCGAGTTGTTCGGTCAATGGCAGGTTAAATTCAGCGTAACCGGCATATTGGGTGCGGTCCGCAGCAGCATCGCTGGCACCTAAAGTACTGACTAAACCTTGCTGGGCGACCAAAGCCGGCCGGTCGAAGATATCTTCGCTGCGCCATTCACCACCAAATACCGCGCTGATGGGGCCGGCTGGCAATTCACCGAGCTGACCACTTAAGTTAAAGTCCCAGGATTTGACGTCCGATTCACCGACGCGCGGCGCCAGTTCGCGCAGGCTGGTCAGCACTTCAGGCTTAGTGTCGCGGCCTAAATTAAACGGATTAAACTGGCCGCTGGCTGTGGCCGCAGCGACGCGATCCAGATTGTAATAGCCACTGGTATGCAACACTTCATTGTCGGATTTACCGATAGTCGCAGCCGTTTCCCAGCGCCAGCTATCGCTGCTGCCAAACAAAGTGGTTTCACCGCGAAGGCCAGCCAGCAGGCGGTAGCTGTTGCTGTCATATTGCTGCATCCGTACTTCCGGATAACGCGAACGGATGCGGATGGTGCCGGCTGAGCCATTTTTGGCGTCAATGTCACGGGCCCATTGCGGCACTGAACTCAATGTTCCCGGCACTCGCAAGTCAAAAGAGCCGGCTGAATCATAGGAATGGCCGCTGTTTTGCTGGTACATGGCTTCGACAAACAACTCTTTGTCACCGCCGAGGCGATAGATATGGTTCAGCGTGGCACCGAGGTTTTTGCTGTCCGGCTGAATAGCGCGCTCCATGACATAGTCGTACTGGCAACGTGTGCCGCCGTTACTGGTTGCGCTGCCGCACCAGGGTTCGGCGTAATCTTTGCCGTCGATGGTGACGCGGGTTGACGACAGGAAGGTGACGTCAATTGGCCGGTCGGTATTCATCAGCGCATCGCGTTTGAAATAATCCAGCACCAGCGTGGTGTTGGAGTTTTCCGTGGCAAAACCGCCGGTGTAAGTGAAATTCTGCCGGCTGAAATCACTGTCAGCAGTGTCATCGCCATACATGGCGCTGATCTCCTGGCCTTCGTAATCTTTTTTCAGGATAAAGTTGATGACGCCGGCGATGGCATCAGAGCCATAGACCGAAGCGGCGCCGTCGGTCAGCACGTCGATGCGTTCAATCGCTGCCATCGGAATGGCGTTGACGTTGACAAAAGCATCAAAGCCGTTCGAGAAAGAATCAACCGCCACGCGACGGCCATTCACCAGCACCAGTGTGGAACTCGAGCCCAGGCCGCGTAAACTGACGCCGGCGGCGCCCGGTGGTGTGCCATCGGAACCACCGACATTGCCGTTTTCAGTGAAAGTGCCGGCGCTGGCGGCTTGTGGCAGGTCACGCAGGAAGCTGGCGACATTGTCGTAGCCTTTGTTAATCAACTCATCGGCGGTAAACACCTGCAGTGGATTGGCACCTTCCATGTCGACGCCTTTGAGGCGCGAGCCTGTGACTTCAATTTTTTCGATTTTTTTCTCGGCATCTAGCTCTGCTGTGCCAGTCGCCGGTGCTTGTTGGGCTTGCGTGCTGAAAGCCAGCAACAGGGCGCTGCACAGGGCTGATTTACGGATTTTCGCTGCCGGTGATGTCGTTGTGTTCATGGGTATTCCTCTGGATCAAAATGTTGCTTCAAAGCAATCTGGTTGACGTTGTGCAAAAAACGACGCAGAGGGGCCGCACAGGCAGATCCGGAGTGACACGCTCGGACAGATCATCAATAACCACGGACTGCCATTGCAGGGAGTGTGCAAAAACAGGCGAATTATTGCCGTAAAGCCGGGATCTGTGGGGCGTCCCTCTGCGTCAGGCAGAGGGGTGGCTAATTATTAAACCACTCGGACAGGTAGTAAGGAGAGTAACGGTAGTTGCTCAGGTTGACTGCGCATTTCAACATAACTCTCCTCCTTTGGGTTTGGCAGCGGCGCAACATTGAAGCGGCAGCTGACCTGGGGTTATTCGGGGCTATTCGGGTTTTAGCAGGTCCAACCGGACCAGCACAGCCGGAAAATCGGCTTGCTTTTCAAACTGTCTGATCCGGCAAAAACTGTCAAGCGGTTTTTTTTCACGCTGCAGGCACTGAACGCTTAGCGATTGATCTGCAGATAAAAATTCTGATAAGAGCAATAATCTGCCGCCGGCGTTACCTGCGAATAAGTGCCAAATACAGCCCGGCTGTCGGCTTGTTGCAGCAGCACTAGCTGGGCTTTTTCTGCTTGTCCTTCGGCGCGGGGCTGCCCGCTTTGGCACAGTTGCAACGCCAGTTGCCGGTAGTGATCACCACGCAGAATGTCGTCTTTTTTCAGCACTGCAGGCTGGTTCTGCTGCTGCATCACCGGCTTTTTCCACGGCGCAAACATCACCTTCAGCTGGCCTTGTTGCAGCAACGCCTGGTCGTCGCGGCTCAGGTAGTGCGTGCGCACACCGCTGATGGTCCAATCCGCGCCGCTGCCTTTGGCCTTAGCGCCGGCAAGGTCGGCGATAAACACACCTGAGGCGCCAAGTACGGCAAAGCGGGCATTGTTGGGTGCTGTCGGATTTAAACCAACCAGCAAGGCTGTGGCTTCATCGACGCCAAAACCGTAGCGGGTTTGTGTATCGCTGAGTAGCCTTACCAGCCGGGCTTCGCGGCCGCGCTCAGAAAAATGCGTGTCGGTGACACCAAAGGGGAATAAACCCAGGCCACCCTGGGCGCGGTAGGTCAGCTGATCTTCGGTCAGTTCTGCCGGGCAGCTGTGGTTTTTCTCGCAACCTGCGAGCGGTGCCTCTGCCGCCACAGCGCCGCTTTGCAGCGCCTGAGTGCTGCTGCCATTGCTAATCATCGGCAGGGGTTTTTGACCCGCATTTGCGCCAGCCTGCACCGCAGTGCCGGCGCTGGTGCCGGCGACAATCAGCTTGCCAGCCTGCAGCCGGGCTGTGATGGCCTTGAGTTCCGGGCTGGCGCTGCCGTCTGGCAGGCGCAGCGCTTGTAGCGTCAGGCTTTGGTCGCCGCCGTTAAAAAAGATCGCATCGGCTTGCTCAATTTGCGCGATGGCAGCAGCCGGGCCTTGCTGGCAAAAAGCCTGCAGCTTGGCGAATAAATCCGGATAGACCGCCGCACGGTTGTAGCTGCCATGGATGTCAGCAAGGTATTGGGCTAACTGATCGCAACTGGCTGTGCCGGCGGTTTTTTGCTGCTGTGCCGCCTGATAGGCAGCGTTTAGCGGTAACCAGCGCGCCTCGGCACCGGTCTCGGCAAAAGCGCTTTGGTAAAAATCTACCGCGGACAGCGGGTCACGGCTGGAGGCCGTCACTACTAAAACCACAGGTTTCCCTGGTTTTTGCCGCACTTTGCCTGCCAGTTCAGTGATTTTCTGGTAGATTTCGACGCTGAACGGGTCTTTGGTCTGTGCCAGACTGGCCTGTTCAGGTTGGCGTTGTGATTTTTCCGACTGCTGATTTGCTAAAAACTGTTTGCCTAAAAGCTGCGGCTGCTGCAACAGGTCAAACATCAGGTTCAGCTCCAGCTCCGACAGCTGCTGGTACAGAGTTTCGCCGCTGATGCTTTGACCGGCCAGTTCAACTTTGGCCAGCCGTAAGCGCTGGCGCAGTTCGTCTTCAGTCATGGCCTTGGTGCCAAAATCCAGCAACAGCTGACTGAGGATAGCTTGTGTCTGCTGGCGTGTTTCAGCCCGGCTTTGTGGCCACACCGCGGATTGGCTGATGTCACGGATGCGGGGCAGGCTGAGTGCATAGATTTCGCTGCTTTTGGCGTTGGCGGCAAACTGCGGGTTGTCCGTACAGGCTGAGCGACTTTGCGAGCTGCAGGTATGCAGACCACCACCGACTAATACCATTGAATATTCAGGAAATTGTGGCGTCGCGGCAGCCACCGGTGCGGCGCCGCAAAGCGCGAGCGCTGGCAGCAGTTTCGGGAAAACTTGGCTCAGAGATTGTTTCATTGTGAGGTCCATGTAGCTGAGGTTTATTTACTAATACGCCGGTCGCCGCAGCAAAATCCAGTAGTTTTTTTGGCCGGCGTTGCTTGACTTCCACCGGTTAAATCAGTATTTCTGAAAAAGGACAGCCTTGCTGTCACCCATTTTCCCCAGTTCTTTTGGTAGCGATATGCTGAAAAATGCCTTTGCTTTAAGCTCATATCACTACTCGTCCTACTACCTGTCGGAGTGGTTTAACGAGTAGATCTCAGCCAGACATCCGGTGTCTGGCTGGCGTCTGTTGCGCCACCTCCAATTGTCACACGCAGTTTGCGCCCGAAAGGTTTTGCTGAAAAACGCTGTGTGCTGATCTGAATATTTATCGGCCGGGCTGTTTGCGGCCGTCATTCGCAGGTGAAGTTATGTCTGTTCAACCTCAAGCCTCGCCGTCTACATCCACGTCAGCGTCGTCGATGCCGGATGCTATGGTGATCCTGTTTTTTATCATGGTGCTGGCAGCAATTGCTTCGCATTTGATCCCGGCGGGTTCCTTTCAGCTACTGGAACCAGCGCCTGTGGTGCAAGGCGCTGCCAAAGTCACCGGCAAGCTCGACCCAAATAGTTTCCAATTTGCCGAAAACAGCGGGGGCGGTGTACCGCTGTTTGCTGAAGGCGGCGGTATCGGTTTTTTTAATTATGCCTTTGAGGGCCTGGTGTCGGGCAATAAGTGGGGCTCGGCGGTGGGCGTCGTGATGTTTATCCTGCTGACCGGTGGCGCCTTTGGCATCCTGATGAAAACCGGCGCTATTCACAATGGCATACTGGCGCTGATCCGGCGTACACAGAATCTGCAGTTCTTGTTTATCCCTTTGTTATTTTTACTGTTTTCACTCGGTGGTGCTGTGTTTGGCATGGGTGAAGAGGCGATTGCTTTTTGCATCATCCTGCTGCCGCTGCTGCTGGCCTTAGGCTACGACGCTATCACCACAGTGCTGGTCACTTATGTCGCGACCCAAATCGGTTTTGCTACTTCCTGGATGAATCCGTTTAACGTGGCAATAGCCCAGGGTATTGCCGAGATCCCGCTGTTTTCCGGCCAGGAACTGCGCACGGGCATGTGGGCGCTGTTTACGCTGTTTGGGCTGGTGTTCACGATGCGCTACGCCGCCAAAATCAAAGCCAATCCGGCGCTGTCGTTAAGTTATCACTCTGATTTACGCCAGCGCAACCAGCATAGCGCGCAGGTGGTCAGTCAATATCAGCTGTTGGACTCCGTGATCCTACTGGCTTTTTTTGCCGGTCTTGGCTGGATCATCTGGGGCGTCACCAGCTGCGCATATTACATCCCGGAAATTGCCAGCCAGTTTTTCACTATTGGCATCGTGATTGGTGCCATCGCCGTCATTGGCCGGCGCATGTCGGTGAACGATGTCGCCGACGGTTTTAAACAAGGTGCCGCTGAATTACTGCCGGCGGCGATGATTGTCGGTATGGCCAAAGGCATGTTGCTGCTGCTCGGTGGTGGCGACCCGCAAACGCCGTCGGTACTCAATACGCTGCTGTATTATTCGGCGCAGTCGCTGCAGGATTTACCGGTCTATTTATCCGCCTGGCTGATGCTGGTGGTGCAGTCGGTGATTAATTTTTTTGTTTCCTCCGGCTCAGGTCAGGCCGCCTTAACCATGCCGTTGATTGCGCCTTTGGCGGATTTGATTGGTCTGTCGCGTCAGACCGCAGTGCTGGCGTTTCAGCTTGGCGATGGCCTGACCAACTGCATCATTCCAACTTCTGCCGCCTTGATTGGTTGCCTTGGTGCAGTGCGGCTCGACTGGACCATCTGGCTGCGTTTTGTCTGGCGGCTGCAGCTGTATCTGTTTGGATTGGCCAGCGTCTTTATGCTGCTTGCTGTCGCCACGCATTATCAGTAAAAAGGATTGGACTGTGAACTCTATGCTTCTGTTGAAAAACGCTGAACTGATGGCGCCACAGCCGCTGGGCCGACAGGATGTGCTGGTGGCCGGTAACCGGATTGTCGCCATAGGCCAGGATTTTAATCTGTCTGGCAGCAATGTGCCTGTGACTGTTTTTGATGCTGCGGACTATTACTTAACGCCGGGTTTGGTTGATTCGCTGGTGCATTTTATCGGTGGTGGCGGTGAAGGTGGCTTTGCCACCCGCACGCCGGAAATGCAGTTAACCGACGCCACGCTGGGCGGTGTCACCACCGCTATTGGCGTACTTGGCACTGACGCCACCACGCGCACTTTAACCAACCTGCTGGCCAAGGCCCATGCGCTGGAGGCTGAGGGCATCAGCACTTATTGCCATACCGGTTCTTATGAAATCCCGTGCCGGACGCTGACGGGCAGCATCACCGACGATTTGATTCTGATCGACAAGTTTATTGGTGTCGGTGAGATTGCCATCAGCGATCATCGTTCGTCGCAGCCGACCAGCGAAGAAATTCGCAAAGTGGCGGCGGCAGCGCGGGTCGGCGGTATGTTAGCCGGCAAAAGTGGTGTGGTCAGCGTGCATGTTGGTGCCGGCGAACGGATGTTGCAGCCACTCTATCAGGCGGTTAGCGGTACTGAGCTGAAACTAAAGCAGTTTTATCCGACCCATATCAACCGCAATCGCCGTATCTTTGAAGCCGGCATTGAGTTTGCCAAAAAAGGTGGTGTCATCGATTTTACCACCAGCACCACAGCTTATGATTTGCAGCACGGCGAAGTCGCAGCCGCGGCGGCGCTGGCTGAAGCGCTGTATCTCGGCATTGCACCGCTGCAGCTGACATTAAGTTCGGACGGCAATGCCAGTTTGCCGATTTTTAACGCCGACGGTGAATTACAGGGTTTACAGGTGGGGCAGGTACGGAGTCTGTTTGACAGTCTGCTTGATGCAGTCCAGCGCCACCATGTCCCGCTGGCGCATGCCTTAACTGCGGTGACGGCAGCGCCGGCGACTGTGCTCGGCCTGGCGCAAAAAGGCCGTGTCGAACCAGGCCTGGATGCCGACTTGCTGTTGCTGCGCCGGGATGATTTGCAGCTCGACTCCGTGATAGCCAAAGGCCGCTTGTTGGTGCAGGGCGGACAAGCGCTGGTGAAAGGTACTTTTGAGCGCTGAAACTCAGCATACCATACACCTGCCTATAGATGGCGGCCGGCACAGACCGGCTGCTTGCACAAAACCGCGTCAGTCTTTACTCTGCTGTTTGCCCTATTCAAAGCTGACTTTTGCCTAAAGCTGAGCCCATGCAATATATCTGTATAGCCGATGATCACCCGCTGTATCGTGATGCGCTGAAAGACGTGCTGAATCAGCATTTCACTGCGCTGAGCGTGCTCGAAGCCGGCTCGCTGGCGCAAGTGCAGCAGTTGGCTGCAGCTTATCCGGCGCTGGAATTTATTCTGCTCGATTTAAATATGCCGGGTATGGCCGGACTCAACGGCTTAGTGCAGTTACGTCAGCAGTTCCCACAGATCGCAGTCGCGATGTTGTCAGCCGAGGATGACAAACAAACGGTATTGCAGGCGATGGCGTTTGGCGCCGCCGGCTTTATTTCCAAAGCGGCTGGCCGGCAGCAACTGGTCAGTGCGCTGAAGCAGCTGCTCAATGGCGACATTTATCTGCCGGCGGATACCTTCCGCCAACATGTGGCGCCCGGCAACAGCCCGATCGAACATAAAGCTGAGCAGGCATTGTTACGTGGTCTGACCAAAAAACAAATCAAAGTATTGCAGCGCATGGTCAGTGGCGAATCAAACAAACAAATCGCCGACGCGCTGTGTATCGCTGAAACCACAGTCAAAGCGCATGTTTCTGCCGTGCTGGCCAAACTCGGCGTGCCAAGCCGGGTGCAGGCCATTTTGCTGGCGCGGGATCTCGATTTCAGTCTGTATCTGTAGTTGCAGCTCAGCTAAAAACTCAAACACCCAACAACAAATGGCGCAGCATGCTTTTTAGCTGCAGCGGCCGCACCGGTTTATACAGCAGCTGATACCCCTGTTGCTTCAGTTCCATGGCGAGTTGCTGCTGGCTATTGGCGGTGATCATTAGCACCGGCAATTCAGCAAAACCAGTCTGACTTTTTAATTGTTGCGCCACAGTGGTGCCAAGCAGTCCATCCGCCAGTTGATAATCAACAATCAGCAAATCGGGTTTTGCCTTTGCGGTAAAAGCAGCGGTGTCGGCCCCGCTTTGTACCTGATACCCCCAGCTGGTTAATAAGGTATCCATGGCCTGACAAATGGTTGCGTCGTTGTCGATGACCCAGATGCTGGCGTTTGCTTTATCCATGGCGGGTAATATCAGCTGCGATAACACTGGCTCTGGTTTCGCGACAGGCAACTGTAATGCAAACACCGAACCGCGGTTCAGTTCGGACTGCACCCGCAGCGGATGCGCCAATAACCGGCATAAACGCTCGACAATAGCGAGGCCAAGGCCTAAGCCTGCTTCAGTGGCGCGGCTTTGCGGCAGGCGCTGAAATTCCTGAAAAATCAGCTCAAGATGTTCATCAGCAATGCCAACGCCGCTGTCGAGCACCTGAATTTCCGCCTTGTCGCCCCGTCGGCGGCAGCCGAGCAACACCGAGCCGCCGGGCGGGGTATACCGCAAGGCATTGGTCAGCAGATTGCGTAAAATCCGTGTCAGCCAGGCCGGGTCTGTCTGCACTGTGGCACTGGTGGTGACAAAACGAAAACGCAGGCCTTTGCTGGCCGCCAAGGCGGCAAACTCGCTGGCCAGCGCTGCTAACAAAGGCCCAAGCGCTACGCTGCTGCGATCGGGTTGCAACTGGCCGGCGTCCAGTTTGGATAAATCCACCAGGGTGCGCAGTAAATCACCAACATCATCCAGCGCCCGACCGGCCGACAACACCAGCTGTTGCTGGTTGTGCCCGAGCTGCTGTTCCAGTAGAGCGCCATTAAACAGCCGTGCCGCGTTGAGCGGCTGTAATACATCGTGGCTGACTGCGGCCAGTAACTGGCTTTTTGACTGATTGGCCTGTTCGGCGGTGGCAGTGGCGGCGCGTAATTGTTGGTTTAGTGTGGTCAGCGCGGCGGTGCGTTCAGCGACGCGTTGTTCCAGGTGTAAATTGGCCTGGCGCAGGGCCTCTGAGGTGCGTTTACGCTCCGTGATGTCGCGGTTTAATACAAAGAAACCGCTGATTTGTTGTTGCTCGTCGCGATGCGGCACATAAGTCTTCAGCAAATGCCGCCACTCACCGCCGGCATTTTTCTCGTCAATTTCAAACACAACTTGCTCGCCGCTTAATACCTGCAGCACATAAGGCGCGAGCCGTGCTGCGCCTTGCGGGCCATGCGCGGCGTCCAAAGTCTGATTTAATAAACTGCCGCTTGGTACGCCATAAAAGTCGTCGTAACCGCGGTTGGTAAACAGATAAATCCCGGCCGCCGACAGATAAGCAATCATCGCCGGCACATGGTCGGTAATAGTGCGGATCCAGCGCTCGCTTTGCGCCAGTGTTTCCGAATAACGCACCGAGCGGCGCAGCTCGTCATAAGCGCGCGACAGCTCAGCGGTGCGTTCCCGCACTTGTTCGGCCAGCACGGCAGCATGTTGAAAGGCGGCATAAGGTCCGGTGTGCACGGCGTTTTGGCCGGCTTCGACGCGCTCGATCAGCGCCTGATTGATTTTGCGCAGCTTTTGGTTTTCCGCCTGCAGCGCCAACAGCTGCTGCTCAATAGCAGAGTCAGGCCCGGCGTCATTCCCAGTGTCTGGCCCGGCGTTTGGCACAGCTTGTTGCGAAGATGGCGTTGTTGTCATGGTGCTCTGTCCACAGGCTTGGCGATCACCACGCCGGTGAAGGTTTGATTCAGGTGCACGCCCTGAAAATGCTCGCCATAAGTGTTAAAACCAAATACGCGATGGGCGCGGAAAAATTCTGACGCCTGCGGCAAACTGTGGCGCTCGGCGCTTTCCAGCCGGCGCAGCACACAGTCGCAGCCGATAGTAATGAGCGGTTCACCGATGCGCTGTTCAATGTCGGCAAAGCGTTGTTGTAAGTCCGGCAAAATCGGTTGTGGCTGCATCGTCGTCAGCACAGCACCAAGCCCGACGGCGCAATAAAAGGTCAGGCTGCCGTCCGGATTGACGCGCTGAATAGAACGGACGTAATAGTCTTTGCCGATTTTCACCGCCAACGGATGCATGGCAAAGACAGTGGCATTGAGGTCTGTGACGCTACAACCTATGGCCGCAGCATAGGCGAGGGCGGCAGGTTCTGCGTTAAGCTCCAGCACAGTGCGCATGTCGGAGGTGGCTGCCGTGACCACCAGTTTGTCGGTCAGCGCGCTGACGTGGTGGGTACTGAATACCTCAAATGGCAGTGTGGTGTGCAGCATAATGACAGCGGCAGCGCCCTGATAAAACCGGCCATTGGCAAAAATATGGGTGGCGCTGAGCAGGTTGTCGTCACCGGCTGAACCGCCAAAATGAGGGATATTACCCAGCGCCGCTTCAAGTGCCAGCAATACCATTTCTTCCTGCGCGGATAAGCCATCGAGCAAAGTCAGTACAAAAGGCCGGGCTTTTTGCAGATCCTGCAGTTTATGGTGCAGCTTATGTTGCAATAAGGCATCGACCAGCTTTTGTGCCTGCAATAAATCAAAAGCGGCCAAATCTTCAATACAGGCCAGCGCCACCTGAAAATGGCTGGCGCTGAACGCCAAAGCGCAAATAGTGCCCTGGTCGTAGCCGCGTGGTGTGATTTCACCGGCCGTGGTGCAGCCGGCGAGAGTGACGCCGGTAAAATGCCGGGCAAAGGCTTGTTCCAGCGCAGGCCGGTCATATTCGGCGGAGCAAAAAAACAACACAAAGCCGGGTTCGGGCGGCAGCAGTTGTGCGGCGAGTTCAGCCACCGCCTGATTGGCATCGGGCGCGGCAGACATGGCGGCAACAATGGGGTCGGAACAGGCAGACATAATTTCGCCTAAAGCTGGCCTGGACGGCAGGCATGTACCGGATTGTAGGGCGAATTTCTTGCCGCAGGCAAGCCGGACCCAAGTCCGGCTTGCCTGCGTAGATTAAAGTCAAAAAGCCGGGCTTAGAAAAAGCCCAGTGGATTGACGTCATAACTGATCAGCAGGTTTTTGGTTTGCTGATAGTGATTGAGCATCATTTTGTGTGTTTCGCGACCGACGCCGGATTTTTTGTAACCCCCAAAAGCGGCATGCGCCGGATAATGGTGGTAACAGTTGGTCCAGACGCGGCCGGCTTCAATACCACGGCCCATGCGGTAAGCGCGGTTCATGTCGCGGGTCCAGACGCCTGCTCCTAAGCCAAATTCAGAGTCATTGGCGATCGCCAGCGCTTCGGCTTCAGTTTTAAAAGTGGTGACGGCGACCACAGGGCCAAAGATCTCTTCCTGGAACACCCGCATTTTGTTGTGGCCTTTGAGCAGGGTCGGCTGCACGTAAAATCCGCCGTTCAGACCATCGCCGAGCGCTTCTTTATCACCGCCAATCAATACCTGCGCGCCTTCTTCGCGGCCAATGGTCAGGTAGCTCATGATTTTGTCAAATTGCTGGGCCGATGCCTGCGCGCCGACCATCACTTCGGTATCCAGCGGATTACCGCGTTTGATGGCTTTGGTGCGCTCAATGACTTTGGCAATAAATGCATCGTAGATGCTTTCATCCACTAACAAACGGGACGGACAAGTGCAGACTTCGCCCTGGTTAAAAAACGCCAGCACCACGCCTTCAATACATTTGCTTAAGTAACTGTCTTCAAAATTCATCACATCGGCAAAGAAGATGTTCGGTGATTTACCGCCCAGTTCAACCGTCGACGGGATGATGTTTTCGGCGGCGCATTTGAGGATATGTGAACCTGTTGGTGTCGAGCCGGTAAAGGCAATTTTAGCGATGCGTTTGCTGGTGGCCAGCGCTTCACCGGCTTCGCGGCCATAGCCGTTGACGACGTTCAGCACGCCGGCTGGCAGTAAATCTTCAATAATTTCAATGAATTTTAAGATAGACCACGGCGTTTGTTCGGCCGGTTTTAACACTACGCAGTTGCCGGCAGCGAGTGCCGGAGCCAGTTTCCAGGCGGCCATCAGCAGCGGGAAATTCCATGGAATAATCTGACCGACGACACCGAGCGGTTCATGGAAATGATAAGCCACAGTGTGTTGGTCAATTTCACCGATACTGCCTTCCTGCGCGCGGATTGCACCGGCAAAATAACGGAAATGATCGACAGCAAGCGGCACGTCGGCATTTAAAGTTTCGCGCACTGCTTTGCCGTTGTCCCAGGTTTCGGCGACGGCGATTTGCTCCAGATGTTGCTCCAGCCGGTCGGCGATTTTCAGCAGTAAATTCGAACGGAAAGTGACAGAAGTGGCGCCCCAGCTGGCTTTGGCGGCGTGGGCGGCGTCCAGCGCCAGCTCAATATCTTCGGCAGTGGAACGCGGGATTTGGCAAAACGGCAGGCCGGTTACCGGTGAAATATTGTCAAAATACTGGCCTTTGACCGGCGCCAGCCATTGGCCGCCAATGAAATTACCATATTGTGTTTTAACGGTTACAAGGGCGCCGTCTTGCCCTGGATTTGCATAAATCATCATCTACCCCGTGGATTTGTTGTTATGGTCAGCAGGCGTATGCCCTCTGCCTTGTCACCACCGATGTTATGCCTGCCGCCCGGCGCCGAACATTCGTCGGACGGACAGAAAAACCAGTACTAAAGTCGTAATTTTGCCGGCGGGTGCCAACATCGCGCTGTGGCAGGGCAAAGCAGCGGCCTGTTCGCTTGCAATCAGAGGTGATTCCTCTACATTGGTTTGGTAGACCCAGTGCACTGCACAGCCGGAGCAGACGTTGCGACGGAGCCCCCCCCGATTTGAGGAGTTTTTATGTTTGGAAACAAAGCGTTAAAGCTCGAAAATCAACAACTGCGCGAACGGCTGGATATGTTTTTACAGGTGAGAGACAGCCTGAATCAGAAAATGATGCATCTGATGCTGGATGCCCGCGGCCGGATCGAGCGGGCGAATGATAACTTTCTCAGTGAGCTGCAAGCCGACGCGGCATTTTTTCAGGGTAAAACCCTGCTGGACCTGATACCGGCAGAGTTGCGCCAAACCGGACATTGCCAAAAATTACAGACAGCATTGGCACAGGGGCAGGTTTATGTCGGTGTCTGGCAGGTCGAAGATCGGCAAAAAAACCAATACTGGCTGCGGGCCGGTTTGTGTCCGGCGCGTAGCAGTAACGGCCAGCTGGACCATTTTGAACTCTATGCCAGCAACCTGACCCGCACTATTGATACCTCGCAGCAACATGATGCGCTGATCCGCGCCATGCAACGCTCGATGGCGGTGATTGAATTTGATATGCAGGGCCATGTGCTGCACGCCAACGAGTTGTTTCTGCGGGGGATGGGTTATCAGCTGTCTGATATTCAGGGCAAACATCACCGCTTGTTTTGCCCGCCGGACATTAGCAACAGCCCGGAATACCAGCAATTCTGGCAGCAACTGCAACAAGGCCAGTTTGTTGCGGCACGTTTTCGCCGTATTGACCGTCGCGGTAACGAAGTCTGGCTGGAAGCCTCTTACAACCCTATTCAGAATGCCGCTGGTCAGTATGTCAAAGTGGTGAAATTTGCCACTGTGATCACTGAACAAATCCGTCAGGAACAAGAAGTAGCGGCTGCGGCTGCTGTCGCATATGACACCTCCAGTTTGACCGACCAGAGTGCCCGCCAGGGCATGCAGGTGATGCATGATACCGCCGCGGTGATGCAGTCACTCGAAACGCAGATGGCGGCCGCCGTGGGCAATATCAATGATTTGGCGCACCAGTCGCAGCTGATTAACAGCATTATTCAGAGCATCAGCAGTATTGCCGATCAGACTAATTTGCTGGCGTTAAATGCAGCCATTGAAGCGGCGCGTGCTGGTGACCAGGGCCGTGGTTTTGCCGTGGTCGCCGATGAAGTGCGCCAGCTGGCGTCCCGCACCAGTGCCGCGACGGCAGAGATCACTGAAGTGGTTAATCGCAATCAGCAGTTGTCACAGAACGCAGTGTCGATTATTGAGGGCAGTCAGCAGCAGGCGCTGCAGGTGAATCAGCTGGTCGGGCAAGCCCGCGAAGTGATTAACGACATCCAGTCCGCGGCACAAAAAGTGGTCGACGCTGTGTCGCAGTTTGCCAATCGGATTCAGAGCAAAGATTAGTTTACGAAGGCTGGCCACAGCATAAGCTGCTGTGGCCGGTCAGTCTTGATGCCTGTGCTGTTAAATCGGCGCACCCGGTGGCAGTTGTTTTGGTACAAATACCGGTTGCCAGACGCCATGCTGCAGATACTGCTGCCACTGGCTGGCGAGCAGTAACGCGGTGCCATCGTCGCGTTTTTGCAGTTGTTTGCCAAGGTCGGTCAGCTTCGCCAGCAAAGTCGCCCGTGCTTCCGGCGCTAAGTCTTGGTGCGTCAGGCTTTGCATCAGCTGGTAAAACGCGACATGACTGACGCGCTGGCGAATCAGGCCTGCGTTGTCATCACCGCTGTCGGCCAGAATAGTCTGGTCAAGCACAGTGCCGAGCAGCGCATTGAGCTGCTGCTGGCTGCTTAAGCGGTTCAGTCGCTGTGGGTGTAACAGCAGGCTCAGCGTATGATTGGCTGATGCTTCAGCGGCAGACAGCGGGTCAAAGGCCAGGCCATTACGGCCCTGAAAACTCTCACGGCCATCGGCATCGCCATAAGCTTTGGGTGGAATCAGTGCGAGCAGCTCTTTAGGCAGCACCAGAAATTCCGGCGTCAGAGTGTCGAGTAACGCCGTCAATGCGGCCTGTTGTTGCTTGGTATCTACCCACTGAAAACCTTTCGGCTGGTCGTAATCGCCTTTTAATTCATATTCATAATGCGCGCCGCCAATCAGTTTACTGACAGCTTCAACCTGATAACGATGCAGCGCATAAATCGGCACTAAAGCTTCATGCAGCGCCGACAAAGGCCGGTTGCTGGCGATATTATCAAGGCCAAATTGTTGGAGTGCAGCCACCCGCACTTGGCTCAGCCGGGTCAATTCCGTCACCGGATCAGCGCCGCTGTCCCATAAATGGCCGACAGCGCTGACGCCGCCTGCCGGCCGTGCGTCTTCATCGGCCATATATTGCAAACCCTGTTGTTTGGCTTGCTGCACCAATGCTGCGCGTGCGCTGTCGTTGTGGTCGCCATAACCATAAGCAATGGCGTACAAATCCCATTCGCCAAGGCCTTCGCGGTAGGCCTGGTCCAACGCCAGTTTGCCGTTGCGCAGGTCGACCTGCGGATGCGGATAATCCATCACAGTCGCGCGGCCATTGGCGCTGCCGGCAAAGTTATGAATAAGCCCCAGCGTATGACCCACTTCATGCGCCGCCAGTTGGCGAATGCGGGCCAGCGCCATAGTTTTGGCCGCTTCGGTGCTGCCGTTTGGCTGATAAGGTGCGGTGAGGCCGGTTGCGATGAGGAAATCCTGCCGTACCCGTAGTGAGCCTAAAGTCACATGGCCTTTGATAATTTCGCCGGTGCGTGGGTCGGTCACGCCATAACCATAAGACCAGCCGCGTGTGGCGCGGTGCACCCACTGGATCACGTTGTAGCGTACATCCATCGGGTCGGCATCTGAAGGTAAATCTTTGACCTGAAACGCATCTTTATAACCAAGCTTTTGATAAGCCTGGTCCCACCAACCGGCGCCTTGTTTCAGTGCAGTGCGCACCGGCTCCGGCACGCCGGGGTCGAGGTAATAGACAATTGGCTCAACCGCTTCGCTGACCGCTGCCGCAGGGTCTTTCTTCTGTAAGCGGTGGCGCGGCAATAAGCGCTGCACTATCGGCTGATCAAAGGCGGTGGCGTAGTCCATATACTCGACTTTCCAGTAGCCGGAATAAGGATGAAAGGCGCGTGGCTCGTAGCCTGCTTCCGGCAGCGCCACCAGCGAATGGTGCAGATGCACAGTAATAGCCTCTGGCGCCGGCGTGACTTGTTTGACAAATTCGCCGGCTTTACTGCCGCTGTAAGTCACCATGGCTTCGAGTTCAGTATTGCGCGGGAAGGCTTTGCTACGTTTTAAATAAACGCCGCTGCGGTTGGCATCCGGGCTGAAATTGCCTTGTTGTTGTGCTTCCAGTTTGGCGCTGATTTGATGCATATCACTTTGCAAAAACGCGGTGTAATCGACCAACAGTTTGCCGCCATCGCTGGCCACCACCGGCAACCCGGCCAGCACTGAACTGGCAAAAGCTTCGTCGATACTCTGACGTTCAGCCGGGTTGGCGGAATTGGCGCGGTAATAGGTATTCAGCTGCTTCAGCATCACCTTATTACCAAATTGTTCAAACTGCACCAGCCGGGTGTCGCCGAGCTGGCCACGGTCCAGACCAATGTCATTGGAACCGACACCACGCGGCAACGAACTCTGGAAAATAAACGGCTGCGCTAATTTGTCGACCTGCAGATAAACTTTGTCGGTCTTGGCGTCGTAATAAAAATCAAAATAACCGCGCTGATGTTGCATGCCTTTGGTAAACGCAGCAATCGCCGATTTTTTACTGGTGGTTTGGGTTTGTGCTGCGGGTTGAGGCGTGGTTGCAACCGTATTGGCGCTTACCAGCATCGGCGCCAGTGCGGGCAACAGCCACAACAGGCGGGGAAATAAAACAGACTTCATCGGGCATCCTTGTGCTTGCAGGGCGGCGCAGTCACAGACCGCGCACAGAAGGTAGTTAACATACAAGGTCCGTTGCTGCAAAAACAACCACGAATGGACCGACTTCGCTCAATTGCAACCAGCAGGCGGCAAGTGGCGTTTTGTCGCAACAGATGCTTTATGGTAATTTCGCTTTGACTCTTGTTTTGACACAGGTAAATCCGCATTGCGTCTTTGTTTTTCCATTCTGATGGTTTTGTTACTGCTGCACAGTCAAGAGCTGGCACAGGCGCAAAGTCTGGCTCCGGCTGCGACAGTGACAGGCAGCAGCACTGTGCCCGATTTTGATTTCGCCGCGCAGCAGACCAGGCTGCAACAAGCCAGGCAGCAGGGCGATCTGGCACTGGCCGACACATTGGCCGCGCAATATCTGGCCGCGGCTGAGCAGCAAGTCAATCTGTTGCACCTGGGGCTGGCGCGCTATCAATTGGGTAACAATGCGATGGAGCGCAATAACTATCCGCTGGCGAAAGATCAGCTGGAGCAGGCCGTCAGCCTGTTGACCCGGTATAGTGAACAAAGCGGCGATCGTAAACCTCTGGCCAACGCCTTGCGCCGGCTCGGTATGGTTTATCGCTATCAGTCTGACTACAGCAAAGCGCTCGATTATGTCTATCGGGCGATGCAAATCTATCAGGTGCTGCAGGATCAGGCCGAGATCGCCAGTAGTTACGGCAATGTAGGTACCATTCTGGAAAAAATGGGCCAATATGAAGCCGCATTGCAGGCACATCAGCAGGAGCTGGATTATTACGCCCGGCACGGGCAGTCGCAGGATATGGCCAGTGTGCTGTTTAATCTTGCCAATCTGAACCATAAACTCGGTGATCCGGCCAAAGCGTTGCAGTATTACCAACAAGTGATGCAGCTGGATCTGGCCAGTGGTAACAAACGCGATATTGCTTATAGCCATAACAAACTGGCCTACCTGTATACCGACCTCGGAGAGCTGGACAAAGCCGGCGACCACATCCGTCACGCACTGCAGCTGTTTGCTGAGATCGGCGCCCGGCGTGATTTAGATTGGGCACGCACCGTTGAGGCTAAACTGGCGATCGCCAAAGGCCAACCACAGCAGGCCCGGCAGATCCTGGATGGTGTGATCCAGCGTGCAGCTGAACAGCAGTATCTGACGTTACTGGTCGATGCCTATGAAATGGCGGCAGAAGCGGCACTGCAACAGCAAGATGAAACAGCGGCCATGGTGTACATCAACGCCGGGATCCAACAAGCGAAACACAATCATGAACAGGGGCGGGAAGCCAAACTACAGCAAATGCGGGTCGCGCTGTTGCTGAAAAAAGATGATGCACCAGCGGCATTGGCGGCGTTACTGGCGCAAAAGCAACTGGAAGATGAGATTTTCGACAGCAAAAGAGCTGCAGCCATTGCGGCTATCCAGGCACAAACCGATTACACCCGGCAGCAATACCAGATTGAGCGGCTACAGCATGAAAAAGACTTGCAGCTGGCGCGACTGGAGCAACAACAACTGATCCGTAACTTCTGGATTTATGGTCTGCTGGCCAGTTTTGTCTTGCTGCTGTCGTTATACCGGCGTTATTTGCAGTACCGGCAAAACCAGGCGCTCGAGCATGAGGTCAGTGTCCGCACCGCCGAGTTGCAACAAAAAAATGCGGAATTAGAACTTGCCTATCAGCAACTTGAAACTATCAGTCTGACTGACAAACTGACGGGCCTTGCTAACCGGCATTTTCTCGAAAGCCACATTGATAATGAACTCGAATTATGCCGGCGGCAGTGGTATGACTGGCAATTGCAGCAAAGCAGTGTTCAGGAAGCTGATTTGGTGCTAAGCAAACCCGAGCATAGCGAACTGGCAGTATTTCTGATTGACCTGGATCAGTTTAAACAACTCAATGATGTCCATGGCCATCATGCCGGTGACGAAGTTCTGCAGCAGGTCAAAGCCCGGATGCAGCAAGTGTTCCGCCAGACTGATTTTCTGGTGCGTTGGGGCGGCGAAGAGTTTGTTGTGGTGGCCCGTCACATCAACCGGGCAGAAGCCAGTCAACTGGCGGCGCGTTTTGTCAGTCAGGTTGCGCAAACGCCTTTTATGCTGAGCGCGCAGCGTCCGCTTACAGTCACTTGCTCCGTCGGCTACGCCTGTTACCCCATACCGCTTGAGAAGGATCCGGGCCGGCATTTTGAGACTTTACTGAAAATTGCCGATTGTTGTTTGTACGCGGCAAAAGCCAGTGGTCGTAATGGCTGGGCCGGTTTGGCTGAGATCAGTCCGCAACTGCCGCAGCTGCCGGCACATTTATGCACCGAAAAATTGCAGAGCTGGCAACAGCAGGGATTGGTGCAGCTACAACATTCGTTTGCCACGCTGCAGTGGCCTGCAGCAGATATGCCGCAGGCCAGTCGTTAGGAGCTATACGTCAGGGGCGCTGTACCAGGCGCCATAATGATCGCCAAGCCACAGATGTAAGCGGAATAAATAGCCATTTAATAACAGCAGTAAGCCACCGGCCAAAGCGGCCTCACTCCAAAACCCGAGTAGACAAAAGCCAAAGCCAAACAGGTGCGACATCATTTCGACGCGACAAGCGGCGGCCCGGCTTGGCTTCAGGCTAAAAAAATTCAGCATAAACAGCCATTTGACGCCGAGCGGTAATTGTTTCCAGCTAAAGGATTGTTTATCCATACGAAAGTGCTCCTGAGTTAAGGTCATCACATCAACTTCCAGCACTGCCGCCAGGCACTTGAGGGTCTCAGTGCTGGGTTTATGGCCACTTTCAATGCGCTGAATAGTCCGGACATTTAACCCGGACATCTGCGCCAATTGTTCTTGCGACAACAAACGGCTCAAACGTAATTGCTTCAAAATCATGGCATCACCTTGCAGACAGTGCAGCAGCACCTTAGCGTTTTAGCATACCTGACGGTAACGACAAAACCCTGAAAACCTCCCGACATGCTGCGGACAAATACCCGACAGTTACCCGACATGGGCCTTATTGCAGGCTGTTTCGGTTTCATTGTTCAGTTTTGAGTGCCCGCTACAAGGCTACTGCTGCTGGCTTTGTTGGGGTTTGGGGACAGAGGCTATGACTGAGTGTCAGGCTTAACGATGAAGCTGATTCAGGAGTTGGCTTCAACGATTGTTCAGTAATTAATCTTTTCCTTTGGAGTCTTCAATCGATAGCCGTAATTCAAACAATTGATTTAAGAGCTGATCAAGATCACTGATTAACGCATCGAAGGGCGGAAGCGGTGAGTTATTTGTATTGGACAAAATAGGAGTAATGGCAAGCTCGTGGTTTTTAGAATATTGCAACTTAATGTGTTCAGCCAAAATACCTATACCAAAGATGCCGCTTGAGATTCTGACAATAATGTCGACACACGGGCCTGGTATGAATCGAAAACCGTCCCGCTGTAGCAGTGATTCATACCGCTCTTCAATTGATTTCGCAATTTGCACAAATGCAAACTGAGGACGTCCACCTTCTCTAAGCATATCCATTGCATAGCTTACCTTTGCACGCAGGTCTTGGATTGTGGCAATCAAATGGTGTGTAGTCCTCATTAGTTCTTGCCGCCTGTCGTCTTCACGAAGGATATGACTGTTAGATATAAGTCGATTTGCTACACGGACAGCGACCAAGGCAGCAAGGAGCGGAACCGCTTGGAACACCACTGACCAGAATTTTTGATATTGACTGTCGTAGATAAATATTACTCCACGGCCGATCAAAGTGAACAGGAAGACAATCAAAACATACGTTAACGCTGTTATATCGCGATCGCTCCGATTGTAAGTTGCTAAAAGAGTTTTGATCATGCCTGCTCTAACATCTTTGTTTTTTCATGCACGTTGAGCCTATCTGAACAGGCCCGTGATTTTGTTGATGATTACTTAAAATCAACTATTTACTGATATTTGTCTAGTATGCGTTTTTCTGCTTTCAGCGATCTGTTTTTTATTAATTACCATTAGTGAATTGATTTATATCACTTTTTTTATTGTAGGGCAAAAGCGTGAATTGGCGTATGCGTTCATTGCTGGACCCGCTTTGTTGCAAAAATGAAGAGTCAAAAGAGTCATCAAAACGGTCGGATGATTACAAAAGCAGACCCTCTGCGGCAAGGATGCCGCAGAGGAGCCTACAGGGAACGTATTCACGGCGTGTCTGCGTTGTAGTCGTCCGTGCCGTTTGACCTCGATGTAAGTGCTTAACCTCCACTACCAGTCTGAGGTAGTCGGGCAAACTCCTGCCACTCAACACCGTCTTCGCCGGCATTCAATTCCCCATGAAAATAATCCGGCTGGAGCAAGAGGTCATCGTGTTGTTGGTTAGGTTGTGATTCGACATAAAATGGTGAGGTGACTTGATCTGGCTGTGGCATAACAAAATCTCCGATGAATAAACAAGAGGGCTTATTAAGCTATAGCGGATTTTGCCGGTGCCGCAGAGAAAAAAACGCCGGCATGGCCGGCGTGGGGAAATGCTGGCGACCGACTTTGCAGGGCAGGCGGCCAGCGAGGCTTAAAGTGTGTCGTTACAGCTTATTCAAACAAATAACGCGCATGAAAACGCAGATGTTGTTCGATAAAGCTGCTGATGAAATAGTAGGAATGGTCGTAACCGGGCTGGAAGCGGATCTCGACGTTAGCAGCCGTTTGGGCGCCACTGCTGGCTGCGGCGTCAATCAATGCTTCAGTACGCAGCTGCGCCGGATAAAACTGGTCTTTATCGCCTTGGTCCACCAGCATAGGCGGCACCATAGTTGCTTTGGCTAATAAGGCGCTGGTATCGTACTCCAGCCAGTCAGCAACATGGTCACCAAGGTAGGCGCTGAAGGCTTTGCGGCCCCAGTCGCATTGGCTCGGCTGGCAAATTGGCGAAAAGGCTGAGACCGAACGGTAAGCCGCTGGCTGGCGCAGTGCCAGCACTAAAGCACCGTGGCCACCCATCGAATGTCCGCTGATCGATTTCACCTGCGACAGCGGCAGCGCCACCGGTAAAATCGCCGGCAATTCGCGGCTGATGTAATCGTACATCCGGTAATGCGCGGTCCAGGGGGCTTCGGTGGCGTTGACGTAAAAACCGGCACCCTGGCCCAAATCATAAGCCGGGTCATTGGCGACCAGTTCACCGCGTGGGCTGGTATCCGGAATGATCAGCGCAATGCCAAGCTCGGCGGCGACGCGCTGCGCACCGGCTTTGACTGAAAAGTTCTCGTCGGTGCAGGTGAGGCCAGACAACCAATACAGCGCCGGCACTTTTTGTGTTTCAGCTTGCGGCGGCAAATACACTGAAAACTGCATATTGCAGCTCAGCGTATTGGCGAAGTGTTCAAACTTCAGCTGGCGGCCGCCAAACAGACGGGATTCGGCCAGTTGCGTCAATGACATACTCAAATCCTTGTCAGGCACCCGGCACCTGAAGGGGCCGGGTCAAAAAATTAAAAGTGAATGACGGTGCGGATGGACTTGCCTTCATGCATCAAATCAAAGGCTTCGTTGATGCGCTCCAGCGGCATGGTGTGCGTGATAAAAGTATCCAGCTCAAACTCACCGTTGAGATAACGTTCGACATAGTCCGGCAGTTCAGTGCGGCCTTTGACACCACCAAAAGCAGTACCACGCCAGACGCGGCCTGTGACCAGCTGGAATGGCCGGGTGGAAATTTCCGCACCGCTTGGCGCGACGCCGATAATCACCGACTCGCCCCAGCCTTTATGGCAGCACTCTAAAGCCGAACGCATCACATTGACGTTGCCGATACATTCAAAGGAGAAATCGACGCCGCCGTCGGTCATCTCAACGATGACGTCCTGAATAGGTTTGTCGAAGTTTTTCGGGTTAACCACATCAGTCGCGCCTAATTTCAGCGCGATATCAAACTTAGATTCGTTGATATCAATGGCGATGATGCGGCTGGCTTTGGCCATCACAGCGCCGATTACGGCCGACAGACCAATGCCGCCCAAACCAAAAATCGCCACAGTGTCGCCTGCTTTCACTTTGGCGGTGTTCATCACCGCGCCCATGCCGGTGGTAACGCCACAACCAAGCAAACAGACTTTTTCCAAAGGCGCGGCTTTATTGATTTTGGCCAGCGAAATTTCCGGCAGCACTGTGTGCTCAGCGAAAGTCGAAGTGCCCATATAGTGGAAAATCGGCTGGCCATTTTTGGAGAATCGCGTGGTGCCGTCCGGCATCAGGCCCTGGCCTTGCGTGGCGCGAATGGCCTGACACAAATTGGTTTTGCCCGATAAACAGAATTTGCATTTGCCGCATTCTGGCGTGTAGAGCGGAATCACATGGTCGCCGACTGCGACGCTGGTCACGCCCGGGCCAACTGCTTCAACAATACCGCCACCTTCGTGCCCGAGAATACAAGGGAATTTGCCTTCAGAATCAGCGCCTGACAGCGTGTAGGCGTCAGTGTGGCAAACGCCGGTGGCGATAATACGCACCAGTACTTCACCTTGTTGCGGTGGCATTAAATCCACTTCTTCAATCGATAACGGCTGGTTGGGGCCCCAGGCGACGGCGGCGCGGGTTTTGAGCATTTGCATGGTTTAATTCCTTTGAGCTGCGGTGACTGAAGCAAAGCACAGCCTGCCTGCGATCACCAGCGGCAGAGACAACAAGATGCTTCATTGTAATTTTTTCTTAATCGAAGATAATCAGGCAAAAATGAAAATGAGTTTTGCATAAATGAAAGAATGGCAGGGCGTGTCCGAGTTTGTCGCAGTGGCGGAACTGGGCAGTTTTTCGGCGGCGGCGCGCCAGCTGGGCATGTCGGTGGCGCAGGTCAGCCGCAATGTGCGCGAATTAGAGCAGCGCCTGCAGGTGTTGTTATTGCAGCGCACTACGCGGCAAGTGCATTTAACTGAGCCCGGCACTTTGTACCTGCAGCAATGCCGGCCTTTGTTACATGGCCTGGCGCAGGCCAATCAGCAGCTGCTGGATTTACAGGGCCAGCCGTCCGGCCTGATTAAACTGACCGCGCCGGTGTTTTATGGTGAAACGGTGATTGCGCCGCTGTTGCATGATTTTTTGCAAAAATACCCACGCTTGCAGCTGGAGCTGGATTTAACCAATGCCCAGCTCGATTTAGTTAAAGGCGGTTTTGACTGCGCCATCCGACTTGGCCAGCTCAGTGATTCAACTTTGCAGGCGCGCAAACTCGGCAGCCGCCGCGCTTTTCTGGCAGCAAGCCCGGCTTATCTGGCCGAACAAGGCATCCCGGCGCAGCTAAGCGATTTGGCCGACCACCGCTGTTTAGTCGGTTCAGTCGAGTTCTGGCGTTTTGAGCAACAAGGGCAAAAATTGCAAATCCGCCCGACGCCCTACATCAAATGCAACAGCGGGGTGGCACTGACCGATGCGGCATTAAAAGGCCTGGGTATTACGCAACTACCGGATTATTACCTGCTGCCGCATCTGCAGCAGGGCACGCTTGTGGAGTTATTACCGGAACTGCAACCAAAAGACGACGGCATTTGGGCCTTGTATCCGCTCAATCAGCATCTGCCACAAAAAGTGCGGTTGTTGCTGGATTACCTGCAACAGCAGTTGGCTTGATGAGAAGCAGGGTTATCAGCACCAAGAGACGACTCAGATAAACTATCAAAACGGCCTGGAGATTACAAAAGCAGACCCTCTGCGGCAGGGAAGCCGCAGAGGAGCCTACATGGATGTATTCACGGCGTGTCTGCGTTGTAAGCACCTGAGCCGTTTGCTGCAGTTTTGTGCTTTCAAGTTTGTGATGCTAAAACGTCCACAATCACAGTAAATCAACTAAGGCGCTGCTTTCACAGCGCCTGTGCCGGTTCCTTTAAGCCCGGCCGCGGGTCGCGGTGGCGGGGGAAATGCGGGCGGCAATCAAAGCCGGGTAGCTCACTGCCAGCTGGCCAACCAATAACAGTGCGGCGCAACCGACGAGCAGCAGGCCCGGGGTCAGCGGTGTCATAGCAAAGGTGCTAACCAGCCAGATATTCAGGCCAATAGCGCCGCCAATACCCAGCACCACGCCAAGGCTGCTGATCAGCAGGTTTTCCAGCATAAAAAACCGCATAATTTGCCACTGACTGGCACCGAGCGCACGGCGCGTGCCGATTTGCCGGGTGCGGCGATTGATGCTGAACATGGCCAGGCCAACGATGCCAAAACCGGTGATCAGCGTCAGCACGATAATCACGGTCAGCAGGATATTGTTGGTGGCCTGATGTTCGCGGTAACTTTCTTCCCGGGTTTCGGTCATGGTTTTGACAT
Organism: Rheinheimera texasensis; assembly: GCF_964031785.1. Taxonomy (GTDB): domain Bacteria; phylum Pseudomonadota; class Gammaproteobacteria; order Enterobacterales; family Alteromonadaceae; genus Pararheinheimera; species Pararheinheimera texasensis_A. Next base: position 68,097 of record NZ_CAXIRE010000007.1, read on the forward strand.
TGCGGATAATGCGCTGTTTATCGCTGTCGGCCAGCATTTTTTCAATCTGCGGCATCAGCGCATCACGCCGGCCCGGCTCGGTGCGGATAAACAGCCGCGAGCCTTTGTTTTCCAGCTGACTGGGTACCAGTGACGCATGCTCAGTATTGTCCCAGCCATTCCACGGTGATTGCAGGCTTTTGACGATACCGGTCACCTGCATCGGGTCATGGTTGTTGATGTACACGGTCTGGCCCAGTGCTTTTTTCCAGTCACCGTCAAACAGCTTTTCCGCCAGGGTTTGTGTGATGATGATTTTTGGCGGCCATTTATTGCTCGAGCGTTCGCGCCAGCTGATATCGCTTTCGCTGAAGTTTTCGCCGGCCAGCAGTTCAACACCAAGCGCAGCAATCCCTTGGGTATCGACGAAATAAATCGCCGTGCCGGTGCCGTCGACATCATCGCCCGGTTTGGTTTGTAAGCCCATCGACCAGCCGCCGCCACTTAAGGGAATGGCGTTGATTTGCGTCGCAGCCACCACACCCGGCGTTTTACGGATCTGATCTAAATCCCGCGCTAAGGCGCTTTGCAGCGGATAGTTTTCACCAAACACGGTGTTACTTAAATAAAAGGTGTTTTGCTCATCGACGCCGCTGGCTCTGGCCATCTGGCGGTTGCGCTCCTGCATCATAAAGATGGCGTTGACCATAATGGTTAAGGTCAGGGCGATTTGCAGCGCAATTAATAAAGCGCCGATTTTGTTGCGCATTAAGGCGCGCAGCATAGGTCCGAGTTCTAACATGGTCAGCTCCTTATTGCGCTTTAAGTTGTTGTGACGGCTGTACCTGACAGGCGCGCCAGGTCGGGTAAAGGCCGGCCAGAATGCTGGAGCCAATCGCCAGCAAAATCGCCAGCAGTACCATGTTTAAATCCAGCACCGCCAGTTCGGCCATCCAGTCGCCATACATCGATTTGACAGCTTCTAAACCCAGCCAGGCCAGCACTAAACCCAACAGCCCGCCGGCCAGGCCAATACAGCCGGCTTCAACCAGATGCTGCAGAAATAAATCACGCCGGCTGGCACCTAAGGCCTGCCGCACACCAATTTCACTGGCTTTGCCGAGGAATTTCGCCAGCAGCAGCCCGACGGTATTGAGCAGGCAGACGGTTAAAAACATCAGCGCCATCGCCATCATCATGCTGGCATCTTCCGACACCACTTCCCGTTGTTCCAGCCAGGTCATCACGTCACTTAACTTGTTGTTGCGGGTGCGGGCGAAGCGGCCGAATTTGTGCTGCTCGTCGGCATAAGCGTCGATATAACTCTGATACTGCTCGACGTCGGCTTTGGTCGGTAATTCAACCCACAGCTGGGTCCAGATACACTCCGAATCGAGGTAAGCCTTAAAGCCGGATTCGGTTGGTTTCCAACAATTGTTATTGCCGGACTGCCCCAAAATTTGCTCCGACATCAGGCTGAACGGCACAAAAAACTCTTCGCTGTCCTGAAAGGCGCCTGTGCTGATGTCATAAAAGCGTGGTTGTGGCTGCCAGCGTTTGATGACGCCTGCGATGCGGAAATCTTTGCCAGCCAGGCGCAGCGTCTGACCAGTGGAGTCTTTACCGCCGAATAAACGCTCATTGATTTCTGCGGTGATCACCACGACAAATTCTTTATTTAAATCAGCCTGTTCATCCCAGCCGCTGCCGTATAAAAACGGTACGTCAAACATCGGGAAAAAGTCAGCGCTGTTGGCGCGGCCTTGCGCCATAAAAGGCAGCGCCTCTTTGTCGGCTGGTTCAATGACGCCGGCGGCGCCGGTGGAGATGCTTTGACGCGGCGCTTTTTTCGCCTGCCATAAGGTGGTGGCGTCACGGTAAGTCAGCTGGTCCGGCGGGTCGCCGTTGTCAAAATACGGGTCGTTTGGGTCCCAGGCATCTAACTGCACATAAAACAGCTGGTCGCTTTTTTGCGGAATAGGGTTGGCCGACATCAGGTAATTGACCGTGATGGTGGTCATGGCGGCGCCAATCCCCAGCGCAATGGCCAGCACCATCAGCAGGCTCATGCCCCAGGTGCGTTTTGAGCTGAGCCAGGCCAGCTTCAGATAATAACTGAACATATTGCCTCCTCAGACCGCGGCCAGATTATGAATATTGTGGTGATGCTGGCCTTGCACCAGCTCTTGCGCCTGACCGTCTTTGATAAAAATCTGCCGTTTGGCGCGCGCGGCTAAGCCGTTGTCGTGGGTCACCATCAAAATCGTGGTGCCGTTGGTATTGATGTCCTCAAGCAAACTCATCACTGATTGCGCCATGCTGGAATCGAGGTTACCGGTCGGTTCGTCGGCCAGTAAAAAGCGCGGTGAGGTCGCCAAAGCACGGGCAATAGCCACGCGCTGCTGCTGACCGCCGGACAGTTGTGACGGTAAATGTTTCATTCTTGATGCCAGGCCGACCTGGTCCAGATGATATTCAATGCGTTTTTTCCGCTCCGCAGCATTAAAACCACGATAACGCAGCGGTACGTCGACATTGTCGAACAGGTTTAAATCCGGGATTAAGTTAAAGCTCTGAAAGATAAAACCAATTTTTTGGTTGCGCATCCGGGAGCGGCCTTTGTCGTCCAGCTTGCTGATGTCTTCACCGTCCAGCCAGTATTCACCGGAGGTGGAGCTTTCCAACAGGCCGGCGATGTTTAAAAAGGTGGTTTTGCCAGAGCCGGACGGGCCTGTCACGCTGACAAAATCGCCTTCCGATAAGTCCAGATTGATGTCGCGCAGCGCGTGGGTCACGACGTTGTCGGTAGCAAATGATTTACTGATGTTTTTCATACTGAGCATAAATTCTCCTGTGGGCGCTGCCCGGCTGCATAATTCGTTGTGGGTTAATTCAGTTGCTTTAATTCAACTGCACTGTGCTGGCGCCCTGAAATATGTCAGTGCCAGAGGTAATGATTTGGTCGCCCGCTTTGAGTCCGGTCAGGATCTCCACGGCATTGATGCTGCGCGCACCGGTTTCAATTGGGGTTTTCACCGCGAGGCCATCCCGCACCAGATAAGCAAAGCGGCCATTACTGCTATCCAAAAACTGACCGCGCGCGACCTGTAACACTGCCGGGCGTTGTTCCAGCAGAATGCGGCTGGCGAGACGTTGGTTTTGCCGCAACGAAGTCGGCGCATCTTTGGTAAAACGCACCCGGCCTTTGACCTGGTTTTCAAACACTTCCGGCGAAATGGTGACCAGCTTGCCGGCATAGACCTGACTCTCGACTGTGACTTCCACTGGCAGGCCGATGCTTAAGTCATTGGCGTAACTTTCCGGTACAGCGATCTCCACTTCGAACTGGCTCAAATCCACCACCGATAAAATCAGCTGGTTTTTGATGATGTAGGTTTTGTTTTCCACCGCGAGGTTGCCCAGCAGGCCATCGACCGGTGAGCGCACATTCAGGCTGTCCACCTGACGCTGATAATCGCCAACCAGCAGTTGTTGGCGCTGCAGCGCCTGCGCCAGACTTTGCAGTTCAAATTCGAGGTTTTCTTTGTTTAACGTGGCGTCTTCGACCGCATGGCGATGCTGCACTTTGGCGGTTTCCAGGTCGTCCTGGGCTTTTTCAAAATCAATCTGGCTGATGGCTTTGAGGGCATAACCTTGTTCGGCGCGGCGTTTTTCCCGGTCGGCAGTGGTCAGCGTGACCTGGGCGATATCGACGGCTTTTTGGTCGGTCAGCTGCTGTTTTTTCGCCAGAATTTTCTGCCGGTCATAGCTGGTCTGCAGGCTGAACAGCGTGGCTTGTTCCTGCTGCAACCGGCTGGTCAGTTCAGGGCTGTCGAGTGTCGCCAGAATTTGGCCTTTTTTCACTTCAGTGCCGGCATCGAGCAGCAGCGTCACAGTGCCTTCGGCCGGCGCGTACAGTTTCGGGCTGACCGCCGCGACCACCTGACCCTGCGCGGAAATATCCCGGGTAAAATCAGCGGTTTTCACGGTATCGACCCGCACGCGCGACAGCGGCACTGAAATGTCAGATTGTGACCAGCTTTGTACGGCCGGCAGCACCAGCCATAGCAGCAACGCTGCGCCGCAAAGTGCAGCAACCGGCCACAGCCAGCGGGGTTTGGTTCGGGGTTGGTGCAGCACTTCATCCTGCGCACTGGTATCGGCTATTTTCATCAGCAATTCCTCATATGATTGTCAATGAGTCAGGGCTGGGCGGAAAATGGTTGGAAGTGCTGGCACTAAAACATGTAACTGAATGTGTCAAAGGCGTTTGATGTTGGAGGTAACCAGCGGGGGCTGTGCGTCAGGCCTGCAGTTGCGGTAGAATCCGCCGCTTTGATTTCAGACTGCCTAATCCGTGCAGAGGTTTTCGCCCATGCTGCTGTTGATCGACAACTACGACTCTTTTACCTGGAACCTGGTGCAGTATTTTGCTGAGCTGGGCCAGCAGGTCGTGGTGAAACGGCATGATGAGATAAACCTTGCCGGCATCGCAGCATTAAAACCTGACCATTTAGTGATTTCGCCCGGCCCCTGCAGCCCAAATGAAGCCGGCATTTCGCTGGCGGCTATCACGGAGTTTGCCGGCAAACTGCCGATTTTAGGTGTGTGTCTGGGTCATCAGGCGCTGGCGCAGGCCTTTGGTGGCAACATTGTGCGGGCGCGCCAGGTGGTGCACGGCAAAAACTCGTTGATCCGTCACGACAATAGTTCAGTGTTTGCTGGCCTGAACAATCCGCTTAGTGTGACCCGCTACCACTCGCTGGTGGTAGAAAAACACAGCCTGCCGGCCGAGTTCCGCCTGACCGCCTGGACTGAAACGGCAGAAGGCGCCGTCGATGAAATTATGGGCATTGCACACCGCACTTTACCGCTGCATGGCGTGCAATTTCACCCGGAAGCGATTTTATCGGAACAGGGGCATCAGCTACTCGCTAATTTTTTAAGCGGACACTGCGGCTGAGCCAGCGCCAGCATTGACATTGCCAGCCTTCGCATCGCACACTGCGACCATTCGCAGTTAAAAATCAAAGCGGTTCCATGTCGTCTATTGCCCAGGTGCAACAACAACGTTTCTTCGATTGCATCCTTGAAATTAAGCCCGATCAAAAACGCTATGGCTTTAAACGCCAGCCGCAGAAAAACAGCAGTCCACTGAGTAGCCCTCTGACGGCAACAGGCAATGCCGGCCGTACGCTGCTGGATATCGAACAGCAGGCCGCCATGAACCGCCAGGCCGGGGTCATTGCCAAACAACAGTTTGTTGAATTTACCCAAGCGCATTTACACGACCAGGTTGCTGAAGAACTATTCCTGAAACTCGGCAAATTCGACACTGTTGCCAGCACTGTGTTTAATCTGGCCGAAGGCTTTCCGGCTGTACTGGATATGCTGAGTGCGCGCGCTTTAACTTTGAGTCAGCTGGAAAATTTGTTGGCGCCAGTCGACTGGCTAAAAGAAGATCTGATGAAGCTGGTTAATCAGCCGCAATACCGTAACAAAACACCATCCGGTAACTTTATCAAAGAGTTAAAACCGGCGATTGGTTTGTTGGGCATCGAAGCGATGAAACAAATTTTGCCGGTTTACGCCTTAAAACGCTCGTTACCTCATGCGACCGATCCCTTTACCGGCTTTAAAGGCCAGATCTGGCAATACAGCATTGCGGTTGCATTGGCGGCACAGCGGCTGGCGGAAGAAACCGGCGAAAACCCTTTTGTCGCTTATTGCGCTGGTTTATTCCATTCGCTCGGTTATCTGGTGGTGGCCCGTACTTATCTGCGTACCTATCAGCAAGTGAAACAGGCTGCGTTGCTCAAAGCCCGCGATGCCAGGGACACTGAACTGACGGATGCGCTGGATAGCCTGGATGCGGACGCCAGTTTCCTCAATTCCTGTTTCCAGGAATTTTCCGCCATTATCAGCGCTGATTTAGTGTCGAAGTGGGGTCTGAAACGGCTGCCGCTGAGCCAGGTGCTGGATCAGTTTGCCGAGGGCGTGGGTTACAGCGGCGCCAGCCGTCTCACGCAAATCGTGCATCAGGCCGTCTATTTTGTGCAGGCCCAAACGCTGCGTAAATACAAACTGTTGGATGAGGCAGAAGAGTTAGCCTGGATGCAGGCGGTGCAACTGCGGCCGGAACACCGGCAGTTACTGCAACAAACCCGGTTGGATCGGCTGGAAATTGATTAATTGCCGCCGATTTATCTGGTAAGACCAGATTTTTTTCACCATATTCATGCAACAGCCGGCCCGCCCGGCTGTTGTTGTTTTCAGCGTCCGGCGCGGTCAGGCAACGGCTGCATACGGAAACAATCAGTTGCTTAGTTATTCACCTGAACTGCAAATCTATCTGCAGCCCTTTATTTTCGCGCTTTACAGCGTTTTTTAACCCGAGACTTCCAGGTTTTTTTCTGTAATACTCCGGCAGAAATCTGAATAAAAATCTGCCGGAATTTTGCATAATTGCATAAGCCAATTTCGGCCTCCCAGACTCAGAGGAATAAATCATGTCAGCAGCTTTACCCGTTACCCGCGCTTTGTTTGATGAAGTCATGGTGCCCAATTACGCACCGGCGCCAATTATTCCGGTACGGGGTCAGGGCTCCCGCGTCTGGGATCAGGACAACCGCGAGTACGTCGATTTTGCCGGTGGTATTGCGGTGAGTTCGTTAGGCCATTGCCACCCGGCACTGGTCAACGCATTGACCGAACAGGCCGGCAAGCTGTGGCACTTAAGTAACGTGATGACCAACGAGCCGGCACTGCGCCTGGCCAAGCAGCTGGTCGACAACACTTTCGCGGAAAAAGTCTACTTTGCCAACTCAGGCGCAGAAGCCAACGAAGCCGCCCTGAAGCTGGCGCGGCGCTGGGCTTTAGAAAAATTCGGCGCGCACAAACAAGACATCATTTCCTTTGGTAAAAGCTTCCACGGCCGTACCTTCTTTACCGTGACTGTTGGTGGTCAGGCGGCGTATTCAGACGGTTTCGGGCCAAAACCTGCCGCCATTCTGCATGCGGAATACAACAACCTCGACAGCCTCAAAGCGCTGATTTCCGACAACACCTGTGCGGTGATTATGGAACCGGTGCAAGGCGAGGGCGGCATTATTCCGGCCACGGCAGAATTTATCGCCGGCGTGCGTGAGCTGTGTAACCAACACAATGCGCTGCTGATTTTTGATGAAGTGCAGACTGGTGTTGGCCGCAGCGGCAAGCTGTACGCCTACATGCACACACCGGTGGTGCCGGACATTCTGACCAGTGCCAAATCACTTGGCGGTGGTTTCCCGATTGGCGCCATGCTGACGACCACAGAGATTGCCTCGCATTTAAAAGTCGGTACCCATGGTTCGACCTACGGCGGCAACCCGCTGGGCTGCGCTGTGGCTTATGCCGCCATTGATACCATCAATCAGCCAGTTGTGTTAGATGGCGTTTTAGCCAAAGAAGCGCTGTTCCGGGCCGAGCTTGCCAAAATCAACGCTAAATATGCAGTATTCAGCGAAGTGCGCGGCCAGGGTTTGCTGCTGGGCGCAGCCTTGGCTGAGCAATACAAAGGCCGTTCACGCGATTTCCTGTTAGCGGCGGCGGCTGAAGGTTTATTTGTGCTGATGGCCGGTTATGACGTGGTGCGGTTTGCGCCAAGTCTGGTGATCCCGGACGCCGATATCATCGAAGGCATGGCACGTTTTGAACGGGCTGTGGCCAAAGTCGTACAGGGCTAAGTTCTGTCATTCAAAGCGGCGACTGTTCAGGTCGCCGCAGCTGTAAACCACTGCGGGGCTATGAACTACTGCGATGCTGCCCCGCACCGCAACTCCGAGGAAGCGACCCATGATGGTGATCCGTCCAATCCGCGCCGCAGATTTCCCGGTGCTTTATGAAATGGCGGTTGAGTCCGGCCACGGTTTTACTTCGTTACCGGTCAACGACGAACTGCTGCAACGCAAAATTAACCGCGCTGAGCAAAGCTTTCGCAAAGCCGTACAGAAACCGGTCGATGAGGGTTATCTGTTTGTGCTGGAAGATACCGTCAGCGGCGAGATTTGCGGCACCAGTGCCATTGAAGCAGCGGTGGGGCTGGACGATGCGTTTTATAACTATCATCTGGGGAAAGTGGTGCACACCTCCAGGGCGCTTGGCGTCTACAAAACCGTAGATATTCTGACGCTGTGTAACGACTACACCGGCGCCACAGAACTTTGTACTTTGTTTTTGCGGGAACACCGCCGTGAGAAGAACAACGGCAAGATGTTGTCGCGTTTCCGCTTTTTGTTTATGGCCGAATTTCGCGAACGTTTTTCCGACCGTATCATCGCCGAAATGCGCGGTGTGTCGGACGAAAACGGTAATTCACCATTCTGGGAATGGCTGCAGGAACATTTCTTTTCGGTCGATTTCCCGACCGCCGATTATCTGACCGGTATTGGCCAAAAAGTGTTTATCGCTGAATTAATGCCGAAGTACCCGATTTACGTCAGCCTGCTGAGCAAAGAAGCGCAGGCGGTGATCGGCAAAGTACACGAAAAAACCCGGCCGGCGCTGCAACTGCTGCAATCTGAAGGTTTTTCTGCCACAGGTTATGTCGACATTTTTGATGCCGGCCCGACCGTGGAAGCCAAGCTTGAACATATCCGCACGGCGCGTAACAGCCGCCGGCTGCAGGTGCGTATCGCGCCGGTCAGCGGTGGCCAGCCTTATCTGGTCTGCAATACCGACTGCGAGAATTTCCGTGCCAGCTGGACCCATCTGCATCTGGCCGAAACCGCCACTGAGGTCAATCTGCCGGCCGAGTTTGCTGAGGCGCTGCAAGTCAGTGACGGCGACTGGGTGCGCTTAGCCCGTTTATAAATTTGAAGGAACAGTGTGATGACACAGCAAGTACAGTTTATTAACGGCGTGTGGCTGGCTGGCGAGGGGCTGGTTTTCAGCTCAACAGATCCGGCGAAAAACCGCCAGATTTGGCAAGGTCAGGCCGCGTCAGAACAACAGGTCGACTTAGCATTTCGCGCTGCCCGCGCCGCGTTTGAACCCTGGGCTGATTTAAGTTTTACGCAGCGCGCTGATATGGTTCGTGCTTTTGGTCAGCAACTGAATGAGCACAAAGAGGCGCTGGCGCTTTGTATTGCCGAAGATACCGGTAAGCCTTTGTGGGAAACCCGCACTGAAGTCGCGGCGATGATTGGCAAAGTGGATATCTCCATCCGCGCTTATCAGGAACGTACCGGCGAAAAAGAAAGCCCGATGCCACAAGGCCGCTCGATGCTGCGGCATAAACCGCATGGGGTAGTGGCGGTATTTGGCCCTTATAACTTCCCGGGGCATTTGCCGAATGGTCATATTATTCCGGCGTTACTGGCGGGTAATACTGTGGTGTTTAAGCCTAGCGAACTGACACCCAAAGTGGCGGAAGCCACCGTCAAATTGTGGCAGGCCGCAGGCTTACCGGCCGGTGTGCTGAACCTGTTACAAGGTGAAGTCGCGACCGGCAAAGCCATTGCCGCACACCCGGAGCTGGACGGTTTATTTTTCACCGGCAGCTCACGCACCGGCCATTTTTTACATCAACAATTCGCCGGCCGGCCGGACAAAATTCTGGCCTTAGAAATGGGCGGCAATAATCCGCTGATTGTGGCTGAAGTCAGTGATATTGACGCCACAGTGCATGACATCATCCAGTCAGCCTTTATCTCTTCCGGTCAGCGTTGTACCTGTGCCCGCCGGTTGTATTTGCCGCAAGGCGCCGCCGGCGATGCGATTCTTGCGCGTTTGCTGGAAGTCAGCGCCAATATCAAAGTCGGGCTTTATGATGACGCAACACAGCCATTTATCGGTTCGATGATTTCCAACAAAGTCGCTTTGGGCATGCTGGCGGTGCAGCAGCAGCTCGAGGCTTTAGGTGGCAAAGTACTGTTACCGATGCAGTTACTGGCCGAAGGCACTGGCCTGCTGACGCCAGGCATTGTCGAATGTTCAGCCGCGGCGCAGCTGCCGGATGAAGAACATTTTGGCCCGCTGTTAAAAGTGTTCCGTTACAGCGATTTTGATGCAGCTATTGTGGCAGCAAACCAGACCAGCTTTGGTTTATCGGCTGGGTTATTGTCAGACAACGAAGCTTTGTATCAGCGCTTTTTCCGTCGCATTCGTGCCGGCATCGTCAACTGGAACCGGCCAATTACCGGCGCCAGCTCGGCCGCACCTTTTGGTGGCATCGGCGGCAGTGGTAATCACCGCGCCAGCGCTTATTACGCTGCTGATTATTGTGCGTATCCGGTGGCGTCAGTGGAACTGGCACACAGTGAATTACCGGCGCAGTTATCGCCGGGTCTGGCCTTCTGATTTGGTTAGTTCAGCGAACAAAAAAGTCCTGGTTTGATACAGGGCTTTTTTGCTGTAGCGCAAACTTTGTGCACTGAATTGCCAGACTGGCTTGTACTTCGCCAAACGCAGATATATTTTTAAGCTCAGCGCTTTACGCTGAAATGCAATCTGTGGCAGATTGAAATCCCTCATCCATCCCGGTACGCAAAGCTATGGTCACGGACAAACCCGGTTATGAACATCTGATTCAGTTTTTAACCGAACATTTAGCGTTATTCGAGCAACAAGGTACGCCGACGTCGCATCGTAAAACGCTGGGCGTGATCATCGAAGAACAAATTGCCGAACAAATCATTCAGCTGTGTCTGCAGCATACTGAGTTGGAAACTATCCACCGCAGCCAAATCATCCGCGAAGTCGATGGCATCATGTACGACTTTCAGGAAGTGCTGGCCTCCGTCATCGAAAAACCAGCGACCGAAGAGCAAATCGAACTGATTAACGAAGTGTCGCTGCTGATTAAAAACCTGTTTGATACCGCTATTGCCCATCTGATGGATTAAGACGGCTTGGCTCCGACATAACTGCTGGCAGGGCAAAGCATTTATTCGTTAGAATAGCGCTTTTCCCCTCAGACAGCAGGAGCCTTATATGGCTGATAATAACCAACTTCATGCCACCGTCAGCTGGGCGGGCGACAGTAACTTTATCGGTCGTTCCGGTTCAGGCCACGCCGTGGTGTTTGATTCCAACAAAGACAATAGCCTGGCGCCAACACCGATGGAAATGCTGCTGATGTCCGCCGGTGCCTGTTCGTCGGTTGACGTGGTCAGTATCCTGCAAAAAGCCAAACAGCAAGTGACCCACTGCCGCGTCGTGTTAAGCGGCGAACGCGTGGATTCTGTTCCGCGGGTGTTCGAGAAAATTCACCTGCATTTTGAAGTCACTGGCTTTAATGTCAGCGAAAAACACGTGGAACGTGCGGTGAATTTGTCGGCAGAGAAATATTGCTCAGTGTCCATCATGCTGCAAAAAGCCATGACTGTGACGCATTCATTTGCCGTGATCCAAAGCGAGCTGCAGCCAGAAGGCTAAGCCCAGAGCACCATATAGTTTAATAAGTGAACAGCAGAGCAGCCTGAAATTGCCTCAGGCAAGGCGACACGGCGAAGGAATAGTGGTGCTCTTTCGAGCTGTGGCAACGCCGCATGAGGCAATTGCAGGTGCTCCCGGACGGGCGATAGCAGAATGGCCGCATGCGGCGTTAAATTTTCTCGCTTTAGAACCACTAAAGCTTCAAAAATCTGCCTTGCCTGCGGCCATTCTGCTTATCGCTGCTGCCGCTT
>NZ_CAXIRE010000008.1:0-174714 GCF_964031785.1 Rheinheimera texasensis
GCCCACACAGATGATTGATTGCTAATTGTTAAAGAGCGTGCTTCGACTTCGAAGCGGGAGGCGTATCTTACACTTCCCAGATTTTAAGTCAAGCAGAGAAATTTACTATTTAAATAAACTACTCTGCTCAACCTACTTACTTGCCTTGCTTGCGATTTCGAGGCTTTCACCCCAACCTCGCTGCGAGGCGGCCATTTTAGTCAGTTTTTATTTCGTGTCAAGCGTCTTTTTATCGACTATTTTTCACTTTTCAAACTCACCCGGCGTTTCGCATTTCGCTTCACCCCGTCGGCATGGCGCGCATTATAGGCCGTCACGAAACTTACGCAAGCACAAATTTGAGAAAAGTTGGGGTTTTGCGATCGTTCGGACAAATAAGCCGCAAAACGTGTATTTTCCAAACAAAAACTCCCATTTTACAACCGCTTAGTTGCTTGGCTTCCTGCGAACTACTGGTTAAGATGCTGATTGACTACTATAAGTAGAAAGCTTTCTTTGTATTTACTTACCTTTTGCAGAATCAGGAATTCCATATGTTGCCAAGTTTAAAATCCTCACTGCCATTTACCCTGGCACTCGCTATTATCACTTACCTCGTTTTCAGCTTTGTCCTGAGCAGCCTGACATTAGATACAGCCGCTGCAGTAACCATCGGTGTGGTGCTGGCTGGTATTTTGGTCCCGATGCTGGTGGAACTGAAACCACTGGAGTCTGCGCCGACCACAACAGCCGCAAAATCTGTCACTGTGACTGCCAGTGGTCCTTCGGTCACTTTATATGTCGGCAACCTGCCTTATAAAGCGAACGAAGAAGCAGTACGGGATCTGTTCCAGCAATCCGGCGCCGTATTAAATGTCCGTTTAATGAAAGATCGCCAGACCGGCCGGCGCCGTGGTTTTGGATTTGTTGAAGTTGCAGCGAAAGATGCTGCCAAAGTCATTCAGAAGCTGAATGATTTTGAGTATGAAGGTCGTACGCTGAAAGTCCGCGAAGCCAAAGAGCGTCAGGACAATGATGACAGTGACGAGTAATTAGCAAGTTGTTGCCGGTTTTGACCAATGTTGATATTGGTCGAAACCGAGTTCAGCCACCCGTACCCGCTGTCGTTCATCTAAAGCGCCACTACTTATATATAAGTGGCGATATTCTTCAGATGCACTAGTCACATTCCCGTCCACCGCAACCAATGCATGTACCCGGCGCGCAATAGCTTCCGCAGTATCCAGAAAAACAGTATCCGGCAGACAAGCCGCCAGCTCAGCCTTTAAAAACGGAAAGTGAGTACAGCCTAAAACCAAGGCTGCAGGCCGTTGTTGCAGCAATCCCAAGCGAGATAACTCAGCAGCGACAGCACTGCAGACATCCTGCTGATACCAGACTTTCAGCTCGGCCAGCCGGACTAACTCACTGGAACCAGCGGTCCCGACCGGACAGCCAGGTGCAAACTCAGCGATCAATCCCTGCAAATAGCTGCTACGACAGGTCGCCGGTGTGGCCAACACCGTGAAGCCACTTTGACAATATTGTGCGGCGGCGGGTTTAATCGCCGGCACAGTACCAACAAAAGGCACGTCAAACTGCGGACGCAATGAAGCTACCGCCTGAGTGGTCGCAGTATTGCAGGCGATCACAATCAGATCAGCGCCTTCCTCTATTAATAACGCAGACAATTGCGCCAGACGGGACTGGATAAATGCTTCGGACTTTTCACCATACGGCAGATATTGATTATCCATTACATATATATAGTGGGCCGGCACTTTTGCTCTGACCGTGGTCAGAATACTGAGACCACCCACACCGCTGTCGATAAATCCTATCCGCATATCTGCTCCCACGAGTTGCCGGCGTTATTTTGCCAGAATTGCGATCTGCACAACAGCACCGGTCAGAGCATTTGGTTTCTGCGTGAAAAGTCTCTAAAATGTGCGCCCCCTTAGTTCTGAGACAACATCATGCAACCAGGTCAGGTTTTCCCCGCACAATACGCACAGCTACTGGCGGAAAAAGCGCAGCAGGTCGGTCAGCTCTTTAGCAGTTTTAGCATGCCTCCCGCGCAAATTTTCCCGTCTCCGGCCGAGCATTACCGTTGCCGGGCCGAATTCCGCGTCTGGCACGACGGTGATGACCTCTATCACATCATGTTTGACCCAGAAACCAAGACCCGCCACCGCATTGACTATTTTCCGGTTGCGATCAAAACCATCGCCGATTTTATGCCTCGGCTGATCAACGCGCTGAAACGCCGGCCATTGCTACGTAACCGTTTGTATCAGATTGATTATCTGTCTGGGCTTAACGGGGAACTGCTGGTTTCACTGATTTATAAAAAACCAGTACCGGCAGAATGGGCAGACGAAGTCCGGCACCTGAAAGCAGAGCTGACCACAGACCATCCACTGGATTTTATTGGCCGCGCCCGCAAACAGAAAATTCTGGTCGACCGGGATTTTATTACCGAGCAATTGCAAGTCGACAACCGACAACTCAGCTATCAGCAGGTCGAAAACAGTTTCAGTCAGCCAAATGCCACAGTGAACCAACAAATGCTCGGCTGGGCCTGCAATATCGCCCGGCAATTACAAGGCGATTTACTGGAACTGTATTGTGGTAATGGTAATTTCTCACTGGCGCTTGCGCCTTATTTCCGTCAGGTAGTGGCGACAGAGCTGTCAAAAGTGTCGATTAAATCGGCGGAGCTGAATATCAAGCAAAATCAAATCGACAACGTGCAAGTGTTAGCGATGTCGGCGGAAGATGTCAGCGCAGCGCTGGCACAAGGGAATGCGCTGAAACATATTGATTTAAATGGTTTGGCACTCAACACCATTTTGGTCGACCCACCGCGGGCTGGTTTGGACCCTGCTACCGTTCAGTTGGTCAGCCGGTTTGACGACATTCTGTATATTTCGTGTAACCCGGCGACCTTGGCTGACAACCTGCAGACCCTGACACAAACACACGAAGTCCGGCAGTTTGCCTTCTTTGACCAGTTTCCCTATACCCATCATATGGAATCCGGCGTCTGGTTGCGGCGAAAGACGGACTGACAGCTGTCAGTCTTTTGGCCGGCGCCCGTAACCGGCCGCGCCATGCGCCAACCAACGTAGCTGCAGGATAGTTCTTAAAGTGATTTGCACCCGGGTTTCCGGACTCGCGTCCAGCGCGTCAGCCCCCGCGTGGAACACCAAGGTCACCATCGCCTCGGCCTGCATCTGCGCATACTCGTCCGGGCAAGCTGTTTCTTTACGCAGATAATCGGCAAGTTCAGCGCAGAAATGTTGAATTTCACGTGCTACAGCACGGCGAAATGCTGCCGAGGTACCGGAACGCTCACGCAGCAGCAACCGGAACACGTTACTGTTACCAACGACAAACTCCATAAAGGTTTCAATCGAAGTCCTGATCACACTGCCGTTTTTCTCAATACGATTACGTGCCTGACGCAGCAGCTGTCGTAACATCAGACCGGCTTCATCCACCAGTGTTAAACCCAGCTCATCCATGTCGGCAAAATGACGGTAGAACGATGTTGGCGCGATACCAGCTTCGCGCGCTACTTCGCGCAGACTGAGGCTAGAAAAGCCTTTGTCCGGGCTCAGCTGGGCAAAAGCAGCATCAATGATGGCGCGGCGGGTCTTTTCTTTTTGCTGGGCTCTCGACACTGGTGTTACCTGTTCACACATACGCTAAAAGCCCATTTTATACCTTGACCGCGCTTCAATGCACAGTAAAATTAGCTTACAGTTGTAAGCTAAAAGTACCTATCATGGAAAAACACCCCATTATCTGGACCAACGTGCTGTTATTCAGCCTGACCTTTGCAGTGGCGGCGATCGGCGTTCCTGCTTATGCCATTCTTGTTGGTTTCAGCTGGACTGAAATTATTGCCACAGTGCTGTGCCTGGGTTATTGCGGTATGTCTATTACGGCAGGTTATCATCGTCTGTGGGCACACAAAACTTATGACGCCCATCCGCTGCTACAGCTGTTTTTTGCTATCGGCGGAGCTTTTGCCTTGCAAAACAGTGCGTTGCATTGGTCTTCGGATCACCGGGTACACCACAAGTTTGTCGACCAAAATGACAAAGACCCCTACTCCGCAAAAAAAGGCTTCTGGTTCAGCCACATCGGCTGGATGCTGCGGGAATACCAGGCGCAGCGCTACAGTGACTACAGCAACGTGCGTGACCTGCAAAGCAATAAAATTGTGATGTGGCAACACAACAATTACCTGCTGCTGACGGTGCTGACCAACTTCGGTATACCGCTGTTATTAGGCGTACTGACTGGCAGTATGCTCGGCATGTTACTCAGTGTCGGCGTGCTGCGCTTGGTCCTGAGCCACCACTTCACCTTTTTTATTAACTCGCTGGCGCATATCTGGGGCAAACAACCTTATACCGATACTAATACCGCGCGGGATAACGGCTGGCTGGCTCTGGTCACTTATGGCGAGGGTTACCACAACTTCCACCATATTTTTGAGTTCGATTATCGCAACGGCATTCGCTGGTGGCATTTTGACCCGACGAAATGGCTGATTAAAGGCTGTTCTTTTGTGGGTCTGACCCGTAATCTGAAGGTCTGCCCGGAAGATAAGATTGTCAAAGCCAAAGCACTGATGCAACTCAAGCGGGCACAGGCGAAAGCGCTGCAGCTGCAATTGCCGGACGCTGAGCAGTTGCTGCAGAAAATGGAGCAGGAATACGCGTTATTAGTGGAACGGATGCAGGCTTATTTCGATTTGCAAAAACAGCTACTGCAGCAGAAAAAAGCGGGCTTGCAGCAGAAGAAAGACCAGCTGCTACAAAGTTATAACGATTTTGATTTAGGCAAGCACTGCGCTGAATTGAAGCAAAACTGGCAGCTGCAACAGCGCCAGTGGCAACTGTTTATCAGTCAATATGCCTAAGCTCCGGTAAAACCAACAGAAAAGCCGACGGAAGTCGGCTTTTCTGCTTCTGTTCCCTGAATTTCAGCTGCTATTATCTTGGCATTGCAGGCAGGTAACAGGCGGAATTTCAGGTGTCCAATAAAAAGCCCACAGGGCAACCTCAAGAACAATTCGAGTACGACGCTATTATCATCGGCACAGGCCCTGGCGGTGAAGGCGCCGCGATGAATCTGGCGAAAAGCGGTAAAAAAGTAGCAGTGATTGAGCGCCATACTCAGGTCGGTGGCGGTTGCACTCACTGGGGTACTATTCCCTCTAAAGCGTTGCGCCATTCCGTCAGCCGTTTTATTGAATACAATGAAAACCCACTGTTTCAGATGGACAATCAGTCGTCCAATCTGACCTTTCCGCAAATTCTGAAACATGCCGCTGGTGTGATCCGCAAACAAGTCCGGTTACGCAGCAGTTTTTACGATCGCAACCGGGTTGAAGTTTTTGCCGGCGACGCCTCTTTTGTTGATAAACATCATATTAAAATTGTGCCGCCAACTGGTCCGGAACGGGTGATCAGCGCCCAGACGATTGTACTCGCGGTTGGCTCCCGGCCTTACCGCCCGGCCAATGTGGACTTTAATCATCCGCATATTTTTGACAGCGACACCATTTTGTCACTGAGTGAAGATCCACGGCACATCATCATCTTTGGCGCCGGAGTTATTGGTTGTGAATACGCTTCAATATTCCGCGGCCTTGGCGTACGGGTCGATTTGGTCAATACCCGCGACCGTTTGTTGTCTTTTATGGATGCCGAGATCTCTGATGCGCTCAGTTACCATTTCTGGAATTCAGGCGTGACCATTCGCCATGGTGAAGAGTTTGAATCGATTGAAGGTTTAGATGACGGCGTCATTCTGCATCTGCAATCCGGCAAAAAGATGAAAGCCGACTGTATCCTGTTTGCCAATGGCCGTACCGGCAACACGGATGCGCTGAACCTGGAAGCCGTCGGACTCAAAGCTGACAGTCGTGGTCAGCTGAAGGTGAATGAGAATTATCAGACGGCGGTTGATAATATTTACGCTGTTGGCGATGTCATTGGTTATCCAAGCCTCGCCAGTGCGGCTTATGACCAGGGCCGCATTGCCGGCAATTCGATTATTCACGGCCACTGTGATACCCGGCTGATAGAAGATATTCCGGTTGGCATTTACACCATTCCGGAAATGAGTTCAGTCGGCAAAACCGAACAACAGCTGACCGCGGCCCGCATTCCGTATGAAGTAGGCCGGGCACAGTTTAAACATCTGGCACGGGCGCAAATTGCCAACACCAGTGTCGGCAGCCTGAAACTGCTGTTCCATCGCGACACCAAGGAAATCTTAGGCATCCATTGTTTTGGTGAGCGTGCGGCCGAAATCGTCCACATCGGCCAGGCCATTATGATGCAGAAAAACGGCGGCAATAACGTCGAATACTTTGTGCATACCACCTTTAACTATCCGACCATGGCTGAAGCCTACCGCGTCGCAGCAATGAATGGCTTAAACCGTTTGTTCTGAGTCTGATGATTTGTAAGACAAAACGCCGGCAATCGCCGGCGTTTTTTTATGTTGAAAAGCTTCGTGTTACAGCGTCGGATAATCGGTATAACCAACCGGACCTTTACCATAGAACAACTCTTTCCGCGGCGGGTTTAATGGTGCGTCTGCTGCCAGTCGTGCCGGCAAATCCGGATTGGCAATAAACGGAATGCCAAAAGCCACGGCATCTGCTTTGCCTTCGGCCAGCCACTGATTGGCCTGCGTTTTATCAAATTGCTCGTTGGCGATGACCACACCACCAAACCGTTGTTTCAGCAGGGGCGTCAGGCTGTCCGCTGCGGCATGTTCCCGTGTCGACAAAAACGCAATACGCCTTTTGCCAAGCTCAGTGGCGACATAACCAAAGGTTGCGGTCGGATTACTATCGG
The DNA here is from genome assembly GCF_964031785.1 of Rheinheimera texasensis. Lineage (GTDB taxonomy): Bacteria > Pseudomonadota > Gammaproteobacteria > Enterobacterales > Alteromonadaceae > Pararheinheimera > Pararheinheimera texasensis_A. Next base: position 6,867 of record NZ_CAXIRE010000008.1, read on the forward strand.
CCATATCGTGTGCGTCCATCCGCGGCGCCAGATGCACGCCAACCCGGCCGGCACCCCAGATTTCAATACAGGCATCTGTGACTTCGAGTAACAAACGCGCCCGGTTTTCAACAGAACCACCATATTGGTCATCCCGTAAATTGGTACTGTCCTGTAAAAACTGGTCCAGTAAATAACCGTTGGCGCCGTGAATATGTACACCATCGAAACCGGCGGCTTTGGCGTTGATTGCTGCCTGGCGGTAATCAGCTACTGTCGCCGCAATCTCTTCAAGGCTCAGCGCGCGTGGCGTGACAAAATCCTGCAGCGGGCGCACCAGGCTGACATGACCGGCCGGTCGCACAGCACTTGGTGCCACGGGCGTGGCACCATCCAGATATAAAGGTGCCGACACGCGACCGACATGCCACAGTTGCAGAAAAATCCGGCCGCCGGCCGCATGCACGGCGTCAGTGACCAAGCGCCAACCGGCAACCTGAGCATCTGACCAGATGCCCGGTGTATCCGGATAACCAACGCCCATGGCATTGACCGAGGTCGCTTCTGACAGGATCAGGCCCGCGCTGGCACGCTGGGTGTAATATTCTGCCATCAACTGATTTGGCACCCGGCCTTCATCCGCACGGCAACGGGTTAAAGGCGCCATCACAACCCGGTTCGGCAGGGTCAGGTCACCTAATTGTAAAGGGTCAAAAAGCGCAGGCATAACGACTCCATTAAAGCTGTTGTTGCAAACGGGCCAGAAATTCTGCAATAGCGGCCTCATTGCGGGAGAAAAAATTCCATTGTCCAACTTTGCGGCTGCTGATGAGGCCAGCGCGCTGCAAAGTGGCCAGATGGGCTGAGACTGTCGATTGCGACAATCCGGTTTTTTGATCAATTTTGCCGGCACAGACGCCCAGCGACAGCGGATGCTCCTGATCGGCAAAATACAGTTCTGGTTGCTTCAGCCAATTCAGGATCTCCCGTCGCACCGGGTGCGACAGCGCCTTGATTACTTCATCGATGTCAGTTGAGCTCATGTTTTATATCCATATATCGCGATAAAACGAAATATATATCGCAAAATAACGATATGCAAGAAATTTTGTGAAAGGTCATTCAGCAATCAGCAGATGTAAGGCAAGCCAATAAGAAGATATATCCTGCTTGAGGCGATGTCGGGATTATGTTCAGAAACAAAAAAGCCAGTCAACTGACTGGCTTTTTGATTTTATTTCAATATGTTAGAGGTCATTATCCAGATGATAAGTCCGGCTGAACGACTGCACGGCTTCAATAAATACTTTGACCTTTTCCGGGTCAACATCTGGTGTGATGCCGTGACCTAAGTTAAAGACATGGCCTGAGCCCTGACCATAACCGTCCAGAATCGCCTGTACTTCTAAGCGCATCCGTTCCGGCGTGCCCAACAGGAATGCCGGGTCCATGTTGCCCTGTAACGCCACTTTGTCGCCAATACGCTGACGGGCAGAACGGATATCAATGGTCCAGTCCAGGCCTACTGCATCACAACCGGTCGCCGCGATATCCTCCAGCCACAAGCCGCCGTTTTTGGTAAACAGGGTCACAGGGACAGGCGTGCCATCGACCTGACGGGTCAGACCGTCGACAATTTGCTGCATGTAACTCAATGAATATTCACGATAAGAATTTGGCGTCAGCACGCCACCCCAGGTATCAAAAATCATCACTGACTGGGCGCCGGCGGCAATCTGTGCATTCAGATACAAAATGACGCTTTGGGCCAGTTTGTCGAGCAGGATGTGAATCACCTCCGGCTCTGAATACATAATCTTTTTGATTTTAGAGAAGGTTTTGCTGCTGCCACCCTCAAGCATGTAAGTCGCCAGCGTCCACGGACTACCGGCAAAACCAATCAGCGGTACTTCGCCATTCAGTTCACGGCGGATGGTGCGCACCGCGTCCATCACATAACGCAGTTCAACTTCCGGGTCCGGCACCGGTAATTGCACCACGTCCATAAAATCGCTGAGTTGTTTGGTGAATCTCGGGCCTTCGCCCTCACCGAAATACAGGCCCATGCCCATTGCATCCGGGATGGTCAGAATGTCGCTGAACAGAATTGCGGCGTCGAGCGGATAACGGCGTAATGGCTGTAACGTCACTTCACAGGCCAGTTCAGGGTTTTTACACAATGACATAAAATCACCGGCCTGAGCGCGGGTAGCACGATACTCAGGTAAATAACGTCCGGCTTGGCGCATCATCCAGATTGGCGTGCGGTCAACAGGTTGTTTTAAAAGGGCTCTTAAGTATCGATCGTTTTTTAGCTGCATCTTTGCTCTACCGTCATACTGAGTACTGTCATTCTAGCAGCTGTGCTGCCAGCACACTATCTTTGCAATTTAATGAAAATAATTCTGTTTTTCTGCATTTATACACTTGCCAGCCTCGCAGACGATTTGGTATAAAACTGACGCGCTAGTGAAGAAAATTACAATGAAGAGCCCGATTATACGGGCCCGACACTCAAACTTAAGCCACAATTGTGGCTTTTTTATTTGGTTTTACCAGCCTTTTTACTGAGCTTAATCAAACTCTTGCTGTAAATAACGAATCATCTGACCTGACAGCGTCTGTACTGGTGGTATTTCCGGCAATTCATCAAGTTTAAACCAATCCGCCTCGGCGATTTCGTCTGGCTGGCAGACAATATCGCCACTGACATAATCTGCATAAAAACCCATCATCAGCGAATGCGGGAATGGCCAGGGCTGACTGCCGGCATAACGTAAATTTCCGACCTGTACCCCCACTTCCTCAGCAACTTCACGCACCGCGGCTTGTTCTAAGGTTTCACCTGATTCGACAAAACCAGCCAGGATCGAAAAAAAACCAGGTTTGTGCCGGTTAGAGCGGGCCAGCAAAATACTGTCGTCTTTGCGAATGGCGACCAGCACACAAGGTGAAATCCGCGGATACGTGCGATGCCCACACTGCGGGCATAACATCGCCAGTTCCCAGCTGACCAGACGCATGCCACAGCCACACTGACCACAATATCTATGGGTCTGTAAAAACAGCGCAAATTGCGTCGCACGCGCCGCCAGCTCAAACCAGTGTAATTGTGGATGGTCCAGCAACGCCCGCGCACTTTGCCACTGTTCAGGCACACTGAGCTGATCCTGATACACCGCCAGCAGACAAGGCTGTTGTTGCCACTCACCGATTTGACACAGTTGCTCAGGTTCCGACAAACCAAATTCAGCCCAGGAGCCAAATGGAATTTCAGTTTGTGGTAACCACAATTTGCCCTGACAAACGACAAACCAATACGCCTGTGACACCCCGGCCAGACTCAGGCTGTGCTTACTCATATGGATAACCTTTCGAAACAAAGTGGCGATTCAATACCATGATAACGGCTCAGACTGAACCGACCAATCAAAAATGTGTTGATCTTTATCGCAGAATTCTTTTAATTAGCATTATTCAGACAGGTTAAGTTTTACAAGGAACCGCTTATGTACAACCGGCTACAGAGTGCCCGGCAGCAATGGGGAGGCTCTCTGACAGCGATTGATAACTGGCTGGAAGAGCGGCAGCAACTCATCGTCTGTTATTGCAAACTCGCGGCATTGCCGCCTTTCGACAAACAAAACGCCGGCCAGCAATTGCCGGAACAACAGCACATTCTGCATTTCTGTCAGCTGCTGATGGATTATTTATCTGCTGGCCATTTTGAAGTTTATGACCAGATTGTCTCGCAATGTGCGACCAATGGCGCGCATAGCAAAGCTTTAGCTGAGGCTTTGTGTCCGAAGATTGCCGCGTCGACCGATTTGGCTCTGGAATTTAACGACAAATTTGCCGACGAAGCAGCGAATCAGACATTGAGCAGCTTTGATGCTGATTTGTCCCGGCTGGGTCAGGCGCTGGAAGAGCGTTTTGGTCTGGAAGATGAACTGATCCAAACCTTATTCCTGAAACATACCCAGGGTGTCTCGGCCTGAGAAAACTCTGAAATAAACGCAAAAATAAAGCCGGCATTGCCGGCTTTATTGCGTTTTATACGGTGTAGCTATGACTACTTTTTTGCTTCTTCGCCTGCAGGTGCAGCGGCTTCAGGAGCAGAAATACCAACCAGTTCAACTTCAAACACCAGGACGCTGTTCGCCGGGATTGGGCCCATGCCGTTTTCACCGTAAGCCAGTTCTGATGGCACTGTGAACTTGAACTTAGAACCCACGCCCATCAGCTGCACACCTTCAGTCCAGCCTTTGATCACGCGGTTTAACGGGAACTCGATTGGCTCGCCGTTGTTGTTCTTCTCAGTGCTGTCAAACTCAGTACCGTCAGTCAGTGTACCTTTGTATTTTACTTTGACAGTGTCTTCTGCTTTTGGCTTGGCGCCATCCGCAGCAGTGATCACTTCGTATTGCAGGCCTGAAGCTGTAGTGGTCACGCCAGCTTTTTTGGCGTTTTCAGCTAAGTAAGCAACGCCTTTGGCTTTGGCTTCTTCTGCTTTAGTTTTTGCCATTTCGGCTTGTTTGTTGCGGAATTGCTCGTCCAGTGCGGTCAGCACTTTCTGAATGTCTTCTTCAGCCATAGCTGGTTTGCCGCCACCGGCTGCATCCTGCACACCACGCAGGATCAGGGCAGAATCCAGCGTCAGGTTTAACTTTTTATGTTCTTCAACTGCATTGTTCAGGTACTTACCGGCTGACAGACCCAGAGCATAAGACTGCTTGGCGGTGTCGGTATCCAGCTTCGGTGCAGCTGGTTCAGCAGCTTCTTTTTGACAAGCTGATAATGAAATCAGGGCGGCTGCGATCAGCGACACCTTCATTGCTACGCGCATTTGACTCTCCAAATAAACTGCAGACTTCACTGCAAAATTGTGTTGTGATAAGCAGAAAGGACTAACCTTCAACCACGGCTATACTACAGGCTTGTGCGGATGACGTTAACACTTAGATCTAAATATCTGGCCATTTTTCTCAGCCTTTGGCTGATAAGCTGCACAGAAGTTCCAAAAGATTTACTGCGCCAGCAAGTGATCAGCGCAGAAGGCACAGTTGCAGGCGCGATTAGCCCCGTCAGTCAGTTATTGGCCGTCAGTAGTCTGACCTCAGGCATTATCGTCTGGGACCTGCAGGCTGGCAGCGCCAAATACCGTTTAAGCCACGGTGACCCCACGCAAAATCTGGTGACCCATCTGGCGTTCAGCGCAGACGGCAAGTATTTACTCAGTGCAGACCCGGTCAATGTCGCGCTGTGGGACCTGCAAGACGGTAAAAATCTTGGATTTTGGGCCATGCAAGCCGGTGTCACAGTACGCGACATCGCAGTGTCGGATTATGGTCGTCACCTGCTGATTGGCCAAAGCGATGGCAAAATCCAGCACATCACACTCAAAAGCGGCCGGCGATTGGAGTTTCAGGGCCATAGTGAAAATATCAATGCAGTGGCGCTGTCGCCCAATGGCCGTTATGCCCTCACTGGCAGCAGCGATTTACACAGTTATTTCTGGGATACCGACAGCGCGCAAATCCTGCAGAGTATGTCGCATCCGAACCGGGTGACCCGGGTGGCGCTGGATACTCAAGGGCGTTACCTGTTCAGTGCAGATAGTTTGCAGCAGGCGCAGCTGCTGGATATCAGAACTGGCCGTGTGCTGAGTAAACTGAAATTGGATCGGGGCCGTGTTTTTAGCAGCGCGCGTTTTAGCAGCGATGGTAAATGGCTGTTGACTGGTTCGCCTTCGCAGCGCGCCAGCATCTGGAACGTTCAGACCGGTCAACTGGTCAAAGACTGGGCAGTCAGTCCTTCACCTTATGCCAAACCACCGGGTGCCGTAGTGTATGATGTCGCGCTGCTCAATAACGGGCAGGTGCTGACCCTGAGTTCCAGTGGTCTGGCCGAATACTGGGAGTTCAAACCATGACACTGCACAACAGTCATGAGCAATTACAACAACAAGTGGTTGAACTGGAGAGCAAAGTCGCTTTTCAGGAAGACACTTTACAGGCACTCAACAATGAATTGCTGGAGCACCAGCGCCGCATTGAAAAACTGCAGCGCCATGTCTTGATCCTGGCCGAAAAATTACAGGGCAATACCGACAGCGGCATTCTGCGCACTGACGAAGAACCGCCACCGCCGCATTATTAATTGTTTATTCCGGTTTAAATACGCCAATCACAGTCTCAGCCGGGCGCGCGGCTTTTTCGATTTCAGTGCCCGGTTGTGCCATCTGATAACCACATTGCACACATTCGACTTTTTCCACGTTGTTTTCCAGAAACAACATCATGGTGTCGATGGCTTTACATTTCGGGCAGGACGCCCCGGCGATAAAGCGCTTTTTTTTGCGGTTTTGCATGAAAATATCTGACTCCCACTGAGTAAAAACCGCGGCAATACTTGGTTTGCCGGGCCATTCCGATTACATTAGCAGCCTCTTCCGACGGGTATAGTTTTTATGATCCAACTTCAGAACATCGAATTACGCCGCGGCGCTTTGGCTTTATTACAAGACGCCGATCTTACCGTATTTCCGGGCCAAAAGGTCGGTATTATCGGCGCCAACGGCTGTGGCAAATCCTCGCTGTTTGCCATGTTGCAGGGCAAACTGCAGCCGGACGCCGGCAGTGTCAGTATTCCGGCGAGCTGGACCATAGCCACTGTGGCGCAGGAAACACCGGCGCTGGACATCAGCGCCATGGACTATGTGCTGCAGGGCGACGAATCGTTATATCCGTTGCTGTTGCTGGTGCGCCATGCCGCTGCCGACACCGATTTGGTCGCAGTGCACCATCAGATTGAAACACTGGATGGTTATCGTGCTGAAGCCAAAGCAGGTACGTTGCTCGACGGCCTCGGGTTCAGTGGTGACATGCAACAACACAGCGTGAAATCTTTCTCCGGTGGCTGGCGGATGCGGCTGAATCTGGCGCGGGCGCTGATGCAACGCGCTGAATTGCTGCTGCTCGATGAACCGACCAACCACCTCGATTTAGACGCAGTATTATGGCTGGAAAAATACCTGAGTAACTTTGACGGCACTTTGCTGCTGATTAGCCATGACCGCGATTTTCTTGATGCCGTCATCGATAACACTGTGCATATCGACAATCAGAAACTGAATTTATACCGCGGCAACTACAGCCAGTTTGAACGTCAGCGCGCTGAACAAATGGCGCAACAACAATCGATGTATGAAAAACAACAGCGTCAGGTTGCGCATCTGCAATCTTATATTGACCGCTTCCGCGCTCAGGCCACCAAAGCCAAACAGGCGCAAAGCCGGATTAAAGCCTTAGAACGTATGACGTTATTGGCGCCGGCACACGTCGATTCGCCCTTCCAGTTTGAGTTCCTGCCGCCACGGGCTTTACCAAACCCATTACTGAAATTAGAAAACGTGCGCGCCGGTTATGGCGACACTTCAATTTTACAGCAGATTAATTTTCAGCTGTTGCCGGGTAGCCGCATCGGTTTATTAGGCCGCAACGGTGCCGGTAAATCGACGTTAATCAAGCTTTTATCCGGCGCTATGCCACCGCAGGCCGGTGATTTATGGTACGCCAACGGCGTCAGCATCGGTTATTTTGCTCAGCATCAGCTGGAAACACTGCGGCCGCAGGATTCGCCGCTGCAACATTTAGTGCGGCTGGCACCGCAAGCGACAGAACAGAGCCTGCGGGATTATGTCGGTGGTTTTGGTTTTCATGGTGATAAAGCTTTAGCGCCGTGCGGGCCTTTTTCCGGCGGTGAAAAAGCCCGGTTAGTGTTAGCGCTGCTGGTTTATCAGCGGCCAAACCTGCTGTTACTCGATGAACCGACCAACCACCTGGACCTCGACATGCGCGAAGCCATTGTGATGGCGCTGCAGGGGTTTGAAGGTGCTATTGTCGTCGTGTCGCACGACCGGCATTTGCTGGCTTCTACCACTGACGAGTTTTATCTGGTGGCGCATGGCAAAGTGGCCCCTTTTGCCGGCGATTTGCAGGACTATTACCAGTGGCTGCAAAACGACAGCAAGCTGCAGCAGCAAAAAACCACGCCAGCCAGCACCGAAGCGCCGGTAGCGCAGCAGCGTAAAGATCAGAAACGCCTCGAAGCCGACCTGCGCAATTTGCTGCGGCCGCTGAAGCAACAAATTGAAAAACTGGAACAACAGCAGGAAAAACTGCAGGCACGGCTTAACAACATTGAAACTGAACTGGCCGATGTCAGCCTGTACGATGCCAACCGTAAAGCCGACCTGACTAAGTTGCTGGCCGAGCAAACCAAACTCAGCAATGAACTGGGTGACGTCGAGCTCAATTGGTTTGAAGCGCAGGAACAGCTGGAGCTCAAAACCGAGAATTTCTGGCAGGCCAACGGTGTCAACTGATAAAAGGTTAACTGATAAAAGGTCAACTGATACAAGCTCAACTGAGCTGCCGGCTGAAACCGACCACGCAGCACAGTTCTGGCAGTTCAGTCTGGCACTTTACCCTTTGCTGCAGACTGAACTGTTGGCCCTGCAAGACCAATACAACTGCAATGTGAATCTGTTGCTGCTGAGCGCCTGGCGGCCGAGTTTGCCGCCATTGCCGCAGTTAATGCAGGCGCTGAGCCCGCAGCATCTGACCACGCAACAGATCCGCCAAATCCGGCGTGAAGTCAGTCGCGTGTTGAAGGAGCAGCCAGCAGACCCATTGTTAGTGCAATTGCGCCAACAACTGCTCGATACTGAATTGACGACGGAGCGGTTAGAGCAGCGTGCGTTGGTGCAGTGTTGTGCCGATGCCGCAGACTGCATTGTGCCGGCCAGCACCTTACGCCAGCAATATCTGCACAGCCATCAGGTGCCTGCCTCAATCGAACAGCAGCTAACTGTTGATCTGGATCAAGCCCTGCTGCAACTGGGGCTGTCACAGCCATTTTCCCCCGTCAAAGCTTGATCTGTATCAGGGTTTGCCCGCCTGCCGCTGACTAAACTGCCTTCATCAAGTCAATGGAGGCAAACATCATGAACCTGTGGCACGAATTTATGAATGACCCGGTCATCTTCATTTCTTTTACTGGTCTGGCGATTGTGCTGGGACTCTGCACATTTTATGCGGTGTACTTTATCTACAAAATCAGCCACGCCGGCCCGAACGACTAACCGGTTGATTATTGCCTGATTGCTGTGTTCTCTCGTCACTTGTAAAGACTGCGCGACGCACCAGCTCCTGTCCAACCGGACTGATGCAAAGCGCTTTGTTGGCCCGAACTCTTTGCCAATGTTGCTGTCGGTATGAGCAATCACACCGACAGTTTTTTTATCAGCTCAGTACTGATCCGCCAGCTCAGCGCATAAATCGTTAATTGCGGATTTGCGCCCAGACTACTTGGCAAAATCGAGCCATCACAAATCGTCAGGTTTTTCAGCTGCTGATGCGCACCGAAACTGTCGACGACGCCAGTCGCCGGGTCGGCACTCATATTACAGCCGCCCATCACATGAGCTGAGGCTAAGGTTGCCCGATACCGCTGCAGCGGCAGTTCCGCAATCGCGGTTTTAGCCTGGGACCAGCTGCGATACAGCTGTGCGTCGTCATGCACCGGCAAGACCGCAGCTGCGCCCGCGGCAAACTGCAACTCGGCCATCGCCAGATAAGCCCGCCGCACCCCATCCCATAAATAATCAGTCAGCGGATAATCCAGCTGCGGCTCGCCGTCGCTGTCGAGCTGTACTGCACCGCCCTGAGCGTCCGGGTGAAAACCGTCACGTAACAACGCAATCATCACTTGCAGATGATTAAACTGACGCATCAGATCGGCGTGCACTTCGGCCATTCCGGTCAATTTACTGGCCATCAACACCGGATGTAACGGTGGCACTTCCAGTTTAAAGCCAGCCTGCGCAGCGTCAGCCCAGACAAACTGGTCAGAATAGATCGACTGCGGCGCACCCTGATGGCCGTTTACGGCTTCCGCAAACAAAGCGCCGGAGATCACACTGGGATGCAAGTAAGTGTGTTTGCCAAGCCGGCCGGATGGGTCCGGCACTTTTGAGCGCAATAACAAGGCGGGGCTGTTTATCGCACCGCCCGCCAGTACATAGTGGCGGGCGCGGATGCGGATTTTAAGCCGCGGGTCGGTTTGGAACTGTGCATCGACCGGCACCGCCCACAGCTGCTGAATTTGATTGCCGCGCCAGACCAGCTCCCGTGCCGACACCCGACTGATGAGCGTGGCACCGCCATCGAGCGCCACCGGAATAGTGGTCACCAGCATTGACTGTTTGGCATTCAGCGGGCAGCCCATGCCGCAATAACCGGTATTGGCACAGCCTTTGACGTTACGGTGAATCACAGTGTATTGCCAGCCAAGCGCCTGACAGCCACGTTGCAGCGCGCCGTTATTGTGATTGGGCGTCAAAGCCCATTCGCTGATATTCAGCCGGCCTGTCGCTAAATCTAAAAAAGGCTCCAGTGCGCCGCTGCTGGCAAAATCCAGCCCGAAGGTGTCTTCCCAGTATTGCAGCGTGTTGGCTGGCGTGCGGATTGAGGTAGTCCAGTTCACCGTGGTCGAGCCACCGACGGTACGGCCCTGCAAAATTGAGATGGCCTGATCTTTGGTTTTGCGGCCGGCGCCATCCTGATACAGCTGCGGGTAGGCCCAACGTTCCTGCTGGCGGAAATCACTGCTGGAATACAAAGCGCCGTGTTCTAACATCAGCACTTTAAAGCCGGCCTGCGTCAGCAACTCTGCGGCAATACCGCCGCCGGCGCCGGTACCGATGATCACCACGTCGGTGTCAAATGTCTGATCGGTTGTCAGCGTACTGGCATCAATATGCCGCCAGCCGCGGGTCAGCCCTTCGGCGATCGGATCATACATAAGGATTAAACTCCAGCGGCTGGTACTTTAACGCGGGCCAATGTTGCGGCTGGCCATAATAAGCGCCGTACAATAATTCGCGCAGACCATGATAGGCCTGCTGCAGCGTTGCCAGATAACTGTCACGCCAGCTGCTGAGCAGTTGCAACCGGCTTGGCAGCGGCATCTCATTCAGGCTGAGCCAATGCCCGAGCAACGCCAGCTGGCCCAGCCGTTGCTGTAATAACAAAAACAGCTGCTGTAACTCGGCCTGTTGCCGGCGTGGTAAAAACGGCAGGAATTGCAGCACGGCATCGCGGCTACGCCGCAGCGCCGCCTGCTGAGCGGCAGCTTCTGCCGGTAAGGCACCTTGTAACAGCGCAGGTAACAAAGCATCCAGCACTAAGGTTGCGGCGTCGCTGCGTTGCTGCGTGCTGCTCTGCAACACTGGATAAAGCGTGAGGCCAAGACTCAGGCCGACACCCGCGCCGAGGCCAAGCATGATAAACTGTCGTCTTTGCATTATTCTGGTCCGAACAGTTAAAAAACCATTGTTGTAGCAGGAGTTAAAAATTGCAAGTCGCATCGCAGTCTGCGCCATTACCCGCTTTTAAGCCCGCATCAGGCCTGGGGAACGCCCATCTGCAAACTATTCTGGCGAAATATCTGGCACCGCGCCGGCCGCTTCACACCCGGGTAGAAATGCTGCAGCTGCCGGATAAAGACGAGCTGCAACTGAACTGGAGTCTGGACGCCGAGGACTGCAGTAAACCCTTAGTAGTGTTATTGCATGGCCTGGAAGGCAATATTCATAGCCACTATGTGCGGGGCATGTTTCATAGTCTGCGCCAACAGGGTTATGGCGTGGTGTTGATGCATTTTCGCGGTTGTCATGGCGTCGCCAATAAATTGCCGCGTGCTTATCATTCCGGTGATACCGCCGACTTTGCCTTGTTTTTACAACTTTGCCGCAGCCGTTATCCGCAGCGGCCTTTATTAGCGGTTGGTTTTTCGCTCGGCGGCAATGTGCTGGTGAAATATTGTGGTGAAACCGGTGCTGACAATCTGCTGAGCGGTGCGGTGGCGGTCTGTGCCCCCTTAGCGCTGGCGCCAAGCAGCGACCGGATTAATCAGGGTTTCAGCAAAATCTATCAGCGTTATCTGCTCGGTCGCCTCAAGGGCACTATGCAGCGCAAACTGGCCGTGCACGCCGATTTCCCGTTAGCGCTGACGCCGAAAGATATCGGTAAAATCCGCAGTATCCGCCAGTTTGACGACCTGCTGACCGCGCCACTCCATGGCTTTCGCGATGCTGAACATTATTACCACAGCTGCAGTGGCTTAAACTTCCTGCCACGAGTACAAAAACCTTTGTTGCTGATCCACGCCAAAGATGACCCATTCCTAGCGCCTGCAGCAATTCCGGCACAACTGCCGGCGGCCGTGCAATTACAGCTGTGTCAACACGGCGGCCACGTCGGTTTTCTCAGTGGCACACCGTGGCGGCCGCAGTACTGGCTGGATCAGGTGGTACCAGCATGGCTGAATCATCTTTCTCACACACAGGAACCTCTTTGATGCTGATCCCATGGCAACAATTAAACGCTGACACACTGCAACGACTGATTGAAAGTTATGTGCTGCGAGAAGGCACAGATTATGGTGACGAAGAAGTCAGCCTGGCAGAGAAAGCCGCCGCAGTGCTGCAACAAATCCAGCAAGGCCAGGTGCTGATCCTGTATTCAGAGCTGCACGAATCCGTTGATTTGTTAACCAAACACCAATATCAGCAGTTATTACAAAATGATCCGGCAACAGAATAGCAATCTGTTGCTGATAGCCCGCTAACTTTGTTATGGTACCTGTTCAGGATACAATATTCATTAGCAAGGATTTGAAGTAGTGCTGCGCGCCTTGCGTCAATATCTCAAACTGACTCCAGCAGATCTGGCAACGGCAAGCCCGGATAACTGGCAGCTCAGTGTGTTCCGTATTATGGTCCTTTCCGGTTTGTTGCTGGTGCTGGTCATTTGTGTACACAGTTCCTGGCAAGCCTGGCAGATTGGTGCTTACCATATTATTGCCATCACCTCGGGTTTTTACCTGGCGCTGTTGTTACTGCTGCGCCGCTCCAAAGCATCGCTGAGTTTCAGCGCCGTCGGTTTTTTGCTGCTGGTGATCTGTGCCGGGTTGGCCATTCTGCTATTTAACCCCGACTTTGAAATGGCCAAGCTGGGCATTGTATTTTTGTACGCCTTGCCGACTATCGCACTGATGTTTTTTCCGCTGCGGGTCATGGTTGGCCTGATGCTGCTGAACTTTATCCCTTTTGCTTTTTTGCTGTACAACCAGCCGTTACCACGCATATTCGATTTTTCCATCACACTGCCACAAACACACGCCTACCTGCACGGGCTGATTTTCCTGTTTTTTAACCTCTGCCTGCCGCTGGCGTCGGCCCGGATTATCCGCACTATTCAGCGCCATAGCGCCGGTCTGCAGCAAGCGCACAAACAGCTGTCGCAAAGCCATGATTTTTATGCAGAACTGTTTGAAAACAATGGCGAAGCGACGCTACTCTGTGCCGGCAATGGCCGGATCATCAAGGCCAATACCAAGGCCTGCCAATGGCTGGGTATCAACGTGGACAGCCATTGTTATCTGAGCCAGGTGCTGCTGCCGGAACAAGGCTGCAACGATAATGCCTTCTGGTTGGCGCAGGATTTACCCTGTATCGCCCGCAATCAGCCGGGGCGGCACCTGCAGCTCAAACATATGGTGCGGACCCGTCAGCAGCATCATGTGTTGCAATTGCAGGATGTGACGGCGATGGTCGAGTTAAAACAGCAGCTGGACCAGCAACACCAGCATCAGCACGTCTGGCAACTGTATGACCGGCTGACTTGCCTGCCTAAAGCCGAATTTTTCCGCCAACAGGCCGACGAACGGATGCACGACCAGCCGGGCTGGCCACTGCGCTTCTGTGTCATTATCCGGCTCTGCCATATCAAAACGCTGAATCAGCAATTTGGCTACGAATTTGGCAGCCAGGTGCTACAGCAATTTGCCAGTCAGCTGCGTCAGTCCCTGCGCTCGGATGCGTTATTGGGCCGTTTGCGCGGCGTGAAATTTGCACTGTTGCTGCCGATCCAGCCCGAGCCGCTGACACCGGCGCAACAAGCGGAATTAATTCATCAACAATTGCCAGACTCTTTGGTCATCGGTACTCAGCAGGTACAGCTGCGTTACCAGCTGGGTTATTGCCTGAGCGAAGGCCACGCTGATGCTGCGACCTTACTCGAACAATGCGAAATCGCGCTCGAGCAGGCTGACAATAATCTGCCGATGGTGCAATTCGCGCCGGAACAGGCCGCTGAATTGCAACAGACCTATGCGCTGGCGAATGCATTGCAGGACGCTATCCGCCAACGCCAGTTAGAACTGCACTTGCAACCCAAGGTCAATGGCGAAGGTCAGATCAAAGCCTTTGAAGCTTTATGCCGTTGGCAACATCAGGGCCAGTGGATTGCACCGGATTTGTTTATTGCCCTCGCCGCCCAGCACGGCTGTATGAAAGCACTGAGTCAGCTGGTGCTGGATTTGGCCATCGACATTCTGGCGCAGTGGCAGGAGCGGCACTGGTCCTATCCCATCGCCATTAATCTGGCCGGTCCGGAACTACTCGATGACAGCTTTTTTGCCTATTTGCTGGCGCAAAGTGCACATTATCCCTGGCTGACGAAACGGCTACAGCTGGAGATCACTGAAACCCATTTCGCTACACAGCAACCGGCGTTGCACACCCGGCTGCGCGCGCTCAGCCAATATGGCTTCAGTATCGCCATCGACGATTTTGGCACCGGCCATGCGTCCTTGAGTCAGTTAGTGGATATGCCGGCAGATACGCTGAAAATAGACCGGCGTTTTGTCGCCGCCATTCCACATCACCGTCAGCAGGTCAAAGTGCTGCATACCACGCTGCAGCTGGCCCGGGCACTGAATCTGACCACAGTGGCAGAAGGCGTGGAAAATGACATTCAGCGCAAGTTTCTGGCAAAACTCGGTTTTCCGCTGCTGCAGGGGTATTTGTTTGGCCGGCCGGCACCGGCAGAGCACTGGCACGCCCGGCTGGAGCAACAGCAACCGCTGCTGCCGGAGGTCAGTCGGTTATCGGGCGTGGAGTCGGATGTGGCTGGATAAGTTCGTGCCAGGCCAGCGTAGACTGGCCTATCACCATAAAATCCGGATTGGCTAAGGTTTCACGCTGATTGTAACTCAGTGGAAAAAACTGGCTGTCGAGAATACGGCCACCGGCTTCTTCGACAATGATATGCACGGCGCCGGTGTCCCACTCGCCGGTCGGGCCAAGCCGCATATAACAATCCGCCCCGCCTTCGGCGACCAGACAACTTTTCAGTGAACAACTGCCAAGCGCAATAAATTCCGCCTGTTGCTGCGGAGCCAACAAGGCGCTGATCAGGTGCTGCGGCTGGCGGCGACTGACTGCAATGCGCAGCGGGTCGCCCTCTTGGTGCTGCCGTACTTTGATGTGATTAATCAGATGGCGTTGTTGTTTAAAAGCGCCATGGCCGCGGGTGGCGTAATACCAGATTTGTTCTTTTGGCCAATAAATCACGCCCAGCGCCGGCCAGCCGTGCTCAACCAACGCAATGCTGACGGCAAAATCACCGCTGCGGGCAACAAATTCCTGCGTACCGTCCATCGGGTCTATCAGCCAGTAACGTGGCCAGTGCTGACGCTGCGCCAGTGGCACTAAATGACTTTCTTCTGAAATCACCGGGATGTCCGGTGTCAGTTCGGATAATTGCTCAATAATGATTTGATTGGCGGCGTAGTCGGCGGCGGTCACTGGGCTATTGTCAGACTTAATTTCCGCCTGAACCTCGCCACTGAGATACATCTGCCACAGGCGCTCACCCGCTTGTTGCGCCGTGATTTTAACCGGTTCGAGCAGTTTACTTAAAAACATCGGGGTGGCTGTCCAGATATTTGCGGGCCAGGAATAATGCGGCCACGCTACGAGCTTCAGTAAAATCGGCCTGTGCCAGCAATTCGTCCAGTTGGTCCCAGCGCCATTGCACCAGTTCTAATGGCTCGGGTTCGTCGCCTTCCAGCCGTTCGGCATAAAGGCCACCAGCCAGCACAATCTGCATTGTAGCATTAAAATATCCGGGGGCGAGTGCCACACTGCGCAGCTCCTGCAGCCAGGTAGCGCCAAAACCAGCTTCTTCTTTGAGTTCGCGATCAGCCGCCTGCAGCGCAGTTTCACCGGGGTCGATCAACCCTTTCGGGAACCCCAGCTGATAATCGTCAGTGCCGGCGCAATATTCACGGATCAGGTAAAAATGTTGTGGATCAGGGCAAGCCACCACCATCACAGCACCACGACCAGTGCCGCGCATCCGTTCAAATAAACGTTCTTCACCATTGCTGAATTGCAACTGCACCTGTTCAATCTTAAACAGGCGGCTTTGTGCCACGATTTCCTGCGCCAGAATGCGCGGTTTTTGCCTTGAATGCGGTTTGTCCGCCATAGCTCTGCCTCTGCTACAATGGCACATCACTTTGCCTGCACTACTATAAATCGGAAAGATGGAAAAACCTATGCTGGATTGGTCGGCGATCGATACTGTTTTACTGGATATGGACGGCACTTTGCTCGACCTGCATTTTGACAATCACTTCTGGCTGGAGCATTTACCTAAACGCTGGAGTGAATTAACCGGCATCGATGAGGCCGAAGCGCGCGCCACCTTGCGATCGGAATACGCCGTGCTGCAGGGCAAAATCGAATGGTATTGCCTCGACTACTGGACACGCCGGCTGAACTTGCCCATCACCGCACTTAAACGCGAGATCAGCGACAAAATCGCCATGCGCGAAGACACCCCGGCATTCCTGCAGGCGCTGCAGCAAAGTGGCCGCCGCATCGTGCTGGTGACCAATGCACATCCGGACAGCCTGTCACTGAAAGTCGAACTGACACCGCTCGCCGCTTATATTGACGAACTGATTTCGACCCATGAATTTGGCGTGACCAAAGAACAACAGGCCTTGTGGCAACAGCTGCAGGCACGGCTCGGGTTTGATGCCAAACGCACGCTGTTTGTCGACGACAGCCTGCCGATTCTGCACGCCGCGCAGCAGTTTGGTATCGCTCATTTATTGGCAGTGGCCAACCCAGACAGCCAGCAACCGGTGCGGCAGATTGATGAATTCAACTCTGTCAGCAACTACCACACTTTGGTACCGGCTATTCAATCGTCACCCCGTGTCCGTCAACGGCAGGAAAAACAGGATTGACAACTTTTCATTACACGGATATGTTAATAATTTAACAATGGAGAGTTAAATATGAAGTTATTCACCGGATTAATACTAGCCGCTTTGGCCACATCTTGTAATGCAAATGCAAATACGACCGTTTATTCGGCACATCGGTGTGATGCCCCCAACAAGGTGTATCGGACTGACGGCTCCGTGGCAAATCCAAATCCATCCACGACCTTGTCTTATTGGTGTGATGTGCCGAATACAGGTGCAGTATACAATGTGGCTATCCGAGTTTATGATGCTAATCCCAGTAAGAGCCTAAGCTGTTCTTTGTATACATACGCGGCAGACGGTTCTTCATCAGTCTTGCAAAACCAAAGTACCACGACGACTGCAGTTGGTGGTTACACACTTACTTTTACTAACGTCGTGAACTATGCCGACGCAAGTTATTCAATTGCTTGTGTTCTGCCTGAAAGCTATTCAGGTCAGGAGAGTAAAATCTTTAACTATAAAATAGGTAACTGAAGAGCTCTGAACTAGCCTATTGGTTGTGACTATTCAAGAACAGCAGGTCAAAACCCACTGTTCTTTTATTTTATCGGAGCTCGTAAACACCGAAACGTTAGCGTTACTGCGTACGGATCTGGCCACCGAACTGAATGTTGTAACGACCTTGCGCATCCGGCTGTGACACAAAACGCATGGCTTCATGGACTTCTTTCGGCATCGAGGCGTCCGGTTTTAACGTACCGGCTAACTGGTAACGGCCGGCCATTACGTCGGCCGTCACTGCCAGCGCCAGCGGATTATCCGGTTTGGTCACCAGCCGCAGATTGCCTTGTTCACAGCTGAGCGTGGCGTCAATCTGGCGTAAATCCAGCCAGCCTATCGGTGATTTCAGCCTGGCTTGCTGCCAGCTGGCGCTGCCATCCAGGGCGGCACAATAAGGCTCGCCTTTGGCAAAGTTATTGATGTTCAGCACTAAGGTGCCACTGGCATCGACCGGCATCGGCAATTGCAGATTGCGCATCACACCAGCCACAGGCCAGCGTAGCGTTGCCTGCTGCAGTGCATAGCTGCGCGGGCTGACCTGTCCTGTCAGGTTCAGATAGGGTTGACTGTCATCTTTGACATCACCGGCCTGCAGCCGCACACCGAGCTGGCCGCGCCACAATGACGAGAGCTCCAGCTGCCAGCGCAGGTTGGTCAGATAAACCGGTGGCCGCGACACCACATCCATCTGGCCTTGCCACAAAGTACCCTGCACTTTACCCAGCTGCACTTCAGGCGGCATTGGCACTAACTTCAGCCAGACCGAGGCCGGCGTCAGCACCGCCATAAAAATCACATAAGCCAACAGACCAGTGACAATAAATCCGAACTTCTTCATCAATCTCTCTCAATTGCTGTGACCGCCCTGGGCGCTCAGCTGGCCGTTGGCCTTATTTCAGCAGATATTCCTGTCACTATTCCAGTCGTTATTCCAGAACAAGGCGCCGCACCCGGACCACGCCCGGCATGTCGGTGTCCGTCACTTCCAGCTGCACCAGTCGCACGCCATGTTCCCCTTGCAGTAACTGCAACCAACGTAACAACTGCTCAAAGGGCACATCATCCAGCATCAGGTCGAGCTGTTCATCTTTTGGCTGCATCCGGCTGACTTTAATCTGAAATTGCTGGCTGCTTTGCGACACTTTGTCGCTGAGACTGCCGCCGCCAGCACTTGCCGGCGCAGCGGCCAGCTGCGGCATTTTACCTTTCAGCCAGACCAGCTGCTCGGCCGCGGTCTTCGCTGCCAGCGCCTGGCTGTCGCGCGCCTGATGCAGCGGTAACCACACCAGCGCATAAAACAAACCGATACCGCCCACCACACCAAGCACGCTTAATAATTGCTGCTCACGGCGCTGCAGACCATTCCACCATAACAAAACTGCTTTCATGATTTACTCCGCAGCGTCAGCGTACCCTGCACTTTGCCGTCAATCTGACTGAGCGCGCCCTGATCAACCTGATAACCCTGCTGCTGTAACTGGGCTTTTAACGCTTCAAAACGCTGAAAACTGGCGGCAGTGGCCAGCAACTTCAATTCAGATTTTTTACTGTCAAATTTCAGGTTATTCAGCACCACTGGTTCGGCCCCGCCTAAGGCTGGTGTCATGCCACCGAGCATCGCCAGCAGACTGTTTTGGCCCTGTGCACCGCTGGCCGCCAGTTTGCGTTCAACCTGGCGTTTCAGATTGACGATGCGTTCCTGCGGGAACTGCTGTTTATACAAGGCACTGGCCTCAGTCCGGGCTGTGTTCGCTTCGCGGCTGAACTGCCAGGCTTCGACACCGACCAGGCTTAAATACAACACTGCACAAGCCGCTGCCAGACTGCCGCTTAAGCGCCACTGCGCCCAATGTTTATTGCTGGCCTTTTTCGGCGCATAAGCGCCCTGTAATAAATTAAACGACACTGTATCAAGGCGTTGTGCCAACAAGGCCAGCGGCAATTCAGCCGGCGCCAGCTGATGCGGCTGTGCGCTGCAGCTGTCCGGCCACGGGCTGTAACTCAAAATTTCTGGCAATGCTGCTAACTGCAGATAGTCCGGCCACCAGCTGTCGTCAATACAACTGCCCTGCCAGTCGCTCTGACGCAGCAGCCATTGGCTGCCAAGCTGCACGGCAACCGGCTGTTCCAGCAGCGGTAATAACAACGCATCCGGCAATAACCGGCGCGGCGCAAAACCGGCTTGTTGTAACAGCTCCAGCCATTGCTCGAGCAGACTGCGTCTGAGCACCGCCACTTGCTGCAGATACTGGCTGTCGCGTTGAATAGTCTGGGCCGGTAACACCAGCAGCTGTTCGATATCTTCGGCCTGTTCCTCTTCCAACATGTAAGGCAAAGCCTGCAACATTTGCCGGTTCGGTTTGCCGGGTAATGCCACTTCTTTCAGTACCACATCACAGGCCGGCAACAAGGCTGTTAATGGCCGGTTGACGCCAATGCGCTCAGCCAACCCCGTCAGTTCACTGGCATCCGCCAGCTGGCCTGAGGCTATCACTTCGGCCGACGTTGCTGACCAAATCAGCCACCACAACGGCTGCTGCGGCACACTGCCAAGTCTGATGATTAATTGTTCACTCACCCTGGGCCTCCAAAGCGCCGCGCGACCACCTGCACCTGTTCATCATCCAGTTTCAGCAGGCTGGTCATACTAAAATTACTGTCGGCAGTATCGATGCTGATCTCTGCCTGAAAATATGCCGATTTCACGGCAAATAATGCTTTTACTTCAGCAGTCGGCGTTTGGCTGAACACCGAACTGTTGCTACTGAAAAAATCATCGACACTGTCGTAGCCTTTTTCCGGTCTGCCGCTGATCACGCTTTTGGCGTCCTCTTCGCTCAAGCCCGGGATCAACGCAGCCAACACCGGTGCCTGTTGCTCGGTCATCGTATTGACGTTGAGCTGCAGCGTGCTGACCTGTGGGATCACACAGACCAGTGGCGCGACCAGTGCATAATCCGCCGGCGTCATATCGAGGATCACCCGCAGTTCGGACTTGCTGACCATCAGACTATTGGCGCTGTAATACGGCATCTCCAGCGCGGCATAGTCGTTCTCTTCGGCACCACCGGCGCTTTGTAAGGTACTGTCCGGGTCCAGCCAGTCGGTGACCCGCGCGACCAGATAATCCGGCGGCAGCGATAAATCCACCGCATTTTGCTCCAGCAACCTTAAAAACGCCTGTTGCGCCGGGGTTTGCTGGCCTGGTTTGGCTCTGTTTGCGCTATCGCCGCTGTTATTGTTATTCGGCGCATTACCATCCCGGCCCGGATTATTATTTGGGTTGTCACCACTGTTGTTACCGGGGTTAGTGCCTGGGTTATTGCTGTTACCGGCCGGCAATAACGAGTTCAGGTTAAAACACGCCTGCAGATCGGTGACAGTGCCGCTGATCGTTGCCTGTTCCACCGGAAACACGGCACCCTGCGTCGCCCACTCCTGACTCAGGTTGGTGGTTTCTTTGCCCGCGGCGGACTTTTTCAGTAACCGTTGAATGAACTGCTCAGCGCCTAACGCCAGCCAAATCGCCTGCTGACGCTGCTGCAAATTAATCTGCCGTTGTAATTCCAGCTGCAGGCGCCCGCTCATACTGACCGCTATCAGCACGACAAAAGCCACCACCATCATCACGGCGATCAGCGCGACACCTTGTTGCCGCAATGGCAGCCGGTTATTCATCGGGCCCCCTGCGGCGGCAAGCCAAATACCCGCTCAATCACACCGAGTTGTGGCGATTTCAGCGTCATTTTCACCGCCAGTGGCCAGTTAGCCTGGTCCCAGAATTCTTTCCATTGTTCCTGACCATCTTCTTTGACCAGATAACGGAATTTCAGCTCATCGATGTCTTCCAGCAGCGGCTGAATATTCGGTTCGGTACCGGTCACTGCATCCGGGTACAAATAATACAACCGTTGCAACTGACGCTCTTTCAGCCGGTAACCGACCAGCTGCACTTCACTGCGCGCCAGCACCATACCCGGATTGGTCCAACCGGCATGGCTGAAAGTGATACCATCGTCATCGCTTTCAATCCAGTTGACGGCACCGGCTAAGGTTTGTGCCACTGGCGCTTCACCATTAACGCGGATTTGTCTGGCACTGATTTGCCAGAAGTCACGTTCAATCACCATCATGGCGCGCTGCAATTGTTGTAAGCGTAAAGTCGCGGCTCTGGAGGCTTCGTCGCTGCGGGTGACACTGTCCAGCACAGCCACAGACGCCAGCCCAACCAACGCAAAAATCGCTACCGCCAGCAGCATCTCAATAAAAGTGAAACCGCGGTTATTCAGCACGTTGCCGTCCGATAAAGGTCTGTAAGGTGCTGACCACGCGTTCCGGCTCTTCCACCGGCCGCACTGTCACTTTCAGCATGCGAAACTCGGCATCTTCGGTTTCCAGCACTTCCAGCACCCATTTCCAGCGATTTTTCGCCATCTCGGTTTCACCTTCGGCCGGCTGCGGTGGCCAGCGTGTATCTAAACGCGCCAGCTGCAGTTGATTCTCAGCAACATAACCGGCCATCGTCATCTCTTCGATAATGCCCATAGCACGGATATGTTCGGTGGTGGCGCGCATCACCGCCACACCGGCGATAGCAAATACCGCCATCGCGATCATCAGTTCAATCAGCGTGAAGCCGTTAGCGCGCCTGTTCAAGCTGCCCCCGTTCCAGTGGAATACTGAATACTGCTTTGAGGCTTTGGGTCAGCACCGGCCTTTCACTGTCTTCTTTTAGTTCCAGTAAAAACGGGCTGATTTCGCCGCTGGATAAAATAAACACCGTCGGATAACGCGGGTCTTTTTTCTGCGGCGGCGTGGTCTGAATCCCGGTTTGCCGTTTCACTGGTTTTTTCACTTTACCGTCTGCCCGCTCTTTATCCGCTTCGGCTTGTTGTTTTTGTTCTGCTTCCAGCTGCTTTTCTACCGCCAGTTCATCAAAACTATTGGCTTCGGACAAACCATCATCTTCCGGCTCAAACTCGGCACGGCTCAGCAGATTCTGCTCGGCCCATTCCAGGCCTTCCAGTTCAATTTTCGCGCTGAAACCCGGCTTAAATTCATAAGGGGCCAAGGCTTTCGGTTCGCGGATACTGCGCCATTTATCCTGTTCAAACAGCATAAAGCGGTAGCCTTTGTCATCGATATAAAGCCCCAGCTCGACGTTTTTCAGCATCGCCAGTTCGGCTGCCAGCTGCACCCGCGCCTGTAATTTTTCGGTTTCTTTTTCCAGCCGCTGCTGCCGGCTTTCGCCGCTGAAGGAATACACCACAGTGGCGGCCAGCAATCCGATGAGCAGGATCACCAGCAGCACTTCAATCAGGGTAAAACCTCCGGCGCGGCGTGGAATCATCAGTTTTGTGGCTCTTCGCCACCATCTAAGTTCCAGTTACCGATATCATCTTCAGTGCCGGCCGAGCGGTCCGGGCCTGGCGAGAAAATATCAATTTTGCCCATCTCACCCGGGCTTGCCAGCTGATACTCGCCATTCCACGGATCTTTGGGCAGGCGTTTGATGTAACCACCTTCCGGGTAGCTGCGTGGCATTGGTTCAGAGGTTGGCTGGGTGGTTAACGCCTGTAAACCTTGTTCTGTGGTTGGGTAAAAACCGTTTTGCATTTTGTATAGATCCAGCGCATTTTCCAGCTGCTGAATGTCCACCACCACTTTTTGCTTGTCGGCCTGCTCTTTATTGCCCATCAGGTTAGGTACCACCATACTGGCAATGATGCCGAGAATAACGATAACTACCATCACTTCTAACAGGGTAAAACCACGTGAACGTTGCATTGTATTAACCTCCTCCTACTAAATTGTTCAGTGCCAGAATCGGCTGCAATATCGCCATCACGATAAACAGCACCATACCGGCCATCACCGCGACCAGCGCCGGCTCAAACACTTTGAGCGAGACAGTGACCAGGGTTTCAAATTCTTTGTCCTGACTATTGGCCGCGCGTTCCAGCATGCCATCGAGCTGACCGCTTTTTTCACCGCTGGCAATCATATGCAGCATCATCGGCGGAAATAATTTGGTCTGATCCAGTGCCGCGCGCAGCGAAGAACCTTCGCGCACCCGACCGGTCGCTTCGCCAATCATTTGTTTCATATAGCTGTTGTCCAGCACGTCGGCACTGATGCGCATCGCCTCTAACAAAGGCACGGCACTGGCATTCAGAATACTTAAAGTGCGGGCAAAGCGGGCTGTGTTCAGACCTCGCGCTACTTTGCCGATAAGCCCCACACGCAAGATGCTACGGTCATACTTCAGTTTCAGCGCTGGCTTGCGCAATGCCCGTTTCAGCGCAGTCACCGCCAGCATAATCAGTAGTACCAGATAGACACCATAACTGCGGATAAACTCACTGGCGGCGATCAAAAACAAGGTCGACCCCGGCAGCGACTGGCCCATATGGTCAAACTGCTCGACAATTTTCGGCACTACTAACGCCAGCAGAATGCTAATCACCATCACGGCAAAGAAGGTCAGAATGGCCGGGTATAACATCGCCTGCATCAGCTGACTGCGCATATGCTGGCGCTGCTCGGTGTAATCAGCCAGCCGGTTTAACACGGCATCGAGATGCCCGGATTTCTCGCCGGCCGCCACCATAGAGCGGAACAAATGGTCAAACACATGCGGAAATTCGGCCAGGCCTTCAGCCAGGCTATAACCTTCCACTACTTTGGAGCGCACACCCATCATCATATTGCGCAGCCGCGGCTTTTCGCATTGCTCGGCCACCGCCAGCAAGGCGTTTTCAATCGGCAGTGCTGCTTCCACCAAGGTGGCGATTTGCCGCGTGATCAGCGCCAAATCGGCGGCACTGATACCGCTTTGAAACCAGTTGCGGCCACTGGCGATAATTTTTTCCTGCTGCGACGCCAGCTCAATACTAACCGGCGTCAGCTTACGCTCGCGCAGCAGCTGCCGGGCATGGCGGGCGTTGTCGGCTTCCAGCACACCTTTGGACGATTTACCGCGCGCATCCAGCGCCTGATATTCAAAGGCCGCCACTATGCATCCTCACGCGTCACGCGCAGCACTTCTTCCAGCGTGGTGATGCCGGCCAGCACTTTGGAAAAACCGTCCTGGCGGATACTGGGGCTTTGACTGCGGATGTATTTTTCAATCGACTGCTCACCTTTGCCATTGTGAATGAGTTCACGGCAATGCTCGTCGACGACAATTAATTCATGAATACCGGTACGGCCGCGATAGCCGGTCTGGTTACACTGTTCGCAACCAACGGCGCGGAAAATCGTGGCGGCTTCGGCTTTTTTCACGCCGAGCAGTGCCCGTTCTTCTTTGTCCGGTTCGTGGCTTTGTTTGCAGTGCGGGCATAACGTGCGCACCAGGCGCTGCGCCAGTACACCGAGCAAACTGCTCGATAACAGGAAAGGTTCGATGCCCATATCTTCCAGCCGGGTGATAGCGCCGGAAGCGGTGTTGGTGTGCAGCGTCGACAATACCAGGTGACCGGTCAAACTGGCCTGCACCGCAATTTGTGCGGTTTCCAGATCCCGGATTTCACCAACCATCACCACGTCCGGGTCCTGGCGCAGAATGGCGCGCAGGCCGCGGGCAAAGGTCATATTCACTTTGGTGTTGACCTGAGTCTGGCCTATGCCTTCCAGCTCGTATTCAATCGGGTCTTCCACCGTCAGAATATTGCGGTCTTTAGTATTGATATCAGTGAGGCCGGCATACAGCGTGGTCGATTTACCGGAACCGGTTGGGCCTGTCACCAGAATGATGCCGTGTGGTTTTAAAATCAGCTCAGCAAAAGCCTGCTGCACCGACAAGGTCATACCCAAATCAGCCAGATTCAAATGTGAGTTGTTTTTGTCGAGTAAACGCAATACCACGCGTTCGCCGTGGCTTGACGGCATCGTCGACACCCGCACGTCGACCGCGCGGCCGGCAATGCGCAAACTGATGCGGCCATCCTGCGGCACGCGTTTTTCCGCGATGTCGAGTTTGGCCATGACCTTAATCCGCGACACCAGCAGGCTCGACAGCTTGCGGTTTGGCCGCAGCATTTCGCGCAGCACACCGTCGATACGAAAGCGCACCACTAAGGCTTTTTCAAAAGTTTCGACGTGGATATCCGATGCGCCGAGTTTAATGGCTTCGCCGAGCATCGCATTGATGAGCTTAATGATCGGCGCGTCGTCTTCGTTTTCCAGTAAGTCTTCGGTTTCCGGAATTTCATCAGCCAAAGATGCCAGATTCACTTCGTTACCGATGTCTTCCATGATCTGCTGTGCTTCGCTGGAATCGCGCTGATAGGCCGCTTCCAGCATGGCTTCAAATTCGACTGCGCTCATACGCTGAATAGAAAACGGCTGGTTCAGCAAACGGCGGATCTCGAGCAAGGCTGTCGGCGCAGTTTCCGGTGCGATCAGCAATTGCCACAAGCCGGCCGCGTCCTGTTGCAGCAAGACTTTATGCCTTTTGGCAAAACCAAAGGGTAAACGGACTTTGATGCTGCCTTCAGGCAGGTCAACCGCCGCCATTTATTGGTTGCCCTCAGCTTTGGCCGGGGTCAGCTCGCCTTTGTCCATTTGCTCCAGCCGCTGCTGAATTTCCGGCGGTAAGGCTTTTTCCTTGCCCCAGACCGGCATCTCCGGCGTGGTAGTTTCCGGCATCAGCGACACGCCATTGTCTTGCTTCTGTAGCTGCTGCGCGCGCATGTAGTTGTATTTACGCTGGCTGACTTCGTTCATCACGCCGCCGTCACGCATAATGGTCGGTTTGATAAACACCATCAGGTTACGTTTTTTCTTGCTGGTGCTGGTGGAGCGGAATAAATGCCCCAGTACCGGAATATCACCCAGCAGCGGCACTTTGGATTCACTTTGTTGCACGTCTTCGTCAATCAGGCCACCTAACACCACGGTCGCGCCATCGTCGGCCATCACTGTGGTTTTGATTTCGCGTTTGGCGATGATCAGGTCTCCGTCAATAGCGCCGGCGCGGCTGGAGACTTCCTGCTCAATGGTCAGCCGGACTGCGGTACCTTCATTGATTTGCGGCGTGACTTTGAGTTTGATACCAATCTCTTTACGATCTTTGGTGGTAAAAGGGCTGTTACCGTTTTGACCCGGGCTGGTGGTCGTTTCAACCGGGACTTCTTCACCGACGATAAAAAACGATTCCTGGTTATCCAACGTGGTGATATGTGGCGTGGCCAGAATGTTCGAGTCAGTATCGGCTTTGACAGCCTGGATAATGGCGCCCCAGTCGTCTTTCACCACACCGAGTAATGCACCGTTTACCCCCGCCAGCGCTTGGGCAATATTGGTGTAATCCGGCTCTTGATCTGGTGTAGTTACTGTCGTCGTGCCAGTCGGTGTGACCGTTGTGGTGGTTGTACCCTTTTGAGTTCTTCCGACTGCAGCTGCGCCCGCAGCTACCGTCGAAACCGGTAATCCCGAGTTGGTAAACTGCGTCATACCGCCTTCAGCCGAAATCAACTGCACCCCGAGGTTAATGCCGGCAGTTTCACCGACTTCCACGATAATGGCTTCGACTAACACCTGAGCACGGCGGATATCGACCTGGCGGATCACTTCTTCTAAGTTGCGCAGCATATCCGGCTGCGCCGTGACAATCACCGAATTACTTTCAGTGTGGGCTTCAATACTGACTTCGCGGTTGCTGCCGCGGCTGCCGCCACCGCCTTGCGCCGCTTGCTGGGTCTGGGCTGAATTGGCTGCCGCCACCATCGAGTTGGAAACGCCCTGCAGCACTTTGACCAAATCTTCCGCTTTGGCGTACTTCAGGTAATAAACCCGGGTATTGCCCTGGCTTTCCTGTTCCGCATCCAGTCGTTTGACGATATCAGCGACGCGCTGACGCGCCTGCAATTCGCCGGAAACTATCACGCTGTTAGTGCGCTCGTCGGCGACAATTTTCGGAATAAGGAATTCCGGCTGGTCGCCTTGTCCTTGTTTTTTGTAGATATTTTCTAAGATTCGCACCACTTCCGCAGCCGAAGCAAAACTTAAGCGGATAATTTCAATATCCTGGTTCCCAGCTTTGTCGACACGCTGGATAATATCCACCAGCCGGTTCACCACTTCAGCCTGACCAGTCATCATGATGACGTTAGATGGGTCGTAGTTCACCACATGGCCGCCACCGGCCTGGTCGGTAAACTGACGCAGTAATGGCGCCAGTTCACGTACCGAGACGTTTTTGACCTGAACGACGCGGGTCACCATTTCATCGCCAATGCCGCTGTTATTGTCACCCACCACCGGGATGTTCGACATTTTGGCGTCTTTTTGCCGCACCACTTTCAGCACGCCGCTTTTCATCTCAACGATGGAAAAGTCGTACACTTCCAACACGTTAAGGAAAAACTGGTAATACTGCTGCTCGTTCAGCATCTCATAAGAGCGCACATTGATACGACCGCGTACCTGCGGGTCGACAATGATGGTTTTGTTCAGGTTTTTACCGACGATATTAATAAATTCGGTGATTTCAGTGCCTTTAAAATTCGGCTGATACTCAACCGCAGTACTGAAAAAACTCAGCAGCGCCAAGGCACCGGCACCCAGTTGCAGCTTCAAAGACGGAAGGCGAAAGATAGTTGATTTCATTGAAAATATGCCATTCTGTACAGGTTGTTATTGTGACAGGTTTACCTGAATGTCGCGGATCTCGCCGTCACGTTCTATTTTAATCGACGCTTGGCTCGCCTCGCGTAATTCGTTAATGACGCCATAAGCCTGCTGCATATCATTCAGGCGCACACCGTTAATCTCTATCGCCACATCATTGGGCCTGAGCCCCATCCGGGCGAATAATTCAGCGTCTTTGCCCGGTAACAAGGCATAACCATACATTTGGCCGTTACGGTGACGCGGCGTAATACGGACATAATCAAAAAACTTGGCAGGTTCGTTCAGCATTTCCCGCCGCATACTGGCGACTTCTTCTGCTGCCGGGCTATAAGACTCAGGGGCTGGCGCCACTTCTGCCAGACCTGTTTCATCCAGAGCGCCATTTGCTTCGCTGAGTTTCTGGTACTCGACGCCGTCTAACATCAGTGTTTCCATCCGGCCGGATACCTGCAATAAAACCCGGTCTTCCAGTACCTGTTTCAGCACTGCAGCAGTGCCTTCGATTTGTTCGTCGATGGCATAAACCTGTTCAACGCCGCTATTTTCGATGACAGCGGTGCCCTGTTCCGGTTTTTTTGCAGTCGCGACCACACCGGTCAGTTTCAGATTCAGGCTGGTTTGTGGGGCATCGGTCACGGTTTGGACCGGCGCCGGTTCGGTGGATTTTGGCTGATACTGGCCAAATAAACGGGCATCGATCAGTTTTTGGATGTCTTGTGCTGAACTGGCCGGCGCGGTTGCAACCCCGACCGGTGCTACGACAGCTGTGGCCGGCGCTGCAGGCATTAACAACCAACTGAAGCGGGCAGCAAGCCACGCCAGTAACAGCAGGAATATCAGTGCAAAAAGACGATTCAGCAGCGCTACCGGCAGTTTCGCGTAAAACTGCTGCCACTGTGCTGCCCAATCCAGGCCAGAAATTTGTTGCCAATTCATTGTAATGATTCTGTATCTAAACTGTTTTTATCTTACTCAGTTGGCTCAGGAGCAACAAGACCAGCAAAGTTATTTACCTTGCAATTACAGATGATAAACATCTGATATCCGTCACAAGCCGGACTGAACAGCCCGTCATACTGGAGCAAAAGCCCTGATTATGCTATGTTCGCGCCGATTAGCGGAGCAACATACGAATGACTCAACCCAGCCAAAATCAGGACAATACCACAGTTATATTACGTTTGGATAAATGGTTATGGGCCTGCCGTTTCTATAAAACCCGCAGTCTGGCTAAAGACATGATAGACGGCGGAAAAGTTCAGTATAATGGCCAGCGCTGCAAAGCCAGCAAAACGGTAGAAATCGGCGCCACTATCCGCCTGACGCAGGGGACTGACGAAAAAACGGTGATAGTCCGTGGTCTTTGTGAACAACGTCAGGCCGCCCCGCTGGCGCAGCAGCTTTATGAAGAAACTGCCGAAAGCCAGCAATTGCGCGCCGAACGCGCTGAACTGCGCAAACTGAATCTGTTGTTTGCCCCGCATCCGGAAACTAAGCCGGACAAAAAAATGCGCCGGCAATTATTGTTATTAAAAGCACAAAACTGAGGAAGCCATGAGCCAGTCTGATCAGCTGCTACGTTTTTTATTCCGCGAACGCGATGTGCGCGGCGAAGTGGTCAAAGTCGGTGCCAGCCTGGATGCCATGCTGGCAGGCCATCAATATCCGCAACCGGTGAAGCAGTTACTGGCCGAGCTGGTCGCTGCGACCAGTCTGTTAACGGCAACGCTGAAATTCGAAGGCCAGATTGCGGTGCAACTGCAAGGCGACGGTCCGGTGCGCTTTATTGCTGTCAATGGCAACGACCAGCAGCAATTTCGCGGTGTAGCGCGGCTACAAAGTGAAATTCAGGGCGACAGCTTCGCCGAACTGATTGGTCAGGGTTATATGCTGGTGACTATTACACCAAACCAGGGCGAACGTTATCAGGGTATTATCCCGCTGGTCAGCGACAGCCTGACCGCCACCTTAGAAGCCTATTTTAATCAGTCGGAACAACTGCCAACGCGGCTCTATCTACATACCGAAATTGGTGAGCAGCAAAGCCAGGCGGCGGGTTTATTACTGCAGGTGTTACCAGTTGACCAGGAAAAATCGCGCGAAGATTTTGCCCATATTGAATTGCTGGCAGACACCCTGACCCGCGAAGAACTGCTGACATTAGCGCCGGAAGAAAGCCTGTACCGGCTGTTCCATCAGGAAATTGTCGAACTGTTCCCAGCCCAGCCAGTGCAATTTGTCTGCGGTTGCTCCCGCGACAAATCAGAATCAGCCATTATCAGCCTGGGCGCTGACGTCATCGACGAATACATTGCTGAGGGCAAGCTGGACATCAGTTGTGAGTACTGCAATACCATTTATCATTTCGACGCTGCAGATCTGCAGCAACTGAAACAAAAATTCTGATTGATAGCAGCACGTTACAATGACGTGCTGCTGTTTCGTACCTTCCTGCCGTTTCAGCTTCCACCCGCTTGCATTCAATATTGCTGATATTCGTCTATATTGGTTCAGGCGACGTTGCCTGATCTGTCTCTGATGTTGTGGCACCTACAGGCATCTGTCGCATTGTCCCTCAGCCAAAGGCGCCTCTCAAAGCCGCCAGCTGGATAAAAAAATAATCAATTCAGGAAAATGCAACATGTTGGTCAAAGCCTCAACCCCATCACTGCTGGCGATATCCATCGCCGCCGCACTGGCCGCGCCGGTGTCTGCCAATGTTGAAATCACTCAGGCGTTCTCACCGGAAATATCCGGCGAACTGCAATTTGATACCTCGTTGAAAAACAAAGCATTAAAACAGGATTTTCCACAATATTTCATCGTCCAGCTGCAAGGTGAGCCATTAGCCGCCACTGCTGCAGCTACAGAACAAGCAGGCCCGGGCAATAAACTGGATCTCACTGCAGCTGCCACACAAAAACAAGGCAGTGTGCTGGCGCAGGAACGTAGCGCCTTTGCCGCCGCGTTAAAACAAGCCTTACCCAATGCCGAGATTAACCGCCATTTTGATACCGTCATCAACGCCGTCGTCGTCACGTCAACCGACGACATCTATGAGCAGCTGCAGAATGTTGACGGCGTCAAAGCGGTATTCCGCGAAGAGATGTATTATGAACAAATGGATGCGTCGCTGGACCTGATTAAAGCCAAAACAGTATGGGAGCAATTGGGCGGTGACATGAACGCCGGTAAAGGCGTCAAAGTTGCGGTGATTGACGGCGGTATCCGGCCAGAGAGCCCACTGTTTAAAGATACCGGTTTTGCCGCGCCGGCCAGCAAACCCAACAACGACTACTGCGCTACTGTTGAACCAACCTTTTGTAACAACAAATTAATTGTCGCCCGTTTCAGCACCCCGACTTTTGCCACAGTGCCACAGGAATATATGAGCCCGCTCGGTAACGGCGGCCACGGTACTCATACCGCCGGTACTGCAGTTGGTGTGCCCGCCAAAATTAAATTTAATGGCGCGACCAATATAGTCCCGACTGTTGACGGCAAACCAAGCGAAGATGGTTTCACTGAAGTCACAGTCTCCGGGGTGGCACCTGGCGCTTATCTGATGGCCTATAAAGCCTTATTCCAGGTGTTTCGCGCCGATGGCACTGTCACCGGCAGCGGCTCGAATGTGATGTTAATAGAAGCGCTGGACTGGGCGGTGAAAGATGGTGCCGATGTCATCAACAACTCCTGGGGCGGCAGCGCTGGTGCCGATCCGGCCACCAGTCCCTATCAGGCCGCATTTAAAGCAGCAGAAGATGCCGGTGTTGTGGTGGTTACTTCTGCCGGCAACAATGGCCCAACAGCGCAATCGGTAGGCTGCCCGGGTTGTATCGAAAGCGGCATCACTATTGCCAGTACCACCACTGGCCGCTTTTTTGCCAACACGGTGAAATTCGGCACTGAAGCCGCGATGCTGGGTATCACCGGCTCGCAGTTTGCCGCCACTATCAGCGGGTTAACAGCGGATCCGGTGGCCAAAGTCATTGATGCTGCCAAAGCTGCACCTAGCAATGCCCTGGCTTGTACCGCCTTCCCCGCCGATACTTTTAAAGACAGTTTTGCGCTGATTTCGCGCGGTACCTGTGCTTTCACCGATAAAATCAATAACGCCATGGCTGCCGGCGCCAAAGGCGTCATTATGGTGCAGAACAACGACGGTCAGCCGACATCGATGTCGAATCCAAATACCACCATTCCGTCGCTGATGATCAGCAGAGCCGATGGCACCAAACTGGCCAAAGCACTGGAAACTGCACCAAACTCTACTGCCACATTAAGCCGCTTCGCCAGCCGCGTAGTTTCAGCTCAGTTTGCTGACAATATGAGTGATTTCTCCTCGCGGGGGCCGGATGGTGATAACAATATCCTGAAGCCGGATATGGGCGCGCCAGGCAGTGATATTCTGTCGGCTACCTCGCCGGATCAGTTTGCTGACAAACGTGGCTTCCAGCTGATGAGCGGCACTTCAATGGCGGCACCTCATGTCGCTGGTGCTGCCGCTATCATGCAGCAGAAATTCCCGAAATGGACCGCGGTCGAAATCAAGACTGCGCTCACTTCAACTGCAGTAAACGGCCTGAAAAAAGAAGACTCAGTCACAGCAACAACGCCGTTTGACATTGGTGCCGGCCGGCTGGATTTGAGCAGAGCCGTCAAAGCTGCTGCGACTTTTGATAAACCGTCGTTTGCGCAAAATCCATGTGTGATCAACTGTAACTTCACCCGGTCAATCCGCAATATGACGGATAAAGAAGTGACCTGGACAGCGACAGTGCAATTCACCGATGGCAACACCACCGGCAAACTGGATAAAACGTCGGTGACGCTGAAACCATACGGCACCACCGGTGACAAAGCCGATTTTGTCTTGTCTGTCGACGGTACTATGGCAACCTATGGAAACTGGGTATTTGGTAACGTGTTATGGACTTCGTCTGATACTACAGCACCAACAGCAACGATGCCGATTGCGGTACGGGTCGCCAACACAGCCGATGCGACGACACTGGCAACCGCCAGCAGCACCGTAATGAAAGCCGGCGAACCCTCTCAGGTGACCGCCTCTTTTGGCAATAAAGTGTACGACAAACAAGTCACTATCCTTGCAACAGCGCCAGCCGGTACTAAATTCGTTGCCGGCTCCGAGTCTGCGGTATTAAACGGCGCCACTGAGTTTCTGCTGGACGGTAATGCGAATACAGGCCGGATCGCCTGGACCGGCTTAGTGGAAAAACCCAGTTTGTCACTCGCTGCGGCCGCAAGCCCAACCGGCACTGTGCTGAAGGACACTGTAGCTGCAGCAACCTGTTCCGGTGAATGTGACGACAATGTCATCAGTTACAACCTGGGCGCCAGCGGGATCACCATCAACTACGGCGGTGTAGCTTATGGCCGTCTGCACGTATCAACCAATGGTTTTGTTCAGCTCAGTAACAGCGCCACAGCCCCATCGGCTGCGGCGGCAAACGTGAAACTGCCCAGTACCACAGCCGCGACCAACCTGTTAGCGCCGTTCTGGACAGACCTTGATCTGGCAGGCGGCTCCACCGGTGCTGGTACTATCCATGTTGCAACCGCGACTTTAGCTGGTAAAAACTATGTGGTCGTCGAATGGAACGGTGCTGAAGTCTTTGAAGAACCAGGCAAAACCTATACCTTCCAGACCTGGCTGGCGACAAATGGCCCTGAAGATATCCGGTTTAACTATCTGAATATGGGCGCAACGCCATCAGCACTGACCGTAGGTGTGCAGGATGTCAGTCGTACTCTTGGTAACTCGTTGTACTTTGCTAACGGTGCAACAGCGACCGGCACGGCTCCGGGTTCTAACTCTGGCGCTGGTGTCACTTTCAAAGCGCCGGGTACTGTGGACATGAAATATGCGCTGGACCTGACCGGTGCACTGGAACTCGGCACTAAAGACAGCGCCACAACCGCAGAAGATACCAAGTCAGCTGCGATTGATGTCTTAGCCAATGAAAAGACTTCATTTGTGAAGATCATCAATGTTGAAGTGACCAGTGACGGCAAATCCACCAAAGCTATCAACAAAGCAGCTGCCGGCGCCAATGGCGCGCTGTCGAAAGTGACTATTGCTGCGCAGCCAGCCAACGGCACTGTTGAAGTCGTCGAAGGAAAAGTGCTGTACACGCCAAAAGCCAACTTTAACGGTAAAGATACTTTCACTTACAGCGCGGAAGACAGCAAAGGGCTGAAACTGGTCCCGACTGCAGTTGAAGTCACAGTCACTGCAGTGAACGACGCGCCGACAGTGACAGGCGCAACTGTCACCGCCAATGAAAGCTCAACCGCAACTTTAGCGGCAACAGGCGCCGATGTGGATGCTGATGCACTGACTTACACCTGGACTCAGACTTCTGGTCCGGCAATGACTGTCAGCGGTACTACAGCTTCCATCAGTGTCACCACGCCAGCAGTCACCGCCAACACAGTCGCGACCTTCAGTGTGGTCGCCAGTGACGGCAAGTTATCTTCGGCTCCGGCAACTGTCACGCTGAACATCACGGATGTGCCGGCACCCGTTGTTACACCAGAGAAGAAAAGCAGCGGTGGTGGCGCAGGTCTGCTGTCCCTGCTGTTACTCCCACTGGTTTGGCTGCGCCGCAGTCGTCGGAGTTAAGTTTTTAATATCTGAATAGAAAACGCCGGTCAGTTGACCGGCGTTTTTTTATGCTGATGAAAAAGCCTGACGATTGCTGCAGGCTTTGATTCTCAGGTTCACTGATTAGCCTTGACGGCCACGACGCAGCAGCGCCAACGGCAACAGCAGTAAACCGATGAAACCGAAGCTGCCGCTGGATTTCTTCGCGATCTGCACTGAGCCACTAACAGCGTCCGAGGTCATGCCGGAACTATCGGTTGCCGTCACACTGAGGCTTTGAGCTCCGGTATCGCCTTTACCCACAGTACGGGCCAACACGATATTACCGTTCGCATAAGCAAACAGGTCAGGGCTCACAGTGACAGTTTTCAGCGTAGCGCCGGCTTCACGGATCTCCGCTGACACTTTGCCAACCACAGTTCCCGCCGCAGTGCCTTCGCGTAAGTCTGTCGCCAGGCTACCCAAAGTCACCAGCGGTTTCTCATCCGCGACGTTGGTGATGCTGACGGTCACTTTGGCCGGTGCAGAACTTAAACCAGCCGTGTTCATGGCCACGACTTCCAGCGTGGCAGAAGTAACGCCTTTATCGAAGTCCAGCGGACCTTTTACTACTACACGACCATCTTTTTCCACGCCGATAGAAGCAGAAGTACTGCCGGCCAGGAAGAATTCGGTCAGACCATTACTGAAATCCGCTTCAGCCACTAACTGGCCGACCACGGTCGCATTGGCCGAGTTTTCTTTGACACTGAACGCCTGACCAGCTGGGATAACCGGTGCTTTTTCTACCGGCGTCAGATCGGCAGAGAACATCGCATCACCAACATCAGACAGCAGCACAAAGCCTTTACCAGTCACTTCTTTTGGCACGTTTACCACAGCTTCGCTGCCAGGCTCGAGTTTCGTCAGATCTTTGCCACCAGTCGAGAAAGTGACATCGGCAGCCGGTGCAATAACTGCTTGTGCTGTTAACAGGTCATCAGCCGGGATATTTGACCCCAAGCCCAATGCCTGACCATTGTTGATAGCAAAAGCACGTAACGACACTTTGTTACCAATATCTCCTGACGTCAGACCAATGCGGTCAAAACAGGCCGACAAGGTCACATTACGCTGACCTGTGGCATGGAACATGTTGTAGACATAACCATTAGTCGTGCCATAAGGTACAGCAAAAGTACCCATCAGGCCCGGTACGCCGGCATAGGCATCACCCAGACGGGTTAACAACAGGCTATACATCGAGAAATCGTATTTGCCGTCGTTATTCACGTCTAAATCAAAACCCAGGTTAGCCTGCAGTAAATGATTCAGGCCTTTGTCCAAAGTGATGGTCGGAGCCAGTAAATAGCCGGAAGCACAGGTGGTGGTCGGTACAGAAATCACATCCAGCGCGACCGCGCGGATATCGTGCGTGACGGCTTCTTTTGCATCTGTCGCCACTAACTGCGTCGAGTACAAATCAGCAGCAACGGCACCGGTGTTTTTCACCACGATTTGTGATTTGCCGTCAACAAATTTGCTGCTGACCGCCAGTTGGGCTTGTGCTTGTGGGATCAGGTGATAGACCAGATGCAGGTCATAATCACCGCTGACTGACGGATCATCAAATACCAGCGCGCCGTCGTATTCAACCTTGGTCAGCGCGGCGTCTTTTTGCAGCGTTGGTGTGGTGTTTTGCAGACCAAAAGCCGGTAATTTGGTTGGGTCCACAGTGACACTGACATCAAAAGTGGTAGTCTGGCCCGGTTGCACAGTGACAGAAGCCGGAACAGTCCAGGCTAAAGCGCCGCTTGCAGTATCTTCGGCAAACCGATCTTTAATCCGCAGGTTATAAGTTTTAGCCGCGGTGCCGAAGTTTTTCAGTGTAACGGTTTTCTTCAGCGTGGTTTTCTGCGTCATGCTTTGCAGACCAAAAGACAACGCCGCTTGTTTGGTGTTAAAGGCGGTGTCTTCAACCCAGGCGGCAACCGGCAATTTAGCCGCTTTATCCACATCAACTAAACCGGCACCGATGGCTGAAATTGGTGCCAAGACAGCTTGCGGGTGGGCTTTTGGCAGATTG
The DNA here is from genome assembly GCF_964031785.1 of Rheinheimera texasensis. Lineage (GTDB taxonomy): Bacteria > Pseudomonadota > Gammaproteobacteria > Enterobacterales > Alteromonadaceae > Pararheinheimera > Pararheinheimera texasensis_A. The sequence continues at coordinate 43,868 of NZ_CAXIRE010000008.1, forward strand.
TATACTTCAGGATTCGCCGCGTTCATGATGGTCGCTTTGATTTCCTGCGCAGTGCGGTTTGGCAGCACCTGACGCAGCTGCGCCACAGCACCTGCCGTCAACGGACCCGAGAACGAAGTCCCTGAGTTCAGCGCAAACTTATCCCCTGAGGCCACTGCGGCCATCAGAATGTTGGTGCCCGGTGCGGTAATTTCCGGCTTCAGTAAACCCTGCATCGCCGGGCCACGTGAAGTGAAAGTGGCAATACCACCGGCGGTATTGATAGCAAGCGACTTAATGCTGTAGTTGACAGCGCCTTTATCCAGCGCAGCTTTGATCGCAGCGCCATCTTCCAGCGAAATGCCGACAGACGGGATTTTCACCGCAGGGTCAGCACCACCGCCGGAGAAAGCCCCTGCACCGGCAGCGTTATTGACCAGAATGACAAACTTAGCGCCAGCATTTTGTGCGTTCAGCACTTTTGCTGTGAAGTTACAGGTACCGCGATCAATTAACACCGCTTTATCTTTCAGCGAATCTGCCGCAAAAGTATTGCAGCCTAAAGCGTTGTCTTTGATATACACCAGCGGGGCAGACGCCTGATCAAAGGCAAAGGCGCTGGTTGGGTTAAAGGCAGAACCCAACATAGTGATTTTTTTGCCATCAATAGTGTTGTTTTCAAACACAGGGCTGGTGCCGCTTGGATGTGTCATAGCACCAACAGACAAAGCGTTTGGTGTGGTGCTCGGGCCACCGACACGGAACGGATTCGGGCCGTCGTTACCGGCCGAGATCACCATATTGACGCCAAGCTCTGCCGCTTTCTGAATGAGGAATTGGGTACCAGACACTGCGGTCGCAGAGCCAAATTGACCACCCAAAGACATATTGACCACGTTAACGCGGTCAGACATATCACCGTCGCCATTCGGGTCCATCGCCGCTTCCAGCGCGCCGATTTGCGCCGCCGCAGGACATGTGCCGGTACAAACCGTGTAAGCATATAAATTGGCATCAGGCGCTGTCGCTAACACAGAAGACGCCACTTGCGTGCCATGACCACCAGTGGTTGGGTCAATCGGGTTTGGGTCGTTGTTAACAAAATCATAGCCACCCAACACTTTGCCTTGTGGCCAGGCCGGTGCCGCTTTTTGATCAACTGCTGTGTAAGCAGCAACAGTGCCGACGCCACCGATAGCTTTATGGGTGTAGTCAACACCACTGTCCAACACTGCCACACGCATGCCTTTGCCAGTGGCGGTGCCTGAGGTGATCAGGCCTTTGGCATTCATATATTCAACGCTTTGTGCCAACATTGGTTTGCTGTCATACAAAGGATAAATCGCTTCGACCGCCGCTGATTGGCGCAGGCTTTCTAACGCGCTGTCAGAGGCCTTTACTACCAGACCCGATGCCAGATTGCGTGTACTCAGCAGTATTTCAGCATCGCGGTCTAAGGTCAGCAGTTGCTGGGTGACTGCTTGCTGCAGACTGTCGATATCAGCAGTCAGGTTATTCAGAGCGGCATCATCAGCTTTTACGGCACGTAATTCGGATAAAGCAGCCTGCTTTAACACGACATAAAAACCCGATGGGGTGGCAGCTTCAAAGCTATCGGTCAGTGCAACTGCATCTTGTTGTTGTGGGATGTAATCAGTGACTAATGGCGAATTCATCCGGTACTGGTCCAGCGTCGCTGCGGCCGCACTACCGCTGATAGCCAGACCTACCGCCGTTGCCAGCGCTGATTTCACGAGTTGTTGCATGTTTCCCTCCAGAGGAACTGGTTGTTACTACTTATTGTTATTGGGCGAAACAGTTAACACAAAGATGCCAAAAAATCACAAAATTTCGTTGTATTGCGGTTAAGTCGCAATTTTACCGAAAATTCAAACAACGATTTTATTGGGTAATTCTGAAACAAAACCAGTAATAATTACGCAGAAAAAACAGAACCAAGGCATAAAACCGTACCTTTAATATGCATTTTTATGCATAAATCACGCATTTATGGCTATATAGCCACAGATCCGATCAGTCTTTCGCATATTTTTTTGTCGCCCGACCTGTCGACTTACGGTACAATGATCAGGAACTCTAATCCCTGCTCTGTACCCGAAGGAGTCTGTTGAGAATGACCACGCAAACAAACAGCCACAATGATTTATCTGTGGCAGATCTGGTTGAACATGCCATCCGCCGTAACGAAGGTGTTCTGGCAGACAACGGCGCCCTCGTTGTGCGCACCGGTCACAGAACAGGCCGCTCGCCAAAAGACCGTTTTATCGTCCGTGAAGCCAGCACTGAAAACGATATTCAGTGGGGCAACGTCAACCAGCCGGTCAGCGCAGACGTCTTCAACGCGCTGTGGAGCAAAGTAGAACATTATCTGAACGACCGTGAGCACTTCACGTCCCATTTAGAAGTCGGCGCAGATCCGGAACATTACCTGCCAGTGGTCGTTCGCACTGAAACTGCATGGCAACATATCTTCGCCAAAAACCTGTTTATCACCCCTGTGAGCTGGAATGCTGCCGGTAAAACGGCTTGGCAAATTCTGAACGTACCAGGTTTTGCCTGTGATCCGGCCCGTGACGGTACCAACTCAGACGGCACTGTGATGATCAACTTTGCCGAGCGCAAAGTGCTGTTAGCCGGCATGCGTTATGCCGGTGAAATGAAAAAAGCGATGTTCTCAGTGCAGAACTTCCTGTTACCAGCCAAAGGCGTGCTGCCAATGCACTGTTCAGCCAACGTCGGCGAAGCCGGTGATGTCACGCTGTTCTTTGGTCTGTCTGGTACCGGTAAAACCACTTTATCTGCAGATCCAAAACGCTTCCTGATCGGTGATGACGAGCATGGCTGGGCGCCAGGCAGCGTGTTTAACATCGAAGGTGGTTGCTACGCCAAATGTATCGACCTGTCGAAGAAAAACGAGCCGGTGATTTGGGATGCGATCCGCTTTGGCACTATTCTGGAAAACGTTGTGCTGGATGCTCACCGCACACCGGATTACAAAGACGCCAGCCTGACACAAAACAGCCGCGCCGCTTACCCGCTGGCTCACGTAGAAAAACGTGTGGAAGCCAACCGCGCCGGTGAACCACGCGCTGTCGTGTTCCTGACCTGTGACGTGTCTGGTGTATTACCACCAGTGTCTGTGCTGTCTGAAGAAGCTGCGGCTTACCACTTCCTGTCAGGCTACACCGCAAAAGTGGGTTCAACCGAAATCGGTTCCACTTCAGCCATCGAATCTACCTTCTCTACCTGCTTTGGCGCGCCATTCTTCCCGCGTCCGGCTGGTGTTTATGCAGAACTGCTGATCAAACGCGTGCGTGAATTCAACTCGAAAGTGTACCTGGTTAATACCGGCTGGACCGGCGGTCCACATGGTGTTGGTCAGCGTTTCGACATCCCGACGACCCGCGCCATTATCGACGCTATCGTGTCTGGTGAGCTGGCGAATGTGGAAACCATTCACCTGCCGCAGCTGAATCTGAATGTGCCAGTGGCCATCCCAGGCGTTGACAGCAAACTGCTGAATCCACGGGAAACCTGGGCAGACAAAGCGCAGTATGACCAATACGCCGCTAAACTGGCCGCAGAATTTGCCAATAACTTCAAAAAGTACGATGTGTCAGAAGCTATCCGCAGCGCAGGCCCAAAAGCCTGAGTGTGTTATAGCTGACACAACAAAAAGGCCGCATTTGCGGCCTTTGTTGTTTTTATGATGTTTACTCTGGGTCAGGCCGTTGGCTTCACCTTACGAACAGGCAGATAGACCGTGGCAACCAGTCCGCCAAAGGCATGATTGTGCAGGCGGATCTCACCATGATGCATATCCACAATCTTTTTGATAATCGCCAGGCCCAGGCCTGAACCGGCACTGCCGCGCGCGGTATCGCCCTGAGTAAAGGGCTCAAACATCCGTGTCATCTGGTCTTCCGGAATGCCGGGACCGTGGTCCCGCACCTGCAGGTACACACGTTGGCGGTTTTTTTCATAACCAGTACGTACTTCGACGGCACCATCGGAATATTTCAGCGCATTTTCAATCAGATTGCTGAGCACCCGCTTGATAGCAATACGCCGGATCGGCACCAACGGCAAACCGTCCAGCAGTTCGGCGCTGATTTGCCGCTGTTGCAGCCGGTCGGCTTCGACTTGTTCCTGCACCAGCTGATTCAGGTTCTCCTCGGCCAACGTCTCTTCTTTGTGATGGCGGATATAGTCAATAAACTGGTCGATAATGGCGTTCATATCGTCAATATCACTGACGATACCATCGCGGATCCAGCTATCCTGCTCGCTGACCATTTCACTGGCCAAACGAATACGCGTCAGTGGCGTACGCAAATCATGCGACACACCGGCCATCAGCAAACTGCGGTCTTTTTCCAGTTGGCGGATGCCATTGGCCATGTGGTTAAAAGCGCGGGTCACCGCAATGATTTCGGTCGAGCCCTCTTCCGGCAACGGATCCGGAATGTCACCGCGACCAACCCGGATCGCAGCCTGTTGCAGCTGCTGCAGCGGCCGGTTTAACTGCCTGGCAAACCACCAGCCACCGGCCACACTTAAAAAGCCAATCAGCAGGATATAAATTTGCAGCGGGGAGAAGTCGGTTTCATTGAGGCCGGTCAGCGGTACTTTGATCCAGTATTGCGGTGCCTGCGGTGGCCGCACCCAGAACGAGAATTGCTGGTCCTGCTCAATGCGGACTTCGGCCGGCCCGCCTAATTCACGCGACATCTCATCAGAAAAATACTGATAATAAATCGCGTTGTTCAGGCCCTGGCGCAAAGCCTGTGCTTCGGTCAGCACGTCGATGCCGGTCGCCTGCTGAAACTTTTGCGTCAACTCCTCAGACAGCAGACCCTGTTCACCACCAACATCGATAAACACCACTTTAATCTGTTTTGCGATCAGATGGTTGGTCTGCTGCAACGTCGGCTGAATCACATAAACGGCCACCAGAAAATAGGAGACTAACTGATTGATCAGCAATAACAAACCAATCAGAAACACCGTTTTACCGAAGGCGCTGCGGGGTAAAATCCGCATCAGCTGGCGACACCGTCCGGCACAAACACATAACCCAGGCCCCAGACCGTCTGGATATAACGCGGATTGGTCGGGTCGTCTTCAATCATCCGGCGTAACCGCGACACCTGCACATCAATACTACGCTCCATCGCTGAATAATCACGGCCACGTGCCATATTCATCAGTTTGTCGCGTGACAGAGGTTCACGGGCGTGACTGACCAGTACTTTTAATACGGCAAATTCACCACTGGTCAGCGGCATCAGCTGGTCACCTTTGTGCATCTCGCGGGTCGCCAGGTTAAACACAAAAGGCCCGAATTTGACTAAAGTTTCTTCCTGTGTCGGCGCGCCCGGTAGTTCTTTTGATTTCCGTCTTAGCACGGCGCGGATACGGGCCAGCAATTCACGTGGGTTAAATGGTTTTGGCAGGTAATCGTCCGCGCCCATCTCGAGGCCGATGATGCGGTCGACTTCGTCGCCTTTGGCGGTCAGCATAATGATCGGGATCTCATTTTCCTGCTGACGCAGGCGCCGGCAAATCGATAAGCCATCTTCACCCGGCAACATCAGGTCCAACACCAGTAAATGAAAATTCTCCCGCTCCATCAGCCGGTTCATTTGCTCAAAATTGGCGGCGGTACGCACTATATATCCTTGCTCGACTAAATAACGCTCCAGCAAAGCGCGCAAGCGCATATCGTCATCGACAACCAGAATTTTGGTAGTTTCCTGAGTTTGCATGATGGATCCTTTTCACAGAATTTTTCCCACTATAAACGAAAAACCCGCAATGTTGACGAGACATTGCGGGTACAGGTGTTACAAATTCTTTCCGTTTTGTGGTTAAGGCCTCAGGGCTTTGGTTGCTCCGCTAATGCCACTTTGCGCACCGGAGGATTAATCCAGACTACATGGGCAACCTGGCGCTGTTGGCGCTTCAGATTATCCGCTTTGGCGACCTGATCCTGGTCTACCACAAAAGCATAATCAGGTTTCACAGTAGCACAGCCGCTCAGCAACACAGCTGCAACGGCTACGACAGTAAATACAGTTTTGTTCATCATGTTGCTGTCTCCGCAGGTGAGTTTGGAACTCAAGGTTCGGATTGAATATAGCGAAGGCCTTCACCGGATCGCCAGCATATTTTTGTGACACGTAGATGACAAAAACTGAAATTTTAAAAATAATTTTATCTATATGTTTTTAAAAGAATTTATTTTCTGAAATCATGTCGTTCGCGACAAACCTGTAATAAATCTGCCATCACTTCACGGGTTTTCACCGGCGCCACATAATCCAGCACACATTGCCAGTAGGCCTTTTTGCGCGGCAGCATCACCAGTTCCCGATGCACATGGTTGCAGGCGTTACGCACAAAGGCCGCCGCTTCCGGGATCTCCACCTGGCTCTGATACTGCAGCAAACATTGTTGATAAGCTTCATCATCGGCCTGGGCCTGAGCGCAAAACAACGCAAACAGCAACAAGACATACTTAGACATAACAACCTCTGGCGGTGAATTCACAGTTCTAAAGTGAAGGCTTAGAGCTGATTGGCAGCTGAATCAATCAGTTGCTCCGGCTTGCTGCGGATAATAAATCTCCGTCACCCACCATTCTTTACTGCCTGCCGGCGTTGTGACCACCGCACTGTCGTCGACTTGTTTTTTTAACAAAGCCCGCGCCATCGGCGCATCAATCGAGATGTAATCGGTGCGGCCATAAATTTCATCCGGGCCAACAATGCGAAATTTCAGGCTGTTGCCCTCTTCGTCTTCCACTTCGACCCAGGCACCAAAAAACACTTTACCGGCTTGTTGCGGTGAATAATCGACGATTTGCAGATCCTCGAGACGCTTTCTTAAGTATCTGATTCTGCTGTCTATTTGCCTTAACAAACGCTTGTTAAATGTGTAGTCTGCATTTTCGGAACGGTCGCCTAAGCTCGCGGCCCAACTGACAATTTTGGTCACTTCGGGCCGTTTTTTAAACCAAAGTTCGTCATGTTCCGCCTTGAGCTGGTTATAGCCCTCACGGGTGACTAACTTGGTTTTAGCTTGTACTTTTGTCTTCATCCGCCACAGCTCCACGACCTGACTTTGCCTGTTCCACCGCGGTTTATACCAAGCGCCGTAGTTGCTGTCAGCCGTCACAGGATGGATTTTTTTGTGCAGGCGTATGACAATAGCCGCCACTTTATCAGCAGCTGTGCTCTATATCGCTGCGTCGCAAGGAACTCAATAACACCATGTCGATGATTATCAAACAGATCGCAGCTGAAATCGCAGCCCGTCCGGACCAGGTCAATGCTGCAGTTCAGCTGCTGGACGAAGGCGCAACGGTGCCTTTTATCGCCCGTTACCGCAAAGAAGTCACCGGTGGCCTCGACGACACGCAGCTGCGGACGCTGGAACAGCGCCTGACCTATTTGCGCGAACTGGAAGACCGCCGGCAGGTGATCCTGCGCACGATCAACGAGCAGGGTAAACTGACGCCGGCGCTGGAGCAGGACATTCTGGCTGCTGACAATAAAACCCGCTTGGAAGACTTATACGGCCCATACAAAGCCAAACGCCGCACCAAAGGCCAAATCGCCATTGAAGGCGGTTTGTTACCGCTGGCCGATGCATTATTAGCCGACGCTGACTTAGTGCCGGAACAGGCCGCATTACCATACATCAACGTTGAAGCCGGTTTTGCCGACGTCAAAGCCGTCTTGGACGGCGCCAAATATATTCTGATGGAACGTTTTGCCGAAGACGCCAATCTGCTGGCAAAACTGCGTCGCCATCTGGCACAACATGCCGTGTTAAAAAGCACTGTGGTGGCCGGCAAAGAAACTGAAGGCGCAAAATTCCGCGATTATTTCGCCCACACAGAACTGTGGAAAAACGTGCCGTCGCACCGCGCTCTGGCGATGTTCCGTGGCCGCAATGAAGGTATTTTAAACCTGCAATTACAGCCGGACGCCGATGAAACCAGCGCTCACGCCAGCTGCGAACAGATGGTCGCCAGTCATTTTGACCTGCGTCAGCAAGGCCGCGCCGCCGATGCTTTTATCCGTACTGTGGTGCAATGGACCTGGAAAGTGAAACTGCATTTGCAACTGGAGAATGACCTGCTGGGCGAGTTGCGTGAAAAAGCCGAAGAAGAAGCCATCGCCGTATTTGCCCGCAATATGAAAGATTTGCTGATGGCAGCACCAGCCGGCATGCGCGCCACGCTAGGCCTCGACCCGGGCCTGCGCACCGGGGTGAAAGTCGTGGTCGTCGACCAGACCGGCAAACTGGTCGCCAATACCACTATTTTCCCACATGCCCCGCAAAACCTGTGGGACAAATCAGTCAAAACGCTGGCCGCCTACTGCAAACAATTTAAGGTCGAACTGATTGCCATCGGCAACGGCACGGCGTCCCGCGAAACCGATAAACTGGCAGCTGACGTCATCAAGCTGCTGCCGGAACAACAGCTGAGCAAAATCATGGTGTCGGAAGCCGGCGCTTCGGTGTATTCAGCGTCCGAACTGGCCGCGCAGGAATTCCCGGATCTGGATGTATCGCTGCGTGGTGCGGTGTCAATTGGTCGCCGCTTGCAGGACCCACTGGCCGAGCTGGTCAAAATCGAACCCAAAGCCATCGGCGTCGGCCAATATCAGCACGACGTCAACCAAAGTCTGCTGACCAAATCACTGGATGCTGTGGTAGAGGACTGTGTAAACGCGGTCGGCGTGGATCTGAATACCGCATCAGTGGCCCTACTCGCCCGCGTCGCCGGCCTGAACAAAACCCTGGCGCAAAATATCGTGCTGTACCGTGACAGCAACGGCCGCTTTATGCAGCGCCGCGACCTGCTGAAAGTGCCGCGACTGGGGCCTAAAGCTTTTGAACAAGCTGCAGGTTTCTTGCGAATCAACAACGGTACGAACCCGCTGGACGCTTCAGCAGTGCACCCGGAAGCTTACCCGCTCGTCGAGAAAATTCTGGCAAAACACCAACAGCCGGTCGACGCCGTGATCGGTAACAGCAGTTTTCTGAAGTCGATTAACCCTGCTGAATTTGCTGATGAACATTTTGGTATTCCGACCATCAGCGACATTTTGAAGGAACTGGACAAGCCGGGACGCGACCCACGACCAGAGTTCAAAACTGCCCAGTTTAAAGATGGCGTCGAAACCATGGCCGATTTAAAACCCGGCATGCTGCTGGAAGGTGTCGTCACTAACGTCACCAACTTTGGCGCTTTTGTTGACATTGGTGTGCATCAGGACGGTCTGGTACATATTTCCTCGTTGACCGACAAATTTGTGTCAGATCCGCATCAGGTGGTCAAAGCCGGTGACATTGTCAAAGTCAAAGTGCTGGAAGTGGAAATTGAACGGAAGCGCATCGCGCTGACGATGCGGATGGACGAACAGCCACAGCCGAAAACTGCTGGTGGCGCGAAAGAACGCTCAGCGCCGGCTAAATCCGGCGGCAGCCGGCCACAAGCCGCACCACGTCAGCAAGACAACGGCAATGCCGCGATGGGTAACGCTTTTGCCGCAGCACTGGCCAAGCTGAAGAAGTAACTTCAGCATCTGCTTGCAGCCGAATAAAAACGCCGTCAATTGACGGCGTTTTTATTCGTAAGCTGATGATGGCTTTGCACTTCAGGCAGTCAGCATTAAAGGCCTGTCCTGCGGCTGCACCGCCTGCTGGTAATAACTACTGATAACCTGACTGCGTTTTTGCATTAAGGCCGCCAGCTCAAGACTACGCTGTTCAACCTGTGGGCCTTTATTCACTGGCCGCCCGGGTTCCAGCTGCTGCGCATCTGGTTGCAGAGAGTTTTGGCTGTTTCTGCCGGTCAGGGTATTTTGTGCTTGCTGCTGCTCGTCAGCCTGCTCCAGCCAATAATCCGCGTCAGCAGCCGGCGGGTTATTTAACGCAACATTTTGCTGCGCCAATTCCGACTGGGCCTGCAATACGCGCTGCATAGCTTCCGCAGCCACACGCCGGTCTGCCGACGAGGGGTCCGCAGGGGCCAAAGCTGCGGCTTTGACCTTCTGCATTTTAATGATTGTTGCTTGCGGGTCGCCTGGCACCACGGCCAAATCGATATTGACCTCGCCACCCACTGCATACTGACGGCCGTCCGGCCCTAACTGAAACTCATAACTCGGGGACGCCGCTAAATCGCCACCTGTGTTGGCATGCGCTTGTTCATGGGCCCGGACTTCAGCATCACGTTTTTTCAGTTCGTCCAGTTTGCGCTGTTCACTGGCGCTTTGTTGGTCATCACGACCGGAGCCGGATTGCCCTGAACTGCCCTGCTCCGAACGCCCTTCCGGATCCCGCTCCTGCGAACGGCCTTCGATCGCCTGCTTTAATTCAGTGCCGCGATTTTTTACTTCGTCTGTGTAGGTCGGGTTATTTTGTTGTGGTGAGTTGCGGCTTTTATCTTCGGAAATCACGCCCTTTTCTGCGGCGTTGCGTTCCATCTGTGCAACAGGTTCGATGATGTCACGTTTGAGATTTTCCCGGCGTGCCAAATCCACTGCCGGATTGCCGACATATGGGGTGACATTTGGGTAAACCGACGTGATCGCCATGTTGCGCTAGTCCTCAGGCACTGACATCTATCAAGGTGCCAAGCATTTCGTCAGCCGTTTTAATCGACCGCACATTGGCTTCGGCATACAGTGATTCTGTGGTGAGTTGCACCAGGCTTTGTTCCAGCGCTGGCGTTTTCGGCTCTGGCTGGACAGGTTCCGGCTGCTGCGCTGCAGCATTGGATTGCTGGGCATTTAACGCACGCTGCTGATTAATCGCTTCGCGATTGATATTCACAGTGGCTTCCGTAATGCCATTGGAGGCGCGTTGAAAACCCTGCAAACCTGAGTTGTACGCGGACTGTAATTCCATCGACGGATCTCCACAACATGAACCTATGATTAAATAGTAACCAACTCATGCAGTTGAGACAAGGAAAATGGCAAATAGTCGCCACTTTAGCGGCAATTTTCTGCCGTTTTTCTGATCTGGATCCGGCCAAGCAACTTTACAGTGGCTGCTAAGCCTGTAAACACTGTCTGAGCCAGTGCAAAAACTCAGTCTGGTGGGAGATAAAAGGCGCATGCGACGCCTTGGCCAGCACTGAAATCTGCGCGCGTGGCGCCAGCTCTGCCAACATAGTGGTCATCGCCACCGGCACCAGCGAATCCAGCCGGCCAAAGCAGCCAAACAGCGGCATGCTGAGGCTGGCAAGCTCCGGGCGTAAATCTGTGGTCGCCAGAATTTCAAGACCAGCAGCCAGCACCTGTGCCTGCGGTAATGGCAAGCTCAGCACCGCCTGCTTCAGCTGCTTAATATCCTGTCGCGCAGTGCTGCTACCCATCGCCTGAATAGCCAGAAAACGCTCCACTGTTAGCGCCAGATTGGCAGATAAAGAGCCGGCGAACTGCTGCATCACCTGGGCGTTCATGCCGGGCCAATCCGGTTGCTGCAGAAAACACGGCGAGCTGGCCACTAACGCCAGTGACCGCACTTTAGCCGGATGCCGCAATGCCAGCATAGTTGCAACCAAGCCCCCCAGCGACCAGCCCAGCACAAAGCTTTGCGCTGGGATTAGCTTCGCCAGCTGGTCAGTGATCGCTTCCAGACTATAAGGATCCGGATAGTTCGTCGCCAGACCATACCCAGGTAAATCCAGCGCCAGCACCTGATAATCCGTGGCCAGCGCGTCGGCGACAGGCTGCCAGATCGCATGATTTAGGCCCCAGCCATGGATTAACACAACAGTTGGTTTGGTATTTTCAGCGTTCAGCGTCATAGTTAAATTTATGTAAATTATCTAATCACAAGGATTGTGATGGCCATACAAACCACTATTGTGCCTGCGATACAGCTTATGCTGCAGCGCTTTTTACACTGCTGCCTGCCAAATTGTTGTTTGTGGTGTGATTTTCCGGTGCATCAACCCGGCGCCCAGCTTTGCGATCACTGTCAGGTTGCTTTGCCGCGGCTGTACTGGTCTTTGAGCGGCGATGCGTTGCAGCTGCCAGCGGTTGGTCGTGGGCTTTTAGCGCCGCAGTTTGATGCCGTCTGGAGTTTAAGCTGGTATCAGCAGCCCTGGAGCCATTTTATCAGTGCCTGGAAGTTGCAGCAGGAATTGGCTTGTGGCCAGCTGTTACGCCAGCAACTGGCGCTGGCTCTGCCGCTCTGGCGCTTGCAGGACCAGTTCGCCGCAGTGGCTTATGTGCCGGTGCATCCGAAGCGGCTGCGTGAACGTGGATTTAATCAGTCACAGCAACTTGCTGCGACAGTGGCTGCAGTCACCGGCTTGCCGTTGTTACATGTTTTTGTTGCGCAAAGTCATCTGCCGCATCAGCTTGGCGCCAGCGCCAGTGCGCGCCGGGCCCAGCTGCGTCGCCAGTTCCGGCTCAAATCATCGACGGGTGCCACATTACCCGCACAGATGTTGTTGGTCGACGACGTGCTGACCACAGGTGCAACAATGAATCAGCTTTGTCGTCTGTTGCGAAAGGCCGGTGTACAACGGATTGGCGTGGTCACGCTGGCTATTACGCCAGCGCCCGGCACTCAAACCTGGCTTTATTCGTCGCCGTCCCCACTGTCGTCGCCAGAGTCGAACAACTTGCCGAAATAAAGACTATTAACCAATAACCGGCCTGAGCCGACAAAATAACCACGGAACACCGGGTTATCGGTCATCGCCACAATACGCCCATCGCCGACATTATGCGCCAGCACTGTGGCGCTATTGCGAAACGCATTAACCAGCGCCGGATCGGCATAACCGGCTAACTGCGCCTGATCGCTGTAACGGGCCACAGTGACAAAAGGCTGTTCAGCCGGCTCCATCAACAGCAGGTCATTTTTAAACACCGGCAGTTGCTGACGCGGTAAACCAAAAGTCAGCGGATGGCTCAGATCGACCTCAGTCTGGAAAATCGCTCCGGCAATGCGCTGGCGGCCGGCCAGCTGTTCTTTGTCCTGATAAACCGGTGCGGTCATTGTGACTAAGGCTTTTAATTCACTGGCTTTTTTCAGCTTGGCTTGCAGCAGAGACTTCTCCGCCAGCCAGCTGACTGCCGCTTTTTGCGCCCACAACACGCCGCCTTGTTCCAGCCAACTTTTTAGCTGTGCCACTTCGGCATCGCCCCAGCTGCTGTAATTACCATCCGGCAACAGAATATGGCTGTAGCGTGCCAAATCGAGGCGCTTCAGCCGTGCCGGCTCGGCCATCGATGGCGACACGCCGGCCAGTCGCTCGGTCGCAAACCAGAGCTCACCAGCTTCGGTTGAATTGATGCCAGGACCTGCTACCAATAACACTTCCGGTAACACCAGCGGTTTGACCTGATTACTGCCCAAATCCTGGCCTTGAGGCGTCAGGCCTGAAGTTAATGCACTGAGCGCTAACGGCTGTTTCTGGGCAAATTCGCGCAGCTTTTGCTGCCAGCCGTCAGCCTGCAAACCAGCAGGCAGCAGCACAGTGCCGGCGGCAAACTGCTGGACGCCTTGAGCCGTCACCGCACTGAATGCCTTCGGCGCCACTCTGAGCTGGAAGCCGGCCTGCAATAAACGCGCGGTTTGCACTGGCGCCTGTTGATCCGCCCAAGATAGCGCATAGGCGTAAGCACCGTCGTTAAACGACTGCACTATTGCCGCAGGCTTTGTCCAGGCTTCAGCTGCAAGCTCTGATGGCGCTTTGCGGCTGGCGGCAAAATCAATGTTGTAGGCATACGGCAAAGTCCAGGCTGACACATCATAAAAAGTATTGTCGCGGAAATTGGTATCGGTATTAAAGGCCGCTTTAATCAGGTTGTATTGGCTTTGTTCTACCGGCACAAAATAACTGTGGCCGGCCTCAAAGGTTTTACCGTTGATCTGGAAATCTTCAGTCAGGGCATAGGCCGCAATCTGGTGCTGTTTTAACAGCTGTAATAATGCCGCAAGCCGGCTCTGGTCAGCTGGCTCGCGCAGCAGATAACCGCGCACCGGGTCCAGCCGGGCCTGCTCTTTGGATTTTTGCGCAAACTGATACTGCGCTTGTTGTAAATTCTGTTTATGCGCTATGGCGCCATTGAGCGTCGAAAATGACGTGCGGTACTGATTATCGATGGCAAAGCTGAAGCTGAGCTCTGACTGCAGGCTCTCCTGCAGATGACCACGGCTGCTGCCCTGCTCAAACAAAATGCCGACACTGCCGTGCACGTCTGGATACGTCGAGCCTTTACCAACATAAAAATCGTCAAAAGCTTCTTCGGTGAAATACAGCCGGTTCACCTCGTCCAGTGCTTTGGCATGGAATTGCGCCAGCTGATTGGTCAGTTTGATAGTCGATTCGGGCGCAAAAGGGCTATTGCGGCTCGGAATACCGGGCTGGAAAAAGAAGGTGCTGTTAGTGCCCATCTCATGAAAATCTGCCACTATTTGCGGCCGCCAGCGGTGAAACTGCGCAATACGCGCCTGGCTTTCCGGATGCTGCAGCAGCAACCAGTCACGGTTTAAGTCAAACCAATAATGGTTCGGCCGGCCATTTGGCCAGGGCTCAACATGTTCCCGATGCTGCGGATCTGCCACTGCCGCCGTGCCCTGATGCATATTGACCCAAGTCGCAAAACGGTCGTTACCGTCCGGATTCAGGCTCGGTTGCAGCAAAATGATGCTGTTATCCAACAGGTTTTTGACCGCCAGATCTGAGGAAGTCAGCAGCTGATGAACAACCCGCAACGAGGCATTGGCGCCGCTGGCTTCATTGCCGTGAATGCTGTAACCGAGCCAGACGATGGCCGGCAGCGTTGGGTCTGGTTGTTTTTCACCGCGACTGACCGCCAGATGCGCTTCGCGAATTTGCTCCAGCCGCTGCATATTGGCGGCAGAGCTCAAAATGAGCTGCAATAAAGGCCGCTGTTCGTGGGTTCGGCCAATAATGTCAAAGCGGGTGCGATCCGGCGCCGCGGCTGCGGCGGCACGCAGATAAGCTTCGAGCTGGTCGTGCCGGGCATGCCACTGCCCGGGTTCAAAGCCCAGCACCTCCGCCGGAGCCGGCACCACAGGTGCAGTCTGCGCTTGCAGCACCGGATGAAAAAATGCAGTTGCCATCAACAGAGACAGAGTAAAAGTTCGCACCGGCTATCCTCCTGAAAACTAAGTATTCACCTTAGCAATAAAGCCTGCTGCCACTCAAGCAGGCTTGGCAAGGCCGGTTTGCGGGCGTATCATAGGCATTAACCTAGTAATTTAGTCAGGTACTACTGATGATCATCATCTCCGAATCGGCGCAAGCGCATTTTGTTAAACTGTTAGAAAAGCAGGCCAGCGGCACCAACATCCGGGTGTTTGTGGTCAATCCCGGCACGGCTTCCGCGGAATGTGGCGTGTCCTACTGCCCACCGGATGCGGTCGAATCAACAGACCTGACGGTGCCTTTTAACGGTTTTGACGCCATCATCGATGCTGACAGTAAACCGTTTCTGGTCGATGCAGAAATCGATTTTGTCACCGATCAAATGGGTTCGCAGCTGACGTTAAAAGCGCCGAATGCCAAAGTGCGCAAGGTGAGTGACAACGCACCGTTAAAAGAACGGGTGCAATATGTCATCGATGCCGAGATTAATCCGCAATTAGCCAATCACGGTGGCCGGGTGTCGGTGGTTGAACTGACCGACAGCGGTGTGGCCGTGCTGCAATTTGGCGGTGGTTGTAACGGTTGCTCACAGGTCGACTTAACGCTGAAAGAAGGCATCGAAAAAGAACTGCTGAACCGCTTCCACGGTGAATTGTCAGGTGTACGCGATGTCACCGACCACCAGCGCGGCGAGCATTCTTATTACTGATAAGATGTAGCAAACTGCTCTGACAGCGGCCCCTTGTGGCCGCTTTTTTATGACCGCAGCCATGCGGTATGCAGGAGTCTGACAATGAATAAATTGCTCGCCCTCACCTTTGCACTCGCCGTTGTGTTGTGCAGTTCTGCTACATCTAACGCCGCTATTATTCTGCAATATCATCATGTTGCTACAGACACGCCACGCAGCACCAGTGTGACGCCGGCGGAGTTCCGCCAGCAAATGCAGCATTTAAAAGATCTGGGTTTTCAGGTCGTCAGTCTGGATGTCATTATCGATGGCCTGACTCAGCAAAAACCAGTACCGGACAATGCCGTCGCCATCACCTTCGACGATGGTTTTGCCAATGTTTTTTTCAACGCCCGGCCGATTTTAAAAGAATTCAATTACCCCTATACCATGTTTCTGGGACCGGCGCTGATTGACCGGCGTGAAGGCCCAGTCTTGAGCTGGTCGCAAATTCAGACGATGCAACAGGAAGGCGTGATCATTGCCAACCACAGTTCGTATCATCATCGTCTGGCTGTGCCGAACAAAGGTGAAAACAAAGCTGAGTGGCGGCAACGGGTAAAGACTGACATCCTGCTGGCGCAGGAACAACTGGAAGAAAAGCTAGGGCAACAACGCAAATGGCTGGCTTATCCTTATGGCGATTTTAGTGCTGAACTGGAACAGCTGGTCAGTGAACTGGGTTTTATCGGTATCGGGCAGCAATCGGGCGCCGTCGGACCGGGCGTCGCACTCACCCGCATCCCGCGTTATCCCTCATCCAGCCAGTTCGCCGCGATGAAGCACTTTGTGCCGAAGCTGAAAACTCTCGCGCTGCCTGTAACAGACTACAGCAAAGCAGATCCGGTCAGCCGACAGAACCCGCCATTGTTGACACTCAGCGTCGACAGCAGCGATTTTAAGCCGAAGAACCTGCATTGTTTTTTTGATGGCAAAGCGTTACCGGTGAAATGGCTGGATGCAGATACTTTCAGTGTACAGGCCACTGCGCCACTCAAGCTTTATCACAACAGGTACAACTGCACAGCGCCAAGCCAGAGCAAACCGGGTTATTTTTACTGGTTTTCCCAGCCCTGGGTCTTTGTTGATTAACCCGCTGTTTAAGGTGTAACGGCCTTCAGCACTTGCGGAAAGTCGCGCAGCAACTGTGCTTTAGTCACCACTGGCACTGCGTTTTGCTCCAATGACATTTCTGGTTTAAACATTGCTACCAGCTGGCCTTTTGGATTCAGCAGCACAATGGAAGCGCTGTGATCAACGCGGTAATCCTCGTCCGTCGTGGTACTGATGGCATACATTAAGCCAAGTTCACGGACAAAAGGAAACAGCTGGTCATGATTGGCCGTGAGGCCGACGATGGCCGGTTGCTCGAAGTAACCCACGTAATTTCCAAGCTGCGCCACGGTATCGCGTTTGGGGTCGACAGAGACAAACCACAGTTGCAGCTTTTGGCCGGCGGGCAGGGCTTCACTCAATCCAGCATAACTGCCGGACAACATCGCCATCGTCATCGGGCAAATATCCGGGCAAAAGGTGTAACCAACAAAAGCTAATGTCCAGTGGCCATTTAACTGTTCACGGCTGACCGGCTGGCCAGTATGGTTGGTGAGCTGAAAAGACTTCATCTCGCGTGGTGCCGGATAAATCAACACGTTGGAGAACTCAGCCGGCGCTTGTAACTGCCGGTACACCAAAACGCCAGCAGCTAACGCCGCAACCAATAACAAAACCGCCCAGACTTTTTGCATCATTCTTCCTTAATGCCAGCGCCAGAACCATTGCTGGTCCAAGATCAGCACTAAGAATAACAACATCAGATGGTAAATGGAAAAGCGGAACGTCTGCATCGCTTGTTTTGGATCAATCCCAAACTTCAGCCGCCAGGCGTGCAGGATAAAACCAAGGTTGAGGCCAAGGCTGCCGACGAGATATATCAGCCCGGACATCCCCACCAGATAAGGCATTAAGCAGACCAGCGTCAGCAACAGCGTGTACAGCAGGATCGCGGTTTTGGTGAATTCAATACCATGGGTGACCGGTAACATCGGCATATTCACTTTGGCGTAATCGTCGCGGCGGTGAATTGCCAACGCCCAAAAGTGCGGCGGCGTCCAGGCAAAGATAATCATCACCAGCAGCCAGGGTTCTGCTGACAAAGTACCGGTGATACTGGTCCAGCCTAACAACGGCGGCATAGCCCCGGCTAAACCACCGATGACGATATTCTGCGGTGTGGCCCGTTTCAGGAACATGGTATAGATGCCGGCGTAGCCAAACAAACTGGCTAAGGTTAGCCAGGCGGTTAACGGATTAACAAACCCATGCAATAAAACAAAACCGGCGATGGCCAGGCTGAAAGCAAAAGTCACAGCCTGCTGTGGGCTGACCCTTCCCGTCGCCACCGGGCGACGTTGCGTTCTGGCCATTTTCGCATCGATGTTTTGGTCCAGTACATGATTAAGAGCCGCAGCAGCTGCAGACAACAAACCGATACCGGTCAAGCCAATGAACATCAGCCCCGGTTGTGATGCTGCAGCTGGTGCCAGCCACATCCCGACCCAGGCGGTTAACAATAACAAAGCCACGACTTTGGGCTTCGTCAGCTGGTAGAAGTCACGCCAGGTTTGGCGAAATTCCTGCACCATTGCAATTCTGCTGAGATTCATGCCGGACTCCTGTCTGAAGAGAGGTATTGGGACGCAGTGCCTGTGACTGATACCTGACGCTGCTGTCTTAAACCATAACGCGCCAACACAGTCGCCGCCAGCAAGTTCGCCGCGACGAAGTTATGTGCCACAGCATTGGGTAGCGGTAACAACCACCAGATATTCAGTACACCGAGGCAGAACTGTAATAACAATAGCAACAAGACCAACTGCGCTTGTCGTTTGTGCAATTGCGCCTCGGAAGCTGGCAAATTGCGACTGAAACGCCACAGTTGCCAGGCAAAAAAACCAACCACCAGAACCGTCAAAATGGCTCCAAGCCGATGGCTGACATGAATGGTCTGGCGCGCTTCTTTACTCATCACGCCAAACTCGTAATTGTCGTGCCCCAAATGCAGGTCAAAAGCTTCGGCCGCTCGTAGCTGACTGGTCCAGCCGCTGTGGCAAAACGGTAACTCCACACAGGCCAAAGCGGCATAGTTCGCCGAGGTCCAGCCGCCCAAAGCGATTTGCCCTACTAACATCGCACAGGCTAACGTACCGGCCCGCCTCAGACGCAGTGGTACCGCGGCCGTAGCATGGTCGTCAGGTTTCAGCTGCCGGCGATACAACCACAACAGCGTCAGCAAGGTAAAACCACCGAGTAAATGTCCCATCACCACCAACGGAAATAAATTCAGCGTCACAGTCCACATCCCCAGCGCAGCCTGAAACACCACCAGCAACAATAATGCAGTCGGTAATAACCGCACTTTGCGTTGTTGCCACCAGCTGAGCAGAAAAATGCCGGCGATCACCAGCCCCAGCGTGCCGGCAAAATAACGATGCACCATCTCGTTGCGCGCTTTGTGCGGCTCTAAAGGCCGCTCAGGAAAACGACTGGCAGCAATCTCAGCATGATGGTCCTGTGGTACTTGTAAAAAGCCGTAGCAGCCCGGCCAATCCGGACAACCGAGGCCGGCGTCGGTCAGCCGGGTATAAGCGCCCAGCACAATGACGACCATGGTCAAAGCAATCGCAAAGCTGACAAGTCTTTTTGTCCACATCATGTTGGCCCCCGGTCAAATTTCAGCAGTTTCTGCAAATCTGCCATCACATCCTTGCCAAGCAAAGGTAACTGCTCCGGCGCATCCGGTAGTGGATAATGCAGCAGCGCCAGACCTTGCTGGTCGACAATCATCAGGCTGCCCGCTGCCAGACCGGCAAAAGAGCGCTGGATAAAACTAATCTGGGGTTTGTGGGATGCTTGCATAGCGGAGTCTTCTGTCAGCACCACCAAATCCAGTTGGTCCTGTTTGCGGCCCAGCGCGAGGTCAATTTGCTGCATCAAATGCTCGACTGCCAGACAAGCATTGTCACAGTGCTGCGGCTGCAAATAAACCAAACGCCAGTGCGCCTGCTGCTGTTGAATGGCCGGCAACAATCGCACTTCGTGCTCAAACCAAATGCCCTTATTGTTGACGCCAGCCTGGTACCAGCCGCTTTTCAGCATGACAAACGCCAGCAACACCGGCACTGCCGCAACCAACAGAAACAAGCTCAGGAAACGTTGTTTACTCATGATGACTCCGCTGATATCTGACTGCTAAGGCAACAAACACCACAGCCACAGCCAGCAACGCCCACTGCAGCGCATAAGCACGATGTTTTTCCGGTGGCAGGATCACGGGCTGATAGTGTGGAACAAAATCGCTTTGTTGCTGATAAAACACTGCGTCCAACAACTGAAGTCCACTAGCTTCGGCCAGCTGTTGTGGTAACACCGCCTGGATCCGTTGCGGATAGCCGGCGGCGCTTTCAATATTCTGCCCCAGTAAAAAAGGCCGTGGCTCGGTACGCAGCACCCCATGCAGCTCAAATACTTCCGGGATCACCACCTCGGGCAAATCAGCCCGCTCCGCGCGCCCAGCGGTCCAACCCAAATTCAGCAACAACAGGCTGTCCTGGGCCTGCACCGGCACAACAACATCGTATCCCACCCGGCCATTGACAATTTGATTGTCGAGCAGCCAGATGTAGGGTGATAGCCAACGCACCTGCCCCTGTAGTGGTGCGCCATCCAGCGCCGACAGGTTTGTTACCTGCAGCTGGGCAACGGGCAATCCGTCTTGTTGTTGCCAGCGGGCGATTTGCTGCAACTGCTGGGTTTTTTCCTCGGCCCGCTGCCATTGCCACCAGGCTAACTTGCTTAACAGCAAAAATGCCGCCACAGTTATCAGCACAGCAAAATACTGCCATGACTTAGCGGCAGAAGATGCTGACAAATCTGTGGGTTGCGTCATAAGGACACCTGTCATGCTGATTAAAATTGTGTTGGTCGCTTTATTAGTTTTTGTTGTCTTTCAGCTGTTTCGCGCTTTATATCTGATGTTAAAAAATGATCCGAATCAGGCGTCTATGTCGAAGCATCTGGGCCGGCGGGTGATGTTCTCCGTCGTTGTAATGGCGCTGATTATCCTGGCTTTAGCCATGGGCTGGATTGAACCACACCACCGGCCTTATTAAGTCTTTGCAACAGACCCGGCAACCGCGCCGGGTCTGTTTCCAACGTTGCTATAACACGTAGACAAACACGAACAAACACAACCAGACAACATCGACAAAATGCCAGTACCAGGCTGCCGCCTGAAAGGCAAAATGATTGTGCGCAGTAAAGTGATTTTTCAACATGATCCGCAGCCAAATCACGGTCAGGAAGATGGCGCCTAATGTCACATGTAAACCATGGAAGCCCGTCAACAAAAAGAAAGTGTTGCCATAAATGCCTGAATCCAGACGTAAATTCAGTTCCTGATAGGCGTGCATATATTCATAAGCTTGCAGAGCCAAAAAGCTGGCACCCAATAAAATGGTCAGTAACAACATCAAGCGTAATTGCAGGCGTTTGCCCTGCTCCAGAGCCACATGCGCAAACTGCAGGGTGACAGACGAGGTCAGTAAAATTAACGTGTTATAAAGCGGTAATCCCTGCCAGGGCATCGCATTGGTTTCGATCCCACCCGGCGTTTTGGTCATCGGCCAGTGGGCACTAAAATCAGGCCACAAGATCTCGGCTGTCATCGCGTTATTGCTCTCGCCATCCAGCCACGGCATCGCGATCATCCGGGCATAAAACAGCGCACCAAAAAAGGCAAAAAAGAACATCACTTCAGAGAAAATAAACCAGCTCATACCCTGCCGGAATGACCTGTCCATTTGCTCGCTGTATAACCCACCCATCGATTCATCAATCACATTGCGAAACCAGCCGACCAGCATAAACAGCAGCAAGGCCACACCGGCCAGCAGCATATATTCGCCGTGACCTTCTTTGTTTCGGGTGACTTCATTGACAAAATGCCCGGCACCAAATGCCAGTAAAAACAATGCCACTGCGCCGACTATCGGCCATGGGCTTTGTTCAGGTACATAGTAATGTTGATATGTCTTGGCCATGTTACTTCCCCGTCTGATAAACAGCCGCACCTGTCGCGGCCGGACTATGCTGGGTTACGTCATACATCGTGTAAGACAGCGTGATGGTTGAAAATTGTGCCGGCAACGCCGGATCTACATAAAATTGCAGTGGCATCATCAGCTTCTCGCCTGCTTTGAGTGTTTGGCGCTGGAAGCAGAAGCACTCCATTTTGTTGAAGTATAAAGCGGCCTGACCAGGTGACACGGAGGGCACAGCCTGTGCGACCATCAGCGCTGAAGTTGGATTCTCGGCGGCATAGTGCACCACTTTAATTTCACCCGGGTGCACCTGGATCTGCCGGACTTCAGGTTCAAACCGCCACGGCATCTTCGGGTCAGGCTTGGCTAAAAACTCAATAGTGATAGTGCGCTGCTGATCAGTAACAGCCCGATCAGCAGTAGCAGCCATAGTGCTGGTTTTACCATTGAGCCCGGTCAGGTCACAAAACACGTCATACAATGGCACCAGCGCAAAACCAAACCCAAACATCAATACAGTGATGATTAGCAGTTTACGCAATAACGGCAGATGGTCAGGTGCCTGCATGATGCTGTCCTATTTCACATCCGGGGGGGTGGTAAAACTGTGGTATGGCGGCGGCGATGTCAGCTGCCACTCCAGACCTTCTGCACCTTCCCATACCTGATTGGTCGCCGGCTTACCGCCGTTAATACATTTGACTATCACCCACAAAAACAGCAGCTGTGACAGGCCAAAAGCAAAACCACCGATACTGATTAGTGCATTAAAGTCGGCAAACTGCAGAGCGTAATCCGGGATCCGCCGCGGCATCCCCGCCAGTCCGACAAAATGCATTGGGAAAAACAACAGATTGACCGAGATCAGTGAGCACCAGAAATGCCACTGCCCCAATGTCTCGTCATACATATGCCCAGTCCATTTTGGCAGCCAGTAATACGCCGCTGCGATAATCGAGAAAATGGCCCCGGTCACCAGCACATAGTGGAAATGTGCCACCACAAAGTAAGTGTCATGATATTGGAAGTCCGCCGGTGTGATCGCCAGCATCAACCCGGAAAAACCACCGATGGTAAATAACACGATAAACGCAATCGCGAACATCATCGGCACTTCAAAGGTCAAAGCGCCGCGCCACATAGTGGCAACCCAGTTAAAGACTTTCACCCCGGTGGGCACAGCAATCAACATAGTGCAGTACATAAAAAACAGCTCTGCAAAGACTGGCATCCCTGTAGTAAACATATGGTGTGCCCAAACCAGAAAAGACAACAGCGCAATACTGGATGTGGCGTACACCATGGAGGCATAGCCAAACAATGGCTTACGGGAAAAAGTCGGCACTATGCTGGACACGATACCAAAGGCCGGCAGAATCATGATGTAGACTTCAGGGTGACCGAAGAACCAGAAGATATGCTGGAACAAGACAGGATCCCCCCCACCGGCGGCATCAAAGAAACTGGTACCAAAATATTTGTCAGTCAGCACCATAGTCACAGTCCCGGCCAGTACCGGCATTACCGCTATCAGCAGGAAAGCGGTGATCAGCCAGGTCCAGACAAACAGTGGCATTTTCATCCATGTCATGCCGGGAGCACGCAGGTTGAAGATAGTCACAATGACGTTGATCGCCCCCATAATGGAGGATATCCCCATGATATGGACCGAGAACACAAACAGAGCCGTGCTGTCACCACTGTATTTGGTCGATAGCGGCGCATAAAAGGTCCAGCCAAAACCTGGACCGCCGCCTTCCATAAACAAAGACATCAGCAAAATGGCAAAGGCGAACGGCAGGATCCAGAAACTCCAGTTATTCATTCGCGGCAACGCCATGTCTGGCGCGCCAATCATCATCGGGATCAACCAGTTAGCCAGGCCAGTAAAAGCCGGCATCACTGCGCCAAACACCATAATGAGACCATGAACTGTGGTCATCTGATTAAAAAATGCCGGTTCTACCAGCTGCAAACCCGGCTGAAACAGTTCGGCACGGATCACCATTGCCATCAATCCGCCGATGAAAAACATCGTCAGCGCAAACAGTAAGTAAAGGGTGCCGATATCTTTATGATTTGTTGTATAAAACCAACGTTTAAAGCCAGCCGGCGGATGATGATGGCCATGATCTGCTGTGTGCGGATCGGCATGCTGATCTGTATCTGTTGAAATTGTGCTCATGCCTTACTCCTTCTGTCCGTTTTTGGCTGCCTGAATATCAGCAGCCTGGACCAGATCACCGGTGTTGTTGTCCCAGGCGTTGCGCTCATAGGTGATAACCGCAGCAATTTCCTGCAGGCTCAGCTGTTTAGCAAAAGCCTGCATGGCAGTGCCGGTTTTACCGTGCAACACAATGTCAATGTGAGTGCCTTTTTGTGCCGCTTCAGTCGCAATTTTGCTGCCTTTCAGCGCCGGGAAAACGCCGGGTAAACCGGTACCTGTCGGTTGATGACATGCGGCGCAATAACCCTGATACACCTTTTCGCCCAAAGCCATCGCATCAGGCATCGTCATCTGCATTGATAACAACTCCTGCTCGGCTGCTTTCAGCTTGGCCAACCGTTCCCCTTCCGCCTGGATCCAACTGTTAAAATCCTCTGGTGTTTTCGCAACTACTACAATCGGCATAAACCCATGATCTTTGCCACAAAGTTCAGCACATTGGCCGCGGTAGGTGCCTGGTTGCTCTACCTGAGTCCATGCCTCATTGATAAAACCTGGATTTGCATCTTTTTTCACCGCAAATGCCGGCACCCACCAGGAGTGGATCACGTCATCCGAGGTCATCAGGAACCGGACTTTCTTGCCGGTAGGAATAACCAGAGGCCGGTCAACTTCCAGCAGATAGTTTTCGTTTTTGCGCAGTTTGTTTTGAATTTGTTTGGCTGGCGTGGCAAGCAGCGAGTAGTACTCAACCGGATATTCAAGGTACTTGTAATGCCATTTCCACTGTGAGCCGGTGATCAGAACAGTGACTTCTGATTTACTGGTATCTTCCATCGCAATCAGGGTGCGGGTAGCCGGGATAGCCATCAAAATCAGGATGACAACGGGAATTGCAGTCCAAAGCAGTTCTACTTTGGTGCTTTCATGAAATTGCGCAGGCTGCACACCTTTTGCTTTGCGATGATGAAGAATGGACCAAAACATGGCACCAAAAACCACCAGGCCAATTGCGCAGCAAATGTAGAAAATCGTCATATGCAGGTCATAGACCTTCTGACTGATTTCCGTTACTCCCCGAGTCATATTCAGGGGCATTTCTGCGGCGATAGCCGAATCGACACACAACAAGGCAAGCAGCGAGCAACGATGGTACATCGTGTTCGCCACAGCACGTCTCCTCTGTCAGTTTTGCTAAAACTGTTGCCAGAATCCGACGCGCCCACAACTATGCATCCCGATTCTGCAACTTATCGTTGTTATTTTTTCCTATAAGAAACCAGCCATGATCTTTTATTTGACCATTTGTTTTAGCAGGTTCTGCTTAAGAATTAGACAAAATAGCCAAAAAGCCAAGGTGGGAATGAAAAAAAACGCCTTCATCATAAAAACGAAGGCGCCTCTTTTAGATTCAATGATTTAAATAACGTGTTACCAGGTCTGAGTTCGCACAACCCCGACAGCCAAACCTTCTATCGCAAAAAACTGCTGGGTTAAATCAACTTTTATCACATTAAAGTCGTTGTTTTCGGGGTGTAAGTAAACAAACTGGCCATCTTTGCGGAATCGCTTCACTGTGACATCTTCATCAACTCTGGCGACAATCACTTCTCCCTGACGGGCCTCAGTCGTTTTGTGCACGACCAGTAAATCGCCATCCAGAATACCGATGTCTTTCATGCTCATTCCCGACACTTTTAACAGAAAATCTGCCGACGGGTGAAACAGGTTAGCGTCTATCTGGTGGTATTGTTCGATATGCTGAGTTGCCAGAATCGGCTGACCGGCGGCAACCCGGCCAATCAAAGGTAACCCCTGAATTTCCGGTTCGTTCGCTGCATCGTCTGTCGCATCATCCACCAGCCGGATCCCTCTCGAAGTTCCGGGCAACATCTCAATGAAACCTTTTTTTGCCAATGCTTTCAGATGCTCTTCGGCAGCATTTGCAGATTTAAATCCAAGTTGCATCGCAATTTCAGCCCGGGTTGGCGGCATACCGGTCTGGGCCTGATAGTCTTTCAGAAGTTGCAGAATTTCGGCTTGTCTTGGTGTGAGTGGTCGCATGATGCTGAATGCCTATACAGTGGATACTGGGAGTATATACAGTGAGTTCTGCTGTGCCAAGCCTAATTCCGCACAATTTACTGGTAAGACCTGAATTTGGCGCTGGTTTTCATTCCATGCTAAAGTAGCGGGCTGTCTGTGTTGCAGGTTCCATATGTTTGCCCGATTAAAATTTCTGGCCAGATTATTATATTGGCCGCTTAAACCGCTGGTGCAATGCAAAATTGTCACCACGAACACCCAGACTGGTACCAGCGACCAGCCCCTGTTTTATATCACCAAAGTGTCTTCAGCCACCGATCTCGCGACCTTGATGCGGGTTTGCCGGCAATTAGGTTTGCCGGCACCGGATGACGAAGTGCAGCTAGGCAATGTGCGTTTACCCAGAACCCTGTATCTGGAAAACCCGAAAACCCTGAGTGGTCACCAACATCCCAGCACTGCGCTACAAATCGGCCAGCAGATGTTACAGGCGCATCTGGACCCGACCCAAAATGCCCAACTAATGCCTGTCTCAATCAACTGGGGACGCGCGCCTGGCAAAGAAGCCAGCGTCAAAGCCATTATCGGTGAGCAGGCTGCGCCGAACTGGCTGCAAAAACTGTTTATCGTGCTGATTTCTGGCCGGCACACTTTAGTGCAGTTTTCCAACCCCTTGTCGCTGCAGGATATGACCACAAAATATGGCACCAGCCCGGACACCGCGCACAAATTGCTGCGACTGGCCCGTTTTCAGTTCTATCGCCAGCAGCTCGCGGCGACAGGCCCGAGACAACCGGACCGCGGCGCCTTATTCAACGCGCTGTTAGGCTCTGCTTCAGTGCGCCAGGCCATCGAAGATGAAGCCGCACAAAAGCAAATCCCGCCCGCAGCAGCACGCCAGGAAGCGTTGCTGTTGCTGGAAGAAATCGCAGCCGACCAACGCGAGTCCACCGTCCGGGTTGGTGACCGTTTTTTACGTTGGTTATTCAGTAAGCTCTATACCGGCATTCAGGTACGCAACAATGAGCAGGTCCGGGATTTAGCCCAACGTGGCCATGAAATTGTTTACCTGCCCTGCCACCGCAGCCATATGGATTATTTGTTGCTGAGTTATGTGATTTACCAGCAAGGTCTGGCGTCGCCACATATTGCCGCCGGCATTAACCTGAACTTCTGGCCCATAGGTAAACTGTTCCGCCGTGGCGGTGCATTTTTTATCCGGCGCAGTTTCAGCGGCAATAAGTTGTATTCTACGGTGTTTCGCGAATATCTGACCCAGCTGTTTCGCAAAGGCTACGCCGTCAAATATTACAGTGAAGGCGGCCGCAGCCGCACCGGCCGCTTGTTGCAACCTAAAACCGGCATGCTGGCGATGACCATTCAGGCGATGCTGCGCGGCATAGACCGTCCGGTCACAATTGTGCCGGTTTATCTCGGCTATGAACACGTGATGGAAGTCGGTACTTATCTGCGTGAATTAAAAGGCCTGCATAAGACCAAAGAGTCTGCTTTTGGTATTCTGAAAGCTGCCACTAAGCTGCGCAATTACGGTTTTGGCTTCGTGAATTTTGGTGAGCCACTGTCGGTCAACCAATATTTGCAACAGCAGGTACCTGACTGGAAAAGTGCCATAGACCCGCTCGAACCGGCGAAACCGGAGTGGCTGAATCCGTTGGTCGCCCAACTAGCCCATCAGGTGATGCTGCGAATTAACCAAAGTGCGGCAGTGAATAGTGTGAACCTGCTGGCAACCTGCCTGCTGTCGGCGCCGCAACAAGTGATGCCGGAGCAACAGCTGCTAACACAAATGTCGCTGTATCGCCGTTTGCTGCAACAGGTGCCTTATCATCCCAATATCAGTTTTGCTGAGGGTGAGATAACCGACTGGTTACGCCATGCACAGCGTCTGCAAAAAGTGCAGATTGAACAGGATAACTTCGGCGCTCTGGTCCGGTTTGCCCCGCATGACCAAGTGCTGGTGAGTTATTACCGCAGCAATATCAGCCACTTGTTTATGATCCCGGCCATTTTGGCGACCGCGCTGTTACGACAGCAGTCCACCGCAGCACAATTACAACAGTTGTGTCAGCAACTCCAGCCGTTGCTGGAGCAGGAGTTATTCCTGTCACCACAGCATTTACAGAGTTATGTCGAAGGGATCTTGTTGTTTTTGCAGCAGGAAGAACTCATCTTTGTCGAACCAGCCGGTGCGGAGTATCACCTTAATCTGCAACACTGTGCAAAGCTGGAACTACTGGCAAGTCTGGCTGATGGCATGCTGCAACGGTATGCGATGGTGTTGCAACTCATCTCCGGCTCAGAGCCGATGGAACGAGATGTACTGGAACAGCAGGCGCATCAGCTGGCGCTGCGGTTGTCGACCTTACACGGACTGGACGCGCCGGAGTTTCATGACAAAAAGTTATTTGTCACACTCATTAACGCGTTAAAAGACCAAGACTATTTGCACGTGGACCCGGAGCATAAACTGCAGCCGGCCAGCACATTTGCGCAGCTCGAAGCAGCCATTTACCAGCTATTGCCGGCAACCGTCAGCGCCAGCATCCGTCAGATTGGCCAGCTGCCAGCAGCTTAACAGCCAGGGCGCTCACTCGCCCCTGGCTTTTTCGTAACTGCGGATCACGCCTTCCTGCATGGTCGAAGCCACCAAAGTGCCGGCGCGGTTAAAGAACTGACCGCGCACCAGGCCTCTGGCGCCGGACGCGCTTGGGCTATCTACCGCATAGAGCAGCCAGTCGTCAAAGCGAAAATCTTCATGAAACCACATAGCATGGTCTATCGTTGCAACTTGCATATTTGGCGCCATAAACGACTTACCATGCGGCTGAAGTGCAGTCGGTAAAAAGTTAAAATCGGAGGCATAAGCCAGCAAATATTTGTGTACCCGCAGGTCATCCGGCATAGCGCCATTCGCCTTAAACCAGACATAACGTTTGGCCTGACTGACCTGGGGTTTAAATGGATTATGAAAAGCCACAGAACGCATCTCGATGGGCTTTTCGCAAATAAATTTACTGCGAATAGATTCCGGGATCAGCCCGGCATGTTCGCGATAAAACTCCAAATCTGACACCAAATCTTCCGGCTGCGGCACTTGTGGCATCAAGTCCTGGTGAGCAAAACCAGGCTCATCGGCCTGGAAAGATGCAGTCATGTAGAAAATCGGTTTGCCATATTGGATAGCACTGACCCGGCGCGTGCTAAAACTCTTGCCGTCGCGGATATTCTCCACTTCGTACACTATCGGGCGAGCCGCATCGCCTGGGCGCAGAAAATAGGAGTGAAAGGAATGCACTTTGCGGTCTTCAGGAATAGTCTCTTTGGCTGCAGACAGCGCCTGCCCCATCACCTGGCCGCCGAACACTGCTTTAAAACCCAGGTCCTGGCTCTGGCCCCGATACAGCCCGTATTCGATGGTTTCTAATTTCAATAATGACAATAGATCTGACAATACCTGGCTCATCGCTGTTCCCCGAGAATCCTAGTGGAAGCGTATTCTGCAACAAGCAGCGATAAGAACCAAGTTCTAAAGGCTGGATCAGCGCCGGCCGCCCCCACCGCCCAGGCTTTGTTGCAATGTACCGTCGTTGACCATTCTTTCAGCCTGCTTTCGTTCCTCTTCCTGTTGCCCGACAGTTTTGCAGACTTTTACACTGCGGTTGCTGCCCAGCACTTTTTCCTTGCGACACAACAAGGCACTTTTGTCGGTGTCCTTGGTATAAGCTTTGACAACAGTCACTGTGGTTGGCGTGGCATTTGTCGCTTTGACTTCCTGGGTTTGAGCGGACTGTGACGTTGAAGTACAAGCGGTCAGACTCAGGCAACCCAGTAATAACATCCATTTCAGTTGATACATTGCATTCTCCCATTATCAATAATGCAACATCTAACTTACGCGTTCAGCTCTTGCGGCGCAACAGCACAACTGCTAATTTACCTACATTAACTACAAAATCAGAGATCAGTGACAGGATGTACTGGGTTTTTAAAACGGAACCGGCAGAGTGCAGCATCTTGGACATTCAGGCTGCAGGCGCAACAGGCTTGATCTGGGAGGGTGTGCGGAACTACCAGGCCCGGAATTTTCTGCGCGATCAGGTTAAAATTGGCGATCAGGTCCTCATTCATCACTCCAGCTGTGATCAGGTCGGTATTGCCGGCGTTGGCGTTATTTTGACTGCAGCTTTTGCTGATCCCAGTCAGTTTCAGCCACAGAGTCCATATTTCGACGCAAAATCAACACCACAGAAAGCGCCTTGGGTGGCGGTGCAGGTTGGTTTCGTCCAACGGTTCAATACAGTGCTGACGATGGCCGAACTCCGTCAGATCTCAGGGCTGGCTGAGATGTTGTTATTGAAAAAAGGCAACAGATTGTCGATTATTCCGACAACAAATGCAGAATTTGACCTTGTACTTTTTGCAGCAAAGGCTTACAGTGAAAGTTGAGTCTTTCACCGACATTAGTGATTAAATTGAAACGGAGTTGTTAGCAATGGTTGCAGTGGCTGAAGACAGACGTGCTGAAGAGAAGAATCTGGACTATTTCTGGGACCGGTTAAACATCGCGCAGAAATTTTCTGTCTCTGAACTACAACGTTTTGGTTATGAGCTGGCATTTGTCCGTCGTAGCCCAAGTTTCAGTATGGCGGTGTTAAAATCCGGCGAACGTCTGGCTGCAGTTGACCAGGATGGCCAGATTGATACTGCACCTTCTATTGCATTACGCAACTAAGCATTCAGCCAGCTATCTCAGCCTGACCTGGCCGTTGTTCTTTGTGTGAATGTTCTTTTGTCAGCAGATACATTTGCTGACACATCTGCAAGTAGCCACCAAAACTCTGTTTTTGCCACCCGGGAATCAAACGACCGTGGCGTGCAACAGATGCCTCAAAAGCTGCCAATTCAATATCCGCATGAAGTTTCAGTGCCCGCTGTAATGCCGCTTTAAAGCTCAGACGACGGCCAGAGATCTCTTTACACAAGGTTGGGATCAGCTGCATCGCAACTTCAAACTGATACAACTCGTCTTCCGGCATCCGGCTGAATCTGCGGGCCGCACCAAGCTGCAACAGCAAAAACTGACTGAATTCTTCGGCAAGCTCGTAGGTAATTTGCTGAAACTGGACGGATTCCTGATCCAGCATTTTAAATTGCACCAGCAACCTTTTGTGCTCTGACGCCAGACTGTCAGTTTTGACCACCATCACAATCGTCAGCACTATCAGGCATGCAATTGCCAAAACCCACCAGATCACCGCGACATCCCAGATATTGATTACAATAATTTATTGAAATTTAACATAAAAGGCTGTTGCTCAGCCAGCGCTGAGCAACAGTTTGTTCAATTTAACCGCGTTGGACCCGGGCGATGTACAGGTCGATTTGTTGTTCCAGTACCGATAACGGCACACTGCCGTTGGACAATACCGCATCATGAAATTCACGCACGTTGAATTTCTCACCGAGCGTTTTTTCCGCTTTTTGCCGTAAGCGTTTGATGGTCAGTTCGCCCAGTTTGTAAGACAGCGCCTGCGCCGGCCAACTGATATAGCGGTCCACTTCTGTGGTCACGTTATGCATCGACAACGCAGTGTTTTGTGCAAGGAAATCAATCGCTTGCTGACGGCTCCAGCCCATTGTATGCATGCCGGTGTCGACCACCAGACGACAGGCGCGCCACATTTCATAAGTCAGGCGGCCAAAATTGCTATAGGGATCAGTATAAAAGCCCACCTCAAGACCGAGATACTCAGAATACAGTCCCCAGCCTTCACCAAAAGCCGAGGTATAAAAACTGCGGCGGTACACCGGCAAACTGTCCTGCTCATTGGCCAACGCTACTTGCAAATGGTGGCCTGGTACCGCTTCATGCAGCGTCAGGGCTTCCAACTCATATAAAGGACGACGGTCCAGTGCATAAGTATTCACCCAGTAAAAACCTGGTTCGCCCGCCGCGCGGCCACCGGCATAACGACCTGTGGTGTATTTAGGAGCTATTTCCGCCGGCACAGGTTCGACGCCATAAGGCGTACGTGGCAGTGTTTTAAACAATTTCGGCAATTGTGCGTCGATTTTCTTCGACAAATAAGCCGCTTCTTTCAGCAATTGCTCTGGTTTAGTCACATAAAATTGCGGATCAGTGCGCAGGAACTGGACAAACTCGGCAAAACTACCTTTAAAGCCGGTTTGCTGAATAACCTGCTGCATTTCAGCGCGGATGCGGGCAACTTCCTGCAGACCAATCTGATGCACTTGCTGTGGCGTCATTTTTAACGTGGTGTAGTGCTCGAGACGATTCTGGTAAAAGGCGGCACCGTCGGGTAATGCAATTGCCGCAATATTGTCCCGCGCGCCAGGCACATATTGGGTCGTAAAGAAATCCAGATATTGCTGATACACCGGCGTGATTTGCTGACTGATTAACGCACTGGCCTGTTGCTGCAAAGCCTGCCAACGCGCGGGCTCGATGCCGGCAGGCTGTTTCAGCAGCGGCCGGTAGAACGGGCTTTTCTGCGGATCTGTACTGATAAAAGATTTGATGCTGTCTTCGTAGCCGGCTAACACCGCTTTGGGCTGGGTATAACCTTTGGCAAGGCCCTGACGCATCCATTCTATCTGCTGCTGCATATACAGGGGCAACGCGGCCAGTTTCTCCAGATAACTCTGCAGGTCTTTTTCCGTTTTTACTGACGACATATTCAGCATAAACAACACGTCGCTGTGAAAACCGGATTCAGCCGTCAACGGCATGTACTGCGCGCCAAACCGGTACTCGTCAATGTCGTTTTGCAAGCGGTACTGTAAAATCGCGAAGTTTATTTTTTGCTGTTCAGATAAACCACTGACATTGGTTTTATTCAACTCCGCCAGTAAAGCTAAACGTTGCTGCTGCGCTTTTTCCAGCGCAGTCGCCGACATATCAGGTAAACCAGACTTGGTATTGGTCTGGACCTTTTCAACACGCTGCCACCAGTCGTTAGCGAAGCGATCAAAATCAGCGGGCGTAGAGGCTGGTTGCTGTGCGCAGGCCATCAAAGCAGCACAACACAGCGAAACCAAAAATTTTTGTTTCATTTCCGGCAATCCAAATGGCTATATCACAGCGTTGATTGTATACAAATCTGCACGTCGTTCAGTTGCTAACCGGCTTAGATTTTTGCTTATTGAGCGGATTTTATGCGCCAGCTCAGTAACCGATAGCAGCATGTTCAGACAAACATCTGAATAATCTGAAAAAAATCCATTATTGCCGCAAAAAAGGCTTGGCGGCTCCGGGTTGTCCCGTTATTTTAGGTGTGACAGCGCTGTAATTTCTCGCACGCGCTTGCGTTGACATGGCTTTTCCGTAACATATCGGCCTTAAGTTACGCTAAGTCTATGCAGTATCCATTGGAGTTTTACTTGGCATGATGTATCAGGACTCAATCGAGCAAGCCAGTGAGAAGGCGGCGCTAGCCATTGCCTTCCTGCAGCGGCATCGTTTGGCCGCTCACCCGGTAAACTTCACTGTTGCCTACGAATATATCAGCGGTGTGATCGCTGAACTTTGCCAGACCATCGAAGATAAACTGACCGCCCGCATTCCGTTTGACGATTTTGTCATGACGGAACTGTATAGCAATTACATAGTGCCGACTGGCCGGCAAAACGAAGCCATGATTGCCGCGGTCTATAAGATGGTCAACGCGCTGAATCAGCAGTCTGAACAAGCCGGTGAAGCCATCCATGATTATATCGATGTGCTGGACCACAGCCTGGTTGCGCTGAAAACCGATACGCCGGTACAAGCGCGGGAAACCGTCAGTCGTATCTTATCCGCGACTTACGAACTCAAAGCCAGTCAGCAGAAGTTGCGTGACCAGCTAATGAAATCCAACGACCAAAGCTATCAGTTGCGCGCCGAGCTGGAACAATTAAAACGCGAGCGTCATGTCGATGCCTTAACCGGCCTCTACAACCGGCTGGCCATGCAGGAACATATCGACCAATGGCTGGCCGAAAACCCGCACCGTCGTATTGCAGCCATCGCTGTTGATCTCGACCATTTCAAGCAATTTAATCAGGACTACGGCTACAACATCGGTGACGTCATCTTGTCAAAAGTGGCGAAAAAAATCAGTGCTTATGTGCAGGAGAGCGGTCTGCCGGTCCGTGCCGGTGGTGAAGAATTCCTGATTTTGTTGCCGGATGTCGACCTGCGCACCGCCAGTGAAATTGCTGAACAAGTGCGCCGCGGCGTAGAAAAGCTACGTTTTGTATCATCGCGCAGCAAAAAAGCGCTGCCGAAAGTGACGATTTCTCTTGGTGTCGCCTTATATCAGGCTCAGGAAAACTGGCACCAGTTCTTAGCCCGCTCCAATCAGGTGCTGAGTGTCGCGAAAAAGCGTGGCCGCAATCAGGTTGCCACCGAAGCAATGCTGTAAACCCGTCGCATGAGTGCGCCGCTGCTGAAAGATTTGTTTGACCTTGCCTTGTTGCAACGACTGGCGGCCGCCGTCAGTCAGCAGCACCCGCGTTTCGCCACCGATTTTTTTATCAACACACTTTGGGACTCGGCCTACGCTGAGCTGAGCCTGAAACAGCGGGTCCGTCGCATCGCCACCACTTTATATCAGCAGCTGAATTTACCTTTTGCCGACTGCTGCGAGCTACTCAAACCGGTCAGCAGCGAGATCGGTGGCTTGCCGGGTTTTATTTTTCCGGACATCGTCGAGCAGTTTGGCCTTGATGATTTTGCCACCTCGATGCAGGCGCTGGCGCATTTCACCTGTTACTCGACTGCGGAATTTGCCATCCGGCCTTTCCTGCAGCGCTACCCGGAGCAGAGCCTGCAACAGCTGCAGCAATGGGCCGGTTCGGACAATGTGCATCTGCGCCGGCTCGCTTCCGAAGGCTGTAGGCCCCGCCTGCCCTGGGGGCAGAAGCTGCCGCAATTTATTGCCGACCCAAGCCCGTTGTTTCCGCTGTTACAGCGCCTGAAGCAAGACCCGGAAGATTATGTCCGGCGCAGCGTCGCCAACAATCTGAACGATATCAGCAAAGACCACCCGGACCTGGTGCTGCAGCTGGCGCAGCAATGGCATGGCCAGCATCGCCACACTGACTGGATCCTGAAACATGCTTTGCGTGGACTGTTAAAACAGCGCCATCCACAGGCACTGCAGTTATTTGGCTGCAATACCCGAGCGCTGAACGCTTCGCTGACACTGGCGCAGCAGCAGCTGAATTATGGCGAGGTGCTGCAATTTGCCGCACAGCTGCAGCTGCACGATGGTCCGGCGCCGCTGCGCGTTGAATATGCCATTGATTTTGCATCAAAAAACGGCAGCAAAAGACACAAAGTATTTCAATGGCTGCAGCGGGAAGCCGGCCCAGGTACGCTTGAGTTGCAGAAAACCTATCGTTTCAGCGACCTGACGACCCGCCGGCATTATGGCGGCGCCCATCAGCTGCACCTGATCGTCAACGGCAACATCCTCGTATCTGCGACATTCGATTTGATCCGCGACAATTGATCCACCGCTTTCGGTTGGAGTCTGCAGCGGGATCTTTTACACTAGCGCCACATTCTTTCCGGCTAAGGTTATTTCATGTCTGAACAACAGCATTCCGGCACCCAAGACAGCACCCATTTTGGTTTTAAAACTGTTGCCCGTGACGACAAGGTCTCGATGGTTGCCAATGTATTTCACAGTGTTGCGGCCAAATATGATGTGATGAATGACCTGATGTCGCTTGGCATCCACCGCCTGTGGAAACGCTTCACTATTGATTGCAGCGGTGTGCGGCCCGGTCAGAAAGTGCTGGACTTAGCCGGCGGCACCGGCGATCTGACCGCGTTATTTTCCCGCCGGGTCGGCCCGACCGGTCAGGTGATCTTGGCCGATATCAACGAATCGATGCTGAACGTCGGCAAAGACAAGCTGCGTGACCTGGGTCTGGTTAACAACATCAGCTATGTGCAGGCGAACGCCGAAGCCTTACCTTTTGCTGACAATAGTTTTGACATCATTACTATCGCTTTTGGCCTGCGCAACGTGACCGACAAAGACGCGGCATTGCGTTCAATGTTCCGCGTGCTGAAACCCGGTGGTCGCTTATTGGTGCTGGAGTTCTCCAAACCGACCGAAGCCTGGCTCAGCAAAGTCTATGACCTGTATTCCTTTAAACTGTTGCCGGCGATGGGTCAGCTGGTTGCCAACGACCGCGAATCTTATCAATACCTGGCAGAATCTATCCGTATGCACCCGGACCAGGACACACTGAAACAGATGATGCAGCAAGCCGGTTTCGCTGAAACCAGCTATCACAACCTGACCGGGGGCATTGTCGCCTTACACCGCGGTTATAAATTCTGACGAGCTGATGATGCTGAAACTGTTGCTGCCCGGCTTATTGTGCACTGTCGCGGAACAAGTGCTGAACCCGTTGATTGGCATGGACCCGGATGCGCCGTCGCGCCTCAACCGGCTGCAGGGCAAACAGTTTGCGGTGCGGTTACGGGGTATTTCGCTGCGGCTGGTGTTTACGGCGCAGCAAAACGGCATCTGGCTGAACAGCCATGACGAACCGGTCGATTGCAGCATTTGCGCCGATTTATCGGCCTTGCAGCAACTCACTGACCCCAGCCAGCTGACCCGCTTAATCCGTGAGGATAAACTACAAATCGATGGCGACCTGCAAACACTGCAACAGTTTTCGCAGTTTTTTCAGCAGCTGAATCCGGACTGGCAGGAACGCTTGTCGGTTTATTTGGGTGATGCGGCAGCGCACAAAGTTGCCGGTGGCATCCAGCTGCTGCAACGCAGTATCCGCCAATATCTGCAGCAAAGTGAGCACAGCCTGCGCGAGCTGGCGCAGGACGAATTGCGGCTGACGCCGGTCGCTGCCGAAGTGCAGCAATTCAGCCAGGACGTCAGCGCAGTCGCTGCCCGTACCGAACTTTTACAACGCCAGCTTGCTGGCCTGCTTTCGCAGTCACAGGCCTTCGCATGAGTATCAGCCGTTTTTATCAAATCATTAAAACCTTATTACAGCACGGCCTTGATGAGCTGATCCCGGCGCAGTGGCGCCCCTGGTGGCTAAAGCCACTGCGGGTCGTTTTATTCTGGCTGCGTAACCGCCATCCGCAACAAAGTCCGGGCGTCCGGCTGCGACTGGCACTACAAAGTCTGGGTCCGGTCTGGGTCAAATTTGGCCAAATGTTGTCGACCCGGCGCGATTTGTTCCCGCCAGAACTGGCCGATGAGTTGGCCAAACTACAGGATAAAGTAGCGCCCTTTGACGGCAATCAGGCACAGCGGCTGATTGAGCAGGCGCTTGGTCTTAATGACATCAACGAATTATTCAGCGACTTTGCCGTGACACCGCTGGCGTCGGCTTCCATCGCTCAGGTCCATACCGCACGCTTGCGTCTGGCCGATGGTTCAGCGCCGGAAGTCGTCATTAAAGTGATCCGGCCGGATATCGAACAACAAATTCAGGCCGATCTGGAACTGATGGCAGACCTTGCCATCGCCGCAGCCAGGTTTTTGCCAGACGGCAAACGGCTGCGGCCGCGCGAAGTCGTCGCGGAGTACCGCAAAACAATTCTCGACGAGCTGGATTTGCAACGCGAAGCCGCCAACGCCATTCAGCTGCGCCGCAACTTCGAAGGCTCCGAATCCCTGTATATTCCGTTTGTTTACAGCGACCACAGCCGGAAAAATGTCATGGTGATGGAGCGCATTTACGGCATTCCGGTGTCGGACACTGAGCGCCTGATTGCCAATGGCACTGACATGGAATTGCTAGCCAAACGCGGTGTTGAAGTGTTTTTCACCCAGGTGTTTCGTGACAGCTTTTTCCATGCCGATATGCACCCCGGCAACATCTTTGTGGCGCCGGATAAACCGCATAACCCGCAATACATCGGTATCGATTGCGGCATCGTCGGCACGCTGAACCGCGAAGATAAACGTTACCTCGCCGAGAACTTTGTCGCCTTTTTTAACCGCGATTACCGAAAAGTGGCCGAATTACACGTCGATTCCGGCTGGGTACCGGCTGACACCTCCATCGAAGAGTTTGAAAGCGCAATCCGCACCGTCTGTGAGCCGATTTTCCAAAAACCACTGGCCGAGATTTCCTTTGGTCAGGTGCTGATGAACCTGTTTAATACGGCGCGCCGCTTTAATATGCAGGTCCAGCCCCAGCTGGTACTGCTGCAAAAAACATTGTTATATATCGAAGGCTTAGGCCGGCAGTTGTATCCACAGCTCGATCTGTGGAAAACCGCCAAGCCGTTCCTGGAAAACTGGGTGAAGCAGCAAATGGGCCCTTGGGCTATGCTGCGACAAATCAAAGAAAACCTGCCATTCTGGGCCGAAAAGCTGCCGGAAATGCCCACTTTGTTGCATAGCTATCTGCAGCAACAACCGCGGTCGCAGCAAATGTTACTGGCACAATTACAACTGCTACAGCAGACCCAGCAACAACAGGGCCGAAGCCTGAAACTGATGATTGCCGCTGCAGCACTCATCATCAGTGCCACTGTTTTATTGGCACTGGGCCAACAAACGCTGGCACTTGGCGCTTTTATGCTGGGTGCCGCTGGTGCCGTTAAAGCAATATTGTCATAATTTTTTTATAGAATCCGCGCAGGGATCGGCGCCGGGCATGGAGTTCGGGCAGATAACAAGCGTATACTGGAACAGTTTTTAGTCTGAGGAAGCATATATCATGGGTCTTGGTGGCGTAAGTATTTGGCAGTTACTGATCATTCTGGTGATTATTGTGTTGTTGTTTGGCACCAAACGTTTGCGCAACATCGGTAACGATCTCGGTTCTGCAATTCGTGGTTTCCGTAATTCAATCAAAGAGTCGGATGAATCCACAGAGCAGGATGCAAGTTTTCCGGCCGAAGTAAAACGCGACGCTGCGGTGACAGCACAGCCAGCGGCAACACAACCTGCAGCGCCGGCCGCACCAGCCCAAAACGCGGCCCCGGTGAATCAGGTACAAGATAAACACTGATGAGTTTCTGGGAACTGGTTGTTGTTGGCGTCGTTGCTCTGCTGGTGTTAGGGCCTGAGAAGCTACCCGGCGCTATCCGCACTGTAACGGGTACCATTCGTTCTATCCGTGAATTCGGCCATCAGATGAAATCTGAATTGTCTGATGAGCTGCGGGTGCATGAACTGCACGAAAAACTACGGCAGGCTGAAGAAAAAGGCCTGCTCGGTTTGTCTGCAGACGAAATCAATGCGCTGGCCGAACTGCGCCAGGCTGCCGCGGATGTAAATAGTC
Source organism: Rheinheimera texasensis (assembly GCF_964031785.1). GTDB lineage: Bacteria > Pseudomonadota > Gammaproteobacteria > Enterobacterales > Alteromonadaceae > Pararheinheimera > Pararheinheimera texasensis_A. Next base: position 83,380 of record NZ_CAXIRE010000008.1, read on the forward strand.
CGTATAGCAAGCCCGCACAAGCTGCGACCGACATCGCGGCACAACTGCCAGCTGCCACACCGGTAGCAAGCACTCCCCCTGCAGTTACAGCACAGTCGGCGCCGGCTGCCGTCTCCCCTTCCAGTGGTCAACCAACAGCACAAGCGCATGAGCAAAAAACACCGACATGACCCCAACAGCCTGATGGGGCATCTGATTGAACTGCGAAACCGGCTATTAAAATCTATCGCAGCCGTGGTCTTGTTATTTTTGAGCCTGGCATATTTTGCCAACGACATTTATCACCTGCTGGCCATGCCGCTGTTAGCATCGCTGCCGAAGGGCACAACGATGATCGCCACTGGCGTGGCATCGACTTTTTTTGTGCCCTTTAAACTGACGTTTATCGTCGCTTTTGTGTTGGCTATTCCTTATGTGTTGTACCAAATCTGGAGCTTCGTCGCGCCGGCCCTGTACAACAAAGAAAAACATCTGATAGCACCGCTGATTATCTCGTCGACGCTGTTGTTTTATCTGGGAATTTCCTTCGCTTATTTCTTTGTGTTTCCGCTGGTGTTTGGCTTCTTTACCAGTGTCACACCTGAAGGCGTGGTGAACGCGCCAGATATCAGTACCTATCTCGATTTTGTCCTGCAGATGTTTTTTGCCTTTGGCCTGAGTTTCGAAATTCCGGTTGCCATGTTGTTGTTGATTTGGTCCGGAGTGATGGACAGAGCGACGCTGATTGAAAAACGGCCATATTTCATCGTCATCGCTTTTGTCGTCGCGATGTTTTTAACGCCGCCGGATGTGTTGTCGCAAACGCTGTTGGCCGTCCCAATGTGTATTTTGTACGAAATCGGCATCTGGCTGGGTCGCTTCTACGAACGGCCGGCTGATGACGCCGACGAAGCAGTCACGGAAGAGAACATTGATGAAAAGAGCTGATATGCGCAGGCTCAGTGCCTTGTTATTTTGTGGCCTGATTGGGTCAGTTACTGCCGCAGAAAGCCTGCAGCAGTGTCGTGATATTGCGGACGCCACCGCCCGCCTGAAGTGTTATGACCAGTATGTTGATGCCCACAGTGCCAAAAATGTCACTGCGACAGTGCCGTCAACCGCTACAGTCGCAGCGGCCTCAACAGCGAATGTGACTGAACCGGTGAAAACTGCCCGTGATGAAGCCTTGTTCGGTACCAGCGGTGAGACTATAGAGTCCAGAATTGCCGACCTGAACGTGCAGGTGCAAAGCGTCAGCACGGATTCGCGGCAAAAACTCGTACTGACCATGCAGAATGGCCAGCGTTGGCAGCAGCTCGATAATGGGTTTCTGAAAGTCAGTCAGGGTGACAGTTGTGTGATCAGCAGCGGCGTTTTTGGTTCGTACACGATGAAATGCCAACAAGGGACTAAATCGATCCGGGTTAAACGGATCCGCTGAAATCAAGCCCTCAGTTGAGAGTGACATCACTCAGGCCTGGAGACTTTAGGAGAGATATGCGAATTCTGAACGCACTGCCCCTGTTTTTGCTTCTGAACACTCCGCTACAAGCGGCTGACTTGCCTGCGGCGTTACAAAGCTGCTTACAACTAACAGCAGACCATGCCCGGCTGCAATGTTACGACCAGCTGGCTCGTAGCACCCAGCAACTCACTGCAACGCCTGCAACGCCTGCAACGCCTGCAACGCCTGCAACGCCAACAGTGCAGGTCGTGGCAGATCCTGTCCAGAATTTTGGTCTGGAAAAGCGCACGCCGGAGCAACAGGTTGAAGACCTGAAACTAACAGTCAAAACAGTCCGCACCACGTCAAAAGGCCGGCTCGAAGTGACCATGCAAAATGGTCAAATTTGGCTACAGATCGATGACAGCAGGTTGGATATCAAAGCCGGTGATGTCTGCACTGTCGCCCGCGCGACTTTTGGCTCTTTCCTGCTGGATAACGGCCGCAGTAACCGCAAAATCCGGGTCCGTCGTGTCGACTGACCCCAGCCGCTGGTTTGATGCGGGCGTGAATTTATTCAGCGCCCAATTCGATCAGGACCGGTCTCACATCGTCAGTCAGGCCCAGGCAGCGGGCGTCAGCGAATTATTGCTGATCAGCAGTGACCTCGCGGAGACCCAACTCAATCTGCAATTCTGCACTGAACATCCCGGCTGTTTTTTCACAGCCGGGGTACATCCTCACCAGGCCGATAATGTCAGTACAGACTGGCTGCAACAACTCGAACTGTTGTTACAACAGCCGGAAGTGGTCGCTGTCGGCGAATGTGGTCTGGACTATAACCGGATGTTCTCGGCCAAACAGCAACAGTTACGCGTGTTTTCTGCACAACTTTCCCTTGCCAAACAACATGCAAAAGCGGTTTACTTGCATGAACGGGACGCTTTTGCCGACCAAATCGATTTATTGCAGGCACATCAGATAAATCATGGTATCGCCCATTGTTTTACCGGTGATGTCGCACAACTGCGGGCATATCTGGATTTGGGCTTATACATCGGTATTACCGGCTGGCTCTGTGACGAGCGGCGCGGCACTGACTTACAACAAGCGTTGAAATTTGTACCGCTGGACCGTCTGGTCCTGGAAACGGATGCACCTTATTTGTTACCACGTAACTTAACGGACAAGCCGAAAAACCGCCGCAACGAGCCTGCATTTTTGCCAGCGATCGGCGCAAAAGTTGCCGCTTTACTGCAACTGGATATGGCAGTTGTCGCTAGTGCCAGCCGGGCTAATAGCCTGAAGTTGTTCCGGATCACTGCCGATGCCTGATTTCCAGCCCGTCCTCAATTTTTTCGCACCCGTTTTACAGTTTCCCTGGCTGTTCGTCCTGGTTATCAGCTTGAGCTTCAGCATTGGCGCTGCCCTTTGTGCCTTAGTGGTTTATCGCAAACAGCTGATTTGGCAACGGGAAACCGCCGAGCGTCTAGAAGACAGTATCCAATCCCGCACGCTGGAATTACAGGTTGCCCTGACTGAACTGGCAGAAAAAAACCGCGCGCTGGAAGAACAAAATACACTCGATGCTTTAAGTGGCGTGCGCAACCGCGCCTATTTTGATAAAAAAATTCAGGCCGAAATGAAACGCAGCCGGCGTGAACAGCGGCCGCTGGCGTTAGTGATGCTGGATATTGACCACTTTAAGCAGATTAACGACCAGCACGGCCATCTGGCCGGAGATGCAGTGATCCGCGGCGTCGCGCAGCGGATTCAAGCATTGCTGAAGCGCTCCAGCGATCATATCTGCCGTTATGGTGGTGAAGAGTTTGCCTTAATTCTGCCGAATACTGATGCCGAAGGTGTAGTCGCGCTGGCTGAGCAAATCCGTCAGGCGATTGCAGATACACCGTTTGAGACCGAAATCGGCGAGCTTGGCGTGCAGATCAGCGCCGGCTGTTATGCGGTGGTCGCAGAACCCGGGATGGTCAGCACAGATTATATTCAGGCTGCCGACCGGGCCTTATATCAGGCCAAACAGCAAGGGCGTAATCAGGTACAATTGGCACCCGCACCGGAACCTGAAGCCGGTGATGCTGTCCCTGAGCCAACCGAAGGAACTACGGATGAATCCGAACTCTAGTTATTTCCCTGCCGGCCGCATGCGCCGGATGCGTGCCGACGATTTCAGCCGCAGGCTGATGGCCGAACACCAGCTGACTGTCAACGACCTGATCTACCCAATGTTTATCATCGACGGTGACAATAAACGCGAAACTATCGCCTCAATGCCGGGTATTGAACGGCTGACGCTGGACCTGCTGCTCGAAGAAGCACGTCTGCTCGCAGATTTAGGCATTCCCGCCATCGCGATTTTCCCAGTGACGGCTGCTGACAAAAAATCCTTAGAAGCCGAAGAAGCCTGGAACCCGGATGGGCTGGCCCAGCGCGCCGTGCGCTTGCTGAAACAGCACGTACCAGAACTCGGTGTGATCACTGACGTCGCACTGGACCCGTTCACTACGCATGGCCAGGACGGCATCATCGACGACAGAGGTTATGTGGTGAATGACATCACCACAGATGCACTGGTGAAACAGGCGCTGTCGCACGCCGAAGCCGGCGCCGATATCGTCGCACCTTCAGATATGATGGACGGCCGTATTGGTGCCATTCGTGAAGCGCTGGAAGCCGAAGGTTATGTCAACACACGGATCATGGCCTATTCCGCCAAATATGCGTCCAGCTACTATGGCCCGTTTCGCGACGCGGTCGGCTCTGCCGGCAATTTAAAAGGCGGCAACAAAAAGAACTACCAGATGGACCCGGCTAACAGCAATGAAGCCCTACGTGAAGTGGCGATGGACCTGGAAGAAGGCGCCGACATGGTGATGGTAAAACCTGGTATGCCATATTTAGATATCCTGCGCCGTGTCAAAGACGAATTTGGCGTGCCGACTTTTGCCTATCAGGTCAGCGGCGAATATGCCATGCATGTTGCCGCTATCCAGAACGGCTGGCTGGCAGAAAAACCGGTGGTGATGGAATCCTTATTGGCATTTAAACGCGCCGGCGCCGATGGCATCCTGACTTATTTCGCCAAAAAAGTAGCGATTTGGCTGAAAGAACAGTCGGTCTGATAGTCGCCAGAAAAGACAAAGGCCGCAATTGCGGCCTTTTTGCTATTTGATACAAAGCGTTAGCGCACTTGCAGCTGCCAGCCGGCGGCCTGTTGATAGGCCACTTCCTGTTCCAGCTCTGCCCGCATTAACGGATGTTGCTCGAGCCAGCCTTTAGGCAGCGCCACTATTAATACTTCCGCCTGCGCACTGATTTGCACTTCTGGCAGCGCTTCATGTTTACGCCGCATCGATAGAATCACCGCCAGACGCAACAAGCGGGTTAATCGCACCGCTAACAACACCGACGTCATGGTCTGGCGGGCGATAATATCGCGCTGAATGTCAGCGCGATGGTTAAACACCAGCGCCATCAGCAACTGTTGCTGCGCCCGGGTAAAGCCCGGCAATTCGGTATGGCTGATAATATAAGCGCCATGATGGTGGTGATTTTTGTATTCGATCAGCAAGCCAAGCTCATGCAATAAAGCGCCGGCCCGCAGCATACTAAGGCCTTCAAACTTGGCCAGATTCCACTGGTCCTGCAGCTGATGCGCTAGTTGCAGCGCCATTTCAGCGACGCGGTTGGCATGTTGCTGGTCGATGTAATAACGCACCATCAGACTGGCAATAGTACGGTTACGCACGTCGGTATGCTGCAGCTGCGGCAGCATGCCGTACAAAATACCTTCGCGCAGCGCACCGCCAGACAGGGTCATGCCAGGGATATGTAACTGCCGGAATAAGCCGATTAAAATGGCCAGGCCCGAGGCAAACACTTGTTTGCGCTCCTGCGCCAGACCAATAATGTCGAGTTTGTCGATTTGGCCGCAGGCAATACTCTGCTGCATAATGGTTTCCAGTCGCGCCAGCGTGATCACTTCATCCATGCCCTGGCCGACGAGAATTTCCTGCATCGCCTGCACTGTGCCGGATGCGCCCACCGACAGCTGCCAGCCGGTGCTGAGAAATTGCTGCGCGATACTGGCGGTTTCTGCCTCAGCCGCGGCAATAGCCGCATTAAAATTGTCTTCGCTGAGTAAACCGTCACTGAAATAGCGGTCGAGATACGTGACGCAGCCCATATGCAGGCTGGCCAGATGCAAAGGTGCAAAACCATGGCCGATAACCATTTCGGTCGAAGCACCGCCGATATCAATCACCAGGCGGTTACTGTCAGAACTGGAGGTATGTGCGACGCCCAAATAAATCAGCCGGGCTTCTTCTTCGCCGGAAATGACTTCAATACGATGGCCGAGAATTTTTTCTGCTTCGGTCAAAAAGACTTTGACGTTATGGGCGAGGCGTAAAGTGGCAGTACCAACAATACGGATGTTTTGTGACGGGATGTCCTGCAGCCGTTCAGCAAACAAGGCCAGGCATTCCCAGCCACGGGTCATGGCTTTTTTACTCAGCACCAGGCTGTCATTCAGGCCACTGGCCAGACGCACTTTGCGTTTAACCCGGCCAATCACTTGTACACTGCCGCCAACAACTTTCACCATCAACATGTGAAAGCTGTTGGAGCCGAGATCAATCACAGCATAGATATCCTGATGCTGTGTGCTTGCCGGCAGAACAAAGCCGGTCTCAACGAGGTCGGGTGCGAGCTGGTCTTGGTCCATTCGGAGTTCCACGGCCACCGGTGCGGCTTTGACCTGGTCTTGGTTGTCCCATCCGGCGACGCACGCGTGGTTTTGGCACCACTAAATCCGTCAGCAAGGCGCTGGCATCATATTGTGTGACCGGAATGGAATGCTTGATGTAATCTTCGATTGCGGTCAGATTCAACGCATAACGCTCGCAAGCAAAACTGATGGCTTTGCCGCTTTCGCCGGCACGGCCGGTGCGGCCAATCCGGTGTACGTAATCTTCACAGTCGTCCGGCAGGTCAAAGTTAAACACATGACTGACTTTCGGGATGTGCAGACCACGGGCCGCGACGTCGGTCGCCACCAGAATATCCAGCTTACCGCTGGTGAAATCGTCGAGAATTTTTAAGCGTTTTTTCTGGATCACATCGCCGGTTAACATACCCACGCGATGGCCATCCGCTTCCAGCCAGGCAAAAATGTCTTCGCACCAGTGTTTGGTATTGGCAAACACAATGGCTTTATCCGGCCACTCTTCTTCCATCAGCGATAACAACAATGGAATTTTGTGTTCGCTGGACGGATAAAACAGCTCTTCAGTGATACGGCTGCCGGTCATTTGCTCAGGCGCAATATGAATGTGTTCCGGCTGGTTCATCTGTTCAAACGCCAGTTCCTGCACCTTGTAAGATAAAGTGGCAGAAAACAGCAGGCTCAGGCGCTCAGTGGCCGGTGGCATGCGGCGGAACATAAAACGGATGTCTTTGATAAAACCCAGGTCAAACATGCGGTCGGCTTCATCGAGCACCACCACCTGGATTTGCGACAGGTCGTACAGCCCCTGTTTCAGGTAATCAATCAGCCGGCCTGTGGTGCCGATCAGAATATCTGCGCCTTTTTCCAGCAGCTGACGTTGAGAATCGTAACCCTCGCCCCCATAAATCAGAGCAAGCTTAAAACCGGCACTTTTTGCCAGCGCTTCAGCGTCATTATGGATTTGCACGGCCAGTTCACGGGTCGGCGCCATAATAATAGCGCGCGGCTGACCTGAACCTTTTGGTTCATGATTCAGTAAATAGTGAAAGGTGGCAGTCAGAAAGGCCAGGGTTTTCCCGGTGCCGGTCTGGGCCTGTCCGGCGATGTCTTTGCCCGCCAGTGCTAATGGCAAAGTCTGCGCCTGAATGGGCGTACAATATTGGTAGCCTTGTGCAGTCAGAGCCTCGAGAATTTGAGGCGCCAGTGCGAAGTCGGCAAACTTATGTGTCGTGAGATGTGTTTTATTCATAGCGGCTAAGCATAACCGTTGCGCTTGCAATAAGGAACAGTCCGGATAAAATTGAAGCGAGTTTTTTAACAGCAATTTCAGGCCTTACCGGCAATGCGGTCGGGTTCGGTTTAATGGCAGTACAGCCGCACAGTTTCAGTGGCCCTGCCCCAGCGGAGAGAGTAATGAGCGATAAAATTTTACAAGTGACCGACGACAGCTTTGAAGCGGACGTGTTACAGGCAGCAGGCCCGGTGCTGGTTGATTTCTGGGCTGAGTGGTGTGGTCCTTGCAAAATGATTGCACCGATCCTGCACGACGTTGCTGAAGAATATGCAGGCAAAGTCACAGTGGCGAAGGTCAACATCGACCATAACCCGAACACACCACCAAAATTCCAGATCCGCGGCATCCCAACATTGCTGCTGTTCAAAAACGGCCAGGTTGCGGCGACTAAGGTCGGCGCCCTGTCGAAAACCCAGTTAAAAGAGTTCCTGGATAGCAATATCTAACCGAACTCCAGCGAAAAGGCGTATTTTTTATACGCCTTTTTTTTGTTTGACCTAGACGGCCAAAACTTATCCTGCTAAGGTGTGATCCAGCAACTTTTCTAAAACCCGCTTGTTCGTTGACCAATCCAAACTCTTACCCATTTGCTCAGCGAAAAGCTTTCTTTCCGTTTTGATACACAAGAATCCATCAATATGCATTTAACCGAACTGAAACTGAAGCCGATTAACGAGCTGGTTGATCTGGCGGAGTCCATGGGCCTCGAAAACATGGCCCGTCTGCGCAAGCAGGACATCATTTTCGCCATCCTGAAATCTCACGCCAAAAACGGTGAAGAAATCTACGGCGACGGTGTAGTGGAAATTCTGTCTGATGGCTTTGGTTTCCTGCGTTCTGCCGACAGTTCTTATCTGGCCGGCCCCGACGATATCTATGTATCACCAAGCCAAATCCGCCGTTTTAACCTGCGTACCGGCGACAGCATCTCTGGCCTGATCCGGCCACCGAAAGAAGGTGAACGTTATTTCGCCCTGCTGAAAGTCAATGAAGTGAACTTCGGCCGCCCGGAGCAGGCACGCAACAAAATTCTGTTCGAAAACTTAACCCCATTACACGCCAATTCGCGCCTGCGGATGGAACGTGGTAACGGCAGTAAAGAAGATATCACTGCCCGGGTACTGGACCTGGCATCACCGATTGGCCGTGGTCAGCGTGGTCTGATTGTCGCGCCGCCAAAAGCCGGTAAAACCATTCTGTTACAGAACATCGCCCAGTCGATTGCTTCCAATTACCCGGAATGCGTGCTGATGGTATTGCTGATTGACGAGCGTCCGGAAGAAGTCACCGAGATGCAACGGATGGTCAAAGGTGAAGTAGTCGCGTCTACATTCGACGAACCAGCCAGCCGCCATGTCCAGGTTGCTGAAATGGTGATCGAAAAGGCCAAACGTTTAGTTGAACACAAAAAAGACGTGATCATTTTACTCGACTCTATTACCCGTCTGGCCCGCGCTTACAACACCGTGATCCCAAGTTCAGGCAAAGTCCTGACCGGCGGTGTCGACGCCAACGCTCTGCACAAACCAAAACGTTTCTTTGGTGCCGCGCGTAACGTCGAAGAAGGTGGCAGTCTGACCATTATCGCCACAGCGCTGGTCGATACCGGTTCGAAAATGGACGAAGTCATTTACGAAGAATTTAAAGGCACAGGTAACATGGAACTGCACCTGTCGCGCAAAATCGCTGAACGCCGTGTATTCCCGGCCATCGATTTCAACCGCTCCGGTACCCGCCGCGAAGAATTGCTGGCATCATCCGAAGAGCTGCAAAAAATGTGGATCCTGCGCAAGATCCTCAATCCGATGGATGAGACTGACTGCATGGAATTCCTCATCGATAAACTGTCGATGACCAAAACCAATGACGAATTCTTCGACTCGATGAAACGGGCGAAAAACAGTTAACCCCGAAACCGGCCTGTGTGCCGGTTTTTTATTACGATAAAGGACCTGACTGCAGTTGATGTTGGGCTGCTTCGGCAGATCAGCTGTGCTTTGGTCAAGCCGTGGAGACCTGGTGGTGTCTGCGCCGCTGGCAGTCCCGGGAGTTGGGCCCGGACCTGTTGGCGTACAAGAGTCTGCTCTTGTATCTCGATGACAAACAAAGGTTAGGAAACATGGCAAATCCCCGTATTCTTATTATTGGCGGTGGCGCTGGTGGGCTTGAACTGGCAACCAGTCTGGGCAATAAACTCGGCAAATCAGGCCGGGCCTTAATCACGCTGGTGGACCGCAATCCAACACACATCTGGAAGCCGTTGCTGCATGAAGTGGCCACCGGCACACTGGACGTCGATATCGACCAAATCACCTATCGTGCCCACGCCAGTGCACATGCTTTTGAGTTCCAGCTTGGCACTATGACCGGGCTGGATCGTGAACAACGTGAAGTGATCCTCGCTCCCTTAATCGACGAGCAAGGCGAAGAAGTGCTGGCAGAGCGCCGCATCGGCTACGACTATCTGGTGCTGGCGATTGGTAGTATTTCCAATCACTTTAATACCCCAGGCGTTGCCGACCACTGTATTTTCCTCGACAGCCCGGCACAGGCGCATCGTTTCCAGCGCCGTTTGCTCGAAGCCTATATCAAGCTGAATTCACCGCAGCATCCAAAAGAAAATCTGAATATCGCGATTGTTGGTGCAGGTGCTACCGGCGTGGAGCTGTCGGCTGAGCTACACCATGCGGCGCGTGAACTGAATCAATATGGCTTTAACGAGATGAAACGCGACCGGCTCAAGATCACAGTGGTTGAAGCCGGCCCCCGCATTTTACCGGCGCTGCCGGAACGTATTGCCGCCGCCGCACATCAGGAGCTGGTCAAACTCGGCGTGGATGTCCGCGTCGCCACTAAAGTTACCGCGGCTACTGAACACGGTCTGCAACTTGGTGATGAATTCCTGCCGGCCGAACTGATGGTCTGGGCGGCCGGTATTAAAGCACCTGATTTCCTGAAAGACCTGGCAGGCCTTGAAAATAACCGGCTGAATCAGCTGTTGGTATTGCCGACGTTACAAACCACCCGCGACAGCCAGATTTATGTGATTGGTGATGCCGCCGGTTGTCCATTACCAGATAACAAATGGGTGCCGCCACGGGCGCAATCCGCGCACCAGATGGCGTCGCATGTTGCAAAAAATCTGCTGGCTGCCCTCAATGGTAAACCACAGACCGACTATCAGTACAAAGACCACGGCTCGCTGATTTCACTGAGTCGCTTTGGCACTGTCGGCAGCCTTATGGGTAATCTGGTTGGCGGCGCTATGATGATTGAAGGCCGGATTGCCCGGATGGCTTATATTTCGCTGTACCGGATGCATCAGGTCGCCTTACATGGCTGGCTGCGCACTATGGCGATTTCGGTGATTGGCCGCATTAATAAAATTATCCGGCCACGGCTGAAATTGCACTAGGCTGCACTAAGCTGCCGCACCAATAACGCAGGGACCAAAATGGTCCCTGTTTTTTTGCCAGACTTTCAGCAAAGCTTGCGCTAAGACAAGATTCTGTTCCGAAAAGCTCCCTACACTGTGCACCGAATCCTGAGCCTCAACACGGAGCTGTTATGCACACTTCTTTGCACAAAGTTTATATTCCGCAAACCGCCAAAGATAACCAATATCTGCTGGCCGAATTGCAAGTCAGCGAAGCCTTGCTGGCGCAATATGAAGATCAGGCACATTGTTACAAAGCTTTGGGTCAGCTGTTTTTTACCTTGTGCCAGCAAGCCGGGCTGCGTCACGTCAGTTTCATTGCCAATGACAAATTACCGGTGGTGCGGTATCACACCGAAGCATTTAGTTTTCAGACACAGGATCAAATCCTGTTTTTTTATAATCCGCGTTATCATGAAGCGCAGCACAGTTTTGTCGACCCTTATCACCGCGCCCGCAAAATCAGCCTGTTATTTTTGGCGACCGGCAGCGAAATCCGCCCACAAGCGGCCACTTTTCACCAACAAGTCGCGGCAGTGGTACAACAGTTCCGCCAACGTCTGCCACTGCCGGATCAGCATATGAAGCTGCGTGATCACCAGCATTTGTCTTATGACCTATTTGCCCGGCAAAAAGGCTGCAATGACAGTTATGGTTATAAATTACGCGACTTAGAACAGCGTTATGCCGCCCGCGATGTGGTGATCCCAACAGCGCATCAGACGATGAACTACGCCATCGTCAGCCTGCCATTCAGCCGCAAAATCAAAGAAGTATTGGGTGTGGACCCGGAACAAATGCCGCCTTGGTCCGGGTTATTTGTCCGGCTGGAGCAGTTACTGACCGAAGCTGCCAGCTCGCATCAGCTGAATCAAATTGCTTTAGTGGCCGACGGTACATTACCGCTGGTACGCAACAGTCATTTGGACAAAGCCCGCGCAGGTCGTGAACTGCGGATGCTGAATTTTGATTTGACCAGCCCACTGCTGCAGCTGCAAAGCCACTGGCAACCGGATATTCTGCCTGACACCGTGCATCTGGTGTTTGCGGCGGGTCAGGATGACAGTTCTGAATGGGGTTATGGTCGTTTTATGAATCAGGTCGAAGCAGCGCTGAAGCAACTATGCCGCAATCTGGCGCTGCAGGGTGATACCGACGACTGTGTGATCCGCTTCCATCAGCATCTGAGTTATACGCTTTAAGCAGGCAGCAATGGCAAAGACGCCAGTATCGGGTAACGCACACCGGCTGGCGTGGAAACGGATTGATACAAATGCAGTTGCGTTGGCTCTACTGATAACACCGGCACTGTTAATGGCGGTTCCGGCAGCTGTCCGGCATGGCGCGCCAGCGTGATATGCGGATACAACTGATGGTGGGGCGGCGGATAACCGGCCAGTGCTGCGGCTTGGTTTATCACCTTATCGAGCTGCTGTAACGCCGGGTCTGTGACAGATCCGGCCAGACATAACACTTTAGCTCCGGGCCAACATAACAGCTCGTCCAATCTGACAGTGAATGCCGGCAGTGCTGCCGCCGCCAGCTGCGTCCATAACTGCCGGGCCGGAGTTTCACTGCTTTGACCTAAGAACCTTAAAGTCAGATGCAGATTTTGCTGCGGCACCGGTTTCAGCGCGGCCGGCAATGTTGCCAGCACAGCAGCTATTTGCTGCTGTTGCGCCGGATTTACCCCTACGCCAACAAACAACCGGCAGTCAGCGCCAGGCCAGCGGAATTGTGCTTCAGCCGGCAAATACCACCTCAGCCGCAGAGACAGGCCGGATTGGCACGCCAAAACTACGCACAGCCGCCAATGTGGCATTATGATGGGCACGGATTTGGGCTGCCGCCAGATGTGGCTTGTCATGCGTGGTATGGCTGTCCGCGACTAAATCAATGGCATAACCATGGGCGGCCGCGCTGCGGACCGTGGTATCCACACAAAACTCACTGGCATAACCGGCAATCACTAACTTGTTGATCTGCCGCTGCTGTAGCAATTGATGTAAATCGGTGCGTAAAAAGGAATCCGGCGTGGTTTTGCGCACCAGTAAATCATCTGCCGCGCACTGCAAGCCTTCGACCAGCTGCCAACCCGCGCTTTGATAGGCCAACATCGAATCTGGCGCTTCGTGACAGACAAAAATCACCGGTCTTTTTGCCTGATGCGCGGCCTCGTGCAACCCTTGCAAACGTTGCAATACTGCCGCGTAGTCATCCGGCAAGCGGTCAGCAAATAACCCCTGTTGCATATCTATAATGAGTAAAGCACTGCCTGACATCAGGTATTCCTCGGTAAGCGTTCATCCCCGTTACTGTGCCGGCAGCATAACGTTTTCACAAGACAGGAGCCCAAACAAAAAAGCCTGCAACTGCAGGCTCTTTGTAAGCGAATATCACATTTAATCAATCACTTTATGCACAATCGGTTGCAGATTGACGGCGCTGTCGCTAAAACTCAGCGCAGCCAGATATTCAGCAGAGGCTTTTGCCGCCGCTTCAACCGAAGCCGCATGCACCCGCGCCAGCACGTCACCGGCGGCGACTTTCGAGCCCAGCGCCTGCACATCACTAAAACCAACCACAGGGTCAATCACTTGGGCCGGATGGGCGCGGCCACCGCCTAAACGCACCACCGCCATACCCACCGCCGTGGTATCGCTGGCCGCCAGATAACCGGCTTGTGACGCGACAATATCCTGCACCACAGGCGCCTTGCCAAGATACAGCTCTGGTTTTTCCAGCAGGTCAGCCGGACCGCCCATAGCCGCAACCATCTGAGCGAAAATTTCCGCCGCTTTGCCAGAAGTTAAGCTGTGCTCCAGTGCCGCCATGGCGCTGGCTTTGTCAGCAAACAAACCGGCCAGTTGCAGCATGCTGGCACCAAGTTCCAGCGTGACCTGATGCAACCGTGGCTCGCGGTATTTGCCGGTCAGATAATCCAGCGTCTCCAGTACTTCCAGCACATTGCCTGCACTGCTGCCGAGACATTCGTTCATGTCGGTCAGCAAGGCTTGCGTCGGTACACCGGCGCCTTTGGCAGTATTCACAATACTTTGTGCCAGCGCAGAAGCATCGTCGATATTTTTCATAATGGCGCCGGAGCCGATTTTCACGTCCATTGTCAGGACATCTAAACCCGCCGCCAGCTTTTTCGACAAAATCGAGGCGGTGATCAGCGGAATAGACTCCACGGTCGCGGTGACATCCCGAATCAAATACAACCGGCGGTCTGCTGGCGCTAACTCGGCGCTTTGGCCAACGATGACACAGCCCAAACGGGCTACTTCGCGCTGGATCACGGCTAACGGCTGGGTGCAGCTGTAGCCCGGAATAGTTTCCAGTTTATCCACTGTACCGCCGGTATGGCCCAGACCACGGCCGGCAATCATTGGCACGTAAGCGCCACAGGCGGCGATCATCGGCGCCAGCATCAGGCTGACTTTGTCGCCGACACCACCAGTCGAATGTTTATCCACCACCGGGCCATTCAGTTTGCCCTGCCAGTTCAGCACAGCACCGGAATCGCGCATGGCGCGGGTCAGCGCGACCGTCTCTTCGGTTGCCATGCCGTTTAAATAAATTGCCATCGCAAGCGCCGCCGTCTGGCCTTCGCTGAAACTGTTGTCAGTCAGGCCTGTGACAAACTGCTGAATGGCCGCTTCTGGCAACTTACCGCCATTGCGTTTTAACTTGATGATTTCCTGCGGTAAATACATAAAGAGTCCTTAGGATTTAACCTTGGTGCTGGCCGCCAGATAAGTCGGCGTAAAGGCATCCGGCAGTAATTCGGCGAGTGTCCAGCTTTGCAGTGCACCTAAGTGGTTGCAGCTGGCGACCGGGCTGTCCGGCGTGAAGAATTCGGCAATGACCTGACGGCAGATGCCACAAGGCGGTGTCAGTTTGTCTTGCGGGGTATAAACGACCAAAGCGTCAAACTGGCGCTCACCGGCGACCACTGCAGCGGCAATCGCATTGCGTTCGGCACAGGTGGTGCCGCCATAAGAAGCGTTTTCAACGTTACAACCAGTGTAAATCCGACCTGAACTGGCCAGAATGGCAACGCCAACCGGGAAATGACTATAAGGCGCGTAAGCCTGTTCAGATGCGGCTTTGGCCTGTAATTGCAGTGCTGCCCAATCGATAGATGTATTCATCCTTAATCTCACAGGATAGTTCGGGCAGCATGTTATGCGCCGAAAAACAAAAAGAATCAAGTGTTGCAGCAGCGCACGGGTTCAACTGGCGAAATTATCAACAACAATGTCAACGTCAGTCCAGCTTGCTGCCCGCGCCAATGCCGCTCTTGTTCCGGCGCCAACTTCCTATCACAATGTTATCCGACCAACGGCAGCAGAGCAGGCAATGACACGGATTTTGTTACTGGAAGATGAACCGGGTATCGCAGATGCGGTGATCTACAGCCTGCAAGCGGAAGGCTGGACTGTGCACTGGTGTACTTTACTCGCTGAAGCCCGGCAACTCTGGACTCAGGCAGACCTATTACTGCTGGACGTCGGCCTGCCCGATGGCAACGGTTTTGAATTCTGCAAAGAGATCCGGCGCAGCAGTGAAGTACCGGTCATTTTTCTGACCGCCCGCCATGACGAAACCGACCGGGTGGTCGGGCTGGAGATCGGTGCCGACGACTATGTCATCAAACCATTCAGCCCACGCGAACTGGTGGCCAGAGTCAAAGCCAATCTCAAACGCTGGCAGCGTCCGGCCACGGCGGCGACACAGCAAAGCCAGCCACAGCTGAGCATCGGTGATTTTGTCTGGCAGCCACAGGCATGCCGGATCAGCTGCTGTGCGCAGATGTTGGAACTGACGGCGCTGGAATATAAACTGTTAAGTCATTTTCTGCAGTATCCGGCTCAGGTAAGAAGCCGTGAACAACTGCTGGCCGCTGGCGAAATTGCTCAAAGCAGCCAATACGAGCGCAATATCGATACCCATATTAAAAGTCTGCGCGCCAAACTGCGCCGTTGCAGCGACCGGCAGTATCTGCTGACGCAGCGCGGTTTTGGTTACCTCTGTGTGCCGGCCGGTCAGGTGGAAACCGATCCATGCTAAAACCTTCGCACCCGGTGCGGCGCCATCTGCGGCTGCCGTTCGCGCTACGGTTATTCCTGTTGTATTTTGCTTTTGTTGGCCTGACCGGTTATCTGGTGCTGAGCGTACTGGCCGAACAAATTAAACCGGGTTTTCGCCAGGCCAGCGAAGAAAGCCTGATTGACGCCAGCCAGCATCTGGCAGATTTGGTCGCGCCTCATCTCAGCCAAGGCCGGCTCACCGAGCCGCAAGTTGAACAGATGTTGCGCCAATATGGCCAGCGCAGTGCCCGGCCGGAGCTGTGGGGTTTGCAGCGGACCACACCGGACTACCGCATCTACCTGACCGATCAGCTGGGCATAGTGCAGTTTGACAGCAAAGACCTGGCTGTTGGCGCCGATTATTCGCGCTGGAACGATGTGTATCGCACACTGCGCGGTCAGTATGGCGCCCGCTCCAGTCCGGCCAGCGACCAGCCGGGCGCACCGACTGTGATGCATGTGGCAGCACCAGTACGCGCATCGGACGGCCAAATCATTGGTGTTTTGACGCTCGCCAAAAGCAATCAAAGCCTGCAGCCCTTTATCGATCGCAGCGAGCGCTATTTACTCGAACGGGGCATGGCGTTGATGCTGTTGGGGCTGCTGTTTGGCGGCTTACTGACCTGGCGTCTGCAAAGTGGCCTGAACCGGCTACGGCACTATATCCGGGGCCTGCATGCCGGACTGCGGCTGGCCCCACCCAAATTCCGGCTGTTTTTTGAGTTTGGCGATCTTGCTACTGCCCTGGATACATTCCGCGCCAAGCTGGAAGGCAAAGCACTGCGCGATGAAGCGCTGCAAACTTTAACCCATGAGCTGAAAAGCCCGCTGACGGCGATCCGGGCGGCGACTGAAATTCTGGCTAATCCGTTACCTGAAGCTGACCGGCAGAAATTTCTCGGCCATATCCGCAACGAATCAGACCGGCTGAACCGGCTGAGTGAGCAACTGCTGGCCGTTTCCGCCCTGGAGCAGCTGCCGCACCTGCCACAGCCGGTGCCGGTCGCACTGGACTTGCTGGTCCGTCAGTTGCTGGACAGCAACAGTGCCAGACTCGCGACTATGCAGGTGCAGCTACAACTTGAACTGACACCGCAACAACTGGCCGGCGATGCCACGCTGTTGCGTCAGGCATTGCAACATTTGCTGGATAATGCGCTGGACTTTATGCCCGGTAGCGGTTGGTTGCGGCTGACGCTGCAATCACAGCAGCAGAAGTTATGCCTGCAACTGGCCAATCAGGGGCCGCAGATCCCGGATTACGCGCTGGCGCGGCTTGGTGAAAAATTTTTCTCACTGCCAAGGCCGGCCGGCAGCGCCAATGCCGGTCGCAAAAGCACGGGCCTCGGGTTGTGTTTTGTCCGTCAGGTGCTGGCGCTGCATCAGGGAGATTTGCAGTTTGATAACTTGCCTGACGGGGTTCAGGTCAGCATCTGGTTGCCGTCGTTGTGACAAAACTCCACCAAAACTCCACATAAGCTCCAGCCCGGCTCCACCCGGCGGCACGCCTCAGGCACGACAATAGCGCTGCAATGAAGCAAAACCCCGGAGGAATCCCCATGCTGAAACATAAAATAATCCTGGTCGCCGCGCTGATAGCGCTGCTCTGGCTGCCGGTCGGTGTGATCCACAATCTGGTACTGGAACGTGCCGAACTCAATCAGCAGGTTCAGCAGCAAATTGCCGACAGCAGCAGCGGTCCCCAGTTGCTGAGCGGGCCACTGCTGGTGGTGGAACTGGAAACCACGCAGGTTCAATCCACAGACAAAACCAGTCTCCACAGCCAATATCTGCTGCAGCAGGCCGACGAATTACAACTGAGCAGTGAGGTGCAGACCGAACAACGTAGCCGCGGTTTGTACCGGGCACGGGTTTATCAGAGCCAGCACCAGATTAAAGCCCGCTTTGCTGCAGTTTCAGCCGAACTGCTGGCTAATACCGCTGCAGGCCAGGTGGGTCCCCCGCGGATCAAAGCGGCCTGGATCAGTTTCGCTGTCAATGACAGTCGCGGTTTTACCCGTTTACCACAACTAAAGCTCAATGGGGAGCTACAGCCATTTGGCTCCGGCAGTAAACTCAGTTTTATGTCGGAAGGTATTCACCTGCCTTTGCAACTCAGCCAACTGGAACAAGCAATGAACCTGGAGCTGTCAGTGGAACTGCAAGGCAGCAGCAGCCTCAGTGTGTTGCCGGTCGCACGCAGCAGTCGCTGGCAATTGCGCAGTAACTGGCCGGATCCGGCGTTTCAGGGCCGATACCTGCCACAACAACGTGAGATCAGTCCATCAGGGTTTAGCGCCAGCTGGCAAAGCAGTGAATTATCAAATCCGGCCAGCCTGGAACTGAGCCGTTGCTTTGGCCAGCCAAGCTGTAAAGCACTGACTGAACAGGCATTCAGTGTCAGTCTGATTGAAGCAGTCGACCCCTACCAGCAAACCGAACGGGCCATCAAGTACGCCATTTTGGTGATAGTGCTGAGTTTCGCCTGGTTTTATCTGGCGGAATTGCTGAGCCATAGCGGCATCCAGCTCCATCCGATGCATTATTTACTGGTCGGGCTGACGCTGGTGATGTTTTATTTACTGCTGCTGTCGTTGTCAGAACTGATCGGTTTTCTGGCAGCCTATTGGCTGGCGAGTCTGGCGTGTGCGTTATTGTTATACAGCTACTTAGCTGCAGTGCTGCAAAGCATGCAGCGCAGTATGGCGGTCTCTGCGGTCTATCTGCTGCTACAGGGCCTGTTGTATCTGATTTTGCAGGCAGAAACTTTCGCCCTGCTCAGCGGCACGCTGTTGTTATTCGCCACTTTAGCAGTGCTGATGCTCAGTACCCGCAGGCTGAACTGGCAGCAGGTCTGGCAAAGCCAATCCACACCAGACGACGCGATCTGACACTATGCGTTCAGCCGGCAGCTCTGGCCGCCAGCCGGCTGAACCACCAGACCGAAGCAAATAACCAGACGGCCAGCAGCGGCAACATCCAGAAGGCCTGGCCAATACCGGCTTGTTGTGCCCACAATCCGGTCCCCAAACCCGCCAGCTGACAACCGAGTGAGCCGGCAATATTCGACAAACCCGACAGCACCGGGCCGTTGTCAGCATCCAAATCCATCGCCGCAGATAACAACAAGGGATAGACACCGCCAAGCCCCAGGCCAAGCAACAGATTACCCAGCGCCAGCCCTGTTGCACTGTCCATCGTTTTGACCAGTAAAGCGCCGCTGAACATCAACAGCACCAGCAGCCGCAGCAGCTTTTTGCTGCCAAGCAGCGGGATAAACCAGGCAAAACCGAGGCGGCTTATTACCATCCCGCCGGTGAAAAACGCAAAGATAAGCCGGGCCTGCTCGGTGTCAAAAGGTAGAGCCGCACTGGCGTAACTGACAAACCAGTTGCCGTTGCCCCACTCCACGGCGCCATAACCAAACATGGCAAAGGCCAGCGCCCAGAACACTGGTTTTTTCAGCACAGCCCGGTAAGACAAACTGCGTCGCACTGTGTCGGAATAGCCAGCCAACTCCAGCTGTTGCCGGGATAACCAGAACGCATAACCCGCCAACCCAACTAAACTCAGCGCCATCAACCGCACCGGCCAGCGCCAGTCGTCCTGCCACCAGTACAGCAGCACGACCATAAAAGGCGCGGCCAGCGTGCCGAGGCTAAACATAAAGTCCATCAGCCCCATCATTTTGGCGCGTTTATTTGCATGTAGCCGGGCGATCAGCGTATGGCCAATGGTGAACATCACAGAGGCAATCAGGCCAAATAAGTAGATACCGGCAAACAGCTGCCAGCGTTGCTGCAGCATCGAGATACCAAACAAAATCACAGTTTCAAGCAGCGCCAGCACGGCAAATAACCGCAGGAATTCAAACTTCTGCACATATTTGCCGCCGATAAAAGCACCGCTGATAGTGCCCAAAGCCATGGTCAGAAAAAACCAGCCACTTTGCGCCGGGCCGAGCTGCAGTTCACGACTCAAATCAGGCAGCAGAATGCCCCACAGGATGATCAGGATCCCGAGCAGAAAGAAGCCGCCAAAAATCATCGCGGTGGGGTGAAAACGGGACATAAGCTGAACTCCGGACAAACAAATCAGATGGCTAAGCGGCTATTATAACCATGTAAGCGCTTAACCGGCAGCGCTTACCAAGAAAACAGCCCCAGTTCGTCAACTTTCGTAATGACTCGACCGGCAGTTAAGCTGGATGTTTACACACCGCCGCCCGGGATGTTCTGCTGCTGATCTTTATACCGCGCCAAGGACAAAACTGTCCGCATCCAGCGCCGCCGGAAATTGCTGGCGAAATTGCTGTAGCGCCGATAACTCCAGCCGGCAACGCAGCACGCCGGCCTCACCGGGCGGCAGATCCGCTAAGGGTTCACCCAGATAGTTCAGTATCACCGAATCGCCGCTGTAACCATGGCCATTACCATCCTGCCCGACTCTGTTACAACCCAGCACATAAGCCTGGTTCTCGATTGCTCGCGCCTGCAGCAAAGTGCTCCAGATCCGGCTGCGCGCCGCCGGCCAGTTCGCCACATAAATGATGGCGTCGTAATCATTTTGATTCCGCGAAAACACCGGAAAGCGCAGGTCGTAGCAGACCTGCAATAACAACCGAAAGCCTTTGTACTCAACAATGACCCGGCGTTGTCCCGGCTGGTAATGCAAATCTTCGCCGGCCATGCGGAATAAATGCCGTTTGTCGTAATAAGCGATTTTGCCTTCCGGCTGTACCCACAACAAACGGTTGTAAATCCCGGCATCGGTCGCCACCGCCATAGAGCCACAAATCACTGCGCCGAGCTGGTGCGCCTGCTGCTGCAACCATTGCACGGTTGCGCCCTGCATGGTTTCGGCGATTTGCTGACTTTGCATGGAAAAACCACTGTTAAAGGTCTCCGGCAGAATAATCAAATCAGCGCCGGACGCTTGCCATAACAAAGGTTGTAGTAATTCACGGTTCGCAGCAGCGTCCTGCCAGACCAGTTCGGTCTGGATGATAGCAACGTCTAAAGCTTCGGCTGTGGACATCGAAAGCTCCTTATTGGCCGGATTGACGCAGCGTCTGCAACCTGGCGGCGGCCTGCGCTAATGTGTCGGGCTGTTTGGCGAAGCAAAAACGGATGATCCGGCTGTCTTGTTCCTGCCGCGAAAACACTGACAGCGGAATGGCGGCCACACCGACGTCGCGGGTCAGCCAGTCACAAAATTCCAGATCGGCGAGGCTGCTGACCGCGCTGTAGTCCACCAGCTGAAAATAAGTGCCCTGACAAGGCAGCAGCTGCAACGCCGAACCGCTGAGTAACTGGCGGAAGCTGTCGCGTTTGTGCTGATAAAAAGCGGCGAGACCAGTCACCAGCTCTGGCGCAGTGTCGAGCAATTCCGCGATGGCATATTGCGCCGGGGTAAAACTAGAGAAAGTTACATACTGGTGGATTTTGCGAAACTCCACGCTGAGTAATTTCGGCGCTGTGCAATAACCCAGTTTCCAGCCGGTGACATGAAAAGTTTTGCCAAAAGACGACACGATAAAACTACGCTCGGCCAGCGCCGGATATTGGCGGGCACTTTGCGCCACCCGGCCATCAAACACCATGTGTTCGTAGACTTCGTCGCTGATGCAAAACAGGCCGTGGCGCTGCACTAAATCCGCCAGCGCCTGCCAATCCAGCTCAGTGAACACCATGCCGGTCGGATTATGCGGGCTGTTGACGATAATCAGCCGGGTGCGGTCGCTGATGCGGCGCTCCACCGCAGCCCAATCGACGCGGTAATCCGGCGCACAAAGCTGAATATGCACAGTTTTACCGCCAGCCAGTTCAACCGCCGGCTGATAACTGTCATAGGCCGGGTCAAACACAATCACTTCATCGCCGCTACGCACCACTGCCTGAATGGCAACAAACAAGGCCTCAGTTGCGCCGCTGGTGATAGTGATTTCGGTCTCAGCACAGACCTGCACGCCATAAGTACGCTGGATCAGGCCGCTGATTTGTTGTCTGAGCGCCGGCACACCCGGCATCGGCGCATATTGATTGTGTCCGGCCAGCACCTGCTGCTGCAGTGCGGCGAGTAAACGGGGTTCGACCGGAAAATCCGGAAAACCCTGCGACAGATTCAGCGCACCATGTTGCTGCGCCAGTTGCGACATCCGGGTAAAAATGGTCGTCCCGACCGCCGGTAATTTACTTTTCAGTTCCATTAGCTTGCCTTCACTGCGCTGCGTTACGAATTGGCCATGCTAGCACTTCAGCGTGAACTCGCCTATCCGTCCAGCAGCTGGCCCGACAGGCGAAAAACGACTTGGCCGGTTTTTCAGCGGATGCTATCATTCCAGACAGTTTCACGTATAGACGTCTAAACATAAAGATGAACATAGCAACCAGCCACCATTTAAACCCTTATGCTATCCAGCTGTGCACTATTGGCCGCTGGATCGCACAAAAAAACTGGTTACCAGCCACCAGCGGCCATTTGTCGATCCGGGCGGCGGAACACAGCTGTTTCGTCACAGGCCACAAAGACAATGGCGAATTCAGCCCACAGGACCTGCGTACAGTCAGCTGGGCCGATGGCGATTTACGCTGCAGCAGCGGCTCGGCCGCAGACGCCGCACTGCATGTTGCGCTGTACCAGCTGTTTCCACTGTGTAAAGCGGTGTTGCATTCGCATTCGCTCAGCAGCACGGTGTTTTCCCGCGTGATCCGCGCTGACGGCTATCCGGTCAGCGGTTATGAGATGCAAAAAGGCCTGGCGGGCGGCCCCGGTGCCGAACAGGCGGTGCAGTTGGTGATCCTGGATAACACGCCCGAAGTGCCAGAGCTGGCCGCACAACTGCGCCAGCGCGCCGGCGAACTGCAATCTGCGGTATTGGTGCGTGGCCACGGTTTGTATGTCTGGGGCGACACGCTGGAACAAGCCAAACGCCAACTGGAAAGCTGGGAATTTCTGATCGCCTGTGAACTGGAACGACTGAAAATAGCCGGCGGGGTCTGAAGCGCCGCTCCGGCTGAGTGCTAACTTAAAAACACAATCTTCAGTACAAACAACGCCGTCAGTAGCCAAATACTCCAGCTGACTTCGCGATGTTTGCCGCACAGTGCTTTGGTCAGCGCATAAGTGATAAATGCCAGCGCAATACCATGCGCAATCGAAAATGTCAGCGGTGTTAACAACAACACCACAGTGACAGGCGCTGCTTCAGTGATATCGTGCCAGTCGATTTCCTGCAGATTAAATAACATCAGCACCGCGACATAAAAAATCGCGCCCGTCGTCGCATAGACCGGCACCATCGCCGCCAGCGGCGCAATAAACACACAAAGCGCAAATAACAGCCCAACGACAACAGCGGTGAGACCTGTCCGGCCACCGGCCGCGACACCGGCGGCACTTTCAACATAGCTGGTAGTGGTGGATGTACCGAGCGCAGCACCGGCCACGGCAGCCAGACTGTCCGCCGCTAAAGCGCCGCCAAGACGTTCGACATTACCGTCTTTGTCGGCCAGACCGGCTTTTTGCGTTACTGCCAGCAAAGTGCCGGAATTATCAAAAATATCGACAAACAAAAAGGCGAAAATGACACTCAAGAGCGCCACATCCAAAGCCGCGGCGATATCCATTTGCAGGAAAGTCGGCGCTAAGGACGGCGGCATCGCCACCAGGCCCTGATAAGCCACATCACCACGGCCGAGCGCCACCGCTGTCATCAGCAGTACCACGCCCAGCACAGCGCCATGCCAGCCACGGGCATGGCCGGCGGCAATGAGGAAAAAGCCCAGAATAGATAACAATGGCGTGGCGCTGGTTAAATCCCCCAGCGTCACCAATGTCGCCGGATGGGCGACAATAATGCCGGCGTTTTTCAGCGCGATCATCGCCAGAAAAGCGCCGATACCAGTGGCAATCCCCAGTTTCAGCGTGCGTGGGATCACATTGATAATCCACTCCCGTACTTTAAACAGGCTCAGCAACAAAAACAGCACGCCGGCGATAAACACGGCACCTAAAGCCGTCTGCCAGCTGTGGCCCATGCCAAGCACGACACCATAAGTGAAAAAAGCATTGAGCCCCATGCCCGGCGCCAGCGCTATCGGATAGTTAGCAATCACGCCCATCAACATCGACCCCACAGCGGCCGCCAGACAAGTGGCGACAAAGACCGCACCTTTGTCCATGCCGGCTTCGGCCAACATCGCCGGATTGACGAAAATGATATAGGCCATGGTGAAAAAGGTGGTCAGCCCCGCTACTACTTCACGGCGCACTGTGGTGCCGTGGGCGGTTAATTTGAAGATTTGTTCCAGCATGGTGATTCCGGCCCGATGAAAAATGCTTATAGTACACGCTGTTGCCGTTTTTAATAGTCAGGAGCAGCGATGACTGGCACAGCACCGGCCGTCGATTATCAGGCCATTCTCGACCAAATCTGGTCCGAAGTCGCCCCGCGCCTCGGTGAAGGCAAAGTCGCCAGTTATATTCCGCAGCTGGCGACAGTGCCGCTGGCGCAATTTGGCATGGCGGTTTATACGCTGGATGGCCAATTGTTTACTACGGGTCAGGCACAGACGCGCTTTTCCGCGCAGTCGGTGACCAAATTGTTTGCGCTGGCGCTGGCCTACACCCGGGAAGGCGATGCCATCTGGCAGCGCATCGGCAAAGAGCCATCCGGCACGGCATTTAACTCGCTGGTGCAGCTCGAATATGAACGTGGCAAACCACGGAACCCTTTTATCAATGCCGGCGCTTTAGTCATCACCGACATTCTGGCCAGCCGTTTTGTTGATTCTGAAATTGCCGTGCTGCAGTTTATCCGCCAGCTCTGTGACAGCACAGCACCGGATTTTGATTTAAAAGTGGCGCAGTCAGAATTGCAAACCGCTCACCGCAACTACGCCATCGCCCATCTGATTAAAGATTTCGGCAATCTGCACAATACGGTGTCGGCCGTCGTGCGCAGTTACTGCCGGCAATGTTCCATCACGCTGAACTGTGAAGAACTAGCCAAGGCCGCGGCCTTCCTCGCTAATCACGGCACTGTGCCGTGGAACAACCAACAAATTCTTGACCACAGCAGCGCCAAACGCATCAGTGCGGTGATGCTGACCTGCGGCACTTATGACGCTGCCGGCGAGTTTGCTTATCGCGTTGGCCTGCCGGCCAAAAGTGGCGTCGGCGGAGGTATTGTTGCAGTGATCCCGGGTGAAGCGGCAGTGGCAGTCTGGTCGCCTGGCTTGGATGCCAGCCATAACTCAGCGCTTGGCACTTATGCGCTGGCGCGGTTGACCGATTTAACCCGGCATTCGATTTTTTGAGCTGCACAGCGCACCAAAACAGTGCACCGCTGCGCCAAGCTCAGGCATTTGCAGCTGACAACACAACGTAAGCGCATGATTTAATTAAACTTGCACCTTTGCACAGCCCTTGCATTGAAAGCGTTTTCCTTGCGGAGTTTTGTTATGGCGGTGCATACCCCTTTACGCGGCCTGCGCTGTTTTTGTGTCGCAGCCGAGTGCCTGAGTTTTAAAGATACCGCGCGTCAGTTGTATCTGACGCCTTCTGCCGTCAGCCATCAAATCAAACAACTGGAAGAACAGCTGGGTTTTTCTTTGTTTGAGCGCCAGACCCGCGCAGTGGTGTTAAGCCGGCAGGGCCAGCAGTTTTATCAGTCGATTAAACCTTTGCTGCAAGGCATTGAAAGTACAGTGCAGGAATTTTGTCAGCAGCAACGCGAACAGAAAGTCAGTATCACGCTGCCGGAGTTTTTTGCCAGTGAGTTTTTTGTGCCGCGGTTAGTCGGCTGGTCTGAATTACACCCGGACATCAACTTACAGCTCGAAACAGTGAAAAGCCGCAGCGATCAGGGCCGCCACACCGATTTGCAAATAGTGCTGGCCAGCAGCAAACCGACTGACAAAACCAGCTATCAGCTGTTCCCCATCAGCTACGTGCCGGCCTGTAACCCGGAATGGTTTGAAAAACTGCAAAACGAAGAACAATCACCGCTGGAACAAGTGCCGCTGATTGTGCATCAGGCGCGGCCCTGGTGCTGGCATCAGTGGGCTGATCAGGCCGGTTTTGATGACTTCCGGCCGAAACAAATCATCCAGCTCGACAGTATGTTCAGCGTCGCCCGTGCCGCGCAGCAAGGCCTTGGCGTTGCCCTCATCCCATTACCGATCAGCACAGCCTGGTTTGACAGCGGCAGCCTGGTCAAACTGTACGAAGAAGAGCTGCGCACCCGCGACCATTATTATCTGATCCAACACGAAAGCGCCGAACACCGTCCAGAAATTCAGCTGTTGATTGACTGGGTGCTGGCGCGATTCCAGCTATAGAACTATTCCACCCCGCGCCGACAGCTGAATTTGTATCAGCTGTCGGCTGCAATTTTCTCGTTTGTCAGCAAGCCAGGTACAGATCTACCATTCATCTCAACAGCAGTACGGACTGCTGTGTGATGGAGGAACATCTGATGAACACAAAAACTGCAACTTTAATCCGCTCTGCTTTGGTCCTGGGCTTTTTGACGGCGGCGTTTGCCGGCCAGGCAAGCAGCTACAAAATGGTCCAGCTGAAGGACGACGCACAGCATCAGGCCGACCTTCCGACACCACAGGAAATGAAGTTTGATGACGCGATGAACCGCTGTGTGCAACTGACTACCACGGCAACTTTGCAGGCGCAGGCCGCCTGTCATCAGGCAGTCATGCATTCGCGCTACGCTGCCGGCACTCATGGCAAAGCCAGCCGCACCTTAAAAGCCTACGCCTACAACAACAGAGGTGTACAGAAGCTGAAGCAGCAGGACAAAGTTGGTGCCTTAGCTGACTTCCAGATGGCGGTTGAGCTGAATGCGGATGAGATCACCAAGCACAATCTGTCGCTGCTGGTGAAACAACTGAACAGCAGCCCCAGCGCCGAATAAACCTGGCGGGGCTTGCAGGCTAACTTGCAGAGATAAAGGAGCGCATGATGATGAAAGCCAGCGAATCCATTTTACTCAGTCAGACCAGCAATATCGCCTTGTGTTTGCGTGGGCTGTATCAGGAGCTGCTGAGTTTAGTGCAACTGTGCCGCCACATCGCAGTCAGTCAGTGGGACCCGGAGCAGGAAAGACGTAAGCTCAGGCTGCGACAGCGTCAGCATTAAATTGCTGCAAATGGACAGAGAACCCTGCGTGCGGCGCAGCCTTGCCGGATATCCCCCGGCCGGCTGCGCCGTTTTTTACCCGACGTGTTAAAAGCGAATCTGCCAGACTGAACCAGCCTGACGTGAACCCTCCAGACTGAAATAGTTGGGCCGCCTGAGCGCACATGGCATAATGACCGGCTATTTAGTTCAGACAGGCGGGTTCAACATGCGGATTTGTGGCGTAGATATCACTGGCAACGATGCCATTTTATGTTTGATGGAATTTAAAGACGGCCTGATGTCCCTGCCGGATTGCCGTACCGTGCGCGTGCAGCTGGTAAAAGACCAGGAACTCGACAATATGCGCAAGTTCCAGTTCGCCATGGCCAAACTGGCCGAAGACTACAAAATCGAAAAATTCGTCATCCGCGAACGCGCGCAAAAAGGCAAATTCGCCGGCTCTGCCGTGGGTTTTAAAATCGAAGCGGCGTTACAGCTGATCCCAACCGTAGATACCGTGATTGCCACCAACGCGGCGATGAAACTGAAACTGGCCGCCAATCCAATCCCGATTGATTTTAAAGAAACAGGCTTAAAAGGTTTTCAGGAAGTGGCTTTCACCACGGCCTATGCCTACCTGATCAATTAACTCAGCCAGGCAACACAGCTGCAGGATGCACACAGATTAGAGTGCGGAGGTTGATATGTGGCTGCGGAGAGTTTTAACACATCCCGGTTTTTTTATTGCGGTGCTGCTGAGTGGTCTGTTTGCCAACACCTGGTATTGGCTGCATCAACGCTCCGGCAGCAATGCCTTTCAGTGGATTGGCGAGTCGGTCGACAGGGTGCCGACCCAACAACCTATGGTCGCCCTGACCTTTGACGACGGCCCACGTGGCAATGTGTCGCGCCGCTTGCTGACAGAACTGAACCGGTTGAACACCAAAGCGACGTTTTTTCTGGTCGGCCGGCAAATCAAACAACATCCGCAATTCACCACTGAACTCTGGCGCAGCGGCCATCAGTTGGCGAACCACAGTTACGCCCACAAAGCGATGGATGACGGCAACCTGTGGCGGTTCTGGCAGGAAGTCCGTGATACTGATCAGTTAATCCGCCAAACCGGCTATAAAGGTCCAATCCATTTCCGCGCCCCTATGGGCAAAAAACGCCTGGCCTTGCCGCTGGTATTGGCGCTGCAGCAAAAAATCCATGTGCTGTGGGACGTCAACCCAAGGGATTACCGCAACACCGCGCCGGAGAAGATGATTGAGACGGTCCTGAAAAAAGTCCGGCCCGGCTCTATCGTGCTGTTGCACGACAGACCCAATACAGTCGCGGCGTTAGCTGGCATGGTGGAAGGGCTGCGTGCCAAAGGTTATCAGCTGGTCACCGTCGACCAGCTGCTGGCACAGCGGCGTTAAAACCAGTTAACGCCTTGGCGCGGCCTGATTCGGCCGCGCTAATGTCAGATTGTCTGAATGCTGAGTATGGCAATACCACTGGCCGCCTAAACGCGCCAGCCAGTCAATCTGGTCATGCCGGATGCGGCCTTCGCTGTTAAGCAGACTGTCGTCGATATGCAAACACAGCACTTTAGCCAGAATCAAATCACAGGCCGGAACGTCCGCCGGATACGCGCTTAAACTTACACACTCACATTCAAAACTGACCAGGCTGTGCGCCAGCCGCGGCGGCTTAACTTTTAACGCCGGCACAGTAGCGATTTGCAGCGCCTCGATTTCACTGACATCCGAAGCATAATCACCGGCCGTGGCATTCATCAGCGCTAAATCGGCGGGGCTGACCAAATGCACCACCAGCTGGCCGGTCGCGGCGATATTACGCGCCGTATCTTTTTGTCCGCCACCGGCTTTGCGATTCACCGACAACATCAGCGTCGGCGGCGCATCACAGACCAGCTGAAAAAAGCTGAACGGTGCCAGATTGCTCTGGCCAAGCTCATTCACAGTGCTGACCCAGGCGATAGGCCGCGGCACTATGGTGCCTGCGAGCAGCGGATACAGCTCGGCGGCCGTTAAGGTGTTGCAGTCGAAAATCATGCGGCCGGCGCCTCTTTGTTCACTGTGGCCGTTTTAGCGGCGGCGATTTTCTTCAAATAAACCTGCAAATCCTGCCGCACTTCCGGCAATAACAGATACAGCGCCAGAATATTCGGCACCGCCATCAGGAAAATCATCGAGTCGATAAAATCGAATACCGCCAATACGTTTGGCACTGCCCCAATCGCCACCACTGAACAAATCAGCACTTTGTAAATGCGGATACTGTGTTTGGTTTCTCCAAACAAAAAGCCCCAGCCTTTTTGACCGTAATAAGCCCAGCTCACCACAGTGGAGTAACCGAATAACAACAGCGCTACCATCAGTACGATCGGGAACCACTCGAATGCGGTGGCAAAGGCGTAAGAAGAGATTTGTACACCATCCAGGCCGGTCTGCAGATAGGCGCCGGTTATGACGATAAGCAGCGCCGAAATGGTACAAATCACCACAGTGTCGATAAAGGGTTCGAGCAGCCCGACAAAACCCTCGGACACCGGGTCATTGGTGCGTGCCGCCGCGTGGGCAATAGGTGAAGAACCGATGCCGGCTTCGTTGGAATAAGCGGCACGGCGAAAGCCCTGAATAATCACACCAATCATGCCACCGTAGGCGGCTTCCGGCGCAAAAGCGCCTTTGAGGATAGTCCAGAGCGCGGCCGGAATTTCCGTGTAATTGAGGCCAATCACCGTCAGTGCACCAGCCAGGTAAATGGCACACATTGCCGGTACCAGCTTCTCGGTGACGCGGGCTATGCCTTTGATGCCCCCGATGATGACCAGGCCCACCAGCAGCGCGTAGATAAACCCAAATAACCAGGCGTTATCAAAACCAGTCACGGTTTTGACCTGTGAAAAGCCCTGATTCACATGAACAAAACCGGCCGAGCCAAACACACAGGCCAGCGCAAAAAAACCAGCCAGTATTTTACCAAGACGTGGCAGACCATATTTTTCCAGCGCCGCTTTGATGTAATACATCGGGCCCCCGGCGACAGTGCCGTCCGGCAATATCTGCCGGTATTTCACCGCCAGCGTACATTCGACAAACTTAGTGGTCATACCCAAAAAGCCGGCCACTATCATCCAGAAAGTCGCACCGGGGCCGCCTAGCGTGATGGCAACCGCCACGCCGGCAATATTACCGGTGCCGACAGTGCCGGATAACGCCGCTGACAACGCCTGAAACTGCGTGATCTCGCCTTTATCCGCCGGATCGGCATACTTGCCGCGCACCACCCGAATGGCATGAGCAAAACCGCGGATATTGATAAACCGCAGATACAAAGTGAACACAATTGCGCCGGTGATCAGCCACAACACCGTAACCGGAATGGCGACACCATCAACGTTAAACGAATAAAACACCACGCTCGCCAAAGCGCTGCTGAAGGCCTCAAAAGTCTGCTGGAAGCTAAAGTCGCTGGACATCTGGAAATCTCTGGACGCAAAAACCAGCAGATTATCACACTGATTCAGCAGCGCACTGCAACATCTCGTTATATCTCATCACTTTGTCGCAATTGCAGTGGATGAAGTCACGTCAGATAGCGATGAAGGCCATTCCAACATAATGCAGGTGCTGCCAGTTGTCGTTCGCTTTACCTGAAAAATACTGTAGGGACCAAGTTGTTGATTTATCGTGCAAAAACAATCAATTGAGTGTCTGGATAATTGACACTCAATTTTGGCAATGTGATTTATTCCAATGAAATCAACAACTAAATAATTGGCCTTGCTTTTGCTTAAAAGTAAAAATTTGTAAATTCAGAGAAAATAATGAAGTTATTCAGAGATTTAATAATCGCAGCTGCGGCTTTTTGCAGTTTTAATTCAATAGCAGGTGTTATTAATTTTAACTGGACTCCAAATCAGAGTAGTTATTTCTATTCATATAAAACTGAAAATGGCGATAATGGGCCATGGTTATATGAAGTTCTTACCCCCCGAATGGCTCCAGTTGCCCTCACCGCAACGTTCAATATCGAAAAATTACTAGGTGATAGTGGTGTATATACCGAAAATATGGTTACGCAACGCGAATCAACATTTTTTTCATCCAATAGTTTCGATGAGCCACGTAATCGGATTGCTGATTTGTGTTCTTACACAACGTTGACTGCAACAGAATGCAGCACATCATCGATTAATCAGACGTTCTTTTCGACCTCATTTGATATGACTAGATACAGCAACGGTGACTACAGTTTTATCATGAAAATTTATGGCTACTTCGAACTTGAACGTTCATCTGTATATAACGGAAACTTCGAATCGGTTAAAACTAAAACATATGATTTACAACTAAATTTAAACGTATATACACATGAAAATGTACCAATTTGGCTGCAGAACCTCTCTAACCCCAGTTACAATGAAGCTCTTGATATCCTTAAATCAGCACGTTATACAGGCTACTATTTGAGAGAAAACTTATCTGTAAGTGATGGTTACTGTTTGCATGAAAGTAACCATCCTTCGTGCAATTACACGAAAGCGCAGCTATATACGCGACATCTTTTCGGTGAAGGGGGTTTCCAAGCACAAACCGAAACAGTGACATTACCTGCAACAGCCTCTTTCCTGCTATTTGGTTTTGCCGGCCTCGCCCTGCGCCGTCGCCTCACTGCTTAATAATTCCAAAAAGAACGCCGCTTTAAGCGGCGTTTTTACTGTTAATTCCGAGCCGTAGTATCACTCTGCCGGCACCTCAGCTTCCACCAATAGCGCCAATAATTGCAGTGATTCCTGCCAGCCGAGATAACACATCTCCGGCGGGATAGCGACCGGAATACCTTGTTGTTCCACTTTGAGCTCAGTGCCACACAGCACCGGGGTGAAGCTGACACTGGTGATCATCTGCCCCGGTAAATTCGGGTCATCAAACACATCGGTGTAACGGATATGCTGGTTTGGATTCAGCTCAAGATATTCACCACCAAAACTATGGCCCTGGCTGTTGCTGAAGTTGGTAAAACTCATCTTAAACCGACCGCCCACACGCGCATCCAACTGATGCACAGTGCAGATGAAACCATGCGGCGGTAGCCATTTAGCTAAGGCGTCAGCAGTTAAAAAAGCCCGGTACAGCCGTTCGGCCGGCGCGCGGAATACACGGTGTAAAGTGACGGTATGGCTCATCACAACAATCCTTTTGGTCAGATTTCAGTAGAGGAACATGCAGAAAAACCAGCTTAGCCTTACTGCACTACAGATGCCAGCAACCTTAAAATGAACTGATCTTGTCATCGTTTTGTGACCAAAGATTCACCATGCTGCCATCTGTGCGGCGCGGCGTTGTCATAAATCCGCTGTAGTCTGCAGTTCCGGGAAGCCCACACTTACCGGAGTCAAAGATGTTGCTGAAGCTGTCTGCCTCTTGCTTATGCCTGTTTGCCTGCGCTGCACTGTTGACGGTGCAAGCCGCCCCCGCGCCTGAACCTGTCGTTCAAAGCCCGAAAGTCGTGCTTGTCAGTATCGACGGCCTGCGCTGGCAGGAAGTGTTTCACGGCGCGGACCCCGAAATCTTGCGCAATAGCCAGTTTATCCGCCATGCCGACCAGCTCGCAGAATTACCCACAAAACCGCAGCTGCTGATGCCTTTTGTCCATCAGACCATTGCCTCGCAGGGCATGTTAGTCGGCGACCGCCGGCGTGGCTCAGCGATGCAGGTCAGCAATCCGTGGCATTTCTCTTATCCTGGTTACAACGAGCTGTTAAGCGGCTACCCGGACCCGGCCATCAACAGCAACGGCAAAATCGCCAACCCCAATGTCACAGTGCTGGAATGGCTGAACCAACAACCCGGCATGGCGCAGCAAGTCGCGGCTTTTGGCTCCTGGGACGTGTTGCCGTACATCCTCAATACCAAGCGCAGCAAATTACCGGTCAACGCCGGTTTTGCGCCCATGAACGAACAAATGGCCGGCCCGCTGACACCACAGCTGAAGCTGCTGAATCAGCTGCAACGTCAGACGCCCAGCCCCTGGGCCGCGGTGCGGCTCGATGTATTCACCCAGCAATTTGCGCTGGAGTATCTAACGCAGAAAAAACCGCGGTTGCTGTATATCGCTTATGGTGAAACCGATGATTTTGCTCACGACGGCCAGTACGACCAGTATTTAAAAGCCATTCGCCGCACCGACGGTTTTATCAAAGAATTATGGCAACAGCTGCAGAGTGACCCGTTTTACGCCGGCCAGACGACTTTGCTAATCAGCACCGACCATGGCCGCGGCGACAGCGCCAATAGCTGGCAGCACCATGCCAGCGGCCGGGCTATTGCCGGATATATGAAGAAATTAAAGAACTTTGGTAATGGCGTCAGCGGCTCTGATGAGATTTGGCTCGCGGCGTTAGGCCCGCAAATCCCGGCGCGCGGTTTAGTGCAAACGCAACAGCCGTGGAGCCAAAGCCAGGTCGCCAGCACTGTGGCGGAACTGCTTGGCTATGACTATCAGGCGTATCAGTACAAAGCGGCGGCAGCGATTCCGCTCGGTACTGCGGATGAAGCAACGGCGCAGCTGGCTGGCCGGAGCAGCCCGTTACCAGCCGCACCTGCTACAGACACCAGCGCCATCCTGACACCGCAATAACCGCCTTCACTGCCGCTGGTAAATCTCCAGCGGCAAGCCATCCGGGTCCTGAAAAAAAGTAAAAGCCGCGCCGGTGTAAGGGTCAGTCCGTACCGGCTCTGTCGCCACGCCGCGGCTATTGAGCCAGACCACAGTCGCAGCCACATCGTCGACGACAAAACTCAAATGCCGCAAGCCCTGCGCTTCAGGTTTGCTCGGCCGCTCCGGTGCGCCGGGAAAGCTGAACAGCTCAAGCTGCGTACCATCCGGCAGCTGTAAATCCAGCTTCCAGCTGTCACGCGCTTCGCGATAATGTTCTGCCAGAATGCGCAGGCCCAAAGTCTCGCTGTAAAAGGCTTTGGAGCGCGCATAATCACTGCAAATCAGCGCCACATGGTGCATACCGCTCAGCATCTTGAATCCTTATTGACTGGCTGCCGCCACAGCTTCAACCTGGCGCCAGACCCGCAGTAAATTACCGGACATGATTTTGACAATATCCGCTTCACTGTAGCCGCGCTTCAGCAGACCTTCGATCAGGTTCGGGTACATCGACACATCTTTTAAACCGTCCGGCAACGAATCACCGACACCGTCAAAATCCGAACCGATGCCGACATGGTCAATCCCCACCAGCTTCACCACGTGGTCGATGTGTTTCAGCACAGTATCGACATTAGCAAAAGGATACGGATGTTTCGCCAGATACTCAGCGCGAAACACCTCGTCGTCTGACGATTTACCGGCTGCTTTGGCGGCGGCTTTGAGCTGCAGGCCCCATTGATTGGCCTGGCTGATGACAAAAGACGAGCCAAAGTTAATCTGAATGACACCGCCATTTTTCGCTAAGGCCTGAATCATTTTGTCGTCCATATTGCGCTCAAAACCCGGCACAAAAGCGCGCAGCGACGAGTGAGACGCAATCACCGGTGCTTTGGTCAGGCTCAGCACTTTGTAAAAAGCAGCGTCGGAGACGTGGGAAATATCGATCATCATGCCGAGTTTATTCATCTCGGCGACCACCTGCTCGCCAAATGGGCTTAAGCCTTTATGCGGCCGGCGCAGGTCGTAGCTGGAATCGGCAATATGGTTGGATTCAGAATGCGCCAGCGTAACGTAACGAATGCCGCGCTGGTAAAAATGCCGCAGATTTTCCAGTTTACCGTTGATTGGCGTGCCGTTTTCCATACCTAGCGCCAGCGAAATTTTGCCTTGTTTAAACTGCGCGGCGAGGTCGTCACTGCGATAGGCCATCGCAAATTTATCCGGAGCCCGACCGACTAAGGCTTCCATCGAATCAATCAGCTGGTTGGCCAACAGCTCGCCGCCACCGGTTTTTTCATAAGAGGCCGGAATATATACCGACATAAATGGCGCATTCAGGCCGCCTTTTTTCGCCCGCGGATAATCGAACTCACCTTTGGCAGTGGCTTGTGTGACGTCTTCCCAATGCTCCTGTAAACGGTATGGGACATCGATATGGGTGTCGATCAGCAAATATTGCTGGGCGATGCGCTGCGCTTCGGCTTTCAGATCCGCGGCTTGAGCGGTGTGGGCATGCAGCGCCATCAGGCTGCAGAGCATTGCTATTTTGCTGAATTTCATCATGTTCCTGCTTTGGTTGGCGTAATTTCCACTCTATCAGCCCAGCATAAAACAATTGCCGCTGCAGCGGCAGCAGCTTTATCGCGTAGCAGCATCAGTCAATCGCGGCGGCGCAGCCTCAATTTGTTACTAATTGTAACTAAGTCATCAAGGATTGATTGCGAATTAACCAGCTGTTATGGTGTGGAACACAAGTTCGCTTAGATCAGCGCCTGTTTTTCAGCGCACCAACGGAGAAAGACCATGTATAAAATCATTATTGCGCTGAGTCTTAGCGCCCTGCTCGCCGGTTGCGGCAGCACCAACAATGCAATGAACTCAGATGTCAGCAAAACCAACGTGGTGAAAGCCAACGATATCGAGAAAAAACGCGGCGCAGCGCCGGATGGTACGGCGGAAAAAGATGGCTACATCTGCCGCACCGAGCGCCCACTGGGTACGCGTTTTGGCAAAAAAGTATGCCGGACCGCCGAGCAGATTGAAGCAGAAAAACAAGCGGCAAAAGAAGCATTACCACGCCACCGCGAATGCGCTGCTGGTTCTATTTGCAACTAAACCGATATGCAGCATAAAAAAACCGCAGTTCTCTGCGGTTTTTTTATGCGCTGATGTTGTGCTGTCAGCTGACTAAACCAAAGTGATTGAGCAATAGTTCAGGTAACTCAGCCTCACTAATCTCACGGCTTTGTGTCACACCGGCGATGCTCTGCTTCAGTTCCCGCCCGACCAACATGGTGCGCCCTTGCGCATGTTGGCGGATTAACAGCAGTTTTTGTACAAACACCGTATCCGGATGCGTCGAGTTCAGATAATTCGCCGGCATAAAATCAATCCACTCGGCCGGATGTAAATCAAAACCAAACTGACTGACCCAATTACCGTCAATTTGTGCCTGCAGCACATAATCGCCCGGCGTTGGCATCGTCAAACGGAACTGATCAAAATCCTGTTGCTGCGGCAGATTCACCTGCGACAAAGCCAGCGGCGCGCGCATGCCGTAACTGCCAAAACCTAAATCACACAAAAAATGCTCAGTACCGATAGTCACCACCAGCGCCATATGGGTCTTGGGCCGGCGCATCGGATAAAACATCGGCCGGCAAGCGACAAAAAAATACGGGATTTGCAGCGCGGTCAGCGCCATGGCAAACAAGCCGTTTAATTCGTAACAATAACCACCGCGTTTAGCTTCACCTGTAGGGCCGACGATTTTGCTGACGATCTCTTCCGGGACTAAAGACACAATTTTACCGGCCTGCACATCGAGATTTTCAAAAGTGATACTACGCAATTGCGCCTGCATCATGCTCTGCAGTGCAGCTGCGTCAAAGGCTGTCGCCACTGGGGTGTGGTCAAGACCAATCCGACGGGCGTATAAAGCGAGGTCAAAATTAGCGGCGTACATCATCATCTCCAAAGCCGGCGGCAAAGCGGCGATTGTCGCTGATCGGACAGCCCCGTGCCAAGCGACTATCGTCGACTCAGCACCGGTACAGAGCGGAGCAACCAGCTATACCGGCTTTTATTTACGAAGCTGGACGTTATTTGTACAAAATCTAACTTAATGCTAACGTCAAACGGCCATGTACTCAGAATAAGGACAATTCAGATGTATAAAATGCTGTGTATAGCGACCTGCACTTTGTTATTAACCGCTTGTGGCAGTACTGCGCCGGACAGTTTTTCCCGCATCGCCAAGACCAATGTGGTCAAAGCCAATGAAATTGAAGCAAAAAAAGTCGCGCCACCCGATGGTACTCTGGAAAAACAAGGTTATATCTGCCGTACCGAACGCCGGATCAATTCGCGGTTTGGCAACACCGTCTGCCGCAGCCCGGCGCAAATAGCTGCCGAAAAAGCCATGGCGCGCGAATCGATGCCACGCCACCGCGATTGTCTGGCACCGTCTTATATGTGCAAAGACTAAAGTAACCGGCAGGGTCAGGAATTCCGCAACGCCCGGTAGAGATCACCGGGCGTTGTTTTTCAACTGCGGTCCCCGTGTTAAAGTCTGCGCCAGAACCAGACAGCTTCAGCATTTTCTCAGGAGCCCCTATGCCGGCTTTTAGCCCTTTTACCCCTGAACAAGCCGCGATTTTTGCCAATGATCACAGTGCGTTATTTGGTGAGCACAGCCAGTTGCAAAGTGTCGCCGTGGGTGTGAACACCCAAAACCGCGTGTTTCGGGTGAAAAACCAGTTCGGCAGCAGTTTAATTGTGAAGCAGGTACTGCCTTATGTTGGTGGTGCTGGGGAAAGCTGGGTACCGACCCAAGACCGGGCGCGGATTGAAGCTGAACTGCTGAAAATTCATGGCGCGCTGGTGCCGGAGCATGTGGTCGAAGTGCTGCATTTTGATGCCGGCTTTTCCGCTTTGTTACTGGAAGACCTGAGTCAGCTACAACTGCTGCGCACAGGCTTGATTGGTGCCAAACAATATCCGCTGCTGGCGGAACACATCAGTACTTATCTGGCGCATTGCAGTTTTTACACTTCAGATTTTGCGCTGGACGGCCCGTTTAAAAAGGCGCGCACCGCGCAGTTTATGAATCCACAACTGTGCCTGATGAGCGAAGAACTGTTTTTTACCGACCCTTATTGCAACCATGACCGCAACCAGTTTGATATGGCGCTGCGCCCGCTGGTGCAACAGCTGTGGTTTGACGACGCGGTGAAAGCTGAAGTCGCTGAACTCAAAGCGAAGTTTGAGTCCTGCCCGCAAGCGTTGCTGCACGGCGACTTGCAAATCGGCAGTATTTTTGTCGGTGATGAACAAACCAAGGTCATAGACGGTGAATATGCGTTTTACGGCCCTATTGGTTTTGATTTGGGCAATTTCCTGGGCAGTTTATTGCTGCATTACACGGCACTGCCGGGCCTGATCACCGATCCTGCGCACCGCCAGCAACAAGCCGATTATCTGCGCCGGCAAATCGAACAGACCGAGACGCTGTTTTGTCAGAAGTTTCTGGCACTGGCTGCGCGCGACACTAAAGACATTGCGCTGCAAAGTGAGCGGTATCAGCAGCGTTTTGTCCGGCAAGTCGTCAAAGACGCGCTGGGGTACGCCGCCACTGAAATGCTGCGCCGGGTCATCGGTCAGCAAAAAGTGGCCGATTTCAGCACAATTAAAGACAAACGGCTGAAGTTGCAATGTGAGACTGTGGCCATAGAACTCGGCCGCAAATTGCTGTTGCAACACACAGAGCTCAGCAGTGTCAGCACTGTGCTAGGCTGGTTGCAGCAACAACAAAGCTAGTTTCCACACCAATCAGGAGCCCAGCATGGAAAAAATCAGCGGTATTGGCGGCATTTTTTTACGTGCCCGTGACCCACAAAAACTCGCCGCCTGGTATCAACAGTACCTCGGCGTCAGTATCGACGCGGGGCAGACTTATGGTTGTCTGGTTGCCAAAGCCGAAGATATGACGGTCTGGTCCACTTTTTCTCAGGACACCGACTACTTCGGCAGCCGCCAGCAACAATGTATGGTGAACTATAGGGTCACAGATTTGGACGCGATGCTGGCGCAATTACGGGCCGGTGGTGCTGTGGTGGACGACAAAATTCAGGACGAAGATTATGGCCGTTTTGGCTGGGCGACAGATCCCGAAGGAAACAGATTCGAATTATGGCAACCGAAATAATCCGCCGCGGTAAACAGCGGTTTTACCCGCGTAAACCCAGATTTTTCCAGCTAAAAACTGCCAAAGCGCGCTGCATCTGGCGTCGTGGCGACCACAATGCCTTTACCGATTTAGTCTGGTTTCGCGGCGCGTTGTTTTGTGTATTCCGTGAAGCCTATGCCCATGTTTCACCAGACGGTGCGCTGCGGATCCTGAAAAGCAGCAATGGCGGCAAAGTCTGGCATTCCGTCGCCTGTATCCGCAGCAATGTTGCTGATCTTCGTGACGGCAAGCTGATTCAGATGCCGGACGGCCGGCTGCAACTGCTTGGGGCCGGCGCCTTGCATGACCATAGCCAGGGTACACATCAGTCTTACGTCTGGTTATCGGACGACGGTGAG
This sequence comes from Rheinheimera texasensis, assembly GCF_964031785.1. Lineage (GTDB taxonomy): Bacteria > Pseudomonadota > Gammaproteobacteria > Enterobacterales > Alteromonadaceae > Pararheinheimera > Pararheinheimera texasensis_A. The sequence continues at coordinate 122,782 of NZ_CAXIRE010000008.1, forward strand.
CACTGGGGTGACGCCATCCCCTGCGGTGAAAGCAGTATCTGGTTATGGCGGCTGACCTGGCAACTGGATACCGCCTGGGCTGTCGGCTATAGCTGTATGGAGCAACGCTTTGTCCGGCTGTATAAAAGTGACGATGGTGTCCATTTTGCGCCCTGGGTCAGTACGCTGAATGATGCCGGTTATCCAAACGAATCCGGCCTGTTGTTTTTGCCAGATGGCCGCGCCTTGTGCCTGCTGCGGCGCGATCCGCATGTCGGTTTACTCGGCATCGCCAATCCACCTTATTTTGACTGGCAATGGCGCGAGCTGAACAAACGCATCGGCGGCCCTGATTGTATTCAGCTGCCGGACGGCCGGATCCTGGCGGCGGTGCGGCTCTATGACTACAAAGTTCGCACCAGTCTATGCTGGCTCGATATCGATAACGCCACCCTGCGCGAGTGCCTGGTGCTGCCCTCAGGCGGCGACACCAGCTACCCGGGTTTAGTACTGAACCAAGACCTGCTGCATATCAGCTATTACTCGTCGCATCAGGGCAAAACGGCGGTGTATCACAGCAGTATCCGGCTGGATGCATTACCAGCCTGATCTGCCGGGGGACGCAGTTGAAAAAATGTCCGCCGTGTCCCCCATTTACCTGCCGGCCACAATCTGCCAACAATTTGCTGGCGAAATCCACTGAATTTCGGGAATTTCAGCGATATCAAGCAGATGCTGATATACTGCGCTGCCGTTTATTCAGGTGCGTGGTCACTCCAAACCTGAACTCAGCTGACAGATTGGTTTCAGCCTGCTACACCTAAGCAGGCGGCAATATCTGCTCCGGCGGCATAAGCGCAAAGACGCTTTCTCTATAACAGACAAACACCTAAGGGTAATCCATTGATGAAAAGCAAACATTCTGTGTTAGCCATGCAGATCCATGCGGCATTATTCGTCGCTGCTGTTGGTCTTTCTCCTGTTGCGATGGCGCAGGAAAGTGACAAAGCCAAACAGGACGATCAGCAACTTGAGCGTATTACAGTCACAGCGCAAAAACGCGTCCAGAGCACGCAGGAAGTGCCTATCTCTGTCGCCACTTTAGGCGGCGAAAAATTTGATGCGATTTTTGCCGGTGGTGACGACATTCAGGCGTTAGCGGTCAAAGTACCGGGCTTGTATGCAGAATCATCAAACGGCCGTGCTGCACCGCGTTTTTATATTCGTGGTCTGGGTAACACCGACTTCGATCTGGCCGCCTCTCAGCCGGTATCGATCATCATGGACGACGTGGTGATGGAAAACGTCATCCTGAAAAGCTTCCCGTTATTTGATATGGAAGCTGTGGAAGTGATCCGCGGCCCGCAAGGCACCCTGTTCGGCCGCAACACCACGGCCGGTATCATCAAATTTAATACCGCCAAACCACGGCAGGATTTTGATGCCTATACCAAATTATCCGTCGGTAACCTCGGCACGCTGAATTTTGAAGGCGCCGCCGGTGGTGGCCTCAGCGACAACCTGTCAGCCCGGGTGTCTGTGTTGTCACAAAACCGTGACGACTATATCGACAACAGCTTCAAAAAAGAACAAGACGTGATGGGTGGCTTCGACGAAAAAGCCGGTCGCGTGCAGTTCCTGTATGAAAGCGGCGATATCGCTGCGCTGTTAAACGTACATGGCCGTAAACTGGACGGCACTTCATCAGTGTTCCGCGCCAACGTCTTTGATAAAGGCAGCAACGAGCTGAATAACAATTACGACCGCGACAGCGTTGCTTACAACGACGGCGGCAATAACTTCCAGAAATACGACAACTTCGGCGCCTCGTTAAAGCTGGATGTGGACCTGAGTGGCGGCAAAACCTTCACGTCGATCACCGCGCAGGAAAACGCTGACGGTAACGGCAAAGGCGATATTGATGGCGGTACAGAAGCCGGCCCGGGTTTTATCCCGTTCCAGGCTGTGACCGAAGACCAGTTAAAAGATTTAGAACAGTTCACCCAGGAATTCCGTCTGGCCAGCGACACGTCCGGTGATGTTGACTGGCAAGTCGGCGCTTATTACTTCGACTCTTCGTTTGGCGTGACCAGCGTCGACGGTTTCTACGGCGCAACCACTGTGTACCATGAAAACACCAGCTGGGCGCTGTTTGGCCAAAGCACTTATAACCTGAGTGACCGCTGGGACGTGACCGCCGGCGTGCGTTACACCTACGACGAAAAAGGCTTCACTGTTGGTGAGCAGAACGTCGACGGTTTCGCTTTAGTCATCGGCGCCGCGCAAATCCAGAACTACGCGCCGGTTGATGTCGACGACGATGAAATCAGCTGGGAACTGGCCACCAACTACCGCGTCACTGACAACTATTCCGTATTCGGTCGTCTGGCACATGGTTTCCGCGCCCAGTCAATTCAGGGCCGCGACCTGGCGTTTGAAGGCAACCCTTCTGTCGCTGACTCAGAAACTATTGATTCTGTTGAATTTGGTGCCAAAGCAGATCTGCTCGGTAACACGCTGCGCTTAAACGGTGCTGTGTTCTACTACAACATCAACGACATTCAGCTGTCAGCCATCGGCGGTGCCTCACAAGGCAACGCGCTGTTAAACGCTGACAAAGGCACAGGTTATGGCTTTGAAATCGACGCCGACTGGCGCGTGACGTCCAGCCTGACCTTAGGTGGTGGTTTCAGTTACAACGACACTGAGCTGAAAGATGCCAACCTGCTGGTTGCCACTTGTGGTTCAGGCGCCTGTACTCCGACTGACCGCTTAAATGCACAAGGCCGGGCTTATGTCGACGGCAACCCGTTCCCGCAAGCACCAAAAACCATCCTGACGCTGAATGGCCGTTATGACTTCCCGGTGCCAACCGGTGAAATCTATGTCTACGGTGATATCGCGTTCCAGGGCAAAACCAATCTGTTCCTGTACGAAGCCAAAGAGTTTACTGTCGATGACAATCAGGAAGCCGGTCTGCGAATCGGTTACATGAATTACGACGGTAACTATGAAGTGGCGTTGTTTGGCCGCAATATCACCGATGAAGACAACGTCAAAGGTGCGATTGATTTCAACAACAACACTGGTTTTGTCAACGAACCACGCATCATTGGTGTTGAATTTAAGAAGAACTTCTTCTGATAATTTGCTGAGATTGATGTGAAAAAGGAGCTGCTTGCAGCTCCTTTTTTGTTTCTATTTCAACTGGATACTGTTTTTGTCGCGACCAACATAAACAGTGAAAACACCATTTTCACTCTGCGTGGCAAATTGATAGGCATGGTCGGTGAAGCCCGACGCTTCCAGGGCGCTGCCGATAGAGACACCAAGGCGCAATGCATCCTGATCTTCGTGGTAAATCTGCACGCGGCACAACGAATGCCGGCACTCAATGTCTTTGACCTTCAAGTTTTGCAATAACTCCGACTGCTGAAACATCCCGCTGAGCTGACTGCTGAATTCCGGTGCCCAGCTAAAATCTATCTGCTGATCGCCAAAATCCGTTGCCGCATCTGTGGAGACTTGTGCCGTCGCTCCAGGCTCAGCCGCCACTGCCTCCGGTTGTTCAGTCTCGGTCAGCGTCTTTGCTGCCGGCAGATTTGGCTGCGCAGCCTTAGCTCTGTCATCGCCGCTGGTGACCGGGAGAACCTGAGCCACAGCAGTCTGCGTGACTTTAGTCGCCTGCACCGGCTGAGGTTCAGCCTGAGTGGTCTGCGGCAGTGTGGTGGCCGCCTGCAGCCTTTCCAGTTGTTGTTGCAAACTCAGGGTGTAGAAAATCAACCCGGCGATCATCAAGCTTTGCAGAACTAATATTACACGCATCAATATCCCTATCATTCATATAGTTAATTCGGCCACAGCACCGTAAGACGCCGATCTTGGCAGCAACCACAAATATTTGTAAAGAAAGCAGTTAAAAATATATAACAAATTAGAAAACAAAATTAATCAGCGATGGCTGCTGAAACATACAACAAGCAGCACCACCCCAAATCACACCCGCTGGTCACCGTTGGTCACACAGGGCTAGTGCCAGCCTTTAGGCTCTGTCATCACACACTTTTGCAGGACTGACGTGATGCGCTTGTACCACTGGCGGTTTATCTGGCTGATTTCAGTGTTTTTACTGGCTTGTGGCGGCCAGCAAACCAACACAACACCTGCCGTGAGCACACCACCGCTCGCCAATAACCCGCCGGTACAAGACCCGGTGTTGGGCGCCAATCTGCAGGTACCGGACAACCGCAAGCTGGACCCGCAGCAAATTCTGCTGTTTGGTAATAGCCATAGTGGCAGCCATAACCTGCCCGGCACTTTGCAACTGTTGTTGCAACAGGGCACCGGCAAAACGGTTGGTACGCTGCGCGCTGGTGGTGCTGCTTATCTGGATGAACGCTTAGACGACCAGGTCAGCCGGCCTTTGCTGGAATCCGGCAGCTGGACTCATCTCATTTTGCAGGCACAGAAATATTCAACGACCGGGCTGTACAACTATTCAACGGCCGGAGCCAAAAGCTGGATCGCGCTGGCGAAAGCCCGTGGCGTCACACCGGTGTTATTTCCGGAGCATCCGCGCGCCGGTAACAGCGAAGAAGGCATGCGGATTTTCCAGTTGCATCAGCAAATTGCCGCCGATCAGGCCGCCTGCGTCGCGCCGGTCGGTCCGGTCTGGGATCAGGTACTGCAGCAATGGCCGGATTTACCGCTGCACAGCGATGATGGTAATCACGCCGCGCCGGCCGGCGCTTTGCTGACGGCATACATTCTATATCAGGTGATTAGTGGTCAGCCGGCGGAGGCTTTGCCCGATCTGTCAGCACTGGCAGTGCCAATCACTACGCAGCGCATTTTGCGTCAGGCGGCTTCGGCAGGCATCCGTCAATATCCGCCTTGCCCATTCTGAGCCGCTTTGACAGAGCCTTGACAAAGTTCAGATATTGTTGTGATTTTTGCAACACAGACATGTTTTATCGCCAGATGGCAGGTTAGCGTTGGACTGACCGGAAGCTCCGGCGCTTTTAAAATTATCTCTGTGTCACAACAATCCAAGGGACAATATCATGAAAAAATCATTACTGACTGCCGCCCTGTTACTCGGCGCTATGGCAACAGGTTCAGCACAGGCAGCCGACATGGAATGCCGCGTCGGTACCACACAAAATAGCGGCTGGGGTGGTTATTGCTTTGGCATGAATTACAGCATGAACTACAACCCGGTTACCGCCTATTTCCGCATTCAGAATCTGGCCGCACCAGTGGCGCAGGTGATCTGGCAAGGCGGTCAGAACTGTTCGGCAACTTCAACAACCTGTAACTTCAAAATCTCGCCATATCAGGAGCATGTGGTCAGCGCTATCGTGCTGTATACCAACGGCACTTATGAATCAGTGTCGGCCACAGCCCAGTTTGAAACCGGTTTCTGAGCCGTTTGTTGTCGCAACGGGCCGGCGCATACCGGCCCCGCGGCGACAATTCACAGCGCCGGCAATTTTTTGCTCAAGTTCCGGCAATTTCTTGCCGATAAGCAGGCTATAGTCTGTCCAAGCCACGCAGGGAACTACCGCCATGAGTATCCAACCAACCGTCAACAGCGCCGCCAGCCGTTATCAGGCCAACACCCCGAACGAAGCCAGCAGTACCGCCATCAACAACCAAACCACAAAACCCAGCGCCAGCGAATTATCCGCCGAGAACCGGCGCCAGCTGAATCAAACCATTCTGGATAATCAGCTGTCGCTGAGTCTGCAGTCCGACAATAAAGCGATGAACCTGCTGTATCGCGCCATCAGCGATGCGGTGGAAAAACGCCTCGCCGCCCAGGCACCGCAAAACGAAGACACCAACGCAGACAATAGCACCGGGGCCACCGCAGAAACCGGTCTGAATAAAACCTACAACAACGAAGACACGTCGCCCCAGGCAACGGCCGATCGCATCGTCGGTTTCGCCACCAATTTTTATCAGGCATTTCGCGAGCAAAACCCGGAACTGAATGATGAAGACGGCCTCGAGCAGTTTATGCAGGAAATTGGCAAAGGCATTGACCAGGGTTTTGCCGACGCCCGCGACATTCTGACCGGACTGAAAAAACTGGAAGGCAAAGTGGCGGACGATATCGACGAGACTTACAGCCTGATCCAGAAAGGTTTACAGGAGTTCAGAGAGCGCATGCAACAACCGAAAGACCAGGCTGCTGCCGCTGAATAACTGGCAATGGCGCTTTAGCGGCGGCTGCAGCTGCCGCTGTCGCAGCGCGCCTGCCCGGTCAGCCAATACGACACTTGATAGCGGTTGGCGGCAAACCATAAGTAAACTTTATCGGCAAACCAGCGTATCACGGGCCAGCGTAAAAACGCTGTTCTGTGGCCTTTGCCTACTGCAGACCAGGCGGCGTGCGTTGAATCCAGCCCGCGCAAAATCCGGCCATCGGCAGTCAGCGACAACAAAATTCGCCCGGCTTCAGCCACGTCAATGTGCGGATACAGCCCCGGCATATCATCCTGCTGAATATCGACCAATGTCAGCGCTTTGGCTTCTGGATCCAACCGGCGCAGCTGCGCCATTTCGCGCACACAAAGCGGACAAAAACCGTCATAAAAAATCGTCAGCGTCGCCATGCGAAGTTCCCCGTGTTTTATTGCCCTGACATGCAACCTGCAGTGCTGACCAGTTTACGCGTACAACCCAAGCCCGATCACCACACACAAAAACAAAAAGCCCGCTCCGACCAGCGGAAACGGGCTTTTGCCTCTCACCCGGTTTAACCCGAGTTGCGCATCCCGGCGGCGATACCGGCGATGGTCACCATCAAGGCACGTTTGATGTTGTCGTTGACGGTTTCCGGCGCATGGCGTACCCGTTTTAACAATTCCACCTGCAGAATATGCAGCGGGTCGACATAAGTGTTTCTGAGCATAATGGACTCACGGATCCAGGCTTCATTGGCCATTAAATCCGGTCGGTCTATCAGCTGCAGCAACAACGCCGTATCGGCTGACAGCTGGTTGCGTAACTGCTCGCCGAGACCAAGCAAATGCGCCGGCACCAGTTTTTCATCGTAGTAAGCCGCGATTTGCGCGTCGGCTTTGAGGTAAACCATTTCCAGCATCGACAAGCGGGTGGCGAAAAACGGCCACTGCGCGCGCATTTCATGCAGCAATGCGGTTTTACCCTGTGCTACTGCTTCCGCCAGCGCAGAACCAGCGCCGAGCCAGGCCGGTAACATCAGCCGGTTTTGTGACCAGGCGAAAATCCACGGAATGGCGCGCAGACTCTCCACACCACCATTTGGATTCCGTTTCGGCGGCCGGCTACCAAGCGGCAACTGGCCCAGTTCCAGCTCCGGCGTGGCCGCGCGGAAATAAGGCACAAATTCCGGATGATGCCGCACCACAGCACGATAAGCGTCGCAGGACGTGGTAGCCAGTTGCGCCATCAACGCGCGCCATTCAGCTTTTGGCACCGGCGGTGGTAATAACACCCCTTCCAGCACAGCTGAGGCATACAGCGCCAATGAACGCTGTGCCAGTTTGGACAAACCGAACTTAAAGCGGATCATCTCACCTTGTTCGGTCACGCGCATGCCGCCGGCCAGACTGCCCGGTGGCTGTGACAAAATCGCAGCGTGCGCCGGACCACCACCACGGCCGATAGTGCCACCACGCCCATGGAACAGCGTCAGCTGCACTTTGGCCTGGGCACAAATCGCCACTAAGGCTTCCTGCGCGCTGTATTGCGCCCAGGCCGCGGCGATAGCGCCAGCGTCTTTGGCAGAATCGGAATAACCGATCATCACTTCCTGTTTGCCCTGGATATAACCGCGGTACCAGTCGATTGCCAGCAACTTGCTGATACATTCCGGCGCGTTGGTTAAGTCGGCCAGAGTTTCAAATAACGGCGCGACGCGCATCGGGAAGCTGATGCCCGCCTCTTTTAACAACAGCTGCACCGCCAGCACATCTGAAGGTTTGCCGGCCATCGAAATCACATAAGTCGATAAGGCTTCAGCACCGTGGCGTGCGATGATGTCACAGGTATCCAGCACTTCACGCACTTCAGCACTTGGCTGCCAGTTGCGCGGGAATAACGGCCGTTTGCTGGCCAGCTCATTCAGTAAAAATGCCTGACGCGCGGGTTCTTCCCAATGCGCGTAGTCGCCGATGCCCAAATATTGGGTGAATTCGCTGAATACTTGGGTGTGCCGGCCGGATTCCTGCCGCACATCGAGTTTTAACAGCGTCAGACCAAAAGCATAAGCGCGGCGGATAGTGTCCAGCAGCAAGCCGTTGGCAATCACATCCATTTTGCAGTCGCACAGCGAGTGATAACACAGCAGCAGCGGCTCTAACAGTTGCTGGTTATGCCACAGCAAATCGTCCGGCCGCTGCAGCCGATCGTGTTTCAGCGCTTCCGTCAGCCAGTCGCGGGTATACAGTAGTTTGCCGCGCAACACTTTTAATAAGTCGCGGTACGGCTCGGTCGAACCTGGTACTGCGGCCTGCAATGCCGCATTGGCCAGGTTCATCGACAGCTCGTTGCCAAGTACATCCAAATCCTGCGCAAATAAATCAGCGGCTTTCCAGCGACTGAGCAGCAGCACCTGGCGGGTAACTTTGGCGGTAACAAAAGGATTACCATCACGGTCGCCGCCCATCCAGGAAGAGAAACGGATTGGCGCGGCATCCAGTGCCAGACCATGGCCCAGCACCGGGGCTAAAGCTTCGTCCAGCTCGCGGATAAATTCCGGAATAGCCTGCCACAACGAGGTTTCAATGACAGCAAAACCGGATTTGGCTTCATCGACCGGCGTCGGGCGCTGTTCGCGAATTTCATTGGTATGCCAGGCCTGAGTGATCAAATCGTTTAAACGTGCATCAAGCCGAGCCAGCTGATGGGCGGATAAATCCTGCTCCCGCTGCGCCAGACAATCAGCGATCTGTGTCAGTTTATAAATCAGCGTCCGGCGGGTGACTTCGGTTGGATGCGCCGTCAGCACCAGCTCAATGGATAAATCAGCGACTGCCTGGCGGGTTTTTTCGACATCCACCTGCTGCGTTCTTAATAAAGTCAGCAGTTCCTGCAGTGGCTGTGGTTTCTCAATCGACGCAGCGCCGGCTTTACTGATGGTGTGATGTTGCTCGGCCAGGTTAGCCAGATTGAGGAACTGCGCAAAAGCACGGGCGACCGGCAGGATCTCGTCGTCGGTCAGGCCAGCGAGAATTTGTTTTAACTGCTGGTCTTGTTGTTCAGTGCCGGAACGTGCCTGTTTGGCCAGCGAACGGATCTGCTCAATCCGCTCTAACACCGCAGGCCCCAGTTGATTACGGACCGTATCCCCTAATTGTGTGCCAAGCAAACCGACGTTTGCTCTTAAGGCAGCATATTGCGACATCTTCCCACTCTCCTCGTTGCATTGCCTGCCTTGTTGCCCGCAGCCGCTTAGAGCGCGCTTTGGCGTTTTTTTCTGCAGTTTCATCTCACCCTAACCCGATTTTTGTTGGTACTCAACACTGACAGATTACAAAATCAGCAACAAAACAGACTTTTAGGTGTTTAGATGGCTTTATGGAAAGATGTTCGATAAAAAACAACTAACAGCGCTGGCAGGTTTATCGTTGCCAGCAGCTCAGTTCAGCCTCGCTTTGCAGCTGCTCCAGCTGGGGTCTGGCGAAGAAATAGCCCTGAAACCAGTCGATGCCCTGCGCCGCCAGATAAGTCAACTCTGCCGTAGTTTCAACCCCTTCGGCCAGCACTTTGCTACCAAGCAGCACACATTGTGTGAGGATCTGCTGCAATCTTTGTTGTTTTTCAGTGGATTGATCAATATCCCGGATCAGCGCCATATCCAGTTTCAGCACGCGGGGTTTGAGCGAATGTAACCAGTCTTCGTGGGCAAAACCGGCGCCAAAGTCGTCGATGGCGGTGATAAAACCGCGCGCGGCATAACTTTGAAAGATGTTCAGCAGATGGCTGTGACTGAGGATTTGTTCGCCTTCGGTCACTTCAAACATGATGTTGCGGATATCAAAGCCATATAAATCAGCGGCCTCAATCGTCGCACGGATGCAGGTTTCCGGGTTATACACCGCATTGGGCATAAAATTGATGCTGAGCAGTTTGTTGAGGCCAAGCCTGGTCGCGGTTTCAATGGCTTTGACCCGGCAGGCCTGATCAAAATAATATTTATTCTGCTCAGTCACTTTAGCCAGCACAGTGGCAGCACCTTCGCCTTGTGCACCACGAACTAAAGCTTCATAACCGACGATCGACTGACTGGACCATTCGATAATCGGCTGAAACGCCATCCGAAGTTCAAACCCCAGATCGGCGCCACTTAAACAGTCGCGACAGCTTTGTTGTTTTACTTGCGGGGGAAACTGCATTGATACTAGCTCCGGCAATCAGATCGGTATCTGTGATAATAGCAGCAACATCAGCAGCTTGAGTATCAGCTGAGCCTGATACATTACCCCGCCAATGCATTTGCACGACCGGGCCAGGTGCTGACCAACTGTCCGGTTGACTGAGACTCGCCGGCGCTATCGGTTGTTCTTCGTGCGCCTGGCCTGCTTCGCCGGCAAACCGGAAAGCAAATGCAGCGAGCGGCGGGCCAATAGTTTCAAACAAGGTCACAGCCCCCAGTACCACAGCGCTAATAACGGCGGCATGCTCGCTACTGAGGCCACTGCTGGTTTGCGCCAGACCAATAGCCAACCCAGCCATTGGTACCAGCAACATACCGGTCGCTGCACTGGCGCGTGCGCTTTGCCGCTGCACAGTGCCGGCCAACCATAGCATCAGAGTTTTCACTGCTGTGCGCACAGTGACCAGTGACACAATCACCAAACCAAACTGCCACAACGCACTGAGCTGCAATTTAGCGCCGGCGAACACAAATAACACAATAAAAAACAGCTCAAAGGCAGCACCAAAATTCAGCTCCGATACTAAGGGGCCACGCTCCAGACTGCGCACTGTGATACCAACCAACAAAGGTGCAAACAGCGCCGACAGCTGCAGCTGCTGCGCCAGTGCTAAGGTCAGCATCAGGCTGCCAATCACCAGGGCCATTTTGTATTGGGCGGCGGTTTGGGTCCGTACACATAAAAAATGCAGCAGCACGCCAATCAGTACGCCCAGACAGGCCGAGCCCAGCAATAAATACAACGGCTGCAAAATCACCTGACTTAGTCCGGCTTGCTGGTCCAGCAATAACGCAGGAATGACTGCAGCAAATACCAGAAAAGACCAGCAATTATTCATTGCCACCAGGGTTTTCGCAGTTTCAGTAACCGGGCCTTTGGCGCCGGTTTCATGCGCGACGTGCAGCAGCACCGCCGGCGATGAGGAAATCAGAATGGCGCTGATAAGGGCTGACAACACCGGACTGAACTCCAGCCAATGCAACACAAAAAAGCAGGCGATAAAAGTCACGCTGGCTTCGGCCAGTGAGGTCAGTACCAGCGCCTTGTGCTGACGGATAAAACGTAAATCCAGTGAAGTGCCAAGCCGGTATAAAATCAGCGCCAGCGCGATATCAACCAGAATACGCGCATCAGCCAGCGTGTGTTTGTCCAATAATCCGAGGCCACTGGGCCCTATCAGAAAACCCACCGCCATAAAGCCGGTGATACTGGGGATCCAGCGTGTCAGGTGCGCCAGATAACCACCCAGGGCACCAACCAGCAATAACAACGCAAATGCCAGTAAAGGGCTGAATGTCAGGGTTGTGGCCGGTAAAAAATCCATCGATACACTCCGAAACGGCGAGAAAAGTAAGACTGAGTCTGATGAATTAGTTCAGCGACAACGCGTTAACGCGGGCAAAAACTCAGTTGAAACGCCGGCTCTTCGCCAAATTGCCAGCGAATGTCGCTGCCAAACGGCAATTCCAGTACCCCGGCGAAGGAGCCGGTGATGATGACCTGACCGGCGGTTAGCGACACACCTTGAGCACGCAGAAAATTCACCAGCCAGGGTAAAGGTGCCCGTGGATTGTCATTTGGATGCCGGGCGGCGTGTGTGACCGGCTCCTGGCCGGCCTGATTCAGGGTCAATGTGAAACTGGCCTGCTCAGGCCCATGTAAAACAGGCCCAAGCCAAAGCCCCTGATTAAATAACCCATCCGCCAGCTGATCCGGATACAGTGCGCCGGCATCGGCTTGATAACGGCTTTGGATCAGCTCCAGCGCCAGATGCGGCGCGCCGAACAAGGCGAAGACTGCATCGTCGCTTAAGCTGTGGTCGCCCGGCACCACATCGTCAAGCAGCGGATAGGCATATTCAGGCTCAACCCGCGCCAGCCCTTGTGCTGAAGGCCACAGCATACAGTTTGCGCCTTGTTGCAGTTCATTCTGATACAAAGGCCCCAGCACAATTTTCAACTGACCATTGGCATCGACCGACGGCACACCACATTTCCAGCCAATCACTTTGCTGTATTGCTGAGCAACCTGTAACTGCACCGCCAGCGCATCTGCCAGCAGCAACGGCCGGTGTTGTTCTGCTAACAGCCCGCCAGGCTGGCCCTGCAAGCGTCTGTGCATCAATTGTTCCGCAGCGGCGTTGATTTGCTCCGCAGTAAAAGTCGGAATGAAACAGGATTCAGTCATCAGCAGGAGCTCCGTAAATCAGAAAAGGCAGCATTAAAAACAGGCACTATAACGACGGAACAGAAAACAGAACAAGGCTTGTGAAGCGTGGAGCGGGCGATGGGAATCGAACCCACGGCACCAGCTTGGGAAGCTGGGGTATTACCATTATACGACGCCCGCTTTTTCGGAAAGCGGCAGCAGTGTGGCAAAAATGCCGGCGCAGTTCAAGCGCTTGCGTGTAACGCTGTATCCGGCGAGGCGCAAGCGGTGATAATTTCAACAATCTGTGCAATGGCATGCACCGGACAGGCTGGTTTGATCAGGGAAATCTTTTGAACTGCGGTCTTCCTGTCGCTGCAGCGCTTTTTGTGAGTAAAAAAAGGCCGGGAATCCCCGGCCTGTGAATAGTTGCCTGCCTGTTATTGTCTGGCAAAGCCAGCGGTTAAATCGCTTTTAATGCTTAAAGTTGTGATTGAAGATAATTCGGTAAGCCAAACAGTTTAATCTGCCGCAGTTGCTGTTCCAGCCAGTGGGCGTGGTCGTTTTCGGTGTCATCCAGTAATTTTTGCAGCATAGCGCGCGTGACATAATCCTGCTGCTGTTCACATAACGCCATGGTTTGCTTAAGTAATTTCCCGACGCTGTATTCAACGTTCAGGTCATTCTGCAACATTGAAGGCACATCAGAACCAATCTGCAGCGCATCGCGTTTACTCATGTCCGGTGTGCCTTCGAGGAACAAAATTCGCTCGATAATGGCTGAGGCATGGGCTTTTTCGTCGGTGACTTCGTGGTCGATGCGCTCGTATAACTTGTGCAGCCCCCAGTCCAGATACATGCGGGAGTGAATAAAATACTGGTCCATCGCACTCAGTTCATTGGCCAGCAGCACGTTCAGTGCATCGATAATTGCTTGTTTGCCTTGCATGCTGCTTACTCCCCGCTCACTTTGCTTTGCAGATAATTTTCCATGCCCATAGCGCTAATCTGATACTGCTGCGCATTGATCCAATCGATATGTTCTTCTTCGTGCTCCAGTATTTCCTGCAGCATTTCGCGGCTGACGTAATCCTGTTTTTGCTCGCACAGCGCAATAGCATTTTTCAGCAGCTGCAGCTGTTCCAGCTCAAATTCAAGGTCACATTGCAGCATTTCCGCGGTGTCTTCGCCAATACGCAAACGGCCAAGCGCCTGCAGATTGGGCAAACCTTCGAGGAACAGAATGCGTTCAATCAGCTCGTCGGCTTGTTTCATGTCGCGGATAGATTTTTTATAACAGACATTATTCAGTTCGTGCAGGCCCCAGTTTTTGTAGATGCGGGCGTGGAGGAAATATTGGTTAATCGACGTCAGTTCGGACGTCAGCACCTCATTGAGGATACTCAGTACAGCGGCATCACCTTGCATCGCCGGGCTCCTTTTTTACCAATACTGGTAGTGAAACAGGGAAATTGTTGAGGATTGTAGTCGGATTTACGGCGGGGGTCGAGTTTTAGATTTCAAAAAACATCAATTAAATCATACACATGCAATTGAGAATGCTTCGCTTTAATGCCAGAGTTCTTGTTGAAAAAACAATCATCACAAAATCATTTACTTAGGCTGTGGCAATTGCCACAGCCCCTAGGTCACTATTTCACAAGCGGCGTAGTTGCCGGTATTCATTGGCAGCCAACAGTAGTAAGACTGCAGCGGTCGCCAATAAAATGTATGAGATGCTGCCGGCCGCATGAGTCCAGAAGAATCTGGCGCCATCCGTGACTTGTTCTGGCTCAGTGAATACATTTTCCTGCAGTCCCATCGCAGCAAAAATCGCGGCAAATACCAGATGATCAAGGATGTAGCACCATTTACTCCAGCGCTGCCAGCTGAGCTGTGTCAGCCGGTAACAGGCGAACCCTGCAGACAAGGCGGCGAAACAGGTCAGCAGATAACGCCAGTGCTCCATGCCATCGGCCAGCCGCACGGGCAAATGTTGCTGTGCTTCAACCGACAACCACAGCGGTGTCCACAATAACAGCAACAAAAACAAGGCACTGGTTAAGTCGGTGATACTGTCCGACAACTTCATCCGTGCCAGCGGGTAACGCGGCAACCGGGCAGGATGCCACTGGCGTTGCCGCCACTCTTTGGTCCAGCCGGCCTGGCCTGCACCATAAAACACCGCAGTCACCACCAATAACAGCGTGGCAAAATTGTCGATAAAACTGAAGCCTAACTGCAGGACCAGTTGTACCGGATTGATCGAGTCCGCCAGCACCAGCCCACCCAGACTTTTTAGTAATGCGATCACCGCCATCAGTGCGGCACCATGCCACAGCACTGATTTGTATAGCGGCATATCTTCGCTGGCGATCAGCGGCGCACTGGGGGCAAAACGTTGCGCCACGTCAATCGGATGGCCCTGCTGCAACAGCAGTTGGCTGAGCTCAGCCTCATCCAGCGCGGCACCTTGCTGCTGTGCTTCAATCTGGTCAAGCAGGTTTGCTCTGAGTTCGCGGATAATGTCGTGCTGCTTGTCCGCCGGTAGCTCGGCTGCGACTGCAGCCAGATAACGTTCCAGTAATTCCATCATTGTTGCTCCAGTAAAGTCGCCAGACTGCCATTTAATTGCTGCCACTCCGCGCTCAGTTGTGCCAACACTTCAGCCCCCGTAGCCGAGAGCTGGTAATAACGCCGCTCGCGGCCTTCGGCTATTTGCCACTGGCTGTCCAGTAGCCCCTGCTCTGCCAGCCGGCGCACCAGCGGGTATAAAGTGCCTTCATCAATGTCAATGCCGTTATCATTCAGTTGCTTACGCAATGAATAACCGTATTGCGGCGTCCGGCTGGATGCCAGCACCGCCAGCACTAACACACCCCGGCGCAGTTCCAGCCGGAGCTTGTCGAGCTTGTCATCATTCATCTTCAGTTCCTGCAATCCGTGGTGCTGATACTATGCGACACATACTGTGTGTCACATAGCTTTATACTATGCACCGTACAGTATAAATGCAAGATGTTGGCTAAAAATGATTCGCTACAAAGGAATTAAATAAGCTCAGAGATGAAGCTCTGAAAGCGCATGAGGCATTGGCTGAAAAGGCTGATGTGCAGGCACAAAAAAGGCGCACATGGCGCCTTTTCAAGATTTAAATCATCAAATTAACTATTTGGGTATTTCACTACTGTAACGCGCTGCGCACCGTCACGGATTTTGGTGCAAACATGGTAGCGTTTGTTCGAACCCATCACGGCAGCTTCATTCCGGCAGGACATTTTTTGCGCCTGAACGCCATAAAGCTCGATGCGTTTTTTAACTAAATCATTCAGTATGGTTTTTTGATCATCCGGCAATTTTGCCGTGATGCTGTCATAAGTCCGTTGCCATTCAGCCGTGCGCTGTTCCAGTGCGGTGCCAATCCAAATCAGGCCTTCGGTTGGGTTGGCGTCAGTGCCGATGCCCGACAGATAAAAAGTACCCACCATATATTGGGCTAACTTTTCACCGTATTTGGCATACTCCAGTAACACCGGAAAGGCTTTGCCTTTATCCGAGTGTTTGGTTTGGCGTAACGCCAGTTCGTATTTATTAGTGTATTCGAAATCCTTGATCACCACTTCTTCCGGTGCAGAGGCAAAGACCTGGCTACTGAGCAGCACTGCGGTTAATGTCATCAGCATTTTCATCGGGAACTCCTTTTATTCAATGTTGCATCGAGTCTCCCTGAGCCATCTGATTTGCGCAACGGCTAATTCTTTACAAATTATTTCCATGTCAGATTTTGAACAATGACAATGCGCCGGCATCGAAATGGCTCAGCTCCGGCAATAACAGTTGCAACGTGCTCCGGTCTGCACCAAACCATCCTGCCAGACTGCCAAACAACTGACTGTTCGACAGCGCTGGGATCAGCCGGCCTGCGCCCATATCGACCGGACTGCCAAGCCGTTGCGGCAATAACTGCCCATACAAATCACCACCGTTGACTGCCCCACCCAACACCAACTGATTGCCGGCCCAGCCATGATCGGTACCGTCACCGTTTGAACTC
This sequence comes from Rheinheimera texasensis, assembly GCF_964031785.1. GTDB lineage: Bacteria > Pseudomonadota > Gammaproteobacteria > Enterobacterales > Alteromonadaceae > Pararheinheimera > Pararheinheimera texasensis_A. Next base: position 139,390 of record NZ_CAXIRE010000008.1, read on the forward strand.
AGCGTGCGGCCAAAATCCGACATGGTGAAGCTGGTCACCTGCTCCGACAGACCAAGCTCGACAGTCGCCTGATAAAAACTGCTGAGCGCCTCAGCGACTGTGCCAAGCAAAGCCGGTTGCACCGCGTTTTGCGCATCATGCGTATCAAAACCCCCAATACCGACAAAAAACACCTGGCGACCAACCCCGAGCAAAGACTGCACACTGATCATTTTCGCCACCATCTGCAGCTGTAATGCCAGCGGATTGGCGTTGTTGAACTCAGTTTGCAAGGCCGGCGCCTGGGTCAGCGCCGTGGCAACAATAGCGCTGCGGCTTTGCGCCTGACTGTGCGACAAGGCAAATTGATCGGCCAGCGGATGCTGCTGTGAACTGAATAGCCGGCTTTGGATATCCCGCAGCATGCTTGCCCTTTTGCTGCTGCCTTTTAACGCGGTCAGTTCCGGCACGCCGGCGGCCGACATGCCAAATGGACTGAGTGCGGCCCCACGTTGCCAGAGGTTAGTCCCGGCCAAACTGATACAGCTGCTGAAATCCGGCACATCGTACATCAGCTCCAACAAACGTGCGCCCCAGCCGCTGTCTGGACTGTGCGGGTCCTGTCCGCGCATCCAGGTCGCCTGCTGGTCGTTATGCGAAAACAGATTTTTCGGCAGCAGCGCTTTGCCGGCCTGGACTTCGCTCAGCGTTGTCGGCCGGATCAAAGACCCTACACCGCCCACCAGTGCCAAAGCGCCGCTGTGAAACAACGGATCCAGCGCGGCCAGCGCCGGATGCAACCCCAGGCCATCAGCGATGGCTGTGCGCGGTGTCAGCGCTATTGGGTCTGCCACTGCCAGGCTTTGCCGCGCCGCCTGATAATCCAATAAACTCTGGCCTGACAACGGCAACAACATATTCAATGAATCGTTGCCGCCATATAAAAACACACAGACCAGCGCTTTATAACCTTGTGGCACCGCTCGGCCGGCGGCCAGTGCCCGAGGTAACAGCCCCAATTGCATAGTACTGAGAGTTGCAAGGCCTAAACTGCCTTTGAGTGCCAGCTTTAACCAGTCACGACGTTCCAGATGACGCATGGCACCCTCCTTACTGCTGCACCGCATACTGCGGTGAAATCAAAATGAAATACCACAGGTAAGCCGCTTTCTGCGCCGGTGTGATGTTGCCAAGTCCGCTCACCAGGTCGGTTAAGATCAGCCGCAGTTCCGCCGGCATGGTGCCGCCAAAAGCCAGCAGACCGTATTGATCTAACAGCCCGTTCAGACCTTGTTGCTGTAACACATCGGCAAACGGCTGAAACCGCGCCAGCATCTGATATTGGGTCGGATTCAACACCAAGCCTTCGATACTGCCAACCGTTTGACTGTACAGATGATTTTGCATATTCAGCGCATTAGAAGCCGTGAGCATCTGCAGTTCAGGCACCACCAATCCGGCTTGTTGCAAGCTGGCAGACGGGCTGAAATCGGGCCGGTAGAAATTAAACACCGACGGGCTTTGCAGCGGTGCCTGATTGTGGCTGTCGGCCAACGTGCGCAGATAAATATGGCCAGACGGCGAAGCGGATTGGGTGACGCGCCAGCTGTGTGCCGTTTTCAGCAGCGGCTCGCGGATTTTGCCAAAAGGTCGGGCGACGCCGGCAAAACCGCTGCGCGCTTCTTCGTCCAGTAAAATCGCTTTGACCACGGCCGCTAAATCACCACGCACGCCCTGACCATTGTCGATAAATACTTGTGTCACCCGGCCAACATAAGCTGGCGATGGATTGCTGCTGACCAGCTTTTGGATCAGCTGCTGGCTGATAAAAGGCGGCAGAGTCGGCTCGGCAAACAACAAATCCAGCACTTGTTGCAAATCTTGCTGCGGCGTCTGACCGGCTGGCAGTACCACGCCATTGAGCAGGTGTTTTTCCCCCGGTTCATGATAAGCAGCAAAGGGGATCATGGGCCTCAGGTAATCGGCTTTGGGTTTAAGAAAATTCGTCGTGCCGGCGCTGGTCCAGCCGGTAAAGACCCGGGCAAAACCTTCTATTGCCTGCTGGTCGTAAGTTGGAATGGGATTATCCGCCGCATCGAGCTTTTTGCTGCCATCGGGATTAAGCTGATACAGGCCGATGGTAAACAACTGCATCAGCTCCCGCGCGTAATTTTCATCAGGCCGGATGTTGTTTGCCACATCGGCTTTTTGATTGCCCAAATGACTCAGATAAACGCCCATCACTGGCGATAAAGTGACCTGTTGCAGTAAATCGCGATAATTACCAAAGCTGTGCGCCAGCAATAAATCATAATAATTGGCCAGCGCAATCACTCTGTTGTTGAGGCCATTGCCCTGATCCGATACCACCAGAATTTCTGACAGCGCGAATGCCACCCGTTGGCGCAGCTGATCCGGCGCCGTCAGCGCGATGCGCCACCAGGTTTCGAGCCGGCTGAGCGGCACTGGTGTTTTTTGCTCAGGCAAAGTCTCAATTTTGTCGGCATGGGTGGTGGCAGGCAAACTCAGCTGCCAGTCGATCCATTGCTCTGCCGTGAATTGCCCGGCGACCTGAATATCACTGAGAGTCGGGCCAAAACTGGCCTGCTGTAGCAACCGGGCCGCTTCGGCGGCACTTAACTTTTCAGCTCCGACTGCGGCAACCGGCAGAGACAGCAGCTGCAGCGAGAGCGCACAAATTACCAGCCGCTTGGGCAAGGTTCTGACAACCAACATTGGGGATACTCCGGTCTATCAGTAAGTTCTGATTAATGGTAGACCCCGTGAAAGAATTCACCGAGCAGGCTCGGGTAAAGGTCTGGTAAAGATTCGGTCAACTGCGCTCAGCTTTATATACAGCCGCTGGGCGTTTTGCCGGCTTTGTGGTAAAACAGGCCATCTTAGTAGTTCCGGATTTGATTGCGATGTCACAAAACTCCCAAACCGCCCCACAACCGCAAACTGCAGGCAATTTGTTCGCCAATCTGGCGTTTAATATTGTCATCCCGGTGCTGATCCTGAGCAAACTCAGTACCGACGATTATCTGGGGCCGGTCTGGGGTCTGGTCGCGGCTCTGGCCTTCCCGATTGGCTTTGGTCTGTGGGAGCTGAAACAATCCGGCAAACTGAATTTTTTCTCGATTGTCGGCATTATCAGTGTGTTGTTGACCGGTGGCATGAGTCTGTTACAGCTGGACCCGAAATATATTGCGATCAAAGAAGCTGCAGTGCCGGGATTGATTGGTTTGCTGATTTTAATCAGTGGCCGCACCCGCTTTCCGCTGGTGAAAACCATTCTGGAAAATATGCAGTTGCTGAACCTGACTTTGCTGAAAGACAAGCTCAGCAGCAATGGCACTGAGCAGCAATTTGAGCAGACACTGGACCAGGCCACCCGCATTATTGCCGGCTCGTTTTTTCTGTCGTCAGTGCTGAATTACCTGCTGGCAAAATGGTTATTGGTCAGCCCACCCGGCACGCCGGCCTATAACGAAGAACTGGCCAATATGACGGCCTTGAGTTATCCGGTGATCGCCATTCCATCGACACTGATTATGATGGGCGCGATTTGGTATGTGTTCAGTCGGATCCCAAAGTTGACGGGGCAATCGCTGGAGTCATTTTTCCACGAGCAGTAAGCTGTTGATTCAGTGCCAGCACGCAACGCTGCGACACTGTGGCTTTGCTCAGCATCAGGTGAATATCCGCTTCGTTGAGGAAAAACGGCAATACGGCAAACTGCGCAGCGTCGGGGCGCGCGGCTAAATCCAGTTTAATCGCTTCGCTGTCAGCAATAGTGAAATCGGCGCGGCGGCCGGCGACCAAATCCAGCCGGCGCTCAGGTTCGTACACCGCCAGGCTGCGTTGTTTCACTGCCGGTTGCTGTTTGATCTGCTCGAAGCTGTCACCATAAAACCCGGCCGGGTTATAAGCACCAATCAGCTTACGCTGCGCCAGCGCCAGAAAGGCTTCGCGCTGGCGTAGTTCCGGATATAACAACAGCGTTTGCTGGTGGATCAGCACGACATTGTGTTCTTTGCGGTAGGCATCGCTGAACCAGGCAAATTCAGCGCGTTGCGGGGTGTAAGAGGCGGCAAACAGCATGTCGACCTGACCTTGCTGCAGCATCTGCATCGCACGTTTTTCCGGCACAAACTGCAACTGCAGGCGACTACTGACCTGAGACAGCAGCTGACGGATCAGCTCGATATCCCGGCCTTTGACGGTCTCGTCCGTGACTTCCACATAAGGCAACCAGCTAGCGTTATAGGCCATCCGCAGCGTGGCCGGACATTCGGCAGCAAGCGCACCGGGCCCGAACCAACAGCAAAACAGCGGCCACCACAAACGCATCGGCAGTTTCCATTGAATCCAGAAAAACTGACTATAGCCCAATTTATCTGCCGGCGGTCAAGCCCACAGCGAAGCTTATCGGGCAGCCAACATCCGGTCGAAGGCGGCTGTCAGATCGGCAATCAAATCCGCCGGGTCTTCCAGACCTATATGCAACCGGATCAGCGGTCCATGATAGGGCCAATGCGTTGCGCTGCGCAGGGCCTGCACGTCGAGATTAGCCAGTACCAGGCTTTCATAACCGCCCCAGGAAAAACCCATTTTAAAATGCTGCATGCCTTCCACAAAAGCCGTGACCGCCGCCAAATCACCTTGTTTCAGCACAAAAGAAAACAGGCCGTTACTGCCGGAGAAATCCCGCTTAAACAGCGCATGGCCGGGATGCTGCGGCAACGCCGGATGCAGGATAGCCTCGACTTCCGGCCGCTTTGCCAGCCACTCGACCACCTGCAGCGTATTACGCTGATGTTGCGCCAGCCGCACGCCTAATGTACGCAAGCCCCGCGCGGCCAGATACACATCATCGGCAGACGCACAATAACCTAATAGATAGCTGTGTTCGCGCAGCTGCGGCCAGTGTTTGGCATTGGCGCTGGCGGTGCCGAGCATCACATCGGAATGGCCGCAAATGTATTTAGTCGCGGCCTGGATCGAGATGTCGACGCCCATCGCAAAAGGCTGGCATAAAATCGGCGAGGCCCAGGTGTTATCGAGGATAGTGACAATGTTATGCGCTTTGGCTACAGCGCAAATCGCCGGCACATCCTGCACTTCCATCGTCAGTGAACATGGCGACTCCAGGTAAATCACCCGCGTATTAGGCCGGATCAACGCGGCGATGCCGGCGCCAATCAAAGGGTCATAATAGGTCGTTTCAATGCCCAGCGGTTTTAATACTTTGTCGCACAAGCCGCGGGTTGGCTCGTAAGCCGCATCAACCATCAGCAGATGGTCGCCGGTTTTAAGGAAAGCCAATAACGCACCGCTGATCGCCGCAGCACCGCTTGGGTACAAAGCACAGCCGGCGCCGCCTTCTAAAGCACAGACCGCGTCGCTGAAGGCAAAATGGGTTTGAGTGCCGCGCCGGCCATAATAAGGCACCTGCTCGCCGCGATGTCTGACCGCATGTTTCATCTCGGCCATGCTGTCGAACACCACAGTCGAGGCCCGCACCACCGGCACGTTGACACTGTAACCGGCCCATTTGCGCGCACGACCGGCATGCACAATCCGCGTTGCAACTTTCATCTCATCACCTTCAGACATCTGGATGGCTCATATTAAAGGAAGGCCAGGGCTGTTGACCAGCACAATTGCCTTAGCGCTGCTGTACCGACAAATTTGCCGGGCCTGTCGCGCTCAGCATACACTGAATATATCTTGCTGATCTGAATGAGAACCTCTGTATGCGCTGGTTGCTCTGCTGTTGCCTGCTGCCATTTTTTGCCACAGCCCGGCCTTCGGTTTTGTTCGTCAATCCATCATTGATTTCTGATCCGTTTTTTATGCAGGTTGAAGCGGCAGCCCGCGTCGCGGCCGAACAGCTGGAACTGGACCTGACCATTATCAACGGCGATGCCAACCGGTTACTGCAGCAGCAAAAACTGACCGAGTACCTGCAAAAGCACAGACCAGACTATGCCATAGTGCAGCCCTATACCGGTGCCGGTGTGCAGCTGATGGAGCTGCTGGCGAAATATCCGGTCAAAATTATCACGCTGGAACACATGTGGCAGCCGGAAGAAGTACCCAAGGTAGGCCGGCCCGGCGAACGCTACCCGAACTGGCTGGCGGAGCTGTATTTCGACAATGTGCAAGCCAGCCAGCAACTGACCGTGGCGTTGCAACAAGCCTGCCCGGATGCCGACCAACTGATCGGTATTAACGGCATGATCAATTATGAAACCGACCGGCGCGCCGAAGGCGTCTATCAGGCGATGCGCCAGCGCGGCGGCACTGTACATCAGCTGGTCAACGGCAAATGGGAGCGGCAGCTCGCCGCCGAACAAAGCCGCCAGCTGCTGCGGCGTTATCCGGACAGCCGGTTGATTTGGGCGGCGTCAGACTGGATGGCGCTGGGGGTGTTGGACACACTCGGGCCTGCGGCGGCCGGACAATATTGCGTCGGCGGATTTGACTGGATCCCGGAAGCGCAAAAAGCCATAGCACAGGGCCAGTTAACCGCTTCGGCAGGCGGCCACTTTACGATGGCCGCTTTTGCGCTGGTGCTGATTTATGACCACGTGCACGGCAAATTGCCCACGCCCTTCGCCGATGTGCCTTTGTTGCAGCTGGATATCCTGACCAGGCAGAATCTGGCGCAGTATCAGCCGTTGTTACGCGCGGGCCAATGGCGCCATATTGATTTTCGCCGTTTCAGCCTGCAGCACAATCCGGCGCAGCAGCACTACAACTTTTCGGTTCAGGCTGCGCTGAAACAGCTCAGCGCCCGTAATAAAAAGCGCTAATCACCAGGTCGCCTGCCGAGACTCCCTTGGCGGGCGCCGGCTTCACTGTATAATGCCGGTCCATTACCGGCACCTTTTCAGCAGGTCCTGAATGAAATACAAAGACTTACGAGACTTCATCGCGCAACTGGAACAACGCGGCCTGTTGCATCGCATCAGCGCCGAAATCGATCCGGTGCTGGAAATGACCGAAATCGCTGACCGCACGCTGCGTGCCGGTGGCCCTGCGCTGTTATTCGAAAATCCCAAAGGTTACGACATCCCGGTGCTGGCGAATCTGTTTGGCACGCCGGAACGCGTCGCGCTGGGCATGGGCCAGACCGAAGTGTCGGCACTGCGCGAAGTTGGCAAATTACTGGCGTTTTTAAAAGAACCTGAGCCACCAAAAGGCTTAAAAGATGCATTCAGCAAACTGCCGATTTTTAAGCAGGTGCTGAATATGTCACCAAAAGAAGTGCGTAAAGCGCCTTGTCAGCAAGTGGTGACAAGCGGCGATGACGTCGATTTAACCAAATTACCGGTGATGACCTGCTGGCCCGGCGACGCCGCGCCCCTGATCACCTGGGGTTTAACTGTCACCCGCGGTCCACACAAAGAGCGGCAGAACCTCGGTATTTACCGCCAGCAGGTGCTGGGCAAAAACAAAGTCATTATGCGCTGGTTGTCGCACCGCGGCGGCGCGCTGGATTTTCTCGAGTGGCAAAAAGCCCATCCGGGCCAGCGTTTTCCGGTGTCTGTGGCCTTGGGTGCAGACCCGGCCACTATCTTAGGTGCCGTGACGCCGGTGCCGGATTCCTTGTCTGAATATGCTTTTGCCGGTCTGCTGCGTGGCGACAACACCGAAGTGGTCAAATGCATCAGCAACGATTTGCAGGTGCCGGCCAGCGCCGAGTTTGTGCTGGAAGGTTATCTGGAACCCGGTGAAATGGCGCCGGAAGGCCCTTATGGCGACCACACCGGTTATTACAACGAAATCGATTCGTTCCCGGTGTTTACCGTTACCCACATCACCCACCGTGAACAACCGATTTATCACAGCACTTACACCGGCCGGCCACCGGATGAACCGGCAATTCTCGGCGTGGCGCTGAACGAAGTCTTTATCCCGCTGTTACAAAAACAATTCCCGGAAATTGTTGATTTTTATCTGCCGCCGGAAGGTTGTTCGTACCGCCTCGCGGTCGTCACGATGAAAAAACAGTACCCGGGCCACGCTAAACGCGTGATGATGGGCGTCTGGTCGTTTTTGCGTCAGTTTATGTACACCAAGTTTGTCATCGTCTGTGATGATGACATCAATGCCCGCGACTGGCAGGATGTGATTTGGGCCATCACCACACGGATGGACCCGGCGCGTGATACTTTGCTGATTGAAAACACGCCGATTGATTATCTGGATTTTGCCTCGCCGGTGTCGGGCCTTGGCTCTAAAATGGGTATGGACGCCACCAATAAATGGCCGGGTGAAACCACGCGTGAATGGGGTGAACCTATTGTGATGCGCGAAGATGTGAAGCAAAAAGTCGATGAAATCTGGGATTCGCTTGGCATTCCACTACCGGTGCAACCACGGGGCTTATACTGATGGCAGACACTCCGATGACAGATAAACGATTTCTGGTACGGATTGAGCCATCCGGCGTCACTTTTGCCGCCAGTCCGGCGGAAACGCTGCTGGACGCCGCGTTAAGCGCCGGTATCGATTTTCCGCATCGCTGCCGCCAGGGCGTTTGCACCTCCTGCGTCTGCCGGTTAAAAAGTGGTGAAGTGCGTTATGACGAGCCTTCACCGCTGAGCCCCACTGATGTTGAACAAAAATTTGTATACGGCTGTCAGGCTTTTGCCGGCAGTGATTTGGTGCTGCACCATCCATTTATCCGGCCCTGAGCCTATAGAGACGAAACCGCGATGTCAGAACAGTTTTCCCTCCACGCCAGCAATAAAGTGCTGGCTGATGTGGTCAGTATCGAAGCCTTAACCGCTGGCGTGCGCCGCGTGCGGCTAAAACCGCAGGAACCGGTGCATTATCTGCCGGGCCAATACTTACAGATTTTTTTATCCGACAGTGACAAAAGACCGTTTTCGATTGCCAGTGCACCCGGTGATGAATTTATCGAACTGCAAATTGGTGGCAATGTCACAGACGCGTATGCCAGTCAGGCATTAACGCATTTGCAGGACAATGCGGCCGTGCTCATCCAGGTGGGGCTTGGTGAAGCCTATTTGCGCCCGGACAGCAATCGCCCTGTGCTGTTGCTGGCTGGCGGCACCGGTTTCTCCTACGTTTGCAGTATTGCCAAAGCCCTAGCCCAACAGCCCGATGGCCGCGCAGTTAAGTTGTATTGGGGCCTGCGCAACGAATCGGCGCTGTATTATCAGCAAGAGCTGGCTGAGTTACAGGAAATGCGCCCTGGCCTTGAGCTCGTCACCGTATTGCAGGAGCCTGAACAGGACTGGACTGGCCGCACCGGCCTGGTGCATGAAGCGCTGTTGGCAGATATTCCGTCGCTGGCCGGTTACGACATTTATATTGCCGGGCCTTTCCCGATGGTCAAAGCGGTGCGGGACGCCTTCCTCGCCGCCGGTGCTGAGCGCGGCCATATGTACGCTGACGCTTTTGCCTGGATTTAACCAGCCATTGTGAAGCGACTCGCCTTGCGACGTTGTGCACTATGGCTGCTGGCGTGCCTGATAGCGGGTTGTACACCGCCCGCTATCGTCCAACCGACACAAGTTTTTGCCCAGCATGTCTATATCTGGCAGCGCGTCTGGCGGCCAGCACATGCCGAAGCGCTGCAGCAGAGCCAACCAGATTTCTCGCAGTTGCGGGTACTCAGCCTGCAATTTCACTTCAGTAACAATGGACCAAACTGGACTTTCGCAGCGCCGGACTGGACTTTATTGGCGCGGGATCAACGCCCCATCACGCTGGTGCTGCGGCTGGATGGCCAGTTATCGCAACTGCCAGACGCCGCGATGGTCTGGCAAAAATTGCGACCACAAATCGAAGCCGCGCAGCAAGCCGGAGCTAACCTTGCGGCCATCGAAGTTGATTATGATGCCGCCCGCGCCGCGTTAGCGCCCTACCGCCAATGGCTGCAAACACTACGTCAGCAATTGCCCGCATCCTTGTCGTTACAGATCACCGCTTTGCCGGACTGGCTCAGGTCAAAAGATTATCCGGCGCTGTGTCAGGTCGCAGACCAGCTGACCTTACAACTACATTCGGTGCTATCACCAGCACAAGGTTTATTTGACAGCAACAAAGCAAAACTCTGGACGCAAAGTGCGGCAACAACAACGCCCTGCCCGCTGTTTCTGGCGCTGCCGGCCTATCATTCGGCGCTGATCGCTACTTCTGACGGCGGCCGCGTCGAAAGCGAAACTATGCTACCCATAGCCGGAGAGCGTCAGGCTTTACTGAGCCGGCCTGAGGCGGTGGCAGATTTTTTAAGCTGGCTGCGAACTCAGTCCTTACCGCAGCTCAAAGGAATTGTCTGGTTTCGTTTGCCGTTAGCGGACGACCAGCGCAGCTGGCCTTTCATCACTTTACAAGCACTGGTGCGTGGTGAGGCGCTGGCCGCAAACCTGCTTACTGAGTTAGTCCCGGTTCAGGGCCGCTTTGATATTGTGCTACGCAACAGCGGCAATCTCAGTGCGCCACTGCCGGACACACTCAGCTTTCGCGGTTTACAATGTTTAGGTGGCGACGCGCAGCACGGTTATCAGTGGCAGCAACAAGGCGCCGACTGGTATTTACTTCGTCAGCCCGCACGTGCCGCTGTTGCGCCCGAACTGGCGCCGGCGCAGCGCCTGACTATCGCCTGGCTGCGTTGCCAGCAATTAGAGCCCATCAGCCAGCGGGCTGATTAAAAGGAATTTTATGTCCCAGCTTCACTTCACCCGGCTAACCATTTTGACCGCCAGTATCGCCCTGACGTTGGCCAGTGTACCCGCACTGAGCTGCGGCCCGGATTTCCCGCTGCAACTGTTGTCGGAACGAGGCACGCACCTGCAAAACCTGCCGGAACCAGAATTCGCCTTGCTGGTGACGCAGCTCGCCAGCATGCCGGCAGCCTGGCCTCAACCAGCAAAAACCTTCCACAGCCAATATGACTATCAGACCGATCGGCTGGTAAGCAGCACAGAGCAAGCGGAACAGCAGCTATTGCCGGCCGAACAGGCGAAGTTGATCGCCACCATGCGCCAGCAAACCGATGCCGCTGCAGCACTGCAGGCCGGTAAAGACTTAAGCGACGAACTGCGTTTTTACACTGCTGGTGCTGTGGTCTTCTCGAAAGACCCCAAAGCGGCCGCAACCCTGTTTCAACAAGTGTTGGCGTTACCCGCCACCGCGCAACAACAACGCCGCAGCTGGGCGCTGTATAGCCTGGCCAGGCTGCAAGCTGAAACTGCGCCAGAGCAGGCCATTCAGCTCTGGCAGAAGCTACGCGCTGAAGTGGCCGCCGGCCTCGCCGACCCGCTGCAACTGGCCGTCGCCAGTTTGGGCGAAGAAGCCCGGTTATTGCTGGCGCAGCAGCGTTGGCAGCAGGCCATCGGTTTGTATGCCACTCAGGCACACTATGATGCCTCCGGTTATGCGTCTTTGCTGCAACTCAGCCGCCAGCTGCTGACAAAACCGGATGCAGAGCTGCAACCTCTATTGCAACAGCCCGCCGTCAGCCGCTTGCTGAGCATTTATCTGCTGACTCAGTTATCCGGGCTGCAATACAGCGCACCACAGCAGCTGACCCGCTTGTTGCAGCTGCTGCAACAAACTCCGGAGATTCAGCTGGCCAACGCGCTGGAACTGGCCGCGGTCAGTTATCAGCAAGGCCAATACGACAACGCGGCAATTTTGCTGAAACAAGCCGCCGACAGCCCGTTGAAATGGTGGCTTAGTGCCAAACTGGCGCTGCGCAGTAACGATTTAACTGCAGCAGCCGCGGCCTACGCCAAAGCCAGTAAAGCCTTTCCAACCGCCTTGCCAGCACCGGCGAAAGCGCCAGAATATCAATATGATGAAGCATTCAGCCGCCAAATCAGCCGCAAACAGCTGCAGACCCAATGCCGGGTTGAAGCCGAAGCTGGCGTGTTGGCGCTGCAGCGCGGCGAATATTTGCAGGCGATGCGGCTGTTGTATCAGGCCGGCGCTGAATTCTGGCAGGACACTGCTTATATCGCCGAACGGGTACTGACCACGGCCGAACTGCAGCAGTTTGTTGATGCTGAAGTGCCGACCGGACAAGCCAAAGCCGACAGCCAGTGGTCCTGGTTCGGTGACACTGAGCCCAACACCTTATTGCGACAATTATTGGCACGCCGTTTATTGCGTGAAGGCCAGACCGATGCAGCGCTACGCTATTTTGTCGAGCCAAAACTGCAACAGCTGGCGCAGCAATATCAGCAACTGCAACAAAAAAGCAGCGCCAACGCACTGCAACACCAGCTGGAACGCCTCGGTCTTTATCTGCAACTGGATTTCGGCCAGCTCGGACGCGCCGACGCACTGTTTCAGCTGGCTCGCTTAACCCGCCAGCATGGCCTCGAACTGCTGGGTTATGAATTGGCACCGGATTATCAGGTGTTTTACGGCCAGTTTGAGTTTTATCAATCCGACACGCCGCCGCTGTGGCCAATGCCGACGGCAGAGCAACAACGCCTGACGCAGACAGCACCGGTGCCGGATAAAAGGTTTCATTATCGCTATGTCGCAGCGGATCTCGCCGCACAAAGTGCGGAACTCTGGCCGCAGAACAGCCAGGCCTATGCCGCCAGTTTATGTGCCGCCACAACCTGGCTGATTAACCGTGACCCGGAAATCGCACAGCAGTATTACCGGCGGTATCTGCAGCACGGCGCTTATGTGCCCTGGGGCGCGGATTTTGGCATTCGTTGTCCGGAGCCGGACGCAGTCAGCGCGGAAAAACGGCTGCGGACAAACTTCCAAACCAGCCTGCCGCGCCAGCGTGATCTGGCCTTGGGTGGCGGTACAGTGTTGTTGCTGGCAGGAGCCGGCTGGTGGGCGTTGCGACGGCGTAAAGACGTCAGCCGGTCGTCAAATTAATTGCCGTTGTCCGGCATTTTCTGCACAATGCGCTGAAACAGGTCCAACCAGAGAGCAAGTCATGCCACATCTGACCCAAATTAAAGTCCGCGGTTATCATTTAGATATTTATCAGCACGTCAACAATGCGCGTTATCTGGAGTTTTTGGAGGAAGCGCGCTGGGCTTATCTGGAAGATTGCGGCGATGTGGAGTATTTCACCAGCCGGCATCTGGCCTGGGTCATCGTGAATATCAATATTAATTACCGCAATGCCGCCACCAACGGCCAAACCTTACAAATCGCCACGCAGTTTTCGAAAATCGGCGGCAAAAGTGCAGTGATCCATCAGGTGGTCAGCGTTGCCGGCACTGACACTGTGGTGGCAGACGCCGACATCACTTTTGTTTGTCTCGATCAGCGCACTGGCAGAGCCATGGCAATTGAAGGTGAATTGCTGACGCGGCTGAGTAAACATTTAACCGACTAAGCCACTTCAGCCAGGATACCGGCAGTTTCTTCTCAGCGTACGGGCAATAATCCGGCGCGGAATTCATCTTTATAGCGGCGTGATAATGGTATTGTCACACCGCTGCTTAAGCGAATGTCGCCATCGCCACTGGGTTCATAACTCAGTTCCGCGACAAAAACGTGATTTACGGCAAAGCTGCGATGCACCCGGCTAAAACCCTGCTGACCCAGCTGCTCTATTAACTGGCTGAGCGTGCTACGCAGCGGATAAATCCGGCCGCGGCTATGCAGGTTAACGTAATTGCCGCAGGCTTCCAGATATTCGATGCTGCTGACAGCCAATAAAAATTCTTTATCGAGTTTTTTCACCAGCAGATGCTGCAAAGGTTTGCTGGTGGGTAATTCCAACGGGGTTTCAGCGGGCACCGTTGGCACTGACTCCGCGGGCTCAGTTTCAGCGACGGCCAGCATTGACGCTTCACCACGCACTCGCCGCCATACCATGGTGCAAAGTTGATAAGTCACCAGCAGATTCAGATAACCCCAAACATCCTTGCGGTATTCATACCAAAGCTCACGCGCCAGCGGGCCAAAATCATAAGGCTGTCCCAACCAGCCATAGACCAGCTCGCGCTGTGCGACCATCAACGCGACATGACCAAAACAGAACAAGGTGGAGACCAGAAGATGCCAGAGACATTGCTGCAGGGGCTGGCGAAAGCGCAGCGGCTGGCGGTCAAAACTTAGAAATAATAGCGGAGCCAGCACCAAAGTGCTGATTGCGCTGCTCATTTCCCACAACCAGGGTTCCCACCAATCCAGCGAATTCAGCGGGTCGCGGTTATGTTCCAGCCAGACAGTGTTGGCATTGATGCTGTTATTCAGCAGTAAAAACAACGCATAACCACACCAGGCGTACAAAAACGGCCGCTGGCTGATAGTGCTAATCCACCACTGCCGGTCACGGCGCTTCACGATAGCCGCCACTTCAACTGTTTTCGTCACAGTCATCCACCTGTTATCCCTGAATTCCACCACCAGACTATTGCCTGATGGCGGCCACGCGCCGCTTCAGCTGCAATAACGCCGACCATTGACCCAACCCATTGGATTTCAGCATGACACAACCCAATCAATCTCGTCGAGCCGATCTGGACTGGCTACGCATCGGCGCTTTTGCGCTGCTTATTTTGTATCACTGCGGCATGTACTACGTCGCCGACTGGGGCTGGCATGTGAAAAACAGCCAGACCTATGACTGGCTACAGGATCTGATGAAACTGACCAACCCATGGCGCATGTCCTTGTTGTTTTTACTTGGCGGCATGGCGCTGGCGATAGCGCGGCCGAAATTCAGTGGCCTGACGCTGTTGCGCCTGCGTTGCAGCCGGTTGTTAATACCACTGCTGTTTGGCATGTTTGTCGTGGTAGTGCCGCAAGTGTATTTCGAGGCGCTGAGCCAGCAGCTGATAGAACCCGGCTACCTGCAGTTTTGGTGGCAATATATCAACCCCAATACGGATTTATTGCGCGAACACCATAGCCCTATTGGTTTGTTGACCTGGAATCATCTGTGGTTTCTGCCGTATTTATTCTGTTATTCACTGCTGTTGTTACCCCTGCATGGCCTGCTGCAACGCCTGGCAACTGTGACCACAAGGCTGCCACTGTGGCTGTTTGGTGCAGTGTTGGTGGCATTGCATCTGTGGGCGGTGCTGAGCTTACGCGAGGCTTTTCCGACGACGCACGCACTGGTCGACGATTGGTATAATCACGCCAAATATGGCCTGGTGTTTGTCGCCGGTTATCTGCTGGTGTTGCAAAAACACTGGTGGGCGGTGTTACCACGCTGGCGCTATGGTTTTTTAGTGACCGCATTGCTCGGGTACGTGCTGGTGGTGCTGGACAATCACGATGTGTTTGATGGCCTTGACGACACGGCAATTGCGTTGCAGCTGCTTTATAGCCTGGTATCAGTGCTGAATCACTGGGCCTGGCTTGGCGCTGCGCTGGCCTTTGCCGCACACTATTTGCAACAGCCGGCATTTGACCCCGATGGCAGCATGCGTCGTTATGCCTCAGCAGCTATTCTGCCCTGGTATGTGTTGCATCAGACGCTGACCGTCGTATTTGCCGTCGCGCTACAGCCATTGCAGCTGCATGATGGTGTTGAAGCAGTCTTGTTAATCAGTCTGACTGTGCTTGGTTGTGGTGTCGGCTATGAAATCATCCGCCGGGTGCTGCTGTTAAACTGGCTGGCCGGCGGCGCGTCTGTCACCCGCCAGCAACGCAGCTCCAGTGCATCGCAGCCTGCCACAACCGCCAGTTGATATTGAGGGTCCGGCGTCGCACAGCCGACCGGCGACACTGCTATGGATGGTGTCACGGTCGTGCTGTTGCCCTGCTGAAAACGAAAATTTCGCAAGCAAAACATTAATTATTTGCAGTAGATATGTAACATCATCTGACTTAAAATAGGGTTTTACCCCGAAAAGGAACTTCTGATGTCTAAACTGCCCCTGCTGGCGCTGCTTTTCAGCGTTTTTACCACTCAAGCCGACCTGTTAACTGCACTGCAAGCCTATGATCAAAAAGACTTTGCCAAAGCCAGTACCGAATTTAATGCACTGTTGCCACTAGGCAGTGAACAAGCAGCATTTAATCTCGCCGCCATGGCCTATAACGGCGAAGGCCAGCCGCAGGATTTAGTCCGCGCCGCCAGCTACTTTGCCTTGGCGGCAGAATTGGGTCATCCCAAGGCTAAGGAGTTGTATCAGCAAGTTGTAGCGAAGCTCGATGTGACACAACAAGCGCAGGCACAACAACAGCTGACGACACTGAAAGCTCAGGTCAAAGTGCCGGTGAAACTGATTGAACAGCCGGTCGCGAAAGACAACACTGAATGGCGGATGCCGGTAAAACGCCGCGAACCCGAGTATCCAAAAGAAGCTGCGCAACAAGGCGCTTTTGGTTACGTGGCGATGCGCTTTCTGGTCAATGAGGCCGGTAACGTTGAAGCGATTGATACGCTGGATTCATACCCCAAAGGCATGTTTGAGCGGGCGGCAAAAAAGGCGATGAAAGGTTGGTTATACCAGCCCGGCAAAGGCAAATTTATCGGTCATATATTACTGGAATTCTCGTTAGGCCCGGTACAGCCGAAAAGTCTGCATCGTTATATGAATCAGCATAAGTTATGGGAATACGCCGCTTTGGGCTCGCCGACACATCAGGCCGCTTTGGGCTCAGTGCTGACCTTAGCCCGCATCAGCGCCAGCAGCGCGATTATTGTAGACAAAACTTTAGCACCAAGCCTGGGGCCTCTGCCGGACTGGTATTTTGATCGCGCTAAACGTATCAGTGTCAGCCTGCAATTGCCTGAGGGGTTTATCGGCGGTGCTGATGTGGTGCTGGATACCGATGGCAAAGTCACCAAGGTCTCAGCCTGGCCTGAACCTAAGAAAGCCCAATTGGAAAGCCTGCTAATCCAACAGCAATTAACCAAACGCGACATTCCGGCTGGTGAATACCGCTTATACGCCGACGGTATTGGGCGCGACGAGTTAGTCGAACTGCACCGCATTCCGGAAACCTTCAGTGACACCTACTGGTGGGAACAGGCAGCGCGCGGTGGCCAGCTGGAAGCGCAACGGATCATGGCGTCTCGGGATCCGCGCTGGGAACAATATCTGTTACAACAGCAGGACCCGGTGGTCTTAGCCTGGAATGGCGCCAAACTCATCATCGACGGTCAGCAAAAAGCCGGTGAACAAATGCTGGACCAGGCTATTGCTAAAGGCTACGAGACCGCTAAAGAACTCAAAGCCGCGTTATAACAAAATCAGGCCAGCCGGGCGCCATTGGGCACCGGCTGGTCTGGTACCGCCAGCACCACAGCCCCGTCTTCACGATACAAGCCCGTCACCAGACATTCCGAAACAAAAGGCCCAATTTGCTTGGGCGGAAAATTCAATACCGCCAGTACTTGCTTGCCAATTAATTGTTCCGGCTGATACAACGTCGTTAGCTGCGCGCTGGAACGACGCGTGCCAATTTCGGCGCCAAAATCGACGGTAAGCTTCCATGCCGGCTTGCGTGCTTGCGGGAACGGCTCTGCCGCCACAATAGTGCCGGCGCGTAATTCCACCTGCATAAAATCATCCCAGCTGATTTGACTCATCATGACTCCCCTGTATTTGTTGCGAGCGTTTGTTGACACGCTTGCTGCCAATATTGCAGCTTGTCGGCAAAACTCAACGCGGCATGCGCCGGACTGCTGGAAGGCAAGGCAAACACCTGGACTGTGGCTGGCAGGGTGAGCCCGGCTTTTATCAGCTTTTGCCAGGATTTGGCCGCAGTACCGCCATTGAGCCAGACCGCCCTAAGCGCAGGCAACTGTTGTAATAATGCCGGGAAATCATTGAGCTGAACACTGGCCGGCGTAATAGCGCTGTCGAGGCTGCCACGGCGTTCTGCCGCGCCTATTAAGTCCCACAGCGCCAGCCGGTGCTGCTTAAGCGCGGCGAGCCGCTCAGCGTAGGGCAAGCTGACATCGATGCCAAACAGCTGCTGCAGCAGCGGCCAGAACTGGTTACGTGGATGGGCGTAATATTGCGCCGCCCTTAGTGAAGCGACGCCCGGCAAACTGCCGAGAATGAGGATTTGTGCATCGGCTTGCCACACGGCGGGCAAGCCATAACACAAGGCAGCCGTCATGGGTTAACCCGGTAACGGCTCAGATTTTAACAGCGGCAGATATTGCTGGGCTTTGTGCCAGGCCGCCTGCGCCTGCTCTTTTTCGCCTTCCTGCTGAGCGCAATAAGCCAGCAGTGCATACAAATGGCCGTGGTTGGCGTGGTCACGTAACCAATGCTGGGTTTGTTTACGCAGCGCCAGCACTGAACGCCCAAGCGGAATGCGGCGGATGGCCGGCCAGGCTAAAGGCAGGTCCTGCAGCGATAAATTATCCAGCAGTAATTTTTCTGCCTGCTCCGGCTGGCCTTGCACAGCCAAAGCACCAGCTTTGCCTAATAACACCGCCAGCGACTTGCGCTCACGCGCGGGCAACGCCTGCCAATACGCCGCCTGCTCATCAAACAGGCCTTTTTCCGACAAACCCTGCACCGCTACTGGATACACAGTGAAACGATACTGCTGCCAGTCGGCTTTGCTGAACCATTGTTGTTTGATTGCGATCGGCACTTGCTCCAGCAACGTCTGCCACTGCGCCGCGTTTTGCAGCGCCTGTAACCAGAGCCGGCCCAGTTTACCGTCTTTGCCAATCTCCGCCGCTTTGGGCGTCAGATAAGCCACAGCCGCCGGCGCGTTGTTCTGCAGCAACAGCAAATCCGCCACCACATACCAGCTGGCAGATTCATCCGGGTCCAGCGCGGCGGCCGCCTGATTGGCCAGCATCGGCTGACCAGCGTGTTGCGCACTGTAGGCCGCCATCACCTGCTTGATGTGTTCCCACTCAGGCTCGGCCCGGGCGATCTGAAAGGCCTGATGCGCCGCAACCCAATCGTGCCGCGCATAAGCCATCATGCCTTGCTGCAGCGCCTGACGGGCGCGCCGTTCTTTACGTGAGCGCAGAAAACTAAACGACAAGGTCGGCAAATGGAACAGCCGCTTGACCAGCCACCACACCAGCCACAGCGCGAATGCGACGACTGCCAGGCTCAGCAGCATACCAACTACTGTGGCTTCGACGGTGACGCCGCCGAGCACCAGCATGACATAACCCGGGTGATTGGCCAGCACTGGCCCAAATAACATCGCCAGCGCCAGCACCAGCATGGCGAATAGCAGGCGGATCATAATGCCGACTCCGCTTCAAGCGTACCCTGGCGGTAAGCATCAAACACCGCAGGGCTTTTCAGCGGCGCCAGTAACGGCAGGCTGACCTGCAACGCCGACAACACCACCAGTTCATCAGCCATTTGCTGCACTGCAGGTTCGGTCGCGGCGAAATAACGCTGCAGACTGTCGGCACTTTGCTGAATCGCTGCGGCGTACACCGCCTGGTTATGTTGCATCGCCGCCAGTTCCGCCAACAACAGCTGTTGTGTCAGCGTATTACGCACCGAAATTTGTTGCTCGGCGGTCAGGCTGACGCCATCTTCCGGCAAGCTGGCCCGCACCTGCACTAAGCCGCGCCAGAAATTACGCCAGTACAGTGCCAGATTGGCTTGCCAGTCGGCGCTGTCTTCGGTGATTTCTTCTTCAGTGCCATTATCCATCGGTCGCTCAGACTGACGTAGCGGCAACACCAGGCTTTGCTGGCGCAGACTGGATAGGGTCAGATGCAGCTGGTTCAGGTCCGGCGCATTCAGCTCGCCCAGCATGCGTTTGTCCTGGTCAATGGCTTCGCGCACCGGCGTCAGGCTCGGGTCATTGGCCTGTTTTAAGCGTTGTTCCGCCAGTTCCAGCACTTGCTGCACGCCGGAGATATTTTGCTCAAGGAATAATTTTTGTTCGGCGAGGCGCAGGAAATAATCGATTTCCAGTAACTGCCAGCCTTTGATATTGCCGGACTGGCGGTCCAGTTGCTGCTGCAGCTTTTGCAGTTCGGTCTGGGCCGCCAGCGCTTGCTGTTCGACTTTGCCGTTGACGTCGGCTGACACCACCGTCAGCTGCTGCTGCATATTCTGCTGCATCTCGTCCAGTTTGCTCTGGAAAAAGCTGATTTGGCTTTGCTGCTGATTGGTCAGACTTTGTTGTTGTTCCGACATTGAATTCAGCTGCGGTTGCAGGCTGTAAATCGCCCAACCAGCCGCCGCAGCAGCGCCAAGCGCAATTAACAAGGCCAGACTACCCAGCGTCAGGGCCAGTTTGCCCCCGCCCGCTGCTACGGGTTTTGTTGCCGCAGGCGTGCTGTCAGTGGCCAGCACCGGACTCTGTTCGCTCATGGAATTTCCTTCTTAACTGACAAATGGCATCCAGTAACGCCTGATCGTGCGCACTGTCGGCCAACATAATCTGCGCGGGCGCGATGCCAAAACTGATCGCAGTTTCCTGCATCCGCGGACTGATCAAAACCCAACAACGCTGGCGTAACCAGTCGTGGGCGCAGTCCGGCAGCGATTGAAACAGCAGAGATAAAATTTCGTTACTGGTCACTACGATACATTGTATTTGCTGCTGGCGCCACTGGTCAGACAAGCGCTGACCATCCAGTGGTAACGGCACTCTTTTATAACTCTGCACATAACTGACTTTGGCGCCGCGCGCCAGCAAGCCTTGTTTAATCAGCTCCCGGCCGGCATTACCCCGCACAATCACGATATGTTTACCGGCCACATCCTGCAATTGCGGCAAGGCGAGCAGGCCTTCGCTGCGCTGATCATCAGGCGCTGTCACCGGCTTTGTCGTGGCACGTTGCAGCGCTGCCGCTGTGGTGCGGCCCACTGCAAACAGCGGCGCCTGCAGTCTGGTCAGGTCGCATTGGGTTTCGAGGCAAGTGACCGCAGCGATACTGACAAAAATTACCAGTTCAGCATCGAGCAACAGTTGCTGCTCACGTGGTTTCACCGCCACCTGTTGGGTGGTGATCAGCGGCTGGTAGGCATGAGGTATGCTCAGCTGCTCCAGCCCATCCAGCAGGCTGTCCGCCCGCCCGGCGGGCCGGGTGATTAATACGCTGAATGGATCCGGTGGCAGCTGCAGCATAATCAGTGCGATTCGCCGTACACAGCAGCCAGAATGGCGCCGGCACCTTGCGCCAGTAACTTCTGTGCCAACTGCTGACCTAAAGCTTCACCATCGATGGCAGCGCCACGGACTTCAGCCTGTAAAATCTGCTGGCCGTCAAGCTGGCCGACCAGGCCCCGCAGGTGTAACTGATCACCGTCAATCTCAGCAAAAGCGCCAATCGGCACCTGACAACCGCCCTGTAACGCACGGTTCATCGCCCGTTCCGCCAGCACAGCCTGGCGGGTCGCGGTATGTTCCAGCGGCGCTAACAAAGCACGCACCGCCGCGTCATTACTGCGACATTCAATACCAACAGCGCCCTGGCCATTGGCGGGCAGGCTTTCGCTGACCGGCAGATAAGTGGCGATCCGCGCCTGAAAACCTAAGCGGATAAGGCCAGCCGCGGCCAGAATGATGGCGTCATATTCGCCTGCATCGAGTTTCGCCAGCCGGGTATTCACATTACCGCGTAAATCACGGATTTGCAGATCTGGCCGTAACGCCTTGATTTGGCACTGCCGGCGCAAACTGGAGGTGCCGACCACAGCGCCATGCGGCAGCTGATTGAGGCTGGAATATTGATTAGAAACAAAAGCATCACGCGGGTCTTCGCGCTCGCAAATCGTCGATAACATCAGGCCTTCAGGGAACTCCACCGGCACATCTTTCATGCTGTGTACGGCGATATCGGCGCGGTCTTCCAGCATCGCGGTTTCGAGTTCTTTGACAAACAAGCCCTTGCCGCCGATTTTGGCCAGTGGGGTATCGAGAATTTTGTCGCCCTGGGTCGACATCGGCACCAGTTCTACTACTAAGCCTGGGTGGAAAAACTCCAGCCGGGCTTTGACATATTCAGCTTGCCACAGCGCCAGAGCACTTTTGCGTGTAGCGATACGTACGCGTTGAGTCATCAGAAAACCTGTGAATATCAGAGCTGATACCGCCGGCCGGTGTGCACTGGCCGCACGGCAAAAAAAGTGGCGCTATTATAGCCGTTATTGATAAGTGAAACTGTACTGAAAGATCACTTTTTGCGTCTGATCAACAATCTCCACCCGCCAGGGGCCGCGTTGATCGTCCAGCAGCCAGTTTTCGCTGTAGGTCCGCCACGGTGAATCTTCGATGGTCAGCACTGCTTCGGTGTGCAGGGTATCGCGGAAATACCAGCGATGGCGCAGGATTTGGCCGGCGTAGTCTTTTAATTCGGTAAACAGATACAGCCGTTTAATCTGTGAAAAAGCAATTTGCTGGCCGACCGCTTTGCCCGGTTGCAGGTTATTCATCTGATCGGTCAGCACAATGCGGCTAAAGCCTTGCGGCAATACCATCTTTTCTGGCGCAGCAGTGCTTTCAGCAGGCTCCGCAAGGGTTTCTTTCACAGGCGCTGAGGCTGGCGGCTCTGCCGCCAGAATGGATTGGCTGGCCACTTCTGGTCCGGGTATTGCGGGCTCGGACACTTCTGCCTGAAGCATTGCCGGCTGAGCGACAGGTTCCGCCGGCTGTTCAGTTGCTGTTATTTTAGCTTGTGCTGCTGGTTGCACCGTTGACTGCGCTGTCGTTGGCAACGTGGCTGAGACCGCAGCAGTGTTTTGCTGCGCGACCTGCTCAGGTTCAGCGGCCACAGCTGGTTTTACCGGTGCCACCGGCCGCAGCAGGAATTGATAACCAGCCACACCAGCCCCGACTAACATCAAAGATGCCAGCGTGATACGGGTTTTTGACCAGGGTGCCGGCTGCACAACAGGCGTATCAGTCTCCGGAGGCAAAGCTGCCGGATGTAATTTCACTTTAACTGTCAGTCTGGATGCAGCTTCGGACACTCGTTCTTCCTGTAAGGGCTGTTTAGTTACAAAGACTCAGCAGGTTGCAGCAACCGCTGCTGGATAAAGCGGCTTAAATCCGCCACTTCCTGGGCACAAACACTGTGTGCCATGCGGTAATCCAGCCAACTGACCTGAAAACCAGCATATTTTAATGCGTCAAAAGCCGCCTTACCAGCGCTCAAAGGCACCACATCATCCATAGTGCCATGTGCTACCAGCACAGGCGTGGATTTATTGTGACCAGTCATTTCCGCTTTGAGCTTATCCGGCATGCCCATATAAGTGGAGAGCGCCATCACGCCGGCGATTTTATATGGCAGACGCGGCAATAAATGCAGCGCAATCACACCGCCCTGCGAAAACCCCGCCAGCAGAATTTTTTCCGCCGGCACGCCGGAGGCGATGACTTTTTCAATCAGCGTCTGCACTTGGGCCGCCGACTGACGCACGCCTTCTTCGTCGGCGCGATTTTGTAAGTCCATGGTTTTTAAGTCATACCAGGCGCGCATAACAAAACCGTTGTTGATTGTGACTGGCCGCTCTGGTGCATGCGGAAACAAAAAGCGGATGCCGTGACCAGCCGGCAGACGCAGCTCAGGCACAATAGGTGCAAAACCATGGCCGGAATCGCCCAGACCATGTAACCAAATCACTGCAGCTTTGACCGGGCCCGGCGCTGCGACATCGACGTAAGAGAGATTGTTCATCCGCTGATTATCCGAAACTGATGGCGGCACCAGCCTGCTTGCTGCCCGCTTCTGCTAATAATTGCCAGAACTCGATACCGGTTCTGTTATCAATCCACTGCCCGTCGCGCCATTCAAAATGGTGACCATTAAACTTGGTCGCCACCCACAACTGATGCAAAGGTGCTTGTTTATTAATCACAATTTTACTGCGATCCGGGAAAATCACGTTGACTAAGCCACCATGATTTTCCGTATCGATATCCAGGTCCAGCTGCTCGAAGGCTTCTTCCACTGCCAGCAGGACGGCATCGGTCAACTCATCATATTCTACGTCATTCATCCGCTTCACCTGTTTGCTTTTGCTGTTAAGGATGCGATTATAGAGCGCTCAAGCTTCAAAGAAATAAAAATCATGCACGCTGCGTCTTTATCGGTTGGAATTCTGGGTTTATCGCTGTTGCTGCTGGCCGGTTGTGGTCAGAAAGGCCCGCTCACTTTACCCAAAGATCCACCGCCCGCAGCAGAACCTGCGCCGGCCAAGCCTGCTACGTCTCAACCCGTTCAATCCGATCAGCAAGGGTAATTTCAGGTGGATTATTTTCAGTATCAGAACCAGCAACTGCTGGCCGAACAAGTCCCGTTAGCCGACATCGCTGCGCGCTTTGGCACGCCCACTTATGTGTATTCCCGCGCCACTATTGAACGGCATTACCGCGCCTTTGCGGATGCAGCCGGCAACCGCGCTCATCTGGTATGTTATGCCGTCAAAGCCAACAGTAATATTGCACTGTTAAATATTCTGGCGCGGCTTGGCAGTGGTTTTGACATCGTGTCAGAAGGCGAGCTGCGCCGCGTGTTACAGGCCGGCGGCGACCCGGCCAAAGTAGTGTTTTCCGGCGTTGGTAAAACCGAAGCCGAAATTGAGTTTGCGCTCAACACCGGCATCAAATGCTTTAACGTCGAATCCGAACCTGAACTCGACCGCATTCAAAGTGTGGCAGCCCGGCTTGGCAAAGTCGCGCCAATCTCCATTCGGGTCAATCCGGACATTGACGCCAAAACCCATCCTTATATTTCGACCGGCCTTAAAGCCAACAAATTCGGCATCGACATCTTACGCGCACCGCAGATGTATCAATATGCCGCCAGCCTCAGCCGCCTGAAAGTCTGCGGTGTGGATTGCCATATCGGTTCACAGCTGACTGAAACCCAGCCGTTTTTGGATGCGCTGGATAAACTGTTGGCGCTGGTGGATACACTCGCCGCCGCGGGCATAAAACTGTCGCATCTGGATATCGGTGGTGGCTTGGGCGTGACCTATCTCGACGAAACCCCACCACACCCAAGCGAATACGCCGCCGAGGTATTAAAACGCCTTGAAGCCTATCCGGATTTGACGCTGGTATTTGAGCCGGGCCGCGCCATTATGGCCAACGCCGGCGTGCTACTCACCAAAGTTGAATTTTTAAAACCGGGCCAGGAAAAGAATTTTGCCATTGTCGATGCGGCAATGAATGACCTGATCCGGCCGGCGTTGTACAGTGCCTGGATGAACATTATTCCGGTACAGTTGAAACCGGAACTAAAAGCCCAGACTTATGACGTCGTAGGTCCGGTTTGTGAAACCGGCGATTTCCTTGGTAAAGACCGCGCGCTGGCGATAGCTCCGGGTGATTATCTGGTGGTGCGCTCGGCCGGCGCTTATGGTTTTACCATGAGTTCAAACTACAACAGCAGGCCACGGGCCGCTGAAATCCTGGTCGACGGCGATCAGGTCCATCTGGTGCGCCAACGCGAACAGTGGGCAGATTTATGGCGCGGCGAGCAGCTGCTACCAACCTGATACAAGGCGGTACCTAACGGCATGTTATTACAGTTCTCAAAAATGCATGGTCTGGGCAACGATTTTATGGTGGTGGATGCCGTCAGCCAGAATGTGTTCCTGACCAAAGAACAAATCAAACAGCTGGCCGACCGTAACTTCGGTATTGGTTTTGACCAGCTGCTGATGGTGGAACCGCCCTATGACCCGGATCTGGATTTCCATTACCGCATTTTTAACGCAGACGGCTCTGAAGTGGAACAATGTGGCAACGGTGCCCGTTGTTTTGCCAAATTTGTCCGCAACAAAGGCCTGACCAATAAATACAAAATTGCCGTCAGCACCAAGTCCGGCAAAATTGTGTTGTATGTTGAGCAGGACGGCCAGGTCACCGTCAATATGGGTATTCCGCAATTTGAACCGGCCAAAGTACCGTTTAAAGCACAAAAACAGGAACTCAATTACATTCTGCATGGCGACGATGGCACCGATAGCGCCACCGCTTTGTGTGGCGTGGTGTCGATGGGCAATCCACATGCGGTGATCACCGTCGACGACATTCAAAACGCGCCGGTGAAGTTGTGGGGGCCGATTTTTGAAAATCACGAACGTTTCCCGGAACGTGCCAATATCGGTTTTATGCAGGTCATCAATCCTGGTCATATCAAACTACGGGTGTGGGAACGCGGCGCTGGTGAAACGCTGGCCTGTGGCACTGGCGCCTGTGCCGCCGCAGTGGTCGGGCAGATGCAAAAAACTTTGCAGACGCAGGTCCGGGTTGACTTACCGGGCGGAAGCCTGCAAATTCGTTGGAACGGCCCAGGCCAGCCGGTCAAAATGACCGGACCGGCTGAACATGTGTTTGACGGACAAATGGTGTTATGACGGACGTCACAGACGTAAAAGAACTGAATCAGGCTTATTTACACGACCAGCTGGTATATCAGTACCTGCTGGAACATCCGGCGTTTTTCCAGCATCACCCGGAATTACTGTCGCGGCTGCGGTTGCCGCATGCCCAGCGCGGCGCTGTGTCTTTGGTCGAACGCCAGATGGAACTACAACGCGAACGGGTACGCGGTCTGGAAGAAGACATCACCCGGCTGATGACCATAGCCCGGCAGAACGAACATATTTTCTTTGCACTGAACC
Source organism: Rheinheimera texasensis (assembly GCF_964031785.1). Classification (GTDB taxonomy): domain Bacteria; phylum Pseudomonadota; class Gammaproteobacteria; order Enterobacterales; family Alteromonadaceae; genus Pararheinheimera; species Pararheinheimera texasensis_A. The sequence goes on from NZ_CAXIRE010000008.1 coordinate 165,885, forward strand.
AGTTACACCTCGATTTATTGGCGGCGCGGCAAAAAACCGACATTCGCCTCGCACTCAGCGCTTTCGCTAACAAAATGCCGCAGGTGCATGCCTGCAATCTGATTGAGTTTAATCACGAGGCTATGGGCGATCATTTCACTGCACTGCAACTGGTGCTGGAACACCGCTTACAAGGCCGGCACTATTATTTTGGCCGGCTGAACCGCGATGAAATGGCGACTTTGTTCCCGCCCAGTATTCATTCGGTGGCGCTCTTGCTTATCAGCCACGCCGACCAGCCGCTTGCCTTACTGGCGTTTGGTTCGCAGCTCGATGATCACTTCCAGCCCAGCATGGACACGCTGTTTATCGATCACATCGCCAAAGTGCTGGCCTTAGTGTTGCCACGTTATGGCCAGCAAGGCCGCTAGCGCCCGGCAGTCTGAGCCGCTAACCGGTGCTGAGCCGGAGCAGCAAGCCGCTGCTTTGGCGCCAGACCCGCTGCTACTGAAGTTTCTGGCTTATCTGCAATTTGAACGCGCCTACAGTGTGCAAACCCTGACCACTTATCAGCAACAGTTACAGGCGGTATGGCTGAGCCAATCCAATCCGGACTGGTTACAACTAACCGAGCGGCAATTACAACAACATATTCTGAGCTGCCGGCAAAGCCTGAAGCCAAAAAGCCTGGCGTTACGGCTGGCGGCGCTGCGCAGTTTTTATCGTTATCTGCAGCAACAAGGCCACAGAGCTGACAACCCGACTTTGTATCTGAAAGTGCCGAAAACCGCCAAACCGTTGCCGAAAAATCTCGATGTCGATGAAATGGCGCGGCTGCTCGATATTGACGAACCAGACGATGATCTGGCGGTGCGTGACGCAGCCATTTTGGAGCTATTTTATTCCTCCGGCCTGCGCCTCGACGAACTGGTCAGTGCCAATCTCGCCGATATCCACTGGAGTGAACAACAAATCCGCGTACGCGGTAAAGGCAATAAAACCCGCGTGCTGCCGATTGGCTCGCTGGCACAGAAAGCACTGCAACGCTGGCTGCAACGTCGACCGGCTTTTGTCGGTGATGAGCCGGATGCGCTGTTTCTGAGCAAACAAAAACGCCGCATTTCCGCCCGGCATGTCCGGCAGCGCGTCGAGCTATGGGCGCGACGTCAGGGGTTGTCGCAACATGTGCACCCGCATATGCTGCGCCATTCTTTTGCCAGCCATCTACTGGAATCGAGCGGTGATTTACGTGCGGTGCAAGAACTGCTGGGCCACGCCAACCTGAGCACGACCCAAGTCTATACCCACCTGGATTTTCAGCATCTGGCCAAGGTCTACGATGCGGCGCATCCGCGCGCCAAGAAATCGCCACGCTGAGTTATTCCGGCATCACACCATATTTATACTGCAATTTACGCACTGAACCGTCGCGCAGCATGTCAGCCAGCGCCAGATCCAGCTGCCGGACAAATTCCGCGCTGACACTTTTTTTACTCAGCATAAAATGCACCTGGCCAATAGTGATGGGAGGGATTGGGTATCGCACTATTTGCTGTTCCAGCTTCTCATCGCGCAGCGCCAGCAAACCATTGGGGAAATAATCCAAATAGAGCTGCACCCGTCCCCGTAGCGCAAATTGATAAAGCGCAGGTTTATCTATGGCTTCTACGACGAATTTGCGAAAAGATGGCTGCTCCAGCAAAGCGCTCACTTGCGAGCCATAAAAATTGCCGCGGATCAGCCCGACGCTATAGCCCCGTTCCGATATGTCAGCCAGCTGTTTGAGTTTTAGCTGGTCGCGCTGCGCCGCCGCGACAAATACCGCGACTTTTTCATCTTCATAAGGTTTAGAAAACCAGGCGTAAGCTTCCCGATCGGCCGATTTTGATGCATTCATCAGCACATCAATCTCACCGCTTTCCAGCAGCATCAAAGACCGCTTCCACGGTGAATCAGTCAGGATCTCCAGTTTGCAGCCTAATCGGCCAAACAATTGCTGCATAAATTCAACGCGGTAGCCGGTGAGCTGTTGTTTTTCATCCAGGAAAGAATAAGGCGGCATGTTGGTAGCGGAGCGGCTAATCACAGTGCGTTGGCACGGCAATTCCAGCAGCGGTGCGGCGGCGGCATTCACACTGCCCAGCAGTGCGAGCAGCCCGAACCCAACAAGACTACCACGACAAATCAGGTTCACTTTGACTCCCAAACCGGACCGGGAAAAGGCCGGTAAAACAAATAGCGGCTGAAAATGCCAGCCAGCATAAGCGATGCATAGCGGCGTTGTCTTGTGGCGCAGACAAGTGTTTCAGCACAACACCCTTACTGAGCCAGACAAGGCCAACAGAGCCATGCATAATAAGCTTTAACCCGAACTGACGGATTTTTCCATGCGTCTGTATAAAAACCTCTCGCCGATTCACGCATTGTCGTTTGACCTCGATGACACTTTATACGCCAACAGCCAGGTGATAACCGCGGCCGAACTGGCAATGCAGCAGCGTTTAACTCAGCTGAAACCGGATTTAGCACATAATGATCCCCAGTACTGGTGGCAACAACGCAAGCTGTTAGCGGCGCAGGATGCGGAGATCCGCCACGATGTCAGCCGCTGGCGTTTACTGGCCGTGGAACAAGGCTTGGTCGCTCAGGGGCTTTCTACCTGTGAAGCTGGTGAAGTGGCAGAATTGGCGCTTGGCGCATTTTTACAGGAGCGCACCAAGATCAGTGTCAGCGCTGAGGTTAAACAGTTATTGGCAACACTCGCCAGTCGTTTTCCATTGGTCGCCATTACCAACGGCAATGCTGATATTCAGCGCATGGGTATCGCATCTTATTTTCAGTTTGCTTTACGCGCGGGCCCGGATGGGCGGATGAAGCCTTATCCCGATTTGTTTCAGCACGCGGCTAAGCGACTTGAACTTGAACCCGGACAAATCCTGCATATCGGCGATCATGTCCGTTCCGATGTACTGGGTGCGCTGAATGCCGGTTGTCAGGCGGCCTGGCTGAATCCGGCCAATAGCCCACAGCCGCAGACGGCGAACCCCCCGCTGGTGCTGCCACATTTGGAACTCAGTGATTTAGCACAATTATTGTTATTGCAGCGGGGTTAAACGGGCTATGCGGTCTATGCCCGGCGGGCCGGAAACTCGCATCTCGTGTGTGCTTGGGTATATAATGCCTGTAAATTTATCCATAGGTTTGAGTTGATGGACGTTTCGCTGTTACTGGATGGTTTAAACGATAAACAACGTGAAGCGGTTGCGGCGCAACCTCAGCATATGCTGGTGCTGGCCGGTGCCGGTTCGGGCAAAACCCGGGTGCTGGTGCACCGGATGGCCTGGCTGATGCAGGTCGAACGGGTCGCGCCCTATTCGCTGCTCGCCGTGACGTTCACCAACAAAGCCGCACAGGAAATGCGCTCACGCATCGAACAAACTGTCGGTGTCAGCCTGAATAATCTGTGGATGGGGACTTTTCACGGTCTGTCGCATCGTTTATTACGCGCCCACTATCAGGAAGCCAATTTACCGCAGGGTTTTCAGATCATTGATTCCGATGACCAGTACCGCTTAGTCCGGCGGGTACTAAAAGCACTGAATCTGGACGAAAAACATTGGGCACCGAAGCAAGTGCAATGGTTTATCAATGGCCGTAAAGACGAAGGCGAACGCCCCGGCACTATGGCGCATGGCGGCGATTTTAATCTGCAGACGCTGATTAAAATTTACGGCGCTTATCAGGAAATGTGCGACCGTGCCGGTCTGGTTGATTTTGCTGAAATTCTGCTGCGCAGTTTCGAACTGCTGAAAAATAACGAGCAGGTGCGCAGTCATTACCAGCAACGTTTCCGCCATATTCTGGTCGACGAGTTTCAGGATACTAACGCCATCCAATACCAATGGTTACGCCTGCTGGCCGGCAACCATGCCCGTGTCATGATCGTCGGCGACGACGACCAGTCTATTTACGGCTGGCGCGGTGCCAAAGTAGAAAATATTCAGCAATTCCTGAAAGATTTCCCAAATCCGGAAACTATCCGGCTGGAGCAGAATTACCGCTCGACCGGCATTATCCTCAAAGCCGCCAATGCAGTGATCAGCAACAATCAGGGCCGGCTGGGTAAAGATTTGTGGACCGACGGCGACGACGGCGAGCCGATTTCGTTATACAGCGCTTTTAACGAACTGGACGAAGCGCGTTTTATTGTCAGCCGTATTCGCGAATGGCGCCGCCAGGGTGGCAAACTGACTGAAGCAGCGGTGCTGTACCGTAACAACGCCCAGTCGCGCGTGTTGGAAGAAGCACTTATTCAGGACGGCATCCATTACCGGATTTATGGTGGGCTGCGCTTTTATGAACGTCAGGAAATTAAAGACGCTTTATCCTATCTGCGGCTGATCAACAACCGCCAGGACGACGCCGCGCTCGAGCGCATCATCAATACGCCAACCCGCGGCATTGGCGATTCGAGCATGGACAAAGTGCGTGAATTCGCCCGCGCCAGTTCACAAACGCTGTGGCAAAGCCTGCAGCAGATGTTGCACCAAAAAGAACTCAGTGGCCGTGCCGCCAATGCCGTGACAGCATTTATGGAGCTGATTAACCGGCTCGATGACGATATCCGTGACTTGTCACTGGATGAACAGGCCGACCATGTGATCCATCAGTCCGGCCTGTACGCGATGTATCAGGCGGAAAAAGGCGAAAAAGCCCAGACCCGTATCGAAAACTTAAATGAACTGGTTAACGCTTGTGCCAACCTCAACTTCAGCAATAACGAAGAGATGAGCCCGTTGTCGGCATTTTTATCGCAGGCGGCGCTGGAAGCTGGCGAATACCAGGCTGAAGAACACTCAGATGCCGTACAGCTGATGACGCTGCACACCGCTAAAGGGCTGGAATTCCCGCTGGTGTTTGTCTGTGGTCTGGAAGAAGGCATGTTCCCGAGCCAGCAAAGCGGCGACGACCCGACGCGACTGGAAGAAGAGCGCCGGCTTTGTTATGTCGGTATGACCCGCGCGATGCAAAAACTTTATCTGTGTCACGCCGAAAGCCGGCGTTTGTATGGCCAGGAGCAGTACAACAAACCATCGCGGTTTTTGCGGGAAATTCCAGCCGAATATGTCGAAGAAATTCGCCTGACCACCACCGTCAGCCGGCCAACGCAATTTAACCGTTTCGGCAGTGCAGCCAGCCACAGCGCCTTTGAAAATACAGGTTTTAAACTGGGTCAGCGTGTCCATCACGAAAAGTTCGGTGAAGGCACAGTGCTGAATTACGAAGGGACCGGCAGCCAGTCGCGCATTCAGATTAACTTCGACCAACTTGGCAGCAAGTGGCTGGTCACGTCGTATGCCCGCCTCACCCCCCTCTGAGTTATTACAAGCCTGGGCGCTGTGCCGGGCGCAGCACTGGCGCTTGCCAGTCTGGGCGCAGGGGGACGACGCCTTTTTGCAGAGTTGCTGGCAATGGCTGCAAAGCCAGCTTCAAAGCACTGACCGTATTTTTTGGTTAGGCGAACCCTGGCCGACGCAGCACGAACAGCTTCAGATCAGACAAATCGCCGGTCAGGCCCGGCAGCAGCTGTTGGGCCAGGAATGTGATGTGTTGATTATTCAGGCCACCAACGGCATGGACTGGGACTTAGTCGCGGCCAGTATGGGCTGTTTAACTGCCGGCGGCATCTGGCTGTTATTGACCGCTGATGCTGAAATATTCAGCCAGCAACCTAACCCAGCTGCGCGGCGTTTATTGTCTTATCCGACGGATGCCGCACAGCATGTGGGCCGGTTTCAGCATTGGCTTGCTTCACAATGGCAACAGCAGCCGCTGGTGCATTGGAGTCACTGTGGTTTGGACAATCGTCTGGAGACACCTGTTGAAGTAACTGCGGAAGCACAATTTTCCGCGCCTTATGCCAGTCACTGTCAGCAACTCGCCGTCGCGGCCATTCACCATGTGGTCAGCGGGCACCGGCACCGGCCACTGGTGCTCAGTGCACATCGTGGCAGAGGCAAATCTGCTGCGCTTGGCCTTGCGGCCGCACAATTGCAACAAGCCGGCAAAACCAGACTGTTTATCACAGCGCCACAGCCGGCGGCAGCACAAGTTGCTTTAGACACCTGCCAACGGCAGCTCGGCGAACACACGCCATCTTTACTGCAGTTCTGGTCAGTCGACCGCCTGCTGGCAGAACAACCTGCCGCAGATCTGCTGCTGATTGACGAAGCTGCCGCGATCCCGGCGCCCCAGCTGCAAGCGCTGACTGAACGCTACAGCAGGGTCGTATTCGCTACAACAGAACATGGCTATGAAGGCACAGGCCGTGGTTTTCAGCTGCGTTTTCAACAGTATTTGCAACAGCACCGGCCGGGCTGGCGCAAGCTGGTTCTGCAGCAACCCATTCGTTATGGCCGGCAGGACCCATTAGAGCTGTTGATCTTTAACAGCTTTTTGCTGGATGAGCCCGATAGACCAGCTGTGACTTTTAACACCTCAGCTTTGCAACCCCATCTATACAGCGCGATGTCGCTGACTGAGCAGCCGGCGTTATTGCAGCAAGTGTTCCGCCTGGCTTGTCTGGCACATTATCAGACCTCGGTACGGGATTTATGGGCGTTATTAGATGACCCCAGCCTGCTGGTGTTCACTTTACAACAAGGTGATGCCGTTGCCGCAGTCGCTGTCGTCAGCCAGGAAGGGCAATTGCCAGCGCAGCTGCTGTCAGAGATTTACCAAGGCAAACGCCGGGTACAGGGCCACTTGGCCGCGCAAAGCCTGACCTATCATTGCCTGTGGCCTGATGCCGGTGCACAGCGCATCTGGCGGGTCCAGCGCCTGATGGTCAGGCCAGATTTGCAACGTCAGGGACTTGGTCGGACACTGCTGGATTTCATCAACACTGAGGCGATGTCCACCGGGGTTAACCTGCTGACCACCAGTTTTGGTGCAACTGCTGCATTGGCGCGTTTTTGGCAAAATGCCGGTTATGTGGCGGTCAAACTCAGTGCCACGCCGGATCAGAGCAGTAATGAATATTCGGTGTTGATGCTCAGGCAAGTCGGCCACAGTGCTTGCGCTGAAACTGCAGCATTACAACAATGGTTTGGATTGAACTTATGGCAACAGGCGGAGACGGCATGGTCAAGGTTGGACCCGATTTTATTGCAACAATGGGCAAAACCTATCGCTGAAACCTGGAGTTATTATGACCAACAGCTGTTGCAGCTTTTTATGCAAGGGCAACGCGATTTTCCGCAGGCCACGATCACATTAAGGCGTTGGCTGAACCTGCATTTTCAAACATTGCCAGCGGCCGAAGCGAGGCTTTGGATTGCCTTATGCTGGCAACGGCAAGACCTGCGATTAAATGCTGCTGAGCTAAGAACATCGTCCCTTCAATTAAGACAAACGGCCTGTTTAGCTGATTTGTATCAAAACCCACTTAGCTAAACGCAGCTAAGCTATATTAGGTTGAATGTCATTTTAGGATTGCTGCAGTATGCAGTTCAGATTCGCTGGTTTTGCTGCGCTCACTATATGTATTGCGTTATGTCTGCCAATTGCGTTGCAGGCACAAACACCAATAAAACTCGGCATGTCAGCGCCTTTCAGTGGTCCGGCAGCAATGCTCGGACAGCAATTCAGTGATGGTGCCAATCTGGTTTTTACTGCACAGAATGCTCAAGGCGGCATCGGTGGCAGACAGATTCAGTTACTGACCGCTGACGATGGTTATGAACCGTTACGGACCGTAGAAAACACCCGCAATTTTCTTTTGAACCAACATGTTTTTGCACTTTTTGGTTATGTCGGCACCCCGACCTCCGCCGCAGTGTTGCCACTGTTACGAAAACATCAGCTGCCTTATTTGGCTCCCTTTTCTGGTGCTGACATCCTGCGCCAGCCGGATGACGCTTTTATCTATAATTTTCGGGCCAGTTATAGGGAAGAAGCAGCGACACAAATTCGTTATCTGATAGACAAACGACAATATCAACGTGTTGCCTTATTAATTCAGGCAGATGAATTTGGTGCCAGTGTCGAACAGTGGTTTAAAGCCGAACTGTCGAAACGCCGACTCGCCCCCGTTGGCATCGTGCGTTTTCAGCGTAATAGTTCAGATATGCACGCAGCCGTCACACAACTGCAAGATGCAAAGCCTGATGTGGTGCTGACGGTCGGAACCTATTTGCCATTGGCGCAGGCCATCCAGCTCGGCCAAAGCCGAGATTTTAATCCGGTGTATTCAGTCGTATCTTTTACCGGTATCCAGCAGTTGCAGCAGCTGCTACAGCCGCCATTTCAGATTTATGTATCCATGGTAGTGCCAGACCCAAATGATCTGTCATCAACATTGGTACAGGCATTTCATAAGGTTACTGCCAGTGAGCGAGCACAACGTAGTGATATCAGCCTGGAGGGATTTGCGGCTGCATCATTATTGGTTTCAGCACTGAAAAAATGCACCCACAATCTAAGCCGGGAATGTCTCCTGCAACAGCTGCCAAAACAACAACTCTATAATTTTCCTCTGCATTATCAGCAAGCATCCCATCAGGCATCGCAACAGATATTTTTGTATCAGCTGAAAAAGGACGGTCTGCACAAGACTGAATTTTGATTCTTATGCTGTGGTTAACACGGCAGAAAGCAGAGTCACCGGGGTTTATGGCCTTGGTCTGGTAAGCTTTAAGCAGAAAACGCAGATTAGGTTGGTTTCTCTAATTATCAGCACCCTTGTGGAGCGTCGGGTGTGCTCAGCCGCTGTGTGACAGCCAGAAGAGCAACATTGGTTGCGTTCTTAAACCCCGTTCCTTTGAGGGTTCTATTGAACTCACCATTGCGG
>NZ_CAXIRE010000009.1:0-79633 GCF_964031785.1 Rheinheimera texasensis
TCACACAGCGGCTGAGCACACCCGAAGCTCTGCGAGGGTGCAGACACCCACGAAGCCGCGATATTGACGCCTTAGGAGCTCCAGAGCCAACGGTTTGGCCGCGCTTGCTGTCACAAAGCAGCTGAACAGCTAGAGCTCCGCGAAGGTGCTGACTCCAACGAAGCAGACCTAACTTCATCATGAACCCCAAACCACTACTGGTTAAGAACACAGATGATCTATCTAAAAGCTCTGAGATTGACATCACAGAACGCTGGCTGAACTCGCCTGCTTGTGGCATAAATGCGTTTTGTTCTCACAGCTTGCTGAATTCATGCGCTTTTTCTTGTATCGGATCTGCATCACTCTTACGCTCTCTTGTAGCTTGTTTGGCTGTCAGCAAAGCCCAGTTGTGATACTGCCTGTCTCTGAGGCTGACATCGTTGCTACACCGGCACTTATCAGAGCCATCGCTCAGCACAATACGCAGCAATGTTTACCTGCAGGGCTCAATGCGTCAGAGCCGCTCACTTCACTTATTTGTACCTACAACGCCTTGCAGAAGCCTTTGGCTGATTCTGTACAGTTCGAATTATTGGTACGGACACAGCAAACCGCACTGCAGCAATTGGTGCTGCATCATCTGGTTGACGGCCAATGGCGCAAAAAAGGCAAAGGCTATCAGCTTCAGCTAGACCTTCCGACTGACGAACATGGCATGCGATTTAAGCGATATACACCGGTACAACAATTGCAATTTGCTGATGCGGCTTATCAGCCAGCACCACAAAACCCAGCTGCTATCGGGGTGGCTTTAGTTGCCGAGCGTCCACATAGCAAAAACGCATTTGATCAGTATTATCCGCGTGAAGGTATATTTCGCAGCGTGACTGTGACCCTGCAAAGCATTCAAATCGAAAGACAACAGCTGGTAATCAAGCTCAAAGGCCATTATCTGACCGCGCCGCAGCATATTGAGGTCGCAGGCAGACAAGTCGCACTGAGTTATGATCCGGCCAGCGCCACGCTGTTGTTATTAAGAGATGCCCGTATCGACCAGTCGGCATTTTCTGCGCTGCTGGATGGTAATAAACCCGGCTATGACTATGGCATCTTTAGCCCTGGGTCGATCCGGCCGGATCGCCGGCCTATCCTGATGATCCATGGTTTGAATTCAAGCCCGATGATTTGGCTGAAACTCAGCCATGCGATTTATCGGGACCCAATACTTGCAGCACACTATCAGGTCTGGCATGCGTTTTACCCAAGTGGAGCGCCACCATTTTTTAACGCGATGCGCCTGCGCCATGACGTTGATCAGATGCGCAATCAGCTGCAGCAAAGCATGGGTTTATCCACACAAATACCGATGGTGCTGATAGGGCATAGTATGGGCGGTATTATCGCCAAGACTTTTATCATTAACAGCGGTATGGCGCTGTGGGACGAAACTTTCTTATTCCGGCCTGAAGCATGGCCGGGGAAGGACCAGGATTTGCAACGTTATAGGGATGTGTTTTTGTTTAATGCCCGGCAAGATGTTGATTCAGCGTTCTTTTTAGATACTCCGCATCACGGCGCTGAAATAGCCGAAGCCTGGTACAGCCGGCTGGCGAGTAAACTCATCACTATCCCTGAGATGTTTGCCCGGCTCAACCGGAAATTGTTTCAGCGGATCCCGATAGAAACTGTTACGCCGCAAATGCAACCGTACCTGGCAGATGGCGGGCCCAACAGTGTGCAGGTGTTGTCACCACAGCATCCGCTGTTACGCAAAATAGCGACATTGCCGTACCAGAGACCCGTGTATTCGATAGTGGGAAGTGACGATAAACCATATTGTTATGATGAGAAAGCGTGTGTGCAGCTATCAGACTCGGTAGTGCCGTTTTTCAGCGCGCATGAACCCCGTGCAGAAGCCCAGATCATAGTGCCATCACAACATGATTCCTATCAAAGCCCGGAAGCTATTGATTTTATCGTGCAGCAGTTGCGCCAGCGGCTGGACGCAGACGAATACCATTAAAGCGTGGTTGCTGACGTGGACCACAAAACGGCAGGCTGCGGGTAAATTCGGCAATGGCATTGACTTTGCCGTTTTGTGCCCGCAGTGTCGACCAATAGCGGCCGCCGCCCTGATGTTGTAGTGGGCTGCGACTGGCAATCACGCCGTCAGTACTCACCCATTTTGCTAAAATTCGCACCCCACAAGCCAGATTAATCACCGGGTCGTGCAACAATGCCGGATGACGAATATCACAGTCATACCTTTTCTGATTAGCACTTTCGATAGAGATTTGCAGCAAACCACGCGATACCACAGGCCGGCCTTTACCGTCACGGAAACGCTCCCGATAGGTTGCATCCGGTTTAAAGTTACTTTCCGGCTTGCTCATCGCTGACAACAAACCGACCCAAAATTTTCGCCGTTCCGGCTTAGCCAACTTCGGGTAATTGGGGCAAAACTGCGTGATATCCGTCGGATTTAAGCGGATCAGCGGCGAACTGCCAACGGCAGACTCGGCGGCGCGGGTCCAGCTGCCGTCCTGATTTTTCGCCGCCCAGGCAGCATAATCCAAAGACGCGAAACTGGCAGGCGCGAATAACGTCAATAATAAAATCAGCAAAAAAAGATAGCGCGGCTGCATTGGCAGTCGGGTCTCCGGTTCAATTATTTTTTCAGTAACAGATAAGCCTGGCTGTAATCGCCGCGGTGTTTATTGGCGGCGAAATAATCTGGCCAGCCCCGATAATAACCGCTTAACCAGTCCAGTTGAAACAGATTATTGGCAAAAGCGCCGCCCGTATCGGCCAGAATCGTCAATCTGTAGTGCATGACGCCGGATTCTGGTGTGGCTAACAGAATCAGCTTGCCTAACCCCAGCTGCGGGATATCACCGGCCACTGTCACTTCTGGTTTAATCGGAATTTTGTAGTCGGCATCTTTGCCATAACCCAGCACACTCTGCACTTCTTTAAAATACCAGTAACGTTGTTGTTGCTCCGGTGCTTTAGTGCGGTCATATGGGATGCCATTGGTGCGGTGCACGTTGTAATAACGATAACTTTTGCCTGATGGTACTACTGCAGTGCCTTGTAATAAGGCACCTTCCAGATCTTCGCGGCTTAACCAGAACAGCGCCGGTGCGCGCTGCGGTTGTTTTTCCAGTGCGCCGCGTACTATGTCTTGTTTGCCCAGTTGAAACCGGGTGATTTTTTTGCCAAGCGCATCCGCTGTTTCCAGATCCAAGCTGGCCTCATCATATGGCAGCCCATACAAAGCTTGATTTTGTTTCGCGGTTTTCACCAGGCTGCCATCAGCGATTTTGACAAAATATTTGGTTTGCAGAATTTTGTCGGCCGGTAGTTTTTGTAGTAAAGGTTTGTTCTTCGCAAGTTTGGCCGCGCCGGCCTGGTCCGGCAGCCAACGCACGAATTGGAAATGTTGTTGGATAAAAGCCGGATCAGTCAGGCGGGATTTGCGCCCGGCAGCCTGGTCTTCCTTGGCAATTTGGCAGATATACAGCAGCGTGTTTCTGATCTGCGCAACCGGTACTGTCGCCCCCGGAATTTTACCGCCGTGAATGGCGACTGGGTCATAACTCTGGCCTTTGTCGATATATTTCAGCGTTTCAGTGGCCACCTGACACAGATCTTTACTGCGATCCGGCCATTGCCCCGCGACAAATTGCGGTTGCTGCACAGTAAAAGTGGCTGCCGCCTCGGCGGGCACCAGGGCAGTTAATGGCAGTGCAGTAAACAATAAAGAAACAGCAAATTCAGGGCGGCGATGAAAACCAGACATAAAGAGGCTCGGCTAAATAACTTGCGAGCAGACTAGCGCAGCCGAAGCCCGTGCTCAAGGCAGAAGCGGTTTATCGACGTTTAACTGCTGAAATGACAGGCAAAATTGCTTGTATTCTGCCATGGCAGCTTTTAAAGTGACAGCTCTCAGGCTGCGCTTGTGTTAAAGCATTAGCTGATCGTTACGGAGTCCCGAATGCCGCACGACCATCATCATCACCATCATGAGAGCCAGAATATCGCGACCGCGTTCTGGTTGAATTTTAGTTTCACGCTAATTGAAATTGTCGGCGGTCTTTTGACCAACAGCGTGGCTATTCTGGCGGATGCTGTGCACGATCTTGGTGATAGTCTGGCAATTGGTTTTGCCTGGGTCGCCAGTAAAATCGCCGGTAAAGAGGCAAACAGCAGGTACAGTTATGGTTACCGACGCTGGTCGTTATTAAGCGCACTGGTAACCGGCGTGGTCTTGGTGGTTGGTTCTGTGTTGGTGCTGGTAACTGCTATCCCGCGGTTATGGGAACCTGTGCTGCCGCATGCGCCCGGCATGATCGCTTTGGCGGTGCTCGGTGTGGTGGTCAATGGCGCTGCAGTACTGAAGCTTAAACGCGGCAAAACCCAGAATGAGCAGGTGCTGAGCTGGCATTTGCTGGAAGATGTGTTGGGCTGGGCCGTGGTGCTGATTGGCAGCGTGCTGATTTACTTCACCGGCTGGGCATTTCTTGACCCTTTGCTGTCTATTGGTTTTACCTTATTTATTCTGCTAAACGTCTGGCGTAGCCTCAAACGCACCATCGCGCTGTTTTTACAGGTGACACCGGATGCGCAATTAACGGCGCAGCTTGAACAGGCGCTGACCGCATTGCCCTTTGTTGAAAGCGCCCATCACCTGCATCTGTGGTCGCTGGACGGCGAGCAACATGTGCTGACCGTGCATTTACGCCTGAAACATGATGCAGATAGCCATCAGCTCAGTCATTACAAAGAAGAAGTCCGGGTCGTGTTAGCCCCGCATCAGCTGGCGCATACCACGGTTGAATTTGAAGGACCGGCTGAGTTATGTCGTGATGAAAAAGGGACAGTCATGTCGCATGCTGTGCACGACCACGACCATCAAAGCTGTAATCACCAGCACGGCGCATCGGATCCGCACCGGCATTAACGCCATTGCCAGATTAAGGCCGAAATAAAGCAGGGCACCGAGGTGCCCTGTTTTTCTAATCCAATGTCAGGCAGTCTTACAGCAAGCCTTCCTGCTCCAGACTAATCTCATCCAGTGACAAGGCAAAACTGGGCACAAAGGTATCGAGAAAATACTGTACGGCCGGTGATTGTGCGGCCGCCAGCATTTTTTCCAGCCGGCGTTTGGCAATAGTGAACTCGCGATTGCCAGCAGTAATTTCTTCCAGCGTTTTTAAATAAGCACAAAGATTGTCCGCCGCTTTAACCAGCAGTTTTTCCTCGGCGCTGTAACACTCACCGAGCAAATATTCGCGATAAACGCTCTGCAGCTCAGGCGGCAGCATCGACAACAGTTTTTGCTCAGCGATGGCTTCTATCTTTTTGTACTCATCGGCAATTTGCGGATTAAAGTATTTGACCGGCGTCGGTAAGTCACCGGTCAATACTTCACTGGCGTCATGGAATAGCGCGAGGGTTGCAACGCGTTCAGGGTCTAATGTGCCGGCGAAATACTGGCGGTCTATCACCGCCAGCATATGTGCCACCAAGGCAACCTGATGGCTGTGTTCAGCGACGTTTTCCGTGTTGATGTTGCGCATCAGCGGCCAGCGGTTAATCAGCTTCATCCGAAACAGATGGGCGAAAAAGTGACTGTGAGCGCTCATATCAGCCTCCGGTAGCACATCGACTTCACAGCTGCTGATAACCGGGCAGGAATTGCGCCAGCTTGCCGATCGCCTGTTCCAGCACTTCTTTATGTGGCAGCAGTACAATGCGGAAGTGGTCCGGCTCCGGCCAGTTAAAGGCGCGGCCGTGTACCAGCAGCACTTTATGCTGGCGCAGGAAATCCAGCACCATCAGCTCATCGTCTTTAATCGGAAATTTTTTCCGGTCAATTTTCGGGAATAAATACATCGCGCCTTTAGGTCTGACACAGCTCAGGCCGTCGATTTCATTGACCAGACGGTGCGCGACATCCATCTGGTCGTATAAACGACCGCCGGGGACCACTAGCTCGTTGATGCTCTGGTAGCCACCCAGTGCGGTCTGCACGGCATGTTGCACCGGCACGTTAGCGCATAACCGCATTGAGGCCAGAATGTTCAGGCCTTCAATATAAGGCCGGGCGCGCTGTTTGGCGCCGGAGATAAATAACCAGCCGACACGAAACCCAGCGATGCGGTAGTTTTTCGACAAACCGCCAAAAGTCAGGATCACTAAATCATCCGCAAGGGCTGCGGTCGGCGTGTGCGTGGCGCCGTCATACAGAATTTTGTCGTAGATTTCATCGCTGAGCACGACCAGACCATGTTCACGGGCGATACTCAGAATATCCAGCAACAAAGTGTCGTTATACACGGCTCCGGTTGGGTTATTCGGGTTAATCAGCACTATGGCTTTGGTATTACTGGTGATTTTGGCGCGGATATCCGCGATATCCGGGTACCAGTCGGCGGTTTCATCACAGCGATAATGCACAGCTTTGCCACCGGCGAGGTTCACGGCAGCGGTCCACAGCGGATAATCCGGCGATGGGATCAGCACTTCGTCACCATTATTTAATAAGCCTTGTAGCGCCATCAAAATGAGTTCGGAAACGCCATTACCGATATAAACGTCGTCGGCGTCGGCACCGCGAATGCCGCGCGACTGATAATACTGTGCCACTGCAACCCGGGCCGGATAAATACCCTGGGAATCGCTGTAACCTTGCGCTGTGGGCAGGTTATGGATCACATGTTTGAGGATCTCATCCGGCGCCTCAAAACCGAAAGGGGCGGGATTACCGATATTGAGCTTTAAAATGCGATGGCCTTCTTCTTCCATCCGTTTCGCTTCGCGGGCTACCGGGCCGCGAATGTCATAACAAACTCCATCTAACTTGGTCGATCGCTCAATTGGTTTCATAACCCTTACTTTACAGCCTCCGCAGCATGAGTCTAAATAATCTGTAGCTTTTGCTTACACCTTGAAACAGTGTTCAGCACTGTTCACCCCCATACTGCCAGAAAAAACCAGCATTCGGGAGTCTGGATGGTTAAATTGTCAGAAGTTCCACTGGGTGCGCTGGTGGTCTGTGAAATATTCCACCTGTTTGAGCATACCGGCATCTATATAGGCGAAGGTCAGATTGTTGAACTGCAAGGCACCGGGCTGGTGCGTAGTGTCTCCGTCGCCCGCTTTATGGATAACCGCAGCGGCGAAGAGCTGATGCTCGCTTGTGACAGCCGCGGTAAACCTATCGGAAATATGGCAGCGGCTGAACGCGCCGCCAGTCAGATTTTCACCTATCAGACCTACGACCTGATCAGTAATAACTGCCATCGGTTTTGCTGTAATTGTCTGAGCGGCCGGCACTGGCCAGTCACCAGTTTTTTTGACTTACGACAGGTGTTGGAGCAGCAGTTGGGGCAGAAAATCCTGTTTAAAACTATCCAAACAGAGTCGCACCGTTTTCGATAAAACAGATTAAAAACAATAAGATAAAATTTACTGAAGTTTTTTGAACCGTACTTTACGGAATTTTTAGTCGAAAAAAGCGTCGGAAGCAGCTAGAATACGCCCCCTTTGCGTCAGAGTTATGCAGCTGCGTGATGTTACGCAGACGCCTGAACCGGTGTTTTTGCCCGATCAGACCCTGGGGTTTTGTAGCGTTGAATTGCGGTGAAGTGCTGATTTTTTGGCCAAAACCCGACTGCACAACAGGCCCCGATAACGAGGAACTACCGATGAACAACTTGCTTAAACTGAGCGGCCTCGGCCTGGCTACCGTCCTGGTAGGCTGTGCTGCGGTTTATCCCTTTATGCAGGCTGATCCACGCGCAGACGCGCAGCAGCTGGCTGACTGGCAAATGCCAAGTAAACTGTCTGCGCTGGAATCCGAAGATCAACTGAAGTTGCTGTCCCGTCTGACTTATCCCGATACGATGCCCGCATTAAAAGCAGTGCCTGATTTCTCTGCTATCAAAGATACCGACAGCCGGAAAAAAGCCTTTTTTGATTACCTGACGCCCTTTATCGAGCGGGAAAATGCCCGCATCGTCAAACTGCGCAGCCAAATTGAAGAACTTGAAGGCAAACTGCAAAAGCAGCAACAGCTGACTGTCGAGGAATATGCCTTTATTTACAGTCTGTTCGATGAATTTAAAATCGACATGATGGATGCTGACCTCGATGGCGTGCGTGAGTTACTCGCCCGCGTCGACGTGATCCCGGCCAGCCTGGTGTTAACTCAGGCGGCAAAAGAATCAGGGTGGGGCAGCAGCAGGTTTGCCATCGAAGGCTACAACTTCTTTGGCCAATGGTGCTTTAAATCCGGTTGTGGTGTAGTGCCGTCCAAACGCGGTCAGGGCAAGTATCACGAAGTCGCGGTATTTGACCATGCCGGTGACAGTGTCAACGCGTATTTCTATAACCTCAACACCTTTTATGTCTACGAAGAGCTGCGTGCCATCCGGGCGAAAACCCGCCGTGAACATGGCCATGTAGTGGCAGAAAAACTGGCGGCAGGTTTAGCGCGTTATTCCGAGCGCGGTCAGCAATATGTCGAAGAGATCACTGCGATGATCATCGCAACCCGCAAAATGATTGGACAAAGCTGATGCAGAGTTTTTTAAACCGCCTGATCGGTAGCAGCATCGCTGCGCTGGTTGTTGTGACCTTGCTGACGCCAGCCTTAGCCGACACTGTATTTAACTACGACGGCTTTTACGCCCGGATGAAAAAAAGCGAAAAAGCTGAATATAGCGAGATCACGCTGACGTTTTTGTTGCAAAAAGCCGGCGCGACCGAGCGCTGTCAAATCGATTCGGCGGCGATCACCACAGATATCAGCTCAGCACCTCTGACCCTGGCGGCCAATGGTGAATTGCTCCTGCCGTATGATGAACTACTTAATAGCCGCAAAGCGCTGATCCAACTGAAACAACAACCGGATGCTGTGCCCTGCGATTTAAATTTCCGGCTGCGTAGCCGCTTACCGCTGGATAAAACGTTATCGCTGGCGCAGCTGCACAAAACTCATCAGCAGTTTGACGGTTTATTAAAAGACCTGGCGGGTTTAGGTAAATATTTCCTGCCGGATATGACAGGTGTGACTGTGTTATTCAGCAGTGACGCGCTGGTTGAGGATGTGTCGCAAGCCCTGTTGGAGCGGGTAAAATGTGAAGGCAAACAATGCCATATCGATTTGACCGGACTTGATGCCAACACTGCGGCCAGCGTCAGTTTTAACCAGACACCAGATTATCTGGTGCCGTTGCTGCAGCGCTAAGCAGCTCCTGCAGTGCCGGAACTGGTTCTGCTGACCCACGCGACGGAATTTGACCGGCCGACAAATACTGGCCGGTTAGTGCTGCAAACTGCTTTAGAAAACCTTGCTGCGCAAACTGACAGTGTTACCTGGCAAGTGCGCACGCCGCTGTGGCAACGAAAATGCCCCGATCCTGCTTTGATTGCCAGCATCAAAGCGGCGGCCGACAATCCACTGCGTCCTTACGTGCTGCTATTCCCAGCGACAGATGCCCGAACCGTAAATGTCGACATGTCATATTGCCCTACAAACGATGTCCCAGCATTCCCCGCTGGTTTTATCCTGCTGGATGCGACCTGGCAGCAGGCGCAAAAAATGTATAATCAAAGTCCATATCTGCATGCATTGCCAAAATGGCAGATTGTATCGACCCGTCCGTCCACCTATACGCTCAGGCGTAATCAGAAGCAGCAGGGCTGGTGTACGGCTGAAATAGTCATGATGTTGTGGGGGCATCTGGGCGCGATTGAGCAAGCAGATCAACTCGAAGCGCGTTTTATGGCATTTAATCAGCGATAGTGCCTGATGTGACTGTATGGTTGGCTCAGCCCTGATGCTTGGTCATTCGGCCTGAAGTCGTGCTATGGCCCGCAAGCACGATGATGGCCAGAATGCTCAATAATAACAAGGCATTAGCTGGGGCCTGCAAATTAAAATCAACAGTACAATGCAACGCCATATGACACAGCGCCATCAGGCAGCCGAAACACAAACCACGCAGTAACTTATCGTCATGCAGGTGCATTACCTGAAATGCTGTCCAGCCCAGGTACAACAGCCATAGCAGTAACATGACGGTCAGCGGCACACCCAGTTCAATCGCAAACTGTAGGTAATCATTATGGGCATGGTCATAGAAACCGCTATATGCCCCCGGTTGTACCGCCGGAAATATAGTGTAAAAACTACCACCGCCACTACCGGTCCAAAAATGCTGTTGCAGTAACGGGATAGAATCAAGGACAACGTTATCCCGAGCTTCACTGGCAAACGAAGTATCCTGATAGCGTTGCTGAAGTTTATCCAAGCCAAACATCGAGCCAATGAGCACCATATCCAGAAGTAAAATGCTGATCACCAGGGGTTTCAATAATGCCGGTGGCCGTTTGTAAAACCACAATGCCGCCAATGCCATCACTATTAAAGCAGTAAAGAAGGCGGCATTACCCATACGGGATCGGCTCATCACCAAACCGACAACCATTACCACCATCGCCAGGCGCAACATAAATTTGGCACTTAAGATACTGCTCAGAATTTCACGGCTGAGCTGACGCCAGTCTCTGTGGCGGCGCTGGCTGGACAATTGTGACAATAACAATCCAATCGCCACAGACAATGCTAATGCCAGATAGTTTGCAAAGTGATTTTGATAGACAAAAGTGCCACGGGCCTTGTTATTTTCATCCATACCGATCACTGGCGACAACTCCTGACCAGAAAGCTGCAGCACTACGCCATAAAAGGCTTGTAAAGCACCAGCAATCACAATAGCTAAAGCCAGCAGCCGTAGACGTTTATTGCCCTGTGTGTATCTGAGTAACAATACAAACCACAATACAAAAAATACTGTTTTCAACAACATGATCTGGGTTTGATAGGGGTCAACAGAAGCAAATAGTGGCCATGGACTAAAACTCTGCAGCATGAGCCAAAGGACCATCAGCATCAGCGGAGTAACCGCCAGCCAATAACGACGCGGTAATAGTTCAAACTGTGGAGAGCGCAAACACTGCAACAAATGCAACAGGAAAGCAGTGCCTATCAACAATTCTAGTAAGGCCCATGACCAAGGCCGGTTTGAACCCAGCGGAATAGGGGCCCAAATCAAAATGCAACAAAGCAGAATAAAGATCAAACGGTTCAGAGTGCCCGGCTGCATGCGATGAGGTCCTGAAATGTGCTGAAAAGCCTGGAACAAAAAAGCCCCAATCAAAGGGGCTTTTTGTGGAAAAATGCGACTTAACTGCCGCTGGCCAGGCTGGTATCACCGGTACCGGTGCCGCCACCTGCGCCAACACCGCCAGGTGTTGCTGCGATGGCAGGAGCCGGAGCTGCGGTTGCAGAGCCTGCAGCTGCTGCTGTTTGCAACGCATTTGTGATCAATGTCGGGTCAATATTAGCTGCGATTGCTAATGTGGTCAGCGTATCCTGGTCGATGCACTGGTTATTCACTGATTTCAGTACTTCTTCAACCAGTACTGGATCGTTGCCGGCTTGTTCCAGCGCATAATCGATCACTTGCTCAGCGAGTTTTGGATTACAGGTTTTTAATTCAGTCATTTTGGCAACAAAACCACCCATCGAAAGACCTTCGGTCTGCGCCTGCGCATACAGAGTTGCGATATCTGCGGCCGCTTGTTGTGCGGTGGTATGTGTAGCTGCGAATACAGCCATTGAGATCAACGCGATTTTTACGATTTTCATATGCGGTCCTCGCATAAAAACTGAACAAAAAATGCAATTACTTTGATGATAACTGATTATTGCTGAATTTGCAGTCACTTTTCTCGGCTATTTGCAGAAAACTCACCGGTGCGTGCAATGCGCGCCCCTGTAGTGCATCAACATGTAACTGCTGGCAAATGTCCGCCTGGCTGTGGTGCTCCACTTGCGCGGCTATCACTTTGATGCCTATGCCGTGGCAAATCTGCGTCATCGTTTCAACAAAAAAACGGGTATCGGTCGACTCAAGTGCGTGAATATAACTGCCATCAATTTTTATAAAGTCGATATTCAGGCCCTGCAGGTACCGGAAGGAGCTGAAGCTGGCGCCAAAACGCTCAATGGTAATGGCTGCGCCCGCTTGTTTTAACGCGCCAAAAAACTGATTCGCCGACGCGATAGCACCGAGCGTAGCCTGTTCGTTGACTTCAAAGACCAATTTGGGCAGCCACGCACGGTTGGCTTCCAGCGTATTGACCAGCCAGCGTGTGAACTGGCTGTCGTGCAGCGCACTTTTACTCAGATTAATTGCGAAACTGTGACCGCTCTGGCCGCGCAGCTGGCTCAGAATATAAGTAACCAGCGCTTTATCCAGCAGCAATGACACGCCGAGACGCTCCGCCATGGCAAACACATCAGCCGATGCCAGCTGTTCGCCTCGGGAATTAAAACGCACAAAGGTCTCGGCATATAAAACCTGCTCGCCCTGAAACACCGGTTGTACTTCAAGGTTAAACATCGTCGCCATTTCTTTTGATATCTGCAACGAGGTATCGCTGAAACCGGCCGTTGTGTCTGATACCACAGAACGGGTGAATTCGTGCAGAATTTCCTGCCAGTGGCTGCGGCTTAGTGGATTGATCAAGGTTTCGGCCGGATTTTGAGTCGCCGGAGCCGGATGATTCAGTTGTCTGGCCTGCAATCCATCCAGTCGGGCCAGCACTGAGCTCAGCTCTTCAGCACCCTGCAGCTGTGCCATCACGACCGCCGCAAAGCCTTGCGGATATTGTTCGCTGTTGGCGATTTCAAATGTTTGCTGTAATTGCAGTAAAAAAGTGCTGGCGCTGCCCTCACCAAATTGTGTCAGGATAGCGAACTCAGAGCCGGAAATGCGAAATACCTGTGCCAGTTCCTGAGTGCGGGCCTGCTGTTGTAACAAGCCTGCGGCTTTTTCTACATACTGGTCGCCTGCGGCATAACCCTGCTGATCATTAACCTGTTTTAGAGAGGTCAGGGCAATCAGAGTCAAATAAGGCTGGTTGGCATCCAGTGCCGGTGTATGCGGCAAACTGCTGAATGACTGCAATAAAGCCCGCCGGTTCGGCAGGCCGGTTAAAGGATCCAGATAGACTTGTTGATTCAGTTGCTCAGCCCGGTCGGTCATTTCGCTGAAATTACGTTTCACATTACTGACCATATGATTTAAAGCCCGCACGACTGCGCGCAGCTCTTTGGTCAGTGGCATATAGTTCAGCAGTTCAAAGCGTTTTTCCGCCAAATGCTGCGCCAGCCTCTCGATGTCCTTCAATGGTTTTAACACATACCACAGCAGCAAATGAACGGCGCCAAGCGCCAGCATGCAAATCATTAAACTGGTCCAGAATACTGCTTTGGTATGCTGCCACAGACTTTTAAAGGCATACCCCGGGTGTGCCTGAACACTAAGAGTGCCAGCGATACGCCAGCCATCATTCACTTCACTTTGCATCACTGGCGGCTCGAGTGGGAACAGGGCAAGAAACCAAACCGGCACACCTTCCACCAGTAATTCATTCTGACGTTCCAGCAGTGGTTTTTTCTGCTGGTCGGCAAAGCGTATCTGTAGGTACGCACCTGAATCAAATATTGCCGATACCATAGTATCTGCGACTGTCATATCGTCACTACCGACATAAGGTGAAATGGCAAGCCCGAGACTATTCGCTGTGTCCTGTGCAGTTTGTGCCAGTTGAGAATCGAGATAATTGCGCATATTACTGGTACTGACCAACACCGTGGCGGCAAAGGTCAACATGGCAAGAATAATGAGCAGGATACTGAGCTGTGTACTCAGCGCGACGCCTTTGGGCTCTGCTGGTGTTACCTGGCTGGATTTGCTGTGTTCAGTCATTATTATTTTGCTCTGTCAAGGCGGCACCAGCCGTCGTTAATCTTGTTATATCAATAAGATGGCGGGGTTTAAACCCTTTTCTTATTGGCCTTGTTCAATTTTGTCTAATACGGCAGTCCATTGGCTGTTACCCCGGCCATTATTGACCTTTTTGCCCAGGCCATTGGCCTTGGCGAGCCACAGGCCGCTGGCGTTAAAACTGTAAATTGGCTTCAGATCGGACCTGTCCCGCGCTGAACGGATCTGGCTGTCCATATTGTCCAGCACCAGCGGATACGCATCCGGCGTTTCGAAGTAAATCAGCACCATATGTGGTTCATTACGAGACAGCGCCCGCACGTACATCAGCCTGAGTTTTTCATCCGCGACACCCATGGCACGCAGACTGAAGTACTTACTGATGGCATAGTCTTCGCAATCACCGCCACCGGTACCAAGACTTTCCAGCGGAGTTGCCCAATAATCGTTTTTACCCCAATGCTCGAGGTCGGTGCGGTAGCTGATATGGCGGTTAGCATAATCGTTTG
The DNA here is from genome assembly GCF_964031785.1 of Rheinheimera texasensis. Lineage (GTDB taxonomy): Bacteria > Pseudomonadota > Gammaproteobacteria > Enterobacterales > Alteromonadaceae > Pararheinheimera > Pararheinheimera texasensis_A. The sequence goes on from NZ_CAXIRE010000009.1 coordinate 14,360, forward strand.
CAAGATGCAGGCGTTGCCAGTCGGATTCAGAGCGGCCGCTTTCAATCATCAGCTGAAAATCCTGCAGTCTTTTACGTCCAGCCTCGTCGTACTGGCTTATCGCTTCTTGCAAATAGGTGGCTGGCAACGCTTGCTCCGGCGCAGGTTTTGGCGTCAGAGTCAAATAGAGCAGGGGGAGCCAAAAAGCGCTGCGGCTGATGATGAATTCCTTCTTGCCTGTACTGAAGGCAAATGTGCAGCGATAAGAAGACACATTCGCGAATTAAATCAAGGGTATCACAGCGGGTTGCCGCGCTCAAACCACCGACAGTTATTCGGCATCGCAACTACTTTTACTGCGTAAAATTTCAGCCTGTCGTGCGGATAAAACCGACAAATGGTTGACGCAGTTCAGATTTAACCGGTAACCACAGCTGATTCGATTGCGTGGTTCTGGCAAAAACGGTATAAAACGGCGACATTCAGCTATGCAGACACCGCTGTATTACAGCCAGTCAACCGCAGTGTTTGTCACAGTTTTTGCTATAAATCAGCCAGAGGCTGGATTGTTTGCCCGCCATTGGCTTGAGTTTAACCGGACAGATGAGTCGCACATGGAACCTAAACTCGTAAGAAAGGCCGCAGTGCCTGTTGTCTCTGATCGCGCAGTAACACGTGCGGTGATCCCGGTTGCGGGTCTTGGCACCCGAATGTTGCCTGCGACCAAAGCGATGCCCAAGGAAATGCTGCCAATCGTCGATAAACCACTGATCCAATATGTGGTCCAGGAAGCGGTTGCGGCTGGCATCACTGAGATAGTGCTGGTGACGCACTCGTCAAAAAACAGTATTGAAAACCATTTTGATACCTCGTTTGAGCTTGAAGCCACGCTGGAAAGGCGTGTTAAGCGCCAGTTACTCGATGAAGTGCGCAACATCACACCAAAAAATGTCACCATCATTTCTGTGCGTCAGCCGCATGCATTGGGCCTTGGCCATGCGATTTTGTGCGCGCGTCCGGTGGTGCGGAACCATCCATTTGCCGTGTTGTTACCAGACGTCATCATCGATCAGTACCGGGCCAATCTGAAAAAAGACAATCTGGCCGAAATGATTAAACGTTACGAACAAACCGGTCATAGCCAAATCATGGTTGAACCTGTGCCGGCAGCGCTGGTAAATCAATATGGTGTGGTTGATTTAGCCGGCCAGAGCCTCATCGAAGGCCAGAGTGTGGCAGTCAGCGATATGGTGGAAAAACCGGATATTGATGAAGCGCCAAGCAATTTTGCGATTACAGGTCGTTATGTATTGTCGCCAACCATTTGGGACTTGCTGGAATACACACCGCCGGGTGCCGGTGATGAGATTCAGCTGACAGACGGTTTGCATCAGTTACGGTTGCTCGAAACCATCGAAGCTTATCACCTGAAGGGTAAGTCCCATGACTGTGGCAGCAAGATCGGTTATGCACTGGCCAATGCCGAATACGCGCTGCGCGCTGCATTCGGGGCTGAATTTAAAGAAAAACTGCTGCAATTGCTGAAGGATTAAGCTGTGAAAGTAACAATCTTCGGAACGGGTTATGTTGGACTGGTCACCGGGACTTGTCTGGCGGACATGGGACACCATGTGATGTGCGTCGACATCGACGAACAGAAAATTAATAACTTGCGTAGTGGCGTGATCCCTATTTACGAACCCGGCCTCGAAAGTCTGGTAAAAACCAATGTGGCAAATGGCCAGTTGTGTTTTACCGCCAACGCAGAAGAAGGCGTGGCGCATGCTGAAATTCAGTTTATCGCCGTTGGCACGCCGCCGGATGAAGACGGTTCCGCCGATTTAAAATATGTGCTCGCGGTGGCGCGCAGTATTGCCAGCCATATGCACAGTCACAAAGTCATTGTGAACAAATCAACAGTGCCGGTCGGTACCGCAGATAAAGTCAGTGCTTTGGTCAGTCAGGTGCTGGCGGCGCGCTCTTTGACGCTCGGTTTTGATGTGGTGTCGAACCCGGAATTCTTAAAAGAAGGCGCGGCAGTTAACGACTGTATGAAGCCGGACCGCATCGTGATCGGCAGTCAGTCGGCTCACGCCATCAGTGTAATGAAAGAGCTGTATGCACCGTTTAACCGCAATCACGACCGGATGATTGTGATGGACGTGCGCTCCAGCGAGCTGACCAAATATGCCGCCAACTGTATGCTGGCGACAAAAATCAGTTTTATGAATGAAATGGCTAACCTCGCTGAGCGCTTAGGCGCAGACATTGAACAAGTCCGGCTTGGCATTGGCTCAGATCCGCGCATTGGCTATCACTTTATCTATCCTGGCTGCGGCTATGGCGGCAGTTGTTTCCCCAAAGACGTGCAGGCGCTGATCCAAACCGCCGACAGCATCGGCTTTGACTCTGCCATTCTAAAGGCGGTCGAAACTATCAATGAGCGGCAAAAGTCGGTGCTGGTCAACCGGGTGCAACAGCATTTTGGTGCTGATTTACAGGGCAAAACATTTGCGCTGTGGGGGCTGAGCTTTAAGCCTAACACTGACGATATGCGTGAAGCGCCGGCACGGGTGGTGATGGAAGCCTTATGGCTGGCCGGTGCCAAAGTGCAGGCATTTGACCCGGAAGCGATGGAAGAAACCCAGCGCATTTATGGTCAGCGCGCCGATTTGGTATTGTGTGGCACTAAAGAAGCGGCGTTAAAAGACGCCGATGCGCTGATCATCTGCACCGAATGGAAAAACTTCCGCGCACCGGACTTTGACAGCCTGAAACAGAGCTTACGCCACGCGGTGATTTTTGACGGTCGTAACCTCTATGATCCGGAAGTGGTTCGCCGCTACGGGTTCAGCTATTACGCCATTGGCCGCGGCGACAGTATCAAAACTTATTGACGCGAAGTGCCGGTGCGCTGCACAGTTGATGCAACAAGACGGATACCATAAAGCCTGCCTGCGCAGGCTTTATGTTTACATGGATTTGGCTACAAGGAACTGACAATGAAGTTTTTGGTAACAGGCGCCGCTGGCTTTATCGGCAGTAAAGTCGCAGAAGAGCTGGCGCTGCAGGGCCACATGGTGGTTGGCATCGACAATCTGAATGACTATTACGATCCGGCGTTAAAACAAGCCCGGCTGGAGCACATTAGTGCGCGTCTGGCGCAGACCGGCCAGAAGGCGTGCTTTCGCTTTATCCGCCTTGATATTGCCGACCGCGAAGCGATGGCTGGCTTATTTGCCGCCGAGCAGTTTGAACGCGTGATCCATCTGGCCGCTCAGGCCGGTGTACGTTATTCCATCGATAATCCAATGGCTTATGTCGATTCCAACTTAGTCGGCATGATGACTGTGCTCGAAGGCTGCCGCCATCACAAAGTGCAGCATCTGGTGTATGCCAGCTCCAGCTCGGTGTATGGCAATCAGCAGAAAGTGCCATTTAGCGAGACCGATCCGGTCGACACACCGATCTCGCTGTATGCCGCGACGAAAAAAGCCAATGAACTGATGGCGCACACCTACAGCCATTTATATCAACTGCCCACCACCGGTTTGCGCTTTTTCACTGTATACGGTCCCTGGGGCCGGCCCGATATGGCGCCATGGAAATTCACCAAAGCCATTCTCGAAGGCAGAACCATCGACGTCTACAACCACGGCCAACTGCAACGCGATTTCACTTATATCGACGATATCGTTGAAGGGGTGCTGCGTATACAGGACAAAGTACCTGGCAGCGAACATTACCCGACGCAGCTCGCCGACAACCCGTATTACGCTATCTACAACATCGGCAACAACCAGCCGGTGGCATTGGAAGACTTTATCGCCGCGATAGAACAGGCCGCCGGCGTCAAAGCCCAGAAGAACTATCTGCCAATGCAAGCGGGGGATGTGTATCAGACTTATGCGGATGTGGAGAGGTTGAATTATGCAGCATGCTTCGCTCCTCAAACATTATTACAGGACGGTATGCAAAAATTTATCGACTGGTATAAGACGATTGAAATGCTGAGAGCAAAATGATGTTGAACGATTTATTGTTTGATATTGAGAGAGACCTATGCAGAAAACCAGGATTTTGGATGTTTCTAAAATACGTTTTTTTTAAACGGTCTTTTCAAACTGTGCTTTTGTATAGGCTAAGGCATTTGTTAAGCAAAAAGAAATATATTAATAAAGTAAATATATTTCTGGATTGGTTTAGTTTTTTTCTTACTTCATGTGACATACATGCATCAGCTAAAATAGGCAAAGGCATGTATTTCCCACATCCTGTCGGAGTTGTAATTGGTAAAGGATGCATTATCTTCGACAATGTTACGATTTATCAAAATGTAACTTTGGGGCGGCGAAGTGTTGATATTCCTGAATATCCTACAATTCATTGTGGATCTACACTTTGTTGTGGTTCTGTTATTTTAGGTAAAATAGAAATAGGAGAAAATACTATAATTGGGGCTAATTCAGTTGTTACGGAGAACTGTGAACCGAATTCAACATACGTTGGAGTTCCAGGGCGTAAGATAAGAAATGCTTAAACGTATATTGTCTGTGGGGATGTTGGAAGTTTTGGGGATGTTGATACCGATTCTCGTACTTCCAGTGCTATCGCATACTTTAAACGAGAGGGAACTTGCTGATTACCTATTGATTACAACTTTCATTATTGTTAGCCAGCAAGTAATTGATTACTCTTTTACTTATATTTGTGGTCGATGGGATAGACAGGAACTTGAAGATGGTTTTTCCGCCATAGTAAGTGCAAAAATTGTTTTATTTTTAATATGTATAACCGCAAGTATACCAATAATTATTTTTCAGATCGACATGGCTGGTTGGGCTGTTTGTCTTGCAATATGGTTCGGCATAATATCGTGCTTTTTTTCTATTTCATGGTATTTTTCCGCCATTAATTTATATCATACTTTTCAAAAGTTTAATTTTTATATAAAATTTTCGCTTGTTATTTTTGCTTCATTTGTTCCTGCTATATTCGGATTTGAGATATTCATATTACTTTATTATTCAACCACAATGATTGCTAGCTTTTTACTATCGGCATTATTTTTAGATAAAAAACTAATAGTAAATTGCAGGCTCAATTTATTTGCTGGTTGGCGCACATTGGTAGAAAATTATCACCTGTTTTTTGCTGATTTTGTTCCTCAACTATATGTCACTTTACCGCTCATTGTTTTTAAAAATAGTTGGGACTACCAGCTCTACACCGCAGCATCAATAGCTACAAGGTTTTACAATGCGGGGATGTCAGTTCAGTGGATGATTCTTAAATTAATTATCCCATCGGCAAAAATTTTTCAGAAAATAACTATTTTGAAAATGAACATTGCCACCTTGTCATTATCATTAATATATATATTTCTGGCTTTTTTTGTAGCGTCTTATCTGATTGAATTTATGTTTGCCAGTAATGCGGCTGCTATTGTCCATTACTTCCAGATGCTTTCACTAGGATATATAGGTGCTGCATTGTATGTAACTAATGGATATGCAATGCATATATTGCTTAGGACCGAACACATACTGAAGAGGGATTCTTTTATGATTGCAATTCCTGCGTGCATTTTTGTATGGTCTATGTGTGAATATTTTTCAGCTTACGGATTTATAGTATCTTTAGTATGTGTACGTAGCCTTATAGGAATACATTTCACTGTATCTGCATTTAGGAAATTCTAGAAATTGATCAAAGTCATACATGTCGTAAGGAATTTAGATCGGTATAGCGGAGCCGCGTATCAGGCGTTGACACTGGCTATGCTTCAAGTTGGCACGCCAGTGCAATCTATGGTCATAAATATATCTGATACTTTAGATTCTTCAGAAGAATTCAGACATGGACTTAAGATATTTAATGTCCGGAAGAACCGTGACTTTACCAAGATAGCCTGGTTGTTCTATAAATCAGATATTGTTCACTTTCACGGCATGTTTTTCAAAGAAGTTCTTCTGGCAAAATTAGTTTTTTGCAAAATTTTATTAAAAAGTACATTGTTAGGCGAAGATGATTTTTATTCTATTTCGTTAAGATCACTTGGTTGGCTACGTGTATTTATTTTGTCTAAAACTATTCATATAAATAATGCACTTTCATCACCAATTTATGAAATAAATAGAAAATACATCAAGCAAGAAAAATTAATTAAATGCCCCAATTTCGTGATGGTAAATGAATGTCCAATTGTGAAAAGTGATATCGTAGTATTCGTAGGTGCGCTTGTTAAAAGAAAACAACCATTAGAAGCAATTAAGTTTTTTGAAAATAATTTTTTACCATTGGGATATAAAATGCTAGTTGTTGGTCCGAATCATATTTTTGAGTCTCCAGAAGATGAAGAATATCACCAGCAAGTTATGTCATATGCTGCACCATTGAGCGAATATATTTCATTTACTGGCAAGATAGCTCAATCAGAGGTAAGAGAAATATATAGGACAGCAAAAGTACTTATATTCTTATCCGAAAAGGAAGGCATGCCAAACGTCGTATTGGAAGCGATGGCAGAGAACTGCTTTCCGGTAACTTCTGACATAGGCGGTATCGCACAAGATTTATATACGCACGGGGTTAGTGGTTTTAATATTGATTTTGATGATTGTTTTAATGTTGATTTAATAAATGTTTCGATAGAAAACAGGTGTATGCATTGTGAAGCACTTCGCCGTTTTGATTTCAGGTTGGGTGTGGAAAGTTATGAAGGCACATACAGAAGGATGATGTGCATATGATAAAAATGATTACAACACAACGTCGTATTTATTCGGCGGCACTGTTTTACATGATGGTGTTATCATCAGCTTACATCGATTATGAATATTATAATTTTTTCAAGCTGATTTTATTGGCAATATCATCGACCATATTGCTAGTGTTTTGGAAACGTGAGTCATTTAGCAATGCTTTAAAATTCAAGTTATTTTTGTTGTATTCTATTTTTCTAGTTGTTTTTTTTCTACGGGAAATAGATTCATATTCTCTAAGAATTGTTTTTAATCTGCTCGTCACGATTGTATGTTCGGCAGCATTTTTGCTAGTAGGGGTTTATAAGTTAGATCTAAAAATCGGCTTGCTTTTTGTGTTTGCCTTTTTTGTTTATAATTATATTTTCAACATCAACCTTTATGATGGAAAGCCACAGGCTCATGCGCAGGTATTCACGTTAGTGACCTTAGCGATGGTTCTAATACCGCTTGTGAAAAATAGGATTGCCTATTTCTTATTATTAGCAATTGTTTTGGTCTCACAAGTGCGAAGCGTGTTATTGGGTTTTTTGCCAGTGATGATTATACGTATTTTAAATTTGTCCAGACGGATTACAGTATTTGCGCACATGTTCGTAGTGTTTTCAGCTGCTTTTGGTTTTTATTACCTTAGTGTGAACTTAGACTTGATGCAGGAAATTTTCGGAAGCTCGTTAAATAGTCTAAACTGGCGCTTTTATCATTGGAATAATTTATTCAATGATTTTAGTGGCGTTCAGTGGATCTTTGGTGAAGGGCTAGGCTACTCATGGCGTATAACCTTATATATTGAAGATTTTTATACAGATGGGATAAATTACGTTGCTTCGCATAGTAACTATGTGAAAATAGTTACTGAATCCGGACTTGTTGGCCTGTTAGTCTACTGTGTTTTTATGTTTGTTTGCTACATTAATAGCTCAACAATTCCGCGAGCCTTGATCGTTTTTTATATCTCATATGGTTTTTATGATGAAGGTGTCTGGTTGTATAGCATGTTTTGGACACTTCTTTTGACTTATGAAAAGGTGCTGTCAGATGATTGAAATTCTTATGACCATCAAGGATCGGCAAGACTACCTAACGAGACAACTTGATTTTTTATCACCAATGCTTAACGTAAAGCTTCGACTTACGGTTTTTGACGATGGATCTGAGGTGCCATTGGTTATTGACACTGATAACCCATTTATCAGGATTTTTCGGTCAGAAATGAATTTAGGATTGATCGAGGCGAGAAATCAGTTGCTTATTAAATCGTTTCAAGATGCTGATTATGTTTTGTATCTTGATGACGACATATTTATACACAATTTGCAGCTATTCATCGATTTTTCCATAAATGAATTGCAAAAAAACGAGTTTGTTGCAGCTGTATCTTGTCCATATATAAACCTGCCGACAGTTAAACATGGTTCTATCAGTACATTTAAAAAAGTAAAAGAACTATCAGCTCCTGACAGCGTATTTGCTGTGTATTTTTTTGGTGGAACATCGATATTTAAACGAAGACTATTACTGAACTTTGGTGGTTTTGAAGGGGCTTATAGAATATATCTTGAAGAAGAAGATTTAGCACTTAGGCTCTACTCTGCTGGTTTTCATTTCCAAATAGCATATGGACAAAATTTCATTGCTATTCATGACCAAGCTCCGGGCAAGAATTTCAACGAAAGGAATCAGTTTTTGTTGTCAAACAGACTCTTGTTTCATTATAAGTTTATTGATAATACTTTGGTGAGATTTCTGCTTAATTTTATATATTTGATTGTGTACGCTATTAAAATTGATAAATTTTCAAATTATAAAAAGGCCATTAGTCGTTATAAAGATATGAAACGACATGTAGCTAAGAATTCAGTTGGGTTTTCTGTTTTTGGTCGGTTTTTTATGAAAAGGTATTTTTGATGATAATCACTAACTTTAAAGGGATGAGTGAGGTCGGTGGTCAGCTAGTTTCTTTTGTGAATCCATATTCATATTACATGTTGAGACATAATCTGGACAAATATAGTAATATTTCATTCTTATCTGATGGTTTTATTTTCTGCTTGGTATCTCGTTTGTTCGGTCTTGGGGTGCGAAGATATAGCTTTGATCTTACCTCCATAGCACCTGAGGTTTTTGCATCTTCAAGAGGTCTAAAAATTGCCGTTGTTGGCTCTACGGAGACAAATGTGCAAAAATTTAGGGGAATAGTCAAGTCTAATTATAACTGCGAAATTTACTTGGCTGTTTCAGGTTTTTTGAGTGGAAATTCTGAATTCGAATTGATTGAGAATATTGTTAGAGAAAAATGTGACTTAGTAATAGTTGGTTTGGGAACTCCAAAGCAAGAAGATTTTCTCTTACGTTTAAAGATGTCAGGATACTTGGGTACAGCGTTTACCTGCGGCGGCTTTATTACTCAGACAGCCGAAGCTGATGGTGAATATTATCCTCATTTAATCAATAAGTACAACCTGCGGTTTTTATATAGAATGATAAAAGAGCCGCACACGATAAAAAGATATTTTTGTATTTATCCAATTTCTATAATCGCATTTTTTTTCGACTTATTGCAAGGTAGGGTATCATTCGACAATAAAGAATAGCTAAAAAGTAAGTTAGTTCTGACACTTATAGGCTGAAGTATTATTGTGAAGCTCCGCTAGGCCGGATGTGGAAACGCTATCTGCAGACCAACATTCAGTTTGCCTGGTTATTGCTGAAAGAAAAATTCCGGCGCTAACTGTCGTGCCGGAGCCTGCACAGGCATAAGTTGTTTGATGGGAATGGAGTTGTTATGTCGTGTTGGCCGTACATTCAGAGTGACCTTTATCGATATGCCGGCAAGGTGTCGGTTTATCTTTTTCTGAAGCACCTGGTGCGCAATAAGTCGTTTAAGTACTCGTTCTGGTTGCGTCTGGCCAGACATCATAATGGGTTGGTCCGCAGCATCGCGAAGCTGATGCATCGGCATTTGTCTGGCAAATATTTGCTTGAGATCCCGGTCAGTACTGAGATCGGCTACGGTTTGTATATTGGTCATCATATGTGTGTGGTGATTAACGAGACGGCGAAAATTGGCAATAACGTCAATCTCAGCCAGTTCACCACTATTGGCTCAAATGAAGGCAATGCGGCGGTGATTGGCGACAATGTTTATATTGGCCCTAGTGTTTGTTTGGTCGAGAATGTGCAGATTGGCAATGACGTTACTATTGGTGCCGGCAGTGTGGTCACCCGGGATATTGCGTCGCAGGCTACCGTCGCCGGGGTGCCAGCCAAGGTGCTGAATTTTAATAACGCTGGCCGGTTTGTGCAAAACCGTTGGCCGGTGAAGCCGGCCTGATGATCAAACTTGGCATGCGGTTGTCGCTGTTGCTGGCGTTGTTGGCCATGTTGCTGCTGATCGTGGCGCTTTATCTGCCACAAACGGCACTGCAGGCCAAGCAGATTGAGCGGACGCTCGGTGGCGATGCGGTATTGCATGTGACAGTTGGTGCTTTGTTGCCGCTGACTTTAGGTATTCTGCTGCGGCTCTACCGCTGGCCGTGGCGACGTCAGGCGGTCTTTTGGTGTGGTTGTCTGCTGCTGTTCGCGGTGGATGAACTGGCGCAGGGTTTGTCACCACTGCGCGCACCTGCCGCGGCCGATTTTGCTTTCTCCGCGCTTGGTTGGTTGATTGGTTGCAGTAGCTGGATGCTTTGGCTCAGTTTTCGCCGTCAGCCTGCCATCTAGCGTTGTTGCTGCTTGCCAATTGGCAAAGTCAGTCGCTGTGTCGCTGCCAGTAACTCCGGGCGTATTGATAACTCAGACAAATCCCTAAGCTTGCACCCAGTACCAAACTGACTTGCACCAGCAACTGGACTGCATACGGCAGTAATGTTGTTGATCCGGCTTGTGCCAGCTGTTGGCGGCCATATTCCGTCAGATCCAAAAACAGCGGGTGTGCACAGTAGATGCCGAGGCTATGGCGGCGGATGGCTTGCAGTAGGCGACTGCGCACCGGCGGTAACGGCTGTAGCAGTTGCCATAACAGCAGTGCACTAAGCAGAACCGGCAAACTCATCCGATGATAACTGTAATAAAAGGGTTCACTGAGGCCGGCATCCCGTTGCCAGTGATACAGCAAGGCGCTGATGCCGATCAGCACCAGCAACATAGTGCCTGACAATAGCGGAGATCTGGTTGGTTTTTCTTGCTGCGGCCGTGTCAGCCAGGCACCTAACAGCAGGTAGGGCAGATAGCCCAGCGCCCACAGCGGCCAGGGCGGTTCGGGCAATGCCAGCAGAAAATACAAACCATGCAGGCTTTGCTGCAGTATCAGCGCCAGCCAACAAAACAGCGTTTGTTGTGTAGGCGTCAGCTGTTGCCAGAACCGGCGCAGCGGCGGCAGCAGCAGGTAAACGCCGGCCAGCATATAGATAAACCACAGATGAAAATATGGCGCGCCGGCGAGCAGCTGGTCTGCAGCGGTGTCGAGGCTGTAAGGCTGATGTTTGACCTGTGCTTTCAGCGCGCTCCACAACAGGTAGAACAAGCTCCACAGCAGTAAAGGCAATGCTAGTTTCTGCAGTCGATTGTGATAAAACTGCGTCGCGGACTGATGAGTGCGGTTCAGTAATAATGCACCGCTCAGCATTAAAAACAGCGGCACCCCGGCGCGGCAGGCGCTGTCAATCAGATTGGCCAGCCACCAGTCGGGGCTGCCTGGCACCAGCCGGTTCACACCATTCGCTGCAGTATGCAGTAATACTATTGCGACAGTTGCAAAGAGCCTGATAGCATCGAAATTCGGCATAACGCATGTAGGATCAAATGGATAAGTTCGCACTGAGCCTAACACAAGCCATGGCAGGCGACGAGTGGCCGCTGCAGTTTCTGTTGCAACAGGCCTCACCAGCCTGCCTGCGTCTGTCGCCGTTCGCAGGCAGGATCTTCTGATGTTGCGACTATTGCACCGTTTTGCCGGCAGTGTCGCCGGGACTGCCGTAGCACAGGCGGCGCTAGCGTTTGTTACGGCGTTGCAGGCTTTTTTGTTGCTGCACAGCAGTGCCGACAACAGCCTGGCTTTTGGTCAGTTCAGCCTGTCGCTATTGTGGCTTGGCACGGCGTTATCATTGAGTTCTGCATTATTTGGTGCACCGCTGCTGATCCGGCAAACACGCCGCGCCAGTGCGCTGTTCTGGCAACTGCAGTTGTATTTTGCCTGTGGCTGTGCGCTGCTCAGTGCCTTATTACTGTGGCAGTGGCAAGCGCCGTTGTCTGCTCAAATTGGTTTTGTTCTGGCGCATGGACTGGCCTTGGCCCGCAGTCTGCTCAAACAATTACAGCAACAACGGCAGCAGTTTCGGCGAGTCGCTCTGCAGGACCTGAGTTATGCCTCGCTGGTTTGCGCGCTGACGCTGTGGATGTTTGTCAGCGAAAAGCTGACGCTGACGGCGCTGGGCTGGTTAAATGCGCTGCTACTGGCGCTGCTGCTATTGAGTGACCTCAGACTCATCCGGAAATTGCAGCGACTGTCGGCTCAGCGTTGGCACCGGCCTTTGTGGTGGCGAGCCTGGCAACAACAAGCTAAAGCGGCTTGCGCCGGCGTCTTAGCAATTGAGCTGCTGGCCAACAGTTATCTGTATTTGCTGGGCGCCTGGCATGGCGCAGCGGCGGTGGCGCCGGTTGCGGCGGCGGCATTGTTATTCCGTCCGGTTGGCGTGTTGTTGCAAGGCATGCAGCAGCAGTGGCGACCGCAGCTGCGACAAGCAGTGGTCACAGGCCGGGTGCAGGCACCGTTGCTGCGGGGCATGCAACAGCTGAGTCTGGCTGCCGTGCTGGGGAATGGTTTGCTGGCGGCCCTGCTGTTGGGCTACTGGCCGACGCTGATCTGGCCGGCCGGCGCAGATCGGCAGTTTTTTACGCTCTGTATGCTGATGGCGGTACTGACCGCGCTGCGGGCGGCGCGCCAAACCCCGGTGCTGCTGTTACAGGCAGAAAACAGATTTGCCATACTGGCGCGGGCGCAGTGGCCATTTGCCCTGGGAGTTGCAGCGCTTGTCATGTTGCTGCTGGCGACCGGCACTATTTCGGCGTCGCAGGCCGATCGGCTGGTATTGTTGTTAATTGTCGCCGAAGCAGGTCTGTATTTGCAGTTAAAGCGCCTTTGTGTGAAGCCAGCGGAGAAATCCTGATGAACCCTGTTCTATACCCTTTTTTTATGCTGCAAAGGATTGATTGCTGATGTTCGCCTCAACGCTTGTGGTCTTAATGTGCAGCTACAACCGCAAAGCTCGCACGCTGGCGGCGCTCTCGGCGTTATTTGCGCAGACAGTGCCGGCACCATATCAGCTGCAGGTGTTTCTGCTGGACGATGCCAGCAGTGACGGTACGGCCGACGCTGTTCAAAAGTTATATCCACAGGTGTGTTTGCTGCAGGGCAGTGGTCAATTATATTGGAATGGCGCGATGCGTTTGGCCTGGCAGCATGCACTGGCTCAACAGCCTGCTGCCGCGGCTTTTATCTGGCTGAACGATGACGTTGTATTGGATGACAATGCGCTACTGCGTTTGATAAAAGCCTGGGAATTGGCGCAGTCCTGCAGCAATCAACCGGTTGGCGCTGTGGTCGGCGCAATGCGCGAGCCCGGTACGGCGCGGCTGTCATATGGTGGCAGATGCCGGCACAGCAGATTGCAGCCGCTCAGGCTCGGGCCCGTGCTGGCAGCGTCTGATCAATTGCAGCGCTGTGACTTTATCAACGGCAACTGGTGTTTGATCCCGGCGGCAGTAGTAACTCAGATTGGCATCTTAAGCCCCGATTTTACCCATAGCATGGGCGACTACGATTATGGACTGCGCGCGCAGCAGGCAGGTTTTTTGCTGTATCAGGCGCCCGGTAGTTTCGGTGACTGCGCCGCGAATAGTGGCCGTGGCGGTGTGTTGGATGCGGCGCTGCCGATGGCACAGCGACTCAGCCTGCTGAACCTGCCTAATCGCTGGCCACCGGCTGCCGAATGGCGTGAATTCATTCGGGCGCATGGCGGTCCACTTCGCCACCTGGGCCTACTCAGGGTTTTATTGCGGCAATATTGTCCACGTTTGTTTTTATGGTTACGACAGCGCCATTTTCCACCGACGTTGGCAACGGTCGTGGCACCTGCATCGCAGCCACAGTTGGTGCCCGTGCGGCAGGTTGTCATAGTCCAACAAGTGCTGAAGCAATACCGGCTGGCGTATTTTGATCAGCTGGCGGCAACATTGGCGCAGCAGCAAATCCGGCTCACGGTGTTATTCGGTGTGGCGGACGGTGCCGAAGCGCAAAAAGGCGACAATATCAGCGTGGCACCATCAGCGCATTATCAGGCGGTCAGCGTCAAGAAGTTCGGACCGTTGATCTGGCAATGGCACGCACGGCTGGAACAGGCTGATGTGGTGATTGTCGAGCAGGCGAACCGGCATTTACTGAATTATTGGCTGCTGTGGCGCCGGCAACGCCGCGATTTTCGTCTGGTGTTTTGGGGCCATGGTTATGATCATCAGGCAAAAAAAACGCTGCGCGCGCGCTGGAAGCAGTTCTGGCTGACGCGCTGCGACCATTTTCTGGCGTACACCGCGGCTGTAGGCGAATGGCTGGTGGCACAAGGCATGCCGGCAGCGCAAATCACGGTGCTGAATAACAGTCTGGATACCACCGCATTGCTGGCGCTGCCTGATCCGGTGTTGGAGCTGACTCCACGACCATTGGTGTTGTTATATTGCGGCGCTTTGTATCAGGCAAAACAACTGCCGTTGTTGCTACAAAGCTGTGCTGCGCTCTATCAGGCAAAGGTCATCAGCCGGTTAATTGTGCTGGGGGACGGGCCGCAGCGTGCATTGCTGACAGAAACGGCGGCTAGTGCGCCCTGGCTGGATTATCGGGGGTCTTGTTTTGGCGCGGACAAAGTTCAGGCCTATCAGGCGGCGGATCTGGTGTTAAATCCGGGCCTGACCGGCCTTGCGATCCTTGACGCCTTTGCTGCCGGCCTGCCATATCTGACGACAGAACAGCCCGACCATAGTCCGGAGATCAGTTACCTGCGACATGGGGAGAACGGTTATCTGCTGGCGGCCGAAGTAGCGGCGATTGTTAGTGCAGTGACCACACTCCAACAGGACCCATCGCTGCGCCAGCAGTTAAGCCTGCAGGCCCGGCGAAGCGCCGGCCTGTATAGTCTGTCGCAGATGGTCGCTGCGGCGGCAAAAGCAATCCAGGGCCAGTTACCGGCGCTGGCTGAGTGCCAGTACCGGCTATTGCATCAGGCCTACCGACAACAAGGTGGCGAAGATCTGGTGGTGGCGCGTGAGCAGGCGTTGTTTGCTGCAAATGGCGTGACGTTATCTGCCGAGATCCGGCAAACCCCACAGGCGCTTAGCGTTGTGACCCGGCTCAGAGCCATCGCCGGCTGGTTTGGTCTGCTGACTGATACCACACCGCTGACAGGCTTGTGTCGCGGCGATGTGTTGCTGGTGCATAATTTGTTTCCGCTGCTATCGCCATTTTTGCTCAGCGCCGCCCGCCGGCGCGGTATTCGGACTGTACTTTATCTGCATAATTTCCGGCTGCTAACGCCGACTGCTAGTTTGTTACCGGGTGAGATAGCGCAGGCGCCTGGCTGGTCTTTGCTGCGGCAGCAGTGGCGCCAGCCGGGCAGGCCGGAAGGGCGCTTCGTCAGTGTACTATTGGCGTTAGCCTTGTGGTGGCAATATCGTCGTAAGGTGTGGCAACAGGCAGATGTTTTGGTGTGTCCTTCAGAATTTGTTCGGCGACAGTATCTGGCGGCGGGATTTGACGGGCGGGCGCTGCTGGTTAAACCACATTATGTACCACAGCGATCGTTACCAGTGGAGGCGCCGCAGGGGGATACACCGGCAACGCCGTTTGTACTTTTTGTTGGTCGTGATGACCCAGCGAAAGGCCTGCCATTTTTACTAGACATTTGGCGCGAAGTCTCAGGGTTACCTGAGTTATGGATAGCGGGTGCTGGCGCGGGATCTCTCGGATCAACATCGGGTGTAAGAATGCTGGGAACGCAGGACCAGGCGGCACTGAGCCGGCTCTATCAGCAAGCCTGTCTGGTCGTTGTGCCTTCCCTGGTAGCGGAAACTTTTGGCAACGTAGTGATTGAAGCTTATGCCGAAGGTACGCCTGTTTTGGTCGCCAATAGTGGGGCGCTGGCGGAACTGGTGTTGCCCGCTGCAACTGGTTTGATTTTCCGCACCGGTGATCGCAACGATTTTCTGGCGAAATTGCAGCAGCTACTGGCCAACCCACAGGCCACTGCAATAATGAGGCAGCAAGCTCAGCAACGTTATCAGCAACTTTACAGCAGTGCTGCACAGTGGCGTTTCTATGGTCCGTTACAGGAAGGTGTTCAGCGCATTGACTGAAAAAAGTGGCATTGATTGCAATGAGTGCGGTGATGCAGACATAAAAAAACCGCCAGAAACAGGCGGTTTTTTTAACAGTAAGTACGCGACGGCTGGTTGCTGGCGCTTAGACCTGGCGACGACGCAGTGCTATACCAGCTAAACCCAGGCCAAACAGCAACGCTGTTGCCGGAACAGGTACCGCAACCAGTGAGACATTGTCCAGGTTCGCGCCTTGTTTGTTACCGTTGGTACTGCTCAAACCGTTCCAGTTCCAGGCTTTGTCACCGGCGGCGCCAAAACCGACAGTCATATTTGTTGATGTGGCGACCAACTTAACTTTGTATTCAACCCAACCGCTGTGGTTAGCCAAGGTAGTATCGACGGTTGATACTTTAAAGTCGGCGTAAGTTGGCAGATTGTCAGTTGGCAGCCAGAATACGTTCATAGTATTGTCGTCGGCAGCTTTGGTCCGGCTGTGATACCAAAAACTCAGCTCATAACTTTGGCCGATTTTCAGGCCTGTCAGATTTTGCGAAATACCAGCATTGGATTGGTTAGAGATTTTGCCGTTGACGACGTTGAAGTGCGTGTCCAGCTCGACAAAGTTATTGCCGTCCTGTGCATTAAAACCAACAATTTGACCGTTAATATCATATTGCACGCCGCTGATTGACAGCTCAACCTGCTCACCATACAGGCTGTTCCAGCCTGGCAGTGTGGCAAAGATACCCCATTTATCGCTGGCAGCCAGTTGGTCGTATGTTCTTGATTGATATTGAAAACCGGAGTGCTGGTAGAATTTGGACATGTCAGACGGTTTAGTCTCGAAGCTGCCGTTTTGGATCAACGCAGCATGAGCAGCCGAAGTACTGATAAGAGCGAACAGAGCAACAGCTCGTGCAAAATACTGCTTAGACATTTTAACTCCTGATGACCTAGCGCTTGCATTCATCCATGGATAGCAAAAAATATGCCATCACGCAAGCTGTTGAAATTTAACGATTTTATTTTCAAGCTTTGTGCCTATGTAAATAAAATCGACAGAAGATCAGTGGCTTGCATCATTAACTTCGGCTACAAGCACAATCTCTATAGTAGCGACAAAATTGGCAGGGGCAAAAGGCTTTTTGTTGAAATTTGTTTTAAAGCTTTCAACGCACAGCAGACAGTTGCTTTAATGCCGTTTCGACCAGAGGTTCGCGCCATAAGCGGGCGGGCGAATGCTGATACTGTTCCTGACTCAGCCAAATCTCATCTCCGCGGGCGCAAATCCCCTCGAGCTGGCCCGCTTGCGGCAAAGGTACAACTTTCAGTAGTTTAAACTGACGGTCGGTTACAGCGACAAAAGCGTCAAACTGGCCTTGCAATGCGAATCGGAGCAGTTGATGCTGATAATTCTGATAGCCGGTCAGCAAAAAGAGTTGTGACTCTGGCAGATACACCGCATCGGTGACCAGGCCAGGCAGGTCTGGTATCAGCGCTTTGGCGTGCAGGGTTTGCATAGTCTGCGCATGCGGATCCAGCTGATACACCCGACTGATGCCGCTGCGCCAGCTCTTACTGAACATCCATAAACTTCCATCTGCGTAAGCCAGAGCTTCGACATCAAAATCATGCTGATAAGGTTGTGGAGGGGATAACGGATAATCGTGAAAACGATAAAGTAAAGTGCCGTCAACCCGCACAGCACCATTAATCCGGTTGTGAAGCAGCCGGTGAATTTCACCGTGCTGACGGCTGCCGCTGTTATTGCCCGTATCGCCGATATACAAATGTCTGGCATCGCTGGTCAGTGCTTCCCAATCCAACTGAGAGAGTGGCAGAGGTATCCGGCTTAGTTTTAGTGTCGCGTCAAGTTGCTGCAACTCGGCAGCGTGACCGGAATCATTGATCGAGATAAAGCCGGTTGCTGTGCAGACCAGCCCTGATGTTTCGCTGCTGTCTTTTGGCAATAATGACGTATCTGTCAGCAACAAGGGGCGACTACTACAGGCTGTCAGGAGTACCACTGTGACCAGGGATAAATATTTTACTGCACCCGCCATCAAGGTCCTCTACAAAAATTAGAAAAAGTTGTATGTTGTTGATGTTACCACGAGAAAAAGCGTTTCATTTACAAAGTGCAACATTGCACGGCTGGTTTGTAGTCAGTAGAATGGGATTGGCGCTGATTCTCCGTGCAATCAGCGAGCTTGCAATGCTCATTCAAATATTTCAGGGAAGTGTTGTTTGAAGAAGTCCAGTTCAATTGAAGTGAGCGGTAGTAGTTATGCTGCACTTTATCGCTTTATTGATTATGCCATCCTGATGTTTGTCTTGTTGCTGAGCTGTATCACCTACGGCGTCAGTTTCGACAAAAATTATCTGATTTTACTACTTGCCGAAATTCTGTTGTTTTCTTATCTGGCTGAAGGCATGTCGTTGTACCGCACCTGGCGTTTATCGGCTTTCCGGCAGATGATTCGGCTGGTAGTCGTTGTGATGGTGATCTCTTTTGCATTGCAGCTGATTTCTTTATTTTTGCTGAAAGTTGGTGCCAGTTATTCGCGTGTGATTATGACCGCCTGGTTCAGCGGTTCTGTCTTTTTGATGGTTGGCTGGCGTCTGGCTCAGCGTGTTGTGCGGCGGGTGCAGCTTGAACATGGTATTCACCGGCAAAAAGTTGCCATCGTCGGACTGACTTCGCGGGGGATCCAGCTGGCTCAGCAATTTGCCTCGGAACGTGAGCTTGGATTTGAATGCATCGGTTTTTTTGACGACCGGGATGCATCACGGATGCCGTCAGACTACCAACATATGCTGCTGGGGACGGTAAATGACGCTGTGATGCGTGGCCAGCAGGGGGAGTATTCACGTTTATATATCTGTTTACCAATACACGCCGAAGCCAGGATCCAGCATATAGTCAGCCAACTTGGCGATACCACGCTGGATGTTTATTTGGTGCCCGATATGCTGACACTCAAAATGATGCAGGGGCGGCTCAGCAGTGTTGGTGACATCGACACCATCAGTGTATTTGAATCGCCACATCTGGGATTACAAAGCCATTTTAAGCGCACTTTCGATGTATTGTTTAGTGCTGCTGTGCTGTTGGTTTTGAGTCCATTGTTTTTGATATTGGCGGTCTGTGTCAAACTGACTTCGCGAGGACCGGTGTTGTTTCGCCAGGATCGTTATGGCCTCGATGGTAGAAAAATAGGTGTGCTGAAGTTTCGCACGATGAAAGTCCAGGAAAATGCTGAGCTGGTCGTTCAAGCCACTCGTAATGACCCCCGGGTTACTTGGTTTGGCGCATTTCTGCGGCGGACATCTCTCGATGAATTACCGCAGTTTTTTAATGTGTTACATGGCGAAATGTCAGTAGTCGGGCCCAGACCACATGCGGTTGCGCACAATGAGCAGTACCGCAATCAGGTGGCTTTTTATATGCTCAGACACAAAGTAAAACCAGGGATCACAGGTTGGGCACAAGTCAATGGCTGGCGTGGTGAAACTGATACTTTGGATAAAATGGCGAAGCGGGTTGAATTTGATCTGTATTACATCCGTCACTGGTCGTTGTGGTTTGATATCAAAATAATCGTGAAAACAATTTTTAAAGGATTCAGTGGCAAACATGTGTATTAAAAAGGAAAGCAATAGCATGGGGAAGCTAAAGTTAACGCACCTGACTGGGATGCTGATATGCGGTGTCGTTACGGCAGCTCAGGCGCAAGAGCCTGAAGGCGTGATCCGGACTGAATCAGGCGTGGACTTTATTCCGGGACTGGTAACGTCATTGCGCCATGATGACAACGTGATCAGGGATAAAGCAAAAACGGTGTCTAGTTGGCTGACAACAATAGCACCTTCATTAAAAGCCAATCTTGTCGATGGTGCCAACAGTTATACGCTAAGCAGTGCACTGCGCAATGGTAAGTATTTCAGCAGCGATGCGGATAATTACACTGACGGTTACGTTGATGCCGAAGCCCGGTTGTCGCCAGGCAGTGCACACCAGTTGAATCTTCAGGTGACCGGCAACTGGTTGCATGAAGATCGGGGTACTGGTGTGTCGGAAGGCCGTGGCCTGGTGCAGGATGAAGTGACACGCTATAACAGCCAGAGTGCTGAAACCGAGTATGAATACGGTAGTCCGGGGTCGACCGGAAAACTGCGGGCCAATGCGAAGTTCTTTAATAAGGACTATGACAATTTCCGCGAAGTTACTCAGTATCGGGATTTTGACCTGCGTCAGCTTGGCGGTGGTTTTGTGTATCAAACCGGCGGCGCTTTTAAGCTGGTCGCGGAAGTTACCAGTGCAGATATCAATTATAAGTCTGTTGATTTGAGTGGTGCGCGGGATAACCAGGACACGAATTATCGGCTCGGTACCGAATGGGAGCTGAGTGCCATTACGACCGGGATTCTGAAGCTTGGGTACCAGAAAAAAGACTTTGAACTGGATCAGCGGGAGAATTTCAGTGGTTTTGCCTGGGAGACCATAGTGCAATGGCAGCCACTGACCTATTCTGGTTTTGATTTTGCTGCTGGTCGCCGCGCCAAAGATGTCGATGCGCTCAATATCAACTCGGACTATATCGTTGAAACCAGTTACAGCATTGGCTGGAATCACCAGTGGTCAGAAACTCTGACGTCAAAACTGGCTTATGAATATCAGACTAACGCGTACAACCTGTTACAGACCAGCGCGAATAGTTTGCTTCGCCGTGAAGATACGAATAAGGTGATCACTGCAGAATTAACTGCAAAACCAAAGCGTTGGTTGCAGGTCACCGGTTTTGTTAATTTGGAAGATCGCAGTTCCACCTTGGGCATCATTGAGTTTGACCGCACAGTCTATGGTGTTGAATTCAAAGTGACGTTGTAAGGATAAACAGATGTTGGGCAAAGGCTTGGGCAGATTTATCGGCAGATTTTTCGCCATCTCATTGTTGTTATGCTTCGGTGTGATGGCGCAAACCACAACAGCGTCGACGCCGCAAAGTGCTGATGATTATGTGTTGGGGCCGGGCGATATTATCAAAATCAAAGTATTTGGTGAGCCTGAGCTAGATTTGGAAACCCAGCTGACCAACAGCGGTACATTGAATTACCCATTTCTTGGAACGATCAAGGTCACCGGCATGACGCTGAAGCAGGTCGAACAGCATCTGTATCAGGGGCTCAAAGGCGATTATTTTGTTGAGCCCAATGTATTTGTTGGCATGGTGCAATACCGGCCGTTTTATATTCACGGCGAAGTAAAAAAACCAGGCGGTTATCCTTATCAGCCCGGTATGACAGTGGATCAGGCCGTCGCATTAGCCGGCGGTATGACCGAGCGGGCGTCTCGCGAAGACATCATTATTTCGCGGGAGGGCGACAAAGCCACTAAACAAAAAGGCAATCTGAACACCCAAATCAGTGCCGGCGATACAATCACAATTGAGCAGAGATTTTTCTGATGGCGATTTCAGCTGAGAACACCGCAGCAACTGCTGATGAAGTGATTGATTTACGTAAGTATTTTATGGTGATTAACCGCTCGAAATGGCGGATCTTGTTGCTGGCTATACTCGTATCGGCGTTGACTGTTTTTGTTGTGCTGAATATGAAACAGATTTACAGCAGCAAAGCGACGTTATTGATCGAAGCTCAACAAGCCAAAGCGGTCAAAATAGATGAAGTGTACGGGATCAATTCAGCGCAACAGGAATATTACCTGACGCAATTTGAGATACTCAAGTCACGGACTATTGCTGAATCTGTTATCGACCGGCTGCAGATTGCCAGCCATGCCGAATTTGTACCACAGCCCGGCTTGCTTGATGACTTGCGCAGGTTATTGCCATTCTTAACTGCCGGGACGCAACAGACTTCAGCAGAAGGTCAGGCTGCGCGTGAACGGGAAAAGTTGATTCAGGCGTTTATTGAACGCTTGTCGATAGAACCAGTGCGTAAAACGCAACTGGTCAGCATTGTGTTTGAAGCTCAGGATCCGAAACTGGCGGCGGACGTCGCTAATGCAATTGGTGAGGCGTACATAGATGGCCAGCTGGCCGCCAAAATGGGGATCACACAAAAAGCCAGTACCTGGCTGGGGGGCCGCCTGGGTGAGTTGCGGTTAAAACTGGACCAGTCCGAACAGTCATTACAGGAGTTCCGTTTACGTGAAGGGCTGGTCGATGTGGCCGGCGTCCGGAGTCTCGGCAGTCAGGAACTGGAACGGTTAGGTGAGCAAATCACCCAAGCCAGATCAAAAAAAGCGCAAATCGACGGATTCGTCCGGGTTGTTAAACAATATGGCACTGATCAGATAGCAAAACTGGAAAGCCTGCCAGAAATCACCGCGCATCCCGGTGTGCAAAGCGTCAAGATGGAAGCTGTTTCAGCGGAACGTAAGGTCTCAGAACTCAGTAAAATATACGGGCCTAAGCATCCCAAATTACTTGCGGCTAAATCTGAACTTGCTTCTGTTCAGGAGAGCCTGCGCGAACAAATCCGCAAACTGTTGTCTGGCATCAGCAATGAAGCTGACACATTGTCGCAAAATCTGGCCGCGCTGGAAGCTGAAATGCAGCGCGCCAAAGGTCAGTATCAGGATTTAAGCGGAAAAGAAGCTGAGTATCAGCGCTTACAGCGTGACGTGGAAACCAATCGCCAGTTGTTTGATACATTTATGGCGCGTCAAAAAGAAACTGAAGTCACCGGCGATTTTAACTCAGCTGTGGCCCGTTTTACCGACCGCGCGATGCCGGCGGTTGATCCAATTAAACCCAAACGGAAATTGATTGTGATACTGGCTTTTGTCGCAGCCATTGGCTTTGGCATTATTGTGGCATTTGTCATGGAATCGCTGAACGACACTATAAAAACCACCCAGGAAGTCGAAGTAGTTCTACAACAACGAGCCTTGGGCGTGGTACCCAGAATTGTTGGTAAACAACAGCTGGCACAAATAAACCGTACTTTTTTTGCCACCGAAGCACGATTGTTCAGTGAGTCGGTGCGTTCGGTACGTACCAGTTTGTCGCTGCTTGGTTTAGACCGTCCGATGCAGGTGTTATCGGTGACCTCTTCCATTCCCGAAGAGGGCAAATCAACGGTCTCCAGTAACCTGGCTTTTGCCTGTCGCCAGCTTGAAACTGTGTTGCTGATTGATGCGGATATGCGTAAACCAACTATTGCGAAACGTTTTGGTCTGCCGGCATTTCAACCTGGCCTCGCCAATTATCTGGCGGAAACAGAGACATTGGACGATTGTATTGTCAGAGATGAGCAAAGCGGCATCGACATTATGTCAGCCGGCACCATCCCGCTGAATCCACTGGAATTGTTATCGAGCCCGCGTTTGGTGGCACTGTTGACGGAACTGCGTGGACGCTACCAGAAAATTATTATCGATACGCCGCCAGTACACGCAGTCAGTGACGCGCTGGTATTATCCCGCTTGTCAGATGCTGTCGTGATGGTTGTTAAAGCGGATCATACCCGTTCTGGTCTGGTGCAGTTGTCCCTGTCGAAACTGATCAATGCGCATGCCCGTGTTGTGGGGGTAGTGTTGAACGACCTGGATTTGAAAAATGCAGAGCGTTACGGGAGCTACGGTTATTACCAATATTATGCGCAGTCGTCAGAATAGACATGATTGACCTGCATAGTCACATCCTGCCCAATATCGATGACGGTGCTGCAGATGAGAGTGAGACGCTGGCGCTGCTGCGTCTTGCTGCTGCCGATGGTATAAGGCAGATGGTGGCGACGCCGCATATAAACCCGGGTTATTTTGATAACAATAAGCTGACTATCAACACTGCATTAGCCAGTGCGCGTGCACTAATACATCAGCATCAGATCCCGTTGCAACTGGCGGCGGCCGCCGAAGTCCGCCTGACCGAACAGCTCATTCCTGCGATTGAACAGCAGCAAATGCCATTTCTTGGGCTTTGGCAGTCACAGCGGGTATTGTTATTAGAGCTGCCACATAGCCATGTGCCCGCCGGCACGGATAAATTATTAAAATGGCTCGGTCGTCAGCAAATTATCGCCATGATCGCGCATCCGGAGCGAAACCGCGACATTCAAACGAACCCTGCATTACTGCAAAGTCTGAAAAATGCCGGCTGTCTGTTTCAACTGACTGCAAGTTCATTGTTAGGAGACTTAGGCGATCGTCATCAGCAATGTGCAGAGTTCCTCGTTCGCCAGCGGATATATCAGGTCATGGCGACCGACTGCCACAACTTACAACGCCGGCCGCCAAAACTGCGACTGGCGCGCCAAACACTGGCCCAACTCACTGACGACGACTATGCCGAAGCTTTGGTATGCGGTCATCCGGCACAAATTACCGCGACGCTGGATTTCGGCGGTGAGCTGTGAGTGCGCTGCTATGGCGCCGGTTGTGGCTCTGCGGGCTGGCCGTGTCTGTTGCTGCACTGATGGGGCTGGCAGTTCAGGCAGGTGTTGCTAGTCTGCATTATTTTCAGGCTGCTTTTGCGTTGGAACGCTGGCAGCAGGATAAACCGGATGCAGCACAATATCAGCATGCCGCCGCTGCTATCGCTGCAGCCGCAGAACTACAGCCGGGCAATCCACATTATTTGTTAATGCAAGCCAAAATAAACGAATGGGGCTGGCACACTGGTTATCTGAACACCGATGCGCTTGCCAAGAACGAAAGCCTGTATCTGCAGGCCATTGCACTGAGACCTGACTGGCCGGTGGCTTATGCGGACTATGGCTATTATCTCGGATTTACGCAGTTCCGCCTGACGGAAGCATGGACGCAAATGCAATTAGCACTGCGGTACGGCGCTTATTTGCCGCAGGTTCATCAGAAGTTTCTAAGTCTGAGTTTTCAGTACTGGCAATATTTGTCAGCCGGACAAAAAGCAGAGGTGTTTCGCTACCTGCAGCGAACAGTGTTTGGTGAGCTTGGTGGTCAGACGATTCGTCTGGTCACTCAGTTTCAGCTGCAGCGGCAGGTTTGTATATATCTGAGCCGTCGGGTGGCAGAGCGTAATGAGTGGCCACAACTTCAGTCCAGATTGTGCTCAGAGGCGAAGCCGGCATCATGACGGGGCTTTCAGGCTGGGGGAAGGTGCTCGCCACTCAGGTTCGTATCCAGTCCTTACCGTCGTTATTAAACGAGCTGGTGAGTCGGGCAAAGCGCCGCCAGCCGACACGGCTGTATTTGTCTAATGTGCATATGTTAATGGAAGCCAATGACAACGCAGATTTTGCGGCAGTGCTGGCCCGCAGCGAATTTGTCTTGGCTGATGGAAAACCAGTGTGTTGGTGGCAGCGTTTAGTCAATGGTGAGGTATGCCCGCAGATACGGGGAATTGATCTGGTATTGGCGCTATGCCGACGTGCGGCTGCTGAAGAACTTCGTGTCGGAATTTATGGTGGTCATGATGCGGCAGATGTTCAGCGAGCCGTCAGCAGATTGAAGCAAGTCGTGCCGGGGCTTACAATCTATTATCAGCACGCTCCGATATGGCAACCTTTACCGGCCAGCGCTGATCCCCAGCAACTTGCCACAATGCAGGCCGCAGATCTTGATATTTTACTGGTCGCCTTAGGCTGTCCAAAACAAGAAGTCTGGATTGATCAGTACAGTTCGCAACTGCCACCCATTCAGTTGGGTATGGGTGCTGTGATCGATTTTCTAAGCGGCCGCCGTCGGCAGGCGCCGCGCTGGGTGCAACTGTTGGCTCTGGAGTGGTTGTTTCGTTGGTTGCAGGAACCACGTCGGCTGGCGCCCCGATACCTGCGGCATAATCCGCGATTTTTAATCAGTTTGTGCCGGGCCTGGTGGCAGCAACGCAGCCGGTGAATAAGTGTCTGGAGAGCAGTGTTTGAACAAAAAAGTGGCGTTTATTACCGGGATCACCGGGCAAGATGGGTCTTATCTTGCGGAGTTGTTGCTCGCCAAAGGTTATCAGGTGCACGGCCTGAAGCGTCGAGCCTCTTCACTGAATACCAGCCGGATAGATCATATTTATCAGGATCCGCATCAGCAGGACCTGCCATTATTTTTGCATTATGGCGATATGACTGACAGTCTTGCCTTGTGTAGCTTGCTGCAAAAAATTCAGCCTGACGAAATCTATCATCTGGCCGCACAAAGCCATGTTGCAGTGTCGTTTGAAGCGGCCGAGTACACAGCCAATGTGGTCGCGCTTGGCACTATCCGGTTGTTAGAGGCAGTGCGTTTAGCAGGCCTGACTTGTCGGTTTTTTCAGGCTGCGACGTCCGAGATGTATGGCAATGTCACCAGCCTGGTGCAAAACGAAGATACGCCATTCCGGCCCTGTTCGCCGTACGCGATCGCCAAAGTCGGCGCATATTGGACCACTGTCAATTACCGCGAAGCTTATGGTCTGTTCGCCGTGAACGGCATTATGTTTAACCATGAATCACCACGACGCGGCGAGACTTTTGTCACCCGTAAAATTACCCGGGGCCTGGCAGCGATTGCGCTGGGTCAGCAACAATGTCTGTACCTGGGAAATCTGGATGCCCGGCGGGACTGGGGGTTTGCTGCCGATTATATGGATGCAGCCTGGCGCATGTTGCAGCAAGACACACCCAATGACTATGTCATTGCGACAGGCGTACAGCATACTGTGCGCGAATTTTTGCAGAGCTGCGCGGCAAGCCTCGGCATCAGCCTGAGCTTTAGCGGCAGTGGCCTGACAGAAGTCGCTACAGTCCTGAGTTGTGATCCAACACGCACACCTGGATTAAAGCCGGGGGATGTAATTTTGCGAATCGACCCGCGGTATCTGCGCCCGAGCGAAGTGCCATCGTTATGTGGGGATGCCACGCGGGCCAGAACCGCGCTTGACTGGCGACCAGCAACAGATTTTGCCGCGCTCTGTCAGATGATGATGGCGCATGATCTGGAACTGGCCAGACGTCAGGCACTGCTGGAGGCCAATGGTTATGCCCGCTGAAGCTACATCTGTCAGTCAGGCAGGTCAAAAACCGTTGAGGGTGTTTATTGCCGGTCATCGCGGCATGGTTGGTCAGGCGCTGCATCAGGAGTTTGCCAGTAGCAGCCAATATCAATTGATTACCGCAGACCGGACCACACTGGATTTAACACGTCAGACAGATGTCGAAAACTTTCTTCAGCAACAGCGACCAGATTGGATCCTGGTTGCTGCTGCCAGAGTAGGTGGTATCGCAGCCAACAGACAATATCCAGCTGATTTTTTACTGCAAAACCTGCAAATCGCGACAAATATATTGGCAGCAGCACATCAAAGCGGTGTATCGCGAGTGTTGTATCTTGGCTCTAGTTGTATTTATCCGAAATTTGCGCCCCAGCCAATTAACGAAACTGATTTGTTAGGCGGTGTGCTTGAGCCCACTAATGAAGCCTATGCTGTTGCAAAAATTGCCGGCTTAAAGCTTTGCAGCAGTTTCCATCGCCAGTATGGTTGTGACTTTCGCGCTTTGATGCCGACTAACTTATATGGGCCCGGTGATAATTTTGATATTCAACAGGCTCATGTGGTGCCGGCGTTAATGCGCCGGATGCAGTTGGCCAGAGACAGTCAGCGATCACTGCAAATCTGGGGCAGTGGTCAGGCCCTGAGAGAGTTTTTGCATGTGGAAGATTTAGCCCGAGCTTGCCGGCTGGTGGTCGAATTATCTGCGGCCGAGTATTGGCGTGCGTGTGCCGACACTCCGGGCTTTTTGAATGTCGGCAGCGGGGAAGAGATTAGTATTGGTGCGCTGGCGGAACTGCTTTGCGGTATTATCGGTTATACCCAGCCACTTGGCTTTGACCTGACGAAGCCCGACGGCACACCGCGTAAACTGCTGGACAGCAGCCGTCTGCGTCAACTGGGATGGACACCGCAGATTTCGCTGCGACAAGGACTCACACAAACCTGGCATTGGTATGAGCAGCATCAGCAGCAACTCCGGGGCGCCGCCAGTTCCAGTCGTTGATTTAACTTAAAAATGGGACACAACGCCAGGATAATTGACAGTTATTCTGTGCTCCATCAGACTACCCTAACGCAGTGTTTTGACAGGATTTCAACAATGTTTACACCCGTAATTATGGCCGGTGGCTCAGGGACACGTTTATGGCCACTTTCTCGCGGCAATTATCCGAAGCAATTTTTGGCGCTGACCGGCACAACCACAATGCTGCAACAGACCCTGCTGCGGTTAAAAGGCCTGGCACATCAGGCACCTTTACTGATTTGTAATGAAGACCATCGTTTTATTGCTGCTGAGCAAGTTCGGCAGTTAGGCATCAGCGGTGCGTCGATTCTTCTGGAGCCGGTTGGCCGTAATACCGCGCCGGCTATTGCGCTGGCAGCGTTACAGGCCACGGATACAGATCCGGATGCATTGCTACTGGTGCTGGCCGCCGACCATGTGATTGAAGATGAGGCAGCGTTTCGCGCTGCGGTACAACAGGCAGAACCGCTGGCAGCCAGCGGTAAACTGGTCACCTTTGGTATAGTGCCGACAACGCCGGAAACCGGTTATGGCTATATCCGCCGTGGCGTCAGCACGGGCAGCGCCTATCAGGTGGATGCGTTTGTCGAGAAACCCAATCTGCCGACCGCACAGCAGTATCTCTCGAGCGGCGAATATTACTGGAACAGCGGTATGTTTATGTTCCGCGCCGACCGTTACCTGGCGTTACTGGGGCAATATCAGAGTGCGATGCTGGCCGCCTGTACTGCAGCAATGGCGGAACTGAGTCCGGATTTAGATTTTGTCCGGGTGAAAAAAGCCGCCTTTGAAGCCTGTCCGGACAATTCGATTGATTACGCCATTATGGAACCGCTGAGCCGGGATGAGCCAGAGAGCGTCGTGGTGGTGCCGTTAGCGGCTGGCTGGAACGACGTGGGTGGCTTTGCTGCGCTGTGGCAGGTCAGTGGCAAAGACAGCGACGGCAATTGCCATCAGGGGGATGTCTGGTCGCAGAATAGTCAGAACTGTTACGTGCGCAGCGAACAACAGCTGGTGGCGACTGTTGGTGTGCAGGATCTTGTGGTGATCAGCACCAAAGACGCAGTGCTGGTGGCGCACAAAGATCAGGCGCAGGATGTCAAACACATTGTCGCGCAGCTCAAAGCCAAGCAGCGGCCGGAAGTGACTTTCCACCGCGAAGTATACCGGCCATGGGGCAAATACGATTCAGTCGATAACGGTGAGCGTTTTCAGGTCAAACGCATTACGGTTAAACCTGGCGCGAAGTTATCGGTGCAGATGCATCACCACCGCGCAGAGCACTGGATTGTGGTGTCCGGTACCGCCAAAGTCACTATCGATGGGGTTGATCAGTATCTGACGGAAAACCAGTCGGTTTATATCCCGATCACTGCCGTGCATGCGCTGGAAAACCCGGGCAAAGTGCCGCTGGAGCTGATTGAGGTGCAGTCCGGCTCTTACCTCGGTGAAGACGATATAGTGCGGTTTGAAGACAGATATGGGCGGGCCTGACATGTACCGGAAAATTAGTTGTGTCAAAGCGTACGACATCCGCGGCCGGCTCGGTGATGAATTAGACGAAGATGTGGCCTACCGCATTGGCCGCGCCTTTGGTCAATATCAGCAGGCCAAAACTGTGGTGGTTGGCGGCGATGTTCGGGCGACCTCCGAAAGCCTGAAATTGGCGCTGGCCAATGGCCTGATGGACGCCGGCGTGGATGTCATTGACATCGGCATGACCGGCACTGAAGAAGTTTATTTCGCCACTTTCCATTTAGGCGTGTGCGGCGGTATTGAAGTGACCGCCAGTCACAATCCGCTCGATTACAACGGCATGAAGCTGGTGCAACAGGGCGCGAGGCCTATCAGTGGCGACAGCGGCTTGTTTGAGATCAAAGCCATTGCCGAGCAAGGCGAATTTACGCCGGTCGCCACACGCGGCCAGTACCGGCAGCAGTCGGTGTTAGCGGATTTTGTCACGCATTTGCTCGGTTATGTACGTCCGGCGCTAATCCGGCCGCTGAAAATTGTGGTGAATTCTGGCAATGGCGCGGCCGGTCATGTGGTGGATGCGCTGGAAGCGCGTTGCGGGGCTTTGGGCTTACCGCTGCAGTTTATCAAAGTGCATCACGAGCCGGATGCAACCTTTCCAAACGGTATCCCAAATCCATTGTTGCCAGAAAACCGCGCTGATACCTCTAACGCGGTGCTGGCACATCAGGCCGATTTTGGCGTGGCCTGGGATGGCGATTTTGACCGCTGTTTCCTGTTTGATGAGCAGGGCCAGTTTATCGAAGGTTATTATATCGTTGGGCTGCTGGCGGAGGCCTTTTTGCAACAGCATCAGGGCGCACGCATTATTCACGACCCGCGCCTGACCTGGAACACTATCGATTTAGTGAAGCAGGCCGGCGGTGAAGCCATTCAGTCGAAAACCGGTCATGCTTTTATCAAAGAACGGATGCGGCTCGAAGATGCTGTCTATGGCGGCGAGATGAGCGCACACCACTATTTCCGTGATTTTGCGTACTGTGACAGTGGCATGATCCCCTGGCTGTTGGTGGCTGAGCTGATGTGTGTGAAACAACAGCCACTGTCTGCGTTAGTTGCTGAACGCATCGCCGCTTTTCCTTCCAGCGGCGAAATCAATTTCACTATTGCCGATCCCAAAGCTAAGCTCGCGGAGATCCTGGCGCGCTATCAGCCTTTGGCTGACAAGCTAGATACCACCGACGGTATCAGTCTGGAATTTTCCGACTGGCGCTTTAACCTGCGCAGTTCCAACACTGAGCCTTTGGTGCGGCTGAATGTTGAAAGCCGCGGCGATGTGGTGCTGATGCAGGCAAAAACCGCCGAACTCTCGGCGTTGTTGCAACAAGGCTAAGCCAGATGACTGACGCACCTGTGGACGACATCCGCCAGGACCCGGCTATCCAAAAGTTGCTGGAGCGGATGCCCGCTGAGGTGCAGCAAAGCTTCACTGAGGCGCAGCTGAGCTACTTACGGGTGGCGTTGGGGGCGCGGCAGTGGGGCAAACACAAGCTGGACGTGCGCGGTACGCTGGGGCTTGGCAGCTGGCGTTATTATTATGTGCTGGTGGCAGGGCGTAATAAACGTAGTGAGTATCGCAGCCATAAAACCGGATTATTGGTCAAAGCGGTGTTTCTCAGCGTTTTGTTGATCCTGAGTAGCGTATTGGGGCTGCTGGTGCTGTATCTATTAAAGTCGGCGCTCGGGATTGACCTGTTTGCCGATTTTTCGCTGGGGATCTGGGGCTGGTTTCAGTCTTTGTAGTTGTGCGGCGATGCAACAGCGCTTTTCTGTTGCATCGACACCGAATAAAGGTTTAGAGGCTGATTTCCAGCCGCTGTACCACCACGCTATCTTGTTCTTCATCGTCTTCTGCCAGTAAACCAACAGGTTTGGCCGGTACCGCTTCTTTGTCAAACGCCATGTCGCCGGCAAATTCTGCGGCGCGCTCTTTACTGACAGCAGCGAAATCAAACAGGTTTTTATCGACCATGTGTGAAGGCACAATGTTTTGCATGGCCTGGAACATGGTTTCGATGCGACCCGGAAAACGTTTATCCCAGTCCTGCAGCATTTCTTTCACCACCTGGCGTTGTAAACCGTCCTGCGAACCACAGAGGTTACATGGGATGATTGGGAATTCGCGGGCGGTCGAGTATTTTTCGATGTCTTTTTCCCGGCAGTACGCCAAAGGCCGGATCACGATATGTTCGCCGTTGTCGCTAATCAGCTTCGGTGGCATTGATTTCATTTTGCCGCCGTAGAACATGTTCAGAAACATAGTTTCAATCATGTCATCTCGATGATGACCCAGCGCGATTTTGGTGGCGCCGAGCTCATTAGCAGTGCGGTACAAAATGCCACGGCGCAGCCGGCTACACAAAGAACAAGTGGTTTTGCCTTCGGGGATCTTTTCTTTGACGATGGAGTAGGTGTCTTCAGTGACGATTTTAAAATCTACGCCAATGCCGCTTAAATAGTTGGGCAGCACTTCCGCCGGGAAACCGGGTTGTTTCTGGTCCAGATTAACCGCCACAATGCTGAAATTAATCGGCGCAGATTGCTGCAGGTTCAGCAGAATGTCGAGTAAGGTATAGCTGTCTTTGCCGCCGGACAGGCAGACCATGATTTTGTCACCTTCCTCAATCATGCCAAAATCAGCAATGGCCTGGCCAACGCCACGACGCAGTCTTTTATGCAGTTTGTTCAGATTGTATTGCGCTTTGGCTTCGGCAGAATGTGACATGGTGGGACCCAGGCTATAAAAAGGCGCACATTATAGCGGATCAGCGCCGCTTGCCAATTCCCTTTGCAGCAAGCGGGCCTGGTTTTTCTGCCAAATCTAGTGTTCTGTTTTCAGCGCCAGTACGTCACAGTCCAGCCGGTCTATTACGTGTTCGGCAGTGTTGCCAATAATAGCCGCTGACAGACCGGTGCGGCCTATAGTGCCAATCAGCACCATCTCAGCATCGAGTTCTCTGGCTATGCGTGGGATCACATCTTCCGGCATGCCTTCAAGCACATGCACAGCGTCGCTGGTGATATCAAATTGCCCGGCCAGTGCGTTGGCCGCTTCCACATGATGATGGCGCATGCTGTCGTTGTATTCGACCGGGTTAAATTCGGGGATCTCAATCGCCACGTGAATAGGTGTGCCGGGGTAAGCGTTGACGAGATGGACTTTGGCCTTCAGCATGGCGGCCATGGCTTTAGCCTGGCGGATAATCAGTTGATTCAACGCCTTATGATGGGCTTTTTCACTGCCGGCATTTACGGCCGCCAGGATGTTGCCCTGTTCCGGCCAGGCATGTTCTTTCACCAGCAACACCGGGCAAGGGCATTTGCGCAGAATATGCCAGTCAGTTGGGGTGAAGATCATTGACTTGAGTACATCGTGGTCGTGCGTGCCTTTAATAACCAGGTCGTAGCCATGTTCGGTCACAGTTTGCACTATGGCTTCAAACGGGCGGTTATGCCAGACCACTTTGACACTGCAGGCGATGCCCTTACTCCGCGCCTGCTGCAGCAATTCCTGGATCCAGATCTCCCGGTCAGTGATCACGGCCTGACGCATCGACTCCCGCTCTTCGCCGGATAACATCGTGGTCATTTCATAGGAAAAGTCATAGATGGATAAAAAGGCGGTAAGTTTACAGGCGGTATGTTCCGCCAGTTCAATGGCCCGGGCCAGGGCTTTTTGCTGTTCAGTGCCGGGGTCCAGCACGACCAGTACATCCTGATAAGTTGCCATCGTCATTCTCCTTTGCATTCACAGATCTGATTCAGTGTAGCTAAGTTAAACCGGTTCGGAACTGCCGATGTTGTGTTGGATCAATACGGTGGCGATTGGTTCCCGATGCTGAACACAAAGCAAAATCTGGAAATAAAAGCAGGGACTACATACTGCGTTGGCCTTAGAAGGTGAGTGCCATGGACGGCAGCGAATAAAAAAACCGCCAAACGGCGGTTTTTCAGAAATGGCGGCTTAGCGGCCTATTTGTGCCATACCGGCGACGCGGCTGAGTTCTTCGAAATTTGTAATGCTGATAAGTTTGCCATCCACATGGATCAATTCGTCTTTGTGAAAACGACCAAGCAGGCGGCTGATGGTTTCAACGGTTAAACCCAGGTAGTTGCCAATTTCGCCGCGGGTCATGGTCAGACGGAATTCTTTACGGGAAAAGCCGCGGCTGCCAAAACGTTGTGCCAGATTGGTGATAAATGCAGCTAGTTTTTCTTCGGCAGTTTTGCGGTTCAGTAACAGCATCATCTGCTGATCACCGTGGATATCCTGACTCATCAGGCGCATCAATTGCTGACGTAGTTTAGGCACCTGATCTAACAGCTGGTCGAGGTTATTAAATGGGATTTCGCAGACCATGGCGGTTTCCAGCGCCTGCGCATAGCTTGGATGTTGTTGATCGCCAATAGCGTCAAAGCCAATCACATCGCCTGGTAAGTGAAAGCCGGTGATTTGTTCTTCACCCTGTTCGGTCAGTGTATAGGTTTTGAATGAACCGGTGCGCACCGCGTACAAAGCCTGCAAGGGTTTGCCGGCTTCAAATAAATGGTCACCTTTATGTGACGGGCGTTTGCGCTGGATGATTTGGTCCAGCTTATCCAGTTCAGAGTCGTTGAGTGTGAATGGCAGACACAGCTGGCTGAAGCCACAGTGCTGACAGTTAATACTTGAAGGTGAACTCATCGCAGGTTTCCAAACTCCATCCAAAGTACGCCCAGCTTAAAAAACCACAGCACGAAGTGCAAGGTAAATTGTCTGAAATGCGTAAGCGGCGAGCAGGGCGGCAAGGATAAAACGCAGCCACTGCTGTTGCTGTAACCGGCGTAGCAGGTCTGCTGCCTGGCCGGCCAATAATACCGCCGGTAAAGTGCCAAGGCCAAACAGTGCCATCCACAGTGCGCCGTTGACCGCTGAGCCGCTGCCAAGGCTCCAGCTCAGCGCCGAATAGACCAGACCACAGGGCAAATAACCCCAGCATAGGCCATAGGCATAGGCCTTCAGCGGCGAATCCAGCGGTAATAACTTTTGACTGATCGGCTGTACCAGGCGCCATAGCCGTTTACCGGCTTGTTCCAGTTTGAGTAAGCCAAACCACAAGCGGCTGATATAAAGCGCCATCGCTAACAGCATCAGGCCGGCAAACAGCTGCAAATATTGCGGCAGCAGGCCGGTGCTGCCGACCATAGCTGCGCCAACACCACCGAACAAAGCACCGGCCAGGGCATAACTACTGATACGGCCAAGCCCAAGCGTCAGCTGTAACAGGCTCCGTCTGGCGCGCGAGGGCGGCATCAGCATTTGCAGGGCGCCGGCCATGCCACCGCACATCAGCAGGCAATGCGCGCTGCCAAACAAACCGACAAAAAATGCGGCGAAAAGCTCAGGATTCACGGGACTGCGGGGGCTGTTGTTCGTCAGGCTTGGCGGAAGCAGCTGGTTTCTCGTTAAACAGAATACTGAAGCCTTCTTTATCGAGGTCATCAAACTGTTTGGAGCGTACCGCCCAAAAAAACACTGCGATGCCGATCATCACGAAGATAATGGCGATAGGGATCAGGACGTAGATAATACTCATGCTTTGAGCAACCGTAATGAATTAGACACCACCAGCAATGAACTGCAGGACATGCCGATCACTGCGACATAAGGCGACACAAAGCCGCAGACCGCCAGCGGAATAATAACCAGATTGTACCCGGCTGCCCACCACAGATTCTGCTTCACTACCGTGCGGGCACGGCGCGCGCCGTCAATCAACATTTGCAGTTGTTGCAAATCGTTGTGCAGCAGCACCACATCAGCCTGATTTTTTGACAATTCAGTGCCGCTATCCAGCGCCACCGACACATGAGCGGCGTGGAAACAGGGGCTGTCATTAATGCCGTCGCCTACCATCAACACGGTTTCGCCCGCTTGCACCGACTGTTGAATGGCTTCAACTTTTTGCTCCGGGCTGCAGCCTTGCCACAGTTCTGTGATGCCGAGCTGGCTTGCAACAGCCGGCGCTGCGGCAGAGCCATCACCGGTCAGGATGGCGAGCTTTAACTGGCGTTGCTTAAGTGCAGTGACCAGCGGCTCGACTTCAGGCCGTAGCTGGTCAGCCAGCTGCACTGTGGCAGCCAACTCGCCATCGATACTGAAACAGACCTGAGCGCCGGCAAAGCGTGGGTCTTGTGGGTCCAGACCACAAAATTCCGGCCGGCCAATCCGTAGTAGTTGCTGCTGATACCAGGCAGACAAACCTGCACCGACTGTAAGATTAACCTGTTCCAGGGCAACAGGCTGTTGGAAATATGGGCTAAAAGCTCTGGCTATCGGATGTTCGGATTGTTGTTCCAGATTGGCCATCAGATTCAGCAGCTCGGTTTGCTGATAGTGCTGGCTGAAGCTTTGCACCGCAGTCAGACTAAAACGGCCTTGGGTTAAAGTGCCGGTTTTATCGAAGAAGATTTTGCTGAGTCTTGGCAATACATCGAGCACATGTTGGTTTTTAATCAGAATGCCTTTGCGGTTTAACTGGGCCAAAGCACAAGTGACGGCAGTCGGAGTGGCGAGGCTCAGCGCGCAAGGGCAGGTGGCGACCAGCACTGATAATGTGACCCAGAAGGCGCGGTCGGCATCAATCCAGAAATACCAGGCACAAAATGTGACAGTGGCGATTACCAGCAGGCGCTGCACAAAAAATCGCGCGATGCGGTCAGTTTTTTCCAGCAGCGCCGGTTTTTGATGCAAAGTTTGTTGCTGCAGCGCAATGATCTGGCCAAGCCGGGATTCGGTCAATGCGCTGCGTACCCGCACCACCAGAATGCCGTCGTGATTGATACTGCCGGCCAGCACCATGTCGCCGCTTTGTTTACTGACAGCTTTATATTCACCGGTCAGCATCGACTCATCCACTGAGCTGACGCCACTTTCGACCACGCCGTCGGCCGGAATGGTTTCACCGGCTTTGACCAGGATGTGGTCACCGCTTTGTAAGCGCCGCGCTGACGTGGCTGTGCCATGTTCGCCGTCCCACAGCGTCGCGCTGACCGGCATCACTTTGAGCAAATTACTGGTGGCGTCACGCGCCTGTTTGCGCGCACGAAATTCAAAAAATTTGCCGAGCTGCAGCAGAAACACAAACATACAGACCGACTCAAAATACACTTCGCCGGTATCAAACACTGTGGCGTACAAAGACGCAATAAAGGTGTAATAAAGAGCCAGTGTGATAGGCACATCCATATTAAGCTGGCGGGCTTTTAATGCGCGCCAGGCGCTGCTACTAAACGGCAGGGCGGCGTAGGCCATCACAGGTAAAGTCATTAGCAGACTGACCCAGCGCAGGTAACCTTCATACTGGGCTTCAATGCCGCTGAATTCGCCAAAGTACAGGCCAAAGGCCAGCATCATTACTTGCATCGTCATAATGCCGGAGACTGCCAGACGCTTCAGATAAGCGTTCATTTCCTGGCGGAAGTTCTGTTCTTCTAAATCGGCGACGAAGGGACTTGCCTGATAACCCAGTTCAGTGATTTGGCTTAATAACAGACTCAATGGGGTGATATTGGCATCCCAGACCAGCTCGCAGCGGGCGGTGCCGGAATTAACGCTGACCCTTTTCACAGCAGGGTTTTGTTGCAGCTGACGTTCGATCAGCCAGGCACAAGCCGCGCAGCTCATGCCATTGACAGACAGTTCAATGCGCTGGGCATCGCCGATTTGTTCAGTCAGTTCCTGCAGCACTTCTGTGCTGTCATAACTTTGTAGCTTGGCTTTCAGTTCAGCAGGGACAGCATTGGCCTTGTTGGCGGCTTTACTGCGGAACTTGTAATAATCACTTAAACCTTGTGCGACGATAGTTTCGGCCACAGCCTGGCAGCCGGCACAGCAAAACACCTGCGGCTGAGACAGTACTTCACAGTGATAATCGGTACCGGCCGGTACAGGTTCGTGACAATGAAAACAACGCTGTTGCAGCATGAGACTGTCTGAATTCTCAATAGGTCAGTTTAATGGCATCTGTTGCCGGCAGACTTAACGAAGCCCGCAGCTTCCATTGGTTTGCCTGGTCGTGTACAACCAGGTTCCATTTGCCGGTCGGTGTCACCGGCAGCTCGGCGATGTACATGGATTCACCGCTGCGTTCGGCGATGACTTTAAAATCTTTACTGGCGATGGTGTTATGCAC
Source organism: Rheinheimera texasensis (assembly GCF_964031785.1). Classification (GTDB taxonomy): domain Bacteria; phylum Pseudomonadota; class Gammaproteobacteria; order Enterobacterales; family Alteromonadaceae; genus Pararheinheimera; species Pararheinheimera texasensis_A. Next base: position 52,170 of record NZ_CAXIRE010000009.1, read on the forward strand.
AAAATCCAACGCAAGTTGTTTATCCAGCACGCTACTGGCTTCAAAGGTCAACACGGCTTTATTGCCAGCTAACAGTACTTTGGCGTGCAAATTACGTGCGGCCGCTTCACGGTAGCGTGACAAATTCTGGTTAATTGCTTTACCTTCGGCGTAATAGTCGTCGACGACTAAATCCGGGCTTTGCTGGTTCATGATATAAACAGTATGGACGGCTTTGAGGATTGAAAACACTGGCAGACTGATCAGGATCCAGGGCCAGACTTGTTTATACCAAGGTTTTGACATCACAACTTCTTTCCTCATCTAACTTCAGGCAGATAAAACGAAGCCCCGCGAGGGGGCTTCAATACAGTGCCGGGCTCAGCAAATTATTTTGCTTCATCCGGACGTGACAACCGATAGACGTATGCCGCGATCACGTGGATTTTATCTTCACCCAGACGCTCGCCAAAGGCTGGCATCTGACCATTGCGGCCGTGCTGCAGCGTTTGTTCGATAGTACCGGCTGAACCACCGTATAACCAGGTGCTGTCGGTCAGGTTTGGTGCACCAAATGGCAGGTTATGGGCCAGCGAGCCTTTACCATCCATGCCGTGACAGGCCGCACACATACCAAACTTGGCTTTACCTGCAGCTGCGTCTTTGTCGTTGACTTTACGGCCTGACAGACTCAGTACATAAGCGGTCATCTCTTTCACGCCTTGCTCACCTAAGGCTTCGCCCCAGGCAGGCATCGCGGCTTTACGGCCATGACGCAGAGTTTCGACGATCTTGTCGGCAGTGCCGCCATATAACCAATCGTTATCGGTCAGGTTCGGGAAGCCACGCTGACCACGGGCATCTGAACCGTGACACTGGGCACAGTTTTGCAGGAACAGACGTTGACCAACTTTCAGTGCATCTTTATCAAATGCCAGTTCTTCGATTGGACGGCTGGTGTACTTGCCAAACTCTTTGGCAAAAGTGCCTTCAGCTTTGACGTATTCGGCGTCCAGCTGTGACGGAGTGCCAGCAGCTTTGTTCGCTTCAACCGCAGCTTTGGACTCAGCCAGAGATTTGACACCCTGGTTTGAGCTGGTCCAGCCAAACAGGCCTTTCCAGTTGCCAAGACCAGGGTAGGCGGCAAAGTAATACACCGACCAGGCGAAGGTGGCGTAGAACATAATGGTCCACCACTTTGGCAGCGGGTTATTGATTTCGGAAATCCCGTCAAATTCATGACCGGTGGTTTCGTTTTCTGCAACGCCAACATGGTTCTTCAGGTTCCATGTCAGCAACACGAAGCATACAACCAGACATGCCAGTGTTAATACAATGATCCAAGCACTCCAAAAGCTACTCATGATCCGACTCCTGTTGTTGTTTTTGTTGTGGCTTTTGTTCGTCAGCAAAAATTGCATTGGCGGCCTGGTCAAAATCTGGTTTGCGTTTTAACACAAAAAGCCAGAACACCAAGGCGATAAAAGCCACAAAAATAATCACGGTGAAAATGCTGTGTAAAGTGACGAAGTCCATGGTAATTACTTCAGTGCTGTGCCCAGTGATTGCAGATAGGCAATCAGGGCCTGCATTTCAGTTTTACCTTTCACGGCTTCTTGCGCAGCAGCAATTTCTTCTGCTGAGTACATCACGCCGTCGGCATCGTCCTTGTGCATTTTGCCTTTGGTCAGCACGTTAAATGTTGCCATTTTTTTCGCGGTCAGTTGACCATCCAACACTGTGCTATCCAACCACGGATAACCAGGCATATTGGACTGAGGCACTACAGAACGTGGGTCCATCAAGTGGGCATAATGCCAGTCATCACTGTAACGGCCACCAACACGGGCCAGGTCAGGACCTGTCCGTTTTGAGCCCCACAGGAACGGGTGTTCCCACACACTTTCACCGGCAACAGAGTAGTGACCGTAGCGTTCAGTCTCATGACGGAACGGGCGGATCATCTGACTGTGGCAGTTGGTACAACCCTCGCGGATAAACACATCACGACCTTCCAGCTGCAGGGCAGTGTAAGGTTTGAGGCCATCCACAGGTTCGTTGGTTTCGCTGATAAACATCAGCGGTGTGATCTCGACCATAGTGCCGAAGCTAATCGCGACGACGGTCAGAATACCGAGCCAGCCAACGTTCTTTTCTACTTTATCGTGATAATTCTTAGACATGACCGACTCCTTATGCCGCTTCTGCGATTGGCTCTAACGTACCTTGTTTGGCACGTACAGTTTTAATCACGTTGTAGGCCATAACCAGCATGCCGGCGACGACGAAACAACCACCGATGAAGCGCATCAGGTAGAACGGATAAGAAGCTTCCAGTGACTGGACAAAGCTGTATGTCAGAGTGCCGTCAGTATTGACTGCACGCCACATCATGCCTTGCATAATACCGCTGATCCACAGCGCAACGATGTACAGAACTACGCCGGTGGTGTGTAACCAGAAGTGGGTGTTAATCAGTTTGATGCTGTACATGCGGCCTTGCGCAAATACTGCCGGGATCAGGTGATACAGCGCGCCGATTGAGACCATCGCAACCCAACCTAAAGCACCGGAGTGAACGTGACCAACAGTCCAGTCTGTGTAGTGAGACAGCGCGTTTACTGATTTGATTGCCATCATCGGGCCTTCAAAAGTTGACATGCCGTAGAAAGACAGAGAGACAATCAGGAAACGTAAGATAGGGTCAGTTTTCAGCTTATGCCAGGCACCAGACAGCGTCATGATACCGTTGATCATGCCACCCCAGCTTGGAACAAACAGAATCACCGACATCACCATACCGACAGACTGAGTCCAGTCAGGCAGAGCGGTGTAGTGTAAGTGGTGTGAACCCGCCCAGATGTAAAGCGCGATCAAGGCCCAGAAGTGCACCACAGACAAGCGGTAAGAATACACCGGACGGCCAGCTTGTTTAGGTACGAAGTAGTACATCATCCCCAGAAAACCAGCCGTTAACAGGAAACCTACTGCATTGTGACCGTACCACCATTGCACCATCGCATCGATGGCACCGGCGTAAATGGAATAAGATTTGGTCAGTGATACCGGGATCACCATGCTGTTGACGATGTGCAGCGCCGCCACAGTGATAATAAAACCGCCATAGAACCAGTTTGCCACGTAAATGTGACTGGTTTTGCGTTTCACCAGAGTGCCAAAGAACACCACCGCGTAGCTGATCCAGACGACAGCAATCAGTAAGTCGATTGGCCATTCCAGTTCTGCATACTCTTTGCTTTGGCTGATGCCCTGCGGCAGAGTGATAGCTGCAGCGATAATCACAACCTGCCAGCCGATAAAAGTAAACATGGCAAGCTTTTCAGCAAACAAACGAACCTGGCAGGTCCGCTGCACCACGTAATACGACGTGGCGAATAAGGCGCTGGTACCAAACGCGAAAATTACCGCGTTGGTGTGAAGAGGACGAAGACGGCTATAAGTTAACCAGGCAGTATCAAAGTTCAGTGCTGGCCAGTAAAGTTGTGCCGCAATTAAAACACCCACGCTCATGCCGACTATGCCCCACAACACTGTTGTGAGTGCAAATAGGCGGACAACTGTGTAGTTGTAGTCAACATTTAACGATTGTGTATGGCTCATGTTGAGTTCCGCTGCAGTTTTTTGCTAGTTAGTAAATGAAAACACCCGAGGGCGACCTTTCTTATTTTAGATTTGCCGTAACTGCCGCCAAACCACTGACTCAGCTCGCTTTCACAGCCCATCTTTGCGCCGGATCATACGAGCTTTACCCCTAAAAAGATAGGCGAATGCGCCGGTTTTATGATTTAGAACAATGTTGCTGCTCAGAAAATATTCAATTGAAGCAACAATTTCCGGCACGTCGGAATTAGGATAGAATAATGGTCCACGCTGTAAAGGTGATTCCTGATGGATTTGAAAATTGTTGTGCTGATGTTGCTGTTTTGCTGTTGCCATGCCTGTACGCCACAGTCGCCGGCAGACGACAGTCAGCGCACTGTGATCAAGCAAACGACCAGCGTTCAGAAGCAAATTCAAGAAAATATTGAACTCATCTACCAGCCCGCGCGGATGCTGACAGAATCACCGCTTGCCCTGGATGTGCAGACGCCTGCTGAATGGCAGCTGCAATCAGCGCGATTGGTCGGCATCAGTATGGAGATGCCTGTATTACCAATGTTTTTTACTAAAACAAATGCGACAGCAGTCACTGTTGCCCGCTGGCAGACGCAGTTTTTACTGGGCGCCTGCGCTGATGAACAGATGACCTGGCGGCTGGAGTTAATATTTAAAGACGAAAAAGGCGCTGTGCAGCGCCTGTCTGATGAGTTTCAGGTGCACCGGCGCTAAGCCGGGTATGCCGTCAACTTCTGGCGATCGTCATTTGTAAATTCAGTGCGCTTTGGTCCGTGAGCGCCAACCGCGCGGTTTCAGCACAAATAAACTTCGACCACTGGTCCGGGCCTACCTCTTTCGCAGCACTGCCTTTGGCCTGTCCCGGATTCCAAATCACCGAAGCATCATGGCCAGCTTGCTGCAACAAAATAGTTGCCGGCGTCTGCACTGTTAATAAGGCCGCGGTGTGTTGATAAATACGATCCATTTCTAAGCCAAATTGCAGTGCGGAGTTACTGTCTTCCGGCAGCACTTTATTAATAAATGTGGCCGGTAATGGCGCCACAGTGGCCTGACGGACATCGTCGCAGGCAAAGTAAGTGTGCAGCGCCGCCTGTTGTGCGGTTAAATCAGCGCAGTGCAGATGCAGGTGCAGGCCGTTGTGACTGAGCAGATACTGACACTGCAGCCGCACTTTACCGCTATGCCAGGGAATATTGTCAAATTCAGCCTGCAGAATCAGCAAGGCATGGTCGCTGCAGCTTTCATCAGCCACTTGCTGCCACATGGCCGTGCGCGCCAGCCCGTGATTTGGCACCGCTTGTGTTGTCAATTCCGGGTGCGCCGGGCCAAACCAGGGCCAGCAAATCGGCACGCCGCCACGAATGGGCTGCTGCTGTTGCCAGTTTGTGGTTGGGGATAACCAGAGTAATTCTTCACCGGCTTTTTGCAGCGACAGTACTTGTCCGCCGTATAGCGAGACAACAGCGCTGTAGTCGGCAAAAGTAAAACGAATGCAGGGTAAAGCACTGAGATGAGCGTAACCGTCCAGATGGATAAAATTGGCCATAAATTGAAGCTCTTAGAAGTGAAATGCGCTTTGATTGTGTGCTGTACATTCAGCTTAAGCAAGCGCAGGTTTGCAGAATTCCACTGGTCGGTGCTGCTGAGAAATTTGTGAGTCTGTAGAAACAACAAAGGCGACCGCGGTCGCCTTGTGTTTGTGAAAGTCTGCTTAAGACTTCATCAATTCTACGGTGTTGTCGAGCATACGGTTAGAGAAACCCCACTCGTTGTCGTACCAGGCCATCACTTTGACCAGACGACCGTTCACGCGCGTTTCGGTCGCATCAAAAATCGATGACATCGGGTTGTGATTGAAGTCAACTGATACCAGCGGCAGGTCGTTGACTGCCAGCACCTGATTCATCGGGAACTGTGCTGCTGCATCTCGGATGATTTGGTTCACTTCTTCTATCGTCGTTTCGCGACCGGCGATAAAGGTTAAGTCAACTAAAGACACATTAATAGTCGGTACCCGTACCGCTAAACCATCGAATTTGCCTTTTAATGCCGGCACCACCAGACCCACAGCAGCAGCTGCGCCGGTTTTGGTTGGGATCATCGACATGGCCGCAGCGCGGGCACGGCGTACATCTGTGTGGTACACATCAGATAAACGCTGGTCGTTGGTATAAGCATGGATAGTCGTCATCAGGCCTGATTCGATGCCGAGAATGTCATTCAGCGGCTTGGCAATTGGTGACAGACAGTTGGTGGTACAGCTGGCGTTAGAAATGATGGTCATTTCCGGAGTGATCACATCGTGGTTCACACCATAAACGACAGTGGCGTCAACATCTTTCGCCGGAGCAGAAATAATCACTTTTTTCGCGCCAGCAGTCAGGTGGGCACCAGCTGACTGGCGATCAGTGAACAGGCCGGTACATTCCAGCACAACGTCTACTTTTAAATCAGCCCAAGGCAGATTCGCCGGATTGCGTTCACTTAAGGTCAGGATCTCGTCCTGGTTGACGTAAATTGCTTTGTCAGAATGCTCGACATGGGCGGCAAAGATACCGTGAGCCGTGTCGTACTTCAGCAGGTGTGCGTTGATCGCAGCGTCACCTAAATCATTAATGGCGACGACTTTGATGTCGTATGACTTCTTACTTTCATATAAAGCACGTAAAACATTGCGGCCGATGCGGCCAAAACCATTAATCGCGACACGAATTGTCATAAGTCACCCCTGATGCTGACGAATTGTGTAGTAAAATTACATGTTTTTGCGCCATTTTCAAGCGGAAATTTGTTATGCAATCGTATTTATGTAATTTAATGACATAATCCGCAATTTTGCCATCGACGCTGTTTTTTAAAGTCTTATACTGCGGAGAATTTAAAAAAGTCAGTAAGCCGGCGCCGGGCACAGAACCCCTCGATTAAAGCCGGTCTGGACAAAGCGACGAAACCGAGTTGGAGCCTGTATGGATAAAACACTGCTTGCCGAATTGATTGGCTTTAATGGCATTGAGACCAAATTCACCGATGCCTGGGGCGATCCGGCCGAAGTGGCAGAAAAAGATCAGCTGCGTATTTTATCCGCACTGGGCTTTGACGTCAGCGACGAGGCCAAAGCCGCTGCACAGCTGCGTCAGCGTCAGCTGCTGCACTGGGCAGAACCACTGGATCCGGTGTCGGTGCAAAACCGCGGCGACGAGTACAAGCTCGAACTACGCCTGCCGTTGGCGCTGGTCCACCAACAACTGTCGATTACGGTGACGGCAGAGAACGGCCAGCAACAGCATTTCAGCCTGGTTGCGGTTGATGACGGTGAACTGACCCAGGTGTCAGTGTTCGATGAAGTCGAGTACCAGCAATATGAATTCCAGCTGCCGCTGCAGCTTTCTTACGGTTACCACCAGCTGGCGCTGAAAATTGATGGTGATGACGATGATTTCAGTCAGTCATTGATTGTGGTGCCTGAGCGTTGTTATCAACCTCAAACTTTCCAGACCCAAAAACAATGGGGTATTTCAGTTCAGCTGTACGCGGTCAAATCAGACAGCAACTGGGGCGTCGGTGATTTTGCCGATTTAGGCCGGTTGGTGAAACATCTGGCGGCGCAGGGCGCTGATTTTGTTGGTCTGAACCCTATTCATGCTTTGTATCCGGCGATGCCGGAATCGGCAAGTCCATATAGCCCGTCCAGCCGGCGCTGGCTGAACATGATTTATCTGAGCGTGGCACAAATGCCGGGTTTCGCGCAGTGTTCTGCGCTGCAGCAACAGCTGTCACAAGCCGACTTTCAGGCTCAGCTGCAGGCACAGCGCGACAAACACTGGGTCGATTACAGTGGTGTGATGCAACTGAAATTGCCGGCATTGCGCGCTTTGTATCAGTGGTATCTGGACCATGGTCAAAAAGACGTGGCGCTGGCAGCCGAGTTTAGTCGTTTTGTCGCTGAAGGCGGCGACAGCCTGCGTCAGCTGGCACTGTATGACGCGTTACATCTACATTTGATTGCACAAGACCCGCACGCCTGGGGCTGGCCAAACTGGCCTGAGCAATACCGCAGCGCCGACAGCGAGGCAGTCCAGCAGTTTGCTGCGGCCAACCAGCACGACATTGGCTTTTTCAGTTATCTGCAATTCTGTGCGCAGCAACAGCTCGCGACAGTGCAGCAACAAGCAAAAGATCAAGGCATGTTGCTGGGGCTGTATCGTGATTTAGCCGTCGGTGTCAGTGAAGCCTCCACCGAAATTTGGGCCAATCCGGAACTCTATTGCCGGGATGCCAGTGTCGGCGCTCCGCCGGATATCCTCGGGCCTAAAGGTCAGAACTGGGGTCTGCCGCCGATGTATCCGTACGAGCTGTTCCGCCAGGCCTATCAGCCGATGATTGACCTGTTCCGCGCCAATATGCGCGACTCTGGAGCGCTGCGGATTGACCACGTGATGGCGTTGCTGCGGTTATGGTGGGTGCCAAAAGGCTCAGCATCAGCCGGTGAGGGCGCATATCTGTATTATCCAATCATGGATTTACTTGGCATTCTGGCGCTGGAAAGCCAGCGCCAGCAGGCTGTGGTGATTGGTGAGGACTTAGGCACAGTGCCGGATGGGATTTTTGAGCTGTTACAGCAGTTTGGCATGTACTCGTACCGGATTTTCTTTTTCGAACAAGCCGAAGATGGCGGTTATATTTCCACCGCGCATTATCCGGTGCAGGCGATGTCAGCGCTCACCACGCACGACATGCCGACCTTAATCGGTTTCTGGCATTGCTCAGATTTAAAACTCGGTCTGCAGCTCGGGCTTTATACCGAAGAGATTTTACCGGGTCTGTTTGAAGACCGGCATAAATCCAAGCAACGCATTCTGGATTCGTTACATGGCCACGGCATGTTGCCGGCTGATTATCCGCGCAGTGTCGAACATCTGGGCATGGACCGTACGCTCAGTTTTGCCTTGCAGCAGCATCTGGCGCGCGGCAGTTGTCAGTTGTTATGTCTGCAGCTGGAAGACTGGATGGAGATGACAGAACCCGTAAACGTGCCGGGTACCAGTGACGAATATCCGAACTGGCGACGCAAACTCAGCCTGACACTGGAACAGTTAGAGCAACAGGAGCACATCACTGCGCATCTGAAGCAATTGACAGCCAACCGCAGAACAGGGTTATATTCTTAATCTTAATGCAATAAGCCCCGCTGTTTTGCCGCGGGGCTTATGGCAATTCCCGCATTTAATGACACAGGATTTGTTATGCCAGATCAGCTGCTACAAGCTTTAAACGATGTTCGTTGCGCCCAGCCTTTTGCTGTTCTTGGCTGGCAAACTGCAGAAAAAGGCCTGTTGATCCGGGCCTTTTTGCCATCTGCGCAGCAGGTCAGTGCTGTAGCACTGGATGATGGCAAGGTGTTGGGGGACATGACTGCGGTGGAGGGCGTGCCGGGTTTATTTGAACTGCAGCTGCCGCGGCGCAAAAATCAACTGCCATACCGCCTGGACGTGCAAAGTGCCCATCACAGTTACAGCCTGATAGACCCGTATCAATTTAAAGATGAAGCCTTTTTTGCTGTGCATTATGTCAACAGCCGGCCGGAGAATTTGTATCAGCAGCTCGGCGCGCAATTAGTCAAATTAACGGCCGGGAAACAGCGGATCAAAGCGACGCGGTTTGCCGTTTACGCGCCGCATGCCAGCAGCGTCAGTCTGATTGGGGACATGAACAATTGGGATGGTCGTTGCCACCCGATGGAACGCACCGCTTGTGGCCATTGGGTGCTGGTGATGCCGGAAGTGGCTGCCGGCGTGCGTTACAAATTCGAAATCAAAGATGCAGCGGGGCACCTGTTACCACACAAAGCCGACCCTATGGCTTTTGCCGCAGAGCAATTTCCGTCGCATGCCTCGCTGGTGTTTGACCACAGCCGTTATCAATGGCAGGACAGTGCCTGGCAACAACGCGAACACAAGCCGTATCAAAGCCCGATGAGCATCTATGAGGTGCACTTAGGCAGCTGGCGCACCCATGCCGATAGTTCTGCACTGACTTATCCGGAAATGGCGGAACAGCTCATCCCTTATGTGCTGGATATGGGCTACACCCATATTGAATTATTGCCAGTGCTGGAACACCCATATTCCGGTTCCTGGGGCTACCAGCCGCTGGGGATGTTTGCGGTGACTTCGCGGTTTGGCACACCGGATCAGTTTAAAGCTTTTGTCGATGCCTGCCATCAGGCCGGTATCGGTGTGATTTTGGATTGGGTGCCGGCGCATTTCCCGGAAGATGGCCATGGTTTAGCCCGGTTTGATGGCGGTCATTTGTATGAATATGCCGATCCACGCCGTGGTTGGCATCCTGATTGGAATTCCTGCATTTATGACTTTGGTAAAGATTATGTCCGGCAATTTTTAGTCGCCAGTGCTTTGTTCTGGCTGGATAAATTCCATATCGATGGCCTGCGTGTTGATGCGGTGGCGTCGATGCTGTACCTCGATTATTCGCGTGAACACGGCGAGTGGATCCCGAATATCGACGGTGGCAATCATAACTACGAAGCCATCAGCCTGCTGAAATGGCTGAATCAGGAAGTCTACAGCAAGTATCCACGTGCCATGACCATCGCCGAAGAATCAACATCTTTTGCCGGTGTCAGCCGTCCGGTGGACCTGGGTGGCCTGGGTTTTGGCTTTAAGTGGAATATGGGCTGGATGAACGATACGCTGCGCTATATCAGCAAAGACCCGGCCTATCGTAAATATCATCATAACGACCTGACTTTTTCGATGGTGTACGCCTACAACGAGAATTTTATTCTGCCGTTGTCGCACGACGAAGTGGTGCACGGCAAAGGCAGTATTCTGAATAAAATGCCCGGTGATGAATGGCAACAGGCAGCGAATTTACGCGCTTATTACGCCTTTATGTTTGCCCATCCGGGTAAAAAGCTGAATTTTATGGGCAATGAATTCGGCCAGGGCACGGAGTGGAATCATAATCTGGCGTTGCCGTGGTTTTTGCTGGATTTTGACAAACATCGCGGTATTTCGCAGTTATTCCGTGACCTGAATCATACGTACCGGCGCTGCAAGCCTTTGTACGAGCTGGATCATCAGGGCGCTGGCTTTGCCTGGATTGATCATCAGGATGCCGATCACAGTACGGTGTCGTTCCGCCGAATCGACAGTGACGGTGATGTGGTGTACGTCGTCAGCAATTTTACACCGGTACCCAGAACCGACTTCCGTCTGCCAGTACTTGCGGCAGGGCAATACGAAGTGATCCTGAACTCAGATTCGGCATATTATTGGGGCAGTAATTACCCGGTTGGGCCGCAGTTACAGGCTGGCGACGACTTACAGCTGGCGCTGGAATTACCGCCTTTATCGACTTTATATCTGCGCCAATGCCGTTAAAGCGAGACTGATATGCAAGTTGTGCTGAGTACTGAATTTGGTTCTGTGGCACCTTTGGGCGCCACTTGTCTTGACGTTGACACTGGCTGCTGGAATATCGCCGTCTATGCGCCCGATGCCACAGGGTTGACCTTATGCCTGTTTTGCGCTGATACCGAAGAGCCGCTGGCAGAAATGGCTTTTCCGGCCAGAACCGGCGACATCTGGCATTTGCAGGTGCGGGGCGTGCCGGCGGGCAGCCTGTATCTGCTGCGTGCCGACGGGCCCGCTTTACCGGCCCAGGGCCTGACTTTTGAGCCACGGCATCTGCTGATTGACCCTTATGCCCGTCAGCTCAACCGTGCTGTGGTGTTTAATGAGCGGCTGTATCAGAGTGACAGCCATTACATGCTGGCCAAAGCAGTGTTAACGGATACCCCGTTTGACTGGCAGAGCAGCCGTAAACCACAAATTCCGCGCGAAAAAACCATTATCTACGAAGCGCATGTCAAAGGCCTGACCATGCAGCATCCGGACATTCCGGCTGAGCTGCGCGGCACTTATGCCGCACTGTATCATCCGGCAGTGATCGCTCACTTAAAGCACCTCGGCATCACTACATTGCAGCTGTTGCCGGTAGCGGCTTTTATGACCGAACCACGGCTGGAAAAGTTAAAGCTGACCAACTACTGGGGTTATAACCCGGTGTGTTTTTTTGCACCGGACCCACGTTATCAGTTGGACGATGCCGTCCTTGAAATGAAAACGCTGGTGCGGACTTACCACCAGCACGGTATTGAAGTCATTCTGGACGTCGTGTTTAACCATACCGCCGAAGCCGACTGTTATAACCTGAGTTTGCGAGGTTTGGCCAATCGCCAATATTATCTGTTTGAAAATCATGCAGATATCACTGATTACCAGCAGTATTGTAATTACAGTGGCTGCGGCAATACCTTGAATATTGCCCATCCGGCCACGCAAAAATTGGTGTTGGATGCACTGCGATACTGGCTGACGGAGATGCAGGTTGATGGTTTTCGTTTTGATCTCGCCGTGACTTTGGCACGGGAACATAAACGCTTTACGCCAGTGGCGACTTTTCTGCAAATCATTGCGCAGGACCCGGTGTTATCACAAGCCAAGCTCATCGCTGAGCCATGGGACGTCGGCCCTTATGGCTATCAGCTGGGCCAATTTCCGGCGCATTGGTCAGAGCTTAATGATAAGTTTCGCGATTCGATGCGTTCGTTCTGGCGCGGCGACCACGGCAGTCTGAATGAATTCACCACGCGATTGCTGGGCTCGCGCGACATCTTCCAGAAACACCACAAGCCGGCGGCCTGCTCGGTGAATTATCTGGCTTATCACGATGGTTTTACCCTGCATGATGTGGTCTGTTATCAGCACAAACATAACTGGCTGAATGCCGAGCAAAACCGTGACGGCCATGATCACAACCTTAGCCTCAATTTTGGCGTGGAAGGGCCAAGCAGTGACGCCGGCATTCTGCAGCAGCGGTTCCAGCATAAGCGCAATCTGGTGGCGAGTCTGATGCTGAGTCAGGGCATGATCCACTGGCTTGGCGGTGATGAGCTGAGCCACAGCCAGCAAGGCAATAACAATGCGTATTGTCAGGACAATGAACTGAGCTGGCTAAACTGGCAGCTGGACTATCACGCCACACAGTTTCAGAGTTTTGTTCAGCAGATGATTGCGGTGCGCCAGCAATATCCCTGTTTGCAGCAATTATCGCTATTAGATGACCAGTATCAGCGCCATGGTAATAAACATCAGGTGCATTGGCTGAACGCAGATGGTAGTGAAAAAACCGAAGCGGACTGGCATTTACCGGCTACCCAGTATTGTTATTTTGTCGTTACGACTGATGGCAACGACGCAGAAATTCTGTTAATGATCAACGCCGGTGCGAGCGCCATCAGCCTGCAGCTGACGGACAAACCATGGCATTGTGTGATGGATACCTCGGTCGAAATGGGGCTGGTGTCGCCGGTACAGTTTGCTGGCGCTGCGTATGTGCAGCAGCCACATTCGATGTCGCTGTGGGTGCATAACCCGGCATGTTCTGTGGCAACTCTCGCGATAACAGCGGCCTAATGGTCTGAGCAGCATAAACTTTTTCATGCTGCACTGCCGATTGGCGGATTTTCCAGTATAATCGCGCGCATTTTGCGACAGCTGCTTTTGAGGAATGGGAATGACAATGTCAAACCAACTGTGTGACATCGGTTTTGTCGGTGCCGGCGTGATGGGGAAAAATCTGATCCTGAACCTGGCGGATCATGGTTACCGGGTCGCGGCTTTTGACCTGGACCATAAAAAGCTTGAATCGGTGATCACGCAGGACCTGCAGGAAACCAATGGCCAGGGCGGCCGGGTGGTGGCTTGTAGTTCTTACACTGAATTGTTATCTCGCTTAACGCAGCCGCATTTAGTCATTTTATCCGTCCCGGCCGGCAAGCCGGTCGACGACGTCTGCTGTAAGTTAATCGATGCCGGCATTGCCGCTGACGATATCGTTGTGGATACCGGCAACAGCCTGTGGACTGATACAGTCCGGCGTGAAAAACACTACGAAGGCAAATTTATTTTCTTCTCTACCGCAGTATCGGGCGGGGAAGTCGGTGCCCGTTTTGGCCCAAGCCTGATGCCAAGTGGCGATCCATACGCCTGGACGCGGATTGAGCCGGTCTGGCGCGCCATCGCCGCCAAAGTCGACCCGACTACCGGCCGCGCTATTGAACGTTATGAACCGGGTAATCCGGTGAAAGAAGGTGACGCCTGCGCCACTTATATCGGTCCTTCCGGTTCTGGTCATTACGTCAAAATGGTGCATAACGGCATCGAATACGCCGATATGCAGCTGATTTGCGAAGTCTATCAGGTGATGCGCGATGCGCTCGGCATGTCTGCGCAGCAAGTCGCTGATGTGTTTAAGAGCTGGAATCAGGGCATTCTGAACAGTTATCTGATGGAAATCAGCGCCGAAGTACTGGCGACCAAAGATTCTGAGACCGGTTTGCCGCTGGTGGATGTGATTCTGGATAAAGCCGGGCAAAAAGGTACCGGCTTATGGACAGCCGTCAGCAGTCTGGAACTGGGCTGTGCTTCGCCAACCATCGCTGAAGCCGTGTACGCCCGGTCTATCTCCACCAACAAAGAGCAACGGGTGGCTGCTTCGACTATTCTGGCAGGCTCCAGCCATGACAAACCGCTGGAATCACAGCGCGAAACCCTGATAAAACAACTGCATGATGCGCTGTACTGCGCCAAAATCTGCGTGTACGCACAGGGCTTTGACCTGATGAAAACAGCCGGTCAGGAACATGGCTGGCAGCTGAACTTCGCTGAAATAGCGAAGATCTGGCGCGCCGGTTGTATCATCCGCGCCGTGTTCCTGCAGTCGATCACCGAAGCTTATGAACGTAACGACGAGTTAGCCAATCTGTTGGTCGATCCGTTTTTTGCCAAACAGATTTCGACCAACCAGATGAACTGGCGCCGTGCTGTTGCTGAAGCCACTATGGTGGGCGTACCAGTTCCGGCGTTAAGTTCTGCGCTGAGTTACTATGACTCTTATCGCACTGCGGTATTACCGGCAAACTTGTTGCAAGGCCAACGCGATTACTTTGGCGCTCATACCTTTGAGCGTACTGACAAAACCAAAGGCAAGTTTTTCCATGTCGACTGGAGTGTTTCCGGCCGGCCTATGGTCAAAGTGAAATAATCCAACTGACGGAGCGGTGTGATGAAACTCAGTGATGCGCAGTGGCGCGACAAGCTTAGTGATGAAGAGTACCGCGTCACACGCCAAAAGGGCACTGAGTATCCGTTCAGCGGCACTTTACTGTATAACGAAGCGACAGGCATATACTGCTGTGTCTGTTGTCATCAGCCGCTGTTCAGTTCTGCGACCAAATTTGATGCCGGTTGCGGCTGGCCGTCGTTTTCTGCCGCTTTGCCGGGACAAGTGCGTTATGCACCGGACTCCTCGCATGGCATGCAGCGCACCGAAATCCTCTGTCAGCATTGCGACGCGCATCTGGGGCACGTGTTTGACGATGGTCCGGCGCCAACCGGACAACGTTATTGTGTCAATTCGGTGTCGTTAATTTTTGATGGCACTAAAGACTCAAAGTAAAAAACGCGGGATATACCCGCGTTTTTGTTTAGCTTAAATAAACCCAAACCAAGCGTTAAAACACCGGTGGTTTAAACTGGCCTGACTCCAATGCTGCAACAGTTTGATCGGCCAGGGTTTCAATCTTATCTTTGTCCAGCGCGCTGCTGTCTTTAGCAGATTTTAAAATTAAATCAAATTCAATCCGCTCGACGCCAGCCGCCTGCGCGACTAAGGCCCAATGATAAGACTCCGCCAGCTGGTTTTGTTTGAAATACAACGTAGTGAGACTGGTATAAATATCCGTATCAACCACGTCGCCGGCTTTGTACAGTTTTAACGCGTCCAGCATGGTCTGAATGGCCAATTTTTTATCTTTTTCGATGTAATAACGCGCCAGCGCAAATTTCAAATCTGGTGTATTTAATTCACCGGCCTTAGCCGCGCGCTCAAACTTTTCCAGGTGCTCGCGGCTTTGATGACGGGACCAGTGGTAATACAACAAACCTGGATAGTCGGAGCTGACGGTTTCATCGGTCAAACGTTTGATTTCATTCAGCGACACCATGTAACTGTCGACCCGGGCCGTCGTTTTTTCTTTCAGCTTGACGTGCTCGATGCCTTTGGCCAGCTCCATGCATTTGGAATATTTTTCGAAATCGATCAGCAGGCGATATTTATTGGCATCCGAAGGTAATTTTTGCTCGCCGTAACGCGCCAGGATGGTTTCTGAACGCTCTACCCGGCAATGGCCGTCTTCGACTAAATCAGTACAAAGGCCCGGTTTTTCCTGACAGACCTGGGTGATATTTAATTCTTTTTCATCACAAGCGCCTAACACAAATAATAAAGGCAATAACGGCCAAGGTTTCTGCATAATTCCTCCGATCTCAGAATGACCAGCATACGCAAAAGCACAGAAAAAATCATTTGTAATTGTTGTTGTAGGGTTACGAATTCAATTACAATGTGCCGCCCGCTGTGGCACCTGTCCCCGAACATTCGATAACTGAAGTAAAAGGCAAAACAGCATGACCTTATCTCACGAAGAACAGTATCAACGCAGCTGGCAGGAACGCCAGGAATACGCCGAAAATATGCAGCCAATCATTGGCCGGCTGTATCGGAATAAAGGTATTGAGTTGGTGGTCTATGGCAAGCCGCTGGTGAATGCCACTACGATTGACGTCATCAAAGCCCACAAAACAGTGGAACGTTTTGAACAACAAAAACTGCGTCTGCGTGAGAGTTTCCCTGTGTTGGAAGCCATCAGCAAACTGGATCTGGCACCAGGCCGGATTGATCTGGGTAAACTGGCTTTCGCTTACACTTACAAAAATGCTGCCGAGGGCTTGACCCTGGAACAGTATCTGCAGCGTGAACTGGCTGATTTGCTCGGTCAGGATGACAAAATTAAACCAACAGATGTGGTGTTATACGGTTTTGGCCGGATTGGTCGTTTGCTCGCACGTCTGATGATTGAACGCGCCGGCCCAAGTGCCAAATTGCGTTTACGCGCTATTGTGGTGCGCGGTGGCCGCAAAGGTGATTTGGAAAAACGCGCCAGTTTACTGCGTCGCGACTCTATTCACGGCCCATTTAACGGCAGCATCACTATCGACAATGAAAATGGCGGCATCAAAGCCAACGGCACTTTTATCAAAGTGATTTATGCTGATTCTCCGGATCAAGTGGATTACACCGCATACGACATTCACGATGCCTTAGTGGTGGATAACACTGGTATTTGGAAAGATGACAAAGAACTGTCTATCCATTTCAAAGCCAAAGGCGCAGCCAAAGTGCTGCTGACGGCACCAGCTAAAGGTGATGTGAAAAACGTTGTTTATGGCGTCAACCATAAAATGATTACTGCGGATGACCGCATCGTCTCTGCAGCAAGCTGCACCACCAATGCTATCACGCCGGTGTTAAAAGCCTTAAACGACGAATACGGCATTCGTAATGGCCACGTTGAAACTGTGCATTCGTACACCAACGACCAGAACCTGATTGATAACTATCACAAAGCTGAGCGTCGTGGCCGTGCCGCACCGCTGAACATGGTGATCACCTCCACTGGCGCTGCTTCTGCGGTTGCCAAAGCGCTGCCGGAATTAAAAGGCAAGCTGACCGGCAACGCTATTCGTGTGCCAACGCCAAACGTGTCGATGGCGATTTTGTCACTGAACCTGAACAAAACAACCGACCGCGATGCACTGAATGCTTATTTGCAAAAAGTGTCGTTATTCTCTGATTTGCAGGACCAGATTGATTTCACCAACTCAACCGAAATCGTTTCCAGCGATTTAGTCGGTTCGCGTTACGCCGGTGTGGTGGATTCTCAAGCCACTATCGTCGACGGTGACCGCTGTGTGTTGTACGTTTGGTATGATAACGAATTTGGCTACAGCACTCAGGTTATCCGGGTGATGAACGAAATGGCCGGCGTGTTATACCCGACACTGCCAGTCGCGCTGTAACTCAGCATTCAGCGTTATAAAAAAGCCGCCTGTGGGCGGCTTTTGCCTGTCTGCAGCCATGGATAAACGCGCTCGCCGCAGTCGATAACAAGACAGGCGTGGCGCTGTTGTGATAGGCTGCGCCGGTCCTTTTTACCCTGCGCGGAACTCAAATAATGAAAATTACCTGTAACTTTGACAGCGGCAATATCGACGTGATTTCAGCGGAACGCATCGACGACATTCGCCTGGCTATTCGTAAAGACCATCAATCTGACTTCTATCAGTGGTTTCACTTCCGCCTGCACAGCGACAGCTTTGAGCCTCATACCATTCGCCTGACCAACGTCAACACCTCCGCCTATCCAAAAGGCTGGGCCGACTACAAAGCTGTGGCTTCTTATGATCGCGAAACCTGGTTCCGGGTGGATACTGCTTATGATGGCGAGCATCTGGTGATCACGCATTATCCGGAAGCTGAATCCTGTTACTTCGCTTACTTCGCGCCTTACAGCTATGAGCGCCATATGGATTTACTCAGTCAGGCGCAGGCAACAGGCCTGGCGCAGCTTGTGGATCTGGGTAATACGCTGGATAACCGCGATATGAGTATGCTGGTGATTGGTGAGCCGGCGGATGGCAAGAAAAAAATCTGGATCACTGCCCGTCAGCACCCGGGTGAAACCATGGCGGAGTGGTTTGTCGAAGGACTGCTCGACCGCTTGTTAGATCAGGACGACGGTGTCGCCCGTGAACTGCTGAACAAAGCGGTGTTTTATGTGGTGCCGAATATGAACCCGGACGGCAGCGTACGTGGTCACTTACGGACCAACGCCGCCGGCGTCAACCTCAACCGTGAATGGCAGACTCCGTCGCTGGAGAAAAGCCCGGAAGTTTATTTAGTCCGGCAAAAAATGCTCGAAACCGGTGTTGATATGTTCCTCGACATTCACGGCGATGAAAATCTGCCGTACAACTTTGTCGCCGGTGCTGAAGGCGTGCCGTCTTACAATGCCAAAATGGCGCAGTTAGAAACGCTGTTTAAACAAACACTGTTGGCAGTGACCCCAGAGTTTCAAACCGAATTTGGTTATGAACTGGATGCGCCGGGTCAGGCCAATCTGACGATCGCTTCAACCTGGGTCGCAGAACAGTTTAAATGTCTGGCTTATACCTTTGAGATGCCGTTTAAAGACAATGCAAATTTGCCGGATGCGCAGTTTGGCTGGTCTGATGTGCGCTCGAAAAAGCTGGGTAATGACACTCTGATTGCGGTGCGCGCCGTGGTTGATCTGTTGTGATCTGACAGCGGTATAATCAGAGCAGGCCGGTTTGCAAAGCCGGCCTTTTGTTTTATAGTGCCGTGGGTTTTTCAGGTAGGTAATTATGGCGATAGTGGCGTGCCCGTTTTGTGGCAAAAAAGTCTCCAGTAAAGCAGCCAGTTGTCAGCATTGTGGCAAAGCTCTGGCAGAAGTCTCCCCCCAGCAAATTGAGCGGATCGCCCGCGATAAACATCTGGCGCTCGGGCAAAGTATCAATAATCATGCAATGGTTTCGATTCTGCTGTTCCTCGGCAGCTTCGTCTGGTTGTATTTCCGCGCACCGGAAGACGGCAGCTGGCAATCCTGGCTGACCTACGGCGTAATGGGGCTTGGTGCGGCCGGTTATGTCATTTCTAAAGTCCGGATGGTGATGTACAAGAGGAAATAACGTGGATTTTATCGCGATGGTCAGCGCGATGTCGGCTGACACTTATCAAAAGCTGCTGGACGCAGTCGGCACTGGTCGCTGGGCCGACGGTACGCCGTTGACGGCACAGCAGCAGGAGCAAAGCATGCAGCTGGTGATGGCTTATCAGGCCCGCGTGCTGAAGTCAGCAGAGCCATTTACTATCGGTGCCGATGGCCAGATGGTGATCAAATCAAAAACGGAAATGAAAGCACAATTCAGTGCTGAGCAGTCAATCGCAAGGTTTGCACACGATGATCTTTAAGCGCTGGTTTAAGCCAAAATGGCAGCACGAAAATCCATCTATCCGCCAGTCAGCGATCGCCGAACTGGACCAACAAACGCCGGCACAAAAAGAAATTTTGCACGAGCTGGCATTTAACGACGGCACTGAAGCAGTCCGTCGGGCCGCACTGGAACGCTTAAACGAATTTTCGTTGTGGTGGCAGGCCAGTAAACATGAATCCGCTGAGCGTCTGAAACAGTTTGCTGAACAGCAACTGGTGCAAATGCTGTTAGAGAATCGGGTATCTGCGCAGTTAAAACAGCAGTTTATCGACGAATGTCACCGCAGCAGTGTGCTGGAAAAACTGGCGACCTTTGAGACCGATGCCAGCCTGAAACTGAAGTTATTACAACGTTTGCAACGCCAGGATTTGTATCTGACTGCGCTGACTGATTCAGTGTTATCTGTCGAACAAAAACAGCAGTTAATAGCTTTGATCATTGACGATAAAGCGCTGGAAAAAGCCGGCCGGCATTGTGGACCGGAGTTGCAGCCTGCATTGCAGGACGAGCTGGCGCGCCGGCTGGAGCAAAAGCAAAGACCAGATCGGCTGCGTAAACAGCTGGTGTTGTTGTTGGCGCGACTCAATGCAGTGCGGGAAAAAACCGACATCGCTGCGGCGCAGCAACAGTGGCAGGAACTGCAGCAGCAGTGGCAACAGCTGGAGCCTGAGCTTTGTGTATTGTCTGCAGAAGAAGCCAGCGAAAGCGTTGGCAAGTATCAACGGATTGTGCAGCTGACCGAGGCGATGTTTGCGCCCAAACTGGCAGCATTGGCCGCTGAGCAGGCGAAACAACAACATCAGCAGCAGCAACAAAAGCTGCTGCAACAATTTAATCTGCAATTGCAGGTGCTACAGCGCGATTTGGGTCAGTTGCTGGCATCTGGCGACCTGACGGCGGCAAGCGGCTTGCAACAGGCGTTGGATACGCTGCAGGCGCAAATTCACTCTGAACAACTGGATGCGGCAACGCAGCGTCAGCTCGAACAAAATATCATGCAGTTGCAGCAGCAGTTGGATCAAATCCCGCTGCTGGCCGAGTCATTGGCTCAGGCAGCGCGTTTATTAGCAGAACTTTCAGCGCAGCCATTGCCGGAAGCGGTGCAGGCCGAACAGGCTTATCACGGCTTTAAAGTCTGGCAAAAAAACTGGCAGCAGGTCAGTCGCAGCGCCGGTGCTTTGCTGCCGGTACAGTTCTCAGACAGTTACACCGCGCTTGCCACACAATGGCGGGAGCACTGTGAACCGTTATTAGCCCAACAACAAAAACAGCTGCGTCAGCTGCGTAGCAAAGTCGCGGAGTTTAAGCGTCTGCACGGCGAAGGCCGCTTTAAAGTGTTGTTTGGCTTATGGAAAGGTATTCAGCAGGATCTGGTGCAGTTGAATGCGGCGCAACAGGCGCAGCTTGAGAAGGAAGTGCAGCTTTGTGCTGAACTCATTGCTGAACTGACTGATTTACAAGCTTATATTGCCACGCCGCGTAAACAAGCGCTAATCGCTGAACTGCAGGCATTAATTGCTGACGACACGATTTCCATTAGTGCCAGAGCTAATCAGCTTAAACAGGCTCGGGCGCAATGGAACACGCTGGGGCGCGCCGATGCTGAACTGGATGAAGCGCTGAATCAGCAGTTTAATCAACTGTCTGAACAGGCGTTTGCACCGTGCCGGGAATTTTATGCTGAACAAGATCAGCAAAGAGCTCAGGCAGCTATTAGTCGCCAGCTTGTCATTGATACTCTATTAGCTGCACAGACCAATCCGCCGCAAGGCCGGGCTTTAGATACCTTACTGCAACAGCAGCATCAAGCCTGGCAGCAAGCCGGCGCTGTGGGCCGCGAGCAATTCGGCGCGTTACAGCAGGCTTATAAAGAGGCTCTCACGCCGTTGAAGCAGTTGCAACAGCAGGCCTATCAACAAGCTGCCACGGCAAAACAGCAGCTGATTGCACAGGCGACGGTGCTCGCGGCCGAGGGTCTTGGCCCTCAGGTTGAACAGGTGAAACAGTTACAACAGCAGTGGAAGCAAATTGGTTTTGCCGGCAGTAAACTGGATCAGCAGTTGTGGACCGAATTCCGTAGCGCTTGTGATGCGTTTTTCGCCCGTCGTCAGCAGCAACGCGAAGCCGAGTCTGCGCAACTGGACGCCTGGCGACAAAATATCACAACATTGCTGGCGGAAGTCAGCGCAGTACCTTTTGCCCAGTTAACTGAAGCACAGTTACGCACACAGCTGCAGCAGTTGAATGCCGTGGAAACCGGCGACGACAAAGATTTGCGCCAGCAGCAGCAGCAGTTGCGTCAGCAAATCAGCGAGCAGCTCATCGCAGTGCAGAAGCAAGCAGAGCAGGGGCAATTCCGGCAGTTGTTCAGCGCGCTGGAAAACCCGCAAGTGCAGGCCGCAGAACTGCCGGCGTTGTATCGTCTGGTGTTTAATCAGCAGCAAGAGACCATGAGCCGTGCTGATCTGACGTTGGCGCTGGAATGGGCCGCAGGCGCACCATCACCGGCGGCATTGACGTCTGAGCGGCAACGGGTGCAGATGCAGTTACTCAGTGACAAACACAACAGCGGCGATAATATCAGCCAGAATCAGCTGCTGGGCCGCTGGTTACAGCATGGCCCGCTGCAGGCCGGCGAAGCAGAGCTACTGGCGCGGGTACGGGCTTTGTACGTGGGCTGAGTGCAGTGAATGGAATAAAAAAACCACCGTCAGGTGGTTTTTTTATTCCAAAAGAATGGTGACAGGATTATACCGTCAGCTCACCGCGCAAATTCAGCTGCATCTGCCGGCGGACTTCGTCTGCCGACAGCGGCTGGCTGAGCAGGTAATGCAGTTTGGTCAGTGCGGCTTCCAGCGTCATATCAAAACCACTGCTGACGCCGCTACGTTGCAGTGCATTACCGGTAGCATAACCACCCATATTCACTTTGCCTTTAAAACACTGGGTGCAATTGACGATGACAGTGCCGCGCTCCGCGGCTTGCTGCAACACCTCTAATAGCTGTGGCTGCTGCGGCGCGTTGCCAACGCCATAGGACTTGATAATCAGTGCCCGCACCGGTGCTGCCGCCATATTGGCAATCACATCGGTGCTGATGCCTGGATACAAAGTTACCACGCTAATCGGTTGCGGTGTAATTTCGGCCACCTGCAGGCTTTGTTTGACAGTGCCCTGAAACAAAGCACCGGCTTTGACTTCAATATGAATACCGGCCTGCAGCAGCGCAGGGAAATTTGGTGAGGCAAAAGCATTAAAACCGTCGGCGTCCGCTTTGGTGGCGCGGTTACCGCGAAACAGCTGGTTGTTAAAATACAGACAGACTTCGGCGATCGGGTAGTTGGCCGCCAGATATAACGAATTCAACAGATTGACCTGGCCGTCGGAGCGCAGCTGCGCCAGCGGGATTTGCGAGCCGGTGATGATGACGGGTTTGGTCAAATCCTCCAGCATAAACGACAAGGCGGATGCGGTATACGCCATAGTATCTGTGCCATGTAACACGACAAAACCATCATAATCGGCATAGTGCTGCTGAATGTCGTGCGCGATACTGAGCCAGTGCGCCGGTGTCATGTCTGAGGAATCAATCACCGGGTGATATTCGTGGATATCAAATTCCGGCATTTCCGAGCGGTAGAACTCCGGCATCTTGCGGACAGTGTCGCTGAGAAAACCCGGTACCGGCACAAAACCATTGGCTGAGTGTTGCATACCGATAGTACCACCGGTATAGGCGACATAAATGCGTTTTTTCTTGCTGTTATTCATGGCAGGGTCTTTTGCTGTTTTTTGTCTATTGTACGCAAGCCCGGCCTCACTGTCAGGGTGGACCAGTAGTGACAACGGTTAAAAATACCTGCGATTGGACAAAAGCTGAGCAAACGCGCCTCTGCAGCAAAAAAAGAACTTTACAAGGTTGCAGTGGCTCCTTATTATGCCGCCTATCGCGGAGAGATGGCAGAGTGGTTTAATGCACCGGTCTTGAAAACCGGCGAGGGTTAGTAGCCCTTCAAGAGTTCGAATCTCTTTCTCTCCGCCACTAAATCAACCACCTATAGGTGGTTTTTTTACGTCTGCAGTTTGCAAACTTAGCTTATCCCACTGATTTTATTAGCAATAATGAATCAGGTCTCACCAGCATTTTTTGCCGTAGCAAAATCAAATTCACTCGGCTATGCTAACGCAGTTTCAGCTGTTTCTTATTATTCCTGAATAAAGAGGCGTCGCAATTGATTAACGTTCTGATAGTGGATGATCATGAATTGGTCCGGACCGGGATCAGCAGGATTTTACAGGAAGAACGCGGGATCCGGGTTGTCGCTGACTTAAGTTCAGGTGAAGCGGCGGTGCAATATTGCCGCAATGAAGCCGCCGGGCAGTTGCCACCTGACGTGGTGTTGATGGACATGAATATGCCCGGCATTGGCGGCATGAACGCCACCAAACGTATTTTGCATTATTGCCCGGATATTCGTGTACTGGCACTGTCGGTGTCTTGTGAAGAACCGGTGCCGACCAAAGTCATGCAGATGGGCGCATCGGGTTTTATCTCCAAAAATGCCGCACCTTCTGAGATGATCCTGGCCATTAAGCGGGTAGCTGATGGCCATCGCTATATTTCTGACGAAGTGGCGCAGAAAATGGCGTTCAGTAAAATTCAGTCCAACAGCAATAATCCTTTTGATGAACTTTCCGACCGTGAAATGCAAATCATGCTGATGATCACCCAGGGTGAAAAGGTCAATGATATTGCCGACAAGTTGAATGTCAGCGCCAAGACCGTCAATTCATATCGTTATCGTATGTTTGAAAAGCTGGCGATCAGTGGGGATGTTGAATTAACCCATCTGGCCATTCGCCACGGCATGATCAACATTGCCTGATCCAAATTTCCACAGGATTGTGAGACGCTGATGCCGCCGTTTGACAGCAGTGCTTTTTTAAAAACCGTACCGGGCTCGCCTGGTGTGTATCGTATGTACGGTGACAAATCGCAGGTCATTTACGTCGGAAAAGCCAAAGATTTAAAAAAGCGGCTGGCCAGTTATTTTCGCAGCAATGTCGACAGTGTCAAAACCCGCGCGTTGGTGGCGAACATTGCCTTTGTTGAGTTCACAGTCACCAACAGCGAAACTGAAGCGCTGATCCTGGAAAACAACCTGATCAAGCAATACATGCCCAAATACAACGTATTGCTGCGCGACGACAAATCATTTCCTTATATTTTGCTGACCGACCATAAACATCCGCGGATCACTGCGCATCGCGGGCCGAAAAAAGTGCCGGGGCAGTATTTCGGTCCTTATCCGAGCGCCGGTGCAGTCTGGGAAAGCCTGAAGTTATTACAGAAAGTCATTCCGGTGCGCCAGTGTGAAGATGGTTTTTATCGTGCCCGCACCCGGCCTTGTCTGCAATATCAGTTGAAGCTGTGTTCAGCACCTTGTGTTGGCAAAATTTCTGATGAGGCCTATGCCGGGCAGGTACGACTTACCCGGTTGTTTTTGCAGGGAAAAAATCAGCAGGTCATCGACGACCTGGTGCAGCAAATGGAAGTCGCCAGCAATCAGCTTGATTTTGAGCTGGCGGCGCAGCTGCGCGACCAAATCATTGCGCTGCGCAAAGTGCAGGAACAACAAGCGGTCAGCGGTGACCATGAAGAAATGGACATCCTCGGCTTTTGTTATCTGCATGGCGTGGCTGCAGTGCATGTATTGTACGTACGCGACCAGAAAATCCTCGGCACTAAAACTTATTTCCCGAAACTGCCGCAACAAACTGAAGCCGAAGAGATTTTTCCAGCGTTTTTACTGCAGTTTTATTTAAACAACATGGGTGGCCAACAAATTCCACGCGAAATTGTCATCAATGAGACGCTGGAAGACGCCGACAGCATTGCCGAAGCGATCAGTGCAGCAGCCGGTCGTAAGGTCGTGTTAAACGCGGCAAAACGCGGCGAAAAAGCGCGTTATCTCGATTTGGCCAATAAAAACGCCCGCACCGCCTGCGATACCAAAGTCAGTCAGGCCGCACATATGGCGGCGCGTTATCGCGCGCTGAAGCAGGTGTTAAAACTCGAGCTGCTACAGCGGATGGAATGTTTTGATATCAGTCATACCATGGGTAATCAGACCATGGCGTCTTGTGTGGTGTTTAACGACAAAGGGCCGGATAAAGCCGAATACCGGCGTTTTCATGTCGAAGGTGTCACGCCGGGCGATGACTACGCCGCGATGCGTTTTGCCTTGAAAAAACGCTACGGCAAGCTGACAGATGAGGCGAGGGTGCCGGATATTGTGCTTATTGATGGCGGTGCCGGTCAGCTCAGTCAGGCGATTGAGTTTTTTGCCGACTGGCCGTTGGCGAAAAAGCCGCTGTTGCTCGGCGTTGCCAAAGGCACCAGCCGTAAACCCGGGCTGGAAACGTTGCTCATCAACTCAATCCAGCATGCGATTAATTTACCCGCGGATGACCCGGCACTGCATTTGATCCAGCACATCCGTGATGAAGCGCACCGGTTTGCCATTACCGGGCACCGCCAGCAACGTGGTAAAAAGTTCACCCAAAGCCCGCTGGAAAATATTGCCGGAATAGGTGAGAAACGCCGGCAAGCTTTGTTACAATACCTCGGTGGTTTGCAAGGCGTGCTGAAAGCATCAGTCGCTGAGCTGGCGACAGTGCCGGGGATCTCCAAAGCGCAGGCTGAGTTGATTTATCAGGCTTGTCATAACAACTAAAAAAATGCCCAGAATTGAGATTTATTGATGTGGAATGTGCCTAACCTGTTAACTTTGTTCCGGATTTTTTTAATTCCTGTCTTCGTTTTCTGCTTTTATTCAACTCATGAACATGCCCGTTTCCTCGCTGCTTTTGTATTTTGGCTGGCGGCCATTACCGATGCATTAGACGGTTATCTGGCGCGTAAGCTGCAACAATCCACCGCTTTTGGCGCTTTTCTCGACCCGGTGGCTGATAAAGCCATGGTTGCTGCGGCTTTGGTGCTGATTGCGGTCGACATGCAAACGCTGTGGGTGACGATTCCGGCATTTATTATGATCAGCCGCGAAATCATCATTTCCGGCCTGCGTGAATGGATGGCCGGTCTTGGTAAAAGCGCTCAGGTCAAAGTGTCTGAAATGGGCAAACTAAAAACCGCTGCCCAGATGCTGGCGCTGATTGGTTTAATTTGGCAGCCGGTGCAGTGGATCACTGATTTAGGCATGCTTTTATTGTTTATTGCCACTGTGCTGACCGTCTGGTCTATGGTGGTTTATTTGCAGGCGGCCTGGAAATATCTGCAACAAAATTAAGCGCTTCGCATACAAAAGCTGCAGGTTTGCTAAAAATTGAGCAAACAGTTCAGCAGTGCCAAGTTTTGAGTTGACGGATTTATTAAACCCAGTAGAATGCAGCTCGTGTTAAGGCAAACGCCTTTTCAGATGAAGCGGGCATAGCTCAGTTGGTAGAGCGCTACCTTGCCAAGGTCGAGGTCACGAGTTCGAGTCTCGTTGCCCGCTCCAAATAATCTGAAGAGTTGTTGATGGCGGGTTGGCAGAGTGGCCATGCAGCGGATTGCAAATCCGTCCACCTCGGTTCGACTCCGGGACCCGCCTCCATTTAGCAAGTTAAAACACAAACGTTGTCTGCCCGGGTGGTGAAATCGGTAGACACAAGGGATTTAAAATCCCTCGCTCGAAAGGGCGTGCCGGTTCAAGTCCGGCCCCGGGCACCACTTACTGTCAACACCATAGCAGTAAGTAATAAATATGCGGGCATAGCTCAGTTGGTAGAGCGCTACCTTGCCAAGGTCGAGGTCACGAGTTCGAGTCTCGTTGCCCGCTCCAA
>NZ_CAXIRE010000010.1:0-22031 GCF_964031785.1 Rheinheimera texasensis
TTTCTCGCTTTAGAACCACTAAAGCTTCAAAAATCTGCCTTGCCTGCGGCCATTCTGCTTATCGCTGCTGCCGCTTTTTTAAACTATATGGTGCTCTAGAGCCCGCCGGGCCGCTCACTGCACCAGTCTGAGGCAAGCCGCCAGCTTGCCTATTCCTTAAGCAATAGGAAATTGCGCACAGGCGGTGCCTGAGCGCTTTGCCCTATCCCTAACTGGATATTTCTGTTCCGGGGACTCAGCTCTAATATCAAAGTTGGCTCGCCCCGGACCGGACTTTTTGCGCAGTGCGGACGGCACACGAATACAGATTAAGGCGGCCACAGACAAGCACAACGCTGGAGATCCTATGCAACGCAACAGTTTGAACATCCTGAAAAAAACCGCTCTGGCCTCGCTGGTCGCGCTGGCTCTGGCCCCCGCAGCACAAGCAGACTTGTCCGTCGGCTCGATTTTTGGCCAGGCCGCCAAAGGCAGCACAGTCACAGTACAAAACCTCGACACCGGCTTAAAACGGCAAATCCTGGTCGACCAGAACGGCCGCTTCCAATTCAGTCAGTTACCGGGCGGCCGTTATAAAGTGGAAAATGCCGGCATCGCCCGTGAAGTGACAGTGTCGCTCGGTACCGGTACGCCGGTCAGTTTCGCCGATGGCGATATTGAACGCATCGCGGTACAAGGCCGCGCTATTAATCCAATCGATACGTCATCGGTCGAATCCAGCACCGTGTTTAGCGCCGAGCAGCTGGAAATGCTGCCGGTTGGCCGTGACATCAGCGATGTGGCTTTACTGGCACCTGGCACAGTGCGCGGCGACAGTGGCTTTGGCAACCTGGCGTCGTTCGGTGGTGCCTCTGTTGCAGAAAACGGCTATTACATCAACGGCTTTGACGTGACTAACGCCCGTACCTTTTTGTCTTATGGCAAAGTGCCTTTTGATGCCATCGGCGAACAGCAGGTGAAAACCGGCGGTTACGGCGCTGAATATGGCCGTGCTTTGGGTGGTGTCATCAACATAGTCACCAAACGCGGTACCAATGACTGGGAATTTACCAGCTCAGTGGTGTGGGACCCGGCGAGCCTCGCCGCTCACGGTAAAAATGTCGTCAGTAAAGTGCCGGGCATTGCGGAAGGACAAAACAGCTATTATTCGGCTTACCGCTCAGCCGATGAAGAAGACAAGCTGGTGTACAGCGTTGGCGGTGGCGGCGCTATTATTCAGGATAAATTGTTTATCTATGGTCTGGTCGAAGGCAAAAAACAAAGCGGCGACTATTTCGAATCTGACAACAGCACCGCGACTGACAACAACAGCCCGAATGGTTTACTGAAACTGGACTGGTATATCACCGACAGTCATATCTTTGAGCTGACCGGTATCCGCAATGTCAATAAAACCGACTACACCTTATACCGCAATCCGGAAAAACAGTTTTACACCGGCCAGCATGGCAATTTGCGCACACAGTATCAGGAGCGCGATGGCGGTAATATTGTCATCGGTAAATACACCGGCCAGCTGACTGACAATTTTAACTTGGGTGTGATGTATGGTTATCTGAAAACTGACGCCGCTTATGTCACACCAGACCCGCTGCCGGGCAACGAATGCCCGCTGGTCGACATTTACAATCAGGATACCGACGATATTATTGACGTTGGTTGCTGGAACGAAATTGACGTCCGCGTCGCGGGTTTTGGCCCTAACACCGACGAGCGCAAAGCGCTGCGCATTGACGGAGAATGGGCGCTGGACGCCCATACCATCCGCTTTGGTTACGACAGTGAAACCTTCACCTCAGTGCGGGCCGGTGCTGAATACTCCGGCGGCGTGTTCTATCGGATCTATACGCCACTGCCGTTTGCTGACCGCTGGAACGGCGTGAACGTCGCGCCAAATGCCAATGTAGTGCGTAAACGCACGCGTAGTTCACCGTCTGGCAGCTACGAAGTAAAAAACGATGCGATTTACCTCGAAGACAGTTTTTATGTCACGGAAGACGTGATGCTGTACGCCGGTTTGCGTAACGAATCTTTTGATAACCTCAACGGCGATGGCGTGTCCTTTGTTGATGCCAAAGATATGCTGGCACCCCGTTTAGGCTTTGCCTGGGATGTCAATTCAGACGGCAGCGCCAAAGTCTTTGCCAACGCTGGCCGTTATTTTATTCCGATTGCCGCCAACACCAACGTGCGGGCATCGAACTGGCAATATGTCACCACCGAATATTATTTGTATGACGGTACCGTCGACCCTGTGACTCAGGCTCCGCGCCAGCTCGGGCAAAAACTCGGCAACACCCTAACCAGCGGCCGCAACACCTCGCCGGATCCCGCTACTGTCGCCTCGGCCGATTTAGAACCGATGTTGCAGGACGAACTGATTATCGGTTACCAGCGTGAGTTGTTTGACGGCTGGACCGGTGGCGTCAAAGCCATAGCACGGGAAGTGAAAAACGGCGTCGACGATTATTGTGGCCGGCAGGCCTTTATCGACTTCGCCGCCGATCAGGGCTATGACGATTTCGACGCCGACACCCTGGCGACCTGTATTATCGTCAATCCGGGCCGTGACCTGCAGATGGATATGGATGTTGCCGGCGATGGCGAACTGAAACGTGTCACGGTCTCCAACGACTATCTGCAACTGGAAGAATACAAACGCACTTATAAAGCGCTGGAGTTTTTCTTCGAACGCAGCCGCGCGGACGGCTGGTATTTGCAAGGCAGTTATACGCTGGCTTATAGCCAAGGCAATGCCGAAGGTCTGGTCAACAGTTATCTGGAAGCCGAGTCGCCGGGCCTCACCAACGACTTCGACCATAAAGTGTTTGTCGATGGCACCGACGGCTATCTGTCGAATGACCGCCGCCACAGCTTTAAGGTATTCGGCGGTTATGCGCTGACTGATGAGCTGGAAGTGTCTGCCAATCTGGCGGTGCAATCCGGCCGGCCCGTCAGCTGCTTCGGCTATACCCCATTTGACGTCGACGACCCGGAGTATGAAGTGTTTGAGCGATATTCCGCCTCGACTTTATATTGCCGAAACGCAGCCGGCGAGCAGGAGCTGACCCAACGCGGTCAGTTTGGCCGCACGCCATGGACTTACACCTTAGACGCTGGTCTGACTTATCAGCCGGGCAAAGTACCTGGCCTCAAGCTGCAACTGCAGGTGTATAACCTGCTGAACAGTCAACAAGTGACGGAATATGTTGAAAAAGGCGATGTTCAGATTGATGACAGCGGTCAAAACCCGAACTTCCGCAACGATCTGAACTATCAGACGCCACGCTCGGTGCGTCTGACGGCGCGTTATTCGTTTTAAGTCGGCGACTGTGCGGCGCACTGTAACGGCGCTGAGATAGCCCCGTTCCAGTGCCCGAGTTTAACAAGCACCGGCCTCCGCATTTTGTTGCCTTAGCAGAGGCCGGTCTTTTTCCCCGGAGTTTTCATGTTAGTTCCTTTTAAGCTGCGTACGCCGGTCACTGTGGCGTTGACGTTGTGGTTCAGCACATCTGCACTGGCCGCCACACCGCCGTTGCCCGGCAAAGAATTATGGTTATTTGGTGGTGGTGAACGAATTTGTTCCAGCGTTGAACCTGAATATTGTGAAGCTTCGCAGCTGCAGGCAGCACAGGCTTATTTCGCCGCCCGCCAGGCGCAAACCGGCAAAAGCTATCGTTGTGATAAAAACAGCCTGCAACTGTTGCAGCAACTGCCGCACTGGCCTGTGGCCGGTGACAGCGAGACCCGCCGTGCCAGCATTTTGCAAGCGCTGCGCAGTCAGCAGGACCAACTCCTGACCAGCGCCGCTTTGGATACATTCAGCGCACAGCATCGGCTCAGCGGTGACGAATACAGTGTCATCGAAGACAGCTGTGAAGTCCGGCCGCAGCGCCCGGACGGCAGCACGGCGCGGATGGCGGTGTATTGGCCCGGTACTTATGCCGTGACCCAGCATTTGTTTCAGGCTTTTGTCACGTCAGCGCAACAGCGCCGTCAGCTGCGCAGTCCACAAACCCCGGCCAGCCAAAAACCGCGGCTGCTGCTTATCACCGCCTCGTCTTACAACCCTTATGAATGGGTCGATTATTACCAGCAGCTGTTCAGTGCCGCCGGTGCAGACGTCGACTGGTTACCGCTGGAACCGGCGCTGAGCCAGCAAAACCAACCGTGGGATTGCAAAGCCATTGAGGCAGGCCGGCTGAAACACTCAGGTCAGCTGCGCCGCGCTGAACGTTATCCCGAGCTTGCCGCACAGCAGCAAAAACTCTGTGCTGATCCCAAAGCCATGGCCGAATTGATTGAACGCGCCGATGCGGTGTTTATCAACGGCGGCGATCAGTCATTAACATTAAGAGCCTTGACCGGGCCAGACGGCAAGTGGCGGGCATTGACCAAACGCCTGCTGCAGCGCGTGCGTTTTGAAGCTGTGCCACTGGGTGGTTCCAGTGCCGGCAATGCCGTGCAATCGGGCCGGCCGCTTGGTGATATCGCGATGATCAGCGGCGGGCGCAGTGCCCACGCGTTGCAGTTTGGTGCGCTGGCGCATGATATTGACGCGCCACTGTGCCGTTTAAGCCAAAGCTGCGGCAAGCCACTGGCCGACGAACAACTGACCTACCGGCCACAAGGCGGGCTGCAGTTATTCAGCCTCGGCATCGCCGATACCCATTTTCGCGAACGTAACCGCGAAGGCCGGTTATTGACACTGGTGCAGGAGGCCAAAGCGCCGGCTGGTTTTGGCGTTGATGAAGCCACAGTACTGCGCGCCCGTTTTGCCCCAGACAAAGACGGCAATGGCCAGGACGCCGAGCTGGAAGTGCTGGGCAGTGGCGGCGTTTGGGTGATAGACCGCACAGCCGCCCAAGGCCGCCTCAATGCGCCGGAATCTAAGCTCACGCAGCTGAAAGTCAGCCGCCTGCTGCCCGGTGACGTTTTGCACTGGCAGCAGCTATCGGGTACAGGTGCCGGCGCTGTCGTGAAGTATCAGGGCCAACTGTCCTGCGGCGTGCCACCTGCAACCGATGCAGCCAAAGTGGACAACGAAGCTTATGCGCCGCTGAGCCAACCAGGCCTTAGTGTACGCTGGCAACTGGGTGCAGCCGGCAAGGTGGAAGCTTGTCAGCGCAGCGACGGCCGCTGGCATTATCTGGCGCAGCCGCTTAGTCTGCAGCTAAACCGCACTCAAGGATAGCCAGATGCACACACCTACTCCCGCCACCAATGCCAGCCGCGGCTGGCAAATGCCCGATACCCTGCTGATTGTCGGCGGCGTATTATTGCTCGCTTTATTGTTGACCGCCCTGCTCGCGCCGGGCCAATTTGAAACCCGACTGGATGCCGAAACCGGCCGTCATCTGCTGCAGGCCGGTAGTTATCAGGCGGTTGGCGAAGCCTCATTAGCGCCGATTTTTACCGCCGGTGAGCAAACCGGCTTTTTCAGCGCTTTTTTTGACGGCATGACCTCCGGCAGCCGCTCCGGCTCCGCCATTGGTGTGGTGGTGTTTATCCTGCTGGTCGGTGGCAGTTTTGGCATCGTACTGCGCACCGGCGCTATCGACGAAATGCTGAAGTGGCTCATAAACCGGCTGCAGCACAAAGCACGCTTGTTATTACCAGTGATGGCGCTGTTTTTCTCGTTAGGCGGCGCTGTGTTTGGCATGGGCGAAGAAGCGATGGCCTTTGCGGTGTTTCTGGTGCCGCTGGTGCGCTTGCTCGGTTATGACGCCATCACAGGGGTGCTTTTGACCTACGGAGCCACTCAGGTCGGTTTTGCCACTTCCTGGATGAACCCGTTCTCTGTCGCCATAGCCCAGAGTATTGCCGGTTTGCCGCCGTTGTCCGGCGCCGGGTTTCGCATGGTGATGTGGCTGGTCTTCACATTGATTTATATCATCTGGATGATGAGCCGCGCCGAACGGCTACGCAAAACCCAGCAAGGCGCTGCGCCAGGACAGCCTTTTGCGCTGGAGCAGAAGTTTGCCTGGCCGCATTTGCTGATTGTGTTGTGTTTCGCTGCTGGCATGGTCTGGCTGGTCTGGGGTGTCGTGACCCAAGGTTATTATCTGCGTGAAATTGCCAGCCAGTTTCTGGTGATTGGTTGTGTGTCTGCGTTATTAGCCCGGCTGTTTTTACCGCAGCAAGGCCGCACCAATGAGTATGTCGACGCCTTTAAAAGCGGCGCCGCGCAGTTGTTGCCAGCCGCCATGGTGGTCGGTATCGCGCAGGGCATTTTATTGCTGCTCGGTGGCACAGATCCGGCCAAACCCTCCGTCATCAACACCATTTTGCAGCACGCTGCCAGCACTATTGATGGCCATAGCTCGATGGTCGCAGCGCAGGGCATGCTGGTGTTTCAGAGTGCGTTTAACTTCCTCGTCACCTCCGGCTCCGGCCAGGCCGCGCTGACGATGCCGCTGATGGCGCCTTTATCCGATTTAGTCGGCGTGTCGCGCCAGACCGCAGTGCTGGCGTTCCAGCTTGGCGACGGTCTGGCCCATTTGTTTTATCCAACCTCCCCCGCACTGATGGGCACGCTGGCCATTGCCGGCGTTGAATTCAGCCGCTGGCTCAAAGCCATGTGGTCGTTATGGTTACTGCTGACACTGATGAGTATCAGCGCGATGGCGATTGCCGTCTGGACAGGATTTTAAAAGAAGGTATTTATGATCACGCTGATTGAACATGCAGAAGTTTTCAGCCCACAGGCGCTGGGCCAGCAACAGGTGCTGGTTGCAGGCCAACGTATCAGTGCAGTGTCTGGTGCCATCAACATTCAGGGTGACCTGGTACAGCGCATCAACGCCGCCGGCTGCTATCTGGTGCCGGGCCTGGTCGATTCACTGGCCCATATTATTGGTGGCGGTGGTGAAGGCGGCTTTCGCACCCGCACACCGGAACTGAATGCCGATGATGCCTTTGCCAGCGGCGTCACCACGCTGGTCGGGGTGCTCGGCACTGACAGCATCACCCGCACGCTAACCAACTTATTGGCCAAAGCCCATGCGCTGACCGAAGAAGGTCTGAACTGTTATTGCCACACCGGTTCTTATCAAATTCCAGTACGCACTTTGTTTCCGACTATCAGCGAAGATTTGCTGCTGATTGACAAGTTTATCGGTGTCGGTGAAGTCGCCATTGCCGATCACCGCAGCTCGCAGCCAACGCCGGACGAGTTGAAAAAGCTGGCGGCGGAGGCCCGGGTGGGCGGCATGCTGTCCGGCAAAGCCGGCATCGTCAGTGTGCATGTCGGGCCTGCGGCGGCGGGCGTGTCCTTGTTGCTCGATGTCGCCGCCGGCAGCGATATTCCGCTGACGCAGTTTTATCCGACCCATATGAACCGCAATCAACAGCTGGTGGAACAAGGTTTTGCCATGTTAAACGCCGGCGGCTGGATTGACTTCACCACCAGCACCACACCGCAGGAACTGGCCAGCGGCGAAGTGCAGTGCGCTAAAGCGCTGCAGCAGGCCTGGCAACTGGGGCTCGATTGCAGTCGCATTACCTTTTCGTCTGATGCCAATGCGTCTTTGCCATTATTCGACGACCAGCAGCAGTTTATTGGCCTCGGTATTGGCCGCATCGCCAGTTTACTGGAAGAAGTGGTTGCCGCCGTGCACTTAGGCGTGCCGCTGCCATTGGCGCTCAGCGTCGCTACCACCAACCCGGCGCGGGTACTGAAACTGCAACATAAAGGTGAAATCGCCGTTGGTAAGGACGCGGATTTGGTGCTGCTGGATAAAGAGACGCTGGCAGTGCGCGCCGTAATGAGCCGGGGGATCTGGCGCTACAGTGACGGCAGTTTGCCGGTAACTGTACAGCGGGATTCGCTGTTTATCTAACCTCTTTCCCCCCCACTTGGATAGCAAAACAGCGCCGGTTGGCGCTGTTTTTGTTGCTGCTTTGATTGCTGGATACAGCAAAATCAGGCCTGTGGCGCGCGATCCGACATCCACCTTTGCACCGCAGACACCAGCTCATCGGGATGGAATTTGGCGATAAACTGGTCGGCACCGACTTTTTCAATCATCGCCTGGTTAAACACACCACTTAAACTGGAGTGCAGAACTATGTGGATATTACGCAGCCGCTCGTCAGCTTTGACTTCGGCGGTTAAGGTATAACCATCCATTTCCGGCATTTCGATATCCGAGATCAGTAACGGCATTTTGTGCGAAATATCGCCGCCAATTTCATCAGCCAGATTTTTCAGCCAGTTCAGCGCAGAGCGACCGTCGTTGACGGTCTGAATTTCAACACCAATCGCCGATAAAGCGCGTTTCACCTGATTACGCGCCACTGCCGAATCATCAGCCACCAGCACCACCAGGTTTTTAAAATCAACGTCTTTGGATTTTTCTTTGACCGATTCACTGACAGTTTCATCGGCTGGTGAAATTTCATTAAAGACTTTCTCGACATCGAGGATTTGCACCAGCTTTTTATCGACTTCAGTCACCGCCGTCACATAATGCGCTTTACCCGCCCCTTGCGGCGCCGGATGGATTTGCTCCCAGCTGCTGCTGACAATGCGATCAACACCGGCGACTAAAAAACCCTGAGTATTGCGGTTGTATTCGGTGACCAGAATATAAGCGGTGGATAAATCCGTGATTGGTTTACCGCCGGTCGCCTGACTCAAATCAATCACTGTCACCGGCTCACCACGCAAATGCGCAATACCACGTACATGTGAATGCGCCCCCGGCAAGGCTGACAATTCCGGGCAAATCAGCACTTCCCGTACTTTAAACACGTTAATGCCGAACAATTGCGCGGAATTGAGCCGGAATAACAACAACTCCAGCCGGTTTTTCCCGACCATATTGGTTCTTTGATCGACACTGGATAATAAACTGCTCATGAGCCCTCCGCGTGGCTATGCTGCTGATTCTGAACTGACCAGACTAAGGATATATAACCTGTTGCTAAACATAGCAAAGTTTTGGGTTGGAGAAACTGACTTCGGACAAGGAATTTTGCGATAACCCGACCACTATCGCGAACGGCCAGCGCCGGACTGTGCCCACGTCCGACATCTCAGTTTATCAACAAACGCCGTCCATTTTTACACCAGCACACGACATAAAATAATCAACAGCACTAGGGCGTGCTGACGTTTGGTGATTAAGTTTTGTTCGAGTTGGTGGCGTTTTCGGCGCGAAACGAGGCGCGTGGCATAGTGATTCTATGTGAGCAACGAGTGACAAAGCCCAAAACGCCACCAAACGAACCCGTAGGGCAGCGTTTGGCAGCTCTTTCTGCGGCGTTAGTGCTCGTTTGTGTAGAATCACTACACGGCTCTCGCACTGCCTTGCATAAAAAGCTGCAAAACAGCTGCAAAAACAAACACCAAACGTCAACACGCCCTAGCTGCTTAAAAAAATATATCAAATCTTCATCACAAAAATATAAAGCACTATGCAGCCCCGCTTGCCAACAATTGCCCGGCAACAGCACCGCTGAACCCATATCTTTTTGTTTCAGAACCTGTGCAACACAACAAACATGCCCCAAAAAATTATGTGGGCACCTTTCATTTTCACTTAACAAAAACAACCAAAATAAGACATTTTAATATCTTATTTTTAAACCAAATACAATAAACCATTAAAAAAAAGGGAAACCGCAATGCAGAATAACAGTTTAACTCTGGTCTTTATTTCAAATCACCGATCACCATTGAATCCGCTGTGGCAGATACTGACAACCGACTATCAATGTGAATTTGCGGACAGTTTGCAGGATTT
Source organism: Rheinheimera texasensis (assembly GCF_964031785.1). GTDB lineage: Bacteria > Pseudomonadota > Gammaproteobacteria > Enterobacterales > Alteromonadaceae > Pararheinheimera > Pararheinheimera texasensis_A. The sequence goes on from NZ_CAXIRE010000010.1 coordinate 9,750, forward strand.
TGAATTACACAGTGCCAAAAAAAATGGCTGTATTTATCTTTGAAGACGAAAGCAGCTTTATGCTGGCTCAGCAGCAGCTGGCTGAATGTAACCAGGCATCGGCAATCGTGCATCTGTACAGTCACACTTTCCGCTTAACCGGGCCTTTGCAACAGGCGTCGGTTGAACAGTTTATGCAGGTCTATCAAAAGATTTTATTGTCACGATCATCGCAGTCTGTGATTGCAGACAAAACGTCGCCGCAGAGTCGTAAACACAAAGCGCTGGTCGAGCGGACCTGTCGTTACATAGAACAACACCTGGCCCAGCCACTGACGCTGAGTTCGATCAGTAAAGCGATGAATACCAACCGCAACAGTTTATCCAAAGCCTTTAAGCAGGAACTGAATATGGGCGTCTCAGCCTGGTTGCGTTTGCAGCGGATGCACAAGGCCCGTCAGCTGCTGGTGGATACCAATTTAAGTATCCAGGAAATCTCGGCCCGGCTGGGATACCCGCTTCAGGCTAATTTTTCCACTTCATTTAAAAATCTGTTTAAGCAAAGCCCAAAACAAATCCGTCAGGACTGCAATGATGCCTGAAGCAACCAACAGCGGCGGTCAGTATGGGCCATGGTGTGCCCACAACTGGCCGGTTCGGACCACTCGCCGGCACCTACCCCGCCCTTTAGGCTATGCCGGTTTGGCGGCGATGCACCGGGTTTGCCGGCAGTGCCGTGACAGTCCACCACTCCAATCAATTGGCACGTATTTGGCTTCAGCTCTGATTTTTACGGCGCAAAATACTGTGCTGGTAACGGAGATTGAGATGCAAACAGACCCGATCCTGCTGATCAGCCTGATCCGGCAAAGCAATGCCAGCGCAGCAACGGCAGACTTGCTGCTGCACTGGTTAAAGCAGGCCAGTTTATTGTGTGCGCAGAGTCACGGCGACGCCTGTTCCAGCCGTTTGGTCCAGCGCTTAACCGCTGAATTCGACCCGATTTTGCAAACGCTGGCCGGGCTTGGCGGCGACCAGGCCCAACAGCTGGCGTGCCAGCAACTGTTTAACCAGGTTTGCCAGTTTTATCGCAACCTGAATCATCACAGCGAGACTCGCGGGCTGGCACAACCGGTCATGACGGAGTCTGCCGGTTGTCACGCAAAACCGGATGCGAAACAGGAAGGCGCCACAGCACCGGCCGTCACAGCCCATGCGCTTCCTTACAACCGTTATGATTAGCAGGAACTGAAAATGCAACTCAACACTGCCAATACCGCTGACTTTCTGCAGCTCAATGCATTGCTTCAGCACACGCTGGCCTTTGCCGCCGATAACCCCTATCAACACAAACCGCTGTGTCCTGCCCGGCTTGCCGCGTTTGGTGCACAGATGCAGCAACTGTTTCTGTTCAGTGAACGCTGGCAGTTACTGCCAGAGCTCATCCAGCTGCGCCAGGCTGAGCAAATCGCTGAATTGTACCCGGACACTCAAAGTGGACTTTTTGATTTGCTGTACAGCTGTCCGCTGCCGGCAGACGCCGAGCACTGGTTTGATTATCAACAGGAATACCAGGCACGGACCCGGCAAATCGACAACCTCAGCCGGCTGATCCACTGGCACCAACTGTTGTATCAGCACTTACTACAGCGCTTTCCGCTGCTGCAGCTGCCGTGTTGCACGCCGGTTGCTGTAGAGACAGGCAGTCACCACCGCATCGATTCTGCTGACAGCGAAGCTCCGGCCGACAATACTGTACTGCCAACCTCAGTTACAACATCCGCTGGCAATGCTACAGCGGATATCGTTTTACCCGCGTTGCTTCTGTAACAGGGGCTATGATGCCGGCCGATGATCAGATTGCCGTGTTTGACCGCTTTGGCTGGTACTGGCAGCCCGCCGCCTGGTTAGCTCAGCTGTCGCCGGATGATGCGGTCGCCGCCACCAAGCAGGCGATTGATTTATCAGCGCTCACTAAAACGCTGTTGTCGGACGCGGCGCAGCAACAGCAACGGGCGGCGGCGAAAAGCAGTGTGATGCGGCATCTGTTAAATACACTGCAGCAACAAAGTGATTAAGCTGACGATGCTAAGACAGGCGCCCGCTGCTATGAGCGCACACAGGCAATAACCGGCACGGCGCCAACCGGACCAGCCGGCGGTTTGCCGGACGGCGGAGGTTAAGATTGCTCCGGCTTGGCCGGTGGCGATAAAAAATAGTTAAACACCTTCCCGGCCAGTGAATGCACTGCAGCACCGGCTGCGGGCGAATGGGCGCTCGCTGCCGGTGCCGGTTCTGGCTTCTCATCCGCTGCGGCGTAACCAAATAGCGGCCCACGGGGTTTGGGTTCGCTGCCAGCGGCAAAAGCTTTGATGGTGTCGGATTCCTGCTCTCCCATGCTCAGCCGGGTCGAATTGACCAGTTCGCTGTATTGCTTACTCAACATTGGATTTTGCAGCCATTTGGCATAGGCGACGCCCATGGCAACCATGTTCACCGTATTCTGATTGCGGTAGGCATCCACTTCGTTTTGCGCCGCCAGTGCGATGGACTGTGCAATAGAGGCGCCGGCGGCTTCTTCCGCAGTCAGACCCAGCTTCGAACTTGGCGGCGTTTGATTTTGTTTATCATTCATAGCTGTTCCTCATTGGTTAGTGACAAGGCGGCGTACTTCACATCTTCAACCCGGATTACCCAGCTGGATCTTGACCTGGGTCAGAAACTCAAGCAATGCGTTCAGGCCATCGATATCGATGCTGCTTTGCAGAGCACTGCCAGCCGGCAGCGCTTCGGCTGGCCCCAGCTGTACAGTCAGTGATAACTGATTTTGCTGCCGGCTGAAATCAAGCGACCATTGCGCCTGTACCGGGTTAACCGTCTGATCAAAGGATGCTTTCAGACTGCTTAAAATCTCGGTGGCCTGAGGTGTCGGGGGCATAGCAGACTCCTGAAATGGTCGATGAATACACAGTTCCGGCCCGGCCTACGAGCTCAGAATTTTGTTGCAAACCTGGACCATAGCCGAATTGGCCAAAGTCTGGGACGCATACTGGTTGGACGTATTGTTCAGCATCGTCAGTGACGTGGCATTCACCAGCGCTCCGAGTGACAACGTCTGCAAGGTTTCATTACTCTGGCTTTGTACTTCGTCATTGATATCCATTGAGCTCTTGATGTAGTTAGTTTCGGACATAATAGCTTCCTGTCTGATGGTCATCCGCCAGACCCCAATGCCGCAGCAGGTCTGGACAATGCCTCCGGAAAAACGCCCGGCCCGGGCGCTTTTCACAGAGTGCCGCTTTGATTATTTGTTCTGGGCAAACAACTTGGTGACACCCAGTGTGGTGGCGGCCTGGTAGGCCACATTGGCCTGCTGTTGCGCATATACCGCATTCGCCGCCGCCATCGCCACTGAATTGCCAATAGTCTGATACAAACTGCCCATTGCCATGGCCGGTGCTTCAGCCAGAACTTTGGTGTTGGCAATAGTGACCGCATCAACAATGGCGCCATTGACGGCTGTAGGTTGAGATGTGCTACTCATAGTGTTCTCCTTTTACACTGAAAAATTGGTTATTTGTTGTCTGCGAACAGTTTGGTCACACCCAGCGTGCTGGCGGCCTGATAACCGACATTCGCCTGCTGCTGTGCGTACACGGCATTCGCCGCGGCCATTGCTACTGAATTGCCAATGGTCTGGTACAAACTGCCCATCGCCATCGCCGGCGCTTCGGCCAGCACTTTGGTATTGGTGGTGACAATCGAATCGACCACAGCGCCGTTCACCGCTGTTGGCTGAGCTGGAGCATTTGACATATAAACTTCTCCTGAAATGAGTTGATTTGGTTACTGCTGGTTGGATCCTGCTGAATTATTTGTTCTGACTGAACAATTTAGTGATGCCTAAGGTGCCGGCCGACTGAAAGGTGACCCAGCCCTGTTGCTGGGCATAGACGGCATTTGCCGCTGCCATCGCCACAGAATTGCCAATCGTCTGATACAAACTGCCCATGGCCATCGCCGGAGCGACAGCACCGACCGAGGCGTTCGAGCCGGCAACCGCATCAATAACGGCGCCGTTCACTGCGTTGGGTTGTGACATAACCTAATCTCCCAATTGACGAACGTAAAACCACCAGGTGGTTACGAGTTTTGTGAGAATAACTTGGTCACGCCAAGCGTGGTCGACGCCTGATACACCACGTTGGCCTGTTGCTGGGCATAGACCGCATTAGCCGCCGCCATGGCAACAGAATTGCCGATAGTCTGATACAAACTGCCCATCGCCATTGCCGGGGCTTCAGCCAGAACTTTTGTATTGGTAATAGTGACAGAGTCGACGACCGCGCCATTTACAAGTTGTGCACTCGACATAATCTTTCTCCATGGGTTATAGACCGCTAGTACATTGTTTCGAATCCGTGTTCATGGACTCTGTCTGAAGATTGCATGGGCTGTGCCAGTGAAAAATATCGCAGCAATGAAATGTAATTAGCTGTTTTATATGTGTTTTCTATCAAAATATTTCGAAGTACAGCAAGCAATGACCCGCATCATGCGGCCCATTTCATCCATTTTGTGAATTCCGGCGGTCTGATCCGACTACCCCGACTATCCGGCAGTCAGCGCGCCGGCACTGCCGCAAGTGACCGGACGTAACGCGCAGGCAGCGGCAAACCGACAATCCGGTTGCCGCCACTCGTTTGTTGAAACTGTTGATGGACAAACATCGCTGCCAGATTCGGATTGACCAGCGTGCTGACTATAGCGACATCTTGCTGCTCCCGGCCTAAAGCAACGATGTCGTCCAGCGTTTCAGCAATCAGCGCATTGACGTATTGCATCGCCTGCTGTGGCCACAGCGGGCTGAACAAACCAAAATCGGCCGGCAGGATATTCAGATAACTGAGATACAGGATGTGGTCACGGCGCATCAGCACCAGTTCAGCGCAGATGGCGCTATCCGGCAGGATTAGCTGTTGCCAGTAACAGGGCAAATCAGCCGGTAACAACGCCGAAGAGGGCGCAGGTGATGGAGATATGGGGGTTTGAGTCCCGGCAGAGAACGCCGGTTGATAGGGTGTCAGCCAGTCACTTAGCATATCCCGGTAAATACGCGGCCGCTGTTGTTGCAACAATGCGACCTGCCCTACCACACGGTTGCCAAGGCTCAGCTGTAAATCATGCTCCAGACGGGTTTTGGGCAACAGGCTTTGTGATGTCAGCAGGCTCATGTTAACCGCAGTGCCGGCCAGTGCAAGCTTGCCGGTGTGGAGCCTGTTCAGTCGCTGGCATACAGCTGGCGGATGGCCTGCAATTCGGCAGATTCGACCGTTGTTTCCGGAATTGCCGGCGCGGGGTCTGGCTGAGGTGTCACTGCAGTGTCCGCTGCAGCAGTCTGTGCATTGTTCTGGGCAAAGTTATGCTCCGCGGCGAGCCCGGCACCGGCGAACAACTGCTCTTGCTGCGCAAACAGCAGGTCAATGTCTGACCCGGCCTGAGACGGCAACACCACACCACTGGCGCTGATCACCGCCGGGAAGGCCATCGCAACAGGCGGCAGCTGCGGCAAATCAAACAGTGCCTGCACTTGTTGCAATAAATCCTGACCGCTGGCGATGGTTTGTGCGGCCACTTCGCGGGTAGTTTTATCCGGCTGCATGGGATGTCAGCGCCAGCTATGCAACACAGCAGCCACTGCACTCGCCTGATGGCTGATATTGGCCTGCTGCTGGCCAAACACCTGATTCAGCGCAGCCAACCCCTGGCTATACACCAGTTGCTGATATTGACTGCCCATCGCCATGGCCGGTGCCATACCGACGGTCAGTGCATTCACTAACGCGACGCTTTGCGCCGCAGCCTGATCCATTTGTGTCATCGCTTATCCTTGATGAAAGGCTGCGTTGCCGGCAGCCGTTGGTTTAATCTGCTTTCAGATCCGTCAGCACGCCTTCGCCAACAGTACCCACTTTGGCCAGGTTTTCGACGGCAAAAGTGATGGTTTTGGTGGCGTTTTCGATAATATCCTTGTACGCGGTCATTTCCGGGTTAGCCAGCCAGCTGGCTGAGGCGACGCCGATCACCGTCGTCTCGATGGTATTCAGATTACGCATCAAATCGACCGCACTTTGCACCGCCAGCGCAATGGACTGATTCACTGACGGCTGGATCAATTGCTGCGCTGAATTGCCTGCATCATTGCCTGCGCTCATGCTGTTGTACTCCCTGCCTCAGCTGCACTCTGAACCTGATGCGCCATGGTTGTATCCACCTGTTGTAAAAATCTCTGCATATGGGCCTGTGCGACCGCTGGCTGGTTCAGATCAGCCGGTAACAGCGTTATCGCCTGCAGTGCACTGAGATAAGCAGCATCAGCTAACAACACGCTGATCAGGGCCTGCCCGTTGGCGGCGACCGGTTGCTGCAGGCCATCCAGCGCTGCCTGCATTTGCGCAAAAGTGCTGGCAGCCTGCTCCTGCTGCGTTTGCACGGCGCCTTTTAATGCCTTACTGACGTTTATAAAAGCGCGAAACGCCTGCAGTTCATCAGCCTCAAACTGCAGAGTAGCTTGAGCAATTGCCGACACAGATACCGTCATATTCAGACTCCGCTTAACCAAAACGGCTGAATTCGTCCAGCTGTTGCTGCAACGATTGACGCATCTGTTCAAACCGGGCCTGGACCTGCAAAAAATATGCGGTATGCCCACCCAGTGCGTTGCTGTGCAGACTTTGCAAAAAAACAGCCTGCGCTTCAGCAGCCCAATCCGGCAGCACGGCCTGCATCAGGTTGCTGTCGATAAAAAAGGCCTGCTGCACCGGTTCAGCCGGTGCCGGATCGTCCGAGATAAAGCGACTGGCGCTGATCGGCAGACACTGGTAAGCACCGTCAGCAGTCTTCACCGCCTCAAATAACACGGGATCTGTCATCCTGCTCTCCTCCTTGCTCTCCTCCCTGCAATGACTCCGCTGCAGCCGTCGCGCCAGGTGACGCTGCTTTGATCCGTTGCAGCAGCAGATCCAGATCTCCGAACTTATCCTGTTGCAGACGCAGCACACCCGCCAGCGCTGCGCTGTTGTGCTCAGTCCGGCCAGACGTGGTGCTGTCAGGCGTTACTGCCGGTAACGTTGCCGTCGCAACAGCCATCGACACTTGCTGATTTTGCAACTGCTGCACCATCTCACTGAGTTTTTGTTGCTGCGCCTGCACCAGTAGTGCCAGTTGCTGACTGGAATTCGCCTTCAGCTGCAACAGCTGCTGACGCGCCGCTTCATCCGGCGGCAACGGTTGTCCGGTCTGGCTCATATCATGATCTCGTGCGCGGCCGTGCTGTTGGTCTGAATTTGCGCCAGCCGGCGTTCAATCACTTTGCGGTGCACCCCCAGCAGCCGGGCGGCTTCGGTTTTATTGCCGTTACTGCGTTCAACCGCCTGGGCTATCAATGCATCGTGAATAGTTTTCAGCTTGTTACCGACCGGCATTTCGATAATTTCCTGCGCCACCCGCACCGCCCAGTCAACGTGTTCGTCACACATGGCCAGTTGCTGAATGCTCTGCGCCGTCACTTCTGGCCCGTCGGCCAGCACCGCCAGCTTGTCGACACAATTTTTCAGCTGGCGGATATTGCCGGGCCAGTCGGCAAACTGCAGCAATTTCAGTGCGCAGCTACTCAGACGGATGCGATTGGTCAGCCGGGCAAAGTACTGCGCCAGCAGCGGAATATCATCCCGGCGTTGTTGTAACGACGGCACTGTGATCTCAAACAAATTGATGCGATACCACAAATCTTCGCGGAACAGCCGCTGCTGCACCAGCTCGGCCAGATTGACATGAGACGCACTGATAATGCGCCCGGTAAAAGCCTCGGTTTCACTGCTGCCAATCCGGCTGAACTGGCGACTTTCCAGCACACGCAGCAACTTGGCCTGGTGCACCAGCGGCAGTTCGGCGATTTCATCCAGAAACAAAGTGCCGTAATTGGCCTGGTAAAAAAAGCCTTGCTGTTTTTTGTCGGCGCCGGTGAAAGCACCTTTTTCGTGACCGAAAAACAAAGATTCAAATAAATTTTCCGGAATGGCCCCGCAGTTCACACTGACCAGACGGCCCAGGCGGCCACTTTTCTGATGAATAGCCTGAGCTATCAGATCTTTGCCAGTGCCGGTTTCGCCATGCAGGAACACCGCTGCGTCACTGAGCGCAATTTTCGCCAGATAGGCCGCCAGGGTTTTCATTGCTTTATTCTGGCTGATGACACCCGGCAATACCTCCGAATACATCGCAGTCAAATCATTTGCAGCATTCACTCAGGGCTCTCCATGTCCAAATGAAAATGATGCTAGCAGCACAGCAACATGTACCGCTTTTGAATTCATCTTTATTTTTTTTGAATTTGTCACTATTTCAATGCCGCGATTGAAACGACAGCAGACTAAATCATCCAAAAAGGCATAGAACAATGGACGAACATGACCATCAGCATGCGCTTTGACAAATAATCATATTCATACCGGACAGAGACAATTAAGAAAATCCATAAAAATTTTTTGATAAGCTCATGAATACAATGAAATTGCAGAATCACATAAAACAAAAATATCAGCCATATAGAAATGGCCCACATTTTGAATAACACCATTCACCCAAAATCATTTAACAACACACCAGACCATGGAGCAGGAAATGAAAAAATACATGTGCAACCCCCTTGGTGATATGTCAGTTCTTTATGACAACGTATTTGGCGCCAATTTCACCCGCGCGGTTATTACATCAGAGAAGCCAAAAGAACGGGAATGGATACAGCCAATATTTGCAAACAGTAATGAAGCATTGCTGTTTCAGGACATGTTGATCAGCAAACTGTCGATCGATGACAGTTCAGTCGAAAAAATGGAACTGGAATTAATGAGCAGTGATATGTACTACAGCATTTCTCTGGCCATACTAAATAGAATGCAATCAGATGTTTCCAGCTTTCTAAAGAATCCAAAGGTCCCAACGCCTCTACAGGGAAAGGACTGTACATTATTTATTTGTGGTTTAGGCAGTGCCGGCATACCGGTTCTCTACAATAGCTTTAATCAAAGTATGACGGCCACGCAAATTGTAGCGTATCTCAACAGTTTAACCATTGAAGATCCCGCTACGCTGAAGCTGTATGTGACCAGCAATGGCAGTGCAGCAAAATCACATTACACCTTTGAGAGTATCGACGATATGCACCTAGCATTTTCTGCAAATATGGTGCAAAACGGCTATCTCTCAGCAGTCGTAGGGACTGAGGGCAGCTTAGCCGCAGAGCTCTGCAAAGCACTGAGCAAAAAAGAACCAGATGCAAAGTACGATTTCTCAACCACAGAAGTATATGGCTATCTGTTCCCGGTCCTTGCTGAGGGTATTAAATCTTATAGTGTCGAACCCGAAGATAAATGCATGACCGATTATAAGACGCTGAGTATGACTGCCATTGTCAGTGTCTATACGAAGGATCAGCAGTACTACCAGCAGATCCCAGTACGGCGGAGTTTGACTAAGGTAAAATTAACCGCTGTATAAATCAGACAACCAAATTAAAAGCAATATAGCTGTATGCTTTTGATCAGCCAACTGAAGGCAGGGAATATATAATGAGCAATGGCAGCGATAAAAATGAATATCCATCTAAATATTTTTTCAAGAAAAGTAGCCAGGTCAATCTAGCAATACATACAGTGATCGAATCTTGCATTTCAAATATGGAATTGATGGGAAGATTTCTTTATCCATATAGCATCATGCCACACACACCGTTACAGCATGTTGTTGAAAAAATAAAACACTCTAACAAGCTACCGATCCACCCATCCAATTTTTGGGTAGGAATTCACAGCTACGCATATATTAAATCATTTCAGTTCGCCGGACTTTCGGCAATCAGTGGGTTGACATATTATGGCATTGATATCCGAAAAAATGGACTCACCCGCGAAAACTCTTTGATGATGACCGGAAATAGCTTTTACGCTATTGAGGTATTCTTGCGTATTCAAGCAATGGGCGCTTTTAATCTTCATAGATTTGAAACTATTAGCCGTCGTGGGTCTGCCTTTGGTGCTGTTGGAGACTCAATAAAAATGATTAACTACATCGCAGAGAGAGATTACCCAACGGCTTTAATGTATGGACTATTAAGCGCCGGAAATCTAGGTATGATGATGCATAGTATCGAACATCCTACAGGCGTTGGCAGGAATTTTGCCGGCATATTCAAAACAATCTCTCCAACAATATTTTTTAGATCAGCGATTCCACTGTGCTTTTATTCCATTTACAAAATATTTTACAGTAACGACAAACATTGATACTAAATATATTTATCTTTGCAACTTGCGTCATTCCGACAATAAAATACCAGAATTAAGTGCATTCAATAACCAGCCTAAGTGCTTATAGTGCTCAGCGCTGGTTTTTTCATTCCCCCGATAATAAAACACCTCCGCCTCCGACGGCGGCAAAGCCCGCAGCGCAAGCCGCTGAAATCCCAGTTTACTGATAGCTTTGTTCGAGATCAGGTTGTATTCAAACACTTTGGCATAGCAACAAGACATACCCAGATGCTGCTGGCCAAGCTGTAGCAACAGATGGACTGCGATGGGACCAAAACCCTGGCCCTGAAAATCTGCGCCGAGCCAATAGTAAAAAAAACCTACGCCATCAAATACCTGCAAACTGACCGAACCGATAAAACCATAATCAGTATGCATCACCGCAAACAGATGGCGTGCCGACTCCTGCTGACACAGATACAACCAGGTCATCCAGTGTTCAGCCGACTGAAACACCGGCAGATTACACAGCTGGCCGATACTGGGGTCGGCATATTGCCAGATAAAATCAGCCACATGATGAAACCGCAGTGGTGTCAGACTGACCGATCCCTGTTGCAGCACCGCTTGCGGATAAGGCTGTTGTCGCAGCTCTTGTAACAATGCTTGCTGCACCGGCCGCAGCCAGTCTGTGCTCACGCCACTGGATACGAGCTGTTCCACTTTGTGTAACGCCTGTTCGAACTGCCCCAGCTGAAGCGCCGGCAGCAGCTGTTCAGCCACTGCTGGCCGCCACAATCCGCGCGCCTGCATTTGCAGCAATAGCGGCCAGTCGCACAGATGATGTGCCAGGGCTGCCAGTTTGTTTGCATCTGCGCCGGATAGCTCTGACTGCGAATCGGCAAGAACCAGCCGTGCCGCCCGCATCACTGCCAGACGCTGCTGTGGCGCCACAGCAGCAGGCGACAACTGACAAAGCTGGCGCAACGACATGCTGTTCTGCCCATCACCGGCAGTCTGGTGATGACTGATTCCAGTTAAGTTATGGCTGACAACTGAATTTTGAGGCGAAAAAAAAGACATCTGAGATCCCTGCCCGATAAACGGCGCTATGACTAGTGGCAGGCAAGACGGGCAAAGGTTATGCCAGTGCACACCCCTGCGAGTATCAGGGCCTAAAGCAGGCAAACTGCGGCTGTGGGTCGCAACAGGATTGGCCAGTGATCTGAAGCACAGACGCAGCATGGCCCGGACTCAGCCACTGCGACAGACAGACCTGGTTGAAAGCGGCCAATATGAAGCTGCACAGTATTGGATTGATTATGATGAGCGCGACCAAATCGCAGGCACAAAAAAACCAGCACTTGGCTGGTTGATGTTTTACTGATGTTCAGCTCAGTAAAGTGGCGGAGCGGACGGAACTCGAACCCGCGACCCCCGGCGTGACAGGCCGGCCATGCTCTTAATGGACAGTAACCGACTGAACCGCCGTCGTCAGACGGCTGGAATGAATCGACCAAATCGCAGGCACAAAAAAACCAGCACTTGGCTGGTTGATGTTTTACTGATGTTCAGCTCAGTAAAGTGGCGGAGCGGACGGGACTCGAACCCGCGACCCCCGGCGTGACAGGCCGGTATTCTAACCGACTGAACTACCGCTCCGCGCTGGAGTGAGCATTGCTCAGAGTTTGCTTTCCTGAAGTGGCGGAGCGGACGGGACTCGAACCCGCGACCCCCGGCGTGACAGGCCGGTATTCTAACCGACTGAACTACCGCTCCGGACAGGAAAAGCGTTTCGATGCAAGTGGCGGAGCGGACGGGACTCGAACCCGCGACCCCCGGCGTGACAGGCCGGTATTCTAACCGACTGAACTACCGCTCCGAAGAAGCATCGAAAATTGGCGGAGCGGACGGGACTCGAACCCGCGACCCCCGGCGTGACAGGCCGGTATTCTAACCGACTGAACTACCGCTCCAAGCCTTACATTGCAGCATA
>NZ_CAXIRE010000011.1:0-149102 GCF_964031785.1 Rheinheimera texasensis
GAACTGTAGACGTTTCAATGAGTTATGTCTACCACTTTCTCAGACGCTTTGCATTTTGAATCCGCTGCGTCTACCGATTTCGCCACCTAGGCATTCAGGGGGGATCTTGCTGAAGTAAACATCCGCATTATACAAAGCCGCCCCGCCCCTGCAAGTAAAATCTCAGTCCTGACAATCAATTGCACAATTTTGCAGCAGTGTTGACAGCTGTACACGCAGCGGATGCAAATTCCGCCGCATCTGTTACTGCACTCAGCGGCTGACCCGCAGCCAATGCTCTTCTATCTGAATGCCATCTTCCAGGCCCTGGTGCAGCCATTTGTCGCCTTCAATCTGACACTGAAAATGATAGGTTTTACCTTGCAGCCGTGGCAGCGAAGTGGCGTCGACCTGCTCATGATAGCCTTTTGCATCGGCACTGAAACTGCCTGAGGCAGCCACTTCAAATTTACCGTCCGGATGCCAGGTGATAAAACTGAAATGGCTGCCGGCAATTAGTTTGCGGCTTTTAGTTTGCTGGTCTTTGATTTCGCCGACCACTTTACCGCCTTGGTCGCGGTAAATCGCTGACTGCAGCTCCCAGCTGCCCTGCAGCGCTGCGCTATTGCAGCTGCTTTGGGCACTGGCACCGCTGGTGAAAGTCAGAGTGCCACACAGCAGCGTGGCAATCAGAGAGACATGGTGGAATTTGATTTTATTTCCGCTACAAAAAATCGACATCGATGCTTTCCTGCAAAATTGACAACGTTGTCAATCTGCCTGAATTTCACACAGCGGGCAAGTTTGATCAGAGGCCAAAGCTGACGCCTGCCAAATCATCATGTTAGACTGCCGCCGGTTCTGAACTGGAGTCTCTATGTATAGCGAAGCCCCCCGTGCCAGCCTGCTGCGCCGTTTGTCTGCCATCATGTATGACCTTTTAGTCATTTGTGCGATTTGGATGTTTGCCATGGCGCTGGCTCTCGCCGCTGTGGCCGTGCTGGCCAAAACCGGTGTGATTTCATTGGTGGGTTATCAGGACGAAGCTGAATATATTCAGAAGCATGCGATTTGGTTTCAGCTCTATAGCAGCGCCTGCATCGGCTGGTTTTATCTGTATTTCTGGGTCAAGGCCGGCCAGACGCTGGGCATGCGCGCCTGGCGGCTGTTGTTGTTAAGTGCCGACGGCAAGCCGGTGACGCTGCGCCAGGCTTTTATCCGCCTGCTGACGTCATTAGGTGGTATTGGCAATTTTTGGTTGTGGCTGCGCTGGGGTAAAGGTCTGGCTCTGCAAGATCAAGTAGCCGGCACTATTGTGGTGGTGCTGACCAAAGAACAAAGCAGCGCTTTGAATTTACACCGGGATGCGCGGTAGGCATTGACCTACCCGCGTTTTTGCATCAGATAAACAGCCACACCAATAAACAGCGCGCTCGGCGCTATGGCCCCTAACCACGGCGGCAACTGGTACACCAGCGCGACGGGGCCAAACACTTCGTTGGCCATGTAAAAACCAAAGCCGGTCAGGATGCCCATCAGCACACGGGCCGCCATCGTCACACTGCGCAGCGGGCCAAAAATAAACGACAAAGCCAACAGCAACATCGCCACTATCGTCAGCGGCTGGGTGGCCTTGCGCCAATATGCCAGCTGATATCGGCTGCTTTCCTGCTGGTTGACCTGACGATATTCGATGTATTCGGCCAGGCCTTTTAAACTCAGCAGCTCAGGTTTAATCGACATCACACCGAGTTTGTCCGGCGTTAAAGTTGAGCGCCAGCGCTGCTCAGGCCAACGGTGCTTTTCGATTTTTTCATCCCGAAACGCCAACCGGCTGACGTCCTGCAACTGCCAGACGCCATTAAAGAAACTGGCAGCACGCGCATGCACAATGGCCTGCAAAGCTAAATCCGGTGTGAATTCAAAAATGGTGATGTCTTTTAAATCACCGCCATCCGACACCTGGCGGATATTAACAAAATCGTCGCCGTCTTTGGCCCAGACGCCTTGCTGCGCCGCTAACAAATCGCCACCGGAAATTGCCTTGGCTTTGAGTTCGCGGGCAAATTTCTCGGCAGTCGGCGCGCCCCACTCGGCCACGGCCATCACCAGCACCATCATCAGTAAGGCGGTTTTCATCACTGAACTGATGATATTAAGCCGTGACAAGCCGGCAGCCTGCATCACGACCAGTTCACTGTTGCTGGCGAGCATCCCCAGGCCAATCAGCCCGCCTATCAGCGCCGCCATCGGGAAAAAAGTCACCAAATCACCGGGAATGGTAAACAGGCTGAACATCGCCGCCACTAATACTGTGTAGTCGCCACGGTCGGTCAGGCGCAGCTGATCGATAAAACGGAACATACCGGATAACACCAAAAGCACCGTCAGGCTCAGTAAAGTGGTGGATAAAATGATCCGGCCAATATAAACATCAATAATTTTAAGCATGCTGACTCCGGCCCCGGCCATTCAGGCGCGCAGTGAAACGCTGATAACCGGCGCGGCTTTGCAATAACAAAAACACGCCAAGCGCCAACGCCAGACCGTGGATCCACCACATGCCAAGCGCCGCCGGAATTTTTTCGTTTTCAATCAGATTACGGCACACAATCAATAAAATGTAATACCCCAGGAATAAGGCCAAGGCTGGCAATAACTTACCAAACTTACCCTGACGCGGATTGACACGGCTGAGCGGCACCGCAAGCAGCATCAAAATAGGGATTGAAATCGGGATCGCCAACCGCCAGTGCCATTCAGCTTTGGCTTCAGCGCTGTCCACTGCCAGCAGCTGGTCGGTCGGCAACGAGCTCAGTTTGCGCCGGCGTTGCTCGACTTGTTGCTCTCGGATTTGAATGTCGTAGCGGCCAAATTCCAGCACATCAAACTGCGGTGAATCAACAGAACCGGCATAACGCCGGCCGTTACTCAGCACCAGCCGCTGCGCGCCGTTGCTGTCCTCGGCGACGGCACCGGTTTCGGCATAGACCACAGAGCCGCTTAAGTTATCTTCACTGGCCGATTGCGCCAGAAAGACGCGGGATAACTGTGTACCATCGCGATTCATGTCCTGCACAAACACCACGGCTTTTTCGTTGGACGTTTGCTGGAAGCGGCCGGGTAACAAAGTCGACAAGCCGGAATCGGCATCGGCTTTGGCCATAATCTCGTACTCGCGCTCAGCAGCCCAAGGGCTTAAGTACATCATCAGGCCCGCCGCAGCCAGCCCCATCAGCAAGCTCAGGATCAGCGTCAGTCGCGTCACATACCATTCACTGATGCCGGTGGCATGCAGCACCGTCATTTCGCTTTCGGCGTAGATACGGCTGTAGGCGACCAAAACGCCTAAAAATGCCGCTAATGGCAGGATCAGCACGGCCAACTGCGGTAATTTCAAAGAAATCAGCGTCAGCACCAGCTGGCCCGGTAATTCCCCTTCCGAGGCGTCCGCCAGTATTTTCACGAAGCGCTGGCTTAAGATGATGGTGATCAGGATCAGAAATACTGCGAGCTGAGATTTAAATACTTCACCAATCAAGTAGCGAAAAACAATCAAAAAAGCCCCCTAAAAACCAGTCTTTTTGCTGGCGCGCTGGCAATTTTTAAGTAAACTGGATATTTATAGCAATTATTATCAACGAAACTGCAGCGGATTCCGAGCTTTTTTATCGGCTCAGACCAGCTCTTTATCAAGCATAGCGCCCGGTCCGGCCCCCTGCTGCATTTTGCCTCTTAGAATCAGGAGTCCCCATGGAGTTCAGCGTTAAAAGCGGAAGTCCGGAAAAACAACGCAGTGCTTGCATTGTCGTTGGTGTCTATGAGCCACGCCGGCTGTCTGCCGTGGCTGAACAGCTGGACAAAATCAGCGAAGGTTACATCAGCAACCTGTTACGCCGCGGCGACCTCGAAGGCAAACCGGGCCAGATGTTATTGCTGCATCATGTACCGAACGTGCTGAGTGAACGTGTCCTGCTGGTGGGCTGTGGTAAAGAACGCGAATTAGACGAGCGCCAGTATCGTCAAATTATCGCCAAAACCATCAGCACGCTGAACGAAACCGGTTCAATGGAAGCTGTGTGTTTCTTGTCAGAGCTACATGTCAAAGGCCGTGACACTTACTGGAAAGTGCGGCATGCCGTTGAAACTACCCAAGATTGCCTGTACGTCTTCGACAAATTAAAAAGCAAAAAAGATGAAACGCGCCGGCCGCTTCGCAAAATCGTCTTTAATGTACCAACCCGACGCGACCTGACGATCGGCGAAAAAGCTGTCGAGCATGGCCTGGCTGTCGCTGCCGGCATTAAACAATGTAAAGACGTCGGCAATATGCCGCCGAATATCTGTACGCCGCTGTGGCTGTCGGAACAGGCGCAAAAACTCACCGAGCTGTCCGATAAAGTCAAAGTGGAAGTGCTTGGCACTCAGGAAATGTCCGCTTTGGGCATGAATTCATACCTGGCCGTGGCGCGTGGTTCAGAAAACCCGGCGGCGATGGCAGTTGTGCATTATCAGGGCGCCGGTGACAACAGCGCGCCTGTGGTGCTGGTCGGTAAAGGCCTGACGTTTGACACCGGCGGTATCAGCATCAAACCGTCTGATGCGATGGATGAAATGAAATACGACATGTGCGGCGCCGCTTCTGTGCTCGGCACTATGCAGGCTGCCGTCTCACTGGGCTTGCCGCTGAATATCATCGGTGTGCTGGCTGCGGCCGAGAACATGCCGGACGGCAATGCCTACCGGCCGGGCGATATTCTGACAACGATGTCAGGCCAGACCGTCGAAGTGCTGAACACCGACGCCGAAGGCCGCTTAGTGCTGTGTGACGCGCTGACTTATGTCGAACGCTTTGACCCGGATGTGGTGATCGACGTCGCGACCTTAACCGGCGCTTGTGTCATTGCGCTTGGTAAACACGCTTCGGGTTTACTCAGTAACCACAATCCGCTGGCGCATGAGATTCTGAATGCATCCGAGCAAAGTGGTGACCGTGCCTGGCGTTTACCGTTGTGGGACGATTATCAGGACCAGCTGGAAAGCCCGTTTGCTGACTTCAGCAACCTCGGCGGCCGCGCTGCCGGCACTATCACCGCCGCCTGTTTCCTGTCGCGTTTTACCCGTAAATATAACTGGGCGCACCTGGACATCGCCGGCACCGCCTGGCGCAGTGGCGGCAAAGACAAAGGCTCAACCGGCCGACCGGTGGCGATGCTGACGCAGTTTTTAATCAACCGCGCCGGTCATCATCCGCAGGATTAACCCAAACAGCCGGTCGGTGAGGTTCACTGGCCGATTGTCAAAGAGTGCGATTTGATGCAAGTGCAATTTTATTTGCTGCAACAAGATGAGCTGGCCGGTATGCCGGCTCATTTTGCTTTGACCTGTCAGCTCTGTGCCGACTTGTTCCGCGCCAATCAGCGTGTCTTTGTCTACTGCCCAAATCAGCAAGACGCCGAGGCGGTCGATGAGGTATTATGGCAGTTTGACGCTGAACGCTTTGTGCCACACAACTTGGCCGGCGAAGGCCCCGCGCGCGGTGCGCCGGTTGAGATCAGCTGGCAAGGTCCAAGGACCAGCCGCCAGGTGCTGATTAACCTCACCGACACAGTGCCCGCTTTTGCCAACCGCTTCAGTCAAATCATCGAATTTGTGCCGGCAGCCGAACAAGGCAAAGCTGCGGCGCGACAAAAATTTAAACATTACCGTCAGCTTGGGGTCGAGCCACAAACGCGAACCCCCGAATAAGTTGTTGATGAGATCAGGCAGATATCATGGAAAAAACATTTAATCCGAGTCAAATCGAGCAGGCGATGTACAACGCCTGGGAAAGCAAAGGCTATTTTAAGCCGTCAGGTGACAATAGCAACGGCGCTTATTGCATCATGATCCCGCCGCCAAACGTCACCGGCAGCCTGCACATGGGCCACGCCTTCCAGCAAACCATCATGGACGCCCTGACCCGCTACAAACGCATGTTGGGCAAAAACACGCTGTGGCAGGTTGGTACTGACCACGCCGGTATCGCCACCCAAATGGTCGTCGAGCGTAAACTCGCAGCCGCCGGCTTACCGGACCGCCACGCCATGGGCCGTGATGCCTTTATCGAAAAAGTCTGGGAATGGAAAGCCGAATCTGGCGGTACTATCACCTCACAAATGCGCCGTCTTGGCAACTCTGTCGACTGGGACAAAGAACGTTTCACCATGGACGATGGCTTGTCCAATGCGGTGCAGGAAGTATTTGTCCGCCTGTATGAAGATGACCTGATTTACCGCGGCAAACGCCTGGTGAACTGGGACCCGAAACTGCACACCGCGATTTCTGACCTGGAAGTTGAAAACAAAGAACAACGCGGCCACTTCTGGCACCTGCGGTACCCGCTGGCCGATGGCGTGAAAACGCTGGATGGCAAAGACTACATCGTGGTCGCGACGACGCGGCCTGAAACCATGCTCGGCGACACCGCTGTGGCCGTCAATCCGGATGACGAGCGTTACCAGTCATTGATTGGCAAAGACATTCTGCTGCCGCTGGTCAATCGTCGTATCACCATCATCGCTGATGAACATGCCGACAAAGACAAAGGCTCAGGCTGTGTGAAAATCACACCGGCGCACGACTTTAACGACTACGAAGTCGGTAAACGTCATGGCCTGACCATGATCAACGTGATGACGCCGGATGCCACTATCCGCACCACCGGCGAATGTTTCTTTACTAACGGTGAAGAAAACACTGCATTAGAAGCGCCAATTCCGGCTGAATACGCAGGCCTTGACCGTTTCGCTGCCCGTAAAGCTATTGTTGCGGCATTGGATACACAAGGTTTATTGGACAAAGTTGAAGAGCTGACCAACACCCTGCCATATGGCGACCGTTCAGGCGTGGTGATCGAGCCAATGCTGACCGACCAGTGGTATGTCCGCGTGGCGCCTATGGCGAAAACCGCCATTGAAGCGGTAGAAAACGGCGACATTCAGTTTGTTCCCAAACAATACGAAAACATGTATTACAGCTGGATGCGCGACATTCAGGACTGGTGTATTTCCCGTCAACTGTGGTGGGGCCACCGTATTCCGGCCTGGTATGCCGCTGATGGTAAAGTCTATGTCGGTCGCAATGAGGCTGAAGTGCGTGCCAAACATGGCCTGGATGACAGCGTGTCACTGCGCCAGGACAATGACGTGTTAGACACCTGGTTCTCTTCCGCGCTGTGGACTTTCTCCACGCTGGGCTGGCCAGAAAATACCGAAGATTTAAAAACCTTCCACCCGACTGACGTGCTGGTGACTGGTTTTGACATCATTTTCTTCTGGGTTGCCCGGATGATCATGATGACGATGCATTTTATCAAAGACGAAAACGGCAAGCCGCAGGTACCATTTAAGACTGTGTATGTGACTGGTCTTATCCGCGACGAAAACGGCGACAAAATGTCAAAATCCAAAGGCAACGTCATAGATCCGCTGGATATGATTGACGGCATCAGCCTCGAAGATCTGCTGGAAAAACGCACCAGCAACATGATGCAGCCGCAATTGGCGGAGAAAATCGGCAATCAGACGAAGAAACAATTCCCGGAAGGCATTGAAGCCACCGGCACTGACGCGCTGCGCTTCACGCTGGCAGCACTGGCGTCGACTGGCCGCGACATCAACTGGGATATGAAACGCCTCGAAGGTTACCGCAACTTCGTCAACAAGCTGTGGAACGCCAGCCGTTACGTCACCATGATGACCGAAGACAAAGACACTGGCCTGAACGGTGGCGAAATCGAGCTCTCGCTGGCAGACCAGTGGATTTTAAGTCAGTACCAGGAAACAGTGACGCAGTTCCGTCAATACCTGGATAGCTACCGTTTCGACATGGCGGCCAATACGCTGTACGAGTTCACCTGGAACCAGTTCTGTGACTGGTACCTGGAGCTGACCAAACCTGTACTGTTCAAAGGCAACGAAGCCCAGCAGCGCGGTACCCGCCAGACACTGGTGACAGTGCTGGAATCACTGCTGCGTCTGATGCACCCAATCATGCCATTTATCACTGAAGAGATTTGGCAACGGGTTGCACCACTGGCGTGCAGAGATTTCAGCGCCGGTATCAGCATTATGAATCAAGCCTATCCGGCAGCGGACAGTGCGCTGGTGAACACCGCAGCACAAGCCGACATTGAATGGGTGAAAGGCTTTATTCTGGCTATTCGTAACATCCGTGGCGAAATGGATATTGCCCCGACTAAACCGTTGCCGGTGTTACTGCGCAACTTATCTGCCGAAGATAACCGTCGTCTGGAACAAAACCGTGCCCTGCTGCTGAACTTAGCCAAGCTGGACAGTATTACAGTTCTGACTGCAGCAGACACAGCACCAGCCAGCGCTGCACAGCTGTTGGGCGCGATGGACCTGTTAATCCCGATGGCCGGCCTCATCGACAAAGACGCCGAGTTGTCCCGTATCGCCAAGCAACTGGAGAAGATGCAACAGGAAGTCAGCCGTGTCGCCGGCAAGCTTGCCAACGAAGGATTCGTGGCCAAAGCGCCGGAAGCGGTATTGGCGAAAGAGCGCGAGAAACTGGCCGACGCCGAAGCTGCGGTCGCCAAGTTACTGGCCCAGCAGGCACAAATCGCTGCGCTGTAACGGTATCACAAGGTAACAGTAATAAAGAAGGCGACCCAAGGGTCGCCTTCTTTGTCATAAATTTGCCATCAACTGTGACTAGGCTGAGCGTTCACATGTTCAGGATCAGCATTATGTCACCACAGAAAAAGCTCATGCTACGCCGTAACGCGCTGTTTCGTCAGCAGTTGTGTAAATCGGAGCCTGATAGCCAATTCGGCCAGTACCAGACTCTTTTGCAGAGCAGTTCACTGGCGTTAGAACATCAGCATGAAGCTACCGGCCGTGATAACCCCGCGGCAGCATTTAGTCTGCCGAAACAACCTCCAGCTGAGCACTGACCTTTCAGATGCTGCTCACAGAGCTCTGCTGCTGTAAATCGTGTTAGCAGATGAAGAAACTGCCATTACATTATTTAACAAATGTCCAATTCTTATACACGCCATTCATCAAAAAAATCTAATTATCCATGATATTCAAATAGTTAACTATTGGCCCGGAATTTGCCTATAGCTCTGCGGACATGTAGTAAGTCTAAAGGCTAAAACAAAATACTCATGGAGAGTCTTATGCGTAATTTAATCGCGGTTTCCGTACTGGCAGCCGCCACAGTCCCAATGACAGCATCAGCCAGCCTGGTGACCCAATGGCAATATCTGGCAGCTTCAAATTGGTCTCAACCTGTTGTGTTTACCGCATCAGGCAATGGCACAACTTCAGTGTCAAACGATGTGATCAGCTGGGGCGCCACTGGCGGTAATTACAAAGGTGCTGGCACCAAAAACCGCAGTGCACTGGAAATCGGTGGTATGGCAGCGCCTGCTACTGCAAATACCAACGATACTCAGGCAGCATTAACCAACTCAATCACCCACTACAACAACGTACTGAATGGCTACTCAACACTGACCAGCGCAGTGTTAACGACTTCACTGGTGTTACAGCCATGGGCACCGGTAGTAGGCCCTATGTTTCCGCCAAAAGTACTGAACTTCGATATTCGTTTTAAAGAAACTTCGAACACCGGCTCGGCAGCAAGCTGTGGTTTCACCAGTATCGGCGCCTGTGATGACATTTTTGTTATTGACAACCCGGCAAGCCTGGTCACCAATTTCATTTATGACGGTTACAAATACACTGTGAAGCTGGTCGAGACTACTCAGTCATTGACTGCCTTAACTGCCGCAGCATGTGCTGTTGCCAATGCGCCAGTTGGTTGTGTTGGTTTCCAGACTGTTGAAGGTCAGAACACCACCGCACAATTTGGTTTCACTATTGAAGGTGAGAAAATCACAGTTCCGGCGCCAGCCACACTGGGTTTGCTGGCCTTCTCAGTTTTAGCGTTACGTTTATCAGCTCGCCGGTCTAAATAATCGGCTTGTAGATCTAAAGGCGCTTCGGCGCCTTTTTTATTCCGACAACAAACTGATTTTAGCCATAAAAAAAGCCTGCAGATGCAGGCTTTTCCTTAACAATCAATATTATTTGCCAGCACGGCGGCGGCCATACATAAACAGCGATAACAGGCCAAGACCCAGCGCTGCGGTGCCAGCTGGTTCTGACACTTCAACAGCATCAATCAGCAGACCAAACTGAGCGTCAGTCGCGGCTTGTTCAATGGTTTTAAAACCCAGACAGCCAGGCAAAGCACCTGCTTCAGCACAAGCTGCAGGACTTAAACCTGTCAGGCTTGCTGTGGTTTCGATAATAGATGTGGTGTACTTATAGCCATCATAAGTGAATGAATTGACCAGACTACCAACTTCGATGACAAAAATGTCGTCACAGTTGGAAGTGCTGTCAAAGCCACAATTTGCATCGTTTGGTGTTTCGATAAACCGAATCGTGAAATCAAGTTCTTTCACCGGCAATGCTGGGCCTGGTACAGGTAAAAATGGTTTCAATTTTAAAGTGGTTCTTAACAGAGCGGTCTCAAGGCTTTTTGTGCCGCCGGTCAGAATGTTATTGAAGTGCGTAATGACGTTGGTCAGCACATAAGCCATGCTGTTGGTCACCAAATCAGTGCCGCTTTTTGGGCTATCACTGATAACCAAGGCACTGCGGTTTTTCGGATTGGTATCATAACTGCCGCCAGTAGCGCCCCAGCTCAACACTGAACTGCCAGTGCTGGTCGTGCCGACACCTGAAGCTTCGTAGGTCGCACCGGTCCACTCAGACGCGACTTCATATTCCCATTGTGTCACCAAACCAGCCTGAGCGAACTGCGGCAACATGAAGGCGCAAGCCAGCGCTGTAGTTTTAAGTAATCTGTTCATAATCTTCTCCTTGAGAGCTGAGTGCAATACATTAGACATCAAGGTACGGCTTCGGTGTCCTGTTCAAAGATTAAGCATGAACCAGACCAACATTAAAGATCTTTCTAATTCATATATTTAGAATATATAGCTGTAGGCCCGTGTAAATTTTTCTGACGATAAGAAGCAATCGACACATGCTGATAACCAACAATCTGCCGCTGACTGCGACTGTTGCCGATTTTTTGCCCCCCCAAACAACAACGTTTAATGTTGATTTACCCAGGGCATGTTGAAGCCATAAAAAAAGAGCCCGCAGGCTCTTGTTTAGACTAAGAAGAAATTACTCTTCGTCATCCTCGTCAAATTCTTCGTCACCTTCAAAGTAGGTGCCCCAGCCGTCGTATTCGATACCGAATTTCTGCGCCAGTTTTTCCAGTTTGATGGCATCAGCCGTGATCTCAGCAGCAATCAGTGATTGTTCACGGATGGCATCGAATACCCAGGCACTGCCGCCATCTTCAAATTCGACTTCCTCAGCATCTGTCACTTCAAAACCTAATTTAAACACTTCAACCGCCAGCTTCTCCAGCTGTGCAAAATCGGCGTGATAAAAATGGTGCTCGACTGTGTATTCCGCCTCCGGATCGCTGCCGTCTTCCAGCAGTGCATTAACAGTCTCTTCGGTAAATTCTTGCCAGTTTTCAGACATCTGGATCATCCTGTGACAGTTGTAGTCTGCGCAGTGTAATCGCTGTGTAACTCGCTATCAAGCTGGGCAATTTTATCTGCCATCATTTCACGCACCCGGGTTGCCAGTTCGCGGACCGGCGCGTGCAGCTCGGCCGGGCTTAACGGCGGCAGAAATTCGATGATGATCCGGCCATTGTTCCAGCGGTTCAATTTAATCTGCGACGAAGTACTGCTCATACAAATCGGTACTATGCCAACCTGCGCCTGCTGCGCGATATGAAAAGCTCCGGTTTTAAATGGTAACAAACCCCGGCCACGGCTGCGCGTGCCTTCAGGAAACACCCAGACTGATAACTGGTCACGGCTGATGCGTTCCACAGCACCTTGCATAGTACCGACCGCTTTGCTTTTGTTATTGCGGTCAATCAGGATATTGCCGAGAAACCAATACAGCTGGCCGAAGAATGGGATCCATTTCAGGCTTTTTTTGCCAATGGTGACAGTGCCCGGTACTAAAGCGCCACTAATGGTAAACAAGTCGTAGTTGTTCTGGTGATTGGCCAAAAAGACGCAAGGCATCGCGGCATGCACTGCCGGGTGGCGGCGGATCTCAACAGTCACGCCGAGTAATTTACTGGCTTTACCGTACCAGGCCGACACCACACCGACGTTTTCGCGGTGAAATGGCCGCACCAGACATAACAACAAACCAGCGACAGTCGTCAGCACAACAAAACCAGCCAGTAACAGAATTCGGATCAGAGCTAACACGGCACAACCTCATTTTTATCAGGCCGGCAGTATAAACTGTTTACAGCTGTACGCTGGTTTGATCTGTACTGAATGAGCGGATTGAAGCGATTTTTATCACAACTGCAGTGAAATCACTGTCGTTCGGGTGCACAACTGTGCACTGAAGTACGGCGATACCATGATTAATCCGGCGGCGGATTGCGCAAACAAAAGCCACCCGCAGGTGGCTTTTATCAACAACAAGCAGAGTTAATCTCCCACTTCACCAACCAGCAGCTCATCAATGCGCTGCAGACCCCGCGGTAACTTGTTACCACGCCGGCCACGTTCACCGACGTAATGCGCCAGGTCAGACGCTTTGATGGTCATCTTGCGCTTGCCTGCCACCAGCGTAATGCCGCTGTCGGCCGGTACCACGGCGAGGATTTTTAGATATTCCTCACGGCTGGCGGCGCGGGCCGAGGCGATACTCAAGATCTTATTGCCTTTGCCTTTGGACAGCTGCGGCAGCTCCGATACCGGGAATACCAGCATCCGGCCTTCGTTGGAAATCGCTACGACCTGATCGGTAGCCGGATCTTTAATCACCTGTGGTGTCATCACTTTGGCAGCAGTCGGTAAACTCAGCAAAGCTTTACCTGCTTTGTTCCGGCTGATCAGGTCTTCAAAGCTGGCGACAAAACCATAACCGGCGTCACTGGCGATGAGCAGCTGCACCTGATTGTCCGCCATTAATACATGTTCAAAGTTTTCGCCGGCTACCAGCGCAAAGCGGGTGGTCAACGGCTCACCCTGGCCACGGGCTGAAGGCAGGTCATGCGCTTCCGCGGCAAAACTGCGACCACTGGAATCGATAAAAGCGGCGTACTGATTACTGCGACCACTGGCTGCCGATTTAAAGCCATCGCCGGCTTTGTATTGCAGACTGTTACCGTCGACATCATGGCCTTTAGCACAGCGCACCCAGCCTTTTTCTGACAGCACGACAGTCACCGGCTCACTCGGCAGCAGTTCTTTTTCACTGAGCGCTTTGGCTTCTTCGCGCTGTACTATCGGGCTACGGCGCTCATCGCCATATTTCTTCGCGTCGGCCTGCAATTCTGCGCGGATGAGTTTAGTCAGTTTGCTTTCACTGCCAAGAATGCCTTGCAGGTATTCGCGTTCTTTATTTAATTCATCCTGTTCGCCACGAATTTTCATCTCTTCCAGCTTGGCGAGGTGACGTAATTTCAGCTCCAGAATGGCTTCGGCCTGACGATCGGTCAGCATAAAACGTTCGATCAACACTGGCTTTGGTTCATCGTTTTCGCGGATGATCTTGATCACTTCGTCGATATTCAAAAACGCAATCAACAAAGCTTCCAGCACATGCAAGCGGTCCAGCACTTTGTCGAGGCGATGCTGCAGGCGCCGGCGCACCGTATCGCGGCGAAACACCAGCCATTCACTCAAGATCTCCAGCAGGTTTTTCACCCGTGGCCGCTGGTCCAGCCCAAGAATATTCAGGTTCACCCGATAGGATTTTTCCAAATCCGTGGTGGCAAACAAATGCTGCATCAGCTGTTCAACGTCGATGCGGTTGGAACGTGGTACCACCACAATCCGGGTTGGGCTTTCATGGTCAGATTCGTCGCGTAAATCCGACACCATTGGCAGCTTTTTCGCATTCATCTGTGCGGCGATTTGTTCCAACACTTTGGCGCCGGAGGTCTGATGCGGCAAAGCGGTGATGACAATATCACCATCTTCGACCGTATAAATTGCCCGCATCCGTACGCTGCCACGGCCGGTTTCATAGATGGCCTGCAATTCATGCTGTGGCGTGATGATCTCGGCATCAGTCGGATAATCCGGCCCTTTGACATACTGCAGTAAATCCGGCACTGAGGCCTGCGGATGGTCCAGCAAGTGGCAGGCGGCGTCGGTAATTTCGCGCACATTATGCGGTGGAATATCGGTCGCCATCCCGACAGCAATACCGGTGACGCCATTGAGCAGAATATGCGGCAAACGCGCTGGCAATACTTTTGGCTCGTCCAGTGTGCCGTCAAAGTTTGGGGTCCAGTCGACAGTGCCCTGCCCCAGTTCGCTTAATAATAATTCGCTGAAACGCGATAACTTGGCCTCGGTATAACGCATCGCCGCGAAAGATTTCGGATCATCCGGCGCGCCCCAGTTGCCCTGACCGTCGACCAGCGGGTAACGATAAGAAAACGGCTGTGCCATCAACACCATGGCTTCGTAACAGGCGCTGTCGCCATGCGGGTGGAATTTACCTAATACATCACCGACAGTACGGGCGGACTTTTTATACTTCGCCACATGCGACAGTCCTAATTCGGACATCGCATAGACAATACGCCGTTGTACCGGTTTTAACCCGTCGCCAATATGTGGCAGGGCCCGGTCCATGATGACGTACATCGAATAGTTGAGATAAGCTTCTTCGGTGAAGTGCCGCATCGGGCGTTGTTCTATCCCGTCGGCACTGATGATGATATCCGTCATGCGTTACCCTTGTTCACCAGCGTTCAGCCTTGCGCTGTTGCTGCAGCACTCTGACGACGGCGTCGCCATTGCCATAATAATAAAATCAGCAGGATCAGACTGGTACTGGCAAACAGGCCAATCCACAGCCACTGCATCTGTCGTTTGTGTTCGATTTCCAGCAGGCGCAGCGCCTGCAGCTCGTTATCTTTTTGCAGTAATTCGTTTTGCGCCTGTTGTCGCTCGGCATCAAAACTCAGCCGCAGCTTTTGCACCTGCAAGTCTCTTTTATCATCCTGCAAGCTGACGTAATTTTTGAAGAACTGATCAAACAGGTTATAGGCTTTTTCAAAATCGCCATTGTCGGCATACAAGCGGGCTTTCAGGCGGTCGAAATGCAAAGCGTAAAACTTATCCGAGACATTGCGCTGATTACCCAGTTGCTCAGCGGCCAGATCTACTTCCTGAAACGCCATACTGGTCTGGCCCAAGGCGCGATAAATCAGTGCTTTTTCGAAATGATGTTCACTGAGCTGGTAAGTGGACTGCAAATGCGGCAGATAAGCGTCGGCCTGCTCCATATAAGACACTGCAGCGTCGTACTTTTTCATGCCACGATTGGTGGTCGCCAGACCAAGATAGGCATAATAAGTCTGCACCGGATCTTCCGCCTGCAGGCTGGCTTTGAGCATCTTATCGAAGATCTCCAGCGCCAGTTCCGGTTTGCTTTGGTAGTGATAGGTCATGGCCAGGTTGTACCAGACCGATATTTTGCTTTTTTCCCAGCCCAGTTCATCAAACAGCCGGTACGATTCTTCCAGCAGCTTACGCGCTTCTTCATCGCTCATCAGCATGGTATACATCAGACCAAGCTCAGCATTGACGCTGGCCAGTGTCTCTTTGTCATTGAGCTTGACGGCGCGTTCGTAGGCTTGTTTTAAGGTTTGCAGCGCTTCCTGATCCTGATTTTCTTCTGCCAGCATCGCCGCCAGATTCAGTTGGCCCTGGATCATCAGTTTTTCGTCTTTCAGCTCAGTCGCCAGCGCCATGCCTTTTTTATAATATTCATTGGCCTGGGCATATTCCCGGTGCATTTCCAGCGCGTAACCCATGCTGTACAGCAATTCGATATGGGTTTTGCTGAGCTGGTCCGGCACCAGTGCCAGACCGCGTTCAGCGGCGGCCAGCTGATCACGGTGGCGTCCCAACGCTTCATAAATCAACGACAGTTCACTGAGCCAACTGGCTTGTTGTGCGAGACTCCAGTTGCCAAAATCAGCTTCGTGGCTTTTCGCCAGTTGCAGCATAGCTTCCGGTCGGATGTTCTTTTGTTGCTGAATTTGTACCAACCAGTCCGGCAACGCGGTCTGCGTCTGATCGGCCGCATGAACTGCAGCAGCGCTTAGCCATAAGGTGGTGAATAAAAACACTGCACAGATTTTCATAGTAATAATAATTCATCCAAAGTGCATAAATCCGCAGCCCAGAGTATAACGACCGGCGCGCGCTGACAATCCTCAGGCCAGGATAGCGCGGTCGCCTTTGTGCTCCAGCCAGTCCTTGCGGTCATTGGCGCGTTTCTTCGCCAACAACATGTCCATCATTTCCAGCGTCTGGCGTTCATCATCAATGGTCAGTTGCACCAGACGCCGGGTATTGGGGTCCATCGTGGTTTCACGCAGCTGTAACGGGTTCATTTCCCCCAGACCTTTGAAGCGTTGCACGTTGATTTTCCCGCGTTTTTTCTCGGCTTCAAGTCGGTCCAGAATGCCGTTTTTCTCATCTTCGTCGAGCGCATAATAAACATCTTTGCCGATGTCGATGCGATACAACGGTGGCATCGCCACAAACACATGGCCCGCTTCGACTAAGGCGCGGAAGTGGCGGACAAACAACGCGCACAACAAAGTGGCAATATGTAAACCATCAGAATCGGCATCGGCCAGAATACACACCTTACCGTAACGCAGTTGTGACAGGTCGGCAGAGTTCGGATCCAGGCCAACCGCCACTGAAATATCATGCACTTCCTGCGACGCCAGGATTTGCTCTGAATCGACTTCCCAGGTATTGAGAATTTTCCCACGCAGCGGCATCACCGCCTGATATTCACGGTCGCGCGCTTGCTTGGCAGAACCACCGGCTGAATCGCCTTCGACCAGAAACAGTTCGGAGCGGCTGACGTCAGAGCCGCTACAATCGGCCAGTTTGCCGGGCAATGCCGGGCCGGCCGTGACTTTTTTCCGCACGATTTTCTTTTCAGCGCGTAAACGTTTTTGTGCGTTATTGATGCAAAATTCCGCCAGCGTCTGTGCGATGTCGGTATGTTCGTTCAGCCACAGGCTGAAGCTGTCTTTGACCACACCACTGACAAAACTCGAGGCCTGACGGCTCGACAGCCGTTCTTTGGTCTGACCGGCGAATTGCGGTTCCTGCATTTTCAGCGACAGGATATAAGCGCAGCGGTCCCAGACATCTTCAGGCGTCAGTTTAATGCCACGCGGCAGCAAATTGCGGAATTCACAGAATTCGCGCAGCGCTTCCAGCAAACCCTGACGTAAACCGTTGGCGTGGGTGCCGCCCTGCGCAGTCGGGATCAGGTTGACGTAACTTTCGGTCAGCAGTTCGCCGCCTTCCGGCAGCCATAACACCGCCCAATCCACCGCTTCGGTGCTGGCGCTGAAACTGCCGACAAAAGGCTGTTCCGGCAGCGTGATACAGTCTTTGACCGCATCAACCAGATAATCACGAATACCGGCGATATAACACCAGCTGTAGCTTTGTTCGTTAACTTTGTCGTCGAATTTAACGGTGAGGCCCGGGCACAACACGGCTTTGGCCTTGAGCACATGTAACAGCCGGCTGACCGAAAACTTCGCTGAATCAAAATACTTCGCGTCTGGCCAGAACCGCACCCGGGTACCGGTATTGCGCTTTCCAACTGTGCCAGTGATGGCCAGTTCGCTGACTTTATGGCCATGTTCAAACGCCATATCATAAACGTTGCCGTCGCGACGGACTGACACTTCGACCCGGGTCGATAAGGCGTTCACCACCGAAATACCGACGCCATGTAAGCCGCCGGAGAACTGGTAGTTTTTATTGGAGAATTTACCGCCGGCGTGTAACCGGCACAAAATCAGCTCTACCCCGCTGACGCCTTCTTCCGGGTGAATGTCCACCGGCATACCGCGGCCATTGTCGATGACTTCAATCGACTGGTCGGCATGCAAAATCACCTGCACTGTATCGGCATGACCGGCTAAAGCCTCGTCGACGCTGTTGTCGATGACTTCCTGCGCCAGGTGATTAGGCCGCGTGGTATCGGTATACATCCCCGGGCGGCGTTGCACCGGCTCAAGGCCCGTCAGGACCTCAATGGAATCGGCATTATATTGTTGTTCTGTCATGCATAGGTTCCGGAGTCTGAAATGCGATTCAAGCGTGGGTCGCGCGGGACTGTGCCCGCAGCTGTATCAATCCACAGTGTTTTACGCTAATTGGCCGAAATTGACAATATCTGCCAGCCGGCTTTGCAGGTTCTGATAGCTGTGATCGCCGCCTTCTTGTACATCTAACTGACATTGCTGATAAAAATCCAGCGCCTGGCGATAGTCGAGCACTTCATCACCGCTTTGTAACAACACCAGATAATGCGCTGGCTGACGCAGCTGCCGGGCTTGTAACGCTTCCAGCTGCGGTAGATGTTCGGCCTGCACTTCGTAATGTTGCATCCGCACCGGGTGGTAATAACGGCCCAGATGCTGCTGTAGCAATAAATGTGGCCGTACCGCCGGATTAATCAGCACAGCGCGACAACCAAACTGTTCGGCCAGCGCTGTGGCTAAAAAGCCACCGAGCGAACTGCCAATCAGCAAATCCGGCCGGCGCTGCAGACACAGCTGCTGCAGTTCCTGCCAAGCTTCCGCTGGCGTGTAGGGCAAATCCGGTACCGATAACTGATGCTGCGGCAGATGCTGCTGAAAATAATCGCGCACCAGCACGGCTTTCTCTGACTGTGATGAGCTGGCAAAGCCGTGTAAATAAACAATATGTTTGGCGGTCAAAAGGTTAAAAACTCCCATTGCAGTTCGCCACTGGTGTGAAAAGTCCAGCGACAGCCCCGCGGGCCCTGATCTTCGGTTTGCCAGTCTGGTGTTTGTAAAAATTGCACTGAACTGGCCGGGCAACCAACCTGAACAAAATGATCCCGGATAAACTGGTACGCATGATGACAATGGCCATGCGCCAGACCCCGCAGGCACGGTTCCCGCTCCAGTAACGCCAACAAACCAGCTTTGTCCTGTTGATCAAAGCGGTCGATAAAACTGCCAATCGGCAGCAGATGATGATGGCAAAACCAGAAAACCTGCTGCTCGCTGCTCTCGCCAAGCCACTGTTCCAGCTCTAAAAGCCGTTCAGACGGAAAATTGCCGGCCGGCGTGTCGCCTTTACTGTCCAATAACCACAACTGCCAGAGCGGCAGCTGCAACCGGCGCTCGGGCCGAAATGGTGGTAACTGACTAAGCGCCTGCAGTGCGGCCCGTTCGTCGTGATTGCCGGGCAATAAAAACACCGGTGCCGGCCAGTCGGCCAGCAGCTGTTGTAACAAAACATAAGAAGCCGGGCTGTGATCTTCGGTCAGGTCTCCGGTCAGAATTAACAGCGGAGCCTCCCCACGCAGACCGTCCAACACCCGCTGTAAATGCCGGTAAGGCCGGATGCCCTGATACTCAGCGTCCGGCGTGGCTAACAAATGGCAATCGGTGATTTGTACGACCTGACTTGCGGACCAGAGAAAGACTGCATCTGTCACAACAGCACCACTGCACTGCACAGGCCCTGTGCCCGGCACAGACTCAGCCAGTCACGTAGCAACAAATTAATCTGCCGTTTTTCGTCGGGTTGCAGCATGTCAGTATTTGGGTAGTCATAAACCGCTTTAAATTGCCGCACCTGCTGACAGGCCACCACTTCAGCAAGGCGCGCGTCGTGATATAACCGCACGTCAAATTGTGGTCTTAACCAACTGGTCAGGCGCTCAGACAACGCCGGCGTCTGAATATGTTCAATCCGCACTGTGCTGGTGAATTTGCAAAGTTCCTGCAATCTCACTTCGTACTTATCCAGGGCACTGACCTGAATTTGTACCGCATCGCCAACCTGGCCGGCGCGCGGCAATAAATGCCGCAGCTGCGCGTAATTGCGCTCACACAGACTTAAAAAGTCCGGTACATAAGGCTGGTAACGGCGCGGCTTTGCCAAACTCATCGCTGACATTTATCCTCTTCGGGCTGTGCCGCCGGTACCGCCCATTGCTGGCGTACCGACTCCAGGTGCAAAGATAACCATTGTAACGCAATGACCGTCGCGGCATTGTCGATTTTACCGGCATTCAGTAAAGCGACTGCCTGTTGCCGCTGCATGACATGAACCTGAATGTCTTCGTGTTCTTCCGCGAGACCAAACACACCGCCCTGAACAGGGCCACACAGCTCGCCCAGATACAGATGAATGCGTTCTGTGGTGCCACCCGGGCTGCTCAGGTAACTCAGCATTGGCAGCAAACGACCGAGCACCAGCCCGGCTTCTTCTTCCGCTTCCCGTCGCGCTACTTGTTCCGCATCTTCAGCTGGACCAAACATGCCGGCAACGGCCTCCAGCAGCCAGGGCGAGGCAGAGCTCGGCATTGCGCCTAAGCGAATTTGCTCAATCAGCACCACTTCGTCGGTCAGCGGATTAAAAGGTAAAACCACCACCGCATGCCCGCGTTCGAACATTTCCCTTGTAACAGTCTCACTCCAGCCACCGCGGAATAAACGATGGCGGAACTGATAGGATTTCATCGTGAAAAAACCCTGAAAAACGGTGTGTTCACCGCTAATTTCGACATCCGCCGCAGTGAATGTCGGATAATTTATCTCCTTGATTTCAGGCATATCAGGACTCACATTCTGTTACACTTGGGGCGACAACTTTTACGCTATCGGTTCGACTTAGTGTACGCGAACACGTTAATATCCGTTCAATTTTGTTTTCCATGGAACCTGGTTATGAAAAAAACTGCTTTATGTTCATTGGTGTGCGCGGCCCTCGGCTTGTTCAGCCTGCAAGCCAGCGCGGAGAACCTGCAAAACGTTTATCAGCTGGCACTGAAGAAAGATCCGCAAGTGTTAAAGTCGGCCGCCCAGCGCGATGCGGCTAAAGCGGGGATTGATATCAGCAAAGCGAATTTCCTGCCCGATATCAGCCTGACATCATCAGTAGGCAAAGCCCGCGAAGATCAGGGCGCTGGCATGAGTGCCACAGATACCGGCTACACCAATCGCCTAAGCCTGTCTCAGACAGTGTTCAACTGGGGGGATTGGGAGCGTTTATCCAACGCCGAAAAAACTGCGCTGCAAGGCCAGATTTATTACAACGCTGCATTACAGGGCCTGATTGTCCGGGTGTCACAGGCTTATTTTAACGTGCTGAGCGCCAATGACGACTTAACTTTTGTGGTGGCAGAAAAACGCGCTGTGGAACGTCAGCTGGAACAAACCAAACAACGTTTTGCTGTCGGTCTGACTGCCATTACCGATGTGCACGAGGCGCAAGCGCAGTTTGACAGCGTGGTAGCCCGTGAAATTGCTGCGACCAATGCGCTGGAAAATGCCCGTGAATCTTTGCAGGAAATTACCGGCGAATACCATTCACAGTTAAGCCCGCTTAATACCGCTCAGTTCAAGCCAACAGCACCAAAACCAGCCAATGTGATGGAATGGGTTGCGGTGGCCGAAGGTAGCAGTCTGGATTTACAAGCGCGCAAACTGGCCGTGGAAATTGCACAAAACAATATCGACTTAGCTGAAGCTGGCCACTATCCGACTGTAGGCCTGAGTGCGACTAAAACGCTGACTGACAGCCGCAACTTTCCACAGCAGGATTCCGAAAGCCTGAACCTGAACCTGAATGTGCCAATTTACTCTGGTGGTGCAACCACAGCCTCTACCGAACAACAACGCGCCAACTACGTGGCCACCAGTGAAGATTTAGAACTGGGTCACCGCTCTGTGGTGCGTCAGGTCCGCGTCAACTACAACAACGTCGGCGCCGCTATTGCCGGGATTAAAGCGCTGGAGCAAGCTGTGGTTTCGGCGGAAAGTGCGTTAAAAGCCACTGAAGCTGGTTTTGAAGTTGGTACCCGGACTATCGTCGACGTGCTGATCAGCACCCGTAACCTGTTTGATGCACGCCGTAATCTGACCAAACAACGCTATGATTACATCCTGGCCGTGTTATCGCTGAAACAAGCAGCTGGTACGCTGACAGAAGCCGACCTTGCTACAGTGAATGCCGCGCTCGGCGCATAATAGCCCCAGCATCACTTGCTTAAAACAGGCCACACCGGACAGACCAGTGTGGCCTTTTTGTTTGCAGGCTTTGTTTCCTGCCGCTTTTGGTTACAATACGGCGTTTTCCGCTCCGAGGGCTTTTTGTGTATCAGGCGCCACCTTTCACTTTGTCGTTATTACACCCGCGTTATTGGTTGCTGTGGCTGGCTCTTGGCATTGCCTATCTTATCAGCTGGTTGCCATATTCCTGGCTGATGGCGCTGGGCCGGGGTTTGGGTAGGCTCAGTTTTAAATTGCTGAAATCGCGTGGCCGTATCGCAAGACGTAACCTTGAACTCTGCTTCCCTGATATGCCTGCAGCGGAGCGCGAGCAGCTGGTCTGGCGCAACGCCGAAGAAACCGGCTGTGCCGCTATTGAAACCTTGATCGGCTGGTGGTGGCCGACCTGGCGCATCCGCCGCATTGCCCATTTTAAAGGTTATGAACATATTCAGGCGGCCTTAACGCAAGGCAAAGGTGTGTTGTTGCTGGCTTCGCATATGCTGCATCTGGAAGCTGCCTGCCGCGTGTTTGGTCTGACGCATCCGAGCGTCGGTTTTTACCGGCCACACAACAATGCGCTGATGGAGTTTTTTATGTATCGCGGCCGCAGTCGCGGCAATAAATTTATGATCGGTAAACGTGACGTCAAAGCGCTGCTTAAAGCACTGAATGACCGCGAAGTGTGTTTTTATTTACCGGATCAGGACTATGGCCGTAACAGAGCTATCTTTGCACCATTTTTTGCCGTGCCAGATACCGCCTGCACCAACGGCACACTGCTGTTTGCCCGTTCGGCCAATTGTGTGGTGATCCCGATTTATACCAGTAAATTACCGGACCAGCAGGGTTATCAGATTGAAGCATTGCCGGCGCTGGAAGATTTTCCGGGCAACGACGACTATCAGGCAATTTGCCGGGTAAATCAGTGGGTTGAGCAAGCTATCCTGAAGCATCCGGAACAATATATGTGGGTACACCGCCGATTTAAAACCAGGCCAGATCCGGACGCGCCTTCGTTGTATCACAGCAAAAGTGACGCATAACAGGCCGGCACGATTTGTAGCTGGAATCCGGCCGACACAAGGTTTAGTATGATGTGTCGGCACTTTACAAGGCAGTTGTGATGGGATTTTGGTTTAAGCACATAGTGGCGCTGGTATTTTTGTTGGGTCTGGCAGCAGTTCTGCTGTTTTATCCGGATTTATTGCTGCCAAAATCAGAACCGGCCAAAGTGCAGATTAAAACCGCCGCCGCGATGGAATTCACCAACTTCTACGAACAACTACGTTATTCGCTGGATACCAGCGTGGATAAATCCAAAGAATTTATCATCAAACTCAATGACACCAGCGACCAGCTGACCACCACGCTGGAAAGCCGCACCAATACAGTGCCGGAAATGCCGGCGAACTGGAGTGGCAGCAAAGCCAACCGCAAATTTGAACCCGGCAGTAAAGTGCGTGAGCATATGATAAATTTTGCCCGGCAAGAAGAAATGGAACTGTATTGGACTTTACCGCGCGATTACGTGGTGAAGCACTATTTCCAGAGCGAAGGCGACTATCTGAAAACGTTAAAAGATATTGCCAAAGCGATAGCACCGGATTTTGAAAATCCGGTGCGCGCTTATTTCTGTCCCAAACAACGTGCTGCGATACTGACTGACAAACCGAATCTGTTTCTGGAACAAAACTGCCAGCACCTGAATGCAGAAGAAATGAAGCACTGATTGTTATTCCTGTGCGACAAACTGCTGCCAGGCATCCCGAACTTGCTGTTCGGCCACCGATAAATCCTCTTCCGCCTCGCCTTGCGCCGGCGCCAGCGTCTGGCGGTGACTGATGCCACGCAGCTGCTGATAGGCCTGCTGCAATTGCTGCGCTTGGGTCAGCGGCATCAAACCGGCTTCGGCCGCCGCATCCAGAATACGGATGTTATCGCTGTATTGGTAAAGTGCCGGATATAACGCGGCATAGCCCAATACCAGAAACTGACTGATAAATTCCAAATCAACGATGCCGCCGGCTTTGTGTTTCACCTCAGTCGAAGTGGCGCCATGATGTTCGCGCAGTTTCTGCCGCATATCACGCACTTCTGCGCGTAACGCCGCCAAATCTCGAGGTTTAGCCAGAATCTCGGCGCGGATCTGTTCAAAACGCTGTGTGATAGCCGGGTCACCGTAAATCAGCCGGGTGCGCACTAAGGCCTGATGTTCCCAGGTCCAGGCGTCCTGGCGCAGATAATCGCCATAAGTATCAACATGTACAGTGAGCAGCCCGGCATTGCCAGACGGCCTTAATCGGGTATCCACTTCATACAGCAAACCACTGGCGGTGCGGGTGGTGCACAAGTGCAAAATGCGTTGTACCAGTTTTAAATAGAACTGGCGCGAATCAATGCCGCGTTCACCGCTGGTCGCTGCCAGTGAATCACACTGATGCAAAAACACCAGGTCGAGATCCGAGCCATAACCAAGCTCGAGCCCACCCAGTTTGCCATAAGCCACCACCGCAAACGCTTTGGCACTGTGCGCATCCAGCCCGGCCGGATAACCGTATTTTTCGCTCATTTGCTGCCAGGCCAGCTCGACCACTTTTTCCACCAGCGCCTCAGCCAGCCAGGTCAGATGGTCAGAGACTTTCATCAGCGGCAAAATCCCGGTAATGTCTGCCGCCGCAATACGCAGCGTTTGTGCCTGTTTATACTGGCGCAGGCTCTCCATCACTAGTTCCAAATCATCTTCCGGTACCCGCAGCATTTGCTGACGCAGCCGGTCGCGATAATCGGCACCAGTCGCCACCTGATACAACTGCTCAGGGTCAATCAGCTCATCCAGCAGCATCGGGTAACGCGCCAGATGCTCGGCCAACCAGCCGCTGCGGCCACAGAGTCGCACCAGCTGCTGCAGCGCCGGTGGATTTTCAAATAACAGTTCAAGATAAGCAGTGCGCGAGACAATTTGCCGCAGCACGCCAAGCACCCGTTCCAGCACTTGGGGGCCGGCCTGTTCCTGTGCCACTACATGCAGCAACAACGGCAGCAGCTTGGCGAGTAATTCACGGCCACGCGGCCCGACCTGGCGTTTTTGGCTGTCGGCTTTAAATTGCTGCACTTGCTGTATTAACAACTCAGCTGCGGCGACATCCAGCCAGTCCAGGTGCTCCGCCAGCTCAGCGGCACTTTGCTCACTGTCCCACAGCAAGCGGCCTAACAATAATTCCTGCGGTTCAGCATTGTCTTCCTGCGCAATCACCTGGCGGAACTGCTGATGAATACGCGCCATGGCAGCATTAATTTGTCGCTGTAAAGCCGGCCAGTCGGGAGCGCCGAGCGCCAGCACCAGCCGTTGCCGGCACAGCGTATCGGCCGGTAAGGTTTGGGTTTGTTGGTCGTCCATGCCCTGCAGATGGTGTTCGACACGACGCAACAACAGGTAATCGCTGCGCAGCATCTGCTCAGCTTCAACATCCAGCAAACCTTCCTGACACAGCGCCTGCATCGCGGCAAAAATCGATGGCTGCTGAATCGCCGGAATGCGGCCGCCGCGGATAAGCTGCAGCGTCTGAATGATAAATTCGACTTCGCGAATGCCACCAGCTCCGAGTTTAATATTGTCGACGCGGTTGCGCCGACGATTTTCCTGCTCAATCAGCTGCTTCATCCGGCGCAGTGATTCAATCGCCGAAAAGTCGATATAACGCCGGTAAACAAAAGGCTTCAGCATGCCTTGCAGTTCAGCGGCAAAAGGCGCTACCGGGTTTAAAATCCGCGCTTTGAGCATGGCGTACCGTTCCCAGTCACGGCCCTGCGCCTGATAATAATCTTCAAAAGCGGCAAAACTCAGCACCAGCGGGCCGCTGTCACCAAAAGGCCGCAGCCGCATATCGACCCGGTAAACAAAGCCGTCCGCGGTAGTTTGATTCAGCAGCAGAATGATTTTTTGTCCGAGTTTGGTATAAAACTGCTGGTTTTCAGTGCTGCGCCGGCCACCGCTGGTGTCGCCGTTTTCCGGATAAACAAAAATCAGGTCAATGTCGGAGGATAAATTCAGCTCGCCACCGCCGAGTTTGCCCATACCGAGGATCAATAACGGCATGGCGCGTCCGGCAGCATCCAGCGGCTGACCCCATTGTGGTGTCAGTTCCTGCCAGGCCCATTGATAGGCCAGATTAATCAGCTGGTCCGCCAGCTGCGACACCCGTTGCAGCGCCTGTGCTATCGGTTGACCCCGCAACAAATCGTCAGCCAGACACTGACACAAACTGGCGTTACGGTACCGTCGCAGCGCCGCCATCGCCTGCGCTTCAGTGTGCGGCTGTGTCCAATCCGGTGCGCTGAAGCTAACCTGCCCGCTGAGAAATCCAGCCAACAGCTGTGGCTGTAACTTCAGACAACGGCCGATAAAGGGGCTGGCCGCGAGCAATTGCAGTAGCTGGGCTTCCAGTGCTTTTTCCAGTTCAAAATCCAGCTGAGCACGTTGCAGCGCCAGCGGCGCCTGCAAGTCTGCAGCGAAGGTTGTTAATGCGGCTGATGATACGGGTTCCATCGCTTCACTCCGGACAAGGTTAGATCAACGTACTCTGAACAGTGGCAGGGTCGAGCAACCAGATACTGTATTGCAGCAACCATAGCTGCAGCGCTTGCGGCTGCGGCACAGGACCAAGCACTGCGGCAGCTTGTGCTAAAGCGGCAGCTACAGGTTCAGCAGTCAACCGTGCCTGCCACTGCTGCCATTGTGTCGAGAGCTGCTTTTCTGAGGCGAGCTGACGGCTTACCAGCAATTGATTGCGTAAAAATTTGCTGAGCAGATCTGCGGTTGAATCCGCCGGCGAAAATTCTTGCCAGCACAGCGGTGTTTGCTGTGCCAGCAGGTAACCCCGCTCCGCTTTGGACTGCACACCGAGACTTAACGGAAAGCGCTGCAGCAGCTGCGCGCACAACGTGAACATTTCACTGACTGCGCCAGCTTGCAATTCCAGCTCCAGTTCACAAATGCTCTCTTGCGCACCACCACCGGCGACGAAACCCTGATCAAACACCAGTTCGATGCGGGCACCGGCTTTGGTCTGCAATAACAAAGTCTCCCGGACAAAATCGGTACGAAATAATTCAACCAACTGCTGTTGCAGCGCGGCGACGTCAGTACCTGCTGGCCAGACTTCGGCTGGGAAAGTGCTTAGCTCAGGCACTACACCGCTGGCCGGTACATTGTATTCAGGCCGGATATGCGCAGCGCCATGTTGCTGACCGGCGAGCTTCAGCGTTTGCTCAAACTGACCTTGTTTCTGCCGGGTCCGCAGGCCACTGTCATGGCGGCGAAACCAGCGGTCGGCGGTGTCAAAATAGGCGTTCAGCAGCGTCTTGCTGCCAACGGGTTCAACAGCGGCCAGCTCTTGACGGCAATAATCCGTCACCTCTGCAAAAACGGCAGCAGCATTCTGTGCCGGTAACAATAATTTCAGTTCCACTTCCAGTGACATAACACCCGATACTCTTAGCGGCAGTAATTGTCAGGCACACTAAGCCAGCCCCTTTGATGCTGCAAGTGTTTTTGCTTGTCATCCTCGGCACAACTCCCTATGATCGGGCGCATTATTGCTTGTTGCTGCTTCAGCCCACCGGGATTTGTTATGTCTACTCTGAAATCTGCGATTGCCGCCACTTTGCTGGCCAGTTTTGTTGTCTCAGCCCAGCAGGCTGCGGTGGAGCAATCCACTACAGCGGCCACCACAGCGGCCAGTACACCCGCAGCCGCTCAGCCGGTGGCAGACACCACCACAAAACCGGCGGTTGCAGAAAAACCTGCTTTTATCATTGATAGCTTAAGTACACCGTTACGATCCGGTCCCGGCGCTGAATACCGCACTATTTCTACAGTACGCGCGGGCGAGTCTGTGACTTTTATTGGCGACAATCCGGCCAATGGTTTTGTCAAAGTCCGGGATAATACCGGCGCCGAAGGCTGGCTCAGTGGCGATTACGTCACCTATAACGCCAGTCCAAAAGCCAACTTAGAAGCGTTAAAACAACAGCTTAGCCAGCAAGAAATGATCGCGGCGCAGTTTGAGCAGGAACGCCAGACGCTGCAGGCCGAAGTCAGCAAAGCTCAGTCAGAACGTGACGAAGCAGTCAAAGCGGCAGAGCTTGCCAAACAAACTGCCGCTCAACTGACCACCCGCCTGGCCGAGGAAAACCCGGAATTACTGCAGAATAAAATGGTGATTGGCGGCGGTATTTTATTAGGCGGCATTTTATTTGGCCTGATTTTGCCGTTGATCACGCCAAAACGCCGGCGCAATGATCGCTGGATGTAAGATGTCTGCACTGGTTTAATCAGCAGAAATAACAGAGGGAGCCGCGGCTCCCTTTTTGTTGTCTGCACTTTATGCCGTGACAGCCGCAGGTATCACCTGCTGTGCCCGGTAACGCAGCTCCAACACCGGAATGGTGAAGCCATAACAAAGCACCACGATCAGCGGTTGTAACCAGAAACTATGTTGTGGCACCGTCAGATAAGCCGCAACACAAGCCACAGTCCGCACCACAGTATGCACATAAGCTACCGGTGCTTTGGCCAGCACCCCAAACACCAGCCACATCAACCCGGTTTGCACTGCTAAAGCAAAAGGCAACGCCTGATAGTTTTCCAGAAACAGCGGAATACTGATGGCAAACACCAGAAAACTCATGCCCACTGCGGCCAGAAAAATTGAATCAAACCAGTTACGAGCTGTGTTCTTCTGAAAGCTGATGTTTTCACCAGTCAGGCGGGAAATCGCCATCGCCAGATAAATGATACAGCCGGTACCGATAAAAGTGGCCAGCACTTGCTGATAAGGCGTCAGCACAAAAGACAATGCCCCAATTAAAGCCCAGATAATGGCGCCGGACAGCGGCATCGCCAGATAACGTTTGCTGCGGAATTCAGACAGTTGTTGTTCTAAAGTTTTGTGGTTTTGCATGGCACACCTCCGTGAGTTGATGAACTCAGTATCACGGAGATGCGTACGTTGCGGCAGTGTGCTTTGTCATCAAAAGCCATGACATTTGTCATGGACTGCATCCGACACTTTTCAGGTTTTGTCAGTGGTCTTGTCGTCCAGTGGCAAGCCGGAATCCTGTTTTACCTGCTCAATCACCACATAAGTGTGGGTTTGCAGCACGCCCGGCAAATCAACAATCCGCCCCAGCACCGCACGATAGGCTTCCATACTGGATAACCGCAGCTTCAGCAGATAATCAAAACCGCCGGCGACCATGTGGCATTCGGCCACTTCGGCGATTTGCACCACCGCATCGCGGAACTGGTCGAAAATAGCGCCGGTGGTGCGGTCCAGCGTGACCTGAATAAAAGCCGCAGTACCAAGCCCCAGTTTTGAGGCCGATAACTTGGCGCCATAACCGGTGATAAACCCTTCCTGTTCCAGCTTGCGCACCCGGTCAATACAAGGGCTGGGGCTTAAGTTCACACGTTTGGCCAGCTCGACATTGGAAATCCGGCCATCCTTTTGCAGAGTGTCTAAAATGGTTCTGTCGATGCGGTCTAACGGCCGGCCTTTGGCATTCATAGCGGTTTCCGTATTTTTTCTGGTTAAAGCATTATAAAACCAAATTATGTAGGGTTTAAATCGAAATTTAGCCACCAAATACGGTAGTGCTTTCA
Source organism: Rheinheimera texasensis (assembly GCF_964031785.1). Taxonomy (GTDB): domain Bacteria; phylum Pseudomonadota; class Gammaproteobacteria; order Enterobacterales; family Alteromonadaceae; genus Pararheinheimera; species Pararheinheimera texasensis_A. Next base: position 29,828 of record NZ_CAXIRE010000011.1, read on the forward strand.
CTAAAATGCAGCATTTATTTTAAATCAACCGGGATAAAAATTATGCTATTTCACGGCGACCTCCCCGCTCCAAGCCCATTACGTCAGACCCTGCGTCAGTTTTATCGTGCCGACGAAGCCCAGGTACTGGACACGCTGTTACCGCTGGCCGATATCGGCGATCAGGCCCGCTCCCGCGCCTGGGAACGTGCCCGCCAGCTGGTGGTCAATATCCGCCAGGCACAGATTGGTAAAGGCGGTGTGGATGCGCTGTTAAATGAATTCTCGTTGTCGACCGAAGAAGGTCTGGTACTGATGTGTCTGGCCGAAGCGCTGCTGCGGGTACCGGACAAACATACTGCCGACCGTTTAATCCGCGACAAATTATCCAATGGCGACTGGAGTTCGCATTTAGGCAACAGCGAATCCTTATTCGTCAACGTCTCAGCCTGGGGCCTGTTACTGACCGGCAAGCTGGTGAACTACAGTGACGAGCACAAAAAAGACCAGTTTGGTTTGTTAAAACGCACTTGCGGCCGCCTCGGCGAGCCGGTGATCCGTCAGGCAGTGCGTTATGCGATGCAAATTATGGGCACCCAGTTTGTCATGGGCACCACCATCGACAAAGCGGTTGAACGCGCCACTGAACTGGAAGCCAAAGGCTTCACTTATTCTTACGACATGCTGGGCGAAGGCGCCCGCACCATGGAAGACGCCGACCGTTACTTCCAAAGTTATATGATGGCCATCAATGCCATCGGCACCGCAGCGAAAAAACGCGGCCCGCTGAAAAGCCCGGGCATTTCCGTCAAGTTATCTGCGATCCACCCGAAATACCGTTTCTCGCACCGCGACCGTGTGATGTCTGAACTGGTACCACGCTTAAAAACCCTGGCATTAGCCGCCAAAGGTTACGACATCAGCTTCACCGTCGACGCCGAAGAAGCCGACCGCTTAGAGCTGTCGATGGACGTCATCGAAGCGGTATTCGCCGACAAAGATTTAGCCGGCTGGGAAGGTTTTGGCCTGGCTATTCAGGCGTACTCCAAACGTTGTCTGCCATTAATCGAGTGGCTGCGTGAACTGACAGTGCGCGTTGGCCGCAAGCTGATGGTACGTCTGGTCAAAGGCGCGTACTGGGATAGCGAAGTTAAAATCAGCCAGATTGAAGGCCATAACGACTTCCCGGTGTTCAGCCGCAAACCGTCGACCGACGTGTCTTACCAGGCTTGTGCGCGCAAACTGCTGGACTACCGCGACAGCATTTACCCGATGTTTGCCACGCACAACGCTTACACCGCCGCCACTATTCTGGAAATGGCACCGGATCGCACCGGTTACGAATTCCAGCGCCTGCACGGCATGGGCGATGCGCTGTATGACCAAATCGTCGCCGAAGACAAAGTACCATGCCGGATTTATGCGCCGGTCGGCGAGCACTCAGACCTGCTGGCTTATTTAGTACGTCGTCTGCTGGAAAACGGCGCCAACAGCTCATTCGTCAACAATATCGTCGACGAAAGCATTCCGGTGGAAAGTCTGCTGACTGACCCGGTTGAGTTGGTGCGCAGCTGGAAACACAAGCGCAATACCCAAATCCCGCTGTCAGTGAATTTGTATGGCGATGAGCGTAAAAACTCCAAAGGCATTGATTTAACTGAAGTTGACGCTATCACTCCGCTGCGCAATAACATGCAGCAATGGCTGAACGCCGCCACCCAATTAACGCCGGTGGAAGGCGCTAAAGCGGTGCGTAACCCGGCTAATCATGCACAGGTCATCGGTTATGTTGAACACCACACGCCAGAACAGATGAAAGCGGCGATTGACCGCGCCGAAGCTGCGTTCCCAGCCTGGAGCAGCACGCCGGTGGCCGAACGCGCACGCCTGCTGCGGGCATTAGGTGATGCTTTAGAAGCGCATCGTGACGAACTGATGGCGATTTGTGTCAAAGAAGCCGGTAAAACGGTACCGGACAGCGTGGCGGAAATTCGCGAAGCCGTGGACTTCTGTCGTTATTACGCGGCCCGCGCTGAAGCTATGTTCACCGGCACGCCAGTGCAAAGCCGTGGTGTGGTGCAGTGTATCAGCCCGTGGAATTTCCCGCTGGCGATTTTCTTAGGTCAGGTGACGGCTGCTGTTGCCGCCGGTAACACTGTGATTGCCAAGCCGGCCGAACAAACCTCGTTAATTGCTATTCGTGCCATTGAACTGTGGCGTGCCGCCGGCCTGCCGGCTGGCGTGGTCGAACTGACCATTGCGCCGGGCCGTATTATCGGTGAGCACGTGGTACCAGACTTACGTATTCAGGCGGTGATGTTCACCGGCTCAACTGAAACCGGCAGCTGGATCGCGCGTAAACTGGCTGAACGCGGCGGCGAGCCGGTGCCTTTAATTGCCGAAACCGGTGGCCAGAACTGTATGATCGTCGACTCCACCGCGCTGCCAGAGCAAGTGGTCGATGATGTGGTCTCTTCCGGCTTCCAGAGCGCGGGGCAGCGTTGTTCTGCGCTGCGCGTGTTGTTCCTGCAGGAAGACGTTGCTGACAAGATCATCCACATGATCAAAGGCGCGATGAAAGAATTACACGTCGGTGACCCGTCGTTGTTATTCACCGATGTCGGCCCGGTCATTGACCAGAAAGCGCTGACAGGCCTCACTGCGCACGTCAAATATCTGGAAGGCAAAGCCAAACTGCATTACGAATGCCCAATTCCGGCCGGCGAAGGTCATTTCTTCTTTGCGCCTCGTCTGTATGAAATTGCCAATCTGGCCGTGCTGCAACGCGAAGTGTTCGGCCCTGTGGTGCATATCATCCGCTTTAAAGCCGAACAGCTGGATGATGTGATTGCGCAAATCAATGCCAGCGGTTATGGCCTGACCATGGGTGTGCATAGCCGCATCGCTGAGGTAACGGCGCAGGTGGCGCGGGAAGTCAAAGCCGGCAACATCTACATCAACCGCAATATGATTGGCGCTGTGGTTGGTGTGCAGCCATTTGGTGGCCGTGGCCTGTCTGGCACTGGTCCAAAAGCCGGTGGTCCGTTCTACTTAACGCGGCTGATTAAAGACAACCTGCAGGTCACTGAAGCGCCATTGTCTGACGACAAAAAAGCCAGCCTGCTAGCGGCTGCCGGTCACGACAATGCACTGCAGCAAAGCCTACAACTGGCTGCCAGGGCTCAGGTAGACTGGCAGAAAAAAGACATCACAGCGCGCAGCTCGGTGATGCGTCAGTTCCTGGCACAGCTGGCATCCAACGCCGTCGTGGTCAAACAGGAAGGCGATCTGGCGCAAGTGCTGGCCAGTGCACGTGGTCTGATTGGTCATATTGAAAAAGAACTGGCAGCGCCTATTCAGCTGCCAGGGCCAACTGGTGAATCGAACCAACTGCATCTGGAAGCCCGTGGCGTGGTGGCTTGTATCCGCGACGAATCGGCCTGCTTTAAGTACTGGATTTTGTCAGTACTGACCGCTTTAGCAGCAGGCAACGCTGTGGTTGCTGTAGTTGAAGACAAAGACTTTGCCGAAGCAGAAGCTGTGCGTAAAGTCTTGCTGAACGCCAATCTGCAGCCAGCGCTGTTTGTCGTAGCCAAGCTGACTCAGCTCAAAGCCCTGATCAGCAACCCGTTGGTCGCGGCCGCAGTGATTGAAGCCGGCAGCGCAGTCAAAGCGCTGACCGGTGAATTGATTGCCGCCCGCGATGGTGCGATTTCGCCGCTGGTGACTACACCAGCAGACGAGCGCCTGCTGCACCGTCTGGTCACGGAAAAAACCGTGACTATCAACACCACTGCGGCCGGCGGCAACGCCTCGCTGATGACGATGAGCGACAACGCGGTTTAATTCCCAGCCGCGCATACAGAAGGCCCGCCGCGTGCGGGCCTTGTTTTATCTGCAATTCACGCTGTTAACAGTCCAGATTAACCTGCCACAGCAGGCTGCTTTTGCAATTTGGCAAAGTTTTGCTTAATGTTCAGTGACATGCTTTAAACTTCAGCGCGAAGGACAGATTAGATGGCAAAACAGCTGGTCCCCATCGACGAACTTCAGCTTGGCAGTTATGTCACCGGGGTGGCCAGCCAAACCGGTGATGTGGTGATCAAACATGCCGGTTGGGTGCGCAGTGAACTGCTGATTGCAACGCTTAAACAAAAAGGGGTTTCGGCGGTATTTATCGACCCGGAGCAGCAACTGCCGCCACCGAAAGAACTGCCGGCCGCGCCAGCGGAGAGCGTCACACCGGTCGTCAAGCCCAGAACCGACTTCATGCAGGAATGTGCCCGCACGGAACTGACGTTGCAAAGTACCCGTCAGCAAACCGCTGTCACTTTTGAGAAAATGGCGCAGGCCGACAACGTCGACCTGACCCAACCCAGTCAAAACTGCGACAAACTGCTGGAAAGCAGCAGCCGCAATCCGCAAGCGTTGTTGTACCTGCAACAGGTGTTACAAGAAGACGATGCGCTGCTGCGCCATGCGATACGCTGTGCTTGTCTGATGGCGGCATTCTGTCAGACCTTGCAACTGCCGGAAGCCACCGCGCAGCAATACACGCTTGCAGCTTTGTTACATGATGCCGGCAAAGCGCAGTTAAAGCAGCTGTTTCCACAAGAGCAACCAACAGATCTGGCGGCTTTGCCTTATAGCCTGGCGCTATTGGAACAATCGGCTTGCACCGCTGAAGTTTTAGAGACAGTCTCTGGTCATCTGGCGCCTTTGGCTGAACAATCTGGCGGCGCGCCGCTGCTGGCCATCGTCAACCGCTACGCCAACTTACAGGAACTGGTGGAGCAAAATAAACTCAGCGGCCCGCAACTGAGCGCCCAACTGCTGAAATCGGCCGGACAGAGCTTAGATGCCAGGCTTACGCAGCAGTTTTTACTTGGTATTGGTTTGTATCCGCCAGGTTCCGCCGTGCGGCTGAAATCCGGCAAACTGGCGCTGGTGCTGGAGAATCATCCGAAGTATGCCGACAAACCCAAAGTGAAATTGTTTTATCACAGCGTGCACCGGCATCATCTGCCGGCCAAAGTATTAGATTTGGCCAAATTGCCGGAAGAGCAGATTGTCGGCGCCGCCGATCTCAGTGAATTTGCCCTCGACCTGCGGCAGTATTTTTAAAATTAGGGCCGTGATTTTAAACGGTAAGACCATTCCGACAAAGCTTCCATACTGAACATCTGCCGGCCAGTTTGCATCAGCACATAATTCGGTGTGATTTCTTTTAATTGGATATCCGCGGTGATCCACTGACCTTCCTGCAAATCTTTACCATTGACTTTGACCCAGCGTTGTTTGGGTTCAGTGGCATAGACATGCGCTTCAAAGCGCAGCGGCGCTATCTGACGTTGCAGTGTGTCATCCAGCGTGCGAATGTCGCGGGCCGGCGCGGCATGTTCTGTCACTTTGGCCTGACGGGGCATACCTTTGGCTGCCTCCAGCGCATATTGGAATTTGTCTTTTAACTCCTGCGGCACCTCGTCGGCGCTGAGTTCGGCTTGTTGTGCTGGCAGTTCTGCGACAGGAGCGTCCGGGTCCGCTTCCTGCATCGGCGTGCCTTCATCAAACTGTTCCAGCACTGCGACTTGCTCGTCCAGGCTCTGGCCTTGGGATGCTTCGCGCTCGGCAGAAATCACCAGTTGCTCTTCTTGTTCTTCCGCGGTCGGCACTGCGGTTAAATCGCTGAGGATAAGGCCAGGATTTGCCGGCGGTAAGGCTGGTGTGCTGACCACAGCGACAGGGGCTGGTGCCACAACGGGCTTGGGTTCAGCGGCAGGTTGCTGCGTCAGCCAAAATGCCAGCGCAAAGCCCAGTCCCAACCCACACAGCACCAACAAAGCGATGGCCAGATACTGCCAGCCGCGCCCCGGAGCAGCCTGTGGTGCGGCGGTGTCCACAACGGTCTGATTTTGCTGTTTCAGCGCATCCATTAATAACGACATAAAAAACCCGGACTCCGGTTAAACTGAGGTTTGTAACCATAACAACGACAGACTGACGCCAAGCGCCAGACACAACACAAACAACAATGGCCAAAGCCAGACCGGCAACGCCGCTTTGGCGGCAGCCGGCTTAATCGCCAGAATTTCGGTGGCGGCCAGCTCAATTAACCGGCCATCAACCTGAGCTTTTTGCTGACTATAGCCGCCCAGCAAAGCGCGGTCGCACAACAGATTTAACAGACGTGGAATACCACCGGAAAATTCAAATAATTTTTTCAGTGCGCCATCGGTAAATACCGGCCTGCTGCAACCGGCGACCTGCAACCGGTGTTCGACATAATACTTCACTTCAGGCAAGGTCAGCGGCATTAAGTGATAGCGCGCAGTGATACGCTGTGCCAGCTGGCGTAAATCCTGACGCTGCAATAACTGCTGCAGTTCGGGCTGACCAATTAAAATCACCTGCAGCAATTTTTTGGTATTGGTCTCCAGATTAGTCAGCAAACGCAGCTGCTCCAGCACAGCCGGCTGCAGATGCTGGGCTTCATCGATAATGAGAATGGTATTGATGCCGGCCTGATGGTTTTTTTGCAGTTTGCCGGTGATTTTATCGGTCAGCAATTTCAGACTGGCGTCGGCTTTTTTGTAGCGGATCTTTAGTTCATCACAAATCGCCGCCAACAATTCCAGCTCGGACAAGGTCGGATTCAGAATAAAAGCCACTTGGGTATTAGCCGGCAACTCGGCCAGCAAACAACGCGATACCGTAGTTTTGCCGGTCCCTACTTCACCGGTCAGCAACACAAAGCCACCGGCGTCACCCAACCCATAACGCAAATGCGCCAGCGCCTCAGTGTGGCGATTGCCCAGATACATAAATTCAGGATTCGGCGCGATGGAAAACGGCTGGCTGTTCAGACCAAAAAATGCGGTGTACATGGCTTCCTGCTCAGACCTGGAGCGCAATTGTTGCTGGAGCGTTATAATGGCAAAAAATCACCTGTCAGGAAAGCGTGTGAAGATTTATCTTGTCGGCGGCGCCGTGCGTGATGCCTTGTTGGGACTGCCGTGTCAGGACCAGGATTTTATGGTGGTTGGCACCACACCGGAGCAAATGCTGGCCGCAGGTTACCAGGCGGTCGGCAAAGATTTCCCGGTGTTTATCCACCCCACCACCAAACAGGAATACGCCTTAGCGCGCACCGAACGCAAACAAGGTCAGGGTTATACCGGCTTTGCCTGTTATTACGCGCCGGATGTGACCTTAGAAGAAGACCTGCTGCGCCGGGATTTGACCATTAATGCGATGGCGCAGGACCCGCAAACCGGTGTCATCACCGACCCTTATGGTGGTCAGCAAGACTTGGCAAATAAAAAGCTGCGTCATGTCTCTGCAGCTTTTGTCGAAGATCCATTGCGGGTGTTAAGAGTGGCGCGGTTTTATGCACGATTTGCCGCTCGTGGCTTCAGCGTGGCACCGGAAACCTTAGCGCTGATGGTTGAGCTCAGCCGCAGCGGCGAATTACAGCACCTGACCGCAGAGCGCGTCTGGCAGGAAACTGCGCGGGCTCTGCAGGAAACCACACCAGCTGCTTATTTCGAATTATTACAACAAGTGGGCGCACTCGAAGTGCTGATGCCAGAGTTATCAGTATTATGGGGTGTGCCCAATCCGCCGCGCTGGCATCCGGAAATTGATACCGGCGTACATTGCATCCTGGTTTTACAACAAGCCGCTTTGTTATCGCCACGGTTGGACGTGCGCTTTGCTGCACTCTGTCATGATGTTGGCAAAGGTTTAACAGCGCCGGAACTCTGGCCATCACATCACGGCCACGAACACACTGGCTTGCCGCTGATTGAAGCTATGTGTCAACGCCTGCGCATTCCCAATGATTGCCGTGATTTAGCACTGCTGGCCTGTGAATACCATCAGCTGGTACACAAAGCATTGGAACTGCGCGCTGTGACTGTACTGAAACTGTTTGATGGGATTGACCTGTGGCGCAAACCCGAACGGCTGGAGTTGCTGCTGACTTGTTGTATCGCTGATTTACGCGGCCGTACCGGTTTTGAGCAGGCGGAGTATCCGCAAGCAGAATACTTGCGTAGCTTAGCTTCCGCAGCGCGCGCTGTGGATATCAAAGCGCTGGTCGCCGCCGGCCATAAAGGCGAAGCGATGAAACAAGCAGTAGCCGCAGCGCGGCTGGATGCAGTGCAACAACAAATTTCTTATTCTAGGAAAACTGATGAACAGGCGTAAATTTTTGCTGGCCGGTACTGCAGTGACCGCCGCCAGTGTGGCGGGCCTTTATTTGGCCGGCAGCCGATTTGTGGCGGACCTTAAGGCGTTACAGACTGAACTGAAGCAAATGACCGGTAAAACCCTGCACAGCAGCGGCACTTGGAATGTCAGTCAGATTTTTCAGCATCTGGCGCAAAGTGTGCGCGGCTCTTATCAGGGTTATCCGCAACAGCGCAGCTGGTGGTTTGTGCACAGTATCGGGCCTTTAGCACTACAAGGCTTTAAAGCAGCCGGAGCCATGCGTCATCCACTGGATGAAGCCATCCCCGGTATGCCGGATTTGGATGCCGGCTTAGATCCGCAAGTTGCGCTGGCAGGATTGTTACAGGCATTAGACGAATTTGCTGCAGCAACCACACTGGCGCCGCATTTTGCTTATGGCATGCTGAGCCATGCTGATTTTCAGGCGGCGCATCAGCTGCATATCCGTCAGCATCTGCGTCAGATCTCGGTGGTTTAAACCGGCACCAATAGCAGGAAACCGGCTTTTCTCAGCTTAATCTCCGCAAAAACAAAGGGCAGCCAGAGCTGCCCTTTTTTACATCACACGGATTAAACCGCTTCGAGTTCCGCCTGACGGATCATATCTTTCTGGTGATCTTTCGCCAGTAACACATAAATCGACGGCAGCACAAACAAGGTGAAGATAGTGCCGATAGTCATGCCAAACACCAGCACGATACCAATCGAATTGCGCGCTTCAGCACCAGCACCTTCAGCGAAGATCAGCGGCGTATGACCGGCAATAGTCGCGATACTGGTCATCAGCACCGGCCTTAGGCGCAGTACCGAGGCTTCACGAATAGCATCAATTTTGGCGCGGCCTTCTTCCTGCAGCTTATTGGCAAATTCCACCACCAGAATACCGTTACGGGCAATCAGGCCGACCAAGGTCACCAAACCTACCTGCGAATAGATATTCAGCGTACTGCTGATGGCATCGGTCCAATGTGGAATAGGTGCATACATTTTCCAGAAGGTGAAAATCAACGCACCAAACATCGCCAGCGGCACCGAGCCTGCCAGAATCACAATAGGGTCACGGAAGCTGTTGTACTGCGCCGCCAGCACCAGGAAAATCATCGTCAGTGCGGTCAGGAACGCTGGCAGGAAGGTATTGCCTTCACGCTTCAGCTGCCGGGATTCGCCGGTGTAATCGATGGTGTAAGTCGCAGGTAAAATCTTGCGTGCTTCAGTTTCCATATACTTCAGCGTCTCATCCAGCGAGCCTGCGCCGACCCCGGAGATTTTCACTGCATTGAGCTGCTGCATCCGGTTAATCGAACGCGGCACAGTCGAGTGCGTCAATGTGGCAATCTGATCCAGCCGGATCATGCTGTTGTCAGGCCCGGTGATATACAGCTTGGTCAAATCGTCCGGCGTTAACCGTTCAATCCGCTTCACCTGCGGGATCACTTTGTAACTCAGGCCATCTTTGTTAAACCGGTTGACCCAGCCACCGCCGAGCAGGATGCCTAAATCCTGCGTCACAGTGCGCATATCGAGCCCCAAATCGGCAACTTTTTCGCGGTCAATATTCAGCTGATATTCCGGCTGGTCGATTTTCATGTCCAGCATCGGCGGGAAGAAAAACTTACCGCTCGCCGTAAACGTCTGCTGCAATTTTAAGGCGTAGTCATAGATTTCCTGACTGTCTGCTGTGGATGCGATCACAAACTCAATTGGGAACTGCCCACCGCCAGGCAATGAAGGCGGTGTGATCGGCAGAATACGCACCCCGGCAATTTCGCCGAGCTTCTGCTGCACATCCGGCAGAATTTCCGTCGTGGTGCGCTCACGTTCAGCCCATGGCTTGGTCACCATGCCACTGAAACCACCGGTCGGGAACGTGATCTGGAAGGTAAAGTCGGTCTCAGGCACGCCCATAAAGACTTCATTAACCTGCTTGCCGTAAAAGGATGCCTGATCAATGGTCGAGTTCGCCGGCGTGTCGACAATACCAAAGATAACGCCCTGATCTTCAGTAGGCGCCAGCTCTTTGCTCGACATCACATACAGCGGTACCACACAGAGCGAAATGAACACCCAGAACAGGTAAACGCCGATGCGGTTTTCCAGCGTGGCATTGAGTTTGCGGCTGTAAAACGCCGAAAAACGGTCAAAAATCTTCGATAGCGGCGCTTTAATTTCGCGGTGCGGTGACAACATCCGCGATGCCATCATCGGCGATAAAGTCACGGCGACGATAGCCGAGATAGTCACAGCACCGGCCAGCGTAATGGCGAATTCACGGAATAAAGTCCCGGTTAAGCCACCTTGCAGACCGATTGGGATATACACCGACATTAAAGTCACCGTCATCGCCAGAATTGGACCTGCGAGTTCACGGGCTGCCACCAGCGATGCCTGGAAAGGTTTTAAACCTTCCTGAATATGCCGCTCGATGTTTTCCACCATCACAATCGCGTCATCAACAACCAGACCAACTGACAATACAATCGACAACAAAGTCAGCAGATTCAGTGAGAAGCCGCAAAGCTGCATGATAAACACAGCACCGATCAGCGATAACGGGATCGCAACCAGCGGGATCAGCACTGAACGGCTGAAGCCAAGGAACAGGAAAATCACAATAATGATGATAATCAGCGTTTCAGCCAGGGTTTTAATCACGTCCTGAATGGCGGCATCGATATATTTGGTGGCATCGTAAGAGACTTCACCGGATAAACCTGCCGGTAAATCTGCTTTGATTTTTTCCATCTCAGCTGTGACATTGCGAATGACTTCCAGACTGTTGGCATTGGGCGCTACAAACACACCCATAAATACTGCAGTCTGGCCGGAGTAATTCACTTCTACACTGTAATCATCTGCACCCAGCACAATGTCGGCGACATCAGCCAGGCGGATCACGCCGTCGGCGTTTTGCCGCACCACAATACGGCGGAAATCTTCGACATTGGTCAAACCGGCATTGGCATTCAGATTGACCTGGGTATAACTGCCTTTGGTCTGACCGATAGCCGCCTGCACGTTCTGTGCTTGTAGTGCTGCACGGATTTCAGCCGGCGTCACGCCCACCGCAGCCATTTTTTCCGTCTTCAGCCAAATCCGCATCGCAAAGGTGCGGCCCCCGAGAATTTCTGCTTTTTGCACGCCATTCACCGCAATCAGACGCGGTTGTACTGAACGGGTTAAAAACTCGGTGATTTGGTTTTGTTCCAGAATGTCGGAGCTAAAACTTAAATACGCCTGCGCAAACTGGCTATCCGCGGCTTCAATCACCAGAGACGGCACTTCCGCTTCTGGTGGTAATTCGCCCCGCACCTGGTTCACTTTGGCGCTGATTTCCGTCATTGCCTTTAACGGGTCATAGTTCAGCAGCAGGTGCGCCGTAATAGTCGACACGCCCATGCTGCTTTGTGATTCGATGTAGTCAATCCCACCCGCTGATGCGATAGCACGTTCAATCGGTGAGGTAATAAAACCGCGGATCACATCAGAGTTTGCACCGATATACACTGTGGTGATTTTGATCACCGCTATATCGCTGCGTGGGTACTGCCGCACAGATAAGCTGCTGAGCGACTGAATGCCAGCCAGCAGGATCAGCAGACTGACCACTATAGCCAGTACCGGCTTCTTGATAAAAATATCGGTAAATTTCATAAAAACCTGCCTGTGGCGCCTTAACTGTCAGTGGGCGTTGGATTAGCTTTGAATTCTGGCGTTGGTTTGCCACCAATCACCACAGCCTGGTTATTAAACAATTTAAAGGCGCCGGCACTGACCACTTTTTCACCGGCTTTTAAGCCTTTGGTCACTTCAATAAAGTCGCCCAGCGCTTTGCCGGTCTGAATAAATTGCTGACGCGCCACCAGTTTGCCGTCCTTTTCATCGACAACAAACAAGGTATCGCCATAAGGTGCGTAAATGATGGCGGCGGCCGGCACAGCGAGGACTGCGTGCGGATCGCTGAGGGTAACAGTGGTGGTCACTGCCATGCCTGGCACCAGCGATTTGCTGGCGTTATCCAGCGATGACTGCACTGTGACATTGCGGGTTTCCGGATGGATTTCAGTACCAATGGCAGTTACGAGACCTTTGACCACCTGATTATCACGACCACCTGTCGCCACTTCAACCGGTAAACCAGTATTCATCTGACTCAACCAATCCTGCGGGACCGGGAAATTCACCCGCACGCGGTTTGTCGCCTGTAGCGACACAATGGCGGTACCAACTTGCAAATCAGTGCCGAGGTCCACCTGACGGATACCAACCCGGCCATCAAATGGCGCGCGGATCAGTTTTTTCTGTAAAGTGGCGTTTAAATCATCTACGTCGCCCTGCGCCGATTCGACCTGTTGCAAGGCGGTATCCAGCTCACTCTGACTGGCGAGTTTGTTGGTTTTCAGCTCTTTGATGCGCTGATAGCTGGTTTTGGCCAGCTTTAAGCGGGCTTGCGCCGCATTTAACTGCGCCGCTTCGTTAATCGATTCCTGCTCAATCAACACATCGCCGGCTTTGACTTCAGCACCAGACTGAAAGGTAATACGCTTCACCTTGCCCGGTACCTGCGCAGAAATCATAATACCTTCATCCGCCTCAACAGTACCGATGGCGGTGTAGGTGTTAGGCCATTGTTGCTCAGCGGCAACAAAGACAGAGATAGTTTCCGGTGGTTGGACCTGGCCACCACCTGCAGCCATCACACTAAACTGGTCCATTTTGACGGCCACGACGGTGCCGACCAGCACAGCTGTGATCACAAGAGACATCAACACAGGTTTCAGGATTTTCATATTAAGAGCCAAGGTTGCGTTATAAGGGGGATGTGTCAGGTGATTTCAGGACTCCTTGGGAAACCACCGAAAAACACCTGTATAAAATAACACGGTTTGTCCGACTCCACGACATAGAAACGCGCAAAAAGTCGGCACAGAAATGTAAAAAGCTGTTAATAGCGTCTCGAATTCAGTAACGGCAGGCCGGCGGGTTCTGCTCTCAGTCAGAACGCAAAAGGCACAATCCATAGCTTTTGCGGCACCTGGTAGGCTTGCCATAAGGCAGCGTAACGCTGCTGCAGCGACGGATGTAAAGTGTCGGGCGCCAGTTCAGCTAATGGTTGCAGCACAAAAGCGTTGTGTAGGATCTCAGCACGGGGCAATTCAACAGGTTCGGCACAAATCAGCTGGTCATAGGTCAACAGATCCAGGTCAAGACTGCGGCCACAATACTTCACGCCATCGCGCACCCGGCCATAATTGTCCTCAATTTGCTTACACAAACTGACAACTGCGGCGACATCCAGATGAGTGTCGGCGCCAACCACCAGGTTGTAAAATGCATCGCCGACAAAACCAACGGCTTCGCTTTCATAGACAGAAGACAATAGCAGAGGCCCAAAGGCTTGGGCCAACTCGCGGACTGCACCACGGATATTGGTTTCACGATCAATATTGCTGCCGACACTGATATAAATTCTGGCCATCAGTGACGGCTCCGGAGAATGCGGACACCTACAGTCTGAGCCGCAGGGACTGCGCCAGGTTTGTCGACCTGAACCTGCACCTGGCTGGTGGCAAATTCCTGCAACAACATGGCGGCGATGCGTTCTGCTAATGTTTCAATCAGCTCGACCGGTTCAGCCTGCACCAGTGTCGTGACGCGCTGGCAAACCACCGCGTAATCCAGCGTCAGGCGCAAATCGTCGTCGCTGGCGGCGGCCCGAATGTCGGTGGTCAGTTCCAAATCAAAAAACAGCCGCTGTTGGATGGTTTTTTCCCACTCGTAAACGCCGATTACAGTATCAATCGCCAGTTGTTTGACAAAAACGATATCCATCAGATTATTCCGCTGTTATAAAGAGATTGGAGATTCGCAGGCTGGTCGGATAGGCAAAGATAGGAAAAGTCTATAATCTGAGCGCCTTGCCTCCGGCCCCGCCGGTAAGGCCGGATCTTAACGCAAAATCAATAACTGAGGAACTTCATTAATGACCCCGCTGATTGGCGGGATGATGCTGTTAGCCTATCTCTGTGGTTCAGTGTCATCTGCGGTGATTGTTAGCAAATTATTTCGCTTGCCCGACCCGCGCCTGCACGGTTCAGGCAATCCCGGAGCAACCAACGTCCTGCGCCTTGGCGGTACCCTGCCCGCTGTGCTGGTGTTAGTGTTCGACGTACTTAAAGGCACTATTCCGGTCTGGGGTTCTTATTTCCTGAAAATCGAAGCTTTTTATCTCGGCATGATTGCGATTTGCGCCTGCCTCGGCCACATCTATCCGCTGTTTTTTGGGTTTAAAGGTGGTAAAGCGGTGGCGACGGCTTTTGGCACAATGATGCCGATTGGACTGGATTTAGCAGGTTTATTGATCGCCACCTGGATCATTTTGATTGGTGCGACCGGTTATTCGTCATTTGCCGCTATAGTCACAGTGAGCCTGGCGCCAATCTTCACCTGGTTTATCAAGCCTTTGTACACTATCCCGGTATTAATGCTCAGTATTCTGATTGTGTTCCGTCACCGGCAAAACTTGCTGCGGCTATGGCATGGCACTGAATCCAAAGTCTGGGATAAAACTAAACGGCCAAAAGAATAAAACCGACAGTTAAACATCACCAGCTAATCAGACGCTGAAGTAAAAAACGCCTGTGATCGCAGGCGTTTTTATTTCTAGCTTGACGGTCAGACCGGAGGCAACTGCTGCATCGGCCAGCGCGGCGTCACGCCAATCGACAAATCCTGCGCTTGTCCGGCCCGCAGCCGTTGCCAGCCGGCATAAGCAATCATGGCGCCATTGTCGGTGCAGAATTCCTTTCCAGGATAAAACACTTCGCCTTTTTGTGATTTCATCAGCTCTGCCAATTGCAGCCGAAGCGATTGATTGGCACTGACGCCACCAGCCACCACTAACCGTTTCAGGCCAGTTTCTTTTAGTGCCCGGCGACATTTTAACACCAGGGTATCGACGACGGCCTGCTGAAATGACGCTGCGATATCGGCCTGAACCTGCGGCGTTTTGCCTTCAGCAGCAATGACATTGGCCGCTGCGGTTTTTAAACCGCTAAAGCTGAAATCAAGGCCTGGTCTGTCAGTCATCGGCCGCGGAAAAGGGTATTTTTTCGCATCGCCCAAAGTTGCCAGTTTGGCCAACAATGGCCCACCGGGATAATCCAAACCCATTAGTTTGGCGGTTTTATCAAAAGCTTCGCCCGCAGCATCATCAATCGACTCACCGAGCAACTGATATCGACCAATCCCATCGACCCGCACCAGCTGTGTATGCCCACCCGACACTAATAAAGCCAGAAATGGAAACTGCGGCGCATTGGCTTCCAGCATAGGGGCCAGCAAATGACCTTCCATATGATGTACTGCTAATGCCGGCTTGCCCCAGGCAAAGGCCAGACTGCGGCCAATCGCAGCACCGACGAGCAAAGCTCCGGCGAGGCCAGGGCCCGCCGTATACGCAACGCCATCGATAGCACTGGCATCACAACCAGCCTCAGACAAAGCTTGTTTGACTAACGGCAGGGTTTTTCTGATATGATCACGGCTCGCCAGCTCAGGGACTACACCGCCATAGTCCGCGTGCAACGGAATTTGGCTGTAAACAATGTGGCTCATCAGGCCTTTTTCTGTGTCAAAGATCGCAATTCCGGTCTCATCACAAGATGTTTCAATACCTAAAACCCGCATGAATGTCCTCTGGCAACAGGCCCAAAGCCGCGGATTGTAACGGTTTTAGCCAATCAGCACCAGTCATCGACCAAATCGCTTTACTTTATCGTCGCTCTTTGAGTAAAATGCCGCACCATTTTTAAACGTATTGGTTAGCCGCTGACCGGGTCGCGGTGTCCTATCAACCGAGGTGAGATTTTAATGCCTGTAGTGAAAGTGAAAGAGAACGAACCGTTTGACGTAGCATTACGTCGTTTCAAACGCTCTTGCGAAAAAGCCGGTGTTCTGGCTGACGTTCGCGCTAAAGAGTTCTTTGAGAAGCCAACTTGGGTTCGTAAGCGTAAAAAAGCTGCTGCTGTGAAACGTCACATGAAGAAGCTGTCACGCGAAAACGCTCGTCGCATCAAGCTTTACTAAGACCTGTTACCGCTGACTATGGCTCTGCTCGAGCAACTTCAGGAAGCGCAGAAAGACGCCATGCGGGCCAAAGACAAAGTACGTCTTGGCACTATCCGCATGGCACTGGCTGAGATCAAACAACGCCAGATTGACGCGCAAATCCAACCCGACGATCCGAACGTTCTGGCTGTATTAACCAAAATGGTGAAACAGCGTAAAGAATCGACGTCGCAATTTCTCGCTGCCGGCAGACAAGATTTGGCCGACACTGAGCTGGCTGAAATCGCCGTGATCGAGCAGTTTCTGCCACAAGCCCTGACCGCTGCTGAGCTGGATGACCTGTTAAGTCAGGCCATCAACGCAACTGGCGCGGCTGGGATGCAGGACATGGCAAAAGTGATGGCGTGGTTAAAACCACAAGCGCAAGGCCGTACCGACATGGGTGCGCTGAGCGGCTTAGTCAAATCCCGATTAAGCTAAATCGCGAAACAACCAGGTCTGTCACCATATTCAGCTGTAAACTGCAATACCGTGCCCTCGCGCACGGTTTGTCTTTTTCTGGCATAAGCATTTGAGCAGGAAGGAAAAAGGTGGCAGGACAAATCCCAAGACCCTTTATTGACGACCTGTTGGCCCGTACCGACATCGTTGAGCTGATTGATCAGCGGGTGCCGCTGAAAAAAGCTGGTAAAAACTACGCGGCATGTTGTCCGTTCCACAGCGAAAAATCTCCTTCTTTTACCGTCAGTGCGGATAAACAGTTTTATCATTGCTTTGGTTGTGGCGCACACGGCAATGCCATCAGTTTTATGATGGCGTTTGAACAGCTTGAATTTGTCGAGGCCATTGAAGAACTGGCTAAAATGCATCATCTGGAAGTACCGCGTGAAGGTGGCCAAAAGGCCTACCAGCAAGGCAGTGCCGATGACTACAGTCAGATGGAAAAAGCGGCAAAAATTTATCAGGCGCAACTGCAAAATAGCGAAAACGCCCTCGCCTACGTCGCAAAACGCGGATTGTCGGCCGACACCATCCAGAAATACAGCATCGGTTATGCCCCGGACAGCTGGGATTTACTGCTCAAACAACTGGCTACGACGCGCGCTGGCCGTGACCAGTTGTTTGAGTTGAAACTGACCAACCGCAATGACAACGGCCGGGAATACGACTTTTTCCGCGACCGCCTGATGTTCCCTATCCGCGATAAACGTGGCCGGGTCATTGGCTTTGGTGGCAGAGTATTAGGCGACGGTACGCCTAAGTACCTAAACTCGCCGGAAACCCGTTTATTCCACAAAGGCCGCGAACTGTACGGCCTGTTTGAGGCCCGCCAGCAGCAGGAACGTTTGTCGATGTTGCTGGTCGTAGAAGGCTATATGGATGTGGTGGCGTTGTCGCAATTCGGTATCGAATTTGCGGTTGCCTGTCTTGGCACCGCCACGACCGGCGACCATATGCAAACGATGTTTCGTTATACGCCGACCGTCGTGTGCTGCTATGACGGCGACCGCGCTGGTCGCGATGCCGCATGGCGTGCACTGCAAAGTGCTCTGCCACATCTGAAAGATGGCGTTGAACTGAAATTTGTGTTTTTACCGGATGGCGAAGACCCGGACACGCTGGTACGTAAAGAAGGCAAAGAAGCCTTTGTCAGTCGCCTGCAGCAAGCGCAATCACTGAGTAACTATCTGTTTGAACATTTGCTGGCTGAAATCGACGTGAACAGCGATGCTGGCAAATCCGCGTTGTGGAACCGGGCTAACGAGCTGATCCTGCAGGTTCCCAGCGAGTTTTATCGCGACACCTTGCAGGAGCGGCTGGCAAATTTAGTTGGCAGACCACGCAGCTCGCAGACACAAGTAAAAACAGCAAAAACCAATCCGGCGGTGACGACGGCGACTAAAATCACACCAATGCGCCGCGCTATCGCTTTGCTGCTGCAGCATCCGGCTTTGGCTGCCGTGATGCCACAAGCGCCGGAACTGGCCCAGGCCAATCTGCCGGGCATTGAAATTTTACTGGCACTGCAGCACAAGTTACTGGAGCAACCAGATCTGACCACAGCACAGTTACTGGAACACTGGCGCGGCGCCGTCGAGTACAACATTCTGAGCAAACTGGCGTTATGGGAACATCAGGTGGCGGATGAACAATTAACCGCAGATTTTCTGGACACCTTCAGAGCTATTGAAGACCAGTATCTGCAGCAACGGCTGGAAGCCTTACAACGCAAAGACCAGCTGACTAAACTCAGTCTGGCCGAACGTCAGGAATATGCCATGTTGTTAAAGGCATTTAAGACGAAATAACCGTGAAGCAGTGGGCCTTTGCTGGCTAGAAAAGCCGCGCTTTGTTATAATCCCGCATTCGCATTTTTGAAACTAACTATATCGGGTGGAAGAGCAGCCTCTATGGAGCAAAATCCTCAGTCGCAATTAAAGCTTCTTATCTTAAAAGGTAAGGAACAAGGTTATTTAACTTTTGCTGAAGTAAACGATCACCTTCCACAAGATATCATCGACTCTGACCAGATCGAAGATATTATTCGCATGATTAACGACATGGGCATCCAGGTTTGCGAAACCGCACCTGATGCTGATGACTTAATTATGTCAGACGCAACCCCTGACGAAGACGCCGCGGAAGAAGCCGCACAAGCGCTGGTCAGCGTGGACAAAGAGTTAGGTCGTACGACGGACCCGGTCCGGATGTACATGCGCGAAATGGGTACTGTAGAACTGTTGACCCGCGAAGGCGAAATTGACATCGCTAAACGCATCGAAGACGGCATCAACCAGGTGCAAACGTCGGTCGCAGAATACCCGGAAGCCATCACTTACCTGCTGGAACAGTGGGACAAATTTGAAGCCGAAGAAATCCGTTTAAGCGACATCGTCACCGCTTTCGTTGATCCAAACGAAGTCGATGACCTGCCGCCAACTGCCACTCACATCGGCTCTGATGTACCGGAAGAAGAACTGGCTGACGAAGACGCCGATATTTCCGGTGACGACGAAGAAAGCGAAGACGGTGACTCTGACGAAGCCGATACAGGTCCGGATCCGGAACTGGCGCGGGAAAAATTCGGCGAGCTGCGCGTGCAATATGACATCACCCGCAAATCGATCATCGAAAACGGCCGTGAACATGCGCAGACCAAAATCGAAATCGACAAACTGTCCGAAGTATTCCGTTGCTTCCGCTTAGTACCAAAACAATTTGACCGTCTGGTCAAAAACATGCGCGAGATGATGGATCGCGTGCGTGTGCAGGAACGTATCGTCATGAAGCATTGCGTTGAATACGCCAAAATGCCGAAGAAGAACTTCCTGAAATCTTTTACCGGCAATGAAAACAACAGTGCCTGGATTGACGCTGAAATCGCGGCGAATAAACCATATTCAGCCAAACTAGCTGATATGCGCGAAGAGCTGGTGCGTTCAACCGACAAACTGCGCAAGATTGAAGAAGAAACCGGTCTGTCGATTTTCAAAATCAAAGATATCAACCGCCGGATGTCGATTGGTGAAGCGAAAGCTCGCCGGGCGAAAAAAGAGATGGTGGAAGCCAACTTACGTCTGGTGATTTCGATTGCGAAAAAGTACACCAATCGTGGTCTGCAATTCCTTGATTTGATTCAGGAAGGCAACATCGGTCTGATGAAAGCAGTTGATAAGTTTGAATATCGCCGTGGTTATAAGTTCTCGACTTACGCCACCTGGTGGATCCGTCAGGCCATTACCCGCTCTATCGCCGACCAGGCCCGGACTATCCGGATCCCGGTGCACATGATTGAAACCATCAACAAGCTGAACCGCATTTCGCGGCAGATGTTGCAGGAAATGGGTCGTGAGCCATCGCCGGAAGAACTGTCTGAGCGCATGGGCATGCCTGAAGACAAGATCCGCAAAGTGCTGAAAATCGCCAAAGAACCTATTTCGATGGAAACACCGATTGGCGACGATGAAGATTCGCATCTGGGTGATTTTATTGAAGATAACTCTTCAGAATCGCCGTTGGATTCAGCCACAATGGAAAGCCTGAAAGCCGCCACCAACGAAGTTCTGGCTGGCCTGACGGCTCGTGAAGCCAAAGTCCTGCGCATGCGGTTTGGTATCGACATGAATACTGACCACACGCTGGAAGAAGTGGGTAAACAATTTGACGTGACCCGTGAGCGGATCCGGCAGATTGAAGCCAAAGCGCTGCGTAAGCTGCGTCACCCTTCCCGTTCCGAAGTGCTGAAAAGCTTCCTGGACGAATAGCATTGGCTTTCTGCTGATTTTGCAAAACAGGCACCCAAGGGTGCCTGTTTTTTTGCCGGAAATTTAAGCAATCAACTGTTTCGACTGACGATTGTGCGGTGACAAGGCAACAAAAAATCCATATACTGCCAACGCTTCACCAACCAGACGCATGTCTGCACGCTGGCCCCATAGCTCAGTTGGTTAGAGCACTCGACTCATAATCGATTGGTCGCTGGTTCAAGTCCAGCTGGGGCCACCACTTCATCAAGCTTCACTTTATTCGTGGTAACCCACAGCGGACTATTCCGGCCTTCACAGCTACCGCTGTTCGGCGCTCCATCCGCCGCAAAGCTGTGCTTTGCTAACAGCGATTTCCGCCCAGCTGGGGCCACCACTTCTCCAAGTCTGATTTCAACAACAGCGTTTTACGCCATTCCATTTGCGGTCCTGCTCACGCTGGAAAAAACTCTTACGATCTAATGGCGTTTCGCCCGGATGCGCCAGCGCCTGATGACGCAGATAACGCTCGTAGGCATCATCGCCAGACAACTGCCGTAGCAGTGCCCAGCATCTTTTGATAAATGTTTTCATTGGCTGACTCCATTTACCGGGAGTGGTTTTTTGGAGATGTACGGCGTTTCCGATGAAGGCAAAATACTGAGCCCACGCTGGCGTCGCCAGGCCATTCTGAGCATATCGCCCACCACCAGATATAACAGCACCACAAATAACATCGCGAGCCAGGCATCCAGCTGCTGATTAAAAATCAGCTGTGGTGCGACCGCGGCTTTTTCTGGCGCTAACAACCCAGCATCAAGCTTGTGTTGCAAATCATTGGCAGCAGCGAAGAAGCCGATACGCGGGTCCGCGCTGCTGATTTTTTCATACACCGCTGTCGTCGTCAGAATCAGCAACCAACACAGCGGCAGCGCCGTGACCCACAAGTATTTGATGCGACCAGTTTTAATCAGGATAGAGGTCGCAACTGTCAGCGCAATAGCGGCCAGCAGCTGATTAGAAATACCAAATAGAGGCCAGAGAATATTCACGCCGCCATTGGGGTCTATCACACCGATATACAGGAAATATCCCCAGCCGGCCACGACCAGCGACGATGTCAGCACCACCGACGGATACCAGCTGGTTTGCCCGAGCCGCGGTGAGAAATTCCCCAACATATCCTGCAGCATAAAGCGGCCGACGCGAGTGCCTGCATCCAGCGTCGTAAGGATAAAGACTGCTTCAAACATAATGGCGAAGTGATACCACATGGCCAATAAATGCTCACCAAAAGCCGAAGCGAAAATACTGGCCATCCCGACCGCTAATGACGGCGCGCCGCCGGTGCGGGCAAATAAGGTGGCTTCGCCCATCGTCGCCGCCAGCTGATTCATTTGCTCCACAGTCACCGGGAAACCCCAGCTGCTGATGGTCGCAACTGCAGCTTCTGGTGTCGCGCCGACAATACCGGCCGGGCTATTAATCGCAAAATAAACGCCGGGCTCCAGTACACAAGCTGCAATCAGCGCCATGATGGCGACAAAGGATTCCAACGCCATACCGCCGTAACCAACCATGCGGATATCGCGTTCATTTTCCAGCAATTTTGGTGTAGTGCCGCTGGAGATCAGCGAATGAAAGCCCGAGATAGCGCCACAAGCGATAGTAATAAATACAAAGGGAAACAGGCTGCCGGCAAAGATAGGGCCAGAGCCATCAATAAACTGGGTCAACGCCGGCATTTTAATTTCCGGCTGCAGAATGACAATCGCCACTGCCAGCAAGATCACAGTGCCAAGTTTCATAAAAGTCGACAGATAATCGCGTGGCGCCAGCAATAACCAGACCGGTAAAATTGCTGCAAGCAGGCCATAACCAATCACGGCAAAGGCCAGCGGTAACCCCGGATGGTTAAACCATTCGCGTAAGCCAGCCTGTTGGTCGACCCAGCCGCCGGCACCGACCGACAACAGCAACAACACCACACCTAATAACGAGCCTTCCAGCACCCGGCCCGGTCGCAAATAACGCATATAAAGGCCGATAAACACCGCGATCGGAATAGTAGCCGCCACAGTCGAAGTGGCCCAGGGCGAATGCTTCATCGCATTGACGACAACCAGGCCCAGCACCGCAATCAGGATGATCATAATCAGGAAAGTCGCCAGCAAAGCAGCGAAACCACCGACCGGGCCTAATTCGTCACGCGCCATCTGGCCGAGGCTACGGCCATCGCGGCGCATAGAACAAAACAGGATCACCATGTCCTGCACACAACCAGCCAGCACGCTACCAACCAAAATCCACAAGGTACCCGGCAAATAACCAAACTGCGCCGCTAAGGTCGGCCCAATCAAAGGGCCGGGGCCGGCAATAGCAGCAAAATGGTGGCCAAACACCACCCAGCGGTTGGTCGGCACATAATCGCGGCCATCAGCAAGGCGCTCGGCAGGCGTGGCGCGGGTTTCATCCAGCATCAGCACCCGGGCGGCCACCCAGGCACTGTAAAAGCGATAGCCAATCAGATAGGTACAAACAGCCGCGACGATAAACCAAATCGCATTGATAGATTCGCCGCGGTTTAGCGCAATACCACCGGCGGCGGCAGCACCGGTGATAGCAATGCCAAGCCACAGCAGGCGCTGTGGCCAGCCTTGTGGTGCTATTGGTGTAGTCATCTTGTCCCCGTCTGAAAGTTTTTGTTTTTGTTTGATTTTTATCACTCTGTTCTATCGGGTTCGCTGGCTGATGTCAACGCAGGCACCAGAGGTCAGCGCAGCCTTTCTGGCCGTATCAAAGCCAAAACGCTGCAAGCGCTTGTGGCTGCTTTGATTCAGCTTTGGTACAGTCTGCAGCTGGCAGCCTGCAGCTTGTCGCCACCCACTGGCCTGATTGAGGATGATATGCGTGTACTCCCCCTGTTCCTGAGTTCTGTGGCATTCGCCGGTAGTGCACTGGCACAGCCGGTGTTTAAAGCTGATTTTGAAGGCAACAGCGGCTGGAACATCTTAAATGGCTGTCAGTTGCAGCACGAGCTGGCCCGCAGCGGGCAACAGGCGCTGTTCTGCAGCCGGGGCAGTGCCAGCCTGGTGACGCCCGCGCTGGTGGCTGAACCTGGCATGCTGGAGTTTTGGGTCAAACCGGAAAACGCCTATACCAGCTATCGCATCAATATCCTAAGCTCAACCTCATTAAAAGCCGACGCGCCCTGGCAACAAATTGGCCTGATTGAAATGTCGGCCAGCAGTGCGGATTATCTGGCCCACCGCATTTCAATTGACGACCCGGGCCGCAAATTTATCCGCTTAGACATTGAAAGCAGCAATGGCGGTATTGCGCTGGATGATGTCAGCATTGAACGGATTGGCCTTGATGTGGCTTTGCAGAAAAACGAACAGCGTATTGTCAGCGGCATTCTGGACCGGCTGAAGCAAAACAAAAACCCGGAGCTGCAGGCGGAACAGTTCAAGAGTCTGGGGCAGAATTACGCCGCGCAGCTCGACACGCAGCGCCAGTATCTGGAATACGCCAATGCAATTTACGCCAGTATCACGCTGGTGCTGGCCAGCTCTGAACGCAACAAGATGTCCAATCCGATGGCGTACGCCTCGTTTCGTAACATTATCAGTGACACTAAACGCGTGTCTTCGCCGCTGCAGCAAGCGCGGTTAACTTCGATGGTGAAGCCTTTTGGCGACCTGGCGACAGCAACCCTGAGTGTAGTAACAGGTGGCGCTTATGCGGCATTTGCCGAGCCCTTTAAATCCTTTCTGGCGGCGGCTTTTGATAAGTCCAACTATGAGAACGCGGATTTAAGCCGCAAAGACCGCAAATTCGCCGAGCAAAACGGCCTGAAAATATACGAAAACGCTGAGCGTTTCCTCAACGAGCTGGAAAAAGAACTTCAGCAGGTCAATGCGCTGGATAATGAGCTTGGCGCTATGCAAAAGCTGGTAGAAAGCTACCGCAAGGATTTGGACAAACAGTTGCGTGGTTATATTCAGCATGCTGGCCTTGCTCGCACCCAGGAAAACTTTGGCAGGGTGATGAGTAAAGAAGACAGCATCCGCGCCGCTATCAGCAGCGAAATTGCAGGAAATGTCGCCAATCATGCGCAGCAACTGCATGACCGGGAACAAAATACCGAACTGGTGCAGTATTTGCTGAAAACCTCAGAACAACTGGAAAGCGTACAGGAATACAAAGAGCGGTTTAATCAGGTTACTGCTGCTGCCCTGACCTTTTACGACCGCTTTGAGCGTTCAATAGCACCGGAACAAAACCCGTTTAGTGACAGCGCCGATAAAGCCGCCTGGGAGAATCACGCGAAAAAAGCCCGGGCTTATATCAAAGAATCGAAAGAAGCTTTTAGCAAAGCCTATTTGTAAGCAACCTGGTAGTACGCAGAAATACAAAAGCCCCGCGAGCGGGGCTTTTGCTTTTTACATCTTATCGATTAAGGCAGCACAAAACCAACGGCTTCATTAACCTTCGACAGCGTCGCCGAAGCACGACGGCGTGCTTCCGCGGCACCGGCTTGCATCACTTGCGTTAAAGTGGCCTGGTCGTTGCGCAGTTCGTGGAAACGCTGCTGCACCGGTTCCAGCAATGCAATGACCGCATCTGCCACATCACCTTTGAGGTGGCCATACATTTTGCCTTCGTATTCATTGACCAATGCTTCGACCGGTTTATTGGTGACACCGGATAAGATGCTCAGCAGGTTCGCGACACCTGGTTTGTTGTCGATATCAAAATACACCCGTGGCGGGTCTTCCGAATCGGTCATGGCTTTTTTGAATTTTTTGCTGATCATCTTTGGATCTTCCAGCAAACCGACGAAGTTCCACGGATTTTCATCCGATTTTGACATCTTTTTGGTCGGTTCCTGCAGGCTCATCACCCGCGCAGCCACTGGCGGAATATAAGGTTCTGGCACGGTAAAAATGTCGCCATGCAAGGCGTTAAAACGCATCGCCACGTCACGCGCCAGTTCCAGGTGTTGTTTCTGGTCGTGACCAACCGGGACCTGATTGGCCTGATACAGCAGAATGTCGGCCGCCATCAGCACCGGATAAGTAAAAAGACCGGCATTGACGTTGTTGTTATGGCGTTCTGATTTGTCTTTAAACTGAGTCATCCGGCTCAGTTCACCAAATTGGGTGTAACAATTCAGCACCCAGGCCAGCTGGCTGTGCTCAGGCACATGCGATTGCATAAACACGGCCGAACGCTTTGGGTCAATGCCACAGGCCAGATATAAAGCTAAGGAGTCCAGCGAGGCACTGCGCAGCGCTGCCGGCTCCTGCCGGACTGTGATCGCATGTAAATCCACGATGCAATACAGGCAATCATAGTCGTCCTGCATCCGGTCCCACTGGCGCAGCGCACCGAGATAATTGCCGATAGTCAGCTGACCGGACGGCTGGGCGCCGGATAAAACAATAGGTTTGGCCGAAGTCTTCTGCATGAAATCTGAGGTCCTGTGTGTGAACTGCCAGGCAGTCCGAACAAAAAATTGCGCCGATTATAACTGCTTCAACCGGCTTTGCCACGTCTGGCGAGGCGTCTGATTACGCTGGCCTCACTGTGGCCAGTTCAGTGCGCATCGCGGCAATCACTTGCTGATAATCTGGCTGACTGAAAATCGCCGAGCCGGCGACAAACATATCAGCGCCAGCTGCTGCGATGGCGGCGATATTGTCGGCTTTCACGCCGCCGTCCACTTCCAGCCGGATTGGGCGGCCGCTCTGGTCGATGATCTGGCGTGCCTGACGCAGCTTGTCTAAAGTGGCCGGAATGAAACTTTGGCCACCAAAGCCCGGATTGACGGACATCAGCAGCACTACGTCGACTTTATCCAGCACATAATCGAGATAACTCAGTGGCGTAGCCGGATTAAACACTAAACCGGCCTGACAGCCTTCGTCTTTGATCAGCTGTAAAGTGCGATCAACATGACGCGACGCTTCGGGATGAAAAGTAATGATAGATGCGCCGGCTTTGGCAAATTGCGGGACCAGGCTGTCGACCGGTTCCACCATCAGATGCACGTCGATCGGTGCAGTGATGCCGTAATTGCGTAGCGCCTGACATAACATCGGGCCAAACGTCAGATTCGGTACATAGTGATTATCCATCACATCAAAGTGCACTACATCGGCGCCGGCAGCCAGCACCCGGGCCACATCATCACCAAGACGGGCTAAGTCTGCTGATAAAATCGAAGGTGCAATCCAAAACGGTAACATTCGTCTCTCCTTTCCCGCAAAGCCCGCACAACGCCACAGGGCCTGCCACAAAGCCGTCACTGTAGCCGATTTCACATTGTAACGCAGCCGCTTTGCTACCGATGCGACAAACACAGCGCCCAAAAAACAAGCAAGGCTGCACCATTATTGCTCATTGGCAGCTGGCAGAATATAAGCATAAAGTCTATCTTATTGAATTATATTAGTTTTCACTGATGGCACAAAAATGGAATTACCTTTCACGACCATCAAAGATAAGGGCAAAGCAAATGAAAACAATGGCAACTAAAACAACAAGTTCGTTGATGCAGGGAAAAAAACTGGGCGCTATCGCAGTATTAGTCGCCAGCTGTTTTGCAGGTTCAGCACAAGCGGTCGCGCTGACCGGTAACGTTGGTTACGTGTCTGATTATTTATTCCGTGGTATCTCTCAGACCAACGAAGGCATGGCGTTACAAGGTGGTTTCACCGTCACTGCCGACTCTGGTTTTTATCTGTCGACCTGGGGTTCCAACATCAAATTTGGCAATGGCTCGATGGAGCTGGATATTCTGGCCGGCTGGACCGGCAAAATCAGTGAAGACTGGACTATCGACGTCGGTGCCATGCAATACCGTTACCCGAACGGCGACAACCAAACTGATCAATTCAACTTCAATGAATTCTATACCAAGCTGATTTATAAAGATTTAGTCCTCGGCTTTGCTTATTCTGACGACTATTTTGGTACCGGCGTGAACGAATATTATTACTTGTCCGCCGACTACACCTATGTGCTGCATGAAAGCCTGAGCCTGTTATTACACTTAGGTCAGAACCAATTTGAAGACAATGCCCAGTACAACACTTTTGTCGCTGCAGGGCCACTGCGGGGCGATGCTTATCTCGACTGGAGTGTCGGTTTAGGCACTACTGTGTTAGGTTCAGCCGTGCAGCTGAAATTTGCTTCCACCAATATCGAAGGCAGTGCGGGTTGCAATCTGTGTGATGGCCGCTTAGTACTGAGTTTGAGCAAGACTTTCTGATAACAGAAAGATAAAACATCATAATAAAAACAGCCTTTGTCCACGTCCAAACCGGCAGCCTTTTGGCCGCCGGTTTTTTTGTTGCGACAAAATCTACACTGACGTAAAATCGACCAGTTAACTTGGCATGGATGAAGTGATGAAACAAAAAACGCTCGTGAAATCCGCATTATTGCTGTTGCCACTGGCAATCGCTTTTGCTGCTTCGCAGTGGACAGGAACTGAAACTGTGGTTGCCAGCTGTCAGCAGCAACGCATAGTCACTGATTCAGGCATCGAAAGTTTACAACTGCAATGTACGCACACCCCACAACAAAGCTGGTTAGGCTGGGCGCAAGGCCAAAGCCGCTCCACACAGTTTCATTTTATTGATTTACTGGAATTGCTGAACCGGCTGCATAGCCAGCCAGAAAGTAAATAGCAGAGCGCCAGACTGATGACAGGCCAGAAGCCCGGACTCAGACAAATCCTCAAAGCAGTGTTCGGCGCCTTTGTCGGTGTGCAATCCGAACAACAGCGTCAACAAGACTTCAAGGCCCAAAGCCCTCTGCCCTACATTATCGCCGGTGTGGTCATGACCTTTGTTTTTGTGCTGACTTTGGTGCTTATAGTACGGGTTGTGTTGGCCTGAACTGTTACTTCTGCCGGTAGATGGCAAATAGTTCGGCAACTTTACCGCGGCTGCTGCCCTTCTGGCTAATGGAACGGCCAACCTGAATCGAATCGAGCTCGGCACCGGCATAGATTTTCCGGGTCAGCGGCGTGTCATGATTACTAATCACCACCGTATGGCCTGCAGCCTGCGCCGCTTCAGCCAGATTCGCCAGTTCAGCCTGATCATCAAAGGTGAAACTGTTTTTGGCATAAGAAGTAAAACTGGCCGTTTTAGATAACGGCACATAAGGCGGATCGCAATAAATCACCGTAGGCGGTTTGGGCAGGCGCGCAAACAGCTCGGGATAACTCAGGCAGGTAAATTCAGCTTTTTGTGCTTTTTCGGCAAATCGCCATAATTCCGCTTCGGGGAAATACGGCTTTTTGTATTTACCAAAGGGCACATTAAACAGCCCGGACTGGTTATAGCGGCAAAGGCCATTAAAACAATGCCGGTTCAGATACAAAAACAGCAGCGAACGCTCCAGCGGATCGACACTTTGATTAAATTGCTGACGCAACTGCAGATAACGTTCTTTGTCGTTATTTTCCGTGCTGAAAAACTGTTGAGCAGCGCGGATCAGCATATCCGGCTTCGTTTGCAATAAACGATATAAACCAATCAGATCAGCATTGATATCATTGAGCAAATACGCCGGATAATCAGTATTGAGGAACACAGATCCGGCACCGACAAAAGGCTCGACCAGCAAGTCGCTTTCCGGCAGATGCTGACGAATCGCCTCTGCCAGATTGTATTTACCGCCCGCCCATTTCAGGAAAGCGCGTTGTTTGACAATTTTTACGGCTTTAGTCAACGCAGCTGCCCATTAATTAGTACTGATTTCACTATGGATATCACTGAGCGGTTTGGCGAATCCCTGCTGCAACGGGGCCGGCAGCTGCGCGGCCTGCGCCTTGGCAGCAGCTGCATCTGTGAACGGTGCCATCACCACCACTAACTGACGTTTACCATCTTTGCTGCGTTCATAAGTATAAGTTTGCAGATTGCCGTAGGTCTGGCGGAAACTCTGTAATGCAGAATCATTGGAAAACACCACCAGTTGCAACGCAAACTGCGCGCCAGACAGCGACAGCAACTCAGACTCAGCATAACGATAACCACCGGTTGGTTTGCTGGTCGTTGTCGTGACACTTTGTAGTTCTTGTGATGCTTCCGCGGCTAAATCTTCCACCGGCTCACTGACGGTCGGCTTTGGCGTAGCCGCAACGACTGTCTCTGCAGCCATTTCCGCTTCGACATTCGCTTCTGCCGGCAAGACAGTCGTGGTCGCTGGTGTTGTGCTGTCGGCACTGATTTCAGCGGCCAAATCATCCGGCTCTGGTTCAGCCACAACAGGTTTTTCAACCGGTGCTTGTACCACAGCTGCCGTTTGCTGCTCGCTGTTCGAAGATGAGGCAGGCTGCTGGGGTTCTGCCACAGGTTCAGGCGGATTCTCGGCCTGAGCTGTCGGTTCAGCCACAGCGTTTGCCGTCGGAGTTTCCGGCTCAGTCACTGGCGTGGCGCTGACATTCTGTTCAGTAAAATCAACCGGTTTTTCCAGCCCTTTCACTTCGGCAGTACCGCGTTCAGCCTTTTCCAACTGATTAACGAGTTGCTCAACCACAGCTTTTTCAGGCGCCGGCGGTGGTGGCGCTTCTTTGACGTTCGCGACCACTGTGGCGACTTCCTGCTCTTCCGGAAGATAAGTCAGAGTACCAATGGCAGGCCCTTGCTGGAGCTGGCGTTCAGTCCAGAACCAAAACACCACGACGCCAACGATAATCGCCATACCGATGGTAAACACCCATAACGGGCCGGCGATTGAAGCGGTTTTCACTGTGGTATGAGTTGGTCGTGTGGCTTTGGCTGCCAGCTGCGGATTGAGCAGCACATGCAAATTACCTTGCGCCTGCGCCAGCCGCTCAGCAATAGTCAGGGTGCTGAATGCGCTGTCGGCCAGCAGCATTTCGGCATCTTCCATCGTTACGGGCGCCAGCGGCAAATTCAGTTCGGCATGGGCATCGGCCTGCTCAGCGGCCGCAATCACCAGACAAGGCACGTCGGCCAGTTCAGCCCACAATTCCTGCGGTAAAAAGTCGGCCTGATCGAGGATTAAGGCCAGCGGCTGCCGGCTTTCGCGATCGCCAATCAGGCTCAGTAAAGGTTTATCCGTAACGCTGCCGTGGCCAAACCATTGCTCCAGCAAATGCTGCCGGATTTTGCCGGCGCTAAGCTCAGGCTCTACCGTTAACAACGCCAGATTAAATTCATCGGACAATAAATCAGCGATCGCCAGCGTCAGGGTCGATTTGCCCGAGCCTGGCCCGCCAACCAGATAAATCAACTGGTATGGATTAAATTCAAGCTGGAATACCAGCCGTTCCAGCCACTGACGCTGCGAAGGCAACAAGCCCTGCAGCGTCGCCAGTTTTTGATGTAAATCAGCCATGTAAGGTGCCAAATACCTGAATTAATTCTTGTTCTGTCACGTCATCGACGATGATGGCACGTCCGGGTTGCTGCAACAAGATAAAGCGCATCTGGCCGGCTTTGACTTTTTTGTCGGTTTTCATATAAGGCAGGAAATCTGCGATCGTCATGCCCGTTGGCGGGCTTACCGGTAACTGGGCAGCGACTAACAAAGCGCGGATGCGGCTGACATCCACCGGAGACAGCCAGCCACGAGCGGCAGACAACTGGGCAGCCATCAGCATACCGACGGCCACCGCCTCGCCATGCAACCAGTTACCATAGCCGAGCCAGGCTTCAATGGCATGGCCAAAAGTGTGGCCCAGATTAAGTAATGCACGTTCACCCTGCTCAGTCTCATCCCGGCTGACGATATCCGCTTTCATTTGACAGCAGTGGCGGATCATCTGACTCAGTGTCGGTTCCTGTTTGGCCTGAATTTGCCCCTGATGCTGGTCCAGCCAAGCTAAAAAGTCAGCATCACCAAGCAAACCGTATTTGATGACCTCAGCCATGCCGGCAGCGAACTCACGCGCCGGTAAAGTTTGCAGCATATCGGTATCAATCAGCACGGCCTGCGGCTGATTAAAAGCGCCAATCATATTCTTGCCAAGCGGGTGATTGACGGCGGTTTTGCCGCCGACTGAGGAGTCGACCTGGGATAATAACGTGGTTGGAATTTGCAGAAATGCGGTGCCGCGCTGATAACAGGCCGCAACAAAGCCGGTCAGGTCACCAATCACGCCGCCGCCTAAAGCAACCAGCAAGCCGTCGCGCGGAAACTTCTGTTGCAGTAAAAATGAACAGACCTGTTCAAAAGACGCCAGAGTTTTGTAAGCTTCGCCGTCGGGCAGCTGCAATTCAGTGACTTCTGCATGGCCAAACAAAGCGCGGACTTTGTCCAGATACAAACCAGCGACCAGTGGATTTGAAATCACCGCTACTTTTTTGTATTGCCACAAGGTGGAGAATTCGGGCTGCTCAGCGGCGCTTTGACACAGCGCCGGAGCAATCAGGATGGGATAACTGCGCAGACCAAGTTGAACCGCAACTTTTTCCATCGCCAGCTCCCTTTCTGTAATTAAAAACCCAGTTGTTCGACGATTTGGTTTGCGACCGCACGGGCGCTTTGTTCGTCAGTACGGATAGTGAAATCAGCAATTTCTTCGTACAAAGGATTGCGTTCTGCTGCCAGACGCTCCAGTACATGTTTTGGTGCTTCTTCGGTTTGCAGTAATGGCCGGCGTTTATCACGCTGGGTCCGGGCAACCTGTTTCTCGATTGGAGTTTCCAGATACACCACGATACCGCGGGCGGACAGACGATTACGGGTTTCACGGCTCAGAACAGAGCCACCACCGGTTGCCAGTACAATGCCCTGCATGCCTGTTAAGTCTTCAATGACGTTTTCTTCACGCACCCGGAAGCCAGCCTCACCTTCGAGATCAAAGACCCAGGCAATGTCTGCGCCGGTACGACGTTCGATTTCCTGATCCGAATCATAAAATTCAAGGTGCAGCATTTCTGCTAAGTGACGGCCAATGGTACTTTTTCCTGCGCCCATTGGGCCAACGAGGAAGATATTGCGTTTCTCTGCCATATGTCGTAATGCTAATTCAGCTAACTCAAGAGGGTTGATGTCAGGACCAAAAAGCTCCCGTGAAAATTTTAAGCGCTGAATTATGGCAGTATTGGCGCGCCCTTCGCAAGCGAAAATTCAAAAGGGACAGGCTTTTGGCTGTCCCTTTTGCGGCCTTGCCGGCGCTTTCGGCTATTAACGGCTTTCGTTAATGATTTTTGGCGTGACGAAAATCAGCAGTTCTTTTTTCTCGGTTTTATCCAATGAACGGCGGAACAAGGCACCAGCGTACGGAATGTCGCCAAGCACCGGAATTTTTGACACTGTATTGATGGTTTGTTGCTGATAAATACCACCCAGCACTATGGTTTCACCATTGTCGACCAGCACTTGTGTAGTAATGCGCTGGGTATCAATAGCCACCGCATTCCCGGTTGGTGTTTGCACCACTTTGCCTTCAGTGTCCTGGGTCACGGTCAGGTCGAGGATAATTTTGTTATCCGGCGTGACCTGCGGCGTGACTTCCAGGCTTAATACCGCCTTTTTAAATTCAACTGTAGTGGCACCGCTGGAAGCCGCCTGCACATAAGGAATTTCCACACCCTGCTCGATGCGGGCTTTTTTCTGATTGGCGGTCGAAATGCGCGGTGACGCTACGATTTCGGCTTTGTTTTCCACTTCCAGCGCCGACAATTCCAGGTCAATCAAGGTACCATCACCAAGCTTGGAAATATGGAAACCGATTTTACCGGCGCCATCAGTACTAACCGGCAAATTGACGTTATAACGACTGTCCAGCGCCGGAATATTGCCTTTGGTCAGAGATTCCGCTGCTGCGGCTGTGCCAGACACCGCTTTATTTAACTGCTGATCGCTGAAGCCCCAGCGAATACCTAACTCTTCCGCCACGCTGTCTTTGACAGTGACCATACGGGATTCGATCAGCACCTGTTTCACCGGCACGTCCAGTCGTTCGACTAAACGCCGCACGTTTTCAATGGCTTTGGCGGTGTCTTTTAACAGAATCGTATTGGTTCGTTCATCCACCGACACATTGCCACGTGGTGATAACAACGAGGTATCTTTACCGTCCAGCAGCTTGGCTAAGTCGGCCGCTTTAGCGTAATTGACCGCGATAAATTCAGAATACAGCGCTTCTAATTCTTCAACTTTCTGCCGTGCCTGCAGCTCTTTGGCTTCCCGTTCTGCCAGTTCGTCTGTCGGTGCAACCATCAGGATATTGCCGTCCATGCGTTTATCTAAGCCACGCACTTTCAGGACTATGTCGAGCGCCTGATCCCATGGCGTGCCGTCGAGCCGCAAGGTGACGTTACCTGTCACAGAATCGCTGGTCACCAGGTTAAAGCCATTATAGTCGGCGATGATTTGCAGCACAGTCCGGACCGGGATGTCCTGGAAGTTCAGTGAAATCGCTTTGCCTTTATAATCTTTGCCACCCTGCATAAAGCTGCCGGCGCTGGCGTCTTTTTCCACGCTCAGGCTAAAAATGTTATCAACTTGCTGATAAGCAAAGGTAAATGCTGCAGTAGGTTCAATCACCATCCGGGTGATCACGCCGTCTTTAAAGGTTTCAATACCTTTGACTACAGTACCAAAATCCAGTACATCCAGTTGGTACAGCAAGTCATCGCCGATGTCGGTGTTATGAAACTCAACAACAATTTTGCCGAGATTTTCCCGCACATCGACTGCCGCCGAACTGTCTTTCAGGAACACCAGCACTTTGCCTTCGCCTTTTTCGCCACGGCGAAAATCGATGGCCTGAACTTTATTGATATAAGCATTGGCGTCCGGTTTGGCTTTGCTGACCGAACTGTCACTGACCTGCAGATAAAAAGTGTTGCCCTCGAGGCGGGTTTTATACAGTTTCAGATGTTCCAGGAACACCGAGGTCTTAATACCTTTTTGCCAGAATTCAGTGCGGGCGTTTTTCACGCCGGCTTTGTCGATGGTCACGTCCGTCAGCTTTTCTTCGAATTCGGCTTCCGGGAACACGAGTTCAATTCGCGACGGTTCGTTATAAATCTGTACTTCCGGCGCGCTGCCCAGCGCTTCGTCAAACACAAATTCAATTTCAGTCTCACCGGTGCTTAGCGGTGAATACCTGACGTCATACAAAAGTGGAGCTGCCGTCGCTGAACCCAGACTCAGCAAAACGCATCCAAGCGCTATCCGGCACCAGGCTGATCGTTGTTTTTTCATATTTGTTAGTTGATCCATATGATGCTCACACCTTATTTGCGCGTTGCGGCATTGGGGTCGGCCATTTGCATGGTGGTCGTCCGCTCTTTCCAGCATCCGGCGCCGTCCGGGATTAATTCAATTAATTCAATCTGGTTAGGATCGACCTGAATGATCCGTCCGTGAAATAAACCAATGTAGTTATTTTTGCTGACTCTGTGCAAGGTTTTATCGGCCGCTTCGATCAGCGCCCAGACGTCATGACCATCACCGAGCGTGCCGCGCATCGCCAGATTATCCAAAGCAAATTTTTCTAACGGCTCTTTGCGTCGCGCCGGGTCCGGGCTCAGACAGCCCTGCGACTGTGAAAACTGTTCCTGCACTGCCTCTGGCCGCGGCGCACT
This sequence comes from Rheinheimera texasensis, assembly GCF_964031785.1. Lineage (GTDB taxonomy): Bacteria > Pseudomonadota > Gammaproteobacteria > Enterobacterales > Alteromonadaceae > Pararheinheimera > Pararheinheimera texasensis_A. The sequence continues at coordinate 64,941 of NZ_CAXIRE010000011.1, forward strand.
GAACGGGCTGCGGGCATTAGCCGACTGGTAGCTGATATGCACAAAGGGTTTTGCTTTAGGTAACGGCGGAATGCCTGCCGGCGTATTGGCTTTCACCGACTCCATAAACTGCTGAATGTCAGTCAGCGAGTCATTACAACCCTGCAAAAACGTCAATGCGGCAGTCAGTGCCAGAATCCGACCGGCTTGACGACTCATGGCGCCTCCTTATACCGGTAAGTTTTGGCAACGACGTTAAAGACCAGCCGTTCGTCTTTGTCGGTGGTCACAGAAAAGTCGTGTAATGACACAATACGCGGCAGTTTCGCCACTTCACTGACAAAATTACCAAACTGATGGTAATCGCCGACCACATCAATCTGGATGGGCAGTTCAGTATAAAAATCTTTTTCGATTTCCGGCATCCAGTTGATGCGGACAAAAGTCAGACCTGTTGAAGTACCGGCATAAGTAATGTCGTCCAGCAGACCCGGGGTTTCATGAGTAGCCGGTAACTGCTTTAACAGGTAGGAGAAAGTTTCTTCCATCTCCACCATCTGTTTCTTGTACAAATCTAAGTTGACCGCTGCGGCATATTTGGCGCGGTAAGTCTGACGCAGCTCCTGCTCACGCGCTTCAGCGGTTTCCAGCGTGGTAATTTTCTCATCGACCAGCATAAAGTAACTGAGTACCGCGACCAAAATGCTGAACACGACGATCAGCATGGACTTGGCAAACGGTGGCCAGGAGCCGACATTAGCTAAATCAAGATTGTTCAGTTCTTCCAGATTGATATTCAGGCTCATTTGGTGCCTCCCGCCGCAGGTTTCGGCTGATTGGACCCGCCTTGTACGGCTTCAAAGCCTTTTACCATCAGGTGCATTTTGAAATCACTGAGCAGCTCAGTGTCATCTTTGCCGGCTTCAATAAATTCCAGTAACGGTGTCGACAGCAACTCCGACGCCTCAACGCCCCTGATCATATTGGATAGGCGGTTGTTGGACTCGCTTTTGCCAACCAGCAATAAAGACGGGCCCTTTTTCTCCAGATTGGTCAGATAGACCCCGGCCGGCGTGACTTTAGCGATTTCATCCATAATTTGCGTGCCGAGATTCCGGCTGCTTTGTAACTGGGCAATCAGCTCAATCCGCTTTTGCAGATTCTTTTTCTTCTCGTCCAGTTGTTTAATTTCGGCAATCCGTTGGTCGAGAATGGCAATTTCGCCCTGCAAATAGTTGTTACGACCGTCCTGCCCTTCAATCATCGAACCGTAGACTGCACTGATCATGAACACCAACAGAAAACTGCCGACGCAAGAGGCAGTCATCGTGGTCATAAAACGGGCTTGTTGTTGTTTTTTCTGGGCTTCGCGCCAGGGCAGCAGGTTTAGATATGCCATGATGAGAAACTCCGCATTGCAAGCCCACAGGCGATCATTAATTGCGGTGCCAGTTGCATCAGTTGCTGCCGGTCAACGGCAGAACCAACCTCCATGTGCTGGAATGGATTCGCCACAATAGTGTGAATGCCTAATTCCTCGGTCAACAGTTTATCAATGCCGTCAATTAACGCGGTACCGCCGGAAATGATCAGATAATCAATGCTTTCGCGGCCTGAAGTGGTCAGATACATCTGAATACCACGGCGCACCTGCTGTAAAATCATGGTCTGGAACGGTGCCAGCACTTCGAAGGTGTAGGTGGGTGGTAAATCGTTCGTGACTTTCGCCTGCTCTGCTTCTTCGTAGGTTTTGCCGTAATAGGAAATAATGCTGCGGGTATATTGTTCACCGCCAAACATCTGGTCGCGGGTGTAATGGGTTTTGCCACCTTCCAGAATACTCATCAGCGTCATCGTGGCGCCGATATCGACGACGGCAATCAGTTTTTCATGTGCGTCCGGCGGTAACTGGTGGAAACACAGTTCAGCGGCCCGGCTCAGACAATAGGATTCAACATCAACCACTTTAGTTGCGAAGTTGCCGGCATCCAGCGCCGACACGCGGCTTTGCACGCTTTCGGTCCGCGCGGCACTAAGCAACACATTGACCTTGGAAGGATCGTTAACGTTTAAATCCAGTTTCTCAAAGTCCATGCTGACTTCGCTGAGCGGATATGGGATCAGGCTATCCGCTTCCACTTCAATCTGACTGGCTAATTCGTCGTCCGACAGGCTGGCGTCCATAAAAATCACTTTGGTGATCACGGTGGAACCAGACACTGCGGCGGCGGCAAATTTGATGTTTTTCGGGATTTTCTTGCGGATTTTAGCGATAACAGTGCCAACGGCTTCGATGTCCTGGATCTCGCGGTCCGTCATCGAACCTTTAATCATAGGTTCTATTGCCAGGGCTTCTACTTTATAATGCTCGCCATGTTGGCTCAGCAAAATAGCCTTGACGGTATGAGCGCCAATGTCGACGCCCAGGATTAATTGATTTTTCGTACGAAACAACCGGTTTATCATAGCGTCCTGCAGCCGTCTCAAACTTATGATTATTATGTTTTCGCCGTGGCGTGCGTTGTTTTTGCACCAGAAACGATGTGCTTCAACAACTACTAATGAATTTATACTAGCAGCCTATTTTGGTAAAGGGCAGCAAAAATTGGGGCTATTCAGTGTCTTGGCTTAAAAAACTTGTCATTATCCTGTTGTCGTGTCTGACCTTAGGTGTTTTGAGTGTTGGCGTCACTTATCTGTATCTGAAAAATGACCTGCCAAGCGTGGAAACCCTGAAAGATGTGCGGCTGCAAACGCCGATGCGCGTATTCAGCCAGGATGGTGAACTGATTTCCCAATTCGGTGAAAAACGCCGCATTCCGCTCAAACTCAATGAAATGCCGCCTCTGCTGATCAAAGCTGTGCTGGCCACCGAAGACTCGCGTTTTTACGAACATCCGGGCATTGACCTGATTGGTGTGATGCGGGCGGCTTCAGTGGTCGCTACCACCGGCGACTATAGCCAGGGCGCTTCAACTATCACCCAACAATTGGCCCGTTTGTTTTTCTTAAGCCGCGAAAAGAAAATTATCCGCAAGGTAAAAGAAGCATTTTTAGCTATCCATATCGAAGAACTGCTCAGTAAAGATGAAATCTTGGAACTGTATTTAAACCGGATTGAGCTTGGTCAGCGTGCTTTTGGTGTTGGTGCAGCCGCTCAGGTGTATTTCGGTAAAAACATTCAGGACCTGACGCTGTCGGAAATCGCCATTATCGCCGGTTTGCCACAAGCACCTTCTGTGTTGAATCCGGTACGGTCACCCAGCCGCGCCCGGGCGCGGCGCAATATCGTGTTAGGCCGCATGCTGGCGGAAAAATATATCACGCAGCAGGAATATGACGACGCCATTCAGGCCCCTATTGTGTCGAAGTTACACGGTGCTCAAGTAACGGCTTCAGCTCCTTATCTGGCGGAAATGGTGCGGCAGGAAGTGGTCGCCCGCTATGGCGAAGAAGAAGCTTATTCCAAAGGTTTCCAGGTGTTCACGACGGTCGATGCCCGCCAGCAGACTCGTGCCGTTAATGCGCTGCAGGCCAATTTACACGCTTATGATGAACGGCATGGTTTCCGCGGCCCGGTCAAAATCGTCTGGCCGGCCGAGAAAGTGACCAATGCCGACGGCAGCATCAGCTTTACAGAAGATAAACGTTTATCTGATGAGGCCATTTTGGCTTATCTGGACGAACAGGACGGCATTGAGAAGCTGCAGCCGGCTGTAGTGACGCAAGTACAGGCGCAAAGCGCCGAAGTGATGCTCTCCGGTGGCCGCAAAATTGAATTGCCTTGGGATGGGCTGAAATGGGCCCGCGCTTACATCAGCAACGAACGTCAGGGCAATGCGCCAAGCGCTGCGGGTCAAATCCTGGCGCCGGGTATGCTGATTTATGTGCGGGAGCAAGAAGGTCAGTGGCGTCTCAGTCAGTTGCCGCAAGCCAGCAGTGCTTTAGTGGCGATGAATCCAAAAGATGGTGCGATCCGCGCCCTGGTCGGTGGTTATAGCTTTAGCCAGACCCAATTTAACCGGGTGACGCAGGCCAATCGCCAAGTCGGTTCTAATATCAAACCATTTATCTATTCGGCGGCCTTAGAAAAAGGCTACACCCTGGCTTCGGTGATTAACGACGCGCCCATTCATGAATGGGACGAAGGGTCAGGCCAGGCCTGGCGGCCCAAAAATTCGCCGGAAGAATATGATGGCCCAATCCGCTTGCGTGAAGCTCTGGCGAAATCGAAAAACGTCGTATCGGTGCGCCTGATTGGCGGTGTTGGTATCGAACCGACGATCAATCATCTGGCCAAATTTGGCTTCCACGCCAAAGATTTACCGCGCAACCAAACTCTGGCGCTGGGCTCGGCCTCACTGACGCCGCTGGAACTGGTGACCGGCTACGCGGTATTTGCCAACGGCGGTTATCTGGTGAAACCTTATGTCATCACCAAAATTCTGGATGACCAGAATAATCTGATTTATGAACATCAGGCCGTCAGCGTCTGTGATCAGTGTGAACAGCTCGCGGCGCAGACCGCGCCATCAGACGCCGCTGCTGCTGCGGATGGCACTACTACGGATAACTCAACCGCAGAGACCGCAACTGCAGACTCAGCAGTGACAGATCCGGTTAAACCGACCGAACAATATGCGCCCCGGGTGATCTCAGCGCAAAATGCCTTTTTGATTTCTGAGGCGATGAAAAGTGCTATTTGGGGTGGCCCGGGCTGGAATGGCACTGCGCATAAATTAAAAGCGTTAAAACGCCGCGACATCTCAGGGAAAACCGGTACCACTAACGATGTCAAAGATGCCTGGTTCAGTGGTTTTACGCCGGATTTAGTCATCACCAGCTGGGTTGGTTTTGATGATTCCGAAAGTGTGCTGGGCCGTTCTGTGACGTTAGGCGGTGAATCCGGCGCCACTACTGCCCTGCCAAGCTGGCAGAGTTTTGCTGAACTGGCGCTGGAGAATGTACCGGAACAATTCCCGCCAACCCCAACCGGTATTGTGTCAGTGCGCATCGACCGTAAAACTGGTTTGCTGACGCAGGCCAGCGACGACAGCAGCGAATTTGAATATTTCATGCAAGGCACGGAGCCGACGCAATATGCCGATCCGGTGAATCCGCTGCAGCCGGACCAGCAAAAACCGGCAGAGATTGATATTTTCCGCTAAACCGGACCTACTCAGTCAACTGAAACAACAAAGCCGCATCACTGCGGCTTTGTTGTTTTGGGGATGGCGCAATGGTTATTTGGTCAACGCCTCAAACCAGACTTCGGCGGCCGCCAACGCCTGACCCACCTGCACCGGGCAAGTGCCGCCCAGTGCTGAACGTTTCGCCATACCGGCTTCGATGGTTAATGCCGGATACACATCCTCACTGATGAGCGCACTGACTTCCTGCAGTTCCGCCAGGCTCAGCTGTTCCAGCGCCACTTGTTTGGCGGCGGCTTTTAACACCAGTTCACCAGACAGTTCATGCGCATCACGAAAGGCGATGCCTTTACTGACCAGATAATCCGCCAGATCCGTGGCATTGCTGTAGCCAAGTTCAGCGGCTTTACGGCAACGTTCCACATTCACTGACAAATGTGGCAGGCAAGTCGCCAGCACGAGCAGGCATTGCTGCCAGGTGTTCATCAAATCAAAGAAGCCTTGTTTATCTTCCTGCATATCTTTGTTGTAAGCCAAAGGCAGGCCTTTGAGGATATGCAGAATGGCCACCAGATGCCCAAGCACCCGGCCGGTTTTGCCGCGCAGCAATTCAAACACATCCGGGTTTTTCTTCTGTGGCATCAAGGATGAACCACTGGAAATCGCATCACCCAGTTTAAAGAAACCCGCTTCGCCGGAGCAGAAGAAAATCACATCTTCAGACAAACGCGATAAATGCGTCAGACAGATACTGGCACAGGCAGATAATTCAACGACATAATCCCGGTCCGACACTGCATCCAGGCTGTTCCGTGCCGCCTGGCTAAAGCCTAAACGCTGTGCCAACGCCTGCCGATCCATCGCTACGCCGGTGCCGGCCAAAGCGCCTGAACCGAGCGGGCAACTGTCGAGGCGCTTCAGTGCATCCTCAATCCGGCTTAAATCGCGGCGGAACATTTCGACATAAGCCAGCGCCCAATGACTGACCAAAACTGGCTGCGCGCGTTGCAGATGGGTAAAACCCGGCATCACAGCGCCGTGATGCAGACGGGCGAAGTTCAGTAATGCGCCGATAGCGCCGGTCAGTGCCTGCTGCACCAGCTGCGCATTCAACCGGCTCCACAAGCGTAAATCGGTCGCGACCAAATCATTGCGCGAACGGCCGGTATGGAGTTTTTTCGCGATCACACCGATTTTTTCACCGAGTTTCAGCTCCACCCAGCTGTGAATATCTTCTTCACTGGTTTGCAGCGGTAGCTGTGGATTGGCACTGACTTCATCGGCCAGCTCTGCCAGCGCAAGGTCCAGTGCTTTGGCTTCGTCTGCAGTGATGATGCCGCCTTCCAGCAGACCACCGGCCCAGGCGCGGGAACAGGCGATATCCTGCTGCGCCAGCAGATAGTCAAAACTCAATGAATCATTAAATGCCCGGAATTCTTCCAGACTCGCTTCCTGAAAGCGGCCGCCCCACATCGCCATAACCAACCTCAACAAATCTGATGAACAAAAGCCGGGCAAGCCCGGCGTTTTCTGACACTTTCCGGCATTATTCTTTCACGCTGTGCAGCGCGCGGATGCGACTTGCCAGACTGTACAGACGGATAAAACCGGCGGCATCTTTCTGGTTGTACACTTCGTCACCGTCAAAAGTAGCGAAGGCTTCAGAGTACAGACTGTTCGGTGAACGGCGTTTCGCCACAGTGACCTGACCTTTATACAGTTTCACTACGATGTCGCCAGTCAGTTGCTCAGCCAGTGAATTGGACGCGGCAAACAGCGCATCTTTTAATGGCGTGAACCAACGGCCGTCATACACCAGCTGCGCCACTTCCAGACCGACTTCTTCGCGGTATTTCAGCGAAGTCCGGTCATACACCAGCGATTCCAGTGCACGCAGTGCAGCCACGATAATAGTGCCACCAGGGGTTTCATAACAGCCACGCGATTTCATACCGACTAAACGGTTTTCGACGATATCAATCCGGCCGACGCCATGGATTGAACCGGCTTTGTTCAGCTGTTCAATGGCTTCAACGCCTGATACGGCTTTGCCGTCGATGGCGCTCAGCTCGCCTTTTTCAAAGCTGAGCTGAATATACTCAGCTTTATCCGGCGCCTGCTCCGGAGAGTTGGTCCACATCCAGACTTGTTCAGACGGCTCGTTCCATGGATTTTCCAGCTCGCCGCCTTCATGTGAAATGTGGAATAAGTTGGCGTCGCGGCTGTAAATTTTGGTGGCCGTCGCTGTGGTTGGCACTTTCTTCTCGGCCAGGTAATTCAGCAGTGACTGGCGGGAATTAAATTCCCACTCCCGCCATGGCGCAATCACTTTTAACTGTGGTGCTAAGGCAGCAAAAGCGCCTTCAAAACGGACCTGATCATTGCCTTTACCGGTACAGCCGTGGCACAGCGCATCAGCACCCAGTTTCAGCGCCAGTTCGACCTGAGCGCGGGCGATAATTGGCCGCGCCATTGAAGTCCCCAGCAGATACTGGCCTTCATACACAGCACCGGCTTTGATGGTCGGGTAAATCACTTCTTTAACAAATTGCTCTTTTAAATCGACGACATAGCAGCTGCTGGCGCCGGAATTCAGCGCTTTTTGCTCCACGCCTTCCAAGTCTTCCGCGCCCTGGCCGACGTCGGCGACAAAGGCGATGACTTCGCAGTCATAATTGTCTTTCAGCCAAGGCACGATGGCCGAGGTGTCCAGACCACCGGAATAAGCTAAAACGACTTTTTTCACACCTTTTTTTAATTCGCTCATCACGCAAACCTCAACTGAATAAACTGACTAAAACGGCATTTTGCGCGTGCATCCGGTTTTCCGCCTGCCGCAATACCAAAGAGTAATCGCTGTCCAGCACTTCGCTGGTCACTTCCTGCCCACGATGTGCCGGCAGGCAATGCATAAAATGTTTAGCGCCAAGGCGCTGCATTACGGCGGTATTGATTTGATAAGGTGCAAAGACCTTTTCAATCTGCGCCGGATCGGCTTTGTTACCCATCGACAACCAGGTGTCGGTGTAAATCGCATCGGCGCCGGCAGCGGCCGACACATGCTGACTCAGCGTCAGTTTCGCGCCGCTTTGCGCCGCCAGGGCCTGCGCCCGTAACAACACATGCGCATCCGGACCAAAACCCGGTGGCGTCACCACAGTTAAGCTCATGCCAAGAATAGCTGCACCTAACATCAGTGAATGACAGACATTATTGCCATCACCAACAAAGGCCAGATGCACTTGCGACAAGTCGCCGAGCATTTCCTGCAACGACAACAAATCGGCCAAGGCCTGACAGGGATGGTACAGGTCACTCAGCGCATTAATCACCGGCTTTTTGCTGCTCGACGCCAGTTTTAATAACGTCTGCTGCGAATAGACCCGCGCAACGATAGCATCACACCAGCAGGCCAGGTTAGAGCCGAAATCTTCCACCGATTCACGCACGCCTAAGGCGCCGTTTTGCTGGTCCAGATACACACTGTGACCACCGAGTTTATAAATACCGACATCAAAACTGACGCGGGTACGCAGCGATGGTTTTTCAAATAATAAGGCAATGCTTTTGCCTTTTAACGCCTGACTGTAGTTGTCAGGGTGTTGTTTAATCTGACCTGCCAGCGTCAGTAATTCCGACAACTGGCTTTTACTTAAATCTGCTAAACACAGTAACTGCGACAATTGACTCATGTTTCACACTACAAGGCCGCGTACGGCCACCTTTTTTTGAGGAAATCTGCCCGGCAAACGGGCCTTGTTCCATCGAAGGGGCCCGCGCTTTAGTGAACAGATCTCAGTGGGGTTACCAACTGATACAAGTGCCAACTTCCTGCTGTTGCATCAGTTTTAATAAATCTTCCGGCTGTTGCCAGCCCGCAACTATGATAGGTCGTCGCAGTGCTGCGGCCGTTTCCAGCGCCGCGTCGAGTTTGACTTTCATGCCGCCTTTAATCACACCGCTATCCACCAGCGCCTGCGCCTGCGTGCTGTTCAGCGACTTAATCAGCTGACCGTTGCCGTCCAGAATGCCCGGCACATCAGTTAACAGTATGAGCGTGCCCTGCACCAGCTGGCAGATGGTGGCGGCGGCGATATCCGCGTTCACATTCAGTAACTGACCGTCGTCGCTTAAACCGATGGAGCTGAACACCGGCACAAAACCGTTTTGCACCAGCGTGTTAACCAAAGTGCCGTCGTTGGCTTTGGCGATACCGACAGCCCCGAGTTTGGTGTTGACGTCAAACTTCAGACTCTGTCCGGCCGCCAGTGTCAGGCCTACGGCATTTAAGCCGGCCAGCTGCGCCCGCGCCACCATCAGGCCGTTGACAGCACCAGCCAAAGCACCGGTGATCACCGGCATTTGCTCGGAAGGTGATACACGCTGACCGTCAATTTTTTGCGTGTCAAAGCCAAAAGTTGCCAGCCAGCTGTCGACCTGAGCGCCCCCGCCGTGTACCAGCACCAGTGGATATTCGCTAGACAGGCCTTTGATGACGGTCAGTAAATTATCCAGCGCCTGCATGTCCTCTAACAGCCGGCCGCCCATCTTCAACACTAATGGTGACTTATTCATGACAAACTCCGCCGCCGAGTAAACCCGCAGTTTCCGGCTTGCCGAATTTGACGTTCGCGGCCTGCATCGCTTGTGCTGCAGCGCCTTTGAGTAAGTTGTCCAGCGCCGACACCACGACGACCTGATCGCCGTCAATTTGCCAGAAAATATCGCAATACGGTGTGCCGGCCACATCCGCCACGTTTGGCGACGTGCTTAATAACCGTACCAGCGGTTTGCCGGTATAGGCCTGTTCAAATGCCGCTTTGACCTGCTCTGCAGTGACACCACTTTTTAACGTCACCACGCTGGTGGCCAGAATGCCGCGTTTGAAGTTGCCAAGATGCGGCGTGAACACCACTTTGCGGCCTAAATTCTGTTCAATTTCTGGTCTGTGTCTGTGTTTAAAAAAGCCATAAGCATTGAGGCCAACTTCGCAGAACGAGGTGCTTAACGCCGCTTTGCGGCCCGCGCCCGATACACCGCTGGTGGCGCTGATCACAGGGATATTGTCGTCGGTCAGTAAACCGGCTTTCACCAGCGGCAACAACGCCAAAGATGCGGCTGTGACATAACAGCCCGGTACTGAAATCAGTTGTGGCAGCGGCTGGTCCAGCCATTCCATCAGTGAATACACGGCTTCGTTAATCAGTTCCGGATGCTGGTGGGTATAACCATAATATTTTGGATATAAATCAGGGTCTTTCAGCCGGAACGCACCGGACAAATCCACCACCACAATGCCGGCGGCCATCAGTTTTGGCGCCACTTCTTCACTGGCTTCGTGCGGCAGCGCCAAAAAGGCGACATCCACTTTGCCTTTGATATTCTCGATCTCGGCATCAGTCCAGGGTTCAACCAGCAGGTCAACCTGGCCTCTATGCCGTGGATACAAGGAAGAAAAAGACTCTGCCTGCCGCCCGGCAGAGGCATAGGCATGGCAGAGTGCAAAGTGAGGGTTACGCGCCAACAACACGCAGAGTTCGGCACCGCTATAACCGGCGGCCCCCAACACTGCGCTGCGAATGATTGAACTGGTGGCAGATTGTGATGACATCTTGTGGTCAGTCTCCAAATGCTAAATAAAAAATGGCCACACCAAAAACTGCGGCCAGTGTATCGGGGCTTTCATGCACTTTCAAGAATTATTATGCTGTTTTTATGAATTTTTATATTATTCAAATTCACTTTATCCTGCTGCATAAAGATGCATGACGCGCCAACGTGCGCCCGGCAAGGCCTGGCGCGATGTGGCTGCTATTGTCGCAGACTGTGTTATGCATGAATATGAAAATTTAGCAGCCGCAGCGCGAAGCGCCAGTGCGCCCGCGCTTTGATCCTAAATGCTGTGATGAGAAGTGCAGTGATAAGTAGTGCTGCCCTACAACGTCACAATCCGGGATTATCCAAAGCCGTCAGTCCGGCAAACTCATCCGGCTGGCGTTTGGGTAATAACTTCAGCGCATCCGGCAGCGTCGGATAAAACGACAATAAGCCGTCAATCGGCCGCACTTTGGCTTTCGCCAGGGTTTTCAGCACCTGAAATTGCAAATCGACCAACATCACATGACATTCGGCTTTTGCGGTCGCAGTGAGGAATTTATCAAAAGCGGCAAGCCCGCCTGCGTCCAGTAAAGTCACGCCATCCATCAGGATCACCACTTGCTGCTGCTCTTTACATAGCAGCGCAAGCTCGGCAAATACTCTGTCCGCCGCCGCAAAAAACAGCGGCCCGCTGATGCGGAATACCTTGTGGCCAGGCGCCAGTTTTTCACTGACCAGCTTCGGATTTTCGCTGACGTCGGCGACTTTGGTCATCTCAGCCACTTCACGCACAAACAGCAGCGCCGCGATGATAATGCCGCAGCTGATGGCAATCACCATGTCAAACAATACGGTAAAAGAAAAACACACTGCGAATACCAGCACGTCGCTGCGCGGCGCAGTATTAATCAGATGCAGCGCTTTGGGGGCTTCACTCATATTCCAGGCCACCACCAGCAACAAAGCAGCCATACCGGCTAATGGCAGGTAACTCAGCACCGGCGCTAAGGCAAAAAGCGCCAGCAAGACCACACCGGCATGCACCATGGCTGAAACCGGCGATACAGCACCGGCCCGCACATTGGCTGCAGATCTGGCCAGTGCAGCAGTCGCGGTAATACCGCCAAAAAACGGTGCCACTATATTGCCAATCCCCTGCCCGAGCAGCTCACTGTTCGCACTGTGACGCCGGCCCGTCATACCATCGAGCACCATGGCACAAAGCAGCGATTCAATAGCACCAAGCATCGCCATGGCAAAAGCGGCGGTCAGTAAATCTTTGACCAGCTCAGAGCTCCACTGCAGCGGTTGGCCGTCGGCGCCCGGCAAATCCCAGGGCCATTGCAGGCTTGGCAACATATCCGGAATCCCAGCGGCAACACTGCCATCAGCCGCCGTGTACTGAAACCGGCTGCCGATAGTTTCCACCGGATAACCATAATGATTGAGTGCCAAGGTCAATAAAGTGGCGACAATGACTGCCGGTAAATGCGGCGGCACGCGGCTACCAAGCTTAGGCCAGGCCAGCATCAGCCATAAAGTCACGCCGGCAACCAGCATCGCCGGCCAATGCGCCGTATCTGCGGCCCGCAGCAGAACCTGCAGTTTTTCCAGATAATGTTCAGGCATGGTCACGACAGTAAGGCCAAACAGATCACGTAGTTGCAAGGTGGCAATCACCACCGCAATACCAGCGGTAAAACCTAAAGTGACGGCTTCCGGAATATATTGAATAAATCGACCAAGCCGTAACATCGCCATCGCCACCAGAATGCCGCCGGACAGCACTGTGGCCAGCAACAAACCACTTAAGCCATATTTCTGTACGACCGGATACAAGATGACAATAAAAGCGGCGGTTGGGCCTGAGACGCTGAAACGGGAGCCGCCACAAAGCGGAATGAGAAAGCCAGCGATGATGGCCGTATATAACCCATATTGCGGCGGCACACCGGAAGCAATCGCCAGTGCCATCGCCAGCGGGATGGCAATAATACCGACACTGATACCGGCCAGTACGTCTTTGCTGAGTGAGGAAAAACCATAACCTTCAGCGGCCGCTTCGCGCAGCGCATGAAAAATCCGTAACGAGAACAAATGAGCACGGTGTGACATCAGGCAACCTCACAACCTTAAAACTCTATTGTAGGGATAAAATCAGGGTGCCAGAAACTTGTTTTGGATCTTTTGCAGAATTTTCCAGCGGTTAGGGTCGAGCAGTAGAGACCAGATGCAAGCATCAAACAATGTTTTTAACGTTAGCTTGACTGCTATCTGATGCTCGTAAAGAAACGGCATTGAATCCGCATAAAACGACCTATCTTGAGTATAAATAATGTACTCGATAGCCTGCAGACAAGAGAACAAAGAAGACACCGCCAATAAAAAGGCCATCAGCATCACCTGAGGGACATTTATCTGCGTTTTTGCTCTGAAGAACTTCAATAATGTTCGGTCGTTGTGATAGTGCACAATCCAGAACGCCATAATGAGATCTAATAGCGCTGAACAAAGATAATAATACAGAGCGTTTTGGACGTTATTCAGGAATAAGGAAATAGGAAATTGTAGCAGCTTAATAATCAACACAAGAGTTAGCAGTGGAAGGGTGTGAGGTGTTCTTAAACTGAACAGTACGACACAGCTAAACGAAAAGTAAGAGATCAATCGGACGACATCAGAATTGCTAAAGCTGTTACGTTCTACCACATCAGGAAAGTGGATCGACAACTCTAAATAAATAGCAGCCGCACATGTGATTAGAAAAATCAGTAAGGCGGCTGTATTTCTTAAGAATGCATTAGTCTGTGTCACAAAGCCTTATCTTAATTTTTATTAGTTTTTGATCCAGATTGGGCCACTTCCATCACCAATATGGAAAGTGCCAACTGACACATCATCCATATTCAGTGAAACACCACCGCTGACCTGGGTCAGTTCAGCTGTGTTCAGCTCAACCAGCTCTGCGGCTTGTTCTTGTTTAGATACTGGAAACAGTGCTGCAAACAGTTTTGATTTTGCATTGAATTTCATAATGAGTAAATCCCTTAATTGTAAAGAATATTTTGTTTTGAGTTTTGAATTCCCCGACCGGATCAAGCAGATCCGCCGGGAGCAAGATGAAATTGCAAACGCAATGCCAAATGCAAAAAAAACGCGAAACATTAATTTTTATCTTTAAAATACAAATACTTAAACAAAACCCCTTATTCCAGCGCAAGAAAGATGCAGATCCTGAATAGCTGATCCGACCTGATGCGGCGAGAAATTTCCGCCGGCACTGGCCACGTTTGCCACTGCTTGCCGCTGGGTAAGCGTCAAGATTTTGTCGTTTCACGTCCCTGCGACAAAATGTCGCATGCCGCATAGGTGTTACAGCCGTTATAGTGATGACCGACTCAGCACATCCACACAGTCTCGTGACTTTGCGACAGCGACTGCGTAGTCTGTTGAGGTCAGTTTTTTGCAACGGGCGCACTGCGCCCGCTTTTTTGAGATCCGCTATGCTGCCGAACCGATCCGCTTTCAGCACCGACTCAGATCCATTTCAGCAAATCAAACAGTTACAGCAGTTTCGCTGGGGCTTAATCGGCACAAGCTATCTGGCTGCTTTGGCCGCCTGGTGGTTGCAGTACCCGGTCAGCAGCTGGCCTCTAATGCTGCTGCTGCTGGCTTTATATGCTTGTACCAATCTGTCGTTACCCTGGTTGCCTGGTAGCCATCAGCAACCGCAGCGCGTCTTTGCGGTGGCTATTTTGTACGATCTGACTTTGTTTACGCTGATGCTGGCACTGGCAGGTGGCGCAGGTAATGGCTTGATTGCATTACTATTGCTGCCAGTTGCAGTCAGCGCTGTGTTGTTGCCTGGCCGTATCGCCCTGCTGACTGCAGCACTCGCGGTCAGCTGCTATCTGACGCTGGCACTATTGTTACCGCTTAATCCGGTTGACCCGCAGACCGGACAGCTAATTTATGATCCGCATGCGGCACATCGCAGCCATCAGGTGTTTATTGACGGTGCTACGCCAGACCAACAGCTGCCCGAGCAATTTAGCTCCCATCTGTGGCAAATGGCCTGGGCCTTTACACTGTCGGCGTTTTTCATCGCTGCTTTTGTCAGTGCACAAGCAAGGCTGGTGCGCCAGAAATCCCGGGAACTGATGCAATTGCAGCGACAACAGTCACAACAGGAACAAATGCTGACGGTCGCCACTTATGCTGCCAACGCCGCCCATGAACTGGCCACACCGCTGCAAAATCTGACTTTGTTAACCGATGAGCTCAATGATGGCCCGCCCGACCCCACCCTGTTGAAAGACCTGCAGCAAGAAGTACGGCGCTGTCAGCAAATTGTGCAGCAACTGCGGCAGAATGCGCAGCAATTGCGCTTACCACAGCAGCAGGCTCCACTCCATCAGGTGGTACAACAGGCGCTGAAACTCTGGTTGGTCAGCCGGCCTGAGATTAGTCTCACTCTGGACGAACAGTTGGATGGCAGCCAATGTCTGGTTGCTGATACGCTGGCCTGGTCCGCCGCCTTATTTAATATTCTCGATAATGCGGCGGACGCCGGCATTGCCGCGCAACAACCCCGCCTGGCAGTCAGGCTCAGTCAGCAGCGTCAGCTGTTTGTACTGCAAATCGAAGATTTCGGTTGCGGTTTGCCGGCAGCGCAACTGCGCGAGTTGGGTAAATTGCCGCAGCCTAGCCCTGACGGTCTGGGGCTCGGACAGTTCCTCGCCACTAGCAGTATCGAACGCTTGGGTGGTGTGGTGACACGCAGCGCTGGTGCAACGGGTGGCCTGATCACCCAAATCCGCTTTCCGGCAGGAAGCCACTGATGAAACTGACTATTTTAGATGACGATGAGATTTTGTTGCGCACCTTGCAGCGTCGCCTGAGTGCGGCCGGTTGTCAGGTCCGCACCTACGCCACTCCGCCGCAGCTTGCTGAGCTCATCGCAGACCCGGCCGACGTCTGGCTGCTTGACCTGCGTTTTGGCGATGTATCCGGGCTGAACTACGTTGCACCGCTGCGGGAAGCCTTACCGGATAGCCGTATTCTGGTGCTGACCGGCTTTGCCAGCATCGCCACGGCTGTGCAGGCGGTGAAACTGGGCGCCGATGATTATCTGACGAAACCTGTTGATTTCGCGGTGTTATTGCAAGCGCTGCAAGGCGATAAAGCTGTGCCGCTGGCCAATGAGACAAGCAGTGACGATAGCGAAGCGTTGTTATCGACAGATCAAATGGAATGGGAACATATTCAGCGGGTGCTGGCGCAGCAGGATGGCAATATCAGTCAGACCGCGCGGTTGCTGGGGATGCACCGGCGCACCTTACAGCGTAAGCTGCTAAAACACAGACCCGGCTAAGTGGCCGGGTCTTGGTTATTCAAACACAACATCAGGCACGTGGATTGGCCCAGGCCGCCGCTTGTGCCTGACTATGCCGGGCCGCCTTCGCCGCAGCAATTTGCTGGCGCGCCAAAATGGCCAAATCGGCATGAATACCACCGGCTGTGACCTGACGACCCGCCCCCGGGCCTTTTAACACCAGCGGATTAGCCTGATACCAGTCACTTTCGATGACAAACACATTGTCACAGGCCTGAATAGCCGCCAGTGGATGCTCAGGCGCAACAGCCAGCAACTCAACCCGCGCTTTCGGGCCTTCTGGTGTCACTGTAAGGGTTGCGACATAACGCAGCACTTTGCCAGCCGCGCTAGCGCGGGCATAAGTGTCGGCCAGCGCCTTGTCCAGTTCGTGGCGGCGCGCCCAAAACTCATCCCAGCTCAGCGTATCCAAACCAGCCGGCAATAATGGCGTCAAGGCGATGTCATTGATATCAAGGCTCAGCCCCAGTTCCCGCGCCAGAACCAGCAGTTTGCGTTGCACGTCTTTGCCGGACAGATCATCGCGTGGATCCGGTTCGGTCAGACCTTCGGCCTGCGCCTGCAGTACAAACTCGGAGAACGGCGCACTACCGTCGTATTTACACAACAACCAGGACAGAGTGCCGGAGAAAATCCCGCTGATTTGCTGAATATGGTCACCGGAGCTTTGTAGTTCCTGCAACAAGCGCTGCACCGGTAATCCGGCACCGCACGTCGTATTGGCCTGCCAGCTGACCTGCTGCTCGGCGACTGCGGCAATAATTTGTTGATACTGCGCAAGTGGCAAAGTCACGCCTTGTTTATTGGCACTGATGAGATGACAGCCGGTGCGGACAATCTCAGCATAATCTTCGGCAAAACTGCGGCTTGGCGTGATATCGACCAGCACTTTTGGATCCGGTAAACCGGTTAAATAATCCAGCAGATCCTGCTTCTGATATGGCGCCGCACCCGCTAACGTCTGCTGCCAGTCCGCGACATTGATCTGGTCGCTGAATACCGCCTGACGCGAGTTAAACAACCCCGCCAGACGCAATTCAATCTGGCCGGCATAGGCTTGTTGCTGTTTCCTCAGCAGGCTTAAAAATTCAGAGCCGACATTGCCGGTCCCTGCCACCACGACGTTCAGCCGCACAGTGCTTGGCAGCAACAGTTGATGTAATTCGGTCAACTCGTTGGCTGTTAAAGCCGGGCTGAACAACCACAGCGCCAGTTCATCATCCTGAAAACTATGCGCCGGTTGCTGCCGTTCCAGCCAGTGCGCGGCTTGCAGCGGCAACTGACGCTGCTGACGTGCGGCTGGCTTTAACCAGGCAACGGCATAAAATTGCTCTGAGCTGACGCGTGGATAAATCTGTTGTTGCCCGAGAAATTGCAGTAAAGCATCCAGATTCTTCTGCGCTACCAGCCATTGCTTGCCGTGGGTTGCCGGCGCAGCAAACACCGGAAACTGCAACGCGGCGGCGGCTTGTTGCGGGCTGACTTTGCAATGCGTCGGTAAAGTCAGAAGCACAGCATCAGCTAAATCGGTGACAAACTGCACTTCGATAGCGCTTTGACGGCTGACGCGACAACCCGGCTGTTGCGGCTCATAACTGCTGCGCACAATCAGTTCCGCCGCATGTTGCGTCAGCGGGTTTAAGGTCTTCGCATGCAGCACCGGATTACCCAGTTCGGCCAGACGAATCGCCAAAGGCCATGGCACCTGGCGATACGCGCGCGCTGACGGCACTTTACGCGGATCTGCGCTATAAATCGCATCAACATCAGTCCAGATATGCACCGCATCGGCTTTGATTAAAGCGCCAACAATAGTTGCAGAATAATCACTGCCGTTGCGGCCGAGCGTGATGCTGTTGTGCGCTGTATCGCGGGCGATGAAGCCGGTAACGACGTTAAACCCGGCTTGTTGTAACGGCGCCAGTAAATCGGCGGATTGTTGCCACAACACCTGTGCATCACCCAGTGGCTGAAGTTCCAGCCGTAAAAAATCACGCGCATCAATGGCTTGCGCCTCTTTGCCGCGTTCGGTCAGTACTGCACTTAACAACAATGCGGAAAGCTTTTCGCCAGTCGCCAGCACTTCATTGTGCTGACCGGCCTGCACCAGCGCCGGTAATTGCGCCAGCCAGTGATTCAGTGTGTTGAGCGCCTGCGGCGCGGTTTGCGCACTTAAAGTGCGGTTGACCAACAAACGCAGTTGTGCTGACAACTGCTGCCAATGAATGTCAAAGTTGGTCGCATCAGCAGCTGCTGCGATTAAATCAAGTAGATGATCTGTGGTGTCACCCGGTGCTGACACTACCACCCAGGCGCTTTGTTGCGCTTGCTGCAGCAGAATATCTGCCACTGCATGAAAACGTTCGGCGGTGGCGAGGCTGCTGCCACCAAATTTATGCACGATGACCTTGTCGGCATCGGCGGAAAGTTGTTGTACTGCCATGTTTATTACCAAAATGCGGCCAGGGCTGGATTCAGCCGGAATTGTTGTTCGGATGTTGCGGTTGCCGATTGTGCTGTTGCCAATGCTGCTGCAGTCCGTTGTGCCGCGGCAACTTTCTCGGTTGCGGAGGTTACGGCCACTGCTGCCGGCTCATTAGTTGTCTGCACCTGGCCGCCATCAGCGTCAAGCGCTGCTGCAACCGCGGCAAATGCCTGCTCCAAATCAGCCAACAAATCGCGTGGATCTTCAATGCCAACCGACAACCGAATTAATGTCGGGCCAATGCCGGCAGTTTTTTGTGCCGCCGCGTCCATTGATGCATGGGTCATAGTGCCGGGATGGCAAATCAGACTCTCAATGCCGCCTAAGGATTGCGCCAGCGTAAAGCACTCTAATGCCTCGAAAAATACGCCCAGGTATTTGGCATCTGCGGCTAGATCAAAGCTGATCATGGCGCCAAAACCATGTTGTTGCGCTTTGGCAATGGCATGGCCCGGATGGTCTGTTAAACCCGGATAATAAATCTTGCCGGCCAGCGGTTGCTGTTGCAGGTACTCCACCACCAGCGCGGCGTTTTCCTGATGGGCTTTGATGCGCGGTAATAAAGTGCGGATGCCGCGTAACGTCAGGTGCGAATCAAAAGCACCGGCCGTGACGCCAAGGCAATTCGCCCACCATTTCAGCTCGTCACCCAGCGCCGCATCTTTGACAATCAAAGCGCCGCCGACAATGTCACTGTGGCCATTTAAATACTTGGTGGTGGAATGCAGCACTAAATCAGCACCCAGCGCGATAGGGTTTTGCAGCGCCGGCGATAAAAAGGTGTTGTCGACCAGCACCAGCGCCTGCAGCGTTTTTGCCAGCGCACAGACGGCGCGCACATCGGTGATTTGCAGCAGCGGGTTGCTTGGTGTTTCCAGCCAAATCAGCTTTGGTTTGGCGGCTTGGACCAGCTCCGGCCAGTTGTCCTGCTGAAAATTCACAATGACCAGCTTAAAAGCGCGTTTTCTGCTGGCGAGGTTGGTGAATAACCGGTAGCTGCCGCCGTAACAATCGTGTGGGATCACGAGGGTATCGTCCGGCGTCAGCACCTGCAGCGCCAGTACACAGGCCGACATGCCGGTGTTAGTGACTAAGGCTTTGGCGCCGCCTTCGAGCTGACACAACGCATCGCCGAGCAGGTCGCGGGTTGGATTGTTCGAGCGTGAATAATCGTATTTACCCGGTTGTTTAAAGGCCGGTAATTCATAAGTTGAGGTCAGATACATCGGCGGCGTCACCGCACCGTAAGCGGGGTCCTGCGCAATACCGGCGCGGGCTGCAACTGTGGCGGAGCGACGTGTGGACATATCAACCTCATACTTTTAGATGTTTAGACGGCTAAAAGTATACAGCGCCATAAAAGGATGTCAAAACATTTAGACGTCTATCATGATTATTTCTTGCGCAGCGTTTGTTTATGCGCGTATAAAGAGATAAAATTTCGGGCCAAAACGCACAACAAATAATTAAATCAAGGTACAACTATGGCAAAGTGGAATGGTGAATACGTTCACCCTTATGCAGAACACGGCAAGAAATCAGAACAGGTGAAGAAAATCACCGTCTCCATCCCCCTGAATGTATTAAAAGTTTTAACTGATGAGCGCACCCGCCGCCAGGTCAACAACTTACGCCACGCCACCAACAGCGAATTATTATGCGAAGCTTTTTTGCATGCATTTACCGGTCAGCCACTGCCGGCCGATGAAGATTTACGCAAAGACAACCCGCACCAAATACCGATCGAAGTCCGCAATATCCTGACCAGCATGGGCAAACCTATTCCGGATATTCAGGAAGCGGAATCAGACGAAGAATAAAGACCGACGCAACCGAAAAATCAACAACGACAGGTTGCAGCAAGAGTCGACAATAAATTCAAACAACAGGCAAAAAGAAAAACCGCGGCTAGCCGCGGTTTTGTTTTTCCGGTAATAGAAAAATCAGCTTTCCATATAGTGTTTTGGCATCGGGATCCGCGCCACACCTGAGGCAACCGCAGCATCCGCCACCGCTTTCGCCACGCGTGGTAACAACCGTGGGTCCATCGGTTTTGGAATGATGTATTCCGCGCCAAATTCAAGCTTCGCAACCTGCGCCGCTTGCAACACTTCAGCCGGCACCGGCTCTTTGGCGATGGCGCGAATGGCATGCACAGCTGCAATCTTCATCTCATCGTTAATGACGCTGGCGCGCACGTCTAATGCACCACGGAAAATAAACGGGAAACACAAGACGTTGTTGACCTGATTCGGGTAATCCGAACGGCCGGTCGCCATGATGATGTCTTTGCGCTCAGCATGCGCCAGCTCAGGTTTAATTTCCGGGTCCGGGTTCGAGCAGGCAAAAATCACCGGCTTATCTGCCATCAGTTTCAGCGCCTGCGGCGGCAAGGCGTCCGGGCCAGACACACCGATAAACACATCAGCGCCATCTAATGCATCTTCCAGTGTGCGTTTGTCGGTGTTATTGGCGAACAGCGTTTTATATTTGTTTAAATCTTCACGCCGGGTATGGATCACGCCTTTGGTGTCCAGCATGTAGATATATTCACGTTTGGCGCCGCATTTAATCAGCAGTTCCATACAGGCAATGGCGGCTGCGCCGGCGCCCATACAAACGATAGTGACTTTGCGGATATCTTTGCCCTGAATTTCCAGCGCGTTGAGCAGGCCAGCCGCGGTAACGATAGCAGTACCATGTTGGTCGTCGTGAAATACCGGAATATTGCAGCGTTTAATCAGCTCTTTTTCAATCTCAAAACATTCCGGTGATTTGATGTCTTCGAGATTAATGCCACCAAATGTGTCCGCGATATTGGCGACCGTATTGATGAAATCTTCAGTAGTGCGGTGGGTGACTTCGATATCAATTGAATCCAGATTGGCAAAACGCTTGAACAATAAGGCTTTACCTTCCATCACCGGTTTGGAGGCCATAGGCCCTAAATTGCCAAGGCCCAGAATGGCCGTACCATTGGTGATCACGGCGACTAAATTGCCTTTACCGGTATATTTATAAACATTATCAATGTCTTCGGCGATTTCACGCACCGGCTCGGCGACACCCGGGCTGTACGCCAGCGCCAGGTCTTTGACCGTTTCGGCTGGTTTGGTGATTTCGATGCCGATTTTGCCGGGAGTCGGTTTGGCATGATAATCGAGCGCTGCTTTCCTGAAGTCTGACATGGTAAGAGTCCTGAGGCTTAGCCCTGTGGGCTTTATGTTATTTGCCAATACTTTTGCGAGGGTAAGCGCAAAAGGCGGCCCATTGTAAAGAGCCTGACGCGGCATGCCTATTGACTTCGCGCTGGTTGTACCTCTGTCCAGAGTGACCAGTTGAACTCAATAGTTGCCTTTTTTACGTGGAGGAGCGGCGGAAAATGTCTGTGCACTTTTTGGCCATCAGCATTGTTATAACAAGTTTTCCGGCAGGTGCCAAGTGACAAAATCAGTAGAGGTAAGACCAGTTGACGGAGTTTGGCTAAAGATGCAAAAAGGCGTCATGAACTCGCAGATATTCGTGCAGGCCATTTGAATTTGCATGCAAAGCGGCCACTAACTGAGAAATTAAATGATTGATTTAAAATGAGTTAAATAAGGCAGGATTCGAGAGTGAGTAAATAATCATCAAACAGTTTATGCAACAGCATAAAGACAAACTGCAGGCACAAAAAAAGCACCCGAAGGTGCTTTTTTTCGTCAACGCGACTGGGATTATTTTGCGCCCAGAACTGCGAAACGTTTTTTGAAGCGGTCAACACGACCACCTACGTCCAGCACTTTTTGCTTACCAGTGTAGAACGGGTGGCAAGCTGAGCAAACGTCCAAGTGGATGTCTTTGCACAGAGCTGAACGGGTTTTGAATGCATTACCGCAAGTACAGGTTGCAGTGATTTCTTTGTATTCCGGGTGGATACCTGGTTTCATGGCTTACCTCGTTAGGGCCGTATCGCTATCTGATCAGCTTACTGTCAGACACCATACGCATTTCAGTTAAATTAGGGCGCGTAGCTTAATAGATCTGCCCTGCAGGTTCAACTTTTTATTCCGGTTTCGCAGAAAAAAGCAGCGGTTTAATCGCAACAGCTGCAGCCAGCGAAAAAAGCGTTGTGAGGACAAAGTCAGACTGGCTACACTTTGCCGCATTCTGTATCAGGACGATCAGCCTTTTGAGCCAAATCCGCGTCGCTTTACCTGTGCCTTTGTACCAGCATTTTGACTACCTGTTGCCTGAAGGGTTGCAGGTTCAGGTCGGCGTGCGGGTGTTGGTACCTTTTGGCAAACGCGAACTGGTCGGGATTGTCTGGCAGCTAAACCCACCTGACGCCTATTCCGACAAACTCAAACCTATCAAGGCGGTGCTGGACCAGCAACCGTTGTTCGGCGAAGCCATCCGCCAGCTGCTCAGCTTTGCTGCCGATTATTATCATCACCCGCTTGGCGAAGTGCTGGTCAGTGCCCTGCCCGCGCTATTGCGTGAAGGCAAAGCTGTCCTCGACGGCCATGGCCGGGTGTTACAGCTGACGGAGCAAGGCCGCGCACTGTCGGCATCAGAGCTGACCCGGGCGCCGCGCCAGCTCGCATTATGGCAACGCCTGCAACAAACCGCAGTCCGCGATGATGATTTAAGCGGCGAAAGTACCACCATTAAGGCCATGCTCGACAAAGGCCTGGTTGCATGGCAGACAGTGCCATTTAGCGCTTTTGTACCACAGCCAGAGCGACAACAGCCGCTGCAGCTCAATCCGGCACAAGCACTTGCAGTCAGTGCCATTAATCAGGCGGCCGGCAGTTTCAGCCGGTTTTTACTGGAAGGTGTGACCGGCTCCGGCAAAACCGAAGTCTATTTGCAGGCGATAAGCCCGGTGCTGCAGCGCGGTGAACAAGTGCTGGTGCTGGTACCGGAAATTGGCCTGACGCCACAGACGCTGGCGCGCTTTGCCAAAAGATTTGCCGTGCCGCTGCAAATCTGGCATTCCAATATGACCGATCAGGAACGCTTACTGGCCTGGCAACGCAGCCAGAGTGGCGACGCCGCTATTACCATCGGCACCCGCTCAGCCTTGTTTCTACCGTTTGCCCGGCTGGGGTTGCTCATCATCGACGAAGAACATGATGCCTCACTGAAACAGCAGGATGGTTTTCGTTATCACGCCCGCGATTTAGCAGTTAAACGCGCCGCACTGGCGCAATGCCCTATTGTGCTCGGTTCTGCCACACCCAGCCTCGAATCTTTGTATAACGTGCAACAGGGTAAATTCGCCCATTTACCATTGCCAGAGCGCGCCACCAGCCAGCAAGTGCCGAAAATTGAACTGCTGGATTTAAAACAACAGGTACTGAAACATGGCCTGGCCGATGGCACACTGGCGCACATCAAACAACGACTGCAGCGCGGCGAGCAGGTGATGCTGTTCTTAAATCGCCGCGGTTTTGCCCCGGCGCTGATTTGCCATGAATGCGGCTGGCTGACCGAATGTCAGCGCTGTGCCGCTTTTACCACCTTCCACAAACAAAGCCGCCAGCTGGTGTGTCATCATTGTGGCGCCAGCCGGCCTGTGCCACATCAATGTGGCCATTGCGGCAGCACACAGCTCGCACCGGTCGGGCAAGGCACGGAACAGTTGGAAGAGCAGCTGCAGCAGCTCATTCCGGATTTCCCGGTGCTCCGCTTAGACAGGGACAGTACGCGGCGTAAAGGCAGCCTCGAAGCGTTACTGACAGAAATTAATCAGGGACAACCGGCGATTATCGTCGGTACGCAGATGTTGGCGAAGGGCCACCATTTCCCCAATGTCAGCCTGGTGGTGATTGTCGATGTCGACAGTGCTTTGTATTCCAGCGATTTTCGCGCCTCCGAACAATTAGCGCAGTTGCTGACCCAGGTGGCCGGTCGCGCCGGTCGCGGTGATATTGCCGGCACTGTGCTGTTGCAAACCCATTATCCCGGCCATCCGCTGTTGCAGGATGTCATTCAAAACGGCTACAGCTCTTTTGCCCGCAGCGCTTTACTGGAACGCCAGCAAACCCGGCTGCCGCCTTATCAGCATCTGGCCTTGTTCAGGACTGAGTCTTTTGACAGTCAGGATGGCCTGGCATTTTTAAGCATCATTCAGCAGCTTATCGCCACGCACTGCCCGCAAGTGCAATATCTCGGGCCACTGAAACCGCCGCTGGAGCGCAAAGCCGGCAAATTCCGCTGGCAGTTACAGCTGTTTTGTCAGGACCGGCGCTTGCTGCATCAGGCGCTGGACCTCACACTGGAACAAAGCCGCAATCTGCCGCTGGCGCGTAAAATCAAATGGCAGCTCGATGTCGATGCGCTGGACCTGAACTAAACCAAATCCAGCTTCTCCCGGCACGCGGCAAAATTCAGCCTTACTTTTTTACTGTCAAATCCAGTACAATCAGGCCATATCTGTCGCCGCAAGAATTTGGCATGCCTCATCAAGATTATGTAAAAACGGCCCGGCCAGCACCGCGTCCAAAGAAAAAACCAAATGAAAAGAAGCCTTTACCAATACTGCTGATTAGTGTGGTCAGTATGTTGACCTTGGCTTTCGGCGCTTTTTTATGGCACATCTCACACAGACCCGGTGCCGAAGCTGCCGCAGCGGAAGCCAAAGCAGTAGTCACAGAAACCATAGTGAAAGACGAATTGCCGCCAAAACCGGCGAAAGAGCCTTACACCTACATCAAAGAGCTGCAAACCAAAGAAATTCAGGTTGAAGCCGAACAACTGGCCGCCAAGGCGCCGGCCAATATGTATTGCGGAACCTTTAAAGCTCTTGAGGGCGCGCAGCAGTTAAAGGCTAAAATGGCCTTTGCCGGCGTCAGTTCGGAGATCCGTCAGTCGTCCGGTAAATACCGGGTGGTGTCAGGGCCTTATGTCAGCAAACGTCAGGCGCAAAACGACAAAAACAAACTGTTGAACCAAAAAATCGCCAACTGCTGGGTGATCTAGCGCTTCCCGCCGGGCCGCACGCTTGAAATCAGCAGCCCGGCTCCCCATATCTGCCGTATTCGTCCTCTTAGAACTGAACTCATGACCACTATTGTTTCTGTACGCCGCAACGGTGAAGTTGCACTGGGCGGTGACGGCCAGGTGACCCTGGGCAACACTGTGATGAAAGGCAACGCGAAAAAAGTCCGCCGCCTGTATCACGGTAAAGTGCTGGCCGGTTTTGCCGGTGGCACTGCTGATGCTTTTACTTTATTTGAACGCTTTGAAGCCAAGCTGGAGCTGCACCAGGGCCATCTGATGCGCGCCGCGGTGGAACTTGCCAAAGACTGGCGCACCGACCGGATGCTGCGCAAGCTCGAAGCATTATTAGCCGTCGCCGACGCCAACTGCTCCTTGATCATTACCGGTAACGGCGACGTGATCCAACCGGAGCAGGACCTGATCGCCATCGGCTCCGGCGGGCCTTTTGCTCAGGCCGCGGCCACGGCGCTGTTAAATAACACCGAATTACCCGCCAGCGCTATCGTGGAAAAAGCCCTGACCATTGCCGGTGATATCTGCATTTACACCAATCATCATCATACGATTGAAGAATTAAAATAAGGCCCTGTTATGTCGGAAATGACTCCCCGCGAAATCGTCCACGAGCTGGACCGTCATATCATTGGCCAACAAGGCGCCAAACGCGCTGTGGCTATCGCGCTGCGTAACCGCTGGCGCCGGATGCAGTTGGACCCGGCCTTGCGCCAGGAAGTGACGCCAAAAAATATCCTGATGATTGGCCCGACTGGTGTGGGTAAAACCGAAATCGCCCGCCGGCTGGCCAAACTGGCCAATGCGCCTTTTATTAAAGTCGAAGCAACCAAGTTCACTGAAGTCGGTTATGTCGGTAAAGAAGTCGACAGCATCATTCGTGACCTGACTGACAGCGCCGTGAAAATGATCCGCGAGCAGGAAGTGGCGCGTAATCGTTTCCGCGCTGAAGAAGCCGCCGAAGAACGGATTCTGGATGTGTTGCTACCGCGCGCCCGCAATAACTGGGGCGAAGTCGAGAATAGCGACAGTGACTCCAACACCCGGCAGATCTTCCGGAAAAAACTGCGCGAAGGCCAGCTGGACGACAAAGAAATTGAACTGGATTTATCGGCCGGGCCACTTGGCGTCGAGATTATGGCGCCGCCGGGTATGGAAGAAATGACGCAGCAGCTGCAGTCGATGTTCCAGAACCTGGGCCAGGAAAAAACCAAAAAGCGCAAACTGAAAATCAAAGATGCGTTTAAACAGCTGGTGGATGAAGAAGCCGCCAAACTGGTGAATCCGGAAGAGCTCAAAGCCAAAGCTTTAGAAGCGGTCGAGCAAAACGGCATCGTTTTCATCGACGAAATCGACAAAATCTGCAAACGCGGTGAAAGCAGCGGGCCTGACGTGTCGCGCGAAGGCGTACAACGCGATTTGTTGCCATTAATCGAAGGCTGCAGCGTCAACACCAAACACGGCATGGTCAAAACTGACCATATTCTGTTTATCGCCTCCGGCGCTTTCCAGCTGGCGAAACCATCAGATTTAGTGCCGGAATTACAAGGCCGGCTGCCGATCCGGGTCGAACTGCAACCGCTGACAGCTGCGGACTTCGAGCGTATTCTGACCGAACCGAAAGCCTCGCTGACCGAACAAACAGTGGCGATGCTGGCGACTGAAGGTGTGCAGTTAAAGTTTACTGAAGACGGCATCAAGCGTATTGCCAACGCGGCCTGGCAGGTCAATGAACGCACCGAAAATATCGGCGCGCGCCGGCTGTACACTGTGATGGAACGGTTACTGGAAGAAGTGTCGTTTGATGCCGCCGACCATCAGGGCCAGCAGGTGGTGGTGGACGCCCCTTATGTCGACGGCCATCTCGATGCGTTGGTACAGGACGAAGACTTAAGCCGGTTTATTCTGTAATTCAGCCCTTGATAAGGACTCGTTATGCATCAGGTCAGCAAACTGCATTATCACCGCAAGCAAAAACTGCTGGATGTGCAGTTTGCTGACGCAGTGTTGGCACAGTTCAGTGCCGAGTTTTTACGCGTGATGTCGCCATCGGCAGAAGTGCGCGGGCATGGCACGCCTGTGCTGGTGGCGAACAAACGCGACGTGGCGATCAGCCAGATTTTACCGGTCGGTCAGTATGCCGCGAAGCTTATATTTGACGATGGGCACAACACTGGTTTGTACAGCTGGAGCTATTTACGCCAGCTGCACGAGCAAAAAGACACGCTGTGGCAGGACTATCTGCAGCGGCTAAAAGCCGCCAATGCAGTGCGGGATGCGAAACTCGAGATCCGTTTTCACAGCGGCGTCTGACGCCGCTGTGTCGCTTTCCGCTTATGCTTTAAACCGGTCAACCGTCTGATGTAACCGCGCCGCCTGCGCTGCAACTTCCTCACTGATTTGGGCGTTATGTTCAGCGATTTTCAGCGATTGCTCGGAAATATCCCGAATACGGATGACGTTTTTATTCACTTCCGCCGCCACATGGCTTTGCTCTTCCACTGCCGTCGCAATTTGTGTGGTCATTTCCATAATATGGGTTACGTCGCCGGTGATGGCGCTGAGCAGACGACTGGCCATACCGGCCTGCTCCGCACCACTTTGCCCGCGTTCGCGGCATTGTTGCATCGAACCAACAATAGCGCGGGTGCGGCCCTGTAAACCGGAAATAATTTGTTCAATTTGCCGGGTGGATTCCGCAGTGCGCTGGGCGAGGCTGCGCACTTCATCGGCCACCACAGCAAAACCGCGGCCCTGTTCACCGGCCCGCGCAGCCTCAATGGCCGCGTTTAACGCCAGTAAGTTGGTTTGTTCGGCGATGCCGCGAATGACATCAATCACAGAGCCAATAGTGCTGCTGTCCTGTTCCAGCTCCGCAACTACAGTAGCCGCCTGCTGCAATTCGTCGGACAAAGCACGGATGCGGCTGACCGTTTGTTCCACTTCTTTCATGCCTGCCGCCGCATTCTGATTGGTGGCGTCAGCTTTATTGGCAGTGTTTTCGGTATTGCCGGCAATTTCTTCAATGGTCGCACCCATTTCAGTAACCGCCGTTGCCACCATGTCGCTTTCCATCTGTTGCTGCGCCATACCCCGACTGGTTTCAGCGGTTGACTGCGCCAGTTCAGCAGTCGCGGTATCTAACATTTCCAGCGCCTGATTCACACTGCGCACCAGATCCTGAAAGTCAGACAACATCGCGTTGAAGTCCTGTGCCAGCAGCGTCATTTCGTCGCGGCCTTCGACAGTGACACGCTGGCGGAAATCATTGTCTTTACGGATCACACCAATAGTGCGGCAGACATTCTGGATTGGCTGCAAAATACTGCGGGACGTCAGCAGCACCAGTACCACCACCACCGCTAACACGATAAAAAACAGCGTGAACGCCAGATACTTGGCCGCCGCAGAAGCTTTTTCCAGCGCCGTGTTAGCTTTGTCCGTCATCGCCTGCAAACTGGTTTCGGTTTCGTGTACCGCTTTACGCATCTCACCCATAATGCCCTCGTCATGTTTCAGGCCCATGGTCTGACTGCCCGCTACCAGATTGCGATAGGCTTCGGCATAGCTGTCAGCTGCGTTTTGTAAAGCAGTGCTGGCATTTTGCCCGGCTAACAGGGATTTAAACCGGCTGAATTCAGCATTAAAACTATCGAGATACTTCAGGTCAGCGCGCAGCATAAAATCTTTCTCGGCGCGGCGCAGTTGCAGCAAACTAACCAGCAGCGTGTCGTTATTCACTTGTTTGAATTCGCCTTCGAGCTGATGCGCAGCGGCGCGCAGCGCGCCATACAGACCGGATTGTGGATCTAACCCCACCTGCTCGGCTGTTTTCACTAATGACTCAAATTTTTGCTGATATAAAGCGGTTTGCTGGCGGAAAATTTTTAATGAGCTGGTATCAATGTCATGGGCTGCCAAATCACGCTCCAGCAAATTCAGCCCCTGATTCAGCTCCTGCATGGTTTTGTTGAATTTGTCCTGATAGGCGATGTCTTTGCGCATCAGAAAATCTTTTTCATGCCGGCGCAGCACCAGAACGTCGCGCTCCAACGCGGCAATTTCCACATTGATTGCCGCCAGCGCGGTAAATTGCATATTTTGGAAAATTAACAGCAACAACATCACCAGCATGGCCGCTCCGACCACCAGACTGTTGACCATTAACCGGTTTTTAATCGACAGATTACGTAACATTCCCACCCTCCTGCTGAACCGCGTATCCGGTTAAGCATAGGTAAGAAAATCTGCGGCGCAGGAAAACACAGATAAATTTTATTGCTTAACTGAGACTTAGCATTGCCAGCGCCACACTACTCGCCCCCAGCAACATACCAGCCAAAATGTCGCCGGGGAAATGCACACCCAACAGCACACGCGACAAACCGACCAGGCAGCCCCACAGCAGCACCAAAGGCAGCCAGACCGTCGCCATCACCGCGATACAGCTGACCATGACAAAAGCGCCGGCAGTATGACCGGACGGTAAACTGAAGCGATCTGAAGGTTCGATATGCGCCTGAAATTGTCCGGCCATAGCCACCGCTGGCCGCGCCCGGCGGAACAGGTTTTTTAACAGCAGATAAGCTGGCAATTCGATGGCAAAAGCCAAAGCCAGCAAAGTGACGAATTGCAGATCAGCATGCGTGCCGCGCCAGTACAGGCCAGCCGCGAACAACGCATACAGAGGGCCATCGGCTGTTTTTGAGATCCAATAACTTAACCGTCGTAAGCGGCCTTGTCCCAAGCCTAAAAACAACCGCGCAAAACAGCGTTGATCCAATTCAATCCAGCGTTGTCGGTGCATAGCGCTCTCCGGTCACATCGGTATGCTGTGACCAGCCTAATCAGCCATGATGACAACGGCATGACAACGTCAGAACGATAGTTTCTGTTGTAACAATGCCAGCGCATCGGCCTCCGGCAAAGGCTTGGCAATCAGATAACCCTGGGCTGCATCGCAGGCCATGTGGCGTAGCAGCAACAGTTGATTGGCATCTTCCACACCTTCGGCCAAAATCCGTTTGCCCAGGCCATGCGCCAACGTGATCATGGTTTTGACTATCATCATGTCGGAATCGCTGCCGGCCATATCGATGATAAAACTGCGGTCGATTTTAATTTTATCAATCGGCATGCGGCGTAAATAACCCAATGATGAATAACCGGTACCAAAGTCGTCGATCGACACGCGAATGCCCATTTGCTGCAGTTCGGTGACGAAGTTGCGGCCTTGCTCCATATCCCCCATCGCGGTGTTTTCAGTGATTTCCAGTTCCAGCATGGTCGGCGGCACTTCATATTGCTGTAGCAATTGCTGGATCCGTTGTTTCAGACCGGCCTGTTCAAAGTGGATCGGCGACATATTAACGGCAACCGACAACAACACCTGCTGTTTGCGCCAGCGTCCCAGCGTTTCAACCGCCTGTTCCAGCAGCTGCATATCCAGCTCGCGCATCAGGCCTATTTGCTCCATTTGCGGCAAAAACTGACCCGGCATCACAATACCCCGCTCCGGATGATGCCAACGCACTAAGGCTTCAAAACCATCAATCCGTTGCTCGCGGATATTCCATTGCGGCTGGTAATACAACACAAACTGTTTTTGTTCCAGCGCCAGTAACAGCTCTTTTTCCAATAGCAGTAACCGGGCAGTTTCCTCTTCCATACCCTGATGGTATTGGATCCAGCGTTGTTGCTGCCGCTTGGCCTGGTGAAAGGCAATATTGGCTTTTTGCAGCAAGGATTCGGCACTGGCAGCGTGATCCGGAAATTGCGCCACACCGATAGTCGCAGTCAGTTTTAATAAACCGGAGTCAAAATTAAAAGGTTTTTCAATCAGTTGCTCTACATGGTGCAAACAGAACTGCCGCTGCTTATCGGTCAGAATGTCCTGCAACACCAGCGCAAAAATATCGCCGCCGGTGCGCGCGACCAAACAAGGTTTCAGAATACTAGTTTCGAAACGACGGGTGACCTCACGCAGAATACGGTCACCCTGTTTCAGGCCAACGGTTTCATTGACCGTTTTAAAGCGGTCCAGCCCTAACATCACCAACAGCAAAGGTTGTTGCGCCGGTTGTTGAATCAAACCAGACAGCTGCTGCAATAAAGCGTCCCGGTTCAGCGCGCCGGTTAACTGGTCGTGGGAATCCAGATAGCGGGTTTTGGCGGTCAGTTGTTGGTTGGTACTGCGTTCGTCGTCCTGTAACCAGACCACCAGCCCTAACCCCAACAGGGTCTGGAAAAACAATTCCAGATGTTTGCCAACCAGTAATACCCGCAAAAACAACTGCCCCTCACCGAGCCAGCCTGACAATAAAGCGAGTACTATCAGCAAGATGCCCCACAACAGAATCGAAATCGCCACCAGTTTGCCGATGAAAATCCGATGCGGCAGACCAAACAGCCAAACGCCGGAAACCGCCAGCGCAGCACCAACAAATAACAAACGCAGATTGAGCTGAACCACGGTTTTCCACAGCGAAGGCCCGTCCTGAAACACAAACAAGGCGACGGAAACCGCCGCCAAAGCCGCCACCAGCAGCAATAACTGATTAACCAGCCGGCTGGAGATCCGTTCTGAACTGATAGCTTCGCGCACACCAACCAGCACATAAATGGCAAAGGCATAACTGGCAAACAGATAACCAAATTCCAGACTTACCAACACGCCATACACCGGTCCTGTCGCCGGATTTAATGCCACATGACTGGCCAGTAATAGTAAATAAGTGGCATAACAGCCAAAGGCCACGGACCAGGATTTCAGATAATGCCGCTGATAAATCCGGAAGAAATACCACAGGATAAAACTCAGCGCGCAGGATAAACCAGCCTGGATCAGGAACAGCGAAATGCGGGCCAGTGTCAGTTCAAGGCTCAAGGGGACAGACCAGAGACGAGATATGTAAGCAAAAACTAACACAGCTGAAATGGTTTTGCACTGCTGTTACCGGCATAATTCGGCGCTTCTGTCAGGCTTGAGCTTGAAGACAATAGGGTTATACTGTCCCCTAACCAATTGATCCAAAGGCGGGAATTACCATGCAATACAATACTTCTGAATTATGTGATCTGTATGCCGACATGATTGATGTGGTTGAACCGATTTTTGCCAATTATGGCGGCCGCCGTTCCTTTGGCGGTGTGATCCATACTATTAAATGTTTTGAAGATAACGGTCTGGTCCGGCAGATGCTGGCAGAACCCGGCGTTGGCAAAGTGCTGCTGATTGACGGCGGCGGCTCGGCACGCCGTGCACTGATTGATGCGGAGCTGGCCGCACTGGCGTCAGAAAATGGCTGGGAAGGCATTATTTGTTACGGCAGCGTGCGCGATGTCGACACGCTGGAAGATTTTGATTTGGGCATTCAGGCGGTCAACGCCATTCCGGTGCGCGCCGATGATCAGGGTTTTGGCGAAACCGACGTACCGGTCAATTTCGCCGGTGTGACTTTCCTGCCGGAAGATCATATCTACGCCGACAGTACCGGTATTATCCTGTCAGCGGAGCCACTGGACATTGAGTAACTGGCTACAACGGCTGCAGAGCGCTGACTTAGCCGCCTGGCAGCAACATCGCCCCGGTGAAGTGCGGCTCGGTGCCGCACTGCGTTATCTGAATCCGCTGTTAACGCTGGAAGATGCGCTGGCAGCGGCTGTGCAGCATGGTAGCCGTTTTGCTCTGTTCGGTATTCCGGAGGATATAGGCCCGCGGGCCAATCTGGGTAATGGCGGTGCAGACCTCGGTTTTAATGCCTTTTTAAGCCGATTTATCAACTTACAAGATAACCAGTTTGCTGCTTCTGGCGAACTGCTGCTGGCCGGCACTATTGCCTGCGACGACCTGCAACAACGCGCCGCACTGCTGGATGCCGCAGATCCGGACCAGCTGACACAACTGCGTCAACTCTGCAGCGAACTGGATCTGCGGGTGTATCACGTCGTGCGGGCCATCTTTGATGCCGGTCTGACCCCCATTGTCATCGGCGGCGGCCATAACAATGCCCTGCCGATTTTGCAGGCACTGGCCAATCACGCCGGCCAGGCCGCTGATGCCATTAATCTTGACCCGCACTGCGATTTCCGTCTGCTGGAAGGCCGGCACAGCGGCAATGGCTTTAGTTATGCCGCGAAGGCCGGCTGGTTGCGGAAGTATTTTGTGCTGGGTTTACACGAACTGAAAAATTCCGCCACCGCTTTGCAACAATTGACGGCGGCCGGTGCCGGCTATTGCAGTTATCAGCGCATTTGGCAACGCCGTCAGCTGACGTTGGCACAGGCGATTCAGCAAGCTATTGATTTTGTTGGTGCCGATGAGAGCATCCCGCTGGGGATTGAACTGGATACCGACAGTATCAGCGGCATGCCAGTCAGCGCCTATACCAATTGTGGCGTGACTGTGGCGGATGCTGAGTTTTATGTCTGGCAACTGGCGCAGTTAGCGCGGGTTCGTTACCTGCATCTGGCGGAAGCTGCTCCGGCGCAACATCCGGCCGGGCTGAAAGCAGGCATGAATGAAGCAGGCCAAGTGCTGGCCGCGCTGGTACTGGCTTTTATTCAGGCCAGAGCTGCCCATCACTAGGGCATGGCCCGGTCAAAAAGTCAGCCGCCGTTCTGATTAAACTGATGTTGCCGCATCCAGGCCGGTAATCCGGCCAGCGCAAACGGCTGGCTGAATAAAAAGCCCTGTGCACGGATGCAGCCCATCCGTGCCAGTTTTTCTGCTGTTGGCTGCTCTTCGACCCCTTCCGCCACCACATCCAGCCGCAGATTTTTTGCCAGATCAATAATGGCACCGGTAATAGCGACCTGTGCATCCGACTTATGCATACCACTGATAAACTGCGCATCAATTTTGACCTGTTGCAGCGGAAATTCACGCAGCATGCCAAGCGAAGTATACCCGGTGCCAAAATCGTCCAACACCAGCACCAGGCCAAGTGCCCGCAGCCGCTGCAGCATCGGCAGCACGGCCTGCGGCTCTGTCATCAGCGCTTCTTCTTTTAATTCCAGAATCAGCTGGCCGGGCTTGACCTGATGCTTTGTAAGCAACTGCTGAATATGTTCGGCCAGTTCAATCTGCAATAAATCGCTGCTGCTGATATTGACGGCGAGCTGCAGCAAAATGCCTTCTTTTTGCAAGGTGGCCAGCATCTGGATGGTCTGCTGTAGCACCCAGCAGGTGAGCGGAAACATCAGCCCCATCTGTTCTGCCAGCGGAATAAACTGTTTCGGTGCCAGCAACCCTTGCTCCGGATGCGCCCAGCGTAATAACACTTCGGCAGCGACTACTTGCCGGTCCGGCAACAACACTTGCGGCTGCACATCTAACTGCAACTGTTGCGAAGCGATGGCTTGCTGCAGCTGTGCCATCATCGCCAGCCTGTCTGGTGTGGTCGCAGACATTTCGTTCTGATAAACCGGTGAATCTGCACCGCTCAGTAAGCGTTGCTGCAGCGCCAGATGGGCTTTTTCCACCAGTTCTGAGAAATCCTGGCCATGTTGTGGGTATAAACTGATGCCGGCCAGAATCCGGTAATCGACAGCACAACCGCGTAACAGCAGCGGTTCGGCAATTTGTTGTTCCAGCTGATGCGCCAAATAGCCGGCCTGATGTTGCTTGCCCTGCTGGTCAACTAATAACAGGAAATCGACACCGCCAAGGTGCGCCACATAAGCATCGGCACTGCTGAGCGCCAGAATGCCCTGATGTGCCGCAGCCGCCTGATTGAGTCGCCGGGCGATTTGACTCAGCACCAGATTGGCGTGGCTGTAACCAAGCAGTTGGTTGACACGTTCAAACTGGTCGATTTTGACCAAAACCAGCGCCAGCTGCGCCTGAGGCCGGCTGGAGATAAAAGTACGAAAATCCTGCTTCGCCAGCCATTTATTCGGCAGGCCACTGATGTCGTCATGCAATAAATGAAAGGGCGGTTCATGACCCGCTGCGACAGGGGAAGGCCGGCGCGCACGCCACCACAAGATGATGATAAAAACACACAGCAGCGACAAACCGATGAAAGCAGCAAAGACCCACCAGGGCAAAGCATCGGCCTGAGTCGCAGCGGCGGCGGGCACAGCGCACAAGGACGCGACAACAACAAAACTCCAGCGCATAGATCCAGTACCTGAGGAGT
Source organism: Rheinheimera texasensis (assembly GCF_964031785.1). Taxonomy (GTDB): domain Bacteria; phylum Pseudomonadota; class Gammaproteobacteria; order Enterobacterales; family Alteromonadaceae; genus Pararheinheimera; species Pararheinheimera texasensis_A. The sequence goes on from NZ_CAXIRE010000011.1 coordinate 100,689, forward strand.
GCGTATGCGCTGAGCTTACGCTTTTTTGTTTCGTTGTAAAGTCAGCGCGCCGCGGTCAACACATTGACCAGTACACGGGCATCAGCGCACCGACGCCAGCGGCACCGTCTGGCCGCCAACCACCAGCTGTTTCAGCGGATTGACGCCAAACTGATAACAGAGCTCAGCCGGCTGGCTAATTTGAAACAGCGCCAGATCGGCGCGTAAACCGGTTTTGAGCATGCCCCGGTCACTGAGGCCAAGCGCCTGCGCGGCATGGCGGGTGACACCAGCCACTGCTTCGGCCGGCGTCAGGCGGAATAAAGTGCAGGCCATATTCAGCATCAACGGCAGATTACACAGTGGCGAAGTACCGGGGTTTAAATCTGTCGAGACCGCTATCGGCACCTGATATTGCCGCAGCAGGTCAATCGGCGGCATTTTGGTTTCGCGCAGGAAATAATAAGCACCGGGCAGCAATACCGCCACAGTACCGGCCTGCGCCATCGCCTGCACATCGGCTTCGGTCAGATATTCGATATGATCGGCCGATAAACCAGCAAATTCAGCCACCAGGCTGGCGCCACCCAGGCTCGACAACTGTTCGGCATGCGCCTTCACTGGCAGGCCCAGCGCCTGGGCTTTGCTAAATAAACGTCGGCTTTGTGCCACCGAAAAACCGATGCCTTCACAAAATACATCAACAGCGTCAATCAGGCCTTCCTGCTGTAACTGCGGCAACATTGTCTCGACCACCAGATCCAGATAACCCTCACTGTCGCCGCGATATTCAGCCGGTAAAGCATGGGCGCCAAGAAAAGTAGTTTGGATCCCGACCGGGTGATGCTCTGCTAACAAACGCGCCACCTGCAGAATTTTGCGCTCTGACTCCAGACTTAAACCATAACCGGATTTAATCTCAACTGTGGTCACACCCTGCGCGAGCAAGCTGTTTAAACGGTCTTTCGCCAGTACAAATAACTCTTCTGCCGAGGCTGCCCGCGTCGCCGCCACAGTGGACTGAATACCGCCGCCGCTTTCAGCAATTTGCTGATAAGTGGCGCCATTCAGACGCATTTCAAATTCATTGGCGCGACTGCCGGCATACACCAGATGTGTGTGGCAATCGATCAACCCCGGCAATAGCCAGCCGCCCTGGCCGTCATAAGCCGGTGTCGCCAGCGCGTCATAAACCGGCAATTCAGCGCGGGGGCCACAAAAGGCAATCAAACCACCTTTCACGGCGAGCACCGCATTGGTAACAGCGCCGTAAGGCCCGTCCCGGCTGGGGTCCATGGTCGCGAGATTGACGTTGTACCAAATCGCATCAAAATGCTGCATATCAGCTGTCCTGTAGGAATAAGCAGAGAAATCCGCAAGCCGGCGCGGCAAAACGCTGGCACTGTCATCCGGCAAATTCTACCGCATTCACTTGTATAGACAATCGAGATCCGCTATTTATTGCCACATCTCAGACCAGCACAGGTACAGCGGATGCAACGTAGTAACGACAGTGGCACGCCGAAATTTGTCGCGATTAAAGAGTTTATTCTCAGTCAGATTGAAAGTGGTAACTGGCCGGAACATAGCCGGGTACCGTCTGAGCATGCACTGTGTGACCAGTTTGCGGTCAGCCGGATGACGGCGCGGCGGGCCTTACAGGAGCTGACCGAACAAGGGGTGTTGTACCGCACTCAGGGTGTCGGCAGTTTTGTCGCATCGCCGAAATCACAGTCGGCGCTTTTAGAGATCCGCAACATCGCTGACGAAATTCAGGCGCGGGGGCATTTTCACAGTGCGCAGTTAGTCCAGCTGACCAGCCTGCCCTGTCCGGCGCTGGTTGCCGGCGCTTTGGGCCTGAACCGCAACGAGCCGGTGTTTTTTTCACTGATTGTGCATTATGACAATCAAACCCCGCTGCAACTGGAAGCCCGCTACGTCAACCCGAAAATGGTCCCGCTTTATCTGCAGCAAGACTTTCGTTACCAGACGCCACATGAGTATTTAAGTGCGGTGGCGCCACTCACTGAAGCTGACCACATTGTTGAAGCGGTATTGCCGGATGAGTTCACCTGCAAACATCTGAAACTCACGCCGCACGAACCATGTTTGCGTCTGACCAGACGGACCTTCAGCCGCGGCGGCGCCGTCAGTTTCGCCTTTTTAACCTCTGCCGGCAGCCGCTACCGGCTTGGCGGTCATTTAAATATCAGTCCGGCCGGATGACAGTATCAGCATCGCAACAAAACCTGCTGCGCCCAACTGCAGCATGTCCGTCATTTGTTGCTTATTAGCCACAGGATCAGCGATAAATGTCTGTTTTTATTAAATGCATTTTTTCGCAGAGACTGGCTGGACCAGCTGATGTATCTCTGTTAATTTCCTGAATCTCTTTGCACAAATTTGCACAAAAAAGAACTTCGTCAATACTAAAACAAATCCAGACGAAGAAGACAAATGAGACAACAGGACTAGACATGAAACTCACCGTGGCTCACAAAGTCATTCTCGGCTTTGGCTTTATTGCATTACTGCTGCTGTTTGCCAGCTTATCTTCTTTGTGGAGCTTTGCGGTGGTGTCCGACTCGGGCAGTCGGGTGAACGATATCGCCGTGCCGGTGCAACAACAAAGTAATCAGGCGCAAATTCAGCTGTTGAAACTGGCCAAGTTATCGGCGCTGGGTTTTATGGCCGATCAGCCGAAAACCATCAGCCAGTTTCAGACCGACTTTGCCAGCGCCAGTGAGCAATACCAACAACAAATCAAGGCTCTCAGTACGCTGACAGCAGCAGAACCCAGTCTGAATCAACCGCTGACGCAAGCCAAACAGCATTTCGAACAATACCAGAATGCCGTTAATGCGATGTTTGCAGCAAAACTCACCACACTGAAAACTGCCGAGACCGCTGCCGCTGAAGTCAAGCAACTGGTGCAGTTGATTGACGATGCCGGCGCCACACTGGTGGATATCTCTTATCTGGAAACTCCGGGCAAAAAAGCCCAGCTGGAACTGCTGGCGGGCGCTGCCGGTCGGGTCGACGGCCAGTTACTGACGCTTATGCAGACCGTCAAAGAAACCGGCGCTTACACCGAACTGAGCCAGACCACAGAGAGCCAGCAAAACCTGGAGTTTGCTATCAGTGATATGCAGGGTAATCTGGATTACATCAGCAAGCTGGTGGATGAAGTGGATGCCACCGACTTATGGCAAACCTTTAATGAGCAACTGAGCAGTGTCAAACAGCGCATCAGTGCAGAAAACGGTCTGGTTCGGCTCAAACAACAGCAACTGACCGCATTACAACAAGCCCAGACCGAATTAACTCAATCCGAAACGGCCATCGCTCAGGCAATCACCGCGCTCGATCAGCTACTCAAGGCTGCTGATCAGCAATTTACCAGCCTGCAGGCCGAAGTGTCTTCGGCATTATCCTTTGGCCAGGTCCGCACTATCATCATTATGGTGGTACTGGTGGCGCTGGCTGGTGCTGCGGCCTATCTGACGATTAATGCCATGCTGAAACCGCTGGCTGGCATCAACAAAGTGCTTGGCGAAGTCGCCGCCGGCGACCTGACACGGCGCCTCGCCATCGAAAACGAAGATGAGTTTGGCGCCTTGTCGATGAAGGTGAACAGCCTGATTGAAGCGTTAAGCCAGCTCATTCACCGTATTGCCAATAGCTCCGGTGAATTGCAGCACAATGCCGAACGTTCCAGAGACGAGGTGCAGGAGATCAACCGCGCCTTGCAAACCCAGCAAAACCAAATCAACGATGTCAATCAAACCACCTTGCAGCTCAATGACAACACGCACCAGATTGCGCAGCAGGCCCAACTTGCAGTGCAGGAAATGCAGCATGCGCTGGGGCAAAGCCAGCAGATTGATAAAATTTCGAATGAGAACAACGTGCTAATCAGTGGCCTCGCCGAACAGTTGACCAGCACTGCGACTATTATGCTCAAAGTGAACGAGCAATCGAATAATATCGGCAGCATTCTGGCAACCATCCGCGGCATTGCCGAGCAAACCAACCTGCTGGCGCTCAATGCCGCCATCGAGGCAGCACGCGCCGGTGAACAAGGCCGGGGCTTTGCTGTGGTTGCTGATGAAGTCCGCTCACTGGCAGTTCGCAGCCAGGCCGCCGTCGATGAGATCCGCCAGATGATCCAAACCCTGCAGCAGGAAAGTACATCCGCCGTCAGCGCCATTACGCGAGGCAAAACCGATGCCGAATACTGTGTCAATCACACGGCAGATCTGGTGCAGTCGCTTGGTCAGGTCAATCAGGCGATTAGTCAGATGCATCAAATCAGTACCGCGATTGCCAGTGCCACCCAACAACAACTGGCGCTGGGTGATCTGATTTCCGGCCACATGGGGGATATGGTGCAGCTGTCTGACCAGAGTTCAGAAAAAGCCGACAGAACCTTGCAGCACAGTGCTGCCGTCAGCGACAACGCCAGCCAGCTTAGCGCTGCGATCAGTACCTTTAAGATTTAACTGCCATAGGCGGACCCTGTTGTGCAGGGTCTGTCGCCCAGCTTCCCTGACATAACATCACAGCACATATCGCCACAGCACCGGCTTAGCGCTGCCGTGCTATCCCGAGCTCTGCGCGGCAGCTTTTATCCTGACAAATAGCGGTCATTCGGCTGCAGCCACTTACAAAAGACAGCGCAAAAAAAAGGCTGGAACAAGTCCAGCCAGGCAGGCGGTGTTTCTACCCAATCCCGGGTATTTGTGGCGATCCCTCTGCGTTATACGCCCAATTAAATTGCCAAAATAGAGACAAAAAAACCTTACGGAGTTTTGATATTGTTCCCAACACGGCAAATTTTCAGGCTTTTAACCAGTTCCGTAGTTGTAGAGTATCCAGCACCCGGATGTTGGCTTCCAACGCAAAGATTTGTGCCGGACTTTCGATCCGCTCCGGTACTATCGCCAACGCACTGTGGCACTGATGTCGAAGCATCTGTTGGAAAATCTGCCGGAGCTGGATGATATCAAGCGGCCCATCAGCCGGTGACTGCAAGTAATACAGCACGCCATAGTCAGGCTTCAGATAGTAATTTTCTGCACCTTGCAGGCGCTGCGCCGACTGTTGCTGCAAAAACTGTAATGCCAACCGGTTAAAATTGTGCTGCGCAGTTGGCTCTGGTTGCAACGGCAGCACCGGGGAGCGGCGAAATTCAACACCAAACACCGCCAGCACATTCAGCACTAATGCCAATAACAACATTCCGGTGAAAAACAGCAACAGCGGTTGTTGATACCATTGTGGGTTAATCAGGTTCGAGTCGGAAGGATTACCGTAGAGATAAATAAAACCTGCTGCGACGCTCAACGCGGTGCAACAGCCTGATCCGAGTAGCCATTTATTGAGATCCAATCGCAGATTCCTGAGCCATGTTCCTATCATGGCTATGCTGCCGGCATCCGTCTGGAAAAAGCCAACCAAGCTTTGATAAATTTATGATATTGCTGTGTCTGCGCGGCTTGTGCTGGCCTTAAAGCAACAGGCTGTTGATGTCGTGATGCAGATATACAAAACCGGTATCGCGCTGGCTCAGGCTGGCATCGACAGTACGACCGGGTTCAGTAGCCGCCACAAACTCCGGCACAGGGACTGCAGCCCGGACGCAGGCAGCGGTATAAAATTCGGCTTTGGCAGCAATCAAAGGCGCGCACAAATTAACAACTTGCGGAAAGCCTTGGCCTGACGCCGCCAAGAGCTGACAAACCCAACGGCAAATATCAGCACTATGAACCAGATTAACCGGTTGCTCAGGACCAGCCATCACACCGCGCCGGGTAAAGGCTGCCGGATGGCGGCCGGGGCCAACTAAACCAGCCAGCCGCAGAATAAAATGTGCCGGATGCTGCTGCACCAGCTGCTCTGCCTGCCACAATATCGCCGCACGCGGCTCAGGACCTGGAGCAGCCGATTCATGAATGTGACCAGCCAGCCCGGCATAGACACCGGTTGAAGAACAGAGAATCAGCCCTTTTGCCCTGCTACTTTGACTCAGCACCAGCTGTAAACTGTCGAGGTAAGCGCTGCCGCCATCACGTTGTGCAGCCGGCGGCATCGCCAGAATCACCCAGCTGTCTGACAACAATGCCTGAACAGAACTGTCAAACCGGCTCTGGCCATCCCAACACAGCGGTTGGATTTGTGGTGGTAATGTCAACAGGCTTTGTGTGCTGCGCCGGCTGCCATAGACCTGATGTCCTGCCTCAGCCAATGCCATACCAAGCTGACTGCCTAACCAGCCACAGCCGAAAATCAGCACTGTAGCCATGATTAAGCCTCAGAAGCTGCCGGTTGCACCGGCAAAACAGCAAAACGACCGTGGAATTCAGCGAGCACCTGGCCGGAGTGGACCAGACGCACTGTTAACTGCTGACGGACTTTGCGGCCATGCCGTATATTGACTAAATCACCACGCACTTCAGTAAGCAGTACTTCCGCCCGCGCGTCTTGCCGCACCGGCGCCAGATAACGGATATCGGCATCCGCCAACACAATGTCACCGTGCAGCCCTAGCGCCTGTAGCTGTAACCAGACCAATCCCCAGCCCGTTAAGGTCAGCAGACTATAAATACTGCCGGCAAACATGCTGTGATGCAGATTTTTGTTTGGGGGTAACGGTGCCCGGCAAGCCAATAAATGCCCATCAAACTGGTCTACGGTCAGCTGCATAAAACCAGACAACGGAATAGTCTGATGCCAGGTCTGCTGCAAACTGCCACACCACTGCAGCCACTCGGGCGCAGTGCCATCCAGCCGCAGGCGTTTGGTCATTTGCTGATGGGCGATGCCATATAAAGGTTCCAGCGGACGACCGGCCTGATAACCAAGATTCTGATAAAAGCCAAAGGCATTTTCGCGGGCATTTAATGTCAGTTGCCGGCAACCCCACGCCAGCCCCTGTAGCTCCAGTGACTTCAGTACTAAAGCACCTAACCCCTTGCCACGCGCCGCTTCCGCGACGGCCATATAACGCACCTGACACCAGCCATCGGCCAGCTGATGAATACGCCCGACCGCCAGCACGGCGCCGTCTGCAGCCAGCACCATCCGGTGCGCACTGTCGGCTTCCAGCTCGTCGCGCTCGGAACCGGGCGGCTGACCCCAGGGCTGACGCAGCACCTGATAACGCAGCTGATAATACCCCTGCCATTCTTGGGCCGTGGACGGGATGATAACCTGATAGTTCATGCAGATAACCTCTGGCTTAAGCCGATGCGGGCGGAACTTGCAGCCAAAAAGTGACAGGGCCGTCGTTGACCAGACTGACCTGCATGTCGGCAGCAAACTGACCGGTTGCGACCGTCACGCCCTGTGCCCGGCAATAGTCGACAAACTGCAGATACATCGGTTCAGCCAGCTCAGGCCGCGCCGCCGGCGTGAAACTGGGGCGCAGGCCTGAATTGGTATCTGCCGCCAGCGTAAACTGCGACACCACTAACATCTCGCCCCCTGATTGCTGCAGATTCAGATTCATTTTGCCGGCCGTATCGCTGAACAAGCGGTATTTCAGTACTTTGTCTGCCAGCTTGTGTAATTCGGCGCTGCTGTCACCGGCTTCCACGCCAAGCAATACCAACATGCCAGGACCTATAGCACCAACAACTTTTTCTGAGACCGTGACATCAGCGCGGCGGACTCTCTGAATTAAAGCAATCAACATGAATCTCCAAGACGACTGGCTAACAGCAGCGATGCTTCGTACAAAGCCCGGCTGATGCCAGTTTCACTGGCGGAATGACCGGCATTGCTGACAATCGTCAGTACTGAATCTGGCCAGGCTTGGTGCAAGGTCCAGGCATTTTCCATTTTGCAGACGCTGTCATAACGTCCATGCACGATATAACAAGGCAGATGTTTGACCAGGGCTAAATCTTCCAGCAGCTGATTGGGCCGCAAAAAGCAGTGGTGCAAAAAATAATGGTTTTCGATGCGCGCCAGCGGCAACGCCGACTCCGGCTCCAGCGCGCCATCCCGCATCGCAGTATTGGGCAGTAAGGTGGCAACCCGCGCTTCCCACAGGCTCCACGCCCTTGCCGCCTGGAGCTGAATGGCTGCGTCCTGATGCTGCAGCAGTTGCTGGTAAGCCACCAGAATATCCAGGCCCTTTTGGTCAGCGACCGGGGCAAAAAAGTCAGCATAATAATCCGGAAACAACTGACTGGCGCCGCCACCGGGCCGGTACAACCAATCAATGTCTTCCGGCCGGCCGAGGAAAATACCGCGCAGGATAAGACCCAGACAACGCTGTGGATACTGCTGCGCGTACGCCAGCGCCAAAGTACTGCCCCAGCTGCCACCCGCCACGACCCACTGCTCAATGCCAAGCAGCTGGCGAATCGATTCAATATCGGCAATCAGATCTGCCGTGGTGTTGTGGCTGATGCAGGCAAAAGGCGTCGATTGGCCGCAACCGCGCTGATCAAACAACACTATCCGGTATTGCTGCGGGTCAAACAGCGTGCGCTGAAACGGCGAGCTACCGCCACCAGGACCGCCATGACACATCAGCACCGGAATGCCATTCGGGTTGCCGCTTTGTTCCAGATAGAGCCGGTGGCCATGCGGCCGGTCCAGCCAGCCGGTGTAATAACTTTCCACAGGTTCAGTGCGGTACATCAGATGACTCCGGAGAAACAGCAGCGTGCTGTTGTTTGTCACGTTGCGCTTTATGCTGCGCCAGTTGCAAAGCCCGGCAATGTTGTTCCTGCAATAATGCCGTCAGCTCAGCGCCTATCAGCACCACCAACCAGGATAAATAAATCCAGACAAACAGAATAGGCACCAGCGCTAAGGCGCCATAAATCGCCTGATAAGACGGGAAGTGCTGGATATACAAGGCAAAACCATTTTTCAGCATTTCAAACAGAATACTGGCTAACAAAGCGCCCCACACCGCATGGCCGTAACGCACTTTAATATTCGGCACCAACTGATACAGCATAAAAAACGCCAGCAACGACATCAGATAAGGTGTAAAGGACAGCAGGAAATTTGACAAACCCGGCGTGTAATCGTCGGCCAGATGGCTTAAAGACGCCAGATAAGAGGTCAGCGCGATGGAACTGCCGAGCAAAATGGGGCCAAGCGTCAGGATCATCCAGTAAATCGACAAGGAGATCACTAGTCGTGGCCGTTTTTGCACCCGCCAGATTTTGTTCAGGGTTTTGTCAATGTTGTGGATGAGCATCAGTGCGACGAGCACCAGAAACAACACACCAACTGTGGTCATCTGGCCGATATTTTCAACAAAGCCGTTGATATAACTCTGAATTTCTTCGCCACGCGAGGGCACAATATTGGCGTAAACAAAAGCTTCGATTTCGCCGCGTAAGCCGGCAAACATCGGAAAGGCGTTGAGTACCGAAAAAGCCACGGCGACCAGCGGCACCAGCGACAAAATTGAGATATAAGCCAGATAACCACCGATCATACCAATCTGGTCATGCTGACAACGTTGCAGATAAAGCCGGCAAAAACGCCAGCTGTTTACAATAAATTCGGGCATCATCCTGTCCTGAACTGGCACCGTCTGCGGTGCCGGAAGCAGCAGCCTATCACAAAGCTGACCGCTCACGGCAATTGCAGTAATTAGCGCAGTACTACAGCTTTGCTTTGTGCCAGCGCCTGACTGGATTTTTCCTGCAGATTATCGCCGTCCTGATCAATAAACAGCACTTTCAGCCCCAGTGCATCCGCGACCTTCAACCCATCTGCACTGCCGAGGCACAAAAACGCCGTCGACCAGGCATCACCAAAGGTGGCATTGTCGATCAGCACCGTGGTCGACACCGTGTTATGCCGCACCGGTGCGCCGTGCCGGGCATCAAGCACATGGCTGAAACGTTGACCATTTGCATCAAAATAATGCCGGTAGGTGCCGGAGGTCATAATAGCCAGCGGTTCGTCCTGTTGGACTTCGATGATTTTTTGCAGACGTTGATCACCAGGTAACGGCTTTTCAATGGCAACTTTCCACGGCTGACCGGCCGGCTTTTTACCACGCACCTGTAATTCGCCGCCAACTTCCACCAGATAATTGTTGATCCCGGCCTTTTCCATCAACAGCGCCAGCTGTCGCACCGTGTAACCCTGTGCTATCGACGACACGTCAACCCGCGCTTCCGGATTGGCTTTGCTCATATTGTCGTTACTGGTGCTGATTTTGGCCATACCAACCAACTGCATGGTCTCAGCGATTTGCTCTGGCGTTGGCTGGTTAAATTTGTCTGCCTTAAAACCCCAGAGTTCAAACAGCGGCTTCACGGTTAAATCGTAACAACCATGACTGGCCTGAGTGACCTGACGGGCATCTTCGACCAAAGCGACCAACTCAGCACCAACTTGCTGGGCTGTGCTGACTTTATTGCTGTTAAATTGTTCGATGACCGAATCGGGCCGGTAATTGGACATCACCACATCGATACGGTCCAATTCTGCTGTGATTTGTTTTTGTAAATCAGTGGCTTTGATATCAGCCTCTGTCCAATAAGTGATGTTATAGGTCGAACCTTGCGCCGGGCCGGAGAAGTGTTGCAGTGGATCGGCCGGAGTGCAGCTCAGTAAAAAAAACGGTGTGAAAAACCAGGGCAACAAACGGACAGACAAAGCGGTTTTAACAGACATGGCAGGCTCTCTTTGCAGGAAAACCGGCGCAGTGTAATCAAAGCGGGGCTGAAACGCCAGTCAGCATCACAGGTCCAGGTGGCTCAGTAAAACCTGATAACGTTTTTGCTGATCGACCGGCAGCTGACCGGCTTCAATGAGGCTGATGCAATGGCGCGCCAGGGCGGTTAAATCACTGTTCAGCTCGTCGCGCATACTCAAAGCTTGCAACAGATTGAGCGCGATATTGACGTTGGCCGGCATCGATTCCAAAGCAGTGCGGAAATAATCAATCGCCATCGAGAAATCGCCACTGCCATAAGCCTGCATGCCGGCGGCATTGCGGTCCATCAGTTGCTGGCGCAATTCCTGATGTTTTTTCTGTTCATGTTGCATCATCAGACCAATAGCGCTGCAGTACAGATTGTCGTCCTGCGTCAGCGCCGATAAAGCGGCCATATAGTGGTCACACATCGCCAGATTACCTGCTTCAAAATAAGCCCGGGCACGGTCCAGCATGCCCGCTGGCGATAAATGTCTTTCCAGACTGAGCTGTTCGCTATGCTCGAGTACCCGCAAGGCGTCTTTGGTCCGGCCTTCCAGCATCGCGATGCGGGCATCGACCACTAACCGGTCGTGTTCATAGCTCGCCGGATGAAAACGTTTTTTAATAGTCATCAAAAAGCTGTCTAAGCGCAGCAGCGTTTCTTTGCGGGCCTTGGCGTCCTGATCTTTCGCCTGCTCAATTAAAGCGCGGGCGAAATTCAGCATATTGTCGGCGGTATCGTACATTGAATAACGCGCGGCATTGAGCAGCCGCTGATGCACCTGTACCGACAAATCCTTGCGGTTTTCAATCACTGCCAGCGTCGCCAGCACATGCTGACGCAGGTAATTACGTGGCGAGGATTTTGCCACCTGCTCGACGGCCGTTAAAGCCGCAGAAGGATTTTGCTGGCTGATGTAAAGCCGCGTCAGCCAGTCCAGCGCTTCAATCCGCGTCTCCGCCTGCCCCGACAACTCCTGCAACAGCGCTTCGGCCTCGTTACTGCGGCCCTGATAGCCATAGGTGACGGCGAGCCCCAACCGCGCCCAGGCAAAGTCCCGCACTGTTAAAGCCCACTGATACAGATGTTCGGCTTCATCAAAACGCTCCAGCCTGACCAGCAGCTCCGCCTTCAGCCGGGTTGCGTGCATGGCATATTGGCTGCGGTGGTCCACCACATGGTCACAGGCCAATACGGCATCGGCGAAGTCGTGCTGATGAATGGCCTGATACGCCAGTTTCAGTGCCTGTTTAATATGATAAGCGCGGGTAATACGTCGTTCGAGTTCGGCATAACTGAAAGGTTTTAATAAATAATCATCCGGCTGGAATTCGATAATGCCATAAATGGCCTGGCGCTGGCGCTCTGCACTGACCACCAGGAAACAACTCTCGGGTTTTAATAGTTGCTCAGTACGCAGGATCTCAAACAGCTGATAGCCGTCCCGGCCTGTACCCAGATGAAAATCACACAGAATAAAATCGAAGGGAATACGCCGACAACAAGATAAAGCCATGTCAGCATCACGGGCCAGCGTGACGTCATCGAAGCCGATAAGCAACAGCATGCTTTTGAAATAACTGCGGATTTGGTCAGAGTCGTCCACGACCAGAACGGTTTTGTTTTTATAAAATGACCGGCGCGACGTCATGGCGCTATGACTCCATTCAACTTCTGGGCATCCGTGCTGCAAGATACACAGCATTTATTACCGCCGCCAGATCTTTGTCCCTGATATGCTGAAACAGCCGGCGGCAGATAAACAAAACCCGCGACAAGCGCGGGTTTGGATTCTAACAACCGGTATTAAGCGCGGCTGGCGCGTTTACGGTCGTTTTCGGTCAGGTGACGTTTCCGGATCCGGATAGACTGTGGCGTCACTTCAACCAGCTCGTCGTCATCGATAAACTCCAGCGCCTGTTCCAGCGTATAGCGGATTGGCGGCACTAAGTTGATGGCTTCGTCAGTCCCTGAAGCACGCACGTTCGTCAGTTGTTTGCCTTTTAAGCAGTTCACTGTCAGGTCGTTGCTACGGCTGTGAATACCGATGATTTGACCTTCATACACTTCGTCGGCATGACCGATAAACATCCGGCCACGTTCCTGCAGTGAGAAAATCGCATAACCAGCGGCTTTACCCATCGCATTAGAAATCAGCACGCCGTTCATGCGCAGACCGATATTACCGCCTTTATGTGGGCCGTAATGGTCGAAGCTGTTGTACATCAGGCCTGTACCTGAAGTCAGCGTCATAAATTCAGTACGGAAACCAATCAGACCGCGGCTTGGCATCTGGAAATCCATCCGGATCCGGCCTTTACCGTCTGGCTGCATGTTGGTCATTTCAGCTTTACGCTCGCCCATTTTCTCCATGATAGAGCCCTGGTGCTGCTCTTCCACGTCGATGGTGACGTTTTCAATTGGTTCCATTTTCTCGCCATCAACCACTTTCATGATGACTTCAGGACGAGATACGGCCAGTTCGAAACCTTCACGGCGCATGTTTTCGATTAAAACACCTAAGTGCAGTTCACCACGGCCAGACACTTTGAACTTGTCGCCGTCTTCAGTTTCTTCAACACGCAGTGCCACGTTGTGTTTCAGTTCGTGGTTTAAGCGCTCCAGGATCTGACGTGACGTCACGAACTTACCTTCTTTACCGGCAAACGGTGAGGTGTTGACCTGGAAAGTCATGGTCACTGTCGGCTCATCCACTTGCAATGGTGGTAAGGCTTCCAGCGTGGTTGGGGCACAGATAGTGTCAGAAATTTTCAGGTCGCCTAAACCGGTGAAGGCAATGATGTCACCGGCGTTTGCTTCCTGAGTGTCAATCCGTTCCAGACCTAAATAAGTGAAGACCTGACCGACTTTACCGTTACGCTTCGAACCGTCAGCACCTAATACGGTGACTTGCTGGTTCACACGTAAAGTACCGCGTTTGATGCGGCCGATACCGATAATGCCGAGGTAGCTGGAGTAATCTAACTGAGATACCTGGATTTGTGTGTCGCCATCCAGTTCCACTTGTGGTGGTGCCACGTGCTCAACGATAGCTGCAAACAGGTCGTTGATGTCAGTTTTTGGCTCGTTGTAATCCAAAGTCGCCCAGCCGTTGATGGCTGATGCGTAAACGATTGGGAAATCTAATTGCTCGTCAGTGGCGCCTAAGTTGTCGAACAGGTCAAATACCTGGTCAATAACCCAATCCGGACGGGCGCCCGGGCGGTCAATTTTGTTCACAACAACAATTGGTTTTAAACCGTGCGCAAAAGCTTTTTGTGTCACGAAGCGGGTTTGTGGCATTGGGCCTTCAACCGCATCGACTAATAACAGCACTGAGTCTGCCATCGACAGAACACGTTCAACTTCACCACCGAAGTCGGCGTGGCCTGGAGTATCCAGGATGTTGATCTGATAGCCATTCCAGCGTACTGAAGTGTTTTTCGCCAGGATGGTAATGCCGCGCTCAGATTCCTGCGCGTTTGAATCCATCATCCGTTCCTGCAATTTCGCGCGGGCATCGAAGGTGCCGGACTGTTGCAGTAATTTGTCAACAAGTGTAGTTTTACCGTGGTCAACGTGCGCGATAATGGCGATATTGCGCAACTTGCTGATATCATAAGACATTTATTTGGTACTCGCTTAGTGAAGTGTAAATGTGTACCCGCCTGTAGTGCCCCACCGCAAGTACCCGAAAAATTGGTGCGCGTATTTTACCTGCTTTACGACTGACAGGGAAATTTATCTGGTCCGCCCTTGCTGTTTTTTTCAGCATCACAGGTTTAAGCCGTGCCGGAAGCCTGTGCCAGCGCGCACTCGTTCAAGCAATTCTTCGGCCAAACACGGGTGCTTTCCCCGGAAAATGTTTCAGGCGTCGCCGCTAACACCGGGGTTGGCGGCCATAACATTGCCCAGCCGTTTTATTTTTCAGCGACCAGCAGTATTGGTCTGAAATCTTGCTATCGTTAGCGCTGCCGTCTGGCGCTGCACAGAAGCGGGGCAACAACAGCACCATTGCACCACGACGGTGCCTTAACGCACCATTGTGGTGCATATTTCGAATGAATTGTGCAGCGCTTGCTGGCTATGCTGATTAAAATCATACACTTATGATAATGGCATAGCTTTAGCATTAGGAGCGCAACCCGGCGGCAAGCCGCACCTGAACCTTAGTTTGAGTTGAATCCGGAGGAATGCATGTCTGCATCGAACGTTCTGAGTTTTATGAAAGAAAACGACGTGAAGTTTGTTGATTTACGTTTTACTGACACCAAAGGTAAAGAGCAGCACGTCACTATTCCTGCCAGCCAAATCGACGAAGACTTCTTCGAAAACGGCAAAATGTTCGACGGCTCTTCTATCGCCGGCTGGAAAGGCATCAACGATTCAGACATGATCCTGATGCCAGACGCGAGCACCATGCTGCTGGACCCGTTCTTCGAAGAAACCACCATTTTAATCAGCTGTGACGTGATCGAACCAAGCACAATGCAAGGTTACGAGCGTTGCCCACGTTCTATCGCAAAACGCGCTGAAGAATACCTGAAATCTACCGGCATCGCCGACACAGTGCTGTTTGGCCCTGAGCCAGAGTGGTTCATGTTTGACGATGTACGTTTCAAAAACGACATGTCAGGTTCATTCTTCAAAGTGGACTCTTCAGAAGCGGCCTGGAACTCAGACGCTGAATATGAAGATGGCAACAAAGCCCACCGCCCAGGCGTGAAAGGCGGTTACTTCCCGGTACCACCAGTAGACCAACACCATGATATCCGCAGCGCTATGTGTATGGTGCTGGAAGAGATGGGTCAGGTTGTTGAAGCGCACCACCACGAAGTGGCGACTGCCGGCCAAAACGAAATCGCAACCCGTTTTAACACGCTGACGAAAAAAGCCGACGAAATTCAGCAACTGAAATATGTCGTGCACAACGTGGCGCACATGTACGGTAAAACTGTGACTTTCATGCCAAAACCAATCGTTGGTGACAACGGTTCAGGTATGCACTGTCACCAGTCGCTGGCAAAAGACGGTGTAAACCTGTTTGCCGGTGACAAATATGCCGGTCTGTCAGAAACTGCACTGTATTACATTGGCGGTATCATCAAGCACGCGAAAACCATCAACGCTTTCACCAACCCGTCAACCAACTCATACAAACGTCTGGTGCCACACTATGAAGCTCCGGTAATGCTGGCATATTCAGCCCGTAACCGTTCTGCTTCTGTGCGTATCCCACTGGTACCAAGTGCAAAAGCACGCCGTATCGAGGTGCGTTTCCCGGATCCGGCGGCGAACCCGTACCTGGCATTCGTTGCTCAGCTGATGGCTGGTTTGGATGGTATCCAGAACAAGATCCACCCAGGCGATGCAATGGACAAAGACCTGTACGACCTGCCACCAGAAGAAGAAGCACTGATCCCACAAGTCTGTGGTTCTCTGGACGAAGCACTGGACGCACTGGAAGCCAACCGCGGTATCTTCACCAAAGGCGGCGTCATGACCGACGAGATGATCGATGCGTATATCGCGCTGAAACGTGCTGAAGCCAAACGCGTGTCTATGGCTGTACACCCACTGGAATACGAACTGTATTACAGCGTGTAAAACCAAAGCTAACACACTGATTTATAAAGTGTGTGACAGATAAAACCAAAGCCCGCTGATGCGGGCTTTTTGTTCTGGTCAAACCGCAAAAAGCCAGTTAGAGTTATTCCATCACTCCTTTGATCTGGCTGGACGCTGTGATGAAACGTGCTGGTTGGTCCCTGTTATTGGCAGCATTGCTGCTGCATCCTGTGCTGGCGCAGGAAAAAAAAGACGACAAACCGGTTTTTGTCACACTCGACAAAAACAATGTCCCGGTGTTTTCTGATAATCCGGCCCCCGGCGCTTCGCAGTTACAGCTCAAAGAAGGCAACCGCATGCTGGCGGTCACTCCGACCGAAATCAGCCAGCGCAGTATTGATCAAACACCCAAATTTGAAGTCAGTATTACCAAGCCCGAGCCGGAAGGCACTGTGCGGGAAAACAGCGGCACAGTATATGTCTCAGGTCAGGTCAAACCCTTGTTCGCACAAGGCCTGCGGGTCAGGCTCTATCTGGACGGACAGGCCGTTGCCGGGCCGAGCAGTAATGCCAATTTTATTCTGCACAATATCGATCGCGGCGAACATCAGCTGATGCTGGAACTCAGCGAGCAAAACGGCAAGGTTATTGCTACCAGTCCTGTAACAACGTTTTTTCTGCACCGAGCATCAGCAATTACCCCAAAATAGTGCAAGCTGGCCCGTCCTCTGAGCAAATCAGCTAAACTGGACGCCAAAATGCACTAAGTTGGTGCAATAGGAAATGGCCGTGACCCAAGCACATATCGCCCTTGAATTGCCCGGTATTAATCTGGCCGAGCAGCTGACAACCGCCATCCTGGTGCTGGATACCCAGCTTCAGGTGTCCTGTTTTAATACCGCCTGCTGCGCTTTGCTTGGCATCGGTGAAAAACGTCTGCATCAGCAGTATTTCCCCGGCTTGTTTCAATACAGTGATTTAAGCGCCGCCCAGCTGGTCAGCACGCTCAACACCAAACAGGGTTTTGGTATCAGCGATGTACATTGTGTGATGCCGGACGGCCGGCATTTGCTGCTGGACATGACTGCAACCTGGCTGGAAACCGAACAGCCGGCCTTGTTGATGGAGCTACGCCAGGTCGACCAGCAACGCAAAATCAGCATGGAAAGCCTGCAACAACACCAACATCTGGCGGCACGGGAACTGATCCGCGGTCTGGCGCATGAAATCAAGAATCCGCTCGGCGGGCTGCGTGGTGCCGCTCAGTTACTGGAAGAGTCGCTGAACGATGAACAAAAAGAATATACCCAGCTGATTATCGCCCAGGCCGACCGGCTGCGAAATCTGGTCGACCGCCTGCTTGGCCCTTACAAACCGCCGCATAAAGTGGCGTCGAATCTACACCAGATCATCGAACGGGTCAGTCAGCTGGCGCAGATGGATAATCCACACGGCATTCAGTTTATCCGCGATTATGACCCCAGCATCCCTGACTTCTCGCTGGACCCTGAACTGCTGGAACAGGCGCTGCTGAATATTGTCCGTAATGCGCAGCAAGTGCTGACCAGCGGCGGCCAAATCATCCTGCAAAGCCGGATTTTGCACCAACATACCATTCATGGCCGCCGGCATAAGCTGGTCGCCGTGGTGCGGGTCATCGATAACGGCCCCGGCATTCCGCCGGCCATTAAAGACACGCTGTTTTATCCAATGGTCAGCGGCAAACCAGGCGGCACTGGCCTCGGCTTGTCGATTTCGCAAACGCTGATTCACCAGCATGGCGGCTGGATCGACTGCGACAGCTGGCCAGGACGTACCGAATTCACTTTGTATTTACCGATTAGCGCAGAAGGAGCGACCCCATGACGCAGAACGTCTGGATCATTGACGACGACAATTCCATCCGTTGGGTACTGGAAAAAGCCCTGTCGCGCGCCGGAATTGTCTGCGAGAGTTACGCCTCTGCCGACCTGATGTTGCAGCGCCTCGAGTTTGATCAACCCTCAGTGGTGGTCTCGGATATCCGCATGCCGGGCACCGACGGCATGCAGCTGTTGAGTAAACTGCAGGCGCTGGCACCGGAACTGCCGGTGATTATTATGACGGCGCATTCGGACCTCGACAGTGCCGTCAATGCTTTCAAACGCGGCGCTTTTGAATATCTGCCCAAACCCTTTGATGTCAACGAAGCGGTCGCGCTGATTAGCCGGGCACTGGAACATGCGCAGGCGAAAAAACCGCGTGCGAGTAGCGCTGCGCCGTCGCATGTACCAGAAATCATTGGCGAAGCACCGGCGATGCAGGAAGTCTTCCGCGCCATTGGCCGGTTGTCACGCTCCAGCATCAGTGTGCTGATCAATGGTCAAAGCGGTACTGGTAAAGAGCTAGTCGCGCATGCGCTGCACAAACACAGCCCGCGGGCCGAAGCACCTTTTATCGCGCTGAACATGGCGGCTATTCCAAAAGATTTAATTGAATCTGAGTTGTTCGGCCATGAAAAAGGCGCTTTTACCGGCGCGGCGACTTTGCGCAAAGGCCGGTTTGAGCAGGCCGACGGCGGCACATTGTTTCTTGATGAAATCGGTGACATGCCACTCGACGTGCAAACCCGGCTGCTGCGCGTGCTGGCCGATGGTCAGTTTTACCGCGTGGGCGGCCATCAGGAAGTCAGTGTTGATGTACGCATCATCGCGGCCACGCACCAAAACCTGGAGCAACTGGTGGCAGAAGGCAAATTCCGCGAAGATTTGTTCCACCGCCTGAACGTGATCCGTATTCATATTCCGTCACTGCGTGATCGCAAACAGGACATTCCGAAACTGACCCGGCATTTCCTGGCTCAGGCGGCGCGGGAAATGAATGTCGAAGCCAAAGATTTAGCGCTGGAGACGGAGAAATTCCTGTCACAGCTCGACTGGCCCGGCAATGTGCGCCAACTGGAAAACACCTGTCGCTGGCTGACCGTAATGGCGTCAGGCAAACAAATCCTGTTGTCCGATTTACCGCCGGAACTGACCAGCGCGCCCAAGCCAGTGGTCAGCAACCATGACGGTCAGCACAGCTGGCAAGATTTGCTGGCACAATGGGTCAGCCACAAACTGGCTACAGGAGCTGAAGATATTCTGGCCGAAGCCGGCCCTGAGTTTGAACGGATTGTGCTCAAACAAGCGTTGCAGTTTACCCATGGCCATAAGCAAGATGCCGCCAAACGCCTCGGCTGGGGCCGCAATACGCTGACGCGCAAACTGAAAGAACTGGATATGGAATAGCGGCCGCTTCGCCCTGACCAGATCAATACAAAACCGGGCCTAAGCCCGGTTTTGTTTACCCACAGCGTCAACAGTTCAGGTGCGCCGGCACCTGTCCTGCCGTATCTTCAGCCATCAGTCGTGTTTGTCACCGCGCTCCGCCATGCGTTCCCGCATTTTTGCCATACGCTCATCCAGCTTGGTTTTTTGCTCGTCGGTTAACAACGCCCGGATTTGATGCTGCAGTTTCAGCCGTTCCAGCTGCTGCTCCAGCATAGTGTTTTGTTGTTTTTCCAGCAGTAAACGCGCGGCGGCGGCATCAAACTGATCAGCTTTGACCAGTGCCTGCATCGCATCGTGATGCTGCTGCATGGCTGCCAAATCTGGTTTTTCTGCTTTGCTGGCAGCTACCAAAGCGCGGATCTGTTCGCGTTGTGTATCGGTCAGATCCAGACCTTTTAACATCCGGGTGGCTCCGTCACCGCCATGTGGGCCATGGCCGGCAAAGGCTGGTTGCGTCAGCAATAAGGCGGCACCGAATAAAGCCGGTAAAACTAAGATTTTTAAAGCTTTCATTTGTACTCTCCGTCAGTTCAGGCATTACAAACAGGGGTCTGTTTTGTATGATGCAAGCATAAGCGCTGGGCTGCAAAGCAACGCAAAGCTGCGGTAAAGGTTTGGTAAAGACTATTGTCCGGCCATGTCAGCTGCTTACACTGCACACAAGACCACTATGGTTTGAATGTATTGCTGTAGCGAAGAGGGTTCTAGATGCAACATCCGAATATTCTGCTGATTGACGACGATGCTGAGTTAAGCCAGCTGGTCACCGACTATCTGACACTGGACGGTTTCAGCCTGGACCATGCAGCAGATGGCATCAAAGGCCTGCAAAAAGCCCAAAGCGGTGCTTATCAGTTGATTTTACTCGACATTATGCTACCCGGACTCGATGGCTTGTCGCTGCTGCGTCAGCTGCGGCAAACCAGTTATTGCCCGGTGCTGATGCTGACCGCCCGCGGCGATGACATTGACAGGATCCTGGGCCTGGAGCTCGGCGCGGACGACTATCTGGCCAAGCCTTTTAATCCACGCGAATTAAGTGCCCGGGTGCGGGCGATTTTGCGCCGGGTCGAACTGGCGCAACAACCGGTGCAACATCAGGTGCCGCTGCTGGAACTCAACGGTGTCGCGCTTAACCGGCAAAATCGTCAGGTGCACTGCGAAGGCCACAATGTTGTGCTGACCGCTACCGAATTTCAATTGCTGGAGTACCTGATGAACCATGCCGGCCGGGTGGTCAGCAAAGAAGAACTGAGCAAAGAAGTGATGGGCCGGGTGTTGCAGCAATATGACCGCAGTCTCGACATGCATGTCAGTAATATTCGCAAAAAGCTGGCGCAGGGTGCCAGCAATGAAAAAATCCAGACGCTGCGCGGCAGCGGCTATTTGTTTCTGGAGTGCTGATGCAACTGAACTGGGTTAATCCTTGGCGTTATCTGGCGTTCCGGCTGTTCAGCTGGTTCTGGCTGGTGTTGTTGCTGACCATAGCTTCGGCCTGGCTGCTGGCCAAAGCCTTTCTCGACGACACCGTGATCCGCCGGCTGCCGCCCGGTGTGCACGAACAGGCCGAGCGGATGCTGCATAGCCTGCAACGCTTTGACAGCGTCGAAGATTTACTGCAACGGCTGAACCGGCGGGAAAATAATCGCTGGTTGCTGGTCGACCCGGTCAGTCAACGTATTCTGAACGCGCATATTCTGCCCCGTGGTTTTGATCAAAGCTGGCTGACTGAGCTGTCTCAATTCGACAAACCGCGCTTATTCCTGCACCGCCATATCAGTCTGGCCGGGCCGTTTTTTGTCCGGCTGAATGGCCAGCCGCTGGTGTTGTATCAGCAGCAACCGCGGCCGGAAAAGCATGGCCTGTTGGGGTTGGCGCAATTGCCGGAACTGACCATTCCGCTGCTGTTTTTATTGGTATCGGCGTTGGCCAGTATCGGGCTGGCTTTGACTATCACCAGGCCTTTACGCCAATTACAGCAGCACAGTTTGCAGTTTGCCGGCGGCGATTTAACCAGCCGGGTGCAACAGGCCGCCAGTCGCAGTGATGAAATTGGTGAACTGGCGCGTGGTTTTAATACCATGGCGAGCCAAATCGGCGCTTTGCTGCAAAACCAGCAACGGCTGCTGCGTGACATCTCGCACGAGTTACGTTCCCCATTAACCCGCGCCCAACTGGCGATTGCACTGGAACAACGTCAGGGCGGCGGCAGCCAGTTACCGCGCTTATCCCAGGAACTGAATAAAATTGACAGTATGCTGGACGAGTTGCTGACCTTTAGCCGCCTCGACGCAGGCCAGTATCAGCTGCAGCTGCAGGATATTGATTTAGTTGAATTACTTGAGGAAATCATTCAGGTCAACCAGATTGAAGCCGCGCCGAAACAGCAGCAACTGCAACTGGAAGCACCGACGCAATTGCTGGTGGAGGCGGACAGTCGTTTGCTGGCACGCGCGATAGAAAACGTACTGCGTAACGCAATTAAATACAGTCCGGCCGAAGCGCAAATCCGATTATCGCTGCAATTACAAAACGGACAGGTGCAGATTTGTGTCAACGACCAAGGCCCCGGCATACCACCGACCGCCTTAGTGGCGATTTTTGAACCGTTTTACCGCGTGTCCGATGCCCGCACCGCCGGCGCCGGCGGCACTGGTCTTGGTCTTGCTATCGCGGCGCAAGCGATGAAACAACATCAGGGCCAAATCAGTGCACAAAACCGGTATCAGGGTGATACAGTCTGTGGCCTGCAGATTTGTCTGCAATTACCTCAGCATCAGGAGCAGGTTGTTTGAAGTATTTTCCGCCGTTGCAGGCACAATTCAGTGCCGGCCAAATCGCCACGCCGTCCGTATCTCAAAAGCTGGACCTGTACTGGCAACAGTTCAGCCGCACTGATCTGACCGGCCGGGATGGCGTTCGTTTTTGCCTGTACAGCAAAACCACACTGCCAGCCTGGCGCAAACCGGCAGCAGCATTGTTGCTGGTGCCGGGGCGGATCGAAGCAGCGCATAAGTATGCCGAACTGGCGCAGGATGCCTTATGCAGCGGTTATCAGGTGTTTGTGCTGGACCATCGCGGTCAGGGCCTGGCGCAGCGGCCAGAGCCGGATCCGCAATTGGGAGATGTCGCCGATTTTAAGCTCTATGTTGACGACCTGACACTTGCCATCAGCCATATCCGCAGTCAAACCGACCTGCCGATGCTGGCGTTAGCCCATTCGATGGGCGGCGCTATTTTGTATCGTTATCTGCAAAGCACGGCGTTACCGCTGGTCGATGCCGCCGTATTCAGTGCACCGATGTTTGGTATTCCGGCGGGGCCTGTGCCGGCGGCCGCGACGCTGCTGGCCAGGCTGATGCATCAGCTGAACCGGCGTTGTAGCAAAAAGGGCTGGTTTGTACCGGGTCAAACGCGTTATCAGCCAAAGCCATTTGAAGGCAATGACTTAACCAATAGTGCGGAACGTTATCAGTGGTTTCGCCAGTTATATCAGCAATATCCGGCTTATCAGCTTGGCGGGGTCAGCTGGGCCTGGCTGGATGCAGCACTGCACGCTTGTGCTCAGATCCGGGATGATCGCAGACCACAGCTGCCGATGCTGATCCTGCAGGCCGGCGCCGATACTGTGGTGGCGAACAGCGCCCAAACCAGCCTGGCACAGCAGCATGGTATTCTGTTGCAGCAAATCGCCAGCGCCAAACATGAGTTACTGGCCGGTACTGACGCAGAACGCGCACAGGTATTTCAGCTTATCAATGGCTGGCTGGCACAGCATGCGGCAACGGGTCCGGGTGAATAATCACTTCGGCATCGGCATATAAAGCGGCAACTTGCTGCTCAGCCAAATCTGTCACCTGATGGGCCTTTTGCAGGCTCCAGTCCTGCGGCAATAACAAACGCAGCTGCACAAAAACCCGTGGTCCGGCCCGGCGTGTGCGCAGCTGCTCTACGCCCAGCACGCCCGGCATCTGCTGCAGATGATGCAGAATGCGTTGCCGCTCCACTTCCGGCAGTTCTTCATCCAATAAATGCACCATGCTCTCGCGCAGTAGCTGGCCGGCATTCAACAGCAGATAACCAGCGATCAGAATCGCAATCACCGCATCAGCCCATAACAGGCTGTTTTGCACCAGATAGAGCGCCAGCAATACAGCGGCATTCATTAATAAATCACCGCGGTAATGTGCCTGATCGGCGTTGACCGCCAGCGAACCGGTCTTTTTGATAATCCAGCGCTGCATTAACACCAGTGTCAGCGTCAGGCCGCTGCACACCAGCATGGCCCAAATCCCATTGCTGATCTCACCGACAGGTGCCGGCACAAAAAACCGGTTAAAGCCCTGATATAAAAGTACAAATGCCGCACCAGCCAAAAAAGCTGCCTGAAATAGCGCCATCACCGCTTCGGCTTTACCATGACCAAATCTGTGCTCGTCGTCCGCCGGTTTCAACGCAAAGCGCAGCGCCACAAAATTCAGCAGAGACACCGCCACATCCATCATCGCATCCATCAACGACGCCAGCATCGAAGCTGCATTGGTATCAATAGCTGCAAACAGTTTGATAGCGACGATGGTCAGAGCAAAGGCAATGGTCAGCATGCCGGAGCGGCGCACCCACAGATTATATTCCTGACTGTTCATCCAAGGCTCCTGTGCCGGACACGACGATAGACTAGTTATAAAGCACCGGTGAAACCCTGCTGACGCCAGGCTTCATAACAAACAATAGCAACCGAATTGGCCAGATTCAGGCTACGGGCGTCAGGCATCATCGGGATACGCAGCCGTAACTCAGCCGGAATGGCGTTACGAATGTCATCCGGCAAGCCTGAAGTTTCTGAGCCAAACAACAACAGATCCCCCGGCAAATATTGCAACTCAGTGTGCGGCCGGCTGCCTTTGGTGGTCAGCGCCAACACCCGTGACGGCGCCACGGCCATCAGCATATCCGCATAACTGGCATGTCGGGTGACATTGGCTAGATCGTGATAATCGAGACCAGCACGGCGCAGTTTTTTTTCTTCAAAATCAAAACCCAGCGGTTCAATTAAATGCAAAGCACAGCCGGTATTGGCCGCCAGACGGATAATATTGCCACAATTTGGCGCAATTTTGGGTTCAAACAACGCGATATGAAACACAATGACTCCGGCGCAGATAAAAAACCGATTATACCGCAGAGGCTGTCCATAGAAACCGCAGTCGGTGAAAACCGGCGTTTTCTGTAGCAGTTTAGTGGCGATTTTTTCGACAGACTTCTATAGTTGGCAAAGGTCATTGCGCAAGGAATGCTCAGATGGAAATCTCTGGATGGATCTACCTGATACTGGCCGGTTTTGCTGCCGTCTCGATCATCGCGCTGGTACTGCGACTTTGGTCCCTGCAGCGTAATCCTTTACAAAATCAGGCGTTGCTCGGATACCTGCAGCAACAAGCTGCCGCATTCCGTCTGACCGACGCCAACGGCACCCCCTTGTGGCATAACAATGAAACCCGCTTTCCACCGCTGCACACCGATTTAGAATCTGAACTATTTTTCTCGGCAGACGGCCAACATCCCGGATTCCCTGACATTATGGCGATGTTACAAATCAGCCCACACTGGCAGGGGCAGGTCTGGATTGGCGGCCAGTCCAGGCAGGCCTTTCAGCTGCAAGTCAGCGTCATCCCCGGTTATCAACGTCAGCATTTGCTTTGGCGCTGGCGGCCTTTGCAATCCGAGCTGGACCAGATGCAAAACCAAATCGATGTCTGCCTGGACCCGGTGACCGGATTACCGGCAGAAGCGCTGTGGCGTTACTGGCTGCAACAGCAGTTGACCCGCCATCAGTTGCGCTATCACAGTTTCGCATTGGTACTGCTGGACATCACTGAATTACAGTCGATCCGGCGCAATTTCGGTAGTGCGGCAGCAGACAGTCTGTTGCAGCAGCTGGTTAAAAATGTACAAAGCGAAATGCCGCCGGAAGCATTTTTCGCCCGGCTGGGGCCACAGCAACTGGCGATATTACTGAGCCTGACAGGCCATGATGAACAATCACAGCAACAAGCGCTACAGCTGACCCGGGAGATCCTCAGTTTTTGTCAGGGGCCTTTTGTGATCCCGGCCGCCGAAGTCCGGCTGGATTGCCACGCCGGCATTGCCATTTTCCCAGATGCTGGCCCCAATATTGACGAACTGCAGGCACATGCTGCCCAGGCGCTGCAAATTGCCAACACAGTGCCGGACAAGCTGCATCTGTGGCAAATGCAAAACCAAAGTACAGTGGCTGGCATTCAACTGCAGGCCGAGCTGCAGCAGGCGCTGACCCAATATCAGCTGGAGATTTGGTCGCAACCTGTTATTGAATTGTCGAGCGGCGTGGCCAACGCAGTCAGGCTCGAGCTCTGTTGGCGCTCACCCACCAGGGGCTTATTGAATTACGCAGCGCTGAAGCCGCTGGCCGAGCAAACCGGACAACTTTTGGCGCTGGAACGCTGGGCATTTTGTCAGACTTGCCAGTTGCTGGAGCTGTGGCACCGGCTGGGCGAGCTGCCACCGGTACAGGTTGAATTGTCGGCAACCAATTTTCGCCACAGCGGCCTGCTGAATTTTTTACAAAGTCTGTTGCAAGACCACCAATTGCAGGCCAGTCAGTTTGTGTTGTGTCTGACTGAAGAGGGCTGGCTGCAAGACCCGGCAGGATTTAACGCGCAGGCCGAAGCTCTGGTGGCTGCAGGGTTCGGCCTGATGATTAGTCAGGTTGGCCACGGTGTTAGCGCTTTGCAGCTGCTACAGCAACCCTACTGGCAGACGGCGGAGCTGTCTGAGCAGGTGATCCGGCAGCTGGAAGAATCAGACACGCAGCGCAATGCCTGTGCGAGTCTTATCCGGCTATTGATACATCAGGGTTTACAAGTCAGTGTGCAGGGCGTTGATACTGAAATGCAGGCTTATCTGCTGCATGTGATGGGCTGCTACAGTTGCCGCGGCTTACATTTCAGTAAGATGCGGCCGGTCAGCGGTCAGCAACTGCCCTATGGCCTGCAGCAGCAATGGCAGCAGGCCAGCTGATTTATTCGTCGCGTTTTTCCCGGCCTAACAAATCCAGTGCAGCAGCCCGGGCATCTTTGCCCTGATACAACACCTGATAAATTTGTTCGGTGATAGGCATCTCGACGCCAACACGGGTCGCCAGGTTATAAACTTCGCGGGCGTTGCGATAACCTTCAACCACCTGACCAATTTGCTGGATGGCGTCGTCGACACCGACGCCCTGCCCCAGTAACAAACCAAAACGGCGGTTACGGGATTGGTTGTCGGTACAGGTCAGCACTAAATCGCCTAAACCGGCCATGCCCATAAAAGTTTCTTTTTTGGCGCCTAAAGCACAGCCCAACCGGCACATTTCAGTCAGTCCGCGGGTAATCAGCGCGGTGCGGGCATTGGCACCAAAGCCGATGCCATCGGCCATGCCAGCGCCAATGGCGATGACGTTTTTCACTGCGCCACCGAGCTGCACGCCAATAAAATCCGGATTGGTATAAACACGGAAGGTTTTGCCACAGTGCAACAAATCAGACAGCACTGTGATGAACTCGGCGTCAGTTGACGACAGCGAGATCGCAGTCGGCAAGCCTTTGGCTAGTTCTTTGGCAAAAGTTGGCCCGGATAATACCGCCAGCGACACCTCATCACCGAGAATATCGCGGGCAACATCCTGCAACAGCCGGCCTGTGTCCGGCTCCAGACCTTTGGTCGCCCAGGCAACCCGGGCGTGCGGCAATAAAAACGGCTTTATTTGCCTTAAAGTGTCTGCAAAGGCATGACTTGGCACCACCACCAGTACGTTCTGGCTGGCTTTCACGGCCGCCTGCAGGTCATCGGTCACCGCCAGTTGTTCCGGCAACACAATATCCGGCAAATAGTGATGATTAATCCGGTCCCGCGCCATGGCGGCAATATCCGCACTATTGCGGCCCCACAATAATGTGGAATGACCGTTGCGCGCCAGACAGATCGCCAGCGCCGTGCCGTAAGAGCCGGCGCCTAATACCGTAATTGCCGAATGCAAAGTCATGCGATTGACAGCTTAGTTAGGCAATTGTGCCTGGGCTTCCGCCTGACGTTGTTGCACATATTGAGCAAACAGCGCGTCAAAGTTAACCGGAGCCAGGTTCAGTTGTGGGAAAGTACCGCGGTTCACCAGGTTTGCCACAGTTTCGCGGGCGTATGGGAACAGGATATTTGGGCAGAAAGATGCCAGCATATGCGCCATCTGTGCGTCCTGCAGTTCTGGTACTGCAAAGATACCAGCTTGTTGCACTTCACACAGGAAGGCGGTTTCGCCGCCTACAGTAGTGGTCACTGTCAGCGACAGAATCACTTCGAACATGTTGTCTTCGAGTTTTTCGCTGCGGGTATCCAGATCTAATTTTACTTCTGGCTGCCATTCTTTGCGGAAAATTGCCGGTGCATTTGGTGATTCAAAAGAGATGTCTTTGACGTAAATACGCTGGATTGCAAATGGGACTTGCTGCTCTTCCGCAGCTACGTTCAGTTGTTCGTCGGCCATGATAGTTCCCTGAAAATACGCTTAAAGTTGTAGTAGTGTGTCTAACCGACCCTGCGCGTCTAACGCATGCAGGTCATCACAGCCACCGATATGTTGGTCATTGATGAAGATTTGCGGCACAGTGCTGCGACCGCCTGCTCTCGTGATCATTTCTGGTCTGAGTTCAGGTTGTGCATCGATTTTTATTTCGTGAAATTCGACGCCTTTATGGCTGAGCAGAGCCTTTGCGCGCACACAATACGGACAATATTCTTTGGTGTAAATAGTGACGCTGGGACTGCTCATCGCACTGCTCCGGTTATTTTTTTACCACAGGTAAACTGGCTTCAGCCCATTTACCCATACCGCCGGTCAACACCGCAACGCGGCTGAAACCAGCAGCTGACAACTGTTTAGCCGCACCTTGCGCGGACATGCCAGCCTGACAGACCACTATAATGGGTGCATCTTTGGCCTTTTCAAGGCTGTCGATCTGGCCTGACAGTTGCGCCAGTGGAATATTGCGGGCGCCAGTGATATGACCGCGTTTAAAATCATCGTTGCTGCGGATATCCAGTACCAGCGCATCTTCGCGGTTAACTAACAATGTCAGCTCAGTCGGCGTGACAAACTGCAATTTTGAAAACATAGCCTGGATATAACTGACAATAATCGCCAGCAGCAGACCTATCCAAATCACCACTAAGATCGGGTGATTTCCGGCAAATTCGACGTATTGTTGCATAACATTCCGTTCATCTGGTCACAGGATCAGCGCCGGAGTATAACGGGTTTCGATGGCAAAAACAGCCCTCCGCCGGCGCCTCAGCGCGTCCGCCGACGGCTTGTCCGGCTGATTGCGCAGTTTCTGCACAGCAGCGATTGGAGTCACCGCCGAATTTCGGTAAGATGAGCACGGATTAGATACGGGAAAAATGTTGATCAAGTAACGAGATCAAGCAACTAAGAAGCGGAGCAAGTTATGGCGAAGTCTGGCAAACCCCTGGTACTGTTGATTCTGGATGGATGGGGCTATCGCGAAGACCCGGCGGATAATGCTATCGCTCAGGCCAATACACCGGTGATGGACCGGTTGTGGCGCGATTATCCGCATAGTTTGATTTCCGGTTCTGGTATGGATGTAGGCCTGCCAGACGGTCAAATGGGCAACTCTGAAGTCGGCCACGTCAATTTAGGCTCAGGCCGTGTGGTGTATCAGGAACTGACCCGCATCACCAAAGCCATCGCCGATGGCGACTTTTTCACCAATCCTGTCCTGGCCGGCGCCGTGCAAACTGCGGTGCAAGCTGGCAAAGCCGTGCATCTGATGGGCTTATTATCGCCCGGTGGCGTACATAGCCACGAAGACCATTTAATTGCGATGATTGAACTGGCCGCCCGCCAGGGTGCTGACAAGATTTATCTGCACGCTTTCCTCGATGGCCGCGACACTCCGCCACGCAGCGCCGAAGCTTCATTATTACGCGTGCAGCAGCGCTGTCAGGCTCTGGGTAAAGGCCAAATCGCCACTGTTGTTGGCCGTTATTACGCAATGGACCGCGACAAACGCTGGGACCGCGTGGAACAGGCTTATGATCTGATTGTCGATGGCAACGCTGCTTACACGGCAACAGACGCAGTCGCCGCCCTGCACGCCGCTTATGAACGCGGTGAAAACGACGAATTCGTCAAAGCCACCGCTATTGTTGGCAACGACGGCCAGCCAGTGCAATTAGAAGATGGTGATGCGCTGATTTTTATGAATTTCCGCGCCGACCGCGCCCGTCAGTTCAGCCGCACTTTTACTGAAGCCACTTTTGATGCTTTTGACCGCAAACGTGTGGTCGCGCTCGGTGCTTTTGTCCAGCTGACTGAATACGCCGCCGACATCAAAGCGCCGGTCGCTTATCCGCCAGAGAGCCTGAATAACGTGCTCGGTGAATGGCTGGCCAAACATCAGAAAACCCAGCTGCGGATTTCTGAAACCGAGAAATATGCGCATGTTACTTTTTTCTTCAGCGGTGGCCGCGAAGAGCTGTTTCCAGGCGAAGAGCGTATCCTGGTCCCATCGCCAAATGTCGCCACTTATGATCTGCAGCCAGAAATGAACTCGACGCTGCTGACCGATAAGCTGGTCGAAGCCATTCACAGCCAGCAGTTTGACGTCATTATCTGTAACTATCCCAACGGCGATATGGTCGGTCATACCGGTATTTTGTCAGCTGCAGTCAAAGCGGTGGAAGCGGTCGACCACTGCATCGGCCGGGTGGTTGAAGCACTGGCGGCTGTTGGCGGAGAATGTATTATCACCGCCGACCACGGCAATGCGGAGCAAATGGTCGATCACGAATCTGGTCAGGCGCACACAGCGCATACGTCCGATCCGGTGCCGCTGATTTATGTCGGCCGGCCGGCGAATGTGGTTGATGGTGGTATCTTAAGTGATATAGCACCGACCATGCTGACACTGCTTGGCATGCCGGTGCCGGCAGAGATGACCGGCAAAGTGCTGTTTCAGCTGCGGTGATAACCCCGAAGCGCAATTGGGCGCAACCTGCCGTAGTCAAATCGGGCCTGTTGCTTTGTCTGCTGCTTGCGCCGTTGGCGCAGGCGCAGCAATCCGATACCGCCAAAGCCCGGCAGGAGCTGAAATCGGTGCAGCAAGATATTGCCCGCACCGAGCAACAGCGCGCGCAGCAGCAACAGCAACTGCGCGACACTGAGCAGCAACTGAAACAGGCTGACGCAAAGCTCGCAGAAGCGGCTGCAGCCGTCGCCGTGCAGCAACAACAACTACAGGCACTGGACGCAAAACTGGCGGAGCTGGCAACGCGTCAGCAACAGCTGGAACAACAGCGGCAAACTCAACAACAGCTGCTGGCAGCTCAGGTCAAAGCTGCGTATCAAGTCGGTGGTCACGACTACACACAATTACTTTTGAATCAGCAGGATGCGTTAAAGCTGGAGCGGTTACTGACCTACTACCAGTACTTTAACAACGCCCGGATCCAGCAGTTGCAGGCACTGAAACAAACCGTCAGTGAACTGGAACAGCTGGCCAGCCTGCAGCAACAGACCCGCCACGAACAAAGCCTGCGGTTAGACGAGCTGACTGCACAACAACAGGATTTAGTCGCCGCGAAAAATCAGCAACAACAAAGTGTGGCCAAACTACGCGAATTGCTGGCAGAACAGAAACAACAACTGGCCTACCTCAAAGGCAATGAAAAAAGCCTGCAGAGTACCATTGCCAAACTAAAAGCTGAGGCCGCCAACCGCCGGCTGGCATATAAAGGCAAAAAACAAGGGCAACTGCCCTGGCCGGTGCAAGGCACTTTAGTGCAAAAGTTTGGCGCCGCGCAGGGCGGCCAGACCACGGCCAGCGGTATCTTAATTCAGGCTGCCAATGGTCAACCCGTGCGGGCAGTCGCCGATGGTCAGGTGATTTATGCCGACTGGTTGCGTGGTTATGGCTGGGTCATAGTGCTGGACCACGGCAATGGCCTGATGAGTCTGTACGGTCATAACCAAAGTTTACTGAAATCTCCCGGTGACGTCGTGCGGATTGGCGACCATGTTGCTTTAGTTGGTCAAAGCGGTGGTCGCGACCGCAGTGGACTTTATTTTGAGATCAGGCAAAAAGGTGCGGCAGTAGACCCGCTGCGCTGGTTGCGAAATCCGTAACAACAGGCATAATGCCGGCCTGAAATTCAGCCGGCGCTTTGCCAAGATCAGTGAATCATTCCAGCGTGCGTATTTTCCAGCTTTTCTCAGTTGTCTGTTGTTTGTCGCTGCCGGTGCAGGCGCAATCCCTGCCGCCGCAAGTGGCGATCATCATCGACGATATCGGTTATCAGAAAGTCGACCCGGACATTATTCGTCTGCCATACGCCCTGACTGTGGCTGTCATGCCATTTACGCCAAACGGCCATGACATGATTGCCCTCGCCCGCCAGCATGGCAAAGAAATTATGCTGCATATGCCGATGGAAGCGGTGGCGCAAAACCATTTATTGGGCAAAGGTGCGCTGCGCCGGCCGATGAATAAACAACAGGTCCAGCAAGCGCTGAACAAAGCACTGGACAGTGTGCCGCAGGCCATCGGCGTCAATAACCATATGGGCAGCCTATACACTTCTTTGCCTGAGCAAATGGATTGGGTGATGCAGGTCGTGGCCGCGCGGGGTCTGTATTTTATTGACAGTAAAACCACCGGCAAAAGTGTCGTCACCGCGACCACCCAAAAACACGGCGTGAAAACCCGCAGCCGCGATGTTTTCCTTGATAACGACAAATCCTACAAAGCCCTGGACCGGCAGTTTAATCAGCTGATCCAGCTGGCGAAACATCATGGCCATGCCGTAGCTATTGGTCATCCCTATCCGGAAACTTATCGTTATCTGAAGAAGAACTTACCGCGTCTGGCGCAGCAAGGCATTAAAGTGGTGCCGGCATCGGCGTTACTGGATTTACCGGCCGCACCGGCGCAGCTGATTGCCAATACCGCAAGTACCGCTAAACCACCGTCAGTGAAAACAAAACCAACAGCCACATCAACAGCGGCGGAAACAACCAGCACTGAGACCAAAACGCCGGAGCCGGTGACCACAGAGCAGGTAACCACAGATCGGGTAACCACGGTGCCACCGCCAGTCGTCAGTGAGATTGTTGAGCCCGTGCCTGAGCTTATCCCCTGGCATCCGCCTTATCTGCCACAGCTGCCGGGTTTTGATACGCCTGCAGCAACGCCGGTCGCCGAGCCTGAGTGGCGGCGTTTTTACCCGCAGCCGACCGAAGCGCCGGTTGCCGTATCGCCAGTACCGCTGTTACTGCGTTAAAAAAAATGCCAGAGCAAGCTCTGGCATTTTTTTAGCAACAGGAAAAATCAGGCAACCATAGCCGCATGCAGTTTTTTCATGGCATTTTTTTCCAGCTGACGCACACGTTCTGCGGACACCTGATAACGATCAGCCAGTTCCTGCAGTGTCAGTTTTTCATTGTCGAGCCAGCGGGCGCGGATAATGTCCTGGCTGCGCTCATCCAGCGTACGCACTGCCGCCTGCAGCCGTTCTAAGGCCGCGCCTTCACTTTGATCTTCTTCAAAGTTGTTCGCCAGATCTGAGGTTTTATCGTCGAGGAAAAACACCGGCGCGCTGAAGTTGTTGTCGTCGTCATCGTCCTGCGCATCAAAGGCCAGATCATGGTTGCTCATCCGCGCTTCCATTTCCCGCACTTCATATTCTGGGACGCCTAAAGATTCCGCGACGTTTTTCACTTCATCCTGACTAAACCAGCCGAGGTTTTTCTTGGATTTACGCAGATTAAAAAACAGTTTGCGCTGGGCTTTAGTGGTTGCCACTTTAACAATGCGCCAGTTTTTCAGTACAAATTCGTGAATTTCAGCTTTGATCCAGTGCACGGCAAAAGATACCAGACGCACACCAACCGACGGGTCAAAGCGTTTTACCGCTTTCATCAGGCCGATATTGCCTTCCTGTACCAAATCGCCAATCGGCAAACCGTAGCCTGAGTAGCTGCGGGCAATATGCACCACAAAACGTAAATGCGACATAATCAGCTGACGGGCCGCTTCCAGGTCACCGTGTTGCTGCAGACGTTCAGCCAGAGCGCGTTCCTCTTCAGCCGACAGCATCGGAATAGTACTGACAGCGTGGGTATAAGCCTCGAGGCTACCGCTGCCTGCGACTGACAATGTCATCAATTGATTCGCTTTGGTCATGAACAAACTCCTGTGGAGATGTGAAAGTGGACTCATGTTAGCACTCTTTGACAGAGAGTGCTAATGCCGGTTCCCGCGTTTTTAAGAACCAAATTATATTAAAAAGTGGATTTCAGAATATATCCGCATAAGACAAAGCGCGATTTTCCGATATGCTCAAAGCATCTCAACAGAAGTCTGGTCCACTATCAAACATCGGACGTTGGCACAGCCAGACCTGCATACCAGTGCGTTTACGGCCTTATCCGGCCCTTGGTTCAGGAGTAGTCGATGTATTGTTACCTGGCACGCCAGCCGATTTTAGATCAGCATAAAAACTTATTTGGCTATGAACTGTTGTTCCGTGATGGGGTGCAAAACAGTTTTCCCGATATCAACGCCGATGAAGCCACCTCAAAACTCATTACTGAACATCATCTGCTGATGGGTGTTGAGAAGATCACCGGTGGCCATCAGGCTTTTATCAATTTCTCCGCCGATACGCTCATTCATCATTTCCCGACTTCGATTAATCCACACAGCATGGTGATTGAAGTGCTGGAAACAGTGCCAATCAGTATGGAGCTGCTGACTGCTTGCCGCGAGTTGCACCGCATGGGCTACAAGCTGGCGCTGGATGATCACGACTTTGACCCTAAATGGGACATCTTCCTGCCTTATATCAGCTTTATCAAAGTGGACGTGCGGCAGTTTAATATTCTGCAGATCAGCAAATATGTGTCGCGGGTCAAACATCACCCCGTCACTTTACTGGCAGAAAAAGTCGAAACCCAGACCGAATACGAAAAGCTGAAACAACTCGGTTTTACTTTGTTTCAGGGGTATTTTTTCGCCCGGCCTGAGATGTTGAAGCATAAAAAAATCGCCAGCAGTAAATTAAATCTGCTGCTGCTGATTGCCGAATCCAGTGCGCTGCGGCTCGATTTTGAAAAGCTGACGGCGATTGTCGAGAGAGATCTCGGCTTGTCGTATAAATTGCTGCGCTTTGTGAACAGCGCCAGCTTTGCCCGCGAGCAGCCGATTGGCTCGTTAAAACACGCCATGGTGTATATGGGTGAAGGCGAGCTGAAAAAGTTTATTGCCTTACTGGCGCTGGCCAATCTGAAAGAAGACGGCCCCAGTGAATTGCTGCATATGTCGATAGTGCGGGCCAGATTCTGTGACCAGCTGGCATCCATCATGGGCGATGCCGACAATCCGCCGGCTGCGTTCCTGACTGGTTTGTTTTCGCTGGTTGACGCACTGCTGGAACAGCCATTGCAGCAACTTCTAGACGATTTACCAATACTGCCGGAAATCAAAGCCGCTTTGCTGGAGTATCAGGGCAGGCTTGGGCTTTATCTGCAACTAACCAAAGCCTATGAAAATGGTGAGTGGGACTTACAACAGCAGTTAACAACCCAATTGTTTGGCAAAGCGCGGGATCTCAGCATGACGTATCTGGATGCGGTCAGCTGGGCGCATGGCCTGATGCAGGAAGCTGCAGCGGACTGATAGCACTGTTGATGATCGGAGTCCTTAGAGCACCGTCTAGTTTAAAGGTGCTCTAGCAGGGCTCTATCGCTTTGATATGGCTGCGCACAGCCAGATAAGAACCGACCAGCCCCAGGCTGACGGCAATCAGCATCAACAGGCCAAACTCCTGTAAAGTCAGCACATTAAGCACAAAGCCACTCTGGTACAGCTGCGTTACATTGGCAATAGCGCCGCGCAGCCAGTACAACATCAGTTCAATCACCAGAAACGCCAGAAAACCGCCAAAAATACCGAGCCAGATGCCAGTGTATAAAAACGGTCGCTGGATAAAACTGTCAGTTGCGCCGACCAGTTTCATCACTTCGATTTCGGCTTTTTTATCCATAATCAGCAAACGAATGGTGTTGCCAATTACCAGTAAAGCGCCACAGAGTAACAACGCGGCGATGGTGTAAACCACCTGCTGTACCAGCGACATAATTGCTGCCAGCCGCTCCAGCCAGCTGATGTCCAGCTTGGCGAGTTCGACAAAACGTTCTTTTTGCAGTTTGTTTAACAGCGCTTCGGCGGCTGCCGGCTGGCTTTGTGCCGGTGTCACCAGTAACACATCCGGTAACGGGTTCTGGTCGAGGAAACTAATGGCCTCACCAAATCCGGATTCTTGTTTAAATTCAGCCATCGCGGCAGTTTTATCAATCAGCCGTACTTTGGCGACGTCTTTGTCGCCCTGTAACAGCGTCACCAGCGTGGCGATATCGGTTTCTGTGACGTCGTTTTTCAGAAACAGACTAATTTCAAACGACTGGTCGTAACTGCTGCTGACCTGTTGCAAGTTTTTCACCAGCACATGCAAAGTGGCCGGTAACGTCATGCTGATGCCAAGCACTGCGATAGTGACAAAAGTCCAGACCGGACTGCGCCACAACTCGCCAAGGCTGGAGACCGACTGGCGCAGATGGCCAACAATACCCATCACAAATCTTTGCACCATGCCCGGTGCACTGTCACTGGCACCGCTGGCGCGGCCATTAAACAGAATACTCATTCGGCATCCTCACTGTGCAGCAGGCCATCGTTGATCATTTTGCCGCTTTTGAGCGTCATAGTGCGATAGCGCATCCGCGCGATCAGGCTCAGGTCGTGACTGGCGACCAGCACCGACACGCCGGCCTGATTAAAAGCTTCAAACACCCGCATGATATCTTTCGACAAATCCGGGTCCAGATTGCCGGTCGGCTCATCAGCTAATAACAGCGGGGGTTTGTTGACGACAGCCCGGGCTATGCCAACCCGCTGCGCTTCACCGCCGGACAATGTCGCCGGCAAACAACGAGCTTTGTCGAGTAAGCCAACCTGATCCAGCGCGGCGTGCACCCGTCTTGCCATATCGCGGCCGGTAAAACCTTCGATCACCAGCGGTAACGCCACATTATCAAATACGGTGTGATTCATCAGCAGGCGGTGATCCTGAAAAATCATGCCGATATCACGTCGCACATAAGGGATTTGGCTGGATTTAATGCCAGATAAATCAATACCGTTAATCACAACACGGCCGGCCGAAGGCCGTTCGATCAGGCTGATGAGCTTGAGCATGGTACTTTTGCCGGCGCCGGAATGACCAGTCAAAAAGGCCATTTCGCCTTTTTGCAGTTCAAAACTGACACGATCCAGCGCGACAAAACCACCCGGATAGCTTTTGCTCACCTGCTCAAATCGAAGCATGCTCAGAATTCCCTGTTAAACAGCGCGCGGATAAAGTCTTTACTGTGGAATACCCGTAAATCGTCAATGCCTTCGCCAACGCCGATATAGCGGATTGGCAGACTAAACTGGTCGGCAATGGCGAAAATCACCCCGCCCTTGGCGGTACCATCCAGCTTGGTCAGCGTAATGCCGGTCAGTTGCACCGCTTCGTGGAACAGTTTGGCCTGACTGAGCGCATTCTGACCGGTGCCGGCGTCCAGCGTCAACATCACTTCATGCGGCGCTGCGCCATCGATTTTTTTCATCACCCGGACGATTTTTTTCAGCTCTTCCATCAGATGCGCTTTGTTCTGCAGGCGTCCCGCAGTGTCAGCAATTAACACATCGATTTTGCGCGCTTTGGCGGCCTGGTAAGCGTCAAAAATGACAGAGGCACTGTCGGCGCCGCTGTGCTGGGCTATCACCGGAATTTCGTTGCGTTCACCCCAGACCTGCAGCTGTTCAACCGCAGCCGCGCGGAAGGTATCGCCGGCCGCCAGCATCACAGATTTGCCCTGTTGCTTAAATTGCTGCGCCAGTTTACCGATAGTGGTGGTTTTGCCGACACCATTGACGCCAACCATCAGGATGACATAAGGGCCAGTACTGCTGTCGATTTGCAGCGGCTGTTCGACTTTATCCAGCAATAACGCCATTTCGTCCTGCAATTTTTCATACAGGGCTTCGGCGTCTTTTAATTCACGCCGGTTGGCATCAGCCACCAGCTGTTTGATCAGCTTTTGGGTGGTTTCAACCCCGACGTCCGCCAGCAACAACTGAGTTTCCAGTTCTTCATACAGCTCATCATCGATTTTTTTGCCGAGGAATAAACTGGCAAGCCCTGAACCCAGATTCTGACTGGTTTTAGCCAGGCCTTGTTTCAGCCGGGCAAAAAAGCCTGGTTTTTTCGCCGGTTCTTCAGCATGCGTTGCGGTGATGACTGATGCAACCGGAGCTGCAGCTGGCTCTGGCTCTGGCTCTGGCTCTGCAGTAACAGTCACTGCACTGTCGGTCAGCGTGGCAACTGCGTCAGTTGCAATGTGAGCAGACGCTGTCTCGACAAGTTCCACCGGCGCTGTAATGGCAGCTGTAACAGCTTCTTCAGGCAACGTTGGGGTGGTTAAGGTTGTTTCCGGCTGCGGCGCAACGGGTGGCGGCGTGACCGCTGGTTCTGGTGTGGCTGGTTCTGGGATGGCCGGCGCTGGTGTAGCCGGAGTCTGTGCAGCAGCGGTATCCGCCACCACTTCAGGCGTGGCCGGAGCCGGGTCTTTTTTGCCAAAACCCAGCCAGGAAAACAGTTTATTCGGTTTAGTCATAAGGTTCGCTGTCAGATTGTCGAAACTGCGGTAAAATCGCCGCTTATAGTATCACCTTTATTCAAAGTGCATAAACCCTGATGAAAAGCCGCGCCTCCAGCCCACAGTCCCGCAGTAAAACCGCCGCCGCGCCAACAGCGCAACCCGGTGAAGTCCGCATTATCAGCGGGCAGTGGCGTGGCCGCAAACTGCCGGTGCTGGATGTGCAGGGCTTGCGACCGACCACAGATCGGGTCAAAGAAACCTTGTTTAACTGGCTTATGCACGACACCCGGGACCGGCTGGTGCTGGATTGTTTCAGCGGCAGCGGCAGTCTGGCATTTGAAGCGTTGTCGCGTTATGCCAACAGCGCTTTGCTGATTGAACGCGATCAAAAAGCCGCGTTGCAGCTGAAACAAAATCTGGCCCGACTCAACTGCGCCAATGCGGAAGTGCGGCACAGCGACACTATGCAGTTGTTAGCCGCTGCTGCGCTGCAGCAATTTGATTTGGTATTTATTGACCCGCCGTTTCGGCAAAATTTAGCGCTGCCCTGCGCCAGATTGCTTTGCAACGGCTGGCTAAAACCGGAGGCGCTGATTTATCTGGAGACGGAAAAGGAGCTGGATATCAGTGAATTACCACCAGGCTGGCGCTTGTTAAAAGATAAAATCGCCGGTCAGCTGGCCTACCGGCTTTTTGTGTACCAGCCGGAATAAACATCAGCGACAGGGCTGAACTCAGGCTGATGGGGCTTAGGCTGGTGGAGCTCAGGCTGGTGGAGCTCAGCTCAGCTCCATGCCCAGGTTAGTCACGCCCTGCTCTTTGACCCAGGCTTTGAGTTGCTGGATTTGTTCGCGGTCAAACGACTGTACTGCAGCGCAGATCTCAATCAGCTCGGCCAGACAATCCATCTCGTACGCCATCAATTCGTGATCACGTACTACTTTTTTCAGTTCCGCTTCAGTGCTGATATCCAAGTCGGCTGATTCATGTTCAATCAGCCGCGCCACTGAAGCTTGCGAGATTTTCGCCACGTTAATAAATTCAGTGCTGTCCTGTTCACGAATGCCGTTTAGCATGCTGTCCAGTGCAATCATCGCATCCACTGCCGGATAAACGCCAAACATATCAAAGTGGCTGACTTCCGGCGTGATGAGCTCCAGCTCTTCCTGCAGCCGTTCAAAATTGATTTTAGCGCGGCGCACCTGTAGCCATTCCCAGACTAAATCCAAAGTGTGGCGCGGCAATGCAGCGTCGCCAAAACTGCTGACTTCAGCAAATAACTGATAATTCGGCAGCATCCGTTCTAACAGGACAATGGCTACCGCGGCTTGCTGATAAAAGCTCAGCTCACGCATCTTCTGGAAATTATTGGCTTTTGACATGAATAAAGAGTCCGTGACGGGCTTAGGTCTTGGCAGCCATGATACACAAAGCCAGCCACATCAGCCAGTTCAGCCCCTGACTGTTCTGGCTGCGATAGCCAGCATTATGGCTGCGACTGTTGTTGCAGCTGCTTTTGCGCATAATCAAATTTCAGCCGGAATTCAGTGGCCTGCTGCTGCAACTGCTGGATTTGTTCCTGCGCGGCCGCTTGTTCCTGCAACAATTGCAACCGTAACTGCCGGATGGTTTCCCGCGACTGTTCAGCTTCCGCCTGCTGCCGCTCTTCAATACTGTCGACTCTGGCCTGCGCGCGGAACAACTGGCTTTCCAGCTTGTGTTGCTGTTGTTGCCAGTCCTGCTGTTGCTGCAATAAGCCGTCAATTTCAGCCTGTAACTGTTGCTGCGCCTGCAGCGCCTGTTGTTGTGATTCAAACTGACTATTGGTTTCAGCCAGTTGCTGCTGTAACTGTGTGACCGAATCCAGCAAAGTATCGCGCTCGGCCCTGAGCGTCTGCTGCTCTTGTTGCATCAAGCCAAACTCCTGCTGCATTTGTTGCAGATGCACCAGTTGTGTTTGCAGTTGTTGCCGCTCCTGCCGGGCGCTGTCCCGCTCAGCACTGACCGACTCCAACAATTGCTGCGCCCGAAGCTGCTGTTGTTGCAGCTGTTCTTGCTGCTCTTGCCGCAGCGCCTGTTGCTCCTGCTGCGCCTGCACCAGCGCATCGCGCAATTTGACCAGTTCCGCCTGTTGCTGTTGATGCTCAAGCGTCAGCAACTGCAGCTGTTCAGCCTGTTGTTGCTGCAGCTGACTGTCACCGACCGCGGCCACCAACTGCTGTTCTAATTGCCGGCGCTGCAATTCCGCGTTATCGAGCTGCTGCAGTTGATGGTGTAGTTGTTGCTGCAGCTGCTGATCAGTGTCGGTCATCTGCTGCAATTGCTGGCGTAACTGATTCAGTTGTGTCAACTGTTGGGTGGCCGCGTTTTCAGCCGCAGCGAGGCTGGCACGGACTTCGGTCAGTTCGCTCTGTAATGCAGTCAGTTCTTCGGATCTGGCGCTTTGGCCTTGCTGTTCGGTGTGCTCCAGCTTCGCCTCAACTGAGGCCAACTGCTGCTGCAGCTGTTGCTGTTGCTCCAAATGACTGCTTAGCTGCTGTTCCTGCTGCACCAGCTGCTGCTGTAACGACAGACCCTGCAATTTCTCCTGACGAAATTCGTCCTGACTGAGCCGCAGCTGATCGGCCAACCGGCGCATCGCCGCCAGCGCTTCGTCACGTTCTTCTTGCGCGGTTTTATTTTGTGCTTGGGTCTGACTGAGTGTCGCTGAATGCTCTTGCGTTTGCTGCTGCGCGGCTTCCAGCTGTTGTCTGAGTTGCAGAGTTTCAGCCTGCAGCGCCGCCAGCTCAGGTGCCGCCTGTTGCGCCAGCTGCAGCTGTTGCTCGTCCTGCCACTGCCGCTGTTGTTGCTGCATTTGCTGCGCGAGCAGGCCCAGCTGAGTTTTAAGCTGCTGCTCTGCCTGCTCCAGCCACTGCTGAATCACTGGATCCTGTTGCATCACTCAGTCCCATTTAAAATAATGACCAATGCCATTTAACAACATTTGCACGGAAATGATAACCAGAATCATCCCCATCAGCCGTTCCATCGCGGTCAGACCCCGCTCGCCCAGCACCCGGTGCAGTGCCGGCGCAAATAACAGAATCGCGGAACTGACCAGCCAGGCGCCTAATAACGCCAAAGTCCAGTCGATCATCTGACCGGGTTGCTGATTGGCCAGCAAGATCAAAGCCGCCAGAATCGACGGACCGGCAATCATCGGCACTGCTAACGGAAATAAAAACGGCTCTTCGCCTTCTTTGAGGCCAATCACACCGCCTTCCTGCGGGAAAATCATCCGCAGCGCAATCAAAAATAAAATAATGCCGCCGGCGATGCTGACCGCCTCTTCTTTAACCCCCAGCACGCTGAGGAAAGCCTGGCCGCCATATAAAAACAGCAGCAAAATCACCAACGACAATATCAGCTCGCGCACCAGCACTTTCATCCGGCGTTCGGCTTTAATGTTTTTTAAGATAGCCACCACAATCGGCAGATTGCCAAGCGGGTCCATAATCAGAAACAAAGTGAGCATCGCGCTCCACAAATCAACCGCCATCTGAATCCCCTGTGCTGCGATAAAGAAGAGCTGAGTATGATCAAAAACTTGCACTGCTGCAGCTGTTTTCGCACTATGCAGGATACCGGCGCAGCATTGTCCGATTCAGGAGCCTGATCATGATGACCATCACCACCCCCGCCTTATTATTTCCGGCCATTTCCTTGCTGTTGTTGGCCTATACCAACCGTTTTCTGGTGCTGGCGCAGTTAATCCGGCAGCTGAATAACCGCGAAGGCGATCAGGTGCGGGATCTGGCCAAACGTCAGATTGAAAATTTACGTCAGCGTATCGTGTTGATCCGCTCGATGCAGCGCTGGGGCGTGATCAGCTTTATTCTCTGCACCCTGTCGATGTTCACCTTGTTTATGCAGTGGGATATTGCCGGTCAATGGTTTTTTGGCGCCAGCCTGGCCAGTCTGGTGCTGAGCCTGGCTGTGTCTTTGTATGAAATCCAGATCTCCTGCAATGCGATCAATATCGAGCTGGAATCGCTGGAAGCCGCCGACCGGCAATCTTGATCCTGTCTGTTACAGAGGTTTTTTCTGACAGGCCTGCTACATTCAAAGCTGTGGTTGTATAAACCGATTTTCAGGCTGCCTTTATGACAAATCAGGATTTTCTGTTTGGTGCCGATCAGGATTTTCCGCTCCATGCCGAAACAACTCATACCTCACCGCCAGCCGAGCCCTGGCTGGTGCTGATCGTCGATGACGACGAAAGCATTCATCAAATTACCAATCTGGTGCTGAAAGGTTTTCAGTTTGAAGGCCGCCCGTTGCAGTTGTTACATGCCTATAGCGCCAAAGCCGCGCTGTTGGTGCTGGAGCAACATCAACATATCGCCGTGGCTATCGTCGATGTCGTGATGGAATCCAACCACGCCGGTTTGGATTTAGTCAAAACTATCCGCAGCGACTTAAAAAACCATCAAATCCGTTTGATTCTGCGCACAGGGCAACCCGGTGAAGCGCCGGAAGAACATGTGATCCGCGATTACGATATCAACGATTACAAAAACAAAACTGAAGTCACCGCTATTAAACTCAAAACGCTGTTGTATTCGGCGCTGCGGGCCTATCGCGATATCTGCATTATCGAAAACAACAAAAAAGGCCTGGAACGCGTGATTGCCTCGACCGTCAGTTTTCTCGAATGCGACAGTCTGCAAGAATTTGCTTCGATTATTCTCGGTCAGGCCGCCAGTTTACTCGGCCTTGAACATTCACAAATCTTCTGCTGCGCCGCGACCGGTGACCCGCGACAGCAACAGTTGTCACTCGACATCATCGCCGCATCCGGTCACGCCACAGGCCCGGGTTTTCAGCTGCCTGAGGACGTTGAAGCCAAACTGGCGCAGGTGCATCAGCTAAAACGCTCTTAT
This sequence comes from Rheinheimera texasensis, assembly GCF_964031785.1. Lineage (GTDB taxonomy): Bacteria > Pseudomonadota > Gammaproteobacteria > Enterobacterales > Alteromonadaceae > Pararheinheimera > Pararheinheimera texasensis_A. The sequence goes on from NZ_CAXIRE010000011.1 coordinate 143,956, forward strand.
CATGGCGACGATTATTTTGTTGGCTACTTCACGACAAACCGCGGATTGGAGAATTTCCTCTACGTCAGTAAAGACAGTAAGTTTGACCAGATTGATCATCATTTATTGAGTTATTTCGCCAGTAATATCGCGGTGGCTTATGAAAACGTGCGACTGCGCGAGCTTATAAAAGAAAGCCAGCGCGAACTGTCGTATATCCTCGGTGAAGCGGTGGAAAAACGCTCAAAAGAAACCGGCAGCCATGTCAAACGGGTGGCGAATTTCAGCCATTTACTGGCGGTCAAATATGGTTTGTCCGGCTACGACGCCGAAAAAATCAAACTGGCGTCGCCGCTGCATGATGTCGGCAAAATCGCCATTCCGGATTACATCCTGAACAAACCCGGCAAACACGACGCCGACGAATGGGCCATCATGCGGACTCATGCCGAAGTCGGGCATCAAATTCTGCAAAAATCACAAAATGAAATTCTGCAATACGGCGCGGTGATCGCGCACGAGCACCACGAGCGCTGGGACGGCATGGGCTATCCGCGTGGCCTGAAAGGTGAAGAAATCCACATTGCCGGCCGCATCACGGCATTGGCTGATGTGTTTGATGCCCTCGCCAGCGAACGTTGTTACAAACCGGCCTGGCCTATGCCCAAAGTCGTGCAATATATGCATGAACAAAAAGGCGCGCAGTTTGACCCGGTGCTGACCGACATCCTGCTCAGCCACCTCGACGAGTTTCTGGCGATCCGCGACGCCTTTCCGGACGATGAATCTCAGCTCTGACCAGCCAATACATCTGCCTGCAACTCAGGCTGCAGGCGCTGACCTTTGTGTTTGCTGATATCGCTGAATAAATTCCGCACAAGACGCGGCCGGGTCTTGCTGCTGAATCGACAACGTCAGCTCACCAACGGTCAGGCCAAATTTATGTAAAGTGGACCGATTCACCAGCTGCTGTGGTGTGACCAGATACAGCCAGTCTTTGACGGCCACATCAATAGATCCATCCACCTGCGGAATGCGCAGCACATATTCCCAATACAGCGTATTGCCGGAGATACGGCCCGATGCTTTGCCCACCACATCTTCGGCGCTGCCACTGATTTCACCATTCTCAGCGACCTGCAATTGCCAGTGCCGTTTGTCAGTGCGGCCATCGCTGTACTGAAAAATCTCATACAAATCGCCCTGATTACCACGCCACTGACCGCACAGCTCGGCAGAAAAATGCAGCGTTTGCTGACCGCGCCAGTTCTGCAACACGCCAAATGCCTGGCTGCTGCCACTGAAAAAACCGGGTAATGTCAGTTTCGGCTGCATCTGCTGGTAATCATCCAGCGATTGACTGCAACCAGTGAGCGAGAGCAGGATAGCGGGCAAAATCACAAATTTCATCAGAAGGTCCGGGATTGATCGTGGTCATACAGCCCGATACGGGGTCACAGCCCCAGCGGATCTGTCGGAGTTAAAGATGAACCCGGACATAGACGCATATATCAATAGCGCCGCGCCATTCGCCCGTGCAATCCTGACTGAGCTGCGCCAACAGGTGCATCAGACGCTGCCGGGCGTCAGAGAACAAATCAAGTGGGGCATGCCGTTTTTTTGCCTGCAGCACAATCTGTGTTTTATGGCGGCTTTTAAAGCCCACTGCGGTTTTGGATTCTGGCGGGCGGATGCCTTAGGTCTGCAAGTGCCAGAAGCCGGCAGCACAAAAGGTATGGGACAGTTTGGTAAAATACTGAGTTGTGACGACTTACCTCCGAGCGCCAGCTTACAGACACTCCTGTTACAAGCCGCAGCGCTGGACGCGGCGCCCGTTGTAGTGACGCCACGGCGCAAACAAGCGCCGGTGAGTCTGGCAATGCCAGAAGCCTTAGCGCAGGCGCTGCAGCAGCACAACCCCGCTGGTAGCTTTTTCCGCCAAATGACTATTCCCCAGCAAAATGACTATATTCAGTGGTTTCTTGATGCCAAAACCGATTTAACCCGGCAAAAACGGCTGGGTACTATGCTCGAATGGCTGGCTGAGCACAAAACCAGAAACTGGAAGTATATGAAATAAAATAACTTTTTAAATATTTCTAAAATTTTTTGGCTTTTTTGCGAATTTGCCAAACTTAATCAAGCCCTGCCTCGACCAAGGCATATCAACAACGCAGAAACAGACCAGACAGTGTTTAAACGCAGCGACGAAACTTTAATCGACAAAGCCATCCACGGTGATGAGCGCGCCTGGCAGCAGCTGGTCGGCCGTTATCAGTCGGCCTTGTACTATTACAGCCTGCGGTTGATGGGCAATCCGGACGATGCCCGCGACCTGCTGCAGGATGTGTTATTGGTGCTGTGTCGCAATCTGGCGCAGTTTCGCGGCGACAGCAGTTTTAAGACCTGGTTATTTGGCATCGCCAACTACCGCGCCATGGACATGCTGCGTAAACGCAAACCGACGCAGGATTTAGACGATTTGCCGGAGCTGGAACATGAAGATCAGCTCAGTCATGAACAGCAATTGTCTGAACAACAAACCCAGGCGCTGGTGCAGCAAAAATTAAAGACGCTGCCACCGGAACAAAAGCTGGTGGTCGAACTGCGGTTTTATCAGCATTTTACCTTTGATGAAATTGCTGACCAGTTGGCAATTTCAAGTAATACAGTCAAATCAAGATTTTATAGCGCCCTGGATAAACTTCGGGTGCAATTGGAGGACCACGATGTCGAACAGTCAGCAAGTTTTTGACGCCTGGCTCGCCGGTGATCTGACCACAGATGCCTGCCGCAGCGCACTGGCGCATGACCCAATCTGGCGGGCCCGTTTTGAAACCGCCGCGCAGTTACAGCAGCTGGCCCGGCAACCAGATTATCCGCCGGTGCCGCAAGTTGACACCAGCACGATGTTCCGCCAGCAATGGGGCCACAAAACACCCCGGGCGACATCCTGGTGGCCAAAACTCAGTGTAGGCATGTCGGCTATGGCACTGGTGATCAGCATGTCGCCGTTAAGTCTGCAAATGCAAAATGGCGGCATTGCGCTGCGCTGGAGCGACGTCGACCCGGCCGCCGTGCAATTACAGGTACAGCAACAAGTGGCGGCACAACTGGCCAGCTATAAAACCGAACAACAACAGTATCTGCAGTTACAAATGCAGACACAGCAACAACAACAGGCGTCGCAGCTGATCCTGCTGAAGGATTACCTGACCGAAGCCGAACAGAAAAACCGACGCGGGGACATGCTAGAGCTGGTTGAATACTTAAATCAGCAAAGGCAGGCCGACTGGCAATACTGGCAGGACAACGTCCAACCCAGTCAGGCCCGGCTGAATTACAGCCCGGATAACCGCAACAATCGCCAAAATTAACGCCGCTATTGATGGAGTAGTCTGATGAAACTTATTTCTTATGTGGCAGCTGCAGTGCTGCTGAGCTTATCGACCGGCGGCCAGGCGGCCACTCAGGTCAGCGACAAACTGAAACAAAATCTGGAGATTATGCGCGACATTCTGCAGAAATCGATGGAGCAACCCGGTCGCTCTGCCGGCGTGGGCCGCATTGACCTGAGTTATCTGGCAGGGCAAGGCGTGTTATTCCAGACCCGCACCTCGGGCGGCTTTGGCCGGTTCTTTGCGGTGGCACCTGTTGCACCTATTCCGCCAGTGGCGCCGATTTCACCACCGGATCTGGAAGCCATTACCGATCATGCCCATGCCGTGGCGCAGGCGGCAATGGCCGGTCATGCTGTTGACGAAGATCAGTTGCAGGAATTACAGGAACAAGCTGAACTCGCCGCCGAACAAATGATGGAACAGCATGAACGGATGCGCGATCAAAGCCGCGAACTGCGCGAACAAAAACGCGATTTGGAACGTGATTTGCGCGATGTGCAACGCGACAAACGCGATATCGAATTCCAGGCTAAAGTCGGTAAACTGGATGCTGAGCAACAAAAACAACTGCAGCAACTGAACACAAAAGAAGCCGCGCTCGCCAAGCAGGTCAAAGAGATGCAGCTGAAATACGATGCCGCTGAGCAGGAAATGCTGAAAAAACGGCAGGAACAAGCCAAAATTGCCCAGCAAAAACAAACGGAACTGATTGCGCAGGTCGGCAGCAAATTCGCCGCAACTTTATGTGATTACGGTGCCAGTCTGCGCGAATTAAAAGACAATGAATTTGTCTCGCTGCAACTGTCGACTGATGGCGGCCGCGACAGCCGAGACATTTATTGGGTATTCAAAAAATCTGATATCAATCAGTGCATCAGTGGCAAAGTCGGTGCTGAAGCCTTACTGAAAAAAGCCGATTATTATCAGTATTAAATCGCTTTAGGCAGGGCCGCAGTTGCGGCCCTCTTTGTTTCAGTCCCGCTTGTTCCCGACTTTATTCCAACCGAAGCCTTGACAGCACAGACGCCGCTGCGTAAAAAGCCTTGCCTGTATCCGCTTGCTACAGAGGAATTGTGATGTCTGTCAGCCATTTGCCTGAACCTGCCTGGTTAGCCACTGCTATTGAAACGTTTTACGCCTGCGGGCTGGTGATCTTGCCAACAACGCTGGATACAGCACTCTGCCAGCAGCTGCTTGCCGAAGCGCAACAAGCCAGTCTGCAGCCGGCCGGGGTCGGCCGGGGTCAGGCGTTACAACTGAATCCGGAGATCCGCCGCGACCACACCTTGTGGCTCGATGGCAGTTCCGCGGCACAACAGCAATATCTGGGTCTGATGGCGCACATCCAGCAAGCCGCCAACCGCCGTTGTTTTCTTGGTTTGACTCACCACGAAGCCCATTTTGCCCGTTATCAGCAAGGCGATTTTTATCAGAAACACCTGGACGCCTTTGTGGGCCGCTCCAGCCGGGTGTTAACCACCGTCTGCTACCTCAATGACGTCGACAGTGGCGGTGAGCTGCAGATTTACAGTGACGATGACCAACCACTACTGCAGGTGAAACCACAGGCTGGCACCCTGGTGCTGTTCGAAAGCGCCAGGTTCCCGCATGAAGTATTACCTGCACATTCAACCCGTTACAGCATTGCCGGCTGGTTCCGGATTGACTAGAGCACCATATAGTTTAATAAGCGAACAGCAGAGCAGCCTGAAATTGCCTCAGGCAAGGCGACACAGCGAAGGAATAGTGGCGCTCTTTCGAGCTGTG
>NZ_CAXIRE010000012.1:0-25205 GCF_964031785.1 Rheinheimera texasensis
GTTGATTTTCAGCGGGCTTTCGAGCGGAACCGGGTGCGCCTTTTCTTTCGGTTCCTTTCTTTTGGCAAGGCAAAAGAAAGGAACTCACCGACAGGTGAAATCTCTTCTAAGCGGTCTTGCGGCAGCATGCAAAAACGAAAAATAAGCCCAGCGCCGCCCGCAGGGCAAAAAAAGCATCCGTCGGATATTAAATCCCTTCGCCTAAAAACACCCGACTGTAGCGTGGTTTTAACCAGGTGTGCTGGCCGACGGACAAGCCCAGCTGTTTAAAGCGGGTTTTATCCAGTTCGACATGGATGATCTGGTCGGCTTGTTGTGACTGCAGTTCGAGCCGTACTGTCGGGCCTACCACCGTGATGAGGTCGAGCCGCGCGGCGATAGCGTCTTCTTCTTTGGCATGCAGCACGTCGATTTCATGCGGGCGCACATAAGCAAGGCCTAGCTGTTCCAGCTGTGCGGCTTCTGCCGGCAGGTCGGCGCTGCTGGGTTGTACCAGTTTGTCGCCGTCGCGCACCCGGGCGTGAAACAGGTTCACTGTGCCTAAGAATTCGTAAACAAATGGATTGGCCGGATGGTCGTACACTTGCTCTGGCGTACCGTCCTGTTCGACGCGGCCTTTGTTCATCACCACGATGCGGTCGGCGACTTCCAGCGCTTCTTCCTGGTCGTGCGTAACAAACACTGAAGTCACATGAATTTCGTCATGCAGCCGGCGCAACCAGCGGCGTAATTCGGCGCGCACTTTGGCGTCTAATGCGCCAAAAGGCTCATCGAGCAGCAGCACTTTGGGTTCCACCGCTAAAGCGCGGGCCAAGGCGATGCGCTGGCGCTGGCCACCGGATAACTGCGACGGATAGCGGTCTGCCGTCCAGTCCAGTTGCACCAGTTCCAGCAGTTTCTGCACCTTTTTTTGAATTTCGTTATTGGACGGGCGGAATTTTTTCGGTTTGACGCTGAGGCCAAAACCGACGTTTTCCGCCACCGTCATGTGTTTAAACAAAGCATAGTGCTGAAAGACAAAACCGACGCCGCGTTCACTGACATGGCGGTCGCTGATATCTTCGTCATTAAACAAAATACTGCCGCTGTCCGACTGTTCCAGACCGGCGATCAGGCGCAACAGCGTGGTTTTACCAGAGCCGGACGGGCCGAGCAATGCAGTCAGTTCGCCGCTTTTAATCGACAGGCTGACATTGTCCACGGCTTTAAAATCGCCGAAATTCTTCCGCAGTTGCCGGACTTCAATACTCATAATGACTCTGCCACAGAAGTGTTGTCAGAACGGGTGGCTGCCAACCAGGGACCAAGCTCAGCGCGGATTAACGCCTGTTGCAGCCATAAGCTGTAGCGTTGCCAGCGGTTCAATCGGGTCTGTTGCATCTGCGCCTCCGTTTAGACATCTATATGCCTAATATCTAAGAGCCTGCATTAAAACAGAGCGCATTAATAACTTTAAATACTTTTTCGGAGCAGGATATAACTGAAAAGTTATATGAGGGGCTTTGGTGGTGAGATAGGAATGTTACGTGACGTACGGCGTGTGACGCCCAGCGGGCTTTGCTTGCCGATACCTACGCTCCTTATCGGGGCCGTAGGTACCGGCAAGCAAAGCGTCGCCGTTCTATAAAGGTGTTTGTCACATAACTTTTATCGTTTTAACACCGCTTCCAGCTGCTGCAACGGTACCAGCTTCAGGTTTTGCCCGGCTTCCGGCATCCGGTTGCGACCATCCTGAATCGCCATGGCGCCAAACGGGAACGCCGGGCCCAGGCTTTGGACCGTGAGGTCCAGGCCGTCGGTTTCTGAACTGCCGTCGATGCCAAGCTGTGGATTGGTGCCAACCCGAAAGCGCTGGACAAAAGCATAGGGTGGCGTGGCCTGATATAACACATAACTGTCATTGCCCTGACTGGAAATCAGCAGCAGTGGTTGCGGTTGCACGCTAAAAGTACCGGCCGGTAATAACGCCATACCTTCAACATCCGCCACCAGTGGGCCTTGGGCTTCATTGGCGCTGATCACCAGCTGCCCGGTCACAGCTGCAGTAGCATCCGCAGCAAAAGTCCAGACACCAACATCTTCTTCGCCGACATAAAGCCTTTGATTTTTATCGTCTGCGACACAACCTTCCGGTTGTGATGGCACTTTCAGCGAACGCACCAGTTGTCCTTGCCATTGAGTGCCGTTGGAACTGAAGCGGAACTGATCGATGCGGCCGCTTTTGTCATTGACAAAAGCATAGATTTCACCGGCGTTGGGCTGGTACAGGCACATGCCGTAGATATCCGCCAATTCGGTTGGAACCTGGCCGGCGTCATGTAACAAGCCCTCAGTATCGATAGCAAACAGCTGCAGGCTGTTATTGTTGCGAAGGCTTGCCACAGCGATATCGTGTGGTTTGCCTTGCCAGCGCAGGCCATAACGCACATCAACATTATTCAGCCGGCCGACCGGTAACTGCTGCACCCGTTCCCCTTGCAGGTTATACACCTCAAGGCCTGAACGTTTATCTGTGGCCAGAATGCGGCTGTTGGCCGGATTGGTGGCGTGATGCCAAAACGCCGGGTCGTCGATGACATCGCCGCGGGTGGCGGTTGAGACGGTTTCCAGCGTGGCCTGCAGCTGCGGGAACTCTGTTGCTGTTGTGGTCTTTTGCGACAGCAGCTGCATGGGCAATGTGGTCGTCAGCAGCGGCCGCACATCGAGCAAAAACGCCGGCTCGGCGGCAAATTGCAGCGTGACCGCGGATTTGTTGTATTGCATGGCCATGCTTTGCAGCGCTAGCTCGTTTGGCAGTGAATACGCTGTCGCACTGAAACTATCGTCGGCAGCAGGGGTAAGACGCAGCAGCCGCGCTGGCTCAGCTTCGAGAGCCAGCAACTGGCCGTCGGGTAACAGCTGCATGGCGCTGATTTCGCTTTGAATGGCACCAAAGGGCTGGCGCGCCTGCATCAAAGTGCCGGCTTCGTCCGATTCCGCTTCGGCGTTAAACCGCCATAAACCTTGTGGTTCGCTGACATACAACACAGCTGTGTGGCTATCCACTGCACAGGATTTGGCGTCATACGGCAGGTTCAGTACCCGCATCGGTAAAGGCTGTGGCAACCACTGTTGTTGCTGTTGCAGCAGCAGTTGGTCGGCACCACCGCGGTCACCGATAACAAACAGACTTAGCTGCTGATTGGCTGCACTTTGATAAAAACACAAATCCTCGGCAACCCGGCTGGTCAGGGTGTAATTAAAGCGGGGTGTGAGTGTGCCGGCCTGATATTGCCACAACCATAACTTTTGCGTTTCTTTATCCACCGCGCTGATAAGTAACTGATCAGCTTGTGGTTGTAACAGCGTCAACCGTTCAAAACGGCCGGCAGCGCTTGCCAGCACTTTGCCTGCTGCGTCCAGCACTTGCAGTGTGTTGGCGTCAGTGCGCAGCTGCAATGCCTGGCCCGCGACAGTGGCTTGAGCACTAAAAGTGCCGCTGATCGCCAGTTGCTTTAAAGCCAGCGGGCTGGCTGCAGGGCTCTGATTGGCATCAGCAGATTTCGGCTCTGGCTGTTGCTGACAGCCGGAAAGATTCAGCAGCACAGCACAGCTGAGCATGGTGAAGGTAAAGACAGGATATTTCATCTGATACGCTCCCATCTTAGTGGCTGATTTGCAGGCCAAGCGCAAAGCTGCGGCCGTACTGTTCATATTGGAAGTTGGCATAACGCTGTCCGGTATAAGCGTAATAAGGCTCGTCGTTCAGGTTGACGATGTTGAAGTACAGCTGCACTGAATCCGACCACTGATATTTACTGGAAAAATCCAGCTGCAGATGGTCGTCGGCATAGACGTCATAAGCCGCATCATCCAGCGCGCCGACTTCGGCCAGATAGGCCGATTTATAGTTGGCGGCGAGGCGCAGGCTTAAGGCTTCAGTCTCATAGCCAATCGCGATATTGGCGGTGCGATCAGACTGGCTTGGCAGCGTGATGTCGCGTTGTTGCCATTGGCCGTCATCAAGATATCCCAGGCTGGCATCCGAGCGGGTCAGCGTCAGGTTAGCCGACAGCAACATCCGGTCCAGCCAGTTACCAAAACCGGACAGCTGATGCACGGCATTGAGTTCCAGACCGCTTAAAGACGCTTGGTCGCCATTGCGATAAGTTTCTGCCACGGCGAAGTTTTCATAGCCTGCGCTGCCCGCCAGGTCGGCCTGATAAATAAAGTGCTGAATATCTTTGTAAAACACCATGGCGGATAACACACCAAGGCCGTCGGCATAATATTCAACTCCGACGTCGAGGTTATCTGAGGTCAGCGATTTCAACTCTGGGTTGCCAAAGCTGGCTTCCAGTTCACCGTCGTCTTCCTCCAGCAGATAAGCCGGGGCGAGCTGGGCAAAGTTCGGCCGCACCAGCGAACGGCTATACGAGGCGCGAATTTGCGAGTTTTCATTGAGCTGATAACGGCTAATCAGTGCCGGTAACCAATCGCCGTGGCTGGTGTCTGCGTTGGTGGCTGTGAACGAATCCTGTTCACCGTCATAACGGATGCCGCTGCTATCGCGTTGTTCATGCTCATAACGCGCGCCGGCGACTAAATGCCACAGGTCGCCTTCCCATTGTGCCATCAGGTAAGCGGCAGTTAACTGCTCGTCGGCTTTGAAGTTATTGATGGCGGATTCGACGTCATCGATATAATCATCTTTGTCTAAGCTATTGACCAGACTATAAATACTGGCAGCATCTATCGCAGGGCCAAAGCGGGCAGGGGCAAAGTCGACCAGGCTGTTGCTGTATTGGCCGAGGCTCAGCGCTTTAACACCGGCATCGGCGAAATCTTCAAAGGCCCAGACCGTTTCGCGAGCCGTTTTTTCGCGCTGACTGATTTTCAGCCCGGTTTTTAACTGCCAGACGCCTTCGCTGGCGATAAACTCGCGGCTTAAATCGGCCCGCACATTATGTTCCTGCTCTTTGGTGTAGGTTTCGCCCATCTCGACTTCGTCGATGCTATAACCGTCGGCCAGATAAGCTGCATCCGGTGCGATCAGTTGCAACATGTCGCCGCCCTGAAAACCGAGGCCGGTTTTGAACTTCTGGGTGAAAGCGGCACCGGCAATATTAAACGGCGTGTCTTCATCGGCCTGGCTGCTGCCGGCTTCCAGTTGCCACTCGTAAGCGCCTTGTTGCTGTTTAGTACCGAGCACCACAGCGCTGATGCTCTGTTGTTCTTCGCGTTGTTTCAGCTCGCGCACCAGTTTGCCTTTGCCGGTGGCACCGGCCAGCTGCGCGCTGTCGAACTCGGTAATAAGCGCCTGCCGGCTTTCGTCATCGGTAAAACGGCTATACAAAGTGCGGACATAATATTCGGTCAGGCTGTCGGGTCTGTAGTCGGCGTTCAGCGCCAGGCCTAAGCGTTCGCGGCTGATGAGATAATCGCGTTGTTCAAATTCTTCCAGTGCCGCTTTACCATCGCCAAAGTCCCATTTACCGCCGGTTTCGCTGTTGTCAGAGCCAAATTTACGTTTAGCGATGCTTGCCGCAAAGGCGATGCCGAGGCTGTCGCTATTCGCACCAACATCAAACAGCCGGGTGGCGACGCCGGACAGTTTCGGACTTTGTTTGTCGACCAGGCTGTTGTGGCCGGCTTCTGCCGTGAAGCTGTAGAAATCATGACTGCGGTCAAACGCAGATAAGCTCTTGATTTCAATAGTGCCGCCTAAAGAGCCGGCCGGCATATCCGGCGTCAGCGTTTTGCTGACTTCGACTGATTCAAGTAAATCAGACGGGATCACATCAAGCGCCACTGCGCGCCGGCCGGCTTCTGGCGCTGCCAGCGAAGTACCGTTGTAGGTGACAGCATTGTAATCCGGTGCCAGACCACGCACCCGGACAAACCGGCCTTCGCCCTGGTCGCGTTCGACCGACACACCGGCGAGACGCTGCAAGGCTTCGCTGGCGTTGCTGTCGGGGAACTGGCCCATTTCGTCGGTGCTCGCGACTGTGACAATGCCGGCGGCATTGCGCTGACGACTCAGGGCTTTACTGACGGCGCCGGATTGCCCGGTCACTTCGACATGCTCGAGGCTGTTATCGACCGCGCGCAGTTTGATATCGCCGAGCTGCAGCGGGTCGGCGGCGATGATCACGGTCTGCTCAGCGAGCGCAGCGCCGACATATCGCACCTGCAATGTGTAGCTACCGGCCGGTAACTTGGGAAAGACAAAGCGGCCATCGGCAGCGGTGGTGCGGCTTAGCTTCAATTCGCGGATCACCACTTCAGCACCGGGTAACAAGCGCTGCTGGTTGTCGGTGATACGGCCACTCAAAGCGGCATCGGCGTATGCCGTGCTGATGGTCACCGCAGTTAAACAGAGGCCAAGCGAAATCGCCCGGCTCAGCCGGTGTGGATGCAATAGAGGTTGAGATTTCATAACGGTTTCCAGAGCTGAAGGTCATTTTTCTGACAGCTATTGTGCGAAGGCTGTGTGACAGCTACGCGGCCAAAAAACCGATGGGCTGTGCCGGGCGGACCCGGGTCTTTGCAGCGCAAACTCGCGCCGGATTTGTCATCCCGTTGTCACGGCACTGTCACAGGGCCTGTCGACAATCGGAGGTTTAAGCTGCGGTTTAGCACAGACAGATTGGCGCCGACAGATTGGCGCAGAGGGCTATTTTGATGTGGCGATATCACCGGCAAAAACTCAGTGTCTGCCTGTTGTTGTTACTGGCGGTGCTGGTGCTGGCATTTCAGCACGGGGAGCTAAAAGCCTATAGCATCCGCGACAGTGTCGACAGCCTGGGCGAAGCGGTGACGCTGGCGGTTTGTGGTGCCTGGCTTAGCCTGATCATCAGCAGCAGGCCGCTGGGTCGTATCACCAACTATCTGTTTTTTGGCAGTTTTTTACTGCTGTTTTCCGCTACTTTAGATCTGGCCGACGAATTTCTTGATTATCCGCCCCAGCAGCGGTTATTGAGCTGGCTGGAATCTTTTCCGGCACCGGTTGGTATGGTACTGCTGACTATTGGTCTCTACGGCTGGCATCGCGAACAACAAGTGATTAGCCGGCAGTTACAGGGCCGCGAAGGTTTTTTACGCGACCATCAGCTGATTGACCCTTTAACCCAACTGTACGGCCCGGTGTATCTGCATGCAGTGCTCAGTCGTGAGATGAAGCTACGCCGGCCCGGCCAGTCATTAACACTGCTGTTGCTGGATATTCAGGGCTTTGCCGCTTTTAACCGTCAGTTTGGTATTGCTGCCGGCGATGCAGTATTGCAACGTCTGGCGATTTGGTTTGCCGGCCAATTAAAACCCGAACAAGTGATTTGCCGGTATGCCGGCGATTGTTTTGTCGTGTTGCTGCCAGACACGCCACCGAGCCGGGCCGAGCTGTTGTGTCAGCATCTGCAAAGCCAGTTGCCGGCGATTTGTACTGAACCTTTGGCACTGCAGACCTTGGTATTACCGGTGCCCGGCACTGTAGCCAGTGCAGCTGCAGTGCTACAACAAGCTGAGCAGGCGCTGGTGCAGCGCAAAATACAGCCACTGTCTGCAGTCAAGGTTTGGTACTGATGCGTCGTCCGGGCAGTTACAGTGCAAAGCAATTGTTGGCCGGACATGGGGTGGCTGATCTACTGCACGCAGCGCAGCGTCGTGGTGTGTTACCGCATCAGACACTGGCAGGAACCCGCTTGTTTGAGGCCGATTTACAAAAACCGCAATGCCGGATGGATTTTGTCGCGTTACGGCAATTGCTGGCGAATATAACCAAAGTACCGAGTCCGGAACTACCGGCAGTGATTGCGCAGGCGATATTACTCAACCCGCAAATCCCGCTGTGCCGGCTGATTTTAACCGCTCCCACGCTGAACAAAGCACTGCGTTATCTGTGGTTTTATCGCCAGCAGCTGTGGCCTTTATGTTTGCCGGTGCTGCAATGGCAGGGCGCGACATTGCAGCTGACCTTGTTGCCGGCGGTTGGCATGGGGCAGGCACAGCCGTTGGCACTGGTTATTTGCCAACAGTTTTTGCTGGCGCTCTGTACGGCGCGTCAGGTGCAGGGTGGGCAAAGTAGTGGGCTCAGCCCAGCGCTGACACTGCAGCTGACGTCGGTGCAGCTCGCACAGCCTTTGCCAGAGTATCAGAGTGCGCAGTGCCGGCACTGGCGGCAGATCTGTTGTCAGCAGGCGAAGTTGTTACCGCGTGAGCCCGGTTTGCTGGAATGGCTGAGCCGGCAGCAACTGCGGCGTTTACCAGATTGGCTAAGCCCGGATGAAGCTGCGTTTAAGTTGCAACTACATCCGGCGGCGCTGAAAAGGCTGCTGGCAGAGCAAGGTTGCAATTTTAGCCAATGGCAGGACACTCTGCGTAATCAACTGGCGCTGTGCTGGTTGTCGCAACCGGAATTGTCGAACCGGCAGCTGGCGGCCCGGCTCGGCTATTCCGATGAACATAATTTCCGCCGGGCGGTAAAACGCTGGACCGGTTTATTGCCAAGCGCTTTCCGGCCTGGCTGACGTCAGGTCCTGCACAGGCCTAACGCTGCGGATGATGGCTGATAAATTCCTGGTCCGGCAGTTTGGCACCGTAATCACCAAATTCGGTCAGTAACGCCGCGATCTCGCGTTCGGTAAAACCTACCCGGTCAAAATGACTGGCCAGTTCTTCCAGACTGGCGCCTTTGGCCAGCATGCGCTGGCCGGTTTGCAGATGAATATTGCGGACAAAATCTGAAGTCATAACCAATTCCTGCATTGTGAAACCATTGCAGGGCGCATCATGCCGGCTGAACAAGTCAGCCAAATGACAACTTTTTTACAAATCGACCAATAGGCGCGGACACGGGATAAAATCAGTCGGCCAACACCAATGCAGTCTTCGCCTGAATACAGCAGGTCAATACTTCACCGGCGGCGAGCGGCGCGGCCGGGTCCAGCATTTGGATGATTTCGCCTTTGATCAGCCGTTTTTTGCACAAACCACAAGAACCACCACGGCAGTCCGACGGAATAGCGGCGCCGGCGCTGTTCAGTGCATCCAGCACAGAGCTGAAACCGGCCGCGTCCGCGCTGATATCCTTATATTGCAGCAAACAGCTCTGCTGCGTGGCACCGGCACTGAACAGTTCATAATGCAAAGTCACACCTGCTTTGGCCAAATCGCTGCTGAGCTGTGCTGTCATCGCCGCATTGGCGCAACAATAATAAGTTGCCTGGCGGCCACCGAGCGCCAGTAGCTGCACCGAGTTGATGCGGCCATGACCACCGAGCCAGTCGGGGGTTGGCTGCGACAATACCGGCACATAATGCAAGCCAGGTAACCGGCTGAACAAACGATGGAACAATAGATCGGCCGCAGTTCGCGCCTGATAGAAAAGCGTCACCGGCCTGCGCTGGCGCAGCGCCTGATACGCCATCGCCAGCATCGGCGTAATGCCGACGCCACCTGCGACCAGCACCAGCGGTTTGCGGCTGCGCTTCAGGATAAAATGGCCTTTGGGGATACTGGCTTGCAGCAGATCACCGGCCCGCACTGTGTCGAACAGTTTGCTGCTCAGGCGTCCGCCGGTTTCGGCTTTGATGACCAGCCGGTAAAAATGACTGTGCAGGCAATCTTGCGCCAGCGAATAAGCACGGCTGATCTGCTGCCCGGCCGCATCAGTGCCAAATAACTGAATATGCTGACCGGCGCGGGCCGGTGGCAGCGCCTGGCCATCTGTTGCAACCAGTGTAAGCTGAAGATACCGGCGCTGGCGACGTACCCGACTGACACGCAATGTAAGGGCCGGTCGATGCTGCTGTTGTGCCTGCCGGTGTTGCAACCATTCAATGGTGGCTTGCAGGCTCCGGCAGAGCGGTAAAATCAACATCAGTGTCAGAGCAATAAAAACAATCATCGAAAGACCATTGGATATCAGCGTGTGATCAGCCTTATGTCGGCCAACATCAGAAGCTGCAGCATATCATGTCACCGGATTAAATGCGAATTATTATCATTTGTGGTGTTTGCCATTACAAATAGTTACAACTGGAGTGTGTTGCTGACACTGTTTCTGTAACGGGATCAAATGTTGCATAGTGGTTTCGTCTTAAACGTTTAAAAATTGTGCTTGTTGTTTTGTTGTGGTTTCTCGCAAAAATTACCTATTTCGGGTTCTGACAAAATTTTACAAAACCGGAAAAATTTTCTCTTCTGCGTCTGAATTGCTGCTAATAATTAAACTTCATTTAACTTGAGCGAATTCTGATTCTGTTCATATAGTTAGTTTGCGTCTGGCTTGATCTTTGCGCGAAAAAATGTCGCCGGATCAGCCTTTGTCACAGGAAATAATCATGGCACAACCTGATAATCAGCACGTTTTCCCTTCATTCGTTTTGGCCGGCGCCCTGTTGTTAATTTGCGCTTTATTACTGCTGAGTCCGGCGTCGATGGCCGTGCGTCTCGGCGGGGCTGCGGTGGCACTGGTGGCGGCGTTCTGGGGTTGGTCCCAGTTACAAAAAGCGTTGCAGCAAGCCCGGCAACAGGCGCAGGCGCAACAGGACATTGCCCGCGAACTGCAGGCGCAGCAACAGGACCAACTTGGGCAACAGCAACAGTTTTTACAGGCGGTGTTACCGGTCTGGCGTGATCAGCAACAAATGGCGTCCCACCAGTTAGAAAGCGCCGTCAATGCGTTGGTCAGTCAGTTCCACGGTATTTATGAACAGCTGCAACAATCGATTCAGTCGTCGCGTTCGGCCACCGGTGGCCACACTGGCCTCGCCGATGTGGTGCAGCAAAGTGATCGCAACCTGACAGCTATTGTCAGCCTGCTGCGCGAGGCGATGAGTAATCGCGATGAATTACTACAGGAAATCAATGCGCTGGCGGCCATCACCGACGAACTCAAAACCATGGGTGCAGAAGTGGCCGGCATCGCGTCTCAAACCAACTTATTAGCATTAAACGCGGCCATTGAAGCAGCGCGGGCCGGTGAACAAGGTCGCGGTTTTGCCGTGGTAGCGGATGAAGTTCGTACTTTGTCTTCGCGTTCCGGTGAGACCGGTGCACGCATTACCAAACGCATCGATGATGTTAACGAAATGCTCAAACGCACACTGGCGCGCACGGCCCAGTTCACCGAACAGGACGACCAGCGTCTGCAGCAATCTGAAGTCTCTATTCAACAGGTGCTCGGCGACTTTAAACAGGTCGCCAGCGCGATTCTGGCGTCGTCCGAACAGCTGGAAAGCAGCAGCCTGAATGTGCAGCACGAGATCAGCGAAGTATTAACGTCGTTGCAGTTCCAGGACCGCGTCAGCCAGATTTTGGCGCATGTCAGTACTGATATCGACAAACTCCATCAGCTGTTAAACCGCGCAGACGGTCTCAGCCAGCTCGACCAGCAGCAATGGCTGCGTGACATCGCCAAAACCTATACCACTTTGGAACAGGTGGCGGTGCACAGTGGCAAGAAGGCCTCGCAAGGCCCGGCCAGTTCTGACATTACATTTTTCTAAGGACAGTTATGAGCAAAACTATTTTGATTGTCGATGATTCGATTTCGATCCGACAGGTGGTCGGCATGGCACTAAAGGGCGCAGGCTTTGATGTGATCGAAGGCGTGGATGGCAAAGACGCATTGACGAAGTGTGATGGCCGCAAAATTCATCTGGTGATCTCCGACGTCAATATGCCGAATATGGACGGCATCACTTTTGTCACTGAATTGAAAAAGCTCGCGGCATACCGTTTTACCCCGGTCATTATGCTGACCACTGAAGGCTCGGACGACAAAAAAGCCGCCGGCAAAGCTGCCGGAGCCAAAGCCTGGGTCGTAAAACCTTTTAAAGCCGAGCAGATGCTTGATGCGGTCAACAAACTGATATTGCCATAACTCAGGCACCGGCCCATCTACAGGCAGAAAGGAACTTTTATGGCAGTCACCATCGAGCGCAAAGCTGATTTTCATATTCTGGTGTTCCACGCCGAGCTGAATATTTTCTCGGTGCGGGATGATTTTGACAGCCTGCAGTCGCTGGCCCAGGAAGCCTTGTCGCAGCTGATGATTGACCTTAGCGCCGTGCAGGATTTTGACAGTGCCGGTTTGCAGCTGCTGCTGTACCTGCAACAGACTTTAAAACCCGAGCAACCGCTGCGCTGGATTGGGTTGGATAACCCGGTGATCGCCAAAGTGCTGGGGCTGTTTCGTCTTGAACTCAATGCTGTTGCTGAGGAGGCCTGAACATGGATATGGCGCAGGCTGAACAGATTTTTATCGAAGAAGCGCAGGATTTACTGCAGGTGATGGAAACCTGTCTGCTGGATATTGAAAGCGGCGACGCGACGCCGGCCGACCATATTGCCGCTATTTTCCGTGCCGCGCACACTATCAAAGGCTCGGCCGGGTTGTTTGGTTTTAATACTGTGGTGGGCTTTACGCACAGCGTTGAAAGTGTGCTCGACAAAGTGCGTGACCAGCAACTGCAGATGGACGCAGCGCTGGTCAGCCTGTTGCTGGATTGCCAGCAGCATATGGCGCAGATGGTGGCCGCGCTGAGCGACCCGGGGCAGGTGGTCAATGCGGCGCAGGGCACTTCATTACTGGAGCAGCTCGGCGCTTATCTGCAACCGGCTAAAACAGTAGCCGCAGCACAGGCCGAAGCGGCGCAGCCGGCGGCTGCCGATGCCTGGCGCATTGATGTGGCCTACGGTGTGGATGTATTTCGCGACGGCATGGACCCGGTGTCACAACTGAGTTATCTCAGCACTATCGGCACGCTGGAAGAGGTTGGGTTGCAATATCAGTTTCCGGCCGATTTTGACCCGGAAAGCTGTTATCTGCAGCTGCAGTTATCGCTGAAAACCGACGCTAACAAACAAAAAATTGAAGATGTTTTTGAATTTATCCAGGAATCCAGTCAGGTTCAGATAAAACCGCCGCTGACCGTGCTCGAGCAGCTGGAGCATACGCCGCTGCAACCGGAAAAACTCGGTCAGCTGCTGGTCGATGCCGGCGCCGTGACACCACGCGAACTGGAACAGGTGCTGGAGCTGCAAAAGCAACAAACCCACAGTTCTGTTGGTGAATTATTAGTGCAGCAAGGCGCGGTGGCGCCTGCGGTGGTTGAAGCCGCCGCCAACCGGCAGGCGCATCAGGAACATAAAAGAGCCAGTGATTTTCAGGTACTGAAAGTCGAAGCGCGTAAGCTGGACCACTTGATCAAACTCATCGGCGAAATGGTAACTGCCGGCTCCGCCAATGAAGTGCTGATCAGCCAGACCAACAACGAACAGCTGCAGGAAGCATTTTCCAGCATTACTCATCTGATTGAACAAATCCGCGACGGCGCGCTGAGCCTGCGCATGGTGCAGATTGGTGAGTCGTTTAGCCGGCTGAAACGCATAGTGCGTGACGTGTCGCGTGAACTCGGTAAAGACGTCGAGCTGGACGTGGTTGGTGCTGACACTGAACTCGATAAGTCGATGGTGGAAAAACTGTCCGACCCCTTGATGCACATAGTGCGTAACGCGCTGGACCACGGTATTGAGCCGGTCGACATCCGCACTTATCGCGGCAAACCGGCGCAGGGCCGGCTGAAGTTGTCGGCTTATCATGAAGCCGGTGCTGTGGTGATCGAAATTCAGGATGACGGTGCCGGTCTGGATGCCAGTCGCATTCGCGCCAAGGCGGAAGAAAAGGGCCTGATCAGCAGTGACCAGGCGCTCAGTCAGGAAGACATTTACCGGCTGATTTTTGAACCGGGTTTTTCCACCGCCGCGCAGGTGACCAATTTGTCCGGCCGTGGCGTCGGCATGGATGTGGTCAAACGCAATATCGAAGAGTTACGGGGCCAGATCCTGATTGACTCCGAACTTGGCAAAGGTACGCGTTTTCGCATCCGGCTGCCGCTGACGCTGGCGATCATCGATGGCTTTGAAGTCACAGTCGGCGACACCCATCTGGTGCTGCCGGTCAATATGATTCAGGAATGTCTGGAGTTTGAGCAGGCCGAACTGGTCAGCGACCGTAACTATCTGAATTTACGCGGCGATGTGTTGCCATTTGTCCGCTTGCGCCAGCTGTTTCAGTTAGCTGAGCCAACTTCCTCCCGGGAAAATATCGTGGTGGTGCAATATGGCCGCAGCCGCGCCGGCCTGGTGGTTGACACCCTCAACGGTGAATTACAGGCAGTGATTAAGCCGCTGGCGCCGATTTTCCGCTCCACGCATGGCATCAGTGGTTCCACCATCCTCGGCAGCGGCGATGTCGGGTTTATTCTGGATATTCCGCAATTAATTGAATACGCATGTTCCGCTGAAACTGAACAGGTCAGCGGCGTACCAGAGCAAGGAGACAACAGGTGAATCAACACGACCTTGAGGTCAACCGACAGCAGTACCTGACGTTTTTGCTCAGGGACGAATGTTTTGGCATCAGTATCGATACTGTGCGCGAAATTATTGAATACGGCCAGCTGACCACAGTGCCGCTGATGCCGGATTTTGTGAAAGGTGTCATCAACTTACGCGGTGACATTGTGCCGGTGATCGACTTGTCGGTACGGCTTGGCCGCAGCGCGCTGGAGCTGAAAAAACGTACCTGCATCATCATTCTGGAGATCCCGTTTGAAGGCCAGCTGGCGGTGATTGGCGCGGCGGTCGACAGCGTCAGTGAAGTGCTGGAAATCGACAAAGACCAGATTGAAGCCCCACCCAGTTTTGGCGCGCGGTTAAAAGCGCAGTTTATTCAGGGCGTGGTCAATATAGAACAGAGTTTTGTGGTGTTGCTGCACGGCGACAAAGTGTTATCCATTGAAGAATTGGCTTCATTGATCGAAAACGTCAAACCCCAAAAGGGACGAGGTGAAAATGTTTAGTCGCATGAAAGTATCAGTCCGGCTGGCGACGCTGGCGGGCAGCATGATCGCATTAATAGTGCTGATTGGCGTTCTCGGTATTGCCGGTATGCAAAATTCCAATCAGGCGATGGCCAGCGTCTATAACGACCGTGTGGTGCCGCTGAAAGATTTAAAACAAATCGCCGACATGTATGCGGTTAATGTGGTGGACACCGCGCACAAAGTCCGCAACGGTAATCTGGACTGGCAGCAGGGACTGGTTAATGTCGAGCAGGCCTACCAAATCATCCATGCGCGTTGGGACGCCTATCTGGCGACCACGCTGGTGGAGGAAGAGCAGACGCTGGTCAATCAGTTAAAACCGCTGTTAAACGAGGCAGATAAGTCAGTGGCTGTGCTGAAAAATCTGCTGCAGAGCAAAGATCAGGCCGGCCTCGACACCTTCGTAAAAGGTGAGCTCTATACCACCATAGATCCGGTGTCGGAGCGGTTTTCCGCGTTGGTCGATGTGCAGCTGAAGGTGGCGGAAAAGTTTTATCAGGAGTCGACCCGGGATTTTGAAAATACCCGCAGCGTCAATATCGGCATCATTCTGTTTGCTATTGCGCTCAGCGTGGTGCTTGGCGTGTTGATTGGCCGCAGTATCACCCGGCAACTGGGTGGCGAGCCGAATTATGCTGAAGACGTGATTAGCAAAGTGGCTGCCGGCGATTTAACTGTGCAGGTGCGGATCCAGCCAGGTGATGAAAGCAGCATGTTGTTTGCGATTTCGCAGATGGTCACTAAGTTATCGGAGATCATCGCAGAAGTCCGTTCATCGGCAGATACCTTGTCCTCGGCGTCTGAGCAAATGAGTGCGACTTCGCAGTCTTTGAGTCAGGCGTCGTCAGAACAGGCCGCCAGTATTGAACAGACCTCAGCCGCGATGGAAGAAATGACGGCGTCTATCAGCCAGAACAATGACAATTCCAAAATCACCGAAGGCATCGCCAGCCAAAGCGCGGTAAAAGCCATTAGTGGCGGCAAAGCGGTCGGCGAAACTGTGCTGGCGATGCGGCAAATTGCCGAGAAAATCAGCATCATCGACGATATCGCTTATCAGACCAATTTGCTGGCACTGAACGCGGCGATCGAAGCCGGCCGCGCCGGTGAACATGGCCGTGGTTTTGCCGTGGTTGCTGCCGAAGTGCGCAAGCTGGCAGCGCGCAGCCAGACTGCCGCCAAAGAGATTGGCGAAGTGGCTGGCAGCTCGGTCAAGCTGGCTGAACAGGCGGGCGTGTTGCTGGATGAGATTGTACCGGGTATTCAGCGCACGTCAGAACTGGTGCAGGAAATCGCGGCTGCCAGTAACGAACAGTCGGCCGGCGCTGGCGAGATAAACGACGCCATCGCGCAAATCACTATGGCGACCCAGCAAAATGCTGCCGCGTCGGAAGAGCTGTCGTCGACTTCAGAAGAGCTGACGCATCAGGCGGTACAACTGCAGGAATTGATCTCTTATTTCCAAATCACCAGCACAAAAACCAAACGCCGTGCCCAGCCGGTCCGGGCACCAGCTGCACCGGCACCCCGGGCGCAGAAAAAAGCTAAATCTGAGCAGGACGACGACGATTTTGACTTTGAAAATTTCTGATTAGAGCGCGGGAGTAACGGATGACGGAGCTGCTGATGCGGGAAAGCAGATTTATCAGTGATCAGCAGTTTAAGCAGATCCGCGACTGGTTATACGAGCGCTCCGGCATTCATCTGAATGCCACCAAAAAAAGTCTGGTGACAGGGCGGCTGTATAAGCGCCTGACTGAACTGGATTTAGCGGATTTTGATGCTTACCTGCAGCTGTTGCGAAACCCGCTGCAGAGCAAAGAAGCAGAGCTTGCGCTGAATCTGCTGACTACCAACGAGACTTATTTTTTTCGCGAACCCAAACATTTTGATTTTCTGCACAGCCTCATAGCACAAGGTGAACTGAACAAAAGGGTGCGGGTCTGGAGCGCGGCGGCGTCCACCGGCGAAGAAGCCTTTAGTATTGCGCTGGCACTGGCGAGCCAGTTTGGTTTGCAGGAACCGTGGCAGGTGATAGGGACCGACATCAATACAAGGGTATTACAACAAGCGCGCTCTGCGGTGTATCCGTTGCCGGACAGTCAGAAAATCGACCCGGCACTACTCAAAGCCTTTTGTGTTAAAGGGGTTGGCAAAGATGAAGGCTGGTTCCGCATCCGGCCACAGGTGCGTCAGCATGTACAGTTTCAGCAGCACAATTTGATGCAGCCTTTATTAGTGGCCCAGAAATTTGACCTGATTTTCCTGCGTAACGTGCTGATTTATTTCGAATTAGAGGACAAAAAGCGCATAGTGCTGAATATGTTGGAAGCGTTAAAACCGGGCGGCTTTTTATTGGTCGGGCACTCCGAAAGTATTCATGGCTATGACCCGAGGTTGGTGCAGCAACGGCCGGCCTGTTACCGGTACATGCCATGATCGCCAATATCCGCGCCCGTACCGTGCATTTAGCACCCGGTGACTTTATCACCGGCACAGCGCTGGACCGTACTGTGATCACTGTGCTGGGCTCTTGTGTGGCGATGGTGTTGTGGCACGCACCCAGCCGGTTTTTCGCCTGCTGCCATTTTGTTTGTGTCAGTAATAATCAGTCACAGGCCGGGTCTTATCTGCCAGACGGCCGTTACGGCGACCAAATTTTGCTGCATTTTTTGCAGCTGGTGCAGAAAAAAGCCATTCCGTTGGCCGAATTGCAGGTGCGGTTATGTGGCGGCGCCGGTTCGCAGAAAACGCAAAAACTGGTGCCGTCGTTTCAGGTCGGACAGCTCAATGCTGACTACGCGCTGCAGTTTTGCCGCAGCCATGGCCTGCGCGCTGAATTGCTGGGATTTGCCGGTGAACATGGCATCAAACTCAGATTTGAAACTGCCGACGGTTCGGTCTATATCAGGCAATTAACAGATTCGCCGGCGGGGCGGGCAGGGACTGGCGCATGAGCAAAAAAATCAAAGTGCTGGTGGTAGATGATTCCGCCGTGGTGCGGCAGGTGCTGAGCACTATGCTGGCCGGCCAGAGTGACATTGAAGTGATAGGCACAGCCGCAGATCCGCTGTTTGCGGTGAATAAAATGCGCGAAGAATGGCCGGATGTCATTACACTCGACATTGAAATGCCGCGCATGGACGGCCTGACTTTTTTGCGCAAAATTATGACGTCAAGGCCAACACCGGTGGTGATTTGTTCGTCGCTGACGGAAAAAGGTGCAGAAACCACAGTTGAGGCAATGGCTGCCGGCGCTGTCGCCATCTTTACCAAACCAACGATGGGCGTCAAAGATTTCCTGCAATCGAGTAAACAGGAGTTGCTGACCGCTATCCGCGAAGCGGCGCAAAGCCGGGTCAGCCGGCTGACCAGCGCCGCGCCGGTGGCCCGCGCTGTTGCTGCTGTACAGTCGGCGCCTTCTGCCCAAACGGCGATGGCGAAGACCACGGAAAAAGTCATTGCGATTGGCACCTCGACCGGCGGTACGCTGGCGCTGGAGCAGATATTGACCGCCCTGACGGCGGATTGCCCTGGTATCGTTGTGGTGCAGCATATGCCGGAAAAATTCACCGCAGCCTTTGCCGCCCGGCTGAATTCGTTGTCGGAAATTGAAGTACGGGAAGCTAAAGATGGCGACAGAGTGCGACCTGGCCTCGCGTTGATTGCGCCTGGTGGCCAACATATGACCATGGTGCGCAACGGCGCTTTTTATCAGGTGCAGGTCAAACCAGGCCCGGCGGTCAACCGGCATTGCCCGTCGGTGGATGTGTTGTTCCGTTCGGTGGCAAAATGCGCCGGCAAAAATGCCGTGGGTTTTCAGTTAACCGGCATGGGCGATGATGGTGCCCGCGGTTTGCTGGAAATGCGTGAAACCGGTGCAGTCACCTACGCGCAGGATGAAGCCAGTTCTGTGGTGTTTGGCATGCCCAAAGAAGCGATTAAACGCGGTGGTGCTGTGCATATCGTCGCGCTGGACCAGGTGGCCGGCCAAATCATGTTATACAGTCAGGGTTAAAGGTGGACAGGATGAATGCTCTCTCTGTATTGATTATCGA
Source organism: Rheinheimera texasensis (assembly GCF_964031785.1). Lineage (GTDB taxonomy): Bacteria > Pseudomonadota > Gammaproteobacteria > Enterobacterales > Alteromonadaceae > Pararheinheimera > Pararheinheimera texasensis_A. The sequence goes on from NZ_CAXIRE010000012.1 coordinate 18,929, forward strand.
AGACAGCAAGGCGCAGCGCCTGTTTATGGTGGATTTGTGCCGGCAAATGGGCATCACTGAGATTGCCGAGGCCGACAATGGCCGTTCGGCGCTGGCCGTGATGGACAGCCGGCCACAGCCATTTGACCTGCTGATTTGCGATTTGGAAATGCCGGATATTGACGGCATTGAGCTGATTAATTTGTTGTCGGCCCGCAATATCCGCAGTGGCCTGATTATCGCCAGCGGCCGGGAACGCTCGTTGTTATCAGCCGTGGAGCTGATGGCGAGCACCGAAGGTCTGTATGTGCTCGGCGCTTTGCAAAAGCCGGTGGCTGAAGCTGAACTGCTGGCGCTGGTGCGCAAATATCAGCAGGACGATCTGAAGCAAAAGCAGGCCTGCGAGCAGCGCGAACGTTTATTGCTCGGTAAAGAAGAGCTACAGCAGGCGCTGAAGGAACGGCGTTTTGTGCTGCACTATCAGCCGAAAATTGATTTTGCCTCTGTGCAGCTCACCGGGGCTGAAGCGCTGGTGCGCTTGCAGGCGGCGGATGGTCAGCTGATTTTCCCGAATGATTTTATTCCGCTGTGCGAACGTTTTGGCCTGATTGACGAGCTCAGTTATCAGGTGATTGAGCTGGCGATTGCCCAGCAGCAACGCTGGCTGGCGGCTGGTTTGTCGCTGAGTATTTCCGTCAATCTGTCGGCTTATTCGTTTGAACAACCGGAATTTTCGGCACGGGTGATTGCCTTGATCAAAGATTGCGCCGTGCCACCTAATTCGCTGATTTTTGAAGTGACCGAAACCGGTGTCATTAAAGACATTGGCCGGGCGCTGGCCATTCTGACCCGGCTGCGGCTGTTTGGTTGCGGCCTGTCGATTGATGACTATGGCACCGGTTATTCATCGGTGAAGCAGCTGTCACAAATCCCGTTTACCGAACTGAAAGTGGACCGCAGTCTGGTCGATGGCATCAGCACTAAACCACATCTGCAGGTGATTTTCGAAAGTACTTTGTCGATGTGCCAGAAGCTGGGCATTGAGTTAGTCGCAGAAGGCGTCGAGCGGCCTGATGACTGGTTTTATCTGCAGCAGGCTGGTTGTAATACAGCACAGGGGTATCTGATTTCGCCGCCTTTGCCTGAACAGCGTTTTTGCCAATGGGTGCAAAGTGGCATGACTTTTTTAAGTAAGGTAGGCCATAAAAGCTAAGTGCTGTTGCGGTCGTAGCGGCGCGCCGCACAGTTTTCTGCTGCTTTTTCTGCGTCTGCCGCTATAATAGCCCTCCTTTTTTTATGGCTATTATGCCATTGTCCTGCGGAGCCGCGATGAGTCAGTTACCCCCATGTCCACAATGTCAGTCCCCATTTGCATACGAAGACGGCGCGCAGCTGGTTTGCCCTGAATGTGGCCACGAATGGCAGCCCGGCGCAGAAGTTGCCGCTGAAAGCAGTAAAGAGGTCCGCGATTCAGCAGGTTCTGTACTGCAGGATGGCGATACTGTGACAGTGATCAAAGACTTAAAAGTCAAAGGCTCATCACTGGTGGTGAAAATTGGCACTAAAGTGAAAAACATCCGGCTGGTTGAAGGCGACCATGACATCGATTGCAAAATCGACGGTTTTGGTGCGATGAAGTTAAAATCCGAATTCGTCAAAAAGGTCTGATTGGGCTGAATAAAAAATGGCGCCGTGGGCGCCATTTTTTATTGCAACTACAGCGTCAGTACGCCCGGGTTTTAAAAGTCGCGGCATCGAGAATGGACCACAGATGCACTAAACCTGCGATCACTGCCGGGATAAAAATCAGCCACCACATGGCGTAGCCGACCATACAAACGACAAAAAACAGGATGGCTGGCATTAAACGGCCCTGTACCAGCTGGCCCAGCCCCGGAATAAATATACTGCATAATGCGGCAATGACATTACCGCCTGAACCTTGCTCTGCCATATGGGCTCCTCACTTCAGCATTTTCGCCTTTGTTCTGACTCTATCGCAAAACGTGAGGTGTGACAGCAGAATTCTGTAAGCAAATTTATAACGGCGTGACGTTGGCAGTGGGCTGCGTTAGGCTGTTGCCAGTTTGCAATTTTGGAGTTAACAAATGGATCCGATATCGGCACAAACACCCCAGGCGCATCTGTGGTTCCGGTTGAAACTACATCAGCTGCTGCCGGAACTTTTGGTGGTATTTGTCGGTGTATTTGCGGCATTTTTATTGTCGGGTTATCAGGTAGAGCGGCAAAAAGAACTACAGCGGCTTGAAATTATCCAGGCGGTGCGGCTGGATTTGGCGGCTTATGTTGCGAACGGCAGCGATACCAAAGCAGGGTTTGTGAAGTACTTTTCGAATATTAATCGCTCTATTGGTATGCAACTGCAAAAACAACGGCTGGAGCAGTTGCCGGGCGTTATTTTTGGCGACTATTGGCACCTCGAAAGTATCAATATGATGCTGGCTTCAGGCCGGTTAAATGATATCGATTTAACCATGTACCGCAATCTGGCACGGTTTAATACGCTGCATCAGAACTTTCTGCACATGATTGAGGGTTACAATCAATATCAGCTGCAATATCTGATGCCGCAGATGGTGCAGCAGCCCTTTTTTCAGGCTGACGGTCGTCTGGCGCCGGGCTACGAATCTGTTGCGATGTATCCGGAACAACTGCAAAGGTTCAGTGAAGTGACAGTGCAGGTCGCGCAGGAATTACTAAACGAAATCGATAACAAATACCCGGAGCTTAAGCCCCGGGCTCCGTCAGAAACCCCAGCTGAGTGATACCTGCCTGCTGCACGGCGGCGAGCGTGGTAACGACATGCTCATAGGCCACAGCACGGTCACCCTTCAGCTGAAAAGTCGGCTGTGGCGTCAACAACGCAGCTTGCTGTAGCCGCTGTGTCAGTTCCTCGCGGCTTAATTTATCGCGGTTCCAGTACACAGCGCCGTCGGCGGTGACCGCCAGGGTGATGGTATCAGGTTTGGTCTGGCTCGGCTGATGGCTGACCTGCGGCAGCTCCAGCGGGATCGAATGTGTCAACACCGGCACTGTGATCATAAAAATAATCAGCAATACCAGCATCACATCGACCAGCGGCGTCATATTAATTTCGCTGATGACGCCGCTGTCGTCGTCAAAGTCGTTGTGAAAAGACATCAGGCCGCTCCGTTCACAGGGTGGGTATGCGACAGCGTCGCTTTCGGCGCAGCGCCGGTGATGAAGTAGGCATGCAGCTGGAAAGCAAAGCGGTTTAATTGCGACACTATGCCTTTGTTGCTGCGGCTAAAGGCGTTAAACGCCAGTGTGGCCGGAATAGCCACTGCGAGGCCAAAGGCCGTCATAATCAGCGCTTCACCGACCGGGCCGGCAATTTTGTCGATGCTGGCTTGTCCGCTGGCGCCAAGGCTGACTAAAGCGTGATAGATGCCCCAGACTGTGCCAAACAGACCAACAAAAGGCGCGACTGAGCCGACCGAGGCTAAGATCGCCAAACCACGTTGTAACTGTTCGGCACTTTCATCAATGGCGCCTTTTAAGTTGGCAGTCAGCCAGTCCGACAGTGGCAAATGGCCATGCAAATCATCGCGATGCGTGCTGTGATGCGCCAGAGCCTGCTGGCCCTGATCGGCCAGATAAAAAAACGGATTGCCGGGGCCATCGACTGGCCGGGCTTGCTGTAACAAAGTCAGACCGGCCTGAAAACTCTGTGCATGCCAGAACTCGCGGCCGGCATGCTGTAAGCGGCGCAGTTGCCACAAGGCGTAGCTACGCCTCGCTATCACTGTCCAGCTGGCCACCGACATTAACAACAGCAGAAAGGCCACGGTTTTGCTGACCATATCACCTTGTTGCCACAGCAACGCGATACCATAAGGATTGTCTTGCATGATGTACTCCTGTGAATAACGTGGCGCTTTGCGCCAAAATCCGCTTTAACCCTGCTGCAGCGAAAACTTCAGCGGCAATTCGTACCAATAATCAATGGCCTGGCCTTGTTTGCGTGCCGGCTGGAATTTCCATTTTTTCACTGCCTGCAGTGCCGCCTGATCCAGCCGGTCAAACCCACTGGTTTTTTTCAGTTTTAATTCGGTCACCAGGCCTTCTTTACTGACCAGCAATAACAGCCAGACCGTGCCCTGTTCTTTGCGTTTACGCGACAACATCGGATACACCGGCGCTTTGTTATTCAGGCCAGCGGCGTCTGCACTGGGTAATTGCGTGGTCGGTTCGGCAGTTTTTGCCGGGCTGCTGCTGGCTGCTTTTTGGCTGACTGCCTTGCTGGGGGCAGGCGCCGGTGCCGCGGCAGCGGCTTTGGCAACTGGCGGTGGTGTTTTTTGCGTTGGCTTAGGCTGAGGTTTCAGCGGCGGCTTTTTCGGCTTGGGCTGTGGTTTTTGCGGCTCAGGTTCTGCTTTGGGTGGTGGCGGCGCAATTTTCGGTTCAGGCGCAATCAACACACCCTGCAGCTTTGGCGGCTCCATGTCGATCTTGGGTTCTGTCACCGCAGCGTCTGCCTGCATCAGCGCCGCAATAGCGCCAAGATGCAGCAGTAGCAACAATACAAAGACTCCGGCAGTTCCGCGCGACATGATCAAACTTAAAGTATATGAGAATGATTCGCATTATATGGCGATGCGAAGGTTTTGTCAGCAGCTTTCTGGTGCGGGCTGGTGCGAACTGCAACAAAGTTGCGCTGGCGCAACCTTTCACGCCAGCCGGAGCATTGGATGAACAGGCTTTGCAGCGCTCGCGCTGCCGGGGGATCAGCCCGTGACTTTGGCCTCTGCGACTGGGGCAGCTGCAAGGTCCGGGCGGAAAATATCCGGATACACCCGGTCGCGAAGTGCCATCGCCGGCACTTCAATCAGCTTGTACAGCAGCGCGCTGACGGCGAGCGATAGCAGGATATTCAGCAACAACACTGTGCCGTCTGACCAGCCTTGTGCCGGCGCTTGTTGTTGCACGATAAAACCAATGGGTTTGTGCACCAGATACAACGAATAAGACCAAAGCGCCAAAGTGGCTGCTCCCGGTACCTGCCAGCGCGCCAGCAAACTACCAGGTTGTAGTGCGCTCATCAGCAGCAGGGCAAACGCCATGGCCAGCAAAGAATAACCAAACACAGTGGCAAAAAAGCCATAGCCTTCATCTTTGATATACGCGAAATTCAGCAGCAGATACAGCATCAGGCCGACAGCGCCAAAAGCAATCAACTGCAGTTTTTGTTGATGGTGCGCCAGCGCGGTCCAGCGTGTCGGATAGGCATTTTTAAATAAGGCCACCGCCAATCCGGGCAGCAGCTCATCCATCCGCGCAAAGCTGGAATAATAAATAAAGGCGTTAAAATAACGGGTCTGGCCATCGGCCTCGAGGCCGTACAACTGCCACATCTGATAACGATAACAAACAGCTGCCACTATCAAAGCGCCCATCAAATAAAACGCGTGTTGCACTTTGCGGCCCAGCCGCAGACAAACAAAGGCCACCAGCGGCAGCAGGAAATAAAACTGCTCTTCAATACACAAAGACCAGGCGTGCGAAAAGGCAGTGCCGGGCATCAGCTGGTAGTTTTGCGTAAAAGTCAGAAAACGCCATAGCGGTGGTGGGGTATTGCCGCCCATCAGCTCAGGCAGCAGGAAAAACGCGGCTAACACCAGCCAGAACACCGGCCAGGTCCGCAGCGCCCGGCGCCAGTAGAACCGCCGGAACGACAGCTGTTTGCCCTGAGCCAGACCTTTGAATAACTGATTGCCAATCAGATAACCGGATAAAACAAAAAACAAATCGACGCCGACCCAGCCGATCCGGCTCAGCCAGCCAAAAGTCGGCTCACCGCTGACAAACACCATATAGTGATACATAAACACCAGCAAGATAGCGCAGGCGCGTAACAGGTCCAGTCCGCTATGGCGGGAGGATTGGCCAGCAGAGTGGCGCGGCGGCGAAAGGTTCATTGAAGTCCAGGAAATGTGATTGTGATCAGGTGGTTGTACTGACAGTACCATGCTGATTGTGGATTGTCGTCAGTGTCTGTGGGGTGTTCTACTGGTGCTGGGATGAGTGGGGTATTCCATGGGGTTTTGTTCGCTGAACGCTGGTTTTTTGCCCTGCGGGCGGCAGTTGGTTTATTTTTCGTTTTTTCGTGATAATAATTATTTTCTTGGCGGTGAGACCGTCTAGCAAAGAAATCACCTAACGGTGAGTCACTTTCTTTTGTTTCAGCAAAAGAAAGTAACCAAAGAAAAACCGACCCCGGTTCCGCTCGAAATCCCGATGATAAATGGCGATTTGAGGC
>NZ_CAXIRE010000013.1:0-131963 GCF_964031785.1 Rheinheimera texasensis
CTAACGCTGAGCGCACGCGCGGCAACTGCATCGCAGTTGACGTCGCTGCGGCCGAAGGCCGCAAGTGCCGCGATTTGTTAGCCGAGAGCCCGGACAAGGGCAACGCAAAAAACCAAACAACGCCACACGTGCAAATTAAAAACTTACCCCGCAAACAGCTGACTTTTGCAGCTTGCTGCCATAAAACGCTGAGCGGAACCTGTAAACAATTGGTGAACACCAAACTACCAGAAGGGAAACGGAGAACGCAATTTCCGTTTGCACTTTACTCAAGCAACGAACTGCCCGAACAAAGCCACCTCCCTGGTGTTGGCTGCAAAACCTGACGAAAACTTTAAAGCCGATTTACGGCTAACTATTTGCTTTGTGGCGGACAACGCACCGCGTTGGACGTCCCAGCCCCGCAGGGGCGAGCAACAGCAACTTGTTATACAACTTTTGGTTGTTCATTGAGAGTGTTTTTAAAAGACACTTTGAGCGGTTGAAAGAATGAGTAAATCCATAACCCTGGAACAAGAAACAGCCATATCACGCAGGAGAATACAATCCCAAGTACTGGCCCCATGAAAATGCTGTAGAGAAGACCTTCGACACCAGTACGATAAACTCCATTCCATTGAACGGTCTCAGCTCCAAATATCGCTGCAATGCCACATAAAAGAGAAAAGATAGTTAACCCCACTGTAAAACCAATAAATAGAAGTTTGAAAAGTGATTTTTTAGATATTTTTTTGGCAATTACTTCCACGATACATATTCCCTGTTGTTGTATAACGCTCAAAGCAAGCGCGCGGTACGCGTCGCCTTGCCTTTGCTTGTTAGCAACCCACACCGAACTTGCGAGGCTTGCCGCACTGGCAAACCCGAACAACGGCACGCTGCATTTATTTAAAAACTACTCCGGCCAGCTGCGATACGGCGAGCCAGCCGGAACCTGAAAACTGTTTTAACGAAGCCAAGAAGAATAATGCGACAACTAATTCGGCAATATAATGGTCTGGACCGAACGGACAAGCGTGTGCGACCAGACTCCATCCTTATTACCATTGGTCAAATAGGCGACAATATAATGATCATCCAGATTGTCATCGAACAGGATACGCACCCTTACCTTGGTGCCACCATCATGACCAACTTCGTGCCAACGCCCCCACTTACCATAGTCCCAACCATTTGCAAAAAAACCAGTAGCACCATTTTTAAGTTTAAAGGGCTGCCATAGGCGAAGCAGTTCTGCTTTTGACACAACACGCCCATGCGCTACGGCGGACATAAATTTACCTAAATCATCCAGCGTCATGTACGTCCCTACATGTGCGATGCTGTAATCTGGCCATGAGATCGACAGATCAGGCACAACCTGGCCTGCTCCCGCCCGATAGCTTTTAACAAGCCGTGTCTCAGGCACATCAGCAAGATTGAGCCACGTCTCTTGAAGGTTAAGCGGTTCAATGATTTTCTGGCGTAACAGCTCGCGGTAAGGCGTATGTGTTATGGCCTCAAGTACAGCAGCAATCACCAGATTGTTGGTGTTGGTATAGCTTGTGCGCTCACCCGGCGAAAATGCAAGCGGAACGTTGTGTAACTTTGCAAATACAGAATCCACGCTGGCTGGGAACGGGCACGAGAAATCATTGCTGTCAAAATACTCAGGAATGCCCGAAGCATGATTTAGAAACTGCTCGATACGTATACCACGCCAAGAAAGCGGAAGATTGTCGACATAAAGTGAAGCAGGCGCAGAAAAATCAAGTTTTCCCTCTTCCTGTAACTTCATAGCGAGCGTGATATTGAATAGTTTAGTGATGGAGTAGACCGGAAAGACCGTCTTCGGCGTTACCAGCGCACCATCGTCGACCGCTTTGGTACCAATGGCATTGCGATACAAAATCTCGCCGTTGTGAAGTACAAGCACGGCCTGGCTGGGAATCCCATGCTTTTGTGCATTTTCAAACAGTTGAGCATCAATAGCAGCACTATAATCGATAGTTGACGGCTGAGTGCATGCAGTACAAAGAGTCAACAAATAAGGTGAAACAAGCATACTGAATTTAGTCATTTAACATCCATATCAAAAGAGTACATCGTTATTGCACCGACCTAGGTTTTGCAAGCTAACAATTTCATCAAAAGGAAAAACCACGCTTTTAAGCAGGGGTAACCCTTTTGAGTTATTTAACATCCTGCAACGCTACCGTAAAAATTCATCAATCTCAAGCCTTTGGCTACTCGGGCTTTGTGATGGGCTGCGCAAAGCGGGGATAAACCCGCCAAGCTATTTGATAACATAGTTTTTACATTCTACAGTCTTGTTTTGACCCAACGACAAGGATCTGTCATGGCATCGATGTTTTTAACTCAAGTCCGCGACTACATGATGGCGCGGCGCTACGCCAAACGCACCATCGACACCTATCTGCATTGGATTAAGTTTTTTATCCTGTTTCACAAAAAACGGCATCCGGCGCAGTTGGCTGAACCGGAAGTGGAGGCATTTTTAACCTGGCTGGCAGTTGAGCGGCATGTCGCTTTTAAAACGCAGGCCACTGCGTTAAACGCCCTCGCCTTTTTGTATCGCCATATCGTGCAGCGCCCCTTGTCGTTGCAGCTCAATTTTAATCCCGCCAAAACACCGCAGAAATTGCCTGTGGTACTGACCCGTGCCGAAGTTGCCGCTTTGTTGCGCTGGATAGAGCCTAAATACAAATTGTTAGCCCAATTGATGTACGGCAGTGGTCTGCGCTTGATGGAAGCGGTGCGGCTGCGCGTTAAAGATATCGATTTTGATTATTTGTCGGTGATGGTGTGGCAGGGTAAAGGCAATAAAAACCGGCGGGTCACGCTGGCGCTGGAGTTAACCCCCAGCTTGAAACAGCAAATCACGGCAGTGCAGTTATTCTGGCAGGCCGATTTACAGAACCCGGTCTATGCCGGGGTATGGTTGCCTTTTGCGCTCGCGATCAAATATCCCGCCGCGCCAAAAGAGCTCAACTGGCACTACCTATTTCCGTCTGGGCAACTGAGCAAAGATCCGCAAGCAGGCTGTATCCGCCGGCATCATCTCGACGAATCCTGCGTACGGCAAGCCATCAAAATTGCCGCGAAAAAAGCCGGGATTGGCAAAAACGTCACCTGCCATACATTACGTCACTCATTCGCTACACACCTATTAGAATCCGGCGCCGATATTCGCACCGTGCAGGAACAGCTCGGTCATAGCGACGTAAAAACCACGCAGATTTATACCCATGTATTAAGCCGCGGCGGGAATGCAGTAAAAAGCCCGTTGAGTTTGTTGTTGCATGGGGATGGGGGTTCGGTTTGATTTGGATGGGTAGGCACGATCATATGACCACCTGGCTACCCACCGCGGATGGCGTGTGGCGTATGGCGCAGTAATAGCAAAATGTACGGCGGCGCTTCGCTCGCCGATACCTACGCGCTACCTACGGTCAGCTCAAGACCGCAGGTACGCGCCTCACTACAACTGCAGTAAAAACGGCGAAGCGCTCTCTTGCAGTGCCACAAAGTCGGCTTTGCTGCTCAAACCATGCCAATTAATTTCAATCAGACTTTGCGCCACGGCGCCGCCAAGTGCAGTGCCGGGGCCGAGCAGAATCAGCTGGTCCGGCGCGAATTCGCGCACCGCCACTTGCACTGCGGTTTTAAAGTCGTAATCGCTGCTGACCTGGCTTTGGAAGGTGTAATAGCGCAGCAGCTCCGGGTTCACTGGTAAATCCGGCCAGATATGGCCTTGCCCGTCAATCAGCGGCAGTTTCGGCTGATTAAAATACTCAGCGGAAAACCGCGCTAACGCTTGATCAGACGCGTCCTGCATCAGCGGGCTGTGAAAGGCGCTGTGGCCGGCCAGTTGCATCGGGAAGCGCTCGTCGACCGGCGGTAACTGCGCTAAGGCCTGTTTCACCGCTGGTGTGGTGCCCGACAGCACTGCATAACCGCCGTACTGAATCGAGCGGTACATGCCGGGTATTTGTAGCGCTGCCGCCACTGCAGCTAAGCGCGTCGCATCCGGTTGCCAATGTTCGTTTAACACCGGGTAAATCAACTGGCCGCCGGTATCGCCGTTAATACCTTTGCAGTTGGCGGTCAGGCCCGCCATCGCCGACATCATCTCCGTGCCGCTGTCGACATCCCACACACCAGCACAGCTTAACGCCGTGTACCAGCCCATCGAATTACCGGTGACGGCCACCACTTCGTACTCGTCCGGGTTGATGGCGTTAAACTGACAAAGCCCAGTGGCATAAATCAGTGCAGCGTTATTGACCGGTAACTGATGGCGCGCTGGCAAGTATTTGTCGGCGCTGTCGAGCGCGGACACAGTTTCCAGACCCAGTTGCGCCCGCACCCGGTCGATTTGATTTAATAACGTGCTGTCGTAAAACGGCTTTAAACAACCAAATTCATTTTTCTGATAAGTGCCCCGGCCCGGGCAAATCACTACGGCAGTTTTTTTGCTCATTTTTCTGCTCCATGCAACATCAATGCTGCCTCAACAATGGCGCCTTTTGACGGCAACACGTGATAAGCCGCGGCGCCAAGCGGGATAAAACTGTCTTCGGCGCAAAGCCGGCTGATGTGATAGTGGTTTGGCTTGAGCTCGTGCAGCGCGGTAAATAACTCTTCGCTGAGGCTGCCGCGTTTGCGGCATTCATCGACTATCAGCACTTTGCGGCAATCGCCAATCGCAGCGGCGATTTTGTCGGCGTGCAGCGGCACTAAATAACGGATATCCAGCACTCGGGCGCGAATGCCCTGTGCCGCCAGTTCCTGTTGTGCCTGGCGCGACAGATAAAAGCCGTTGGCGTAGCTGACTATCACTAAATCGGCTGCTGCAGTCGCATCCGCTTCCACCACAGCCGGCATACCAAACTCCGGCAACGCCGCATCTGGCGCTGGCAATTCAAAGGTCCAGCCGTTATCGCCGGGTGCATGTAAATCGCGGGTCATATACAGCGCAATCGGCTCTAAAAACACGATTAAACGGTTGTCGCGATACGCCAGCTCAACTGCCTGACGCAGCAATAACGCCGCATCTGCCCCATTCGACGGGCAAATCAGCAGCAGGCCCGGAATGTCGCGGAACACGGCAAAACTGTTGTCGTTGTGGAAATGGCCGCCAAAACCGCGCTGATAAGCCAGGCCGGCGATACGCACCACCATCGGGTTTTGATACTGGCCATTGGAGAAAAACGGCAGCGTCGCCGCTTCACCACGGATTTGGTCTTCGGCGTTATGCACATAAGCCAGGAACTGAATTTCCGGCATCGCCAATAAACCCTGCTGCGCCGCACCAATACCCAGGCCCAAAATACTTTGTTCATCTAGCAGCGTATTAATGACACGGTTCGGGCCATATTGCTGCACCAGCTGCTGCGTCACGCCATAGACACCGCCTTTTTTACCGACGTCTTCGCCCATCATCACAGCCGTTGGGTAGCGGGCGAAAATCTCGTGCAGCGTCCAGTTAATCAGCTTCGCCATATGCTGCGGCTTGCCGAGGTTATGTTTGTCAAAGCCAAGAGCCGCAGTTCGGTCTGCCAAAGGCAGCGCTGGTTTGCCGCTTGGTGGCGGCACTATGGATTTCATCACCGAAGCCGCATCTGGCAGCTTCGGCCTTTGCGTCGCTTCAAACGCGACGCGGGCAATTTGCTGGTCCAGATGTTCAATCTGCGCCGCCAGCTGCGCTGCGGTTTCGACATTGCGACTTAACAGCAGCGCCGTGGCATACAGCAGCGGGTCTTGCTCCAGTTCGCCTTCGATTTGTTCTTTTTTCCGATACGCCACTTCAGCGTCGGCACCAGCATGGCCAAACAGCCGGTAAGTTTTTAAATGCAGCAGCGCCGGTTTGCGTTTGCTGCGGACAAACTCGACCGCCGCCTGCGCCGCGCTGTACACGTCGCCTAAATCACGGGAATCGGCGGTAAAAGTCTGCATATGCGGCGACAAACTATGCGCTATCCAGCCGCACGGCGTCGGCGTCGAAATACCTAAGCCATTGTCTTCACACAAAAACAGCACCGGCACCGGCACATGTTGGTAATCCGCCCAGCAAGCGGCGTTAATGGCGCCCTGCGCGGTGGAATGATTCGCCGAGGCATCGCCAAAACTACAAACCGCAATAGCGCCATGCGGCCAGTTGCCGTCGATGCCAAGCCGTTCAGATAAATCGATAGCAAAACCAGTGGCGACGGCTTTAGGTAAATGTGAGGCAATAGTTGAAGTTTGTGGCGGCACGCAGAGCGGCAAACTGCCCAATACCTTATGGCGACCGCCGGAGATCGGGTCTTCGCTCGACGCGGCAAAGCTCAGCAGCATGTCATACAGCGGTGTGCTGCCGTTTAACTGCTTGCTGCGCTCGACAAAAAAGGCGCCGCTGCGATAGTGCAAAAACGCCGGATCGGTGCGGTTTAACACATGCGCCACCACCGCATTGGCTTCGTGGCCGCTACTGCCGATGGTGTAAAAACTCTGGCCTTTGGCCTGCAGCAGCCGCGAGCGTAAATCCAGCAGCCGGCTTTGTAACATCGACTGAAAAATTTGCGCCAGCACGGGCGTTGGCAGATGGTCAGCGCCGGAGACAGGGGTTGGCAGGCGGCCATCACGCACGCGCTGGATGTAGCTTAAAGCCCATGGATGGAATTCTTGCTGGCTCATCGGAAGTCCTTGGTTTTATTGTTTTAGTTGCCAAAGCAATCACTGGGAGCCAAGCCCGGAGCAAAGCGGTGGCGGGTTTGTAACGCAGACACGCCGTGAACCCATCCATGGGGGCTCCTCTGCGGCTTCCCTGCCGCAGAGGGTCTGCTTTTACAAATCCCGCACCGCTCTGTGGTCGCGTTATCTTCGTTGAGATTATCCAAACAGCGATTTCACAGCTCACCAGTCTCTCAAAATCAAAAAAGATCAGAAAAACGCCTGCAACCCGGTAATAGCACGCCCCAAAATCAGCGCGTGCACATCATGCGTGCCTTCATAGGTGTTGACCGCTTCGAGGTTCATCACGTGGCGGATGACATGGTATTCGTCGGCGATGCCGTTGCCGCCATGCATATCGCGGGCGATGCGCGCGATTTCCAGCGCTTTGCCGCAGGAATTGCGTTTAATCATGCTGATGGTTTCAACCGGCAGCTGACCGGCGTCCATCAGGCGGCCGGCTTGCAGACAGCCGAGCAGGCCTAAGTTGATATCGGTTTGCATATCGGCCAGCTTTTTCTGAATGAGCTGGGTTTGCGCTAAAGGCCGGCCGAATTGTTGCCGGTCCAGCGTGTATTGGCGGGCGGCGTGGAAGCAGAATTCGGCGGCGCCCAGTGCGCCCCAGGCGATGCCGTAACGGGCTTTGTTCAGGCAACCAAAGGGGCCGGATAAACCGCTGGCGTTGGGTAGTAACTGTTCTTCCGGCACAAAAACTTCGTCCATGACGATTTCGCCGGTGATGGACGCACGTAAGGAGAACTTGCCCTCAATTTTCGGTGCGCTGAGGCCTTTCCAGCCTTTTTCTAAGATAAAACCACGAATGACGCCGTCTAACTTGGCCCAGACCACAAACACATCAGCGACCGGGCTGTTGGTGATCCACATTTTGCTGCCGGAAAGAGAATAACCGCCGTCGACTTTTTTCGCCGTCGTGCGCATGCTGGCCGGGTCTGAACCGGCGTCTGGTTCGGTGAGGCCAAAGCAGCCAATCCATTCACCGGTGGCGAGTTTCGGCAGATATTTCATCCGCTGCGCTTCACTGCCGTAGGCGTGAATTGGATGCATAACCAAACTCGATTGCACCGACATCGCGCTGCGATAGCCGCTGTCGACCCGCTCCACTTCGCGCGCGACCAGACCATAACTGACGTAATTAACGCCGGCACAGCCGTATTTTTCTGGCAGCGTCGCGCCCAATAAACCAAGTTCCCCCAGTTCGCGCATGATCTCGACATCAAAGTGTTCATGGCGGTTGGCCAACAGCACCCGGCTCATCAGCCGGTCCTGACAATAATCATGGGCGGCTTGTTGGATCATCCGTTCTTCGTCGGTTAACAAAGCCTGGAAAGAAAACGGGTCTTGCCAGTTAAATGCGGTTTTGCTCATCAGAAAGGCTCCGGTACGGGCGTTGGGCTGATATTTTCAGCCGCGCTAAGATGTTGATTGCCATCTTATTGACGGCGGGTTTAAAGTTAAATCATATAGAAACTGTCACACCTATAGGAATTCCCTATGGACACACGTCAGCTGGCTTATTTTGTCGCGGTTTATGAGCAGCGTAGCATCAGTGCGGCGGCGCGCCAGCTGGATATCGCCCAGCCGTCAGTGTCCAGTGCGTTGCAGCAGCTGGAACAGCAACTCGGCACTTTGTTGTTTATCCGTCTGCCTAAAGGGGTACAACCGACGGAGGATGCCGAACGCTTGTATGTGCAAGCTTGTCAGTTGCTGAGTCAAATGCAGGCGCTGCAGGCGTCTTTTAACAAACCGGCGAAGCGGCTGTTGTTTCGGCTGGGATTAGTCAAAGCACTGGGTGTCGAGCGGATGAGCCAGCTGCTGAAAGAATTTAACAGCCAGCTGCCAGGGCTGGAGCTACATCTGGTCGAGCCGGACGAGCCTTGTGATGCGCGCATTATTAATATCCGCCAGCTCAAAGCCGGCGAGTTGTATCAGCCACTTTGGACCGACTCTTATGTGCTGGCGCTGCCGGCGCAGCACCCGTTATGCACGCAAGCCGAGATCCAGCTCGCTGATTTTAAAAAGTTACCGCTGATTAAACGCACGCCGTGCGAAGCCTGGGACCAGGTCGCGCTCGCACTCAGTAAAGCCAATATCAAACCGCAAATTCGCGCCAATATTCACACCATCGAATACGCCATCGGCCTGGTCGGTGCCGGTATCGGCTGTGCGCTGCTGCCAGATTTTGAGATGCAGAAATTCCGCCCCGACCTGCAATACCGCGCCATCCAGGGCCCGCTACTTACCCGTGAACTGGTGCTGGCTTTTGATAAAAACCAGCAACATCAGATTGCGGTGAAGCTGTTGTGTGAGATTGCTTCTCGTAGCAGCTAGGAGCTGGCCGTGCAGGCTTACTCCATCTCTTCCAGCTCTTTACCTTTGGTTTCATGCACCAGTTTCAGCACAAAAAACACCGACAGCAGCGCGCCCAGTGCATACAAACCATAAGCACCGGCCAGACCAATACCGGTCAAAAGCAGCGGGAAAGTCATCGTGATCAGGAAGTTACACAGCCACTGCGCCAAACCACTGACGGCAAGGCCCACGCCGCGGATTTGGTTCGGAAACATCTCACCGAGCATCACCCACATCACCGGGCCCCAGGACAGGTTAAAGAAAAACACATAGGCATTGGCACTGACCAGCGCCAGCGTGCCATAGTCGCCGAGCAGCAGGTTGCCGGCGGCATCCTGATCGGCATTGGCAAAGGCATAGACCACCAGTGCCAGCGTCAGCGTCATGCCAACTGAACCCCATAATAACAGCGGCTTGCGGCCAATGCGGTCAATCACTAACAGCGTCAGCACACAAGCCGCGATACTGATGCCGCCGCTGATGACGTTAATCAACAGCGCGTCAGATTCGGAAAATCCGACCGCCTGCCACAGCACGGCGCCGTAATAAAACACCACGTTAATGCCAACTAACTGCTGAAAACTGGCAAGGCCAATGCCGACCCAGACCAGTTTGCGTAATTTGCCGGTCACCGGGTCGAGTAAATCGCTGAGGCGCGGCGCATGGTCGGCTTGCAGCGATTGACGAATTTCCGCCACTTTGCGCTGCGCCGCCGCCTGACCATACAGCCGCTGCAGCACCTCAGCGCCGGCTTGGTCGCGGCCTTTTAACAGCAGAAAACGCGGGCTCTCCGGGATAAACAGCAACATCAGCAAAAACAGCACAGCGGGCAGCAGTTCCATCCAGAACATCCAGCGCCAGGCGTCTATGCCAAGCCACAGCGGTTCAGTCGATGCACCGGCAAATTCGGCTAACAGGTAATTGCTGACAAAAGCCATAAACAGGCCAAGAATGATGGCGATTTGCTGCAAAGTGGTGAGCATGCCGCGATAACGTGCCGGAGCTACTTCGGCAATATAAGCTGGTGTGATCACCGACGCTGCGCCGACGGCAAAACCGCCCAGCACCCGGTAAATGACAAATTCCAGCGAACCGTCGGCAATGCCGGAGCCCCAGGCGCTGACGATAAAAAACACCGCCGACCATAATAAAATCACTTTGCGACCATAAATATCCGCCAGCCGGCCGGCGAAATAAGCGCCCACGGCGCAGCCCAGCAACATGCTGGCGACATTAAAACCGGTGCCGACGCTTTTTGACTGAAAAGCCTGCTGCAGGCCATCCACAGTGCCGTTGATGACGCCGCTGTCAAAACCAAATAAAAAGCCGCCGATGGTCGCGACCAGACTGATAAATAAAATTAAAGCGCCATTCTCTACCAAAGAATCTGCGACCGAAGCATCGTCTGCTGCCGCCGCGACTGGCGGTCGTTGTGCTGTTGTTGCCACTTCCACTTGATGTCCCCTTGTCTGATGTTGTTTTTGTTGTGCTGAAATTTTGTGCTGCAGCCAGCATAAGGCGTCTGTTTGCTGAACACAGCGGCATTGTGAAAAAAGATAATTCTGTCAAAACATTCCGTTAGACCGGACTCGAAGTGGTTCTTGTAAGGTAAAGCGGTCGATTCATTTTCCGCAGATCCGGACCCGATGCCAGCACACCATTTTTCAAATCACCGCCTCGCAGCCACTCTGGCCCTGTTGTTATGGCTGGCGGCTTGTGGTGCCGCCACAGCACCAGTTCCGCCGGCCAAGGCTGTGGCTCCAGCCGCAAACCAGGCTGCCAGCGCGCTGACGGGGCAATACCCGGATTTCTTTCAGGCGCAGGGGCAAGCGGCACAGGCGGTTCGGACCAAACTTGAACAAGCATTTATGCAGCTGTTTCATGGCGACCCGGCGACTCAGGCGCTGTATTTTGCCGATGGCCAGAATAGCCATGGCACCAAGGCGTACATTCTGGATGTGAACAACAACGATGTGCGCTCTGAAGGTATGTCGTACGGCATGATGATTGCGGTGCAGCTGAATAAAAAAGCCGAGTTTGATGCGCTGTGGAACTGGGCTTACAGCCAGATGTATCACACCGACCCGACGCATCCGGCTTATGGTTATTTTGCCTGGTCAGTCAGTACTCAAGGGGTCGCCAACGATGAAATGCCGGCACCGGATGGTGAGGAATATTTTGCCACCGCGCTGTATTTTGCTGCCACGCGCTGGGGCGATGGCAGCGGCATTTATCAATACAAAGCCAAAGCGGATGAGCTGCTGACACAGATGCGCCACCGCCAGATCATCAAAAGAACCACGGAGCGTGGCGAACAAGCCGCCACTGCGCTATTTCATCCGGATTATGCCATGGTGCGGTTTACGCCGGATCTGGCGCATGCCGACCACACTGACGCTTCCTATCATGTACCGGCTTTTTATGAAGTCTGGGCCCGGCTTGGGCCTGAAGCCGACCGCGCGTTCTGGCGAACAGCCGCCGGCGCCAGCCGGGCTTATTTCAGCAAAGCGGCGCATCCTAAAACGGGCCTCACGCCAGAATACGGCAATTTTGACGGCTCGCCCTGGGCCGCGCCGTGGCGGCCGGATTCGGTTGATTTTCGTTTTGATGCCTGGCGCAGTGCGATGAACTGGTCGGTCGACTGGCACTGGTGGCGGCAGAATCCGGACGCTGTGGGGTTAAGCAGCAGATTGCAGGACTTTTTCTTCCGGGCAGGCCTTGGCAGTTATGGCAGCCAATACAGCCTCGATGGCAAAAACCTTGATGCTGCGAAAGCTGCTGGACCAACTGCCGGCCCAACTGCAGGCCCAACCGCCGGCTTAGTCGCGATGAATGCAGTGGCCAGTCTGGCGTCCAATCACCCGCAATCAGGGCAATTTGTCGAGGCCTTGTGGCAACAACCAATCCCAACCGGGCGCTACCGTTATTACGACGGCATGTTGTATCTGTTGGGGCTGTTACATGTCAGCGGCGAATTTAAGGCCTGGCTGGCCCCACAAGCGAAAGCACCACAAATCACAGCGCCACAGGCTGTTGCGGATGTTTTAACCGACAAATCGCAGTAATAGATTGAATAAAAACAGAAAAAACCGGTACAACTAACAGAATAACAGGCGCTGGCATCCGGCACAGCGCCGGCTGCAAACTTCAAATAACAGGCAACAGACGATGCAAACTGCAGGACAAAATTTAAGCGTGACCGAAAAAATCGGTTATAGCCTCGGCGATTTGGCCGCCAATCTGATTTTTCAGACCTTGATGACATTTCTCGCCTTTTTCTACACCGATGTCTACCAAATCCCGCCTGCTGCTGCGGCCACTATTATTTTCACCGGCGGTTTAATCGGCGCCTGTTTTAACCCAATCATGGGCATCATCGCCGACCGCACTCAAACGCGCTGGGGCAAATTCCGGCCGTGGATTTTGTGGACAGCCATCCCTTTTGGGGTGATTGCGCTCGCCGCTTTCAGCACGCCGGCTTTTAGCCCGGAGGGCAAAATCGCTTATGCCTTCGCGACTTATGTCTTATTGGTGCTGGTGTATTCCGCCAATAACCTGCCCTACTCAGCCTTAAGTGGCGTGCTGACCGGTAATATGGCCGACCGCAATAGTTTGTCGGCGTACCGTTTTGTCGCGGTGATGGTGGCGCAGTTTATTATTCAGGCGCTGTTGCTGCCCTTAGTGCTGATTTTGGGCGACGGTGATAAAGCGGTGGGTTTTGAAAACACCATGACGCTGTTTGCCTGCGCCGGCATCGTGTTTTTCCTGATTACTTTTATCACCACCCGCGAGCGGGTGCTGACCATCGCTGCGCAGTCGTCCAGTATCCGCCAGGACATCAGCGACCTTTTACATAACAAACCCTGGCTCATTATGCTGATTTTAACGGTGCTGGTGTTTATCACGCTGGCACTTAAAGGCGGCATGTACATTTTCTATTTTGAGAATTATCTGGATGAAACCCAGGTTGCCACTTTCCTGCAGGACATTGGTTTTAATGGTTTTATTGCCGGGTTAAATGCCGTGCTGGCAAGCTTGGGTTTAACCGAATTTTTATGGCCGAAAGATGCTGCGACTTCAGGTTTTAGCCTGTTTAACGCCGGCGGCATTATCTGCATGATTGCCGGCATCGGCTTTTCCAAACCGCTGGCCGACCGCTTTGGCAAACGTGATGTGTTTGCGCTGGCGCTGTTTATTTCCACGCTGTTTATTCTGGCTTTTTATCTGTTTCCGGCTGACGCCATCGGCCTGGTGTTTTTGTCGCAAATTCTGCATGGCTTTTTCTACGGCATCACCATTCCGCTGCTGTGGGCGATGATCGCGGACGTGGCGGATTATTCGGAGTGGAAAAACCACCGCCGCGCCACCGCCATTATTTTTTCCGCGATGATTTTTGGCCTGAAACTCGGCCTGTCGATTGGCGGCGCCCTGGTCGCCGGCATTCTGGCCCATGTCGGTTATGACGCCAGTCTCGCCACTCAAAGTGCCGCCACCATCGACGGCATCAAATTATCGGTCAGCCTTTATGCCGCGCTGCCATTTTTACTCGGCGTTGGCATTGTCTGCCTGTACGAAATCAATAAACACAAAGAAAACCAGATTGAGCAGGAGCTAAGCGCCCGGCGCGCCGCGGCTGCCACTGAATAACCAAGAGAGTGACTGAGATGTCTGAATACAGCGCTGAACAGCTGAATAAACTCAAGCAACAAGCCATTTCAACCGATTTGGTTGAGCATATTTACACCGCAGATCCATCGGCCCATGTGTTTGACGGCCGCATTTATATTTATCCATCGCATGACATCGACGCCGGCATTCCGTTTAACGACAACGGCGATCACTTTGGCATGGAGGACTACCATGTGCTGTCGCTGGCAGGTCCGGGCGAACCAGTCACCGACCATGGCGTGGCGCTGCATGTCAAAGACGTGCCCTGGGCACAGCGGCAAATGTGGGCGCCGGATGCGGCCTGCAAAGATGGCCGTTATTACCTGTATTTCCCGGCGAAAAAAGCCGACGGTAGCTTCCAGATAGGCGTGGCAGTCGGCGACAACCCGGCCGGCCCATTCAAGCCACAACCTGAACCTATTGCTGGCAGTTATTCGATTGACCCGGCGGTATTTGCCGACGATGACGGTGCATATTATCTGTATTTTGGCGGCATCTGGGGCGGGCAACTGCAGCAGTACCGCAACAACCAATGGCAGGCCGACCATCAGGAGCCTGCCGCAGCTGAGCCGGCATTAGGCCCCCGCGTGGCACGGCTTCGCGCTGATTTACTCGAATTTGCCGAAGCGCCGCGTGAAGTGCTGATTGTCGATGAAAACGGCCAGCCGCTGCTCGCCGGTGATACCAACCGGCGCTTTTTCGAAGCGTCCTGGCTGCACAAATATCAGGGCAAATACTACTTCTCATATTCAACCGGTGACACCCATTTGCTGTGTTACGCCACCGGTGATAATCCGTACGGGCCTTTTACCTACCAGGGCCACATTCTCGAACCTGTGGTCGGCTGGACCACCCATCATTCGATCGCCGAGTTCGAAGGCAAATGGTTTCTGTTTTACCACGACTCAATTTTGTCCGGCGGTGTGACGCACCTGCGCAGTATCAAAATGGCCGAACTGCACTATGACGCTGACGGCCGTATTGTGCCGTTAAAGCCCTATCGTGCATAAAGAGTCGCGCTTGAAAAGTCGCGAATAACGCGCCGGCAATAAAGCGTGGCGAAAACTAACCACAAATCAGGGAGTTGTGATGCGTAAATCTATGCTCAGTGCCGTGTCGGCTGCGTCCATTACCATGCTCAGCAGTGCTGTGGCGGCGCCGATGTTGCCTTATCAGGACCCGGCGCGCTCTGTTGCCGAGCGCACTGAGGATTTACTGCAGCGTATGACGCTGGAAGAGAAACTCGTCCAGCTGCAAAGCCTTTGGCACCAGCGCCGGCAGATGGAAGATGCACAGCTGCAGTTTGTGCCGGCCAAAGCCGCACAGCTGATGCCGCATGGCATCGGCCATATCGCCCGGCCCAGTGAATTTAAAACGCCCAGGCAAACTGCTGAATTTAACAATGCAGCGCAGCGCTGGCTGCGTGAGCACACCCGACTCGGCATTCCGGCGCTGATGCACGAAGAAGCGCTGCATGGTTATGTTGCCTTTGATGCCACCAGTTTCCCACAGGCCATGGCGCTTGCCAGCAGCTGGTCACCAGAAGATATGCAGGCGATGGCCGCTGTCGCGGCGCGGGAAATGCGCGTCACCGGCGCGCACTGGGCTTTGTCGCCGGTACTGGATATCGGCCGCGACCCGCGTTGGGGCCGGATAGAAGAAACGCTCGGCGAAGACCCTTATCTGGTGTCGGCTTTGGGTGTCGCGGCTGTACGCGGCCTGCAGGGCGACAGCGGCTCGACGGGTATGTTTGCCAAAGATAAAGTCGTCGCCACGCTGAAACACCTGACCGGCCATGGTCAGCCACAAGCCGGCGTCAAC
The DNA here is from genome assembly GCF_964031785.1 of Rheinheimera texasensis. GTDB lineage: Bacteria > Pseudomonadota > Gammaproteobacteria > Enterobacterales > Alteromonadaceae > Pararheinheimera > Pararheinheimera texasensis_A. The sequence goes on from NZ_CAXIRE010000013.1 coordinate 15,574, forward strand.
ACAGCGCCGGCGCATATCGCACCGCGTGAGCTGGCCGAAGTGTTTTTAACGCCCTTCGAGGCAGCGATTAAACTGGCCCATGCCGCCAGTGTGATGCCGTCTTACAACGAGGTCGACGGCCTGCCATCGCATATCAATCAACAGTTATTGCAGGAAGTGGTGCGCCAGCAATGGGGTTTTCAGGGCGCCGTCGTCAGTGACTATTTTGCCATTCAGGAACTGCGCAGCCGCCATCAGTTGTTTGAAGGTGACGCTGAGGCTGCGCGCGCTGCACTGCTTGCTGGTGTCGATATGGAAACGCCAGATCCAAAAACCTATCCACTGTTAGCAGAGCAGGTGAAAAGCGGCGCGTTAGATCTTGCCGTGATCGATGGCGCGGTGCGGCGTATTCTGACGCTGAAATTCCGCTTAGGATTATTCGAACAGACACAAGTTGATGCAGCTTATGCCGACGCGGCGCTGGGTAACGCCAAGTCGCGCGCGCTGGCGCTGCAACTGGCGGAAAAATCCATAGTTTTGCTGAAAAACGACAGTGTTTCTGCTATGGGTGGCCACAAAATACTGCCACTGGACGCCAGCAAAATTCAGCATCTGGCAGTGATAGGCCCGCATGCTGATGAAACGCTGTTAGGCGGCTACAGCAGTATTCCGCGTCAGACTGTCACTGTGCTGCAAGGCCTGCAGCAGAAACTAAAAGGCAAAGCCAAAGTCAGTTTTGCCCGCGGTGCGCAGATCAGCACCAACAACTTTCTGCAAAGCAAAACTACTGCGACTGCTGACAGTACTGACACCTCCAGCACCAACGCCTTAGCCACCGCAGCTGCGCTGGCGCTGCAACAGCGCAGCCAGAACGCCGGCACTTATTCAATGCTGCGCTGGAACCATGATGACACTGTCGCAGCAGACCCTGAGGATAACGCCCGGCTGCGCGCCGAAGCGGTCGCTTTGGCCAAAACCGCCGACGCTATAGTGCTGGTTTTGGGTGAAAACGAAGGTCTGGCCCGCGAAGCCTGGGCCGACAAACATTTGGGCGATCGCACCACGCTGGAACTAAGCGCCGATCAGCAATTGCTGGCCACGCAAGTGCTGGCCGCTGCCGGTAACAAGCCTGTGGTGCTGGTGCTCAGCAACGGCCGGCCGCTGGCACTTGGCAAGCTTGCGACAACCATGCCGGCCATTGTCGAAGCCTGGTATCTGGGCCAGGAAACCGGCACTGCAGTGGCAAATGTGCTGTTTGGTGATGTCAACCCTTCCGGCAAACTGCCTATCACTTTCCCGCGCAGCGCCGGCCATATTCCGCAGTTTTACAATCACAAAGCATCAAGCAGCCGCGGTTATCTGCACGACGACATCCGCCCGCTTTATCCCTTTGGCCATGGCCTGAGTTACACCGAATTCAGCTACAGCGACCTGAAAATCGACACCCCGCAGCTGCGCGCCGGCGGCGAAGCCCAAATTCGCCTGCGCATTAAAAACAGCGGAAAGCGTGCCGGCACTGAAGTGGTGCAGCTGTATGTGCAGGACCCGGTGGCGAGCGTCACCCGGCCGGTGCAACAACTGGCTGGCTTTGCCCGCGTCAGTTTAGCGCCGGGCCAAAGCGCACAGCTTCAGTTTCAGCTGCCGGTCAATCAGCTGGCATTCCTCGACAGCCGGATGCGTTGGGTGGTGGAACCCGGTGAAATTCGCCTGCTGCTTGGCAGCTCATCGGCCGATATCCGCCTGCGCGGTAGCTTTCAGATCGAAGGCGATGTCACCGATATCGGCGACGGTCGCGTCTTACAAAGCCGCGCTGTAGTGATTGACTAATCAACAGCAATGAACACTAACGATCAGACGGAAAGCCAGTCGGCTCCGGGAGAACCTATGCAAAAAGAACTCAGCGCCGGCTTGCTGCTGTCTGCCAGTCTTATTATCAGCGCCTGTGGTAAAGCACCGGCGCCACAGCCGGCAACCACTCAACCAGACACACCTGTTGCAGTTGCAGACACTTTAGACACGCCAAAAATTAAGCCTGAAAACTGGCCACTACAGCCATCCCCTATCGCCCGCCAGCCAGCGATTGAGGCCAAAATCAAAGCGTTGCTGGTGCAAATGAGCCCGGCACAAAAAGTTGGTCAGCTGATCCAGGCTGATATCGCCTCAGTCACGCCACAACAAGTGCGGGATTATTATCTCGGCAGTGTGCTCAATGGCGGTAATTCGGCGCCCGGCCGTGACAACAGAGTCGGCCCCAAAGCCTGGTTGGAACTGGCCGATGCCTTCTGGCAAGCCAGCACCGACACCAGCGATGGCCGGCCATATATTCCGGTGATGTGGGGCACAGACGCCGTACATGGCCACAGCAATGTCAAAGGCGCCATTATTTTCCCGCATAACATTGGTTTAAGCGCGATGCGTGAACCTAAACTTTTGCGCAAAATCGGCCAAATCACTGCGATTGAAATGCAGGTCACCGGCCTCGACTGGACTTTTGCCCCGACTATCGCCGTGGTGCGCGACGACCGCTGGGGCCGCACTTATGAATCTTATGGCGAAGATCCGGCGCTGGTCGCATCTTACGCGCCGGAAATTCTGCAGGGTATTCAAGGCGTTCCGGGCAGCGCCGACTTCCTGCGCGGTAATCACATGCTGGCCACCGTTAAACATTTCCTCGGTGATGGCGGCACCATAAACGGTAAAGATCAGGGCGACAATCAGCACAGCGAAGCCGATTTACGCGACCTGCATGGCCTGCCCTATTACAGCGCGATCAAAGCCGGCGCCCGCGTGGTGATGGCGTCTTACAACAGCTGGTACGGCGAAAAAATGCATGGTTTCCAGCCAATGTTAAGCGACGTGCTGGTCGGCCGGATGGGCTTTGATGGTTTTGTCGTTGGCGACTGGAACGGCCATGGTCAGGTTAAAGGCTGCACGCCGACCGACTGCGCCAATGCGCTCAACGCTGGCCTTGATATGTTTATGGCGCCGGACAGCTGGTTGAAGCTGTATGACAATACGCTGGCACAGGTCAAAGACGGCCGTATCTCAATGGCCCGCCTCGACGAAGCGGTCAGCCGCGTGCTGCGCATTAAGGCCGAGATGGGCCTGTTTGAGCAGGTGCTACCGTCCAAACGCCCACTCGCCGGTAAGTTTGAGTTGCTGGGCAGCACCGAACATCGGGCCGTGGCGCGCGAAGCGGCGCGTAAATCGCTGGTACTGCTGAAAAACAACCAACAACTGCTGCCAATCAAAGCCAGCAGCAAAGTGTTATTGGCCGGCGATGGTGCGGATCATATAGGTAAACAAAGTGGCGGCTGGACCTTAAGCTGGCAAGGCGCCGGTAATAAAAACAGCGATTTCCCCAATGGTGAATCGATTTATGCTGGCTTCAAAGCTGCGCTCACCGCCGGTGGCGGCACAGTCGAACTGAGTGAAAACGGCCGTTTTACCAACAAACCGGATGTCGCCATTGTGGTTTTTGGTGAAGAACCTTATGCCGAGTTTGTTGGCGATCGCGCCCATCTGGCTTTTGATGACAGCCGCGCCTTGCAAATCCTGACCGAATTAACAGCCCAGGGCATTCCGACGGTGTCGGTGTTTTTGTCCGGCCGGCCATTGTGGGTCAATCCGGAGCTGAACCAGTCTGACGCTTTTGTCGCGGCCTTTTTACCGGGCACTGAAGGCGGCGCTGTGGCTGATGTGCTGGTGCGGGCGCCGGATGGCAATATCCGTTATGACTTCCAGGGCAAACTGCCATTTTCCTGGCCAGCCGATGCCACCGGCAAGCCACTGAATATCGGCGATGCCGACTATCAACCGCAGTTCGCTTTTGGGTACGGCCTGACTTATCAGGATGATGTGCAAGTGGCTAAACTCAGCGAAAACTCTGGCATCAGCGCCGATTTAGTAGTGAACTTCAGCCGTTATCTACATGCAGGTAAAGCGGTCAGTCCATGGCAGTTGCAGTTACTGGACGGAGATACTGTGGCTGTGGTGACAGATCCGCAGCAGCAATCGGCGAGCGGCGCCCTAGCGAGCAAAGCGACAGACCGGCTACAGCAGGAAGACTCTATGCTACTGACATTCAACGCGCCAGCCACTGCGGCAATAGCCCATGCGCAGCAGCAATCCATAGACCTCGCCCGCCAGGCCAATGGCGACATGGTGCTGGAACTGGAATATCAGCTGCTGGCTATGCCGGCACAAAATGGCAAAGTACAGCTCGGCATGCGCTGCGCATCTGGCCAACCCGGCAGTGAGAGCCAACTCGACTTCACCGGTTATTTCGCCGGCCAACAAGGCAAAGGCTGGCAAACACTGAAGATCCCGCTGCGCTGTTTCACAGACAACAACAAAGCCTTTGACCTGAGCAAAATCAGCCATCCGCTTTTGATCAGCGCCGGCAAAGGCCTGCAACTGCAGCTGGCAAGAGTTCGTTTAACGGAAAACGAAGGCAGCGGCATTTGTGGCGGCTGAACAATCAGATTTACGCTTGTCTCTGCATTAAAAGACCGGCTCAGCAAAATTACTGAGCCGGGCTTTTTTGTGCGAGAACTAAATTCCAGCGTAGATGATCCTAAGTTGGCAAACGCTTTTTTGCATCATTTACGATTTGTTCAGCTAGTAATTGCATTTCCTGTGGCAGATCCTGAAGTTTTGCTTTTGCCCCGGAGAGCATATACAACGCTTGTTGCATGGGTTGTAAGTACTGCCAATGCGGGCTGTCAGCCATCCAGTCTGCCAACCGCTCTGCGAGTCCAAGTCGGCTACATTCCCAAACTTGCTCTCGTAATCTAAATGCTGCCTGCACATGTTTATTATGAGCTTTAAACGCCAGAGTATTTAAGGCCGACAATGCCATTTGCTGATTATTCAGGCACAAATGCGCTTGTAGCAATAATTCATCAGGCTGCTTTTTATCTGGTAATTGAACGACATCCTGATAAAACTTTAATGCCTCAGCTTTTTTATCCTGCTCCCATAACAATCTGGCGAGATTTACGATTGGATAAGGATTACTACTATCAAGCTCGATTGCCGTTCGATAAGATTTTTCAGCGTCGTCATAATGTTGACGATGATGCTGCAAATTTCCCAACCCATTCCAAGGTGCAGCATACTTGGGATCAAAAAGCATCGCTTGCAGATATGCATGCTCAGCTTCGGTATCATTTCCTAAATGATTGCTAAGCAAATTTCCAAGATTGTTCCATATATAAGCGGAATCCGGAGAACCCAACTCGATCGCCTTCAAATAGGCATCCTTAGCCTCAGCATATCTTTCAAGATGGTAATGCAATAGTTTACCTAGATTTTCATACGCCACTGCATCGTCAGGACAAACTTTCAACCATAAATTTATTGTCTGCAATGACCATGAATCTTGAAAAGCAGAAAGGTGCAACATTGACGCAATCCGTAATGCTTTTGGCTTGTTAGAAAAGCAATACTGGATTTGTTGAAAGGCTAGCTTCGAATCTGGAAAATCAGGGAAAAAATCGAAATTCTCAGTTGCTTTACTCAATTGTTCAAGTGCTTCATCCTCAAGCAATTGTTTCAAGTTACGATTAATGTCACTGAAAGTGCTCACTAGGGCTGTAAATTGTTTCTCATTTATCCAAGCCGTCGTATAAGCAAGCTTCTCTTTTTCTGATAATCTCATGCCAATATTGCCGAATATTGTCTTGAACAGCATTTGTTTTTCAGCTTCGTCTTTAGAAAATTGGCAATTTTTCAGAATATCTGCCGCTCTCTTAATCCTGTGTAAATAGTCGTCAGCGCCTTTAAAATCCCTATCAACACCATCAAATTCAAAAATTTTATGTAGCGCCTCCCGTTGTTGCTGTAACTCTTTTAACAACTTCCAGCGCAATGCATGTTTTTCCGGTAAGTGCTCAGGTAAAGCATCTGCCAACGCCTGTTCATATTCCCAATCGTAACTGGATTGCGATGAATAATTCAGCCGATGTTTGGCCCGATCACAGAGTTCCTGGCTGCTAAACCATAACCGCATAAACTCCACCAGCCAGTTCAGCTTCAGGCGTTGACGCCTGGATGACAGCCGCATCAAATACCAGATATTGAAAAATCGTTCGGACACCTGATAACCGCTGCGTGTGGTGCCGTGCAAGCTGGTCTTCTCTATCAGTCCTTCAAGTTCCAGCCGTTGTAATTGAGGACTAATACTCGATTTAACGATTTGCGACATCTCGGCCAGTTTAGCCAGCGAGATTGGCGCCCAATATTCGAGAATATGCGCCAGCAATTTACGTGGCAATTCGGCCAAAGACTCCAACCTGGCTTTATATAGAGGGGTCATACTGTCGAGCAATGCTTCCAAATCAGTGCGAATATCAACCGACTGATTGCTGGCAAGCAGCTCATACAACATAACTGTTGTGCGCGGATTTCCTCCCGACAACTGCCTTAATATTGGCAGCCGCTCCGGCTGATTTTGGATTTGTTGCTGCATTAGTTCTGCAGCAGTTTCTCCACCAAAGGTTCGTGCCAACGCCAGTAGGGCTTGTTGCATCTCAGCAAGTGACAACGGCCGTAATTCCAATACCCGAAAAAAATCCAGAAAAGCATCATGGTACTGGCTATTCGCTTCCAGACTCTGGTAACTGCCACCAACCCACATCAATCGGCTTTCCTGCTGTAAAATCGTGCGTAGGGCCCACTGTCCTTGCTTCCCCAAATTATTTAGTAGCATGTCCGTGTTATCAACGAGTAGTAACAACCGACGCTTTAATCGCTGCGAGGTTTGCACTATGGTGTGCAGATAAGCATCGGCCTGTAAATCTATAGGCATAGCTGCGATAAGGCTTGCTTCCGTATCAAGCTCTGCTGTTGGCTGCCCGATGCGTTCCAGGCTATCCGCCAGACTGTCCAGAACGTTGGCCCAAAACTGTGCCAGATTATTCACCGTGTATTGTTCTTCCGGAAAGCGCAGAGCCAGCCAACATTCGGCCAAATCTGGTTCATCTGAAATTGTCAAAGCGAGGCGTTGCATCAAGGTTGATTTACCCATACCTCTGGAGCCCACCAGCAACATATGCTGCGGCACCGTTTGGTCAGACAATTCTTTGATTGTTCTTGTTAACTCTGCCAATTCAAATTGCCGGGCTACGAAAATCGCCCGCAGTTGCTCGGCACTCCACAAATGTGGATTGTACTTACTGATAGCTGCAAAACCACCAGATGGGGCTAGCGAATTAAAATCCGACATGGTTTCGACTCCACCAATCTCGTAATGGGAAAGCTAAAAACTGTACGCAGCCTTTTTCATTAGGCTGACTGATGTAGCCCTCGTCATTGAGACGAACAATCAGCTTTTGCAAAAGGTCGGCCCGTTTATCCGGATTGATCTCATGAGCCGACAAACGCTGGTTTAGTTGCTGTAAGGTAAAACCATCAGGTTCACGCGACAGTAACGTCAATAATGCCAGACAAAACCCCAGTTCAGGCTCTACCAGCAAATTGCTGAGTCGTTGTTTCCAATGAATAAAACGGGAACGTTGATTCAGCATGTATTGATAAGCAGTTTCTAAATCAGTGGCTGTGAGCTCACCACAGGCTATCGTACCGTCCGCTGGTGCCAGACCGGTTTCTTCATACCTGATTCTGGCGGCTCGCATGGTTTCATCCAACAACCAACAGATGTAGTAAGGAGAGCACCACCCTAGATTAGACATTGCGGTGTCTGCCAATTCTTCATTACTCGTCCATTGTTGCTTATCAGCAAAGTAACACCACATCGCTGTTGCTTCTTTTTTGCGCATCGGCCCCAACGGGAATTCATAGCAGTCGTTCATATGAACAGTCAGGCGATAACTTTCCAGCAAAGACTGCAAGCCGATAGAACCAGTAAAGACAAAACGCCAGTTCCCTTGTTGACGCCATTGGCGAAGCACGATTAGTAGCTGTTCTGCCTCAGTATTGCCATTACGCAACAACCGTTCTAACAAAACAGGAAACTCATCTATCAGTAATAACAAAGGTTGGTTCTGCAGGCGTTGTTGCAATGCCAGTGCTTGGGCTCCCCATGGAATATCAGGACGAGCATTCAGTGCAACACTGACACCACCTCCTCCGAAAATCTCCGGCAATTGAAATTCGACTTGCTTTAACCGACTAAGCCAGTTACTGGCAGCCTGCTTCTTTTCGGAGAGAAAGTGTGTAATCCCTGCAGCCGGAAAGCTTTGATCAATCAACTCGAGGAATTGCTCAACTTTGGTGATATGCGACACATCAAGACGTTTTGCCAGTACGCCTTTTGCACTGGCTTGCTCTGTTATACGAATCATCAAAGATGTTTTACCAAGACGTCTCACGCCGGGCAAAGTCAGATGGTCATGCTCCAAGTGCTGCCAAACATCTCTTAACTCTTGCTCTCGCCCAAAAAAATCATCACCAGTGGCAGGATTACCTACTTTCATTGGTCACTCCCAAATAAGGAATTCATTTCCAGCAGAGCATAATACACATACAAATAAATTCAAATTTGAATTTATTCATTTTTGAATTTATTTGTACTCCAATTTGATTGCTACTCATTCCGAAGCTTAGGAAAGTAAATCTCAACGCCAACCGATGCATCGGCAACGATAGGTGGTTCAGAATACCCCCCAAACTCCTGACATTTGTCACCCGCTCTTGCTGATAGCTGACACTGCAGTGGCAACCGGCAATCCGCCATCATGGTCACAACAACGCCAGGGTGGCGTTACACAAGGAGCACACAGCATGAAAACCACAACTCACACTTTATCTACCCAATCGCTGCGTCTGGCTTTGCGCTCAGTCTTTTTGCTGGGCGCCTTAGCTGTCAGCCAGCTGGCGCCGGCGGCTGAGGCCGTGTCAAATCCGCTGCAGGCGATTGACCTCGCCAGCCAACAGCTGGATGTTCAGGGACTGCAGCAACTGAGTCAGCAGGCGCAGGACGATTATCTGTTTGCCTACGCGCAGTATCGTCTGGCGGTTACCGCTTCGGTGCGGGCGGATGAAGCGGTGTTAAAGCCGGCTTTAACGGCAGCTGCCGACCGGCTGGAGCAACTGGTCGCCAGTGAACCGGCGGCGGGGTTAAAAACCGAGGCGCTGGCCTTGCTGGCGCTGACCCGTGGTATGCAGGCTGGCTTTTACCCATTAAAAGGCATGTATTATGGTCAACGCTCAACGAAAGCGCTGGATGCCGCCACCGCACTACAGCCGGAAAACCCGCGTGTGACACTGGCTGCCGCTATTCTGGCTTATCAGACACCCAGTTTATTTGGCGGCGATAAAAAAGCCGCGTTGCAACATGCCAACGCAGCAATCAATGGCTTTGCGGCGCCTTGTCAAAACATCTGCTGGGGGGAAGCCGAAGCTTATGTCTGGCGCGGTTTAGCCAAAAAAGAAGCCGGCGATCTGGCAGGTGCTAAAGCCGACTGGCAACAGGCACTGCAACTGGCACCTGACTACGGCTGGGCAAAACAGCTGCTCCAGAGCGTCTGAACCAGCTGCCGCTAAACTAACTGCCATCACTTCGCAGCGCCCGCTGTTATGAAATTTCACCGGGCGCTGACCTTTCCTGCCAATACCGTTGTCTGTCAGTACAGACCTGTTAGTCTGGACGCTTCTGCCGGAATAACTTCAACGGAACTGTCTGATGCCAAAGCTGTTTTCGACCTTAATGCCCGCTCTGTGCCTGTCTTTGTTGTGTTCGGCAGCCTGCCAGGCCGACATTCGCCTGCCCAAACTCATCAGTGACCATCTGGTGTTACAGCGTGACCAGCCACTGCCACTTTGGGGCTACGCTACACCGGGTGAACAGGTAACTATCCATTTGAATGGCTCGGCTGCCGGCGCAGTGATAACAGACGCAGCTGGCCACTGGCAACTGACTTTGCCGTCACAACCAGCCGGGGGGCCGCATCTGCTGGAGTTTCAGGGCCAGAACCAGCTACAGGTCAAAGATGTGTATTTTGGCGATGTGTTTGTCGCCTCAGGCCAGTCCAATATGGAACTGACAATGGCGCGGCTGGAAGAGGCTTATCCGGCCGATTTGCAAAACGCCAACTATCCGCTGATTCGCCAGTTTAATGTGCCACAACGTTATGATTTTAAAGCTCCACAGCAGGATCTCCCTGAAGGACAATGGCTGGTGGCCAGTCCGGCGACTATTCAGCATTTCTCCGCATTGGCGTTTTATTTCGCCCGCGATTTACAAGCGCACAGCAAAGCAGCCATTGGCATTTATAACGCAGCGCTTGGCGGTTCGCCGGTCGAATCCTGGCTGGATGAGTCGACACTCAAACAATTTCCGGATGCTTATCAACTGGCGCAGCTGTACAAAAGTGACGCGCTGATCCAACGGGTTGAAGCGGCGAATCAGGCGCAGTATGCGGATTGGCAGGCGCAGCAGCGCAAAAACGACAAAGGCCTGCATGACCAGACGCCTTGGTATTCCACTGAACTCGATGACAGTCAGTGGGCTGATTTCCAGGTACCGGGTTATCTCAAGGACGACTTCACCGGCGTCTGGTGGCTGCGAAAAACCATCCAGTTAACCGCAGAGCAAGCGGCGCAGGCGCGTGTTTTGCGCCTCGGTTCTATCGTCGACGCCGACGAGGTGTACATCAACGGCAGTCAAATCGGCAATACCACTTATATGTATCCGCCGCGGCGTTATCCGCTGCCACAAGGGCTGCTCAAGGCGGGCGACAACCTGATTGCGGTCAGGGTCAGTGTGATGAATGGTGCAAACAACCGCAGTGGTTTTATCCCGGATAAACCGTATTGGCTGGGTACTGACCAGCAGCAACTGTCGCTGGCCGGCCCATGGAAAATGCGTACTTCTGGCGCATCCCCCGCGTTGGCGCCGGATACCGTCGTGCGCTGGAAACCGCTGGGACTTTACAACGCGATGATTGCACCGCTGCAAAAGCTGCCGGTTAAAGCCGTGTTGTGGTATCAGGGCGAATCCAACGTCGGTGCTTATCAACAGTATGAACAGCGTTTTCGCGCCATGATCCGCCAGTGGCGTGCCCAGTGGCAGCAACCGGATTTACCGGTTTTTTATGTGCAGCTCGCCAATTACCTGCCAAAGCAACCAACGCCGCAGCCAAGCAGCTGGGCCGGACTACGTGAAGCGCAGGCCGCTGTGCTTAGTGAGCCCAATACGGCTATGGTGGTCGCTATTGATACCGGCGAATGGAATGACATTCATCCGGTCGATAAACGCACTTTGGGCAGCCGGATGGCTTTGGCGGCGAGGGCTGTGGTCTACGGCGAACCAATCGAATATCGCGGACCTGTGCTGAACAGCATCAGGCGCGAGGGGGCGTCCCTGCAGCTGACCTTTGATTTTGCCGGCAGCGGCCTTCAGCTCAAACCCGGTCAGGCTTTTGCTATTGCCGGCAAAGACGGCCAATTTGTCTGGGCAAATGTGCAGTTAAAAGACGGGCAAATCTGGTTATCGCACCCGCAAGTGCCAGCTCCGACCCAGGTACGGTATGGCCATGCCGACAATCCGGACGCAGTGCTCTACAACAGCGCCGGCTTGCCCGCGTCGCCTTTTAGCGCTGCTCTTCGTTAATGCACAGCTCAGCGCACCCGGACAGTGCCAGCCGGTGCGGCTGTGCCTGTCTGATCAAAGTGCTGGTCAAACATCGGCGACTGCGCCATATAATTTTTAATCAGCAGGCGTGAAGCCGGGCTTAGCCAGTCCAGTAAAGCTGCACGGTATTGCGGATCATGCCGTAATTGCGCTAACGCCTGATTTACCGCTTTGATTTGGCCTTTGGCCTGCTCATTAATACTGCAGGCGACATAGACCTCAACGACAGCCGCCATCCCAAGCACAGGCATCGATTTCAGTTCTACATCAGGCAATTGCTGCGCCAGATAAAACATCCGGTCCGGATATTCCAGCACATAATCGGCGCGTTTGGCTTTGAGCATCTGCACCAGATTGGTATCTGTCGCCGACACCTGCAACAACTCAGGCAAATGGTCAGTGATCTGCGGCGGATAGGTGCGTTGTTGTTCAACCATGCCGCGCCACGCCTGACCAAACAGCCAGTTCAAATCCACAGCAGTTTGCCCCTGCAGCTGGCGCCACAACGGGTGATCGGCTCTGGCGACCAGTTGCAGATTCGGGATCGCCGCCGCAGGTTCAGAGAATTGCAAAAATGTCTGGCGCTGCGGCGTTTTCAGCAAACCAAATAAACAATGCGATTTTTGCTGTTGCATCATCTGCTGACGCATCGTCAGCGTCGAGATATGCAGCTGATGCTCGTACTGCGGCAAAGCCGCAATCAGCCGGTTCAGCATCACATCATATGCGCCTTGCCCCTGTTGCGGTCCCTGCAGAATATTCACCGGCGGCCAATCCCGGATAAACCAGTCCATGGTGTCAGCCAGGGCACTGTGCACAACCGCCAGTGACCCAAACAACCATACACCCAGCCTGTACATGTCAGCCTCTTTGTCATTACCACGCTGTATATAAAGCATACACAGTTTTCTGAAACGATAAAGTCCAACTTTCAGCTCAGCGTTTGATCTTCTGTTGTTTCATCTGTTGCAGATAAGCCAGCACCGCATCGATCTCTGCATCGCTGAAAAAGCCGAAAGCCGGCATTTTTGACTGGTAACGGTAGGATTCCGGATTTTTAATGAAGGCTGTTAAATCATGGCGTTGCCAGTATTCAGTGACATTTTTCGGTGCATTGAGTTCAGGGCCCAGCACCCCGCCCTGCAGATTGATCGAATGGCATTTCAGACAATTCTGTTTAAACAGCGCAAAACCCTGCTGCACTTGTGCTGACGCGCCTGCGGCCGGGATCACCTGCGCATAACGGTCTTGAAAGCGGATTAATTCAATCTTGACCAGCTGATAAGGCCAGGCAAAATGCTCTGCAGCTTTGCCGGCACCGGGCCAGACCAGATAAAACGGCGCCGGCGATATTAAACCTTTGCCTTGCTGCAGCGGCGTGAACTCAAAGTCTGGTTTGTCAGCCTCAGCAAACACCAGCATCGCCTGCTGCTGTTGCAGTTGCGCCGCCGACAGCGTGGGCGCATAACCGTCGCTGGCGGTCAGCACCAGCGTGTCATCGTCCTGCAGCGGCGGAAAACCGGTTTTTTGCAGCAAAGCAGCAAAGTTGAAACCACGGTAACTTTTGTGCTGATTGTAAGACGGGTCATCCAGGCTGACCTGCTGGACCGGCAGTTGTTGTTGCAATTGCGAAAGCGTCCAGTTTTGACTCTGGCCACTGTGGACTGTGGTTAGTACCGGCGTTGCCAGCACCGGCCAGAGCCAGCAACTGAATAAAAACAGCCATAATTTCATCGTTTTTCCCTCAACCTGTTGCCGTGATTATTAAGCCGCCCGGCCGCAACGCGGTCAAGCCTTCATCAGTGAATTATCCCCGTTGGTCACAGCCGCGAGCATCTGTCTGGATTGGTATGCCAGTCTGCCCAACGACCTCCCCTGTTTTTGCAAGGACTGACCGATGAAAGCATTGTACCTGAGTCTGCTGGCTGCGCTGAGTTTGCAGCTGTCTGCAGCCGATCTGAACCTCAGTGGCCGCAGTGCCGCTGATTTAAAACGCGACCTGACCAGCAAGCCGGCTGAGACGCTGGCGCTGCTGCCGGTAAAACCGGGCCAGCAAGTGCTGGATTTATTCGGTGGCAATGGCTATTACAGCGAACTGATGGCGCAGTTAGTCGGTCCTTCCGGCAAAGTATTGCTGCACAATAATCAGGCTTATCTGAAATTTGTCGGCGACGCGCTGCCACAGCGCTTAAAAGATGGCCGTTTACCCAATGTGGTACGTTACGATCGTGAATCCGATGCATTGGGTCTGACGCCCAATAGTCTCGATGGCGTGTTGTTTGTGATGGGTTACCACGATTTTTACCACCAATCCGAAGGTTGGGCAGTCTCACGTGATCAGGTACTCAACCAGATTAAGACCGCATTAAAACCAGGTGGTTATCTGCTGGTTGTCGACCATCAGGCCAAAGCTGGCTCTGGCCACAGCGCCGCGCAGGAATTGCACCGCATCGACAAACAGGATGTGATTGCTGAATTAACCGCTGCCGGTTTTGTACTGAAACAACAAAGTGATGTGCTGCATAACAGCGCCGATGATCACAGTCTGATGGTGTTTGATCCGGCGATCCGTGGCAAGACGGACCGCTTCACCCTAGTGTTCAGCAAACCTTAGTGTTCAACAAGCCTTAGCATCACACCCGGTTGGCGCAGCAGGTTGAAACAACGGGTCCTGCGCCATCGCCAGCCGCAATTCCTGCCGCGACTGCTCGCTGAGCAGTTGCAACCAGGCCTGCTGGTACTCCGTCTTCGTCCGCAGTTGTTGCAGCGCCAGGTTAATTGCCTGAATTTGTGCAGCTGCCGCCGGTGTGTTCTGACAGGCGATATACACCGGCACTACCGGCGGTTCGCCCTGCAACCGGGCATAACGCAAAGCGACACTCGGATGACTCTGTGCCAGATAATGCAGCCGATCCGGATATTCCACCACGTAATCGGCCCGGCCTGCTTTAAGCATCGCGACTAAATCTGTTGAATTATCAGACACCTGCAACAACTCACCGGCATATTGCTGCACGTTTTGCGGATACAGTCTTTTGTATTCGACCATGCCGCGCCAGGCCTGTTGTAGCAATGAAGCTAATTCAATACTGGCGCTGGCCTGAGTGGACTGCCACAGCGGATGTTCGGCCAGCGCAGCCACACGCAGCGCCGGTGAATAAAAGGCGGTATCAGAAAACAGCATCTTTTTTTGCCGCTCTGGTGATTTCAGCACCCCAAACAAACAATGCGGTACATTCTGCTGCATCAATTGCTGACGTTTAGTCAGGGTGGCAAATTGCTGGCGATGTGAATACTGCGGCAAGGCCGCAATTAATTGTGCCAACATCTGATCATAAGAGCCCTGACCTGCGTCCGGCCCCTGCTGGATATTAAACGGCGGCCAGTCGCGCACATACCAGTCAATTGCATACGCCTGCGTGGCATAAAACAACAACACCACCAGCCAGAATTTGTTCATGCGCATCCCTGCATTTTGTTACATTATCAGGGACTAATATATCGGAACACGACGCGCTTACAAGCGAATTCTTCGCGCCTTGCAAAGAAAGGCCAACTGCGCAAATCAGACGACTCCTTCTGGCTCTGCAAGCCCGGCTACAGCGTTACAGGCGACGCACACTGCGCCGCCAGTTCCGGCTTTTTCTTCCAGGCTTTCAGCACGTTTTTGGCGTTACTCTGATACCAGCCGTAGCCTTGCTGGCGCTCCAGCGACAGCTGATTGACGTCGTGGTAGACCTTGCCGTCGCGGTCAAAAAACACCGGCTGTTGTTGTGGCAAACTGTAAAAACGTGCCCAGATTTGCGCACCTTTTTTCTCTACCAGCTTTGAGCCTGCATCATCACGCTGCCAGACTTTGTCGCGGATTTGATGCTGCGCTAGCCAGGCCACACCACTGCACAGCGCCGGCAAAACTCCGGGTTGTTCAGGTGCTTTGTCTAACAGCAGCTGTAACACCGCCGCGCTTTCACTGCTGACCAGACTGATTTGCTCAAACTTACGCGCTGCGACCGGTTCACCGCTCAGCGGATGATGCTGCGCTGTCCAGACGGTGCCTTGACCATTGACGCTGACCTGCGCCGCTACCAGCCAGGCCACGCCTTTGGCAAAACCAGTTTGCGCTTTGCTGCGAAGGTCCGCGTTCAGCCACTGATACTCAGGCGCATTGGCGATATCCCACAGCAAATTCAGCAAGTCTGTCATCACATTGTCGTTCAGCGTCACCGCATCATGGTAACTGCCGCGTAGCGGATAAGACTGGGCAAAACCACCATTGGGATATTGCGCCCGCAGCACAAACTGCACAGCCAAAGTCAGCGCACTGCGGATCTTGGCCTGATCCGCTGCTGTAGCTTTTGGATAATAAGCCGCCAGCCAGCGCATTTGGCTGCTGGTGGCGCCATTGTCAAAAGTCGGAATATAAGCAGGCTCACTCCCCGCCAGCTGACCGGGTTTGCGCACTTGCTGCATATCAGTACGTTTACTCCAGCCGCCCAGCACCGTTTGATAACTCAGCACTGCCTGTAACTGCGCAGAATTGCTGATAGCGTCCAGGCCAAAGTTTTTCGCTTTGACTGCCGGCAGCGGCGCGCTTAACTTTGCGCCCGCCAGTTCGCTGTTAAGCTGCTGTTCTAACAGAGCGAGATCCCTGGCAGACTGCGCATGAAAGGCTTGCCAGTCGGCACTCAAAGGCTTTGGGTGGTACCACAGATCAGGTGTGCCGGCCGCAGCGGCCGGCCCTCCTGCGATCCCAACTGACAACAGACTGGCGAATAGCAGCGCCAGAACACCTTGTTTCATCAGAAATTCCCCCGGATCCCAACCAGATACTGCCGGCCGGTGAGCAGGTATTCTACTGGTCTTGAGGTATACACATCACTCCATTGCTCAGTCGGCGCATTGGTTAAGTTAATGGCTTCAAAGCTCACAGACAAATTGCTGTTAATTTTGTAGCGCGACGAAATATTCAGCTGGCCTTTGTCTTCATAACCGCGGCCCCAGTTACCTTCGTCTTTGTATTTATCCAGATATTCTTTGATATAACGTTCGCGGAAGTTATACGACAGCCGCGCACTGAAATCATTATGCTCATAATACAGCGTCCAGTTGTAATTAAGCCGCGAGGTTTCTTCCGCCAGCAGGCTGATGACGTTTTTGCTCATAGGGTCGGCCACATCGCGGTCGTAATCAATCCAGGTTAAGTTTGATGTCACGCCAAAACGATTCCACGGCTCGGGCAAAAAGCTGAACGGCTGTTGATAAATCAGTTCGGCGCCACGCACACCTTCGGCCGGGGTATTCAGCAGTTGCGTCACATCCCAGGTCACAGCCGCCGGGTCGCGCGAACCTAAGTCGATACCGAGGTTTTTCAGTTGGTCCGCATCTAACACTTCCTGGCGTGAGCCTTTACTCAGGCCAGTGATGTCTTTGTAAAACACCGACAGCGCCAGCAACGCTTCTTCGTCAAAATACCACTCTAAGGCGAGGTCGACCTGGTCTGATTCATAAGGCCGCAGCGTTGGGCCTGCGCCCATTTCGATAGTGGCGGTCGGGTCTTTATCATCCGGTGTGTTCACTTTAATCGCCGAGGCTAAATCAGCAATAGCGGGGCGGGTAATGGCGCGCGACAGGCTTAAGCGGCCTACCAGTTCTTCGGTCAGGTCATAGGCCAGGTTTAAGCTTGGCAGGAAATCTTTGCCGTTACTTTCGGTATAACGCCAGTCGTGACCACCGGCTAACGCCGCACCGGCGCCGCGGCCAGCGGTGTAACCGTCGGCATAGATATGGTCCAGATTCACAATACCTGAGGTATTAGTGTTATCGATATACCGGCCGCCGATATTACCGCGCAGTTCGCGCCCGCCCAGTTCATAACGAAAATCGAGCTGAACAAAAGCACCTGTGACTTTCTCTTCAATGTCATAAGTAGCGTTATAACGTTGTTTGGCTTCAAAGAAGCTTTCGCCGGAAAAGGCTGCCATCACTTTTTGATAGTCAGTGGTCAGCCAGCTGCCGGCTGTTAAGGTGGAATTACCCGGCACATCGGCGGCTTTGCCAAAATGCTGCCCTGCGGCGTCCAGCGAAATACCGTACAAAGCGCCTGCGATGCGCGCCGCCGGTAAGCCCAATACCAGCGATTCTGCGGCGTCACCGCTGGTTTTGTTAGTTGCGGTATTCAGCACTTTCCAGCCATTGTCATATTGCACGTTGTAGGTGGTGAATTCGCGTTGATTCAGGCCCCATTTCAGCGTCAGTTCGTCACTGAGTTCATACTTAAAGTTGACGCTAAAATTAGTATTTTCGCTGTTAATTTGCTGGTTACGGTTACGAACCAGGCCCACTTTGTACAAATCAGGATTCAGCATCAACGCCTGTAATTCGGCCTGGCTATAAGTTTTGCCAAAGGCCTGCCCCGGCGCAAAAGCAAAGGCCGGCATATCCATATGCATGTTGCCGCTACCAATGGCGGTGCCTTTAGTGCCAATCAGGCTGACCGGGTCGATATTGCTGTCATAGCTATAGGCAAAAGTGGAGTTGTTGGCGTCCAAAGCAAAAGTGCGCTGATACGGGATGTCCAAATCTGATTTGCCAATCCCGGCGAGGAAAGTCATCTGTAGCGCATCGCTGATTTGCCAGTCACCGGAAAAAGTCGCCTGATTAAAGTCAGAGGTCGACACATCCTGCCGCGCTTCGGAGCGGATTGGCACACCGGATAAAGTGCCGGCCACCACAGTGTTGTTGGCGTCCACCACCAGATTTTCGGCGTAAATTTTGGTTTTGCTGGAGACGTTACCGCGCAGCAGCGCTGAATACTGGAATTCATCCATGGTGCTGTCGAGCTTGGCGTGCAGCAGGTCAAAGTTCAGCAGCAGATTGTCGTGCGGCCGGTACTGCGCGGCGGCGGTTAAGCCCAGCCGGTCCTGCTGTTTATTAAAAATCGAATACCGCGGAATACGTGGGATCCACAGGCCTTCCATATTGGCGTTGGTATAAGCGCCTTTGGGGTCTAGTTGCGTCACCGGCGCGGCGGTTAATTTATTGCCGGCGTTGCCGGTTTTCCACGACGGGTTATTCACGCTCCAGCGCACTGTGGTCGCGCCTTCACTTTGCACCAGACCTTCGGAATAAGCAGCTGACAACAGCAAACCAAAGTGGTTGTCCCAGTTTTTGCTGAACATCAGTGAAGCGCGCGGCGTGACTTCAGACGCCACATCGTTGTAACGCGCATTGAGGTTATAAGCGAATTTGTCGTCCTGATATTGAAATGGCCGCGCCGTTTGCAGGTTGACGTTGCCGGAAATACCGCCGTCTTCCAGTTCTGCCGCGGCGGTTTTGTTGATATCAATCTGGGTGAATAACTCGGAGGCAAAGACGTTAAAGTCAAAAGCCCGGCTTTTATTAGCGCCGCCCGAGGCGTCGGTGGCGGCGCCGGCGGATGCTGATTCCATACCGTTAATAGTGGTTTTAACAAAAGTGGCACCTAAACCACGCAGGCTGATTTGGCGGCCTTCGCCGGCGTCTTGCTCAATGGCAATACCCGGCACCCGCGCCAAGCTGTCGGCGATGTTTAAATCCGGAAACTTGCCTAAGTCTTCCGCCAGAATGGTTTCTTTGCTGCCAACCGCTTCGCGTTTCGCCGCTAAAGCGACGTTAAGGCTACCGCGAAAGCCTGAGACTTCAATGACTTCAATCTCATCGGCTTTGGCTTTATCAGTTTTTTGCGCGCTGCTTGCTTCGGCGCTGGTGGTGGTTGCAGTTGCCGTTTGCTGCGCCAGCGCTGGAGCCGCCACCAGACCAAGGCCTAGCCAGACCGCGTGACTAAGCACTTGCAGTGTGAAATGTGGGGTTAAATGGTTTTTTTTCTTCTGTGTCATACCCTGTCGTCCTTTCTTGTTGATTTATATTGTTTTTTATTTCTACGTCCTGCGTTCCCCCGCTGCTGCGACAGGCAACTGCAGCAGCGGGTTTTTTACTTCTCTGCGGTTTGTACCGGCTTAGCTGTGATTTGTCACAGCTAACTGCCACCGGTGGCAAATTACCGGTAAACTGGCACAGCAATATCTAACAATGGCTAGAACAAAAAGTCCGTCGCCAAAAACGCTGAATCGCGTTGCCGCACCATGTCGCGCACTAAGCTGATGCCCGCTTCATTGCCTTTGGTCGCGACCAAGGTCGGGATCGAAAACTGATGCAAAGCGTCCTGCACCGACAAAGTGCCCTCCGCCGAATCTTTGCGGCCAGTAAACGGAAAACTGTCCGGGCTGCGCTGACATTGGCTGTTGATATTGATGCGGCCTACTTGATTGGCGAATATGTCGACTAAAGGGCCTATCGCGCGGCCATCGGTGCCGAAAATACTCAATTGCTGGCCAAAATTGCTGTGAATGACATAGTCGATGACTTCCGAAATATCGTCATATGGCACCACCGGCACTAAAGGCCCGAATTGCTCTTCCTGATACAACCGCATCGCGGGCGACACCGGATACAGCAGCGCCGGGCGCATCAGACTGCCGGCAAAATCGCCGCCGCCGTGATTCACCACTTGCGCACCGTGCTCGCGAGCATCAGCAATCAAAGCCGCCATAGTTTCGGTTTTGCCCGGCTCCGGCAATGGCGTGATTTGCGCGCCGGCCTGCCAGGGCATCGCCAGTTTCAGTGCATCGATTTGCGCCGCCAGCAACGGCAACAAAGCGGCAGCCTGGGCGCGTGGTACAAAAATGATTTTTAACGCGGTACAACGCTGACCATTAAAGGCCAAAGCGCCGGCAATGATTTCTTTGGCACTGGCTTGCAAGTCTGCACAAGGCAACACAATCGCCGGGTTTTTCGCATCAAGGCCCAGCACCGCTTTTAACCGGTGCGGTTTTGGGTGCAGCCGTTTTAAATCACTGGCGCCTTTGTTGGTGCCGATAAAGGCCAGTACATCGACTTTACCGCTTTGCATCAGCGCACCAACTGTTTCACGGCCACGACCATAAATCACGTTAATGACACCGGCCGGGAAACAGTCGCGAAAGGCCGCAAGCAAAGGCTCAATCAACAACACGCCGTATTTCGCCGGTTTAAATACCACAGTGTTGCCCATCATCAGCGCCGGGATCAGCGTGGTGAAGGTTTCATTCAGCGGATAATTAAAAGGCCCCATACAAAGCGCCACACCCAGCGGTACACGGCGGATTTTGCCGAGCACACCCTGCTCGGTAATAAAATGACTGTCGGCGCGGTCTTGTTGCTTCAGCGCCTGAATAGTGTCGCGAATGTAATCGCAGGTCCGGTCAAATTCTTTCGCGGCATCTGCCGCATTTTTACCGATTTCCCACATCAGTAAGCGCACCACTTCGGTCCGTTTTTGCTGCATTGCGCCAAGGAATTGCTCGACATGGCGAATACGCTCAAACAGCGGCATTGTTGGCCATTCACCGCGGCCCAAATCATAAGCGCGCACGGCAGCGTCCAGCGCTGTCAGTGCCGCCGCGCTGTCCAGCAATGGCGTAGCGCCCAGCCGCGCCGGTTCAATGTCGCCGCTGGTTTCAGCGCGGATTTGCACCGGACTCAACACTTCCGCCAGCTCGCCAGACCAATGGCAGAGCTCACCATCAATCAGATAGTGCCGCTGCGCCAGATAAACAGGCGCCGGAAATTCCGCCGCGACTTGCGCGGCGCTCGGGAATAACAAAGTTAACTCAGACATACACAGTTCCTCATATAGTAAAGCGTGTCGTGTCCGTGGTTGAAAATGCTGGTCGCGTTTAGCGCAACTCTTTTTAAATCAGCGTATTACAAACTGTAATGCGCCTTAAAAGTGCGGAAATTATCCATACTGACAATAGCGCCGGTGTGTTCGACGACAAAACCAGCCAGCGCCGCCGCCAACTGTGCCGCCGCTTTGGGTGATTGCCCGGCGAGACGCGCCGCCAGATAACCGCCGTTAAAAGAATCGCCAGCTGCTGTGGTATCCACCACTTTTTTTACTGTCACTGCCGGCATCACAAAACGCTCACCGCCGGCCCAGACCACAGCACCGTCTTTGCCGTTTTTCACGATAATTTCGCCAGTGCCGAGCGCTTTGAGCTGCTTAATCACATCGTCACAGTGCCCGGCGTTAAAAAGCACTTTATGGTCATCAAGGCCAGGCAGCGCGATGTCTGACAGCGCATAAGCGCGTTCAAAGGCGTCGCGGCATTGCTGCACGCTTTGCCACAGCACCGGGCGATAATTCGGGTCAAAGCCAATCCTGACGCCGGCGGCTTTTAATTCCGCTACTAAGGCGAATAAATCTTCGCGGTCCGCTGCAGATAAAATCGCCAGGCTAATACCAGAGAAATAAAACCAGTCAGCACTGGTCAGCGGGCTGATGTCGTTGCGGGCGCGAAACAGCTGCAACGTTTGTTTGGCGGCTGAACTATCGCGCCAGTAGACAAAACTGCGCTCGCCAAAAGCGTCGGTATTGATCATGTACAAACCGGGCCGGGCGGTTTTGCTTCTGAGCAACAAACTGCTGCCGAGTTTTTCTGCTTCCACCGCCGCCAGCAATTTATCGCTGATAAGGTCAGTACCAATCGCCGAGAAAAAATCGACCTGCAGCGCCGGATTAACCCGTTTGAGGTACACCGCGGTGTTAAACACATCGCCGGCGAAATTCTGGTGGTAGACGTTTTCCACGAGCTGATACAGCTCGACCATACATTCGCCGAAAATCACCACACGTTGTGATTGCTGTTGTTGCGTTGTTGCCATCAGCAGGCTCCTGTCAGGCCGTTTTTTTCAGTTGTGGCGCTTGTTTATCGGCTAACACATCTGCCGCAATTTGCAGCGACTGTTCGGTCAGCCGGCGCACGGCGTCATAGTCAGCGTTTTGCAGCGCTGCGGCTGGGGTCAGCCAGCTGCCACCGACGACAAACACGTTCGGTAAGGCCAGATAAGCGGCCAGATTGTTGATACCGATGCCGCCGGTCGGGCAGAACTGCACTTCGGGTAAAATGCTACGTACAGCCGACAACAAGCCCGGACCGCCACTGAGATGCGCCGGGAAAAACTTCAGCTCGTTTAAGCCCATTTCATGCGCAGCAGCCATTTCAGTGACGGTCTGCACGCCGGGCGCTAACGGCAAGCCGGTCGATAACATCGCTTCCAGTAATTTCGTTGTGGCAGCCGGACTCACCAGAAACTGCGCGCCAGCCCAGGCACAGGCCTGTGCCTGTTCCGCGTTTAACACAGTGCCGGCACCGACCAGCAGCTCCGGCAAGGCAGCGCGAATGGCGGAAATCGCTGCTAAGGCTTTTGGCGTGCGCAGCACCACTTCCACAGCTTTCACGCCACCTTCCTGCATGGCACGGGCGATAGCGACCGCCTGCTCCGGCTGTTCGGTCTGAATAATAGGCAGCAACGGGCTGCCGTTTAATAAGGTCGATAAGGCCTTCATGCATTAACTCCGGAGATAAACTGCGATAAATCGGCGGTAGCGCCGCTCAGGATTGGGCTCAGCTGCTGATAGGCCTGCCAGAGCGCAGAGACAAAAGCGGTCTGATTAACAAGGTCAGCGGCAAAAATACTGTCGAGCGCCAGCCACAGTGGCACATCGGTGCGGGCATCACCGGTGCACTGCGCGGCGGTAGCCAGCAACAGCGGCGCCAGCGGGTCGACTAATGCCGGTGCCTGCTCGCCAAGCTGCTGCGCCTGCTGGGCGCGCAGACGAATAAACTGCAGCCAGCTGCCGATGGCCAGCGCCAACAGCTGCACCGAGCGGCCGGCGGCTAAATTGTCGCGGATCACCGGCAATAAACGCATTTGCAGCTTTTGCGAGCCGTCCCAGGCAATTTGCGCCAGTAAATGCCGCACGGACGGATTTTCAAAACGGCGGAAAATATCGGCGCTGTATTGCGCCAAATCTAAGCCATCCACTAACGGCACTGATGGCAGAATTTCATTGTTGACCAGCGCCTGCACCAGCTGGCTTAACTGCGGCTGCGCCATCGCATCGAACACCGTCTCGATCTTCAGCAGCGAGCCGAGATAGGCCAGCGTGGAATGCGGCGCATTTAACAACCGTAATTTGGCTTTTTCAAAGGCGGTGACGTCTTTGGTGAAAATCACCCCAACCTCGCGCCAGGCCGGCTGGTCGGCCGGCAGAATATCTTCCACCACCCACTGGCAAAAGGCTTCGCGTTTGACCGGCCAGGCGTCCTGCACGCCAAGCCGTGTGGCAACTAAATCACGCAGCGCGTCGTCAGTGGCCGGTGTGATGCTGTCGACCATAGAACATGGGCAAATCAGGTCGGTAAGCTGCAGTAAAAAGTCGACATCTTTGGCGAAAACAGCGGCATTGGCGGCGAAACAACGCACAGCGGCTTTTAACTTATGGCCGTTATCGGTCAGGTTGTCACAGCTCATCAGCGTCAGCATGGGCAAACCGGCCTGATGACGCAGCCACAGCGCTTGCGTCAGCAAACCAATGGCGGATTTGGCTTGTGATACTGCATCCGGCAGCTGTAAATCGGCGGCGATGTCGGCATGGTTTACATCCAGTGCACCGCTGCTGTTCAGGCAATAACCTTTTTCGGTGATGGTCATAGTCACATATTTGCAGCTGGCTGACGTTAAGCGCGCCTGCACTTTGGCGTAGTCCAAAGGTGCCACCAGCACTTCAGCGATGCTGCCAATCAACGATAACTGCGTGTCTTGTTCCATCTGCGCTAAAGCATAGAGCCCATCCTGCGGGTTCAGCGCTTCAGCCACGTCCTTGCTTCGCATCGACACAGCACAAATGCGCCAGTTGCCACCGGCTTTGGCCATCGCTGCATCAGTGTAAAACGCCTGATGGCCACGGAAAAATGCGCCCGGGCCTAAATGCACGATACCGATCTGCGGACTTTCGCCGTTTTTTAAATAGGCCGGTAACAAGGTGCCGGCATTTTGCAGATTTAACCGCTTCATAACTGGTACGCCTGTTTTGCTAAGCGGTACGTCAGGTCATAAGCCAGTTCATGCGCTTCGTCTTCGTTTAGACGGTGTTCAGCCACCAGTTGGGCGAGGAAACGACAGTCGATGCGCCGCGCCACGTCATGCCGCGCCGGAATGGACAGGAAAGCGCGGGTATCGTCGTTAAAACCACAAGTGTTGTAAAAACCAGCAGTTTCAGTCACCTGATGACGGAAGCGCAGCATGCCTTCCGGTGAATCGTGGAACCACCAGGCCGGGCCTAGTTTTAACGCCGGATAATGGCCGGCCAGCGGCGCCAGCTCGCGGGCATAGGTGGTTTCGTCCAGCGTAAACAGAATAATGTTGAGGCGCGCTTCGTTGCCGTATTTTTGCAGCAGCGGTTTTAATGCCTGCACATATTCGGTCGGGCTGGGAATATCAGCGCCTTTATCCGGCCCAAACCGCTCAAATATCACTGCGTTGTGATTGCGGTGTGCGCCCGGGTGAATTTGCATCGTCATGCCATCTTCCAGGCTCATGCCGGCCATTTCAGTCAGCATCTGGCCGCGGAACAGCTCAGCATCGGCGGCACTGGCGCCTTTGAGGCAGCGGGCGAATAAGGCTTCGGCCTCGGCCAGCGACAAATCAGCCGTATTGGCGGTCGGGTGGCCGTGATCTGTTGCCGTCGCGCCATGGTCGCGGAAAACGGCGCGGCGAATTCGGAGCGCCTGCAGATAACCCTGCCAGTTGCTTGTATCTTCGCCGGTGATCTCCCCCAGTTTCTTCACGTTCGCGGCAAAATCAGCGCGGTCGGCATCGACCACATCGTCAGGCCGGAAGGTGGTGATCACGCGTTTTTCAAAACCAGTGCCTTTGAGTTTGGCGTGGTGTTTTAAGTCATTCAGCGCGCCTTCGGTGGTGGCAATCACTTCGATATTAAAGCGGTCTAACAGCGCGCGCGGTTTAAAGGCTTCGGTCGCGAGCGCGGCATTGATATGGTCGTAATACAGATCCGCCGTCGCCGGGCTCAGGCTTTCGCGCAGGCCAAACACGTCGTGAAACACGGAATCCAGCCACATCCGCGACGGGGTGCCGCGGAACAGATGGTAATGCGCGGCAAAAATATGGAAGATTTTGCGGTAGTCAGTTTCCACCGCCACGCCATCACGGCGGCGGATGCCAAGTTGTTCCAGCGTGATGCCCTGGCTGTACAACATGCGGAACACATAGTGATCCGGCAGCAACAACAGGCTGGTGGCATTATCCCAGTTCTGGTTGTCGGCAAACCAGCGCGGGTCGGTGTGACCGTGCGGGCTCACAATCGGCAAATCTTTAATCCGTGCATACAAGCGCCGGGCGATATCACGCTGCAGCGGATCGGCGGCAAACAGCCGGTCGGGGTGTAAGGCTAAAACTTTACTTGATGCTGTATTGCTCTCTGCGCTCATCTTTGTTCTCTTCGCTGTTTGCCCGTATTTATTCAAGGGCCAATTAATTTCTGCCGTTGCGGCCTGTAAAGTGCTGTTAAAGCGTCACGCCGTTTTTCCAGATGGCGATCTCTTTGTTCTGATAAATTTCATTGCGTGTCCGCTGCCCGGACGCCACAGCAACCAGATAACGGAAAAATTCTTTTGCAAATTCAGCGGGTTGTACGCCCGGTTGCAACATGGCGCCGGCGTCATAGTCAATCCAGGTCGGTTTACGCACCGATAAGGCGGTGTTGGAACTTATTTTGACGGTCGGCACCGGAAACCCCAGCGGTGTGCCACGGCCCGTGGTGAATAACAACAAGGTCGCACCGGCGGCGGTTAAGGCAGTAGACGACACAGCGTCATTGCCCGGGCCTTGTAACAAGGTCAGGCCCGGCACTTTGGCGCGCTCGCCATAGCCAATCACTTGCTCGACCACAGCGCTGCCGCCTTTTTGGATGGCGCCTAAGGATTTTTCTTCCAGTGTGGTGAGGCCACCGGCTTTATTGCCAGGGCTGGGGTTTTCATACACCGGCTGGTTATTGGCGATGAAATACTGTTTAAATTCATTGACTAAACTGACGATGTCGCCAAACACTTCCTCGGTGCGCGCCCGCGCCATTAACACTTGCTCAGCACCGAACATTTCCGGTGTTTCGGTCAGAATCACTTTGGCACCGGCACTGGCGGCTAAATCGGCGATTTGGCCGACCAGCGGGTTGGCAGTCAGGCCAGAAAAACCATCTGAGCCGCCGCATTTCATGCCAAAGCTGAGTTTGCTGATAGGGCAAGGCTTACGCGCGTCAAAGGCCATCAGCTGCAACAATTCAATCGCGGCACTCAAGCCTTCTTCGTCTTCGTCGGTGACCTGCTGGGCGTTAAAAGCGCGGATACGCGCCGGATCCAGATGCTCCAGCCCCATTAACAAAGTCGCCAACTGATTGTTTTCACAGCCCAGGCCAATAATCAGTACAGCGCCGGCATTGGGGTTTTGCGCAAGGCCAGCCAATACGCTGCGGGTATGGGCTAAATCGTCGCCCAGCTGCGAGCAACCAAACGGATGGGTATAAGCAAACACGCCGTCGATATTGGCGAGCTGCTGTGCGTCAACATACTGCTGCGCAGCTTTGGCGATGCGGCTCGCCGCCTGATTGACACAACCGACGGTATTCAAAATCCATAGCTCATTGCGAGTGCCAACATCGCCATTGGCGCGGGGATAACCCATAAATTCAGTCGGTAAATCCGCAGGATAATTGCCGTTGTCGGTAGTTAAACCGCTGTACTGATAAGCCAGCTCACCATCGAGCGCCGTTTTTAAGTTATGGCTATGGATATGACCACCGGCCGGCACGTCCTGTGTCAGCACGCCGATGGCATAACCATATTTGATCACGCTGTCACCAACCTTTAAGGCCGTCAGCGCAAATTTGTGGCCGGCCGGTACTTCTGCCGGCAACCGGATGTCGCCACTGGCGGTGCTTAATACCAGACCTGCGTCGAGCTGCTGCAAGGCGACAGCGACATTATCGCGTGCATGCACCTGCCACAGCAGGATGTCCGGCGTTTGTAAAAGCGGCGCGCTGCAGCCGGGTTTTAAGTTTGCTTCGATTGCCATTACGTCAGCACCTGTGTTCTTGATTGGTTGCAGCGGCTTCGCTGCGACCGGTTATTTCGTTTATTTTTATATGCTGTCTATCGGTAGCATTCCCGACCGACAAAAAATCAGACTTTTGCCGTTTCAACCTCAAAACGCCAATGCTGACCATTGACCAGCACTTGCTGACAATCCAGCTGCCCGACCGCTTCCAGCACACCGACACTCTGGCAATTCACCCGCACACTGGATAACTGCAGCGGGCCTATTTGCGCTTCGGGAAAGCCACGCAGCTCAAACAGCCTGTCGGCTTTGTCGACCTGTAAGTTGTGCACCGAAATATTGCGCACTGTCGGCAAAAACGCGCCATCCCGGCCTTCTTCATAAAAGTAGTTCACGACGATGACGTCTTTGACCTCACCGATGACGATGTCCCTAAGTGCCACGGTATCAATCAGACCACCGCGCAACGCGTTGGTTTTGATACGCAGGCCGCGGTCGAGCTCGGGGCTACTCATCAACAAACGGCGGGCAAAAATGTGATTGGCGCCGCCGGAGATTTCGCTGCCAATCACCACACCACCATGACCGGCTTTCATCGTGCAATCCTGGATCAGCACTTGTTCGACTGGTCGGTTGATACGCCGGCCATCGGCATTGCGGCCGGATTTCAGTGCGATGCAGTCGTCACCGGTATCAAATAAACAATGCTCGATCAGCACGCGGCGGCAGGATTCCGGATCGCAGCCATCTGAATTTGGCCCGTGCGATACTACGTTCACGCGGCTAATCCGTACATCTTCCGACAACACCGGGTTTAACACCCAAAACGGCGAATTCTGTAACGTCAGGCCTGCCACCAGCACTTGCTTGCACTGATACACCTGAAACAGCGGCGGGCGCAGAAAATTCTCCGGCAATACCCGATCGGCAACAGCTTTGCCCTGCTCCACCCACTGCATTAATAAATCACGGCCGGCATGCTGCACTTTGTTGTCATCGACCGGCCAGGGCGTGTGTTTCCACTGGCCTTTCCACGGCCACCAGGCGCTGTTACTGCCACCACCATCAATAGTGCCTTCGCCGGTGAGGCCAATATTCTGCGCACCAAAAGCATATATCAGCGGCTGATACCCCATCAGTTCCATGCCTTCCCAGCGGGTAAACACTAACGGCAGGTAAAGTTCTGTCGCCGGATGAAAAGCCAACAAGGCATCTTTTGCGACATGCAGCTCAACATTAGATTTCAGTGTTAAAGCGCCACAAGGCCAGCTACCTGCCGGCACCAGCACCCGGCCACCACCGGCCTGATGGCAGGCGTCTATGGCGCTCTGAAAGGCGGCTCTGTTATGGCGCGCGGTATTGAGATCGCCGGGCTTACCGGTATGGGCCGCAAAAGCGCTGACGTTAAACACCCGGGCAGGAAAGCTGGTGCGGGCCAAATCACGTTCAATCGCATCAGCCTGATCCCATAACAAGTCCAGCGCTGTGCGTGGCGGATAGCTGAAAGCTGCCACGGGATCTGCTGCTGAGCTGCAACGCCATAACGCCAATGGCAGCGCGGCAGCAAGGCCGGCTTGAAGAAATTGGCGTTTTGGCATATTCGGCATCGGTGATCCCTGCTTTAACTGGTGGCCTGCAAATAAACCTTTGACAAGTTTGAATTGCAGCCTGAATTAAAAAGCAGCATAAGACAAGCTGCCACCGGTGGCAATAGCAGGACAAAAAATTTTGCCACCGCAGGACAGAAATCAGACCAGCCAGCCAGACATCACCACAATCGGAGATGCCGGGCCTATCGTCTAATTTGCGTAGCTATGCGCTGTCTCCTCGGCGATTTGCGCCATCAGCTGCAGCACCAGTACTAATAGAGGCTCTTGCCGGCGGCGTGCCAGACAGCCAAATACCAGCTGCACTTGCTGCAGCACAGGCCCGATTAACCGCACTTCGCCTTTCGCGGCGGCATCCCGTGCCGTAGGCGTATGCAGCAGGCCAATCCCCACTCCGCTGCTAATCAGTGCCCGCACTAGATGCTCCTGATCGGCTTCAATCATTTTCGCCGGCCGGAACTGTTGCCGGACAAACAAAGTCTCCGCGGCGCGGCCACAACAACTGCCTGCCGGCGCGCTGATCCACGGTAACAACGCCAGCCACTGCCAGTCCGGTTCCGGCTCCGCCCGAAAAGTTGACGGTAACAGCTGTGGCGACACCGCCAGCTGAATACCAAAACTGTCCACCGGCGCACTGAACAGCAGCTCCTGCTGCTCATATTCGGTGTAAAAACCGGCGTCGAGCCGCCCTTCGCGCAGCGCCGTGGCGATGTCAGCCGGGCTGCCAAACTCTAAGCTGACATCCAATTCCGGCGCGGTTTCACTGAGCTGCGCCAGCAACTTGCCGAGTAACACCGCACTGGCCCCACGATTTGAGCCCAGCCGCAGCCGGCCACTAAGGCCACCACGTAAGCGGCGTGCTTCGTCCAGTAAATCGTGCTGTTGCGCCAGCAGCTGCTCGGCTTTGCTTAAGATCACCACGCCATGTGGTGTCAGGCTCATGCCACGCACTGTCCGGTCAAACAACGCCAGGCCTAATTCCTCTTCCAGCGCTTTAATTTGCGCACTGACCGCCGGCTGGCTTAAGTACAGCTGTTCCGACGCTTTGGTCACTGCCCCGCTTTTGGCGACAGTAACAAAAATCTTTAACTGATAGAGTTCCATGCGGGCACCTCTGTAAACAAAATCAGACCGGCAATAAGGCCACAGACCAGACGTTATACAGCAACGCCGACAGGTACAAGCCAACACCAAACACCAGATGACTGCTCAGGCTTTTCAGCCGGCCCGCCCAGGGCGCCGGTGTTTTTGCCGCCGCAACCCCTAAGCCAAAAGCCGGCTGCATCAGAAAAAATGGCAGCAGCACTGTGACGGCGCCCAAAATCAACGCCGGTGCCAGGGTTGGCGACGCCAGCCATTGTCCGCCCTGCCACCAGAGCAAAGGCACTGCGAACACAACGCCAATGGCATAATGCGCAGTCCAGCCGAGCGCACATTCACCAGGCTGCGCCGGCGCTTTACCAATGCCATTGTGGCGGAATTGGCCATGGCGCATCAGCGCAAACCAGCGTCCAACCAGACAAAAGCTCAGTGATTTAATCCCAAAACCTTTATTCAGCAGTAGCGACCACAGGTCCAACAGTGCTGTCGCCCCGATACCCAGCACCAGCGCGGCGCCGCTCAGTTGCCATAAAGTTTCCATCATCATCTCCTGCCTCAGGCCTCTTTATCCACGACGGCATTGACCAGCATCCGCACCAGTGGCGTCACGGCGACGATAGTTGGAAAAGCGACGATAAAGGCCATGCCCCAGGCATGTAACCAGATGCCGGCCAGACCTTCGACCGGACCCAGATTCAGCAGCGTGATGACCAAGGACATAATGCCCGACATCAGCAGCGACATAAAAAACGAGAACACATAAGGGGTATGTTTGCGTGCGATCACTTGTTGCTCCCGGCGCCTGCAGCGGCACCTTTTTTCAGATTTCAGTTGGGTTGCTGCCGGTTTCTGCTGCAGTTGTCAGTGCAAGGGCCGGCGATGTGCACAGTGTGCAGCGCCGGGCTGGCGCCGTCTAATTGTCATTTCAGATAGGGGTATCAGTTTTTCTGAGGGTATAACAAAAAAGCCCCAATCTATAGTTGGGGCCTGAGTAGTTTATTGATTAAAGCTTGGTGTCAGCGGGTTTTCTCCAGTAATGCCTGATGCATATCTTCCAGCGCTTTACCGCGGGTTTCAATACCTTTGCGCT
Organism: Rheinheimera texasensis; assembly: GCF_964031785.1. Lineage (GTDB taxonomy): Bacteria > Pseudomonadota > Gammaproteobacteria > Enterobacterales > Alteromonadaceae > Pararheinheimera > Pararheinheimera texasensis_A. The sequence goes on from NZ_CAXIRE010000013.1 coordinate 46,937, forward strand.
GCAGGACCAGCGCCGCAACCAGCAAAGCCAGACCAATTGCCAGCGCTGAACCACCGATATGGCTAAACCAGCCTAATACACCAAAACCAGCCCCAAGAATGCCACCAAACTTTGAACTGGCGGCGACAAGGCCTGAGCCGGACGCGCGTAAATGCACCGGATAAATTTCAGCGGCGTACGGGATCAACATCGCAATGACTCCACTGGCGCTGACCAGTAACAACGCGATGGCCAGCGACAGCCAGAACGGCTGATAAAACTGCAGGAAATCAAACAGCACAAAAGAGCCCAGCGACAACGCGGTCAGTAGCAGAAACAACCATAAGGTCTTGATACTGCTCCAGCTGTGATACAGCCAAATCACCAGTAACACCGCCGGGATCGCCATCAGCGCCGACTTGGCAATAATAGCGCTGGCTTCAGCGGCAAATCCCAGCTCACCGAGATTCACCGGCAACCACAGCAAAAAGCCAAAATTGACCAGGCCCCAGGCCACACCAGCCAGCAATAAACCAATGCTGAGACCGGCATAAGGCGCATGAAACAATTGGCTGATACCACCGCGCGCTTGCGGTTGTTGTTCAATAACTACATCCTGCTCGCCATGACCAGCGCTGCCAAAGCGCGCCAACACGGCACGCGCCTGCCCGCTCAGGCCCTGACTGGCCAGAAATCGCGGTGATTCCGGCATATAGCGGTTCAGCACTATCAGCAATAATCCGGTCGGTAAGCCGAGCAGCCACAACACCCGCCAGCTGAACATTGGCTCCAGCACGGCCGCAGAGCCGGCAGCGACCAGATAACCGCCGGCAGTGCCAATCCCGCCTAAAGCGACTAATAACCAGCCGCGATGCGCTGCCGGGATAGTTTCTGCCATCAGGGTAAAAGTGATAGGCAGCAAGCCACCGGCTGACATCCCCATCAGGAAACACATGATCAGATTCCATTCAAAGGTGGGCATAGCGCCGCAAATAGCGGTACCGATAAACATCAGCGCCGACAATAAAATCGCCGCACGCCGGCCAAACTTATCGGCAACAATACCCCAAATTACTGAGCCTATGGTGGTGCCTGTTAAGGCAACCAGGGCCAGGGTCCCTGCGGTCTGGCTATTGATTTCATATTCTTTTTTGATCCCAGGCATAACAAAACCCAAGGTCGCCGGCTTCATCACATCGACAATCACCGCCGCCAGCAAAACCCAGACTAAGGTCCAGTGCTGCCGGTTTAACGGGATTTGATCAGCGATATGAAAATACAGCGGGCTTTGTTGCCCGCGCAGGGCATCAAGCCGGGGCATCAGCCCATACATCGCCAGTAAAAGCCCGAGCGGGATCAAGGCCATACCGCCCAGCATCATATTGTCCATCGGCATGCCAACCATCTGATAGTCCATGTAGGACGCATGGATAAACATCGGCACATGCGCGAGCACGCCGGCGGTGATGGCCAGACAGCCCAGCCAGAAGGCCAGTGGATGATAAAATTGTAAGCCTGAACTCTGCGAAGACATCACAACTCCTGTAGTAAACTTTCAATCAGCATACGGAGTTCAGCAAACCCGCACAAGCCGGTACCGGACCTGTTTTAACACCAAATTCAGCTTAATAAGGCGTGCCGTCTTTGTGGCTGAATTGCCACTGGCCCGCGACGAAATCAGCGCGCAAGTCATTATCCGGATAAGTCACAGCATCGCCGGCACTGCGATCGCCGACTTCCAGATACCAAACCACAGCGTCACTGCGGTTTATGAGCTGATGGCCATCGCCGTTGCCGGCGGCAAAACCAGCGCACATGCCGGGCCTGAGCAAAGTCTCGCCGGCATCGGTGACAAGCGTCGGTGTGCCTTCGAGGATATAAATAAATTCGTCCTGCATCTGGTGATGATGACGCAGCGCCGACATCGCGCCCGGCGCCAGCTCGGTCAGATTGACACCAAAATTCTGCAGAGCAAATAAATCGCCCAGCACCCGCTTCTGCCGGCCCTGCATCATGGCGGCAAAAGGCGCAGGATAAATCGATGGTTTTTGCCGGGGGGCGACGTCCTGTGCTGTCACTGCCAATGGGCCGGTAGCACGCGGTTTGGTTGATTCAGTCATTGGGGGTTCCTTGCAAGGAGTCAGGCGTTAGTCAGTGGCTTTCACTGCGGCTGGCAGTGGCCAACTTCACCGGACAGATATTGCTGGAGCGCGGCGGCCAGCGCAGCAAGTTGCCTGGCAACAATGTGTTTCTGCAAATCTATCGACAAAAGCATCCGCGCGTTTTAGCCGCGCCGGCCCGTTAACAAAAACACCGGATACTGGCCGTGCGGTTTTTGCACCACACTGGCATCAACCACCTGCACCTGAGTAAAACCAGCGGCTTGTGCTTTTGCCGCGATGTCGGCACGGTCAAAACCACAATGGAATACCCCGGTGTCTTCAGTGTGAAAACTGCCATCCTCGAGGTCTAAATCGGCCAGCGCGATAAAACCGCCGGGTTTGAGCAGTCGTTGAAACTCACACAATAACGCCGGGATATCCGCAATATGATGCAAGGTCATCGAGGAGATAATGCCGTCAAACTGGCGCTGTAGCGGCGTTTGCAGCAGGTCTTGTTCCAGCACTTCCAGCTCGCAAGCGATGTCTGGCGCTTTGGCGCGCAGCTGCGCATTCATTGACGGAGAGACATCCACAGCAGTGATTTTGCCGACCTGCGGCGCGATTTGTTGCAATAACAAACCGGTGCCGGAGCCAAAGTCGAGTAGTTGCATGTCGCGCTGCAGCGTCACTTGGGTTTTGATGGCATGGCCAATCGCCACCACATTGTCGACCCGCTGCGGATTTTGTTCGTAGGACGCCGCTTTCTGGGCGAAAAAATCGTGGGACATCGCTATCTCCTCAAGTCTGACCGCTTTGTTTTATCAGACCCGTCGTCTAATTGGAATCTTGCTGTCTTGATGTTGGCGTTTTGCCATCAGACGACAGCCCGGAAAAAACAAAACGGCTTCAAGATGAAGCCGTTTTTCAGTCAGTGATCGATTTGCGATTAGAAGAAGCTGTAATCAACCCGGAAGGTAAAACTACGCTCCGGCGCATACAACACTGTCAGATTGTTTGTGCTGTTTGTCCGGCTGCGTGCCTGCTTAAACTCTTCGATTTCTTTATCCAGCAAGTTGTTGATATAGAAACTCAGTTTCAGATTGTCATTCAGCTCGACGCGGCTGGATAAATTGACGCGTTCATATGCATCTGAGGTATCAGAACCATCCGCGCGGGCACCGAAGTGCGATTTGTACTCGCCATAGGCTTCCACATCCAGCCGCACGTTAGTCTGCTTGTTATACAGCGTAAAGCCTTTGTCCAGACCGATATAAGCGTTGTACTTCGGCACTTGTGTCATATCCTGGCCTTTCTTCGCGCTCAGTGCTTCCACATCATCCAGCATTTTGGACGAGGTGTAAGAGGCGTTAAATACCAGATCTAACTGATCATCAAATGAATATTTGCTTTCCCACTCAACCCCACGTGAACGCGCTTTTGCTGCGTTCGCTGTGTAACTGAAACCACAGGTTGGCATGTAAACACTGGCCCAAACATCAGACCAATCGATTTGATAGACCGCAGTAGAGAACTGCAAGTCACCCATCCGGGCTTTGTAGCCTACTTCATAGTTGTCGATGCTGTCAGATTTGTAACGCTGGACATAACCTTTCGCGAATTCATCGGCGCGGCAGGCGTTTGCTAGTGGTGCGTTGTTGCCACCCGGACGATAACCCTCTGAATACAGGGCATAAACCGATTTATCCCCACTTTCCGGTAACCAGGCAATACTGAGTTTTTTCCGGTTGCCGGTTTCAGTACCTTCACTCAATACTTTACGGCCTTCCCGCGCTTCCCAAATCCCGCTGTAACCGTATGATGCATAGTCTTCCAGATCATAAAAACGGATACCGCCGGTCACTTCAAAATTGCCCACACCGGTTTCGAAGGTGTAAGACACTTCGCCGAATGCCGCCATTTCTGTAGCATAAGACCCGTTGTAATACAGGTTGTAGTTTTTGCTCTTATCACCATACAGTTTCTGGCCTAACTGGCCGACGTTAAAAATACCGAGCTCGCCCCAGTAGCCTTCCCAATCCACCCAGTCGTTCCAGGCGGAAAAGATCGCAATACTGCGGTCATCACTTTCGTGATATTGGTATTGGGTGTTTGGAATGGCACCGCGCCAGTCTTTGTCATAGAAGGCACCCACTGTCCACTTCAGATTCTTCACGTTGCCAAGATCCTGCAGACGCAATTCGTGTGTGGCCCGGGAGGTGTAGTCGTAGTTGATGATCCAGGTTTTAACCAGGTCGTTCATATCCAGCCGCGACCAGTTATCCAGCGAATCTTCGCGGATAGTACGGTAAGAACCGGCATAGGACAGACTGGCAATATCGCCCAGATTGTCAACATCAGCACTCAGAGTGATCAGATTGGTCCGGTCCTTCGCCCAACCATCTAAACTTTCCCAAAAATGATACTTGCTGACACCTTCGGGCGAACGGTTGCCAAAACACTCGGCGCGGCTCTGACCCGTTGCGCATTTAGTTGTACCAAAATCGACGTCAAAGCCATAGATTGAATCCGGATTGGCTGTGGTATTGGCATACATCCGGCTGGTGGGCTTAGATAAATCTGCAAAGCGGGTACCCCGTGAGTCGGACAACACGCTGTAGTAACCGAGGTTGAAACTGATGTCTTCTGTGGGTTTCCATAACAACTGACTGCGGATGTACTTGTCTTCAACTTTGTTCTGCATGCCGGTGTTGGCATTGATGATCGGGCTTGGTTTGGCCGAACTGTGGGTAGTGATCCGCATCGCCAGTTCATCGTCAATCAGTGGCAGGTTAACCGCAGCCCACACCTGTAAATCAGTACCGTCCACGCTACCGGTTTCTTTGGCTTGTAATGACGTGGCAAATTCAAAATTGTTCAGCTGTGGCTTTTTGGTAATGACCCGCGTAGTACCACCAATCGCATTTGACCCCCACAATGTACCTTGTGGACCGCGCAGCACTTCAACCGCTTCAACGTCATATAAATCAACGAAGTTAAACGGAATATCGTCAGTAAAAGATGAAGTGGTAGACGGCGCGGCACTGTTGCCACCAGACAAACCACGCAAAATCAAGGTTCCGGTTGGCGATGCAGCGCCAGCTAAAGTACGGTACAAATCATCTTTGGTAATGAGGTTACGATCATTAATTTCCAAAGCGGATACTGAGCTGACGTTCATCGGTACTTCGATTAATGTCTCTTCCCGCTTACGCGAAGTGACTTTGATGACTTCGATGTCTTTTTCTGCGTTAGGTGTTTCAGTCGCTTGCTGTAATGCCTGCGCATTAAACGCACTCAGTGACGCCAGTACTGCCAGATACATTGCTGATTTCGGTAGTTGAAGGTGTTTCATTGCATATCCTTATATTTATTATTTCTGGTATCAACGCATTACAAATGTAAATATTTGTAAGCTTCAGTAACAAAATATCGGCATGAATGAAGTTTTTCAACTTAAAAATTAAGCATTTTATGAATTAGATATATTTAATTGTCGAGACTTTTCCAACCTTAAGCCGACAGTAAATCAGACAAATTGATCTATTGCGGAACGATGAAGAGACAGACAGATGCAGAGCTCAACAGACACGCTGCCGCAGCCATAACGACAACCCCAGCATCAGGCCAAACCCCAACACTGGTGCAGCGCCGTAGCCTAACAGCGGTGCCGGTGTGGCGCCGGCGACTGAGCCGCCGTATAACACGGCATAATAAACCGCCACTGCGGCCAGCCAGGGTTGGTCCAGCAGGCTTTGCCGGTACAGCACCAGTAATAACAGGATGGCAGCGCCAATCACTAAAGCGCCACACCACCAGGCCACACTGAACGCCAGCGCAAACACACCTTCGACATAAGGCACACTTTGCAGGCCGTCCTGTTGCTGCAAAGCCCAATAACACAAGGCCAGCAAAGGCATAAAACAACCCAGCGGCAACCAACCTGCGCTGACACCGGGCCGGCAGGCCTGCAAATATAACAAAGGGAAAGCAATAGTCAGCGCCAATAGCTGGGCAGCGTCAGGTTGCAATGCGAGAAACAAAGCACCAGCCAGCAAAATGCCACAAGCTGCGGCACGGCTTGCTGGTTGCTGGAACAACACCGCCACCAGCACCAGAATGGCCGGCAGTAACAAACCACCACTATAAAGTTGCAGGGTGCCAAATTGCAGCCAACGCTGCGGCTGATTTGCTGAGAAAGTGCTGAATTCCGCCAACAGCGGTGCGCCAAGCAGCAACACCAATAAACAGGCAAAGGCCTGCAAAGTGCCGGGCATCACATCGCCATCACTGCGCGCACCAAGCCAAATCAGCGCTGCCGCCAGTAGCAAACTGCCGGCCTGCACCAGATACAACTGCGGCGCCACGCCTGCCAGCGCCAACACGGCAAAACCAGCCAACAGCGGCGCCATGCTGAACCACAATCCGCTTGCTCTGTCTGCCATCATGCTGCGTATCCTTTGCTGTGTTACCGCAGGTGCATAGAAAAAGACTGCAGAAAAATTCAGCAGAAGTAAATGGGGGCAAGCGGGAATTTGTCAGGAAAAACAGCTGGTCAGCGCTCAGGGCGACGCCATAACCAAATCAGCACCAGCGACAGGATGGCGCTGACCAATAACTGTAGCCACAGCGCCTGGCTGCTGTACCACAGCAGACTCAGACTCAGTGCCATCATCAGACTGGCCAGCCATTTGGCACGGCGCGGTACGGCACCGTGTTGACGCCATTGTTGTACCGGCGGTCCGAAGTGTGGATGTTGCAGTAACCAGCGCTCAAATTGTGGCCAGCCTTTACCGGCGGCAAAAGCAGATAACAACACAAAAGGCACGGTTGGCAGGCCTGGCAACAGCACGCCAATCAGCCCGAGCGCTAAACTGCCGAGAGCTAATAGCCGCCAACACCAGTTGAGCAACATATCAAAGCCGTTTAGTCGATTCCCGCACCACCAGCGTCGGCGCGACTTTGGCCGCGACATGGCCGGCGCCGTGGCGGTTATCTTCGATATCCATGATGATTTTGGTGGCAGCGAGCTGCGCCATTTGCCGTACCGGCCGGCGAATGGTGGTCAGCGCCGGAATGATCCGGCTGGCCAGTAAGTTATCATCGAAACCAGCGACCGACAGCTGGTCCGGTACTTTGATGCCAAGCTCATGCGCGGCTTTGAGAACGCCGGCGGCCATCTGGTCATTGTTGGCAAAAATCGCTGTTGGTTTTTCGGCACCGCTCAGTAGTTGCTGCGCACATTCGATGCCGGTTTCAAAACTGTTATTACCTTCGATGATCCAGTCAGGCCGCAGTTTGATGCCATAGGCCGACAACCCGAGCTGAAAGCCTTCCATCCGTTCGGTGGACGATTTATAGCGCTGCGGCCCGCTGATAAAGGCGATGTGCTGATGACCAAGCTGTGCAAAATAACGTGCCATCTCAGCGGCAGCAGCGCGGTCGTCCGACACTACCGAATGATAAGTTTCATCCAGCAGCACCGACGTTAAACGCACATAAGGCCGCTCGGCCTGTTTCAGCGCGCTGGCCAGATGATCGAGCTCCGACACCGGCGGCAACAAAATCACGCCGTCGAGTTTGGAGCGGTTGATAAAAGCAAAACAGTCCTGCACCAGGGTCTCGCTGCGGTAGCGGCATGGATGCACCACCAGTTCATAACCGAGCTGACTACAGACTTCCAGCACACCACGCTGCACATCATCGAGGTATAACGCATCGGGGTTGTCGTAAATCAGCCCGAGCAAATAAGAGCGGCTGGACGCCAGGCCACGCGCCTGTGGACTGGGGGAATAATTCAGCTCAGCTATCACTTTTTCCACTTTGACCCGCGTCGATTCCCCGACTGCCAGCGAGCCGTTAATCACCCGCGACACCGTGCGTTTGGACACACCGGCTAAGCGGGCCACGTCATTAATAGTGGATGATTTCAGTGTGTAAATGATAGTTCTCCCGGGCGGTCTGAGCTGCTGTATTGGCGCTACCAGCCTGTTCCTGTGCGGATAAAGGACCGGTAGCGCCATTCTAATGAACAAGCGATGGAAGTGCTACACCAACCAGCGGTGTTACTGCTTTGACCAATTGCGCCATTACAAACCGACAAATGCCGGCAACCATTCGCTGATCGCCGGAATATAAGTCACCAGCATCAGCACCACAAACATCGCGGCATACATTGGCAGCAGCGGCTTGATCATCTGCTCCAGCTTCACTTTGGCCACGGCACAGGCCACAAACAGCACACTGCCGACCGGCGGCGACACCAGACCAATCGACAGGTTCAGGATCATCATGATGCCAAAGTGCAGCGGCGACACACCAAGCTCCACCGCCACCGGCAGGAAAATCGGCGTGAAGATCAGCACCGCTGGTGTCATATCCATAAATGCACCGACCACTAACAAAATCAGGTTAATAATCAGCAGGATAATCAGCGGGTTTTCACTTAAAGCCAGTAAACCTGTACTGATGCTTTGCGGGATATTTTCATAAGACAAAATCCACGACATCGCGGCAGAAGTGGCAATCAGCGCCAGCACAATGGCGGTGGTTTCGGTTGATTTCAGCAGAATTTTACCCAAATCGGCCCAGGCCACTTCTTTATACACCAGCACCGCCAGTACAAAGGAATACACCACTGCGATAGCGCCGGCTTCGGTCGCGGTAAAGGCGCCTTTAATGATGCCGCCAATTACCACGATGATCATCAGCAAACTCGGCACAGCAGCAGCGATTTTACTGACCACCAGCTTCAGTGGTAAACGCGCCCCGACCGGATAGCCTTTGACGCGGGCATAACCGGCACAAACAATCATCAGCGCCACACCGAGTAAAATGCCCGGCAAATAACCGGCGACAAACAGCGCAGCAATAGACACCCCACCGCTCGCAATCGCATAGACAATCATGATATTTGACGGCGGGATCAGCATACCGGTGGTGGCGGCGGCGGCAGTGACCGCTGCGCTGTAAGAATCGTCATAACCCTGTTTTTTCATCTCCGGCAGCATAAAACTGCCAATCGCCGAAGTGGCCGCCACGGCCGAACCGGAAATAGCGCCAAACAACATACAGGACAACACGTTCACCAGCGCCAAACCACCCGGCAGCGCGCCGACCAGCGCCATCGCACATTCAATCAGCCGTTTGGCGATGCCACCGCGCCCCATCAACAACCCCGACAACACAAAAAACGGGATGGCGAGCAAAGCAAAACTATTCAGACCACCGGCCATGCGCTGTGCCAACGTCGTCAGCGCCGGCAGTAAATCCATACTGAGTAACATTGTGCCAAGCGTGGCGAGGCCAATACAAAACGAAATCGGCACATTTAAAAACAGCAGGACAAAAAAGATGCCCAACAGCACCAATGCAGACATTTCCATTATTCGCAGCCTCCGGTGGGCGTCAGCGTGTCGCCACGCCATAAACAAATCAGCTGGCAGACGCCATAAAATGCAATCAAAAACCCGGCCAGCGGCAAGGCCAGATAAATCCAGGCGACGCGAATACCTAAAGCTGCCGACATTTGATTGAGCTCAAACGTAAGCTGCACCAGCGCCCCACCGCCACCGACCATCACCGCCAGCGCAAACAACACCACCAGCGCGGTCAGTAAAATCGCCACCCGGCGCTGCCACTGCGGCGCGAATTTAGAGGTCAGAATATCCAGGCCCAGATGCTGGCCGGTGCGATAGGCCAGCGCCGCGCCGAGCATGCCAATCCACAGCAACAGCGTGCGGGAAATTTCTTCGGTCATTGAGCTTGGCTCGCCGAGAATAAAACGCGACACCACCTGCCAGCACACCACCAGAACGATGGCCGCCATCAGGCCAATCAGCAGGCGTTTTAACGCTTCATCCAGCCAGAATACGGTTTTATTCATGGTGATCCTCCTGCGCAGCTGGCACTGCAGCAGCCGGAGCTGTTACAGGCGGTAAAGCAGCAATTTTTGCCATCAAAGCGCCGACCGGCGTGTCTTTTAATGCCTGATGCAGCGGTTGCACTGCAGCGATAAAGGGCTGTTTATCCGGATAAATGACTTCCACACCGGCCGCTTTGACTTTATCAAGCGCCTCACGGGTTTGCGCCTGCCAGGCGTCACGCTGCCAGGCTTGGGAATCAGCAAAAGCCTGCTCCAGCCAGCCTTGTTGCTCAGCGGTTAAGGTATTCCAGATATGCTGGCTCATCAGAATCACATCCGGCACCGCGGTGTGTTCATCCAGCACGTAATATTTGGATAGTTCGTAATGGCGCGACAGGTAAAAACTCGGCGGGTTATTTTCGGCGCCATCGACTACGCCTTGCTGCAGCGCAGTGTAAAGCTCACCCCAATCGACCGGTGTGGCGGCGCCGCCTAAGGTTTGCACCATTTGCACCGCAGTCTGGCTATTTGGCACGCGGAATTTTTGCCCGGCTAAATCCGCCGGCGTGGTGATTTTTTTGTTGGTGGTATAAAAACTGCGGCTGCCGGCGTCGTAATAACCGAGGCCTTTGAGCCGCACCGGCTTAAGCTCTGCCAGCAACTGGCGACCAATGTCGCCCTGTAGCACTTGCCACAGCTGCTGTTCGTCGCGAAACACATAAGGCACGCTGAACAGCTGCATATTGGGCGCAAAACCTTCCAGCGGTGCGGCGGACACTTTGGTCAGCGCCAGCGAACCAATCTGCAGCAACTCAATCAGTTCGCGCTCAGAACCGAGCTGACCACCGCTGTAAATGCGGATCTTCATCGTGCCATGCGAATAATGCTCAAGCCGTTCGGCCAGCTTCACCATGGCTTTGTGCACCACATGCTCCTGGTCCAGCGTATGAGCCATGCGCAAGGTCAGCACCTGTTCTTCGGGTTTGCTGCAGCTGCTGAGCAGGACACTGAGTAGCATACTCAGCGCCAGCACGCCGCTGCGGCGCAACAAGCTTTTCATGTCTTCTCCCCTGTCGAGAAAAGGCGCTGGCTGTAATTTTTTATGGTGCCGACGCCGGTTTATAAAGTTGGATCCGCAACTAACGCAAGGCGCTGGCCGGGAATTTATCCATATCGTTGTAATCGTGGTTTTCGCCGGCCATACCCCAGATAAAGGTGTAGCTACCGGTGCCGCAACCGCTGTGAATAGACCAGGGCGGCGACACCACCGCCTGATCATTGCCGGTAAAAATATGCCGGGTTTGTTGTGGTTCGCCCATAAAGTGGCAAACCTGCTGGCCTTCACTGAGGCCAAAATAGAAATAGGCTTCCATCCGCCGGTCATGCTGGTGCGCCGGCATAGTGTTCCAGACACTACCCGGATGCAGCACGGTGAGGCCCATTTGCAGCTGGCAAGTGTCGACCACACCTTTAATCATCAGCTGATAAATGTCGCGTTTGTTGCTGGTCTCAAGCGCGCCCATGTGCAGTACATTACAGTCGGCCATCGTGATATGCCGGTTCGGATATTGATGATGTGCCGGCGTTGAATTCAGATAAAACTTGGCCGGATCCGCCGCATCGTTGGAGACAAAGCGCACGTCGCGTGCGCCTTTACCAACATACAGTGCTTCGCGAAAATTCAGCGGATAAGCCGTACCGTCGACTTCGACCACGCCGGCGCCGCCGGTATTTATCACACCGAGTTCACGCCGCTCTAAAAAATATTCGGTTTTCAACGCATCGACCGTTTGCAGCAACACCGGGCCTTTGACCGGGACGGCGCTGCCGACAATCAGCCGCTCATAGTGGGTGTAGTTCAGCACCAGGGTGTCAGGCTGCATCAGGTTATCCAGCAAAAAATGCTGACGCAGCTTGTCGGTGTCGTAATGCTTCACATCATCCGGATGGGTGGCGTAGCGGTTGGTAAAAACAATGCTCATAAAAACTCCAAAAATTCGACTGAAATTGATCTATCGTGCCAGCCAGCCGCCATCTACGGCGAGTACATGGCCATGCACATAGTCACTGGCGCTGGAGGCGAGGAATATCGCCGCACCGGCCAAATCCGCCGGTTCACCCCAGCGGCCGGCCGGCAGGCGGCTTAAAATTTGTTGATTACGGTCAGCGTTGGCCTGCAGCGCTGCCGTGTTGTCGGTTTTAAAATACCCCGGCGCAATCGCATTAACGTTCACACCAAAGCCAGCCCATTCATTGGCCAGCGCCCGCGTCAGGCCAACTACCGCATGTTTACTGGCGGTATAAGCCGGCACTGTGATGCCGCCGCTGTAAGACAGCATCGAGGCGATATTAATAATTTTGCCGCTTCTGCGTTCAATCATCGCCGTGCCTAAGCGCTGGCTCAGCAAGAAAGTGGCGTCGAGGTTTACCGCTAAATTTTGTTGCCAGTCGCTAAAAGCAAAATCCACTGCCGGCGTGCGGCTGATAGTGCCACCGCAGTTGACCAGAATGTCTATCTGACCGGCGTAATCCAGTGTTTTTTCGGCGAGCTGCACCACGGCATTGCTGTCGGCCAAATCGGCTGAAAATGCCTGGGCTAAACCGCCTTGCTGGCGAATAGCGGCGACAGTCGCATCGCTGCCGCCACTGCCGGAGCTGGCGCACAGGACTTCAGCACCGGCATCAGCCAGCGCCATCGCAATGGCCTGACCCAGGCCACGGCTGGCACCAGTCACTAAGGCTTTTTTGCCGGTCAGGCCAAACAATTGTTGCAGTTGCATCCGTCTCTCCTGTGGCCGGCCTTGATGTTGTCTGGCCAGGCGTGCTGTTATCACTATCGATTACAAATTTTTATCCATATGAAAATAAACAACTTTTATGGATGTGTCCGGCTAGTTTCACCCTGTCACCCCAGCAAATCCACATTTTTTTTGCAGTTTTTTTGTACTGGGTTTGACAGTGATTATGGCTTGGTGTTAGCTTTTTGCCATCGGTGGCAAAAAAACGCAAGCGAATTTTGCCACCGATAGACAAAAACAAAAAACGAATCAACAGGGCTTGTCTTTAAGACGGGCCTGATAAAAAAGCGTCAACGGCGAAGGTCGTATGGCACCATAAGAACAAACCCGACGAGGAAGACATCATGGCAGCTCACAAACAGGCATGGCGCCTGCAACCGCTGACTCTGGCAATGGCCATTGCACTCACCGGCAGCTTCAGTGCTTCAGCACTGGCCGCACAAGACGCAGCTCAGCAAGCCACGCCACAAACCGCCGCAGAAAAAGCCAAAGCAGACAAAGACATCGAAGTCATTGAAGTCATTGAAGTCACCGGCAGCTTCCGCGACAGTCTGTCCAATGCACTAAACGTCAAACGTCAGTCTGACAGCGCCATCGACGCCATCATGGCGGAAGACATCGCCGACTTCCCGGATTTAAACCTGGCCGAATCGCTGCAGCGTATTCCGGGCGTCGCCATCAGCCGCGCCGCCGGTGAAGGCCGCCAAATTACCGTACGGGGTTTAGGCCCTGATTTTACCCGGGTTCGTATTAACGGTATGGAAGCGATCTCCACCTCAGGCGGCACTGACCAAATTGGCGGTGCGAATCGTGGCCGGGGTTTTGACTTCAACACTTTCTCTTCTGATTTGTTCAGCTCGCTGACGGTGCGTAAAACCGCCAGCGCTGATGTGGAAGAAGGCTCTTTAGGCGCCACTGTTGACCTGCGCGCCGCCCGGCCTTTTGACTACGACGGTTTCACCTTTTCCGCGTCTGGCCAGCTCGGTTATAACGATTTATCCGAGAAAAACGACCCGAAAGCGTCGTTCCTGATCAGCGACCACTTCGCCGACGGCAAATTCGGTGCGTTAATTTCCGGTTCTTTTTCTGAGCGCAGCCTCAAAGACCAGGGTGCCAGTACCGTACGCTGGGCCAACGTCAACGACTTTGGCAGCTACCAAGGCTCTAAAACAGCGCCAGAACTGAATACCATCAACAATGCGTTCCGGCCACGTTTACCCCGTTACGATTCCTACACCCATGAAATGGAACGGGTCGGCGCCAGTGCAGCCTTCCAGTACCGGCCGAACGACGACACTAAAGTCGATTTGGATATGCTGTACGCCAGCACCGATGCCAGCCGTAATGAAATTTTCCTGCAAGGTATCTTAAACGCCGGTGCCAACCGCCCCACCACTGCCACTGCAGCGAGCGGCAATACCGGCAATATGAACGTGCTGGAGTATTTCATCGACGACACTAACACCATGACGTACGGCAAGTTCGACAATGCCACAGTGCGCGCGGAAAACCGCTTTGACGAACTGGGCACCGACTTCCACCAAATCAACCTGAACTTCGCCCACCATATCAACGACAGCTTAAAATTTGATGCCATGGTGGGTACTGCGGTGTCGAAATTCGACAACCCGGTGCAAACGACGCTAGTGATGGAAAAAACCGGCGCGGCTTTTAGCTACGACTATCGCGATGGCGCACGGCAGGATCCGATCCTGACCTTCGGCGACAGCATTTTCCAACCGACCGGCTGGACCTCAAACTCAGTGCGGCTGCGTCCGCTGGGTGCGGAAAACCAGTTCGACAGTGCTGAATTAAACCTGACCTGGACCGTCAACGACGTCTGGGTGATCAAAGGTGGTCTGCACAAAAAGGACTTCAGCTTTGAGAGTTACGAAGCGCGTCGCCAGACTGAAAACGGCGCCGGTATCGTTTACACACCTGATTTAATTAAGACTTACAACTCTGGCTTAGGCCCAAATCCAAACTGGCTGGTGCCGGATTTTGCCGCCATCGACGCCAAATATGGCCTGTACAGCAACACGGGCGTATTCACCGTCAGCAAAGATTTCCGCCGTGACGACAACTACTCGGCTGAGGAAAACACCACCGGCATCTGGTTAATGTCATCGTTTAATACTTACTTAAACGAAGCGCCATTCTGGGGTAACGCCGGTGTGCGCCGCGTTGAGACCGAACAAAGCTCCACCGCCTGGGCCACAGTGGGCGTCACGCCAACCCAAGTCACAGTCGAGCATAAATACGACGAGCTGCTGCCATCGCTGAACCTGAACTATGAGCCGTGGGAAGATGTGGTACTGCGCTTTGGTTATGCCGAAGTGATGGCGCGTGCCGGCCTCGGTGCTATCCGGCCGAACGTGTCAGTGTCAGTCTCCGGGAGCGCGCGCTCTGTCGCCGGCGGTAACCCATACCTGGAACCAACCCGCGCCAAAACTTACGATTTAGGCCTGGAGATATACTTCAGCGACGAGTCGATGCTGGGCATTGCGTTGTTCCAGAAAGATATCGACAGCCATGTGCAGACACTGCGTGAAACCAAAGCCTTCACAGAAACCGGCTTACCAGTCTCGGCCGCCGTTGCTGCCTGTACTGCAGGCCCGGGTTATGGCGAGGCCACCGGCTGTAATGAAAACGTCGACTGGTCGATCACCACGCCGTTAAACGGCCCTGGCGGTGATTTAAAAGGTTATGAAGTCAGCTACCAGCTGCCATTTACCTTCCTGCCAGATTTCTGGAACCGCTTTGGTTTTATCGGCAACTACACCCATGTGTCGGCGCAAATGGACTACATCAACACCACAGGTGTGGTGCAGGCCACACGTGACCTGACAGGTCTGTCACGTTCAACTATCGCCGCTACGCTGTATTACGAGCATGAAAAACTCAATGCGCGTGTCAGTTTAGCCAAACGCGACAAGTACTTAACCACTGCCATTGGCCGTGAAAACAACGACATGGAAGGCACCAATGCCACCACCAACGTCGATGCGTCTATGAGTTATGCCTTCACTGAGCAGTGGAAAGTCAGCTTCGAAGCGCTGAACCTGACCAATGAAGTCGATGACCAGTGGGTCGACAGCGCCGGTGACCGCCTGACTTATTACCATGAGACAGGCCGACAGTATTACCTGGGCGTGCAATACAAGTATTGATGTTTGAAAACGGCGCCGGTGCAGACCGGTGCCGGAGTTCTCCCGGCATGGCGCGGAGCGACGCTTGTTCCCGTAACTCCGTGCCCTGGATGTTTGCAGCGGGTCTGTTTGCCCGCTGCCTTTTTTGGACGGTATTTGCTGTGCTTAAAAATCCCCGAGTTGTTTATTTGGTCCGCCAGCCACTGGCATTGCTGATTGGTGGCGTCTGTGCCGGTGTGTTGTTCAGCGGGTGCGCTAAACCTGTGACGCCTGCGAATTCAGCCACTGCAACGGCCCCTGCGGGTCTGGCAACCTTAACTGTTACCAATCCGTCGGCCTTTGCCCGGCCGGATTCGCCGGTGACAGTCGCTTTCACTGATTTAGGGGTGGTCGGCACGCCGGGCGCTTTATCGGTGTGGGCCGGTGCGCGTGAAATCCCCAGCCAGCTGATAGACAGCGACGGCAATGGCAGCCTTGACAGCCTGCTGGCGATGGCTGATTTTGCCGCCGGCGAGCAGCAACAATGGCAAGTGAAACCTATTCCGGCAAAAACTGGCGTGAAACGCACCGCCGCCGAAATTTCGCAAAAAACCGGTGGTGAGTGGCAAGGTAAAGTCTACAAAGGCGGCACTTTTGAGAATGTGCAAAGCCTGACTCCACCGCCGCAATATACTGATCATTCTGAATTTATCCGCTACGAAGGCCCGGGCATTGAGTCGGACCGCGTGGCGTACCGCATTTATCTCGACTGGCGCAACGGCTTTGATATTTTTGGCAATATTACCGGCAGCCCGGTACTGCATCAGGTCGGTTTGGACGGTTACAGCTCTTATCACGAAATGCAGCCGTGGGGCCTGGATTTACTCAAAGTTGGCAAGTCGTTAGGCGCCGGCGGTTTTGGTTATTGGGACGGCAGCGCGGCACAAGGTGTGTCGGTGTTAAAAGGCCACAGCGCGACAATTCATCAGTCAGGCCCGTTATTTTCCTCACTCAGCATTGATTATCACGACTGGCAAATCGCCGGCCGCACGCTGGATGTGCGCGCACACTTAAGCATGCAGGCGGGTAGTCGCTTACTGAGAAATCAGCTGGAACTCAAAGCACCTGATGCCAATGCTAAGCCTCTGGATAATCTGGCGATTGGCCTGGTGAAACATGATGGCACTGAACTGCTGCAAGGTTCGCTGGACATATCCGGTCATCAGTACACTTACCTCGCGACTTATGGCAAACAAAGCCTGAATAACGATTTGCTTGGCATGGCAGTGGTGTTTAAACGCGGCAAACTGCAAAAACTGACCGCAGATGCCAACAGCCACGTGGCGGTGATGGAATTAACCGGGCTGCCACCTGGCAAAGTTGGCGACGCTGCTTCTGGCAACAGCAATCCGGCACGCAAGCTGGATTATTATCTGCTGGCTGCCTGGCAAGGCGAGAAAAACGGCATCACCAATCAGGCGGATTTTGTCGCTTATTTACAGCAGCAGCTGGAAATCCTTGACCGGCCAATTCGGCTCAAAATCAGCAATGCCGCCACCACAGCGGCTGTCAACAAGCCATTAACAGCGCAGCAGGCGCTGTACTGGAGCCAGCAGCTGGCCAATGCCGGTTTGCAGCTGCAGACGCCGCATTATGTCTGGGGCGGCTGGGATTTTGAGCGCGAACGCCCGACTACGTTTGAATACACCACAGGCCTGCTGTTGCAGGCGTATGACGACTTACACCAGCTGGCGCCAAACCCGGCTTACAACCAGGCCATGCTGCAGATGGCCGACTCTTTTGTCGCCGCCGATGGCAGTATTCACAGCTATCAGCGCGACAAATTCAACATCGACAGCATCAACAGCGGCAATGTGCTGCTGCGCGCTTATGAGCAAACCGGTGACGCTAAATACCAAAAAGCCGCCGCGTTATTGCGCGAGCAGCTGAAAGACCACCCGAAAACCAGCAACGGTGCTTTTTGGCACAAAAAAGTGTATCCGCATCAAGTCTGGCTCGATGGCGTGTATATGGGCATTCCGTTTCTGGCGCACCACAACCAATTGTTTAATAACGGCCAGGGTTTAGAAGAAGTGGTGCATGAATTTGTTGCCGTGCGCGACAAATTACGCGACCCGGCCACAGGCCTGTATTTCCACGGCTGGGATGAAAAAAAGCAGCAGGTCTGGGCCAATAAAACCACAGGTTTGTCGCCGGAATTTTGGAGCCGCGGCATCGGTTGGTTAGCGATGGCGGTAGTGGATACACTGGATTATATCCCGCGCGAACGCACTGATTTACGCGCACCGCTGCAGCAAATGGCACAGGAACTGGCGGTGACATTAAAAGCCTATGTCGACCCGGCCTCTCAGGTCTGGTACCAAATCCCGAATAAACCGGGCCTTGCCGGCAATTATCTGGAATCCAGCGCCAGCAGTATGTTTGTGTACTTTTATGCCAAGGCACTGAATCAGGGCCTGATCGACCGCAGTTACCGCGACTTTACCCTGCAGGCATATCAGGGCCTGCTGAACCAGTTTGTGCTGGTTGACGCCAACGGCACGGCGCATCTGACGCAAATGGTACAAGTGGCAGGCCTGGGTTTTGGCCGCGACGGCAGTTATGACTACTATCAAAACGAGCCGGTGATCCGTGACGATGCCAAAGGTGTGGCACCATTTATCATGGCTGGGGTGCAGGTTGCGCGGCTTTTGCAATAAGGCACTGTTCTGCTGCTTTGCGCTGTGGTTTGTCAGCAGTGCTATCGCAGCGGACACAGAGCTGCCACCGCTGCGGCTGCAGGTTGATCCGGTCGCAGGCCCCTATCGCAGTATTCAGCAAGCTCTCGATAGCCTGCCCACTGCAGGCCCGGATGCCAACCGCTGGGCCCTGATCCGCATTGCACCCGGGCACTATCGCGAAAAGCTGTTTCTCAAGCGCGACAAAGTGGTGCTGGCCGGCAGTGGTTTGAGCCGTACCATTCTCCAATACCCGGAACTTCGCCAGCATTTTTTGGCGGCGCGCCAGAGCGCAGCCCTGCCCTCCGGTGCCGATCTGGAAAAAGACTGGGGCGCGGCGGTGGTCAATATCAACGCCAGTGATATTCAGCTGTTAGATTTAGCGGTACACAACAGCTACGCCTTAGAAAACCCACAAGATCCGGCGCGGTTTGAGCATCAGTTTGCCGTGCGCGGTTTTGCCAAAGCGACCCGCATCATCACCGACCAAAGCCAGTTTGCCAGTAACGGCGCCGATACCATGAGCCTGTGGAATAAACAACATGGCATGTATCTGCACCGGCAGAGTTTTTTCAGCGGCCGCGTCGATATGCTGTGCCCGCGTGGCAGCGCGCTGGTGCTCGACAGCGATTTTGTTAATCACAATAAAGCGGCAACGCTGTGGCACGACGGTGAACTGGCCGCCTCGCAGCAGCTGGTGGTGCTGAACTCAAATTTCCATGGCGTGACTGATTTTCAACTGGGCAGACGCCATTACGATGGCCAGTTTGTGCTCGCTGGCAACAGATTCAGCAGCGCGCTGGCAAACCAGCCGATCTTTCGCCGCACTTATCCGCAAGAGCCACAGCGCGACCAGCCGAACCGTTATGGCGACCGGAGCTTCTATGCGCAAAATCAGGGCCCGACGTATCCCTGGCTCACCGACAATTTCAGCCCGGCACAACAAACCGCCTATGCCGACGCGCAAAGCGCCAGCATGACGGTATTCGGTAAGCACTGGCAGCCGCTGGCCGAACTGGCCCGAACCCGGCAATGGCTTCACCACAAATAAAAAATCACCTGGCTACGGACATACAACCGCCACGGCAAAAAAACCAACAACCGGATGACCCAAATGACCAAATTCGCTACTGTATCTGTTTTCCTGATGGGACTGCTGATTTTGCCTGTATCCACCCAAGCCACCGGTATTCCCGCCGGCACTAGCACCTCGATGCCAGCGCCGCGCCTGCATCTGGTCGGCGATTCCACCATGGCCGACAAAACCAACCTGAATTATCCCGAACGCGGCTGGGGCCAGCTGCTGCGCGCTTTTATGACGCCGGAACTGTCCATCATCAATCACGCCGCCAATGGCCGCAGCACGCTGCGTTTTTTAAATGAAGGCCGCTGGCAATTGTTAGTCAGTGATTTAGGCCAGGGCGATTACGTGCTGATCCAGTTTGGCCACAATGACCAGAAACAAGACGACCCGGCGCGTTACGCTGCAGTGGATTCCACCTACCCACAACTGCTGCGCCGTTTTATCAGCGAAGTGCGCAGCAAAGGCGCAATCCCCATGCTCGCCACGTCGATTTGCCGGCGTAGTTTTAATGACCAAGGCAAACTTGAAAACAACCTCGCCGACTACGCTGAAGCGGCGCGTAAAGTAGCTGCCAGTGAAAAAGTGGAACTCTTTGATTTAAACGCACAAAGCTGCGCTGATTTAACCCGCTTCGGCGCCGCCGCCAGCCAGGCCTATTTTATCCAGGTGCCGGCCGGCCTCTACCAACAATTCCCGGAAGGCAAAATCGACAACACCCACCTGTCAGTGCAAGGCGCCAGCTGGATAGCCCAGTTGTTTGTGCGCGATTTAAAAACGCGGCAGCATCCGCTGGTTCAATTTGTCTGGCGCGAGCTGCTATAAGCTATTGATTTTTTTTGGTATCGGCAGATGTTCTGGTGAGTATTCAAACAGCCCCGGCACTGCGAGCGGCAAACCAGGCATGTACCAGCCCCGCCTGATAAAACTGCACCGGAGCGTCAAAACCACCGCGTCGGATCAGCGCTTTCACGGCTTCAGGTGGCAGAATTGCCACATCTTTTTGCCATGCGCTGTGCGTTCTTTCGATAGCATCTGCCGGCGCTTTTGCGCCCTGTAACATACTGACCCACGCCTTCAGCAATACCTGATATTCAGTGGAAGCCAGGTCTGAACACAGATCTGCACTGACCAAAATACCTGTGGGTTTTAGTCTCGCAGCAATACCGGCAAAGAATTGCGAGCGTAACGATGGGTCCAGGATAAACTGCGACACCATAAAGCAAGTGGCGGCATCCTGTGGCCCGACATCAGGCAGCGACTCGACATAACCCTGGTAAAAAGTACAGCGCGAGATAAACCCTTCTTGTTCAGCGCGTTGGCGGCACACCTCCAGCATGGCGCCAGAGGGTTCCACTGCGGTAAATTGCCAGTGCGGAAATCTGTGGGCTAAATACGCCAGTTCAGCGCCGGCACCCAGACCGACACAAAGAATACGGGCAGTCTGCGGCAAATCAGCCAGCAGCCATTGCAGCTGGAAATACAGCCCCTCATGCACAGGCGCAATTTTCTGCTGTTGTGCTGCGTAACCAGCCGCTTGCCGGTCAAATACCGCTTTAAGTTCTGCCTGATCCATGTGGTGGTGGCTCCTGAATGATGAGATAACACGGAAAAAATACCAAAAAGGACACAGACGTTTGACGGTCTGAGACCGGCTGACGGTCGGTCAATCGCAGATTGTTGCTGATGTTTGCTTATAACCAGACCAGTCCAGAATATGGGGCCAGAGCTAAAGAATTTAAACGGGTCTGCAGGCTGCCGCTATGGGCTTCAAAGCGATGCCCGTCCGGGTCGGAAAAGTAGATGGATTGCCCTTCACTGCTGTTTTGCTTCCATTCAGTCACGCCTGCGGTTCTTAATTTATCCGCAAATGACAAAAAATCATCTTCGGCAATATCAAAGGCAATATGCGAATAATCCTGCGCCGGCGCGACTTTATCAATGGAGAGACAAATCCAGAGATCCCCCAGACTCAGATAAGCTCCAGCGTCCCAACGTACATGGCCCTGCATGCCAAGGAGGTCGGTATAAAAACGCAAAGAACGCTCTAAGTCACTGACGGCAATAGTGATATGGTTCAGTCCGCGTAGCATAGGATTTCCTTATCAAATGTAACCTTTGAACTCAGGCCGCCGCCCGTCAGGGCCGGCGCACCTGCTGTGAATGGTTAGCCTCAGACAAAACAGCCACTAACCGCTCAATGTCTTCTGGCGCAGAAATACCACGAGAAACAGCTAGAAACGAGATGAGCGTCATTGGCGCTTGAAGCTTTGATGCTGCAAAGGTCTTGTGATGCCCATCCAGCAGGTAATGTGTCAGGCACCAATGACTGGTGATCTCTCGCCCCTCTTCCCAATCCGCAGGGGACTTGATGTCCAGAATGCTGATTGCCAGGGCCGTTGGCTCACTGCCATTTTGGAACAGAGCTTCATACTCAGCGATCTGCGAACTTTCCAGCCATGAACCGGGAAACATCGGCACGACGAACTGACAGAGCAGCTCGCTTGTCGAGATATTGCTATTTGGCAGACGGTAATACTGAATTTTTGGCGAATGAGGCAGCCCCCAAAACCCATCAACACCCCAAAGGGCAACCTGTTCATGCGAAAAGTAGTCATTGTCGCCGCCTAATTGAACGAGTTGTGGGTTCGCACGGAGCAGCAAAGCCTCGTACTTCTCATTCGGCACTATCTTTGAAAGTTCAGAAACAACCTGCGCATTAAGTGATGTAACGCCTTCATTCAGTGTTTGCGCTATGGCGTCAGAACCCAGGCTCTGGTTTGCTCCTTCCAACCGCTCAAAAAAGAACGAGCACGTATTGCAGATATTGCCGATGTGATAGGCATTCTTCCCATCTACAGTCAAATATCTATCCCATATTTGCCAGGCACCACCGCCTGTCGTGGCGAACCCAAGAATACTGTTCGAACCTGAAACTTCAATTTCTCTGTTTTCCAGTAGCATCTCAATACTCACTCCAATCCGTGGATTAGCTTTGTCGCAGCCATATGAGCCTCACGCTTTCCCGAGTTGGTAGGCGACCCCTACAGCACCTGGCCGATGCGAGTTTGTGATCCGTTTTCGTCGATGACAGCAAACTCACGCATACCCCATGGCTTATTCTCGAGTGGAGTGATGCGCGGTATTCCACAACCCGGCAAACCCGCTGCAGAAAACGCCGCGTACAGCGCGGACACGTCACCAACCCTGAAATAACAGCCGAACGACGACTCTGATGGCACGAGGCTCTCGTGCAGAAAAAAGTGGACCTCCAGCGACCCCCGATCCGCTATCGCGTAGTCACCGGCCGGCGAGACGACCTCAAAATCGAATCCAAGCCGTTGGTAGAATGCAGCCGTCCGTTCCATCGATCTCGCGGGCAGTTGGGGAATAGCAATATCGCGGTCTTCCATATGCACTCACCTTGGTTGCGTCGAACTATCGCCTAAACGGCGAGCATCATGTTTCGAGTCCTGTGCCGCAGGAGCTGTGGGCTGGCGTTTGTCAGGGCAACCAGCTAGAACGAAGCGCATGTTGTCCCTTGATGATAAATCATTTGCCAGTGACCGCTCTCACTCCGACGCCAGATTGAACACCTATGCGAGTAGACTGGTGATCGTTGCTCAATTCTTAACACCTCTGCTTTGTACAACAGCTGAGCGCAATCTAGACCAAGCAATCGCAACTCATAATCTCGCGCAGTTATCTCAGGGGCAACTTCAGTTGGTAAACGCTTCAAAACGTCGGACTTATCAAATCGTAATCCTGAAGCACTAACCTCAGTAAAATCGTCGGAAATTAACTCAGTAAGTTCAGTGAAGGAGCTCCGAACATTCGGTTGAAAAAGGCGCTCCTCAAGCTCAATTAATGTATTTTTCAATTCTTCCACAGGAACCCCAAACACCCTAACGCCGCAAGCAGCGGCGAGCGTTAGCGAGTCCAGCACCGAAGGTGCGATGCTGACTTGCCTTGTTAGCTGCTGACATTAATTGATTTGCTCATTTTAAAGAAACTTAAGCCGATTGCCGCACTAATTGCCAAAGAGTACAAATAAAATTGTTTACTGTCGTTTAGATACAGTAAAAACGATGGCAGCACACTGAAAAATACAATGCTCGGGTAAGAAGCAAAATTAAACCTTTTAGCCAACACCCAAAGCGGAACTATAGAAAATACGCCGATAACTGCACTTAAGCTTGTTAACAACACACCTAATTCAAGAATGAACCTGAGGTCGTCAAAGTTGCTAAAAGATAGTGCATGTTTTTGTAACCAAGCAAAAAGAGCAATATATAAAGGTAAACCGACAAAGACATTTGCCAAGAGGAATCTAGAAATGGCTAACTTGGTTGAATCTTTCATAGTTCAGCTAACTACCAAATTTAGCGCGGAAAAACGCGCATGCGTTTTGCCGTCGCAGCCCATGCGAAGCGTGGGCGATTAAGATTTGCTTGTTAGTTGTCATGACTTGCTAACCTTTGAAAACGCACCGCAGCCAATTTCTCAGCTCTGCTCCCAACATATTTATATGATTTCATGTGCTTCTCTAATACAGAGGCGAGTGCTTCTGGAATCTCTGTGCGGAATGTAAGAGAAATTGCACCTCCCCACTCCATACAAATGTTGAAGCTATACCCTAAGAAAGTTCCTTTCACATCCAATTCGTCAGTCTGCATAACATAATGAAAAGATTTGAATTCCAAGCCTTCAAGTGATTCAACATATGCCATTAGAGCTATCACTGATGGCTGGAAGACGCCGTGCCACCAACTTCGGGGTTCCTCTTGGATGGTTATGTATGTCATGACGGTTCATCCATGCAGCAACTAACGCGAAGCTTTGGGGCGGCAGAAGCGCAGCGTAAGCCGTCCCTGCCACGATAGTGGCAACAAAAGCGCCTTGTTATGCGATTGCTTACATTTAACCATTTGAGCTTATGTATATTGTCTCAATTACAGTTTTGTCTTTAGCGCAGTAGACTAATACGTCATTAGACGACCATTTTATGGTCCCAACCAGACTGTTAAACATGAACTCGTCTGGCTCAACTGAAAAAAGCTGTCTTTCGAGTATTTTATGACCACGATTGTCATTCACTACGACGCTTAAAATGAAGTCATTTTCGGTGTGAGACGCTTTCAAAATGGCTACAAAACTTCGAGACCGATTGTGTTTTTTTGACACTTCATATGAGTTATCAAAATTATCATCAATGACCTTTTGTCTAGCCCGAATGAATGGTTCGGTATCCCACCCCATTAACTCGCAGACTTTAAGAAGCGAAGCACCCAGAGTATCCAACAAATGAGACTTCTTTTCTCGATCTTTCAAACCGTAGTAATAGTCAAAATCGAAGCTATGATAGTACTTCAGAACTGAACTACTCCATTCAGTCATACCATTTCTTTGGTCATCCTCACTAAGCTTAATAACTACTCTATATATTTTGTCTGTCTCTATACCCTTAAAATGGCGCTCAAAATGAGCACAGACACATCGATTTTCGAGCGTGAAAGCCCTTGAATCACTTAAATCAATTTTATATGCCCAGAATACAAATTCAGAAAGTTTCAATACAATTCCTAACGTTTGACGCATAACTTTTACTTGTGGGGCTGCGAAGCAGTCCCACACCAAGTTTTGTTATAAGGATGCACTCACAGCCATGCAATTAAATCATTAACAGAAATAGGATCTGCACATACTGAGTTGATGTCATTGCCAACCATATTGATTCTATTTTTAAATCCAGCCCATTCACCTTCATTTTTACCTCGAAGCCCAAGGTGAGATTCAATGCTGCCTTTTTGCCACACCCAGATATTTTGCGCTTTAAGGAGTTGATGTAAATTATTTATATGGATAATTGAACGAGCGTCTTTAACTAATGCCTCGCAATGTTTAGCTCCAGGTGTATCTCCTTTCATTTGGATAACACCTTGATCTTTTAACTCATTTAATATCGTTCTCAATGCTACGAGATCAGGATTGTCTGCACTGACAATCCTACTGTGTATAGCACCTTTGAAAAGATAATCCATATCTACAATTGCCTTAGTTGGCAGATCCATTTCTCTTAAAATTTGAATTGTTTTACCTATATTATCAACAGAGCCTGTTTCAATTAGTGCAGTATTGTTTTGCCCTAATGTTTTATTTTTGACTTTTTGATATATAAAAGGCAATAGCCGTAACTCTGTTTTCCCTTCTGTTAATATAACCTCGTTTGCAAAAAGAATTTTAGTTGATTGACTAAGGGAAAATAAATGATTAGCTTGTGAAATTGCATCAGGAACAACTTGGCTAATAGCGTCATTTAAACGTTTTCGACTATGCGTACCATCTTGATTATTCTTTCGAATTAATAAAGTGTGTTGCGCTCGATCCTCTGTGATCATCTGCGCCGAATGAGTAGTAAAGACTATTTGATATCCAGACTCTGATAAACTATGTAAAGCCTCTCTAACTTGTTCTATTGCAAAAGGGTGTAAATATAATTCCGGCTCATCTATTAGTAATAAAGTTGTTGTGATTGATTCGTTATTTTGTTTAATTTCCGAAAGATACTGAATAAGCGCCATTTGGACGGATCTCTGGGTTCCATGACCATATGATGATATTTCTCGACCAGTCTGATTTTGTTCATAGACTTTTACTGTACCAGAGTTTAACAACTCTTCTAGATTTGGCATTTCAAAATGGAGCTTTATATTTACGCCGGGGAAATAGTTTACTAGTGTGTTATTTATTTGCCTGTCAATATAATTAAGCTCTTGAATTCTCTTGCTGCCATCAGCATCAATCCTTCTTGAAATTGCATCCAAGTGTCTACTGATTCTTAATGTTTGCGCTTGTTGTATTGAAACAGAAATTTCTTTGAGTAGTTTACCAATAGTGGATGTCGATTTTGCCTTAGACGCATCGTCTGCTGCATTTTCCATTGCACCAATTTTGATTGGGTCTGGGAATAATGCCTTAATTGCATTCCAAATTCCGCGTGGATTTTTCTGGAAACTATCTTGTACGAAGTTATAAATTTCTAGTCGAACATCAGCTTTTTTAGCTGCATTGGCTGGTTGTGTTCTTTTTATTCGAACGATACCATCGCCGATAAAAGGCCGTAGGGGTTCTCGGTGTTCGTCACTAAGTCGTTGCAAAACCTCCTCAGTAACACCATTTACTATTCCTTCGATAGATATGTCCAAATTAGGATCATTATAATCAGAGGGTGGTAGTAATTTATCATCTAACAACCATTCTAAGGCTGATAAAATATTAGATTTACCTGCATTGTTATATCCAACCATTGGCGTATAAGGAGTTAGATCTATTAACAAGTTTTTGCAGGACTTATAATTCAATATTTGCAGTTTTGAAATATGATGAGCCACTTTAAACCTTAGCATTTCTATAACATATTAATCAAAAGCGAAAACCACGCTTTAAACCGTGGGTATCCCTTTTATCCTGAAAACCCTGTTTCCCCAGCTATCGATAACTACAATAACTTCAACAAACCAGTAATAAAAGTACCGATCGCTGGGACGTGAAAGAAGGTTATATCCGCTATTTCCCGGTCGGGCAAGCCGGTGTTTTTAGATTAGAAATTCTTGCTTCAGCGAAACTTCGGCATTGGCGTGTTTGTGTGCGGCAACTTTGCAGCATCACAAACAGGCATCAGGCTAGCCGGCGGTATTTAGCAGCACGCCAGACATGAACACACCGCATTGACTGCCGCGCAGGAACAATGTGTTACTGGCCGGCGCTTTATCTTATGCAGCAGCGCTGCCGACATTCCACAGTCAAGGCGTGCTGAGGTATCAACAGACCTCAGTCTTGTGGTTGGTCTGGTACAAATTCCAATAAGTCGCCGGGCTGACATTGCAGGAACTCGCAGATCTTCTCCAGCGTATCAAAGCGGATCCCTTTGACCTTGCCCGATTTGAGCAGCGACAAATTCTGTTCTGTGATACCGACATATTCCGCCAGCGCGCGGGATTTTTGTTTACGCGCCGCCAGCATTAAATCCAGTCTTACGATAATTGCCATCAGATAAACTCGCTGTTTTCCTGCTGAAGTTGCTGCCCTTGTTGCATCAGGTGATGCAGCAGATAAAACAACGCGGCCACGCCAATCGCCAGTAAATCTCCGCCACTGACCTGCAGTGTTAAAGTCAGCTGTGTGGTGCCGGGCTGCACCATAAAATCAGCCAGCGAACGCCAGATCCCTTCCAGCAGCGCCAGAACTAACCCGGCGCATAACCATCCGCAAAACTTGCGATACAGCAGCGCGGCAGCCGGCGTAAAGCCTTGCCCTTGCGCAAAGCCGCGCAATAAAGCGGTCAGCCGCCGCCATGCCAGCCACAGCGCAGCCAACGACGGCAAGGCCGCCAGCATGCCACTGCAGCGCTGCAATATAGTCAGATTGGCGGCATCGACGCCCTGCGCACCCAGTTGCAGCTGATAGACCGCACTGCTGGCCAACAACCAGTCTGGCGGTAACCACCAGACCATTACTGCCGCCAGCGCATACACACAAAAAGCGCCCGCCAGCAGCAGACGAAATATTTCCGGCCGATTCATGGCTTTACCCTCAGCTACAAAAAGATTAGTTGAATGTCTAAAGATAATAATTTATCGTTTTACAGTAAGTTCTTACTGTTTTAATCATTCAGCTTATCAGAAGGATATTCAGATGCAAAGAACCCTTTGTCTACCCGGCCCGCGTTGGGCCCGTGTGCTGTGCAGTAGCCTGCTGTGTATCGCTGCATCGGTAATGCCGGCACAGGCCGCTGATTTGGCGAAGCTTTTACAGGAAGTCAGCGCAGATCCGGCGATCCCAGCCACTGCGATAGTACTGATAAATAATGGCCAGATTGTGCAGCAACTGCAACAAGGAGTGCGGGCCGCCGGCGAACAACCGGCGCGGCCGGTCAGCGCAGCGGATGTCTGGCATATTGGCTCCAACGGCAAAGCCATGACGGCCACACTGATGGCCCGGCTGGTGGAGCTGGGTAAATTGCGCTGGGACGATACACTGGCCAGCTTACTGCCTGAACTGGCGCCGCGGATGCATCCGGCCTACCGGCAACTGACCATCACCGACCTGCTGTCGCACCGTGCCGGCCTCGCCGCCAATGCCGATGAAGCCTGGCTGGAATCGACATACACCGACAAAACCAACGTGATGACCCTGCGCCAGTTGTATGCCGCTAAAGTATTAACGCAGGCGCCGATCGCGCCGGCCCGCCAGCAAGCCAATTATTCCAACAGCGGGACCATTTTGTGTGGCGCTATTACCGAGCGCCTGAGCGGAAAACCGTTTGAGCAGCTAATCACCGAGCTGGTGTTTGCGCCTTTGGGCATGCAGGTTGGATTTGGTCCGACGCCGGCCAGTGCCAATACCGGCCATAAAGACGGCAAACCGATACGGGGCGAGCATGCCAGTAATCCGAAAGTGATGATCCCGGCCGGCGATATGTATATGACGATGCAGGACTGGGCCGCCTTTGTCATCGACCAGATGCAGGGCGAACAAGGCCGTGGCAAATTGCTGCAACAAGCCGGTTACCAGCATTTGCATCAGGTGCAGGGCGATTCCGGCGCAGCATTGGGCTGGGGCGTGCGCACCGACTTTCCGCAACAACGGCCGGTGCGTTTGTTAATGCATGCCGGTTCTAATGGCTATTGGCAGGCTGTGGTGACATTGCAGCCGGATACGCAAAAAGCACTGTTGATCGCCAGCAATGCCGGCGAGGGCACGCAGGCAGAAGCCTATCAGATGCAAATCGCCATGACCGTCTTCAGCGAATAAGCGGCAGCATCGGGAAACTCCCTGTTACCGCAACCCGGTTTATCTGCGCGGAGACAGTCTCTATGATAAAACCACGCGCCAGCTGGCGGCCAGACAGCCGTGGTGAATAGCCACGGCATTTTTCTAACAACCATGAACCAAACCGGCCATAGCGGCCCGAGGATCTGCGATGCAACTTTACGGCAAACCCAGCTCCATCAACGTGCGTAAAGTGTTATGGACTCTGGCCGAGCTGAACATCAAGGCCGACCTCATCCCCTGCGGCAGCGGTTTTGTGCCTGTTGATACGGCGGAATTCCGCCAGCTCAACCCAAATGCTTTAGTGCCGGTGCTGGTCGACGGTGATTTTGTGCTGTGGGAATCCAACAGTATTTGCCGTTATCTGGTGCGAAAAAATAGCCATCCTACGTTATTAGGCCGCGATCTGCAGCAAATGGCAAAAGTGGAACAATGGATGGACTGGCAGGCCTGTGAGTTAAACCCGGCCTGGCGTTATGCTTTTATGGCGCTGGTGCGCCAACACCCGGATTTCACTGACCCGGCGGCGATCGCCCAAAGCGCGCAGCAGTGGCAGCACAAACTGCAAATTTTGGACGCGGCGCTGGCGCAAAGCGGCGCTTATATCTGCGGCGCAGATTTTACGTTGGCAGATATTGTACTGGGGTTATCGCTTAACCGCTGGCTGCAAACGCCCATCGCAGAGCGCGCGGCTTTGCCACACCTGATGGCGTATCGGGCCTTACTCGAAAAGCAGCCGGCCGCGCAGCAATTCTGTTTTAACGGCGTCGCCTGACGCTTCAGCCGGCGCCGCGCTGTTAGCATGGACTCAGCCGGATCCAGCTATCTGGCTTAATGCCAATCCGGGTCGCTTCCGCATAAAAGGCCTGGCACTGAGTTTTATCCGGATTGGGGCTTCGCGCCAGCAGCCAGGCGTAGGTTAAATCCGGCCCGACGATCAGCGCCATGCTGTAATCCGGCGCTAATTTCACAATGTTATAAGCGCCGTAAAAAGGCCCGAAAAACGACACTTTTAACCGGCCCTGGTCGGCCGGGCCGTTCATTTTGGCCAGGCCCTCCGCTTCTTCCCATTCGTTGTCTTGCGCCGAAAAACCGCGGTTCAGCACTTTGACGCTGCCGTCCGGGTTCAGGCTGTAATTGGCTGTGACTTGGGTCAGGCCACGTTCAAACGAATGATCCAGCCGGGCGATTTCATGCCATTCGCCCAAATAACGATTCAGTTCAAAAGGTTGTACTGGGGTTAGCCCATCGGGAATGCCGGTGCAGCTGGCCAGTAACAATGTTACAGACAGCAACGCCCCTTTAACCGACTGAAAACTCATTCTTTTATCCTTTTATCTGCTGCATTGCCGGGGAATACGGACAAAAAGCCGTTCCGGCTCAGTGGGCCGATACCGGAAACGAATTGTTGCAATCGTTATGTTTGTGCAACACAGCACTGTGGTTAAGATAAATCCAGCTTTAAGCGCTTGCCGCATCAGGCGACCTCACGTCTACAACATCTGCACAATGGATTATTTTCAGGGAGAAGCCCACATGCGCCTGATTAATTTATCGTCTTTGCTGTTTATTCTTTTATGTTCAAGCGGGGAGTTAAGCGCCGCCGGGCTTGTCACCAGCATCGAAAAAGACCATGCCGGCAACTGGCGGGTGCACTACAGCGCCGACACTGCCATGACCCGGCTGGTGTTTCAGCGCAGCCCTGATCAGTCGCGGCAAACACGCTGGAAACCGGAATCGGCTGCCTTTGAAATTGTAAGTCTCGACGGCCACGAAGCCGTGCGGCGGACCGACGGCAAAGCATTCACCGCAGTTGGATTTCGCCTGACGCCAACCTACGTGGTGCTACCAAAAGAATATGCACCCTTTTCCCCATTCACTGACGGCGGCATGCTAGTCCATTCCGGCCGTTTTTTTGCCTGCCCCGAACAGTGCAACGACAGTCAAAACCAATGGCAGATCCGGCTGCAGGCCGGCAAAAACGAACATATCATTGTCGATGGCAAGGTCCACCGGGCAGAAGCAAGCTGGACAGATCAGGACAGCGGCAAAAGTATTTATGTTGGCAGCAGCAAACCAGTCACCGATGACAACTTTGTCAGTGTGATCGACACGGGTCTGCCAAACGCTTTACAGCAGCTGATGGCGCAACGGCTGCCGGACATTCTGGCTTTTTTTAGCACTAAGATGGGAAAACTCAGCTTCAGGCCCAGCCTGTACGCGTCCTACAGCCCGAACGCGGATGGCGGTTATGGCCATCAGGGCGGCTCTCTGCCAGGTCAGGTTTTTATGCATTGGTATGGCAAACAAGCCGTTGAACAACTGAATGAAAGAGCCACGCTGCTATTTTTTGCCCATGAAGTGGCGCATCTGTATCAGCGCAAAGCGGCAAATGTTGAGCAATTGCAGGACGCCTGGTTACACGAAGGCAGCGCCGAGTTGTTTTCAGCTCTGGCGTACACAGCCATCAGTGCAGATCAGGCGCTGCTGCCGAAAAAACTGAAAATTGTGCAACAAGCCTGTCTGGACGCGCTGGCACAAGACCCGAGATACAGCAGCCAGGCCCAGACCAATCCGAATGTGCATTACAGTTGTGGCATGGTGCTGTTTCACGCCATCCATCAGGATTTAACGGCACAGGGCCATGATGTTTTCACTCAGTGGCTGGCCTTTAATGCCGCGGTCGAACAAGGCAAACCGGCGACACCGGCGACTTTTTTAGCTGTTGTTCGCCCAGCCCTTTCAGCAGATTTTTCCAAGCAACTCAGTGAATTTATCCAAAATCCACAGTTTGATGCTAAAGCGTTTTTTCAGCGGCTGGGCACTCTGCTGCCACCGACCGGTGCAGCCGGCAGCTAGGCGTTGCATCAGCACAACAAAATTTCATCAATCTTTTCATACAGATCGGCGCTGTTAATCAGCGCGTGAGCGGTCAAACCCGGCACGCCATAGACAATGCTGCGGCAGGCAAAACGCTGGCGCACCGCCTGCAGCAGCAAGTCAAAATCGCCATCACCGGACAGCAGCACAATTTCATCGACTTGTTCCGCCTGTTGCAGCACGTCGATAGTGATACCGACATCCCAGTCGCCTTTGGCGCTGCCATCACTGCGCTGAATAAACGGCTTGAGTTTGACCTGAAAACCGATATGCCGCAGCGCGTCCTGAAACTTGCGCTGCTGGTCATCGGCGCGCTCGATGGCATAGGCTGTGGCCAACACAATATCGCCCTGATGCTGTAGTTGCTGCCAAAACCTGCGGTAGTTGAATTGCCGGCCATAAGCCTGGCGGCAGGTGTAATAGATGTTTTGCACGTCCACAAACACAGCGATTTTTTTCATCGGGTTTTGCCGTTAACAAGCCGGGGTTGGCACTATAGCAGCCCGCAGCGCGGCTTGTGCGAATGACAAGTCGCCGCCTTTTCGAAGCCGCCTCAGTTCAGACAGCATTTTTTGTATTTTTTGCCGCTGCCACAAGGGCAGGCATCGTTGCGACCCACCAGCACTTTTGTGCTCATCGCGTTTTCCGGCGAAATAGCACGTCCCGCAGTCACAGGTTCAGCTGTCGCCGCTACGCTGTCTGGCTGAAATGCCAGCCAATGCCGCAATGACATCACATCAAAGCTTGGGCGCACCAGGCCAGACGCTATTGGTTTTTCACTGTTTGCCAGCTGCCAACGGCTGATTTCTCTGGTGCTGATCACTTTTGTATCAATTTTGTTCTGCCGCAGCAGCAGCTCAAACGCCGGTTTGAGTTGTTGCAGACCAAAACTGATACACCAGATCGCCAGTTCGCCCAGCACAAATTTCTGGCCGTGGCGGGAGGCGACATCAATCACTTGTTGCAATAGCGGAACCAGTGTTGTGGTGTCAGGCGCCTGGTCTTGTTGCTCTGCCAACTCCAGCTGGGCAAATAAAGCCGCCAGCGCCGCTGCTTTGACGTAAATTCCGGCTTTTTCACTGAGCAGTAGTTGCTGCAGCGGCACAGACTGACCAGCCGACAGCACAAACAACATAGTCGCCAGATCTTCGGTCATCGCATCGCCGAGCGTGTATTCCAGGTCTGATCCCAGGCCGTCTGTGGTGTCCACCCACTGCATAAAAGCCGGCGCTTGCGACAAATCCGCCACATCAGCTAATAGCATTACGCCGTAAAACAGCAGCTGATATTCGTCATCTGATAATTCTTCATCCGCCTGCATCCGTTGCATCAGCGCGGCGATATGCGGCCAGAACTCCGCCCAGTGACTTTTGGCCGCCAACAACGCATCGGCCGGAAACAGCAACTGTTCCGCATCTGCCGACACCTGCTGTTCGGTACTTAAGCGCAATAAAATCTCGTCTAACGTCATAGATGCAGTCACCACACAGCTCCTGAAGCGGGTATTCAATGGCCGGCAGTCTAACAGTTGCCACTTGGGCCGTCACTTTGCCGCGGCCCTGTGACACAGACCGCGGCCGACAATCTCTTGGCATAAAAGGACTATTTCAGGTTTTCCAGCACCTTGTACGCCACTTCCACCCGCAGAGCATTCGGATAACGCTGGTTAGCCAGCAGTACGATGCCAATCTGGCGCGACGGGATAAAAGCGGCATAAGCACCAAAACCGCCGGTGGCGCCGGTTTTATGTACCCAGCTGTTGGCCACAGCAGGCGCTGGTGGCACTAACACAGTTGCTGCAGTGCCGGCGACAAATTCAGGCGCTGTCATCGCCGTCAAATCTGCCAAAGACACCGGATAATCCAGCATTTCCCAACCCAGGCCCTGATACATTTGTTCAGATTTAGCATAACGTTGCTGTGTTTTGGCAATGCCGGCCCGCAGCAATGGGTCTGTCACTTTTTCTGGTTGCAGGTTGGCTTGAAGCCAGGTCGCTAAATCGCGCACGCTGGCCTTCACGCCGCCCGCTTCATCCAGCAACACCCCAGTGCCAATCCGCACCGGTTTGCCCTCTTTATAACCCCAGGCATATTGCGCCTGAGCTGTTTTCGGCACCTGCAGGTAAGTACTGGGCATCTGCAAGTCTGCGGTCAGTTTGCGAAAGACTTCGGCATAACCTTTGCCGCCGGCAGCAACGGCCAGATGAGCGAACAAACCAATACTGCTGTTGGCGTAGACCCGCTGCGTGCCCGGCGCATACTCCGGTTGCCACTGTTGGTAATAGTTCAGCAGGCTGGCTTTATCGGTGACGTCGTCCGGCATAAACAGCGGCAGGCCACCGGCGGTATAAGTCGCCAGATGCTGCATATTAATTGGCTGCCACTGTTTACCGGTCAAAGCCGGCCAGTGTTTGGCGACCGGGTCAGTAAGCTTGATGTCGCCCCGTTCCAGCGCCATAGCGCCAATCACACCGGCAAAGGTTTTGCTGATGGAACCCAGCTCAAACAAGGTGTCTGGTGTCACGGCTTTTTTTGTCGCGACGTCCGCCTGACCAAAGCTGTAAAAAAACGTTTTGCCCTGCCATAGCACCGCCACAGCCATGCCGGGGATTTGCTGTTGTTGCATCAGGGTTGATACTTGCTGACTGACTGCAGTTTTCAGTGCGGCTTCGTTTTCGATAGTTTGCGCCAGAGCCGGGCCGGCCCAACAGAGCACACAGGTCAGCGCCATCAGGGTTTTGTTGAAATGCATATAATTTCCTTTGCAGTTAAATTGGTTGAAATGAAGTGCCGGGCCCGCACTATCCTTAGCTTGCGCCAGTTGACTTCGCCGGACAAACGGTTAATTTACATATCAGCTGTTAGAAAAACTTACACACCCTCATTCCTTGAAGATTCGGGGTTGTTGACTTTGCTCGCTCGCCGCAGTCACATAGTCAGCGATGCTCCTGCGGTCTCACTCACTTGCCGCCTACCCGAATCTTCAAGTTGATTGGGTATAGATAAACCAACAGGTAGCCGATGACCCGTCGTTATATCCCACTGAAATCACTGCGCGCTTTTGAAGCTGCCGCCCGGCACTTAAGTTTCACTCATGCCGCTATCGAGCTGAATGTTACGCATTCGGCGGTGAGCCAACAGGTAAAACTGCTGGAAGATCAACTGAATTGCCCGCTGTTTTTGCGCATCCCCCGCGGGCTGGCACTGACGCCGGAGGGAGAAACACTGCTGCCGGTGCTTAATGAATCTTTTGACCGCATCGCGCAGCTGTTAGATTATTTTGCCGGCCGCAAGGTGCAGGAAAAACTCAAAATCGGTGTGGTCGGCACCTTTGCCATCGGCTTTTTACTGCCGCGCCTGCAGGCGTTTTATCAGAAATTCCCGCATATTGAGCTGCAAATCTCCACCAACAATAATCGGGTTGATGTCGCCGCCGAAGGCCTGGATTTTGCCATCCGTTTTGGCGACGGCGCCTGGCACGGCACTGCTGCGCAGTATCTGTGTGACAGCCCGCTGACAGCGCTCTGTACGCCCGATATTGCTGCCCAGCTGCAGCAACCGGCTGATCTTTTAAACTTCACGCTGCTGCGCTCCTACCGGCGCGACGAATGGGCCGCCTGGCTGCAACAAGCCGGCGGCCCGCAATTACCGCCAACACATCCGGTCATCGTGTTTGATTCCAGTGTCACTATGCTGGAAGCTGCTCAGACCGGCATTGGCGTCGCCATAGCCCCTGCCCGGATGTTTCAGCATCTATTGCTCAGCGGTCGGATACAAAGGCCATTTCAGCAGGAAATCAGCTTCGGCAGTTATTGGCTGACCCGGCTGCAATCCAAAGCAGAAACCAGCGCCATGCGTGAATTTGCGCAGTGGCTGTGCACAGAGTTAACAGCGAATTCGGAATCTTCGGGTTAAACCTGCGGGGGCGCCGAATAAGACATTAACCCTGGACTTTGACGTGAAACACATTACCCCGCATCAACCAGTGGAAAACAAATGACAATCCAA
Organism: Rheinheimera texasensis; assembly: GCF_964031785.1. Taxonomy (GTDB): domain Bacteria; phylum Pseudomonadota; class Gammaproteobacteria; order Enterobacterales; family Alteromonadaceae; genus Pararheinheimera; species Pararheinheimera texasensis_A. Next base: position 83,342 of record NZ_CAXIRE010000013.1, read on the forward strand.
GCTAAAGACCCCGCCAACGGCTACGAAACCCACGCGGCGCAGTTTCGCCACTGGCGCGAGCAATCCAGCATTGGTGTGACGACTGTGTTGCAGTGGTCGCAGGGTTTGCCGCTGGGCGCTGCGCTGCTGGACCTTGGTTGTGGCAGCGGTCTGCCGCTGGGTAAAGCGCTGGCTGAGCGTGGTTTTTGTCTGTATGGCGTGGATGCATCACCAACTTTAGCGGCGGCGTATCAGCACCTATTGCCGCAGGCCACTGTCGCTTGTGAAAAGCTGGAAGACTCGGACTTTTTTCAGCGTCAGTTTGCCGGTGTGCTTTGTATCGGCGTGTTGTTTTTATTGCCGGAAGTGGCGCAGCGCCAGCTGTTCAGTAAAGTCGCCACGGCGTTATTACCGGGTGGTTTGTGGCTGTTCAGTGCACCGGCGCAAGCGTGTCGTTGGGTCGATGTGCTGACCGGATTAGAGTCGGTGTCGCTTGGCACAGTGGTTTATCAGCAACTGCTGCAACAGGCCGGGTTGCAGCTGCAGGCGCAGTATCAGGATGAAGGCGGCAATTTTTATTTCGCCGCAGTGCAGCAGCACTGCGGAATCACCCCCGCCGCCTGACCAGGTGCCAGAGTAACAACAATAACAAAGCCGCCAGCGCAGCAGCTAACAGGCTCAGCCGCCAGATCTGTGCAGCGTGCTCGTCTGCCGCCACGCGGCTTCGCTGCAGTTGTTGCTGCAGCTCGACCAGCTTCAATTCGCGGCTACGCTGCTCGGCAATTAACAGTGTGCTGCTGAGCTGCGCCTGGGTGTTATGTTCTTCAGCATCCAGCTGACGCTGCAAGCGCAGGTTTTGCTGCAGCACGTCAAAAGCAGCCTGCGGTTGGCCATGTTTTGACAGCAGCTGCGCCCAGCGCTGCAGTTCCGGTACATACAAAGCCAACCGGTGCTGCAACAGCCAGCCGCTGGCATCATCAAATTGCAATTGCGCTGGCGTTGGTTGACCGCTGACCAGCAGCACCATGGCGTGACGTAACCGGCTTAAGGCTATCCATTCGCGGTCGCCGCTTTGCACCGCCTGTTGTTGCAGTTCTGTGCTCAGCTTGAGCAGTAAATCCGGCGCCACATCAGCAGGAGACTGCTGCAGATACAGCGTCAATAGCGCCATCCCGGCCGGTAAAAATCGTTGTTGCCACAGCGTTTGATACAAGGCCTGCGCTTCCTGCTGCCGCCCTGTTGTCAGCAGAATTTCCGCCTGCGTCAGCTGTAAACGCTGCAGCTGGCGTGGGTCTGTTTGCAGCGGTAGTGCCTGGTTGATGCTGCGCAAGGCTTCCGGTTCCTGACCTGCTGCATGCTGGATCTCAGCCTGCACCGCCAGACTGTCGGCTTCGAGCTGCGGCAACTGATTACGCCGGGCGATACTAAGCACCAGCCCTATCGCATTGGCGGCACTATCATAAAAACCGCTTTGCAGCGCGTCGCGGGCATAATCAAGCCCGACCCAGGCATGCAGTGCCGGCGCATCGCGCGCGGTCAGGCTGTGATACGCGAGGAAACTGAGTTGCCGGGTATCCATCGACTCACCGGCACTGAATTTACTCAGTTGCTGGCATTTGTAACCGGCGGCGCTGCCGGCGAATTCATTGGCAACATTTTGGTTTTCCAGTTGTTTCAGTGCGGCGCGGGCACTGTTCAGCACGGTTTTGTCACCGGCTTGCAGGGCAAAACGACAACGCTGCAGCCACCACCAGGCTGGCGTTTCTGCCGTGCTAAATTGCTGCAAACTGCTGAGAATTTGCGGCGCCGGCGCAAGCGGCCGTTGCATCGTCAGTTGCCAAATCTGCTGTTCGGCCGGCGTGAACTTCAGCTCACGCGGGTATTCCTGCGCAGTAACAGTCATCGCACTGGCCATGACACAGAGCAGAGTGATACCACAGGAAAACCAGCCAATTTTCACGTTCAGACTCCGCTTGCGTCAGGATACTGAAGACAGATATGGCTTAACTTATCATGTACTGCGCCCGCTGCTGCTGGTTTTTCGTAACAGGATTTGAATCTGAGGGCGCAATGGCCTGCACGGATGACGGCAGGCGTTCCGGTTTACCAGTACTCTTTGATTTTACTGATTTTATCGCCGCTGAATTCAAACACCGACAAATGCTGCTGACCGTCGCGCGTCAGCCTCAGCACGGCCGCCGACGACTCACCGGGCAGGATCTGCAGTAACTGATAGCGGTCGTTCTGAGTATTGTCGCCACCATTTTGGATCATCCGTAACGTATTGCGGTAAAGCTGGTCACGCGGATAAACCCCACCATATTTGTCATGCTGATAGACAAAATCTGCACTATAAAGCGCAAACAGCTGGTCAGCCTGAGCCTTGGTAGCTCCCTGGCGTGCGACATCATTTAATGCCGCCGTTGCTTGCTGTACTTTGGCAGCAATCTGTCCTGCAGATAAAGTGTTGACAGCTGTTGCCGGCTCTTCAGCAAAGGCCCTCCAGACTGAATTAAGCACAATCAACGCCAGCACAGCGGTAGCAATGGGGGATTTGATAGGCAACATACACATCCTTGTGATAAAAAAGTCAGTGTATTCAGCCTGCTGCTGGCTGACGATTCATCACAATCCAATGGGATAAGTGGTGGACAATCCGGGATCGACTCTCACTGGCAAATCATCACCCGAAGGAGTGCTTACATGGCAACACCGGCAAAAAAATCATTGATATTGGCTTTGGTCATCCTGTGTGGCAACACACTGGCGACCGAATCCAGGCCGGCAAACACCACCGCATTCAGCTGGCCAAATGGCGCCAAAGCAGCGGTGAGTCTGGCTTATGACGATGCGCTGCCAAGTCAGCTCGAAACCGCCATTCCGCAATTAAATGCGGCAGGCCTTAAAGGTAGTTTTTATCTGCCGTTGTCGGCGGACAGTATCCAAAGCCGCTTGGCCGACTGGCGCGCTGCAGCAACACAAGGCCATGAACTGGGCAATCATTCGCTGTTTCATCAATGCGCCAAATCAGTGCCGAACCGGGATTGGGTAAGCCCTGATCGCGATTTAGACCAAACCCCGGCATCACGATTAGTGAGCGAGATACGCCTCGGCAATGCATTTTTACAGGCCATCGACGGCAAAACCCAACGCACCTTTACCGCGCCCTGCACCGATCAACTGGCCGCCGGTAAGCCGTATTTACCGCTGTTGACGCAGGATTTTGTCGCAATGAAAACCACGGTCGGTGATGTAGTGGCGGATATGCAGCGGCTGAATATCCACGCCGTGCCGGTGATAGCACCCAGTGAAGTGACAGGCGCGCAACTGATAAACTGGGTCAAAGCCGCCGGCGAAAAAGGCACTATGGTCAATTTCACTTTTCACGGCATCGGCGGTGACCATCTGCAAATCTCTGCGACTGCGCATGCCGAGTTACTGCAGTTTCTGGCCAGCCACAAAGATGAATACTGGACTGATACTTTTTTAAACCTGATGTTGCATGTCAAAGCACAGCAGCAGAGCGCCCGGCAGCCCTGAACGCCACTGCATCATCTATTTGGTAGGGTCGGTAAGCGCAGCGCCACCGACCTTCAACACCGACCTTCAACACCGACCTCTAACACCGACCTTCCAAACCGGCCTTTTCGCGTTGTTGTTCTACCATCACAGTTAATTTGTTTACTTAAGTTTACTTTAAGACTGCCCCGTTAGGCTTTGTACATTGCCGTACTGCCCTTGGGTGCTTTGTGTCACTGACTACTGTATTACCCCCTGCCAAACAACTGTTCCTGCGCCCTTTGCTGGCGCTGACTCTGTTGTTTGGCCTCTGTTACGGCTTTGGTGTTGATTTTGCGCTGAGCGCATTTTGGTATCAGCTGCAGGGCCAGAACTGGGCTTTGCAGCATCATTGGCTGACGGAAGATGTGCTGCACCAAGGCGCACGCACGTTGAATCAACTGCTGATCGCCGGGTTGTTGCTGCATTTTGTCTGGCAGCTGGCCCGGCAACAATATCGCCGGACCCGTGGTCTGGCAGCCGCTAACCGGGCAAGCAACTGGACCCGCAGCCGCCAGCAGGCGCATGGCCGCTTATTACTGAGCCTGATGTTCAGTCTGGCTGGTGTGGCGCTGATGAAACACAGCCTGCCGATGGATTGCCCCTGGGATTTACAAGCCTTTGGTGGTACTCAGCCGTTCACCGGTTTATTCAGCAGCTGGCCTGCTAACCGCGCGCCCAACGCCTGCTTTCCGGCCGGCCATGCCAGCATAGGTTTCGCCTGGTTTGGTTTGTATTTCTTCTGCTTACAACTGTATCCGGCGCTGGCACGGCCGGCGCTGTTCCTGAGTCTGATGCTCGGTTTTGGTCTGGGTCTGGTGCAGCAACTGCGCGGCGCCCATTTTATTTCACATGATATTGCCAGCGCCGCCTGGTGCTGGAGCATGGCTTGTCTCTGTGCTTATTGGCCGGTCTTACGGCAACGTTTAAGCCCCGTGTCTTTACCAACTTCATATCCTCAGGTTATCCAAAATGACTGAATTGACTCTGCACTGGCTCCAGCGTAGCCACAGTTTTTTGCTGACCCGCGCCCGACGTTTTGTGTTGCTGCCAAACGCCTACGCCCTGTTGCTGGCGCTGTTAACGACAGCTTTATTTTGTGCACCGTTTTTAGCGCAGGTGCAGCAAAAAATCCCCGGCCAATATGGCCTGCAGGCCTTGCTGTTGCTGGTATTGTGGTTGCTGAACAGCCTGGTGTTTGTGTTGCTGAGTGTGCCTGGTTTACCACGGCTGCAACGCGGCCTGCTGTCTGGCTTTTTCCTTATCGCCGCCATCAGCCACTATTTTATCAGCCACTTTGGCACTGTGATTGACCGCTCAATGCTGCAAAACGTGCTGGAAACCGACATCGCCGAAGCCAGCGGTTTACTGAATCCGGATTTAATTTTCACCACTGCCGGCTGGTTAGTGCTGCTGGGCTGGCTCAACCTGAAAATTGTGTTTAAAAGCCAATCCTGGCGCCGTGGTGCTGCCCAGTGGTTGTTGACGCTGTTGTTGCTGGTAAGCGGCATCGGCGCTGTGGCTGCGACGCAATATGCAGAACTCGCCAGTTTTTTCCGTAACTATCGCGACGTGAAGTTTTTTGCCCTGCCCATCAGCCCGCTGTCGGCTGGGATCTCGGTGACCAAACAACAAATTGCGGCGCATTTCCCGCCGACTTTTCAGCTGCTTGGCACTGATGTACATAATCTTGCCCCCACAGCCGCGCCCAGAACCGTCGTGCTGGTGCTCGGTGAAACCGCCCGCGCCGACCATTTTCAACTGAATGGTTACAGCCGGCCGACCAATCCGCGGTTAAGCCAGTTACCGGTCATCAGCTTCAGCCAGGTCAGCTCCTGTGGCACCGCCACCGCGCATTCAGTGCCTTGTATGTTCTCCTGGATGGGCCGCGAGCGGTACGACGAAACCACGGCGAAAAACAGCAGCAATGTGCTGGATATTCTGCAAAGCAGCGGCGTGGACGTCAGCTGGTATGACAATAATTCCGGCTGCAAAGGCGTTTGTGATCGGGTCAAACATGAGATGTTATTTGAACTGCCAGAATGTCAGGCCAATGATGGCTGCACCGACGCCATCCTGCTGCAGGCGCTGCAGCGTGAGCTGGCGCAGCCGGCGCGCAAAGACCGTATTATTGTGCTGCACCAGCTCGGCAGCCACGGCCCGGAATATTTCCGCAGAAGTACAGTGCAGCAAAAAGTATTTGGCCCGGAATGTACCGACAAAGAACTGAATCATTGCCCGTCACAGCACATTATCAATGCCTATGACAACAGCCTGCTGGCGACCGACGACTTACTTGCCAACGTGATTCAGCAGCTGCAATCTTTACCGGACAGCGCCATGTTGTATATCTCAGACCATGGCGAATCGCTCGGCGAAAACGGCGTTTATCTGCATGGTCTGCCGTATTGGATGGCACCCAAAGCGCAAACCGGCGTGCCGCTGATTTGGTGGATGTCACAAAGTTTTGCCCAACACTTTGGGCCTGAACAAGGGGCAGCAAAGGGCCAGCAGCTGAGTTATGATTGTCTGAAGCAGCAGCAAAAACAGGCACTTAGCCACGACCATTTATTTCATAGCCTGCCGGCACTGTTTGCCCGTACCAGTAAAGAATTCCGGCCCGAACTGAATCTGTTTGCTGCCTGCAGCAGGAGGTAAGTATGCAGTCCCTGCGTTTATCGGTGTTGCACTGTGCGCTTTGCAGCGCAATGGCACCTTTGCTGTTTGTCTCAGGCAGCGCTGTTGCCGGTGAAACACCGCAACAAGTGGAACCAGTTTCCAGCGAACTGTTTTGTGACTGGCTACATAAAAAACCAGCGCGCAGCAAAGACGACAAAACCGCGGCGGCAACGGCTACCGATGACCGCCGCATCCGAGTCGGGCAAATCCACATTCGTACTGAGCCGATTTTTGTGGAAGACGCCGATTCCATCTGGCTGCATCATTTTGCCAACTGGGCGCATGTCACCACCCGCCCTGACACGGTCAAACGTGAGTTGCCTTTTGCCAGCGGCGAGGACATCAGCGTCAGCGATCTGGCCGAAGCCGAACGGCTACTGCGCGACAAATCATATCTGCATGACGCCAAAGTGCGGTTAAGCCCAACCTGTAACGCCGACCAAAGTTATGACGTGGTGGTGGAAACTTCGGACAACTGGAGCTTGTTGCCGTCTTTTGGTCTCGGCCGCAGTGGCGGTCAAAACAAATATGCGGTTGGTTTTAAAGAAGATAACTTCCTCGGTTTTGGTGTGCGCACCTCAGTGAAATACCAAAGCGACGCCCAGCGCAGCGGCTATGAATTTAAACTGGAAATGCCGCTGTCGCTGGTCACCGGCTCGACCGGCGACGACTGGTTTGCCCACAGCTATCTGACTGCCGAATGGACCAACAATGACGACGGCCATGTGCAGCAGCTGTTATTGGAGAAACCGTTTTATCAGGACGACAGCCGCTGGATGTACCGCACTGAGTGGCTGAGCGACCTGCAACAAACCCAGGTGTTTCATAACGGCGCGCTGGAAAATATCTTTGAAACCGACCACCGCCGCATCGACCTCAGCGCCGGCATGCTGTGGTCTTATCAGGACCACGCCTCGACCCGGTTACTGGCCGGTATACTTAGTGAAGACTGGCGTTTTGCACCGGCATCACAGCTGTTAATGGCCGGACAACCCACGTTGGCGCTGCCACAAGACCGCAGCTGGGCTTATCCCTGGGTCGGTGTTGAATACAAACAGCACGAGTACCGGGTGCTGCAGGACATCCTGTTTATCGACCGCGCCGAAGACATTAATCTCGGCTGGCACCATAGCCTGAAAGCCGGGGTACAAAGCAGTAAACTGCAGGCGGACACGTCGCTGGGTTACCGGCTGATCGGACACAGCAGCAAAGGCTTTGGTGACCGCCAGCATCTGGTATTGCTCGATGGCGGCTTTGATTTCATCGACGGCCTTCAAGGCGGCGATTTACGCGAATGGCGCTTTCAGGCGGAAGATTTTTATCAGCTTAACCGCGATTTTACCTGGTACAACAAAGCCGAACTGACGCGGCGTAACCGCAACTTTGCCGACCTGCCGCTGGAACTCGGTGGCGACAGCGGGCTGCGCGGTTATCCGCTGCAATATCAACACGGCATCAGTAAAACCGTGCTGACCAGCGAACTGCGCTGGTATCCGCGTATCAACCTGTACAAGATGCTTGATGTTGGTTTTGTCGCTTTTGCCGACCTTGGCCGCGTCAACGGCGGCACTGTTGCTGATCCGGCGCAGCTGAATCCGGCCGCCATCGCGGCGCGCTTTGCCCTACCTTTGGGCATCGATATGCTGACCCCGCTGGCACCGCCTCCACCAATGGATGCCATCTACCGCAGTAACAGCGACTTATTACGACAAAACCTGACCGACCGCTGGCTTGGTAGCGTCGGCGTTGGCATGCGGATTTACTCGTCTAAATCCAGCAACAACCACGTGGTGCATATCGATTTGTCGACCCCGATGACCTCAGCCCCAGGCGTCGACAGCTGGGAGATTGAGCTCAACGTCAGTAACAGGTTCTGAATGATGGCACTGTTGCCATCATTCACCCATCCGGCAAAACCGGATAAAACGCTGGCTGGCCGCAGACAGATATTTGTCGCGGTGCCAGCATAAATGCAGCTGACGCGGCATCTGCTGGTTAAAAGGCAACACCACTAAGGCGCCGCTGGCCAGCCGGTCGCGGGCGGCGAGTTCCGACACCAGCGTGAGGCCGAGGCCTTGTTGCACTGTATTCAGCACCGCTTCCAAGGTATTGAGTTCCAGCACAGTGCCGGGGTTGGTCAGTTGCGGTCGCAGGTATTTATCAAACTGCTCACGGCTACCGGATGCCGGCTCGCGCAGCACCCAGTATTGACTGGCTAAATCGCTGGCACTCAGCACTTTTCCCGTCGCTGTGACCGATAACGCCAGCGGATGCGCCGGGCTTGCCACTAAGATCATCTGGTCTTGCTGCCAGGCTTCGCTGTGTAGCTGCGGATGGGTGACTTCGCCTTCAATCAGCGCCAAATCCAGCTCAAATGCCAGCAAACGTGCAGCTAACTGCTGACTGTTGGCAATAAACACACTGAGCTGCCACTGCGGCCCCAAGCCGGCCAATAAACCCGGCAACAGATAATTACCGATGGTCTGACTGGCGCCGATGCGCAGCAGCGCTTTGCCGTTGCTGTCGCCACTGTACGCAAACAGCGCGCCGATATCATCCAGTCGTGTCAGCATTTCATCCGCCAGCGGTAACAACAAAGCGCCTTCACTGTTCAGCAGCAAATGCGGATGGGCGCGGTCAAACAGCGGTGTGCCAAGCTGTGTCTCCAGCTCTTTTAACGCCTGCGAAATAGCACCGCGCGTCAGGCACAGCTGGTCGGCGGCGGCGCCTAAATTACCCAGCCGCGCGACAGCGACAAAAGCTTTAAGCTGACGAAAACTAATATTCATATAGTTTTTCTAAATGATTAGTTAAATTTATATCGATATTCTAAACATCTAAGGCAACCTAAGCTAGCGCCATTGCTACCACTTTTGAGGTAACCCAATGCGCCAGTTTCATCTTTGCCACCTGCTGTTCCAGCGCCTGTCTTTAAAACGTGTACCAACTGCCGCCGCCGGCTTAGCGCTGGGCCTCGCCAGTCTCGGCTGGTGTGCCGATCAGCTGTTTGCGCAACATGGCAGATTGCAACAGGCCGCAGCGCTGCTGGCGTTGCCGTTACTGATGGCGGTGTTACTGAAATTTTTGCGTGCGCCACAACTACTGCAGCAGGAACTGGCGCATCCGGTGGCGGGCAGTCTGCTGCCGGTGATGTGCATGGCGACGCTGGTGCAAACTGCAGCCTGGCAGTCATTTAACCCAACGCTGGCCAGCTTGTGCTGGTGGCTGGCACTGGCTGGCCATCTGATGCTACTGACCGGTTTTATCCGCCACCGTCTGGCGCAGTTTGCGCTGACTGATTTAGTGCCGGCCTGGTTTATTCCGCCTATTGGTTTTGTCGTCGCGGTGTTAACAGCGCCAGTCAGCGCCCCGCTCTGGCTGCTGCAGGTTTTAGCCGGCGCTGGCTTACTGGTTTATTTGCTGATGTTGCCGCTGATGTTGTACCGCTTACGCCGCGGCACGCCTTTGCCTCTGACACAACGGCCTTTGCTGGCGATTCTGGCCGCGCCCGGCAGCCTGACCTTAGCTGGCCTGCTGTGTCTGCCAGTTGCGGCGACGTTACCGGTCAGCATGTTATTGGGCTTAAGCGCGCTTGCACTGCTGTTGACGTTAAAAGTCTGGTGGCAACTGCCGCGGCTACTAAGCGGCAGCTTTAACCCAGCCTTTGCCGCCTGCACTTTCCCGCTGGTAATTAGCGCCACCGCCCTGCTGAAATTGTCAGGCTATTTGTCACACCAAAGTGCCCCGATGCTGCAACAGCTGGCGCACTGGCAACTGGCTTTGGCCCAACTGGAATTTGCCGTGGCGCTGACCGTCTGCGGTTATGTACTGAGCCGTTATCTGTGGCAATTGGGCAAGGTCTGGTGGCCAGCACCACAAAGCGCCGCTTAATGCTGCGGCTGGTCAAATTGCCATTGTGTATCTTGCCAGTGATACATCTGCAGACTGAATAAAGCCGCGATGTACCAGGCCTGGGTGTTGGCCGGCAGATCTTTTTTCAGCCATAAACGTGATTCGTCATGGCTTAACTGCAAAGCGGCCTGCTGCAAAGCCCCGTCATTTAGCAGAAAACCCGTTTCGCCGCCCTGAAAGAAGCTGTTGTATTTCGCCAGCTCAGGTGCTGCTGATACCGGCGTCAGATCCAGCAGGCGGCTGCCCTGATGCAGCCGGTACACCGGCGCCGCGCCGGCTTTGTCTTCGACCACCAGCTGCGACACCTGCCCGTCCTGCGTCAGGCGACAACCGAGGTAGCTCAGTTCCTGCTCTGAAGTTTGCCAGTTGTAGCTGTTTACGCCATTGTCGGTGGTCTCTTCGCCATGGCCAAACACCAGAATCTGGCATTCGCTGTGCACTGTGGCTGTGCCTGGCGCCTGAATATCAAAACTGAAGGTTTGCTCAGCTTTGCTGTTGTATTTGTTGACGATTTCACCGGCGACATTGACGTTGTCATGAAAAATCAGCTGGAACAATAAACCGCCGCGCGCCGTGGTTTGCCATTCGGTGCCACTGCTGACTTTTTGCATGGATTTGCCGGACAAATCCATATTATTCAGCTGATAAGCGCCAATTTGCTGCTGCCAGGCATCGTCGGAAAAAGTCACCACCGGGCGTTTGAGTGGCAGCTGCTGTGCTTGTTCAGCAAAACCAACCGGCAGTGGCATATCTTCTTCGGGAGTGGACTGACAGGCAGCTAATAACAATACAGATGGGATCAGGACGGCGAATTTCAGCTTCATTACAGGCTCCGGCAGGCTGGCATCACAGGATGCACATGATAACAGCCAGTAAACAAGTTGATATCTTTATCGCAACTGAACAACACTGCTCAGTCCAGTGCGCAAAACTTGCAGGCATTCAGGGGCAGGACAGCAGCCACAGCGCCGGATATACTCTGGCTGAACACAAGCTATGGAGCAGAGAAGGCGTTGAAACGATATTGGCATCTGGTCAGTTTGCTGTTGCTGGTCTGCAGCACGCTGCCGGCTCAGGCGCGCCCTGCCATTGATTTGGCGCAGCTGCAGCAAATATGCCTGCAATCCTATACCCATTGTGTCGAAGCCAGCGACGCGGCGCTGACACAAATCCAGCCCCGCAGCCGGCTTTGGTATGAAGTGCAGTTATTAAAACTGGATACGATGTTCGCCCAACAATCAGCAGAGCCGTTGTTCGCGCTCACTTCGGCTTTTGTCAAAGAAGAGAATGCGCCGACCGCCTTTCTGGCACGCATTTATATCTATCACGCCAAGCTGCTCTATGTACGCGGTGACAAACCGCAAAGCCGGCAATATCTCGACAAAGCGGTGGCGCTGATGAGCGACTGGCAGCAAAGCACGGCAGACCCGATGAGTTTTATCCGGCTCTATAACGTGCAGCTCTACGCAGATGGCAATTACCAGCACTGTTATGATCAGCTGGTACAACTGGAAAAACGTTATCAGGCCAGTCAGGACGCTAAGTTTCAGTACGAACTGCAGAATAACCTCGGCCACTTCGCCAATTATTTGCAGCAACAGGACAAAGCACTGCAGCATCGCCTGCTGGCGCTCGGCTGGGCCGAAAAAACCGGCCACCCGGCGCTGCGTGCTGAAGCGCATTTTAATCTGGCACGGGTCAGTACCCTGAAAGGCTTATGGCAGGATGCTGAACGACATTTTGTCGCAGCTTTTGATGAATACCGTCAGGCCGGAGAGCCGATAGCACAGGCAGAAAGCCAGCTGTATCGCGTGGAGACTTTGTGGCAGCTGCAACGGCAAGCCGAAGCGCAACAATTGTTTGACCAAATAAACCAGCCCCTGCTGCCACCGCATCGAAAGCCAGATTTAGCGCGCATCCGCCAGCTATTGCAGCGTTAACGCCCCAGCACCGCACCAGTTCCCTGGTTTTGCTTAAATTGCCGCAAGATGCGCTGATAATCGCCGGAGCGGCGCAGTTCGGTTAGCCCGGCGTCGAGCGCATCGGCCAGTTGCTGGCTGCGCGCTGAAACGCGGCTGAAGGCGACATAAATATCGCTGAGATGATTTAACTGGCCTTTTTGTAAACGGACTTGCCGCAGCGCCGGCTGCGCCAGGTAATAGGCCAGCACTTCATCAAAGAAAATCGCCAGTTCTACTTTGTCATGCTGCAATAACGAAATCAGCTGCGGATGGGTCGACACTTCCACCAGCTGAAAGCGTTTTTTATGCTGCTCGAATAAATCGCCGTATTCATAGCCCAAAATCACGCCGACCACAGTGCCGTCCGGGATCTCGGCGACTGAACGGTAGTTTTTCGCCATGCCATGGAAATAAAACGAAGAAGCCGCCTGAAACAGCGGCTGTTGGTGCAATAGATAATCGCGGGCTGTGTTGGCCTGACGCGTCACATTCCAGCAGGCTTCGGTGTTGCCGTGGGCGGTATAGTGCAAGGCGCGGGCATAAGGCACAGCAACAGTTTCAATGCGGTAACCGCTGCGGGCGAACGCGGCGCTGACCAGTTGTGACGACAGGCCTTTGCCTTTTTCGTCAGAAAATGGCGGCCAGTTGTCTTCAGCAGCGATCCGCACTGGTTGTTGTTCAGTGGCAACCTTGAACTGCGCTGTCGCCTGTGCGCAGGCCGGTGCGATAAACACCATCCACAACAACCACTTGCACCACAGCTTTACAACCGGCATCACGAGCCCCTGCTGAAAAAACCAGCAGCCAGCATAAAACAAAACCACCAGCGCTGGCAAAGCCGTTCCGAAAACAGATCCTTCAACGCAAATGATTAATGTTGATGGCCTTTTTCGTCTTCGTGTGCATGTTCATGCCCGTGTTCATGCTCAGCTTCGGCTTTGGCCGGCACTGGCTTAAACGGCGTGAACATCGCCTGTTCGGTGATTTCACCATGTTCAGTTTTGATGCTGATATTCACTACGGCTTTTAAATCTTCTGCCGCTGTATAGGCTGCGCTGCCAGCTAACAGGTTATCGCCTGTTGGCAGAAGCTCTGTTTTGGCTTTGGCTTTGCCCGACACTATCAGCACTGTGGCTTTGGCGTCTTTCGCTGGCTGCGGGTTATTACCGTGATCGAGTAAATACAGCTTCACCGCACTCGATGCGCCGGCTTTGGCGTCTTTTGCCAGCACCAGCTCAAAGTGATAAGCACCGGCCATCCGCAGCTGGCCACCGTTTGGGCCAACCACAGTATCTAAGTACTCGTCGGTGTGGGCAAAAGCGGCAGTACTCAGCAGGCCAGCGGCCAACAGCAGCGTTTTCACGAATGGCTTCAACATCATTTATTCCTTCTTTATCAATACACTTCAGATTTATCAGTATTGGCCAGCAAGCGCTCAAGCGGCTCGCGGCCCCATAACCAAAACATCAGCGGCGTCAGTACAGTATCGAGAATAGTCGAACTGACCAAGCCACCAAAAATCACCACCGCCACCGGATGCAAAATCTCTTTGCCCGGCGCGTCAGCGGAAAATAACAACGGCAACAGCGCAAAAGCCGCCACCAGCGCCGTCATCAGTACCGGCGTTAAGCGTTCCAGCGAGCCGCGGATAATCATCGCCTGGCCAAAGACTTCGCCTTCAAAGCGGCATAAGTTGATGTAATGGCTGATTTTTAAGATGCCGTTACGCGTCGCGATGCCGGCCAGCGTAATAAAACCCACCAGCGTCGCTACCGACAACGGCTGACCACTGAGCCACAGCGCCAGCACACTGCCAATCAGAGCCAGCGGAATATTCGCCATGATAATCAGTGTTAACCGCAGCGACTGATAGCGGCTGTACAGCACCAGCAACATCGCCAGTAGTGAGCCTAAGGACAACAACGCAATCAGCGACGAAGCTTCTTCCTGCGCCTGGAACTGGCCTTCCAGCACAGTGAAATACCCTTCCGGCAGTTGGCTGGCTGCCAGCACGGCGCGGATATCGGTGACGGCATGGCTTAAATCACGGCCTTCAACGTTAGCCGACAGCACAATACGCCGCCGGCCATTTTCGCGGCTGATTTGATTCGGCCCGTCCGATTCCACCACTTCGGCGAGCAGCGCCAGCGGCACTGCGCCTTTAGGTGTCTGAATGAGCAAACCGCTTAACGCCTGCGGCTCCCGCGCACCGTCTGGCAGGCGCAGCAGCAAATCAAAACGACGTTCGTTGCTGACCAGCTGGCTGAGCTTCACGCCGTCGATTTGTTGCTGCAGGCTATGCAGCAGCTCGCCTGGCGCCACGCCATAAGCGGCGGCTTTTTGATAGTCGACGCGCACTTTCAGCTGTGGGATCAGCACTTGTTTTTCCAGCGTGAGGTCCGTGACGCCTTCAACTTTACCAAGCTCAGCCTGCAAACTGGCACCCAGCGCCCGTAAGGTCGCGATGTCGTCGCCAAACACTTTCACCGCAATTTGCGCCCGCACGCCGGACAATAAATGGTCGAGCCGGTGTGAGATCGGCTGGCCGACGCTGACACTGCCCGGTAAGACCGCCAGCACACGACGGATCTCGGCTAAGACTTCTTCACGCGGCCGCTCGGACGGTGTTAAATCGACGTCAATTTCGCCGTAATGCACGCCTTCGGCATGTTCGTCCAGTTCAGCGCGGCCGGTGCGCCGGCCGACTTGCGTCACTTCCGGCACCCGCAGCAACAATTGTTCAGCCAGCGCGCCAATTTTGTTCGACTCACTAAGCGCCGTGCCCGGCTGCAATAACAGGTTGATGGTCAGCGTGCCTTCGTTAAAGGCCGGCAAGAAACTACGGGCAAACAGCGGCACAGTGCTGGCCGCCGCGACCACCGCAATCAGCGCCACCGCCAGCAGACTCCGCACATGGCCAAAAGACCAGCGCAGCAGCTGCTCGTCACGTTTTTTCAGCAGCCGCACCAGCGCGCTGTCGCCATGTTGTTTTTGCGTGAGGCCCGGCAGCAGGTAATAACACAGCACCGGCGTCACCGTAATCGCCACCAGCATACTGGCCAAAATCGAGGTGATATAAGCAATCCCTAATGGGCTGAACAGCCGGCCTTCAATGCCGGATAACGCAAACAGCGGCACAAACACCAGCACCACAATCAAAGTGGCGTACACCACGCCGCTGCGTACTTCACCGGATGCATCGGCAATCACCGTAAGTACCGGCTGTGGCACGGCTTTTTGCGCATTTTCTTTTAAGCGGCGCAGCACGTTTTCGACGTCGACCACGGCGTCGTCGACCAGCTCACCGAGCGCAATGGCGAGGCCACCGAGTGTCATCGTATTGATCGACAAGCCAAAATAACGGAACACCAGCACCGCCGTTAATAAACTGAGCGGTATCGCCAGCAGCGAAATCGCCGTGGTGCGGCTATTGAGTAAAAACATAAACAGGATAATGGCGACCATCACAGCGCCATCGCGCAGCGCTTCGATGACGTTATCAATCGAATTATTAATAAAATCAGCCTGTTTAAATAAAAACACCGGCGCTTCAACGCCTTCTGGCAAGCCTTTGCTGAGCTCTGTCACCGCCGCTTCAATCTGTTTGGTCAACTGCACGCTGTCGGCGGCCGGCTGTTTTTGCACCGACAAAATCACCGCCGGTTTGCCTTTGTAACCACCGTCGCCGCGTTTGGTGGCGGCGACGACTTCAACTTTGGCCAGTTGGCTTAGCAGTACCGGCTGGTCGTTTTGCACAGTCACAACTAACTGCTGTAAATCCGCTAAATCAGTGGTGCGGCCAATATTGCGGATCAGCCACTCGCGGCCCTGCGCTTCTAAAAAACCACCGCTGCTGTTGGCACCAAAGCCGGTCAGCGCCTGTTCGATTTGACTGAGGCTCACCCCCAGCGCCGCCATTTGTGCGGCGATAGGCTCGACCCGGTATTGCCGCACTTCACCGCCGATCGGAATAACCTGCGCCACGCCAGGAATACTGAGTAAACGCGGCCGCACCACCCAGTCGGCAAACTCACGCACCAGCATCGGGCTGACTTTGTTTGGGTCGGCCGGAATGGCCAGCAGCAGAATTTCGCCCATGATCGACGACACAGGCCCCAGCTGCGGTACCACGCCTTCTGGCAGCTGTTCGCCAGCCAGACTTAAACGTTCGGCCACCATCTGGCGGTTGCGGTAAATGTCCGACCCCCAGTCAAATTCGATATACAGCACCGACAGCCCGACGCCCGACACCGAGCGCACCCGGCTGACGCCTGGCAGACCGTTCATGCTGGTTTCGAGCGGGAAACTGACTAACTGCTCGACTTCTTCCGGCGCCATACCACCGGCTTCGGTCAACAGCGTAACTGTGGGTTTATTCAAATCAGGAAAAACATCGACCGGCAGCTGGCGCAGGCTGAAACTGCCGTAAATCAGCAGGATCAAAGCCGCGCCAAGCACAAACAGGCGTTGCTGCAAACAGAGCCGGATCAGCGCGTTAAACATGCTTACCTCACCTGTGCCAGTAACGACGCGGCCTGCACCACCACGCGGTCGCCGTCATGTAAACCGCTGACCACCACCACTTCGCTGGCGCTAAAAGGTTCAACCCGCACTTTTTGCGCGATAAACCGCTCCGCCGCCTGATGCACCCAGACCGCCGTTTCGCCGTTATCGAGTTTTTGCAGTGCGCTGCGCGGCACTGTCATGCCATTGATTTGTTTACCGGTGGCGACTTCGACTAACAGCGGCTGGCCGACGGTTAAATCTTGCGTGGCGGCGGGCTTGCTGCTGTCGATACTGAACCACAGCGGCTGCGCCTGTTGTTGCAGCTGCAGGCTTTTGCCGCGGAAACTTAAACTAAAGGCGTGGCTGTCCTGAGATTCGGCCGCAGCCGGAAAGCGCGCACTGGCGTGGCTGTCGGCATTGAGATTCAAGCCGCCGTGCGCCGGCAGCGCCGGATAGGCCAGCGCTTCGACGAGCAGCTGCGCCGGGTCGATGATTTGAAACAGCGCGTCGCGGCTATCCACCACCTGACCACTTTGTTTAAACACAGTGCTGACCACGCCAGCAACCGGCGCCACCACCGCAAGACCCGCGCCTGTGCCTTTGGCAGCAAAACTGCGCCGCGCCTGCAGGCCTTTTAATTCAATCTGCGCTGTGGTCAGTTCGTTCCGCGGCACCAAAGCACCCAGCGTGCTAAAACGCTGCACCCGGTCTTTGGCGAGAGCAATCTGCGCGTCCAGTTCGGCCAATAACGCCTGCTGATTACTGCGGTCCAACGTGGTATCGACCGGCTGCAAATAGGCCAGTACCTGACCGGCTTGTACGGGTTGCCCCAGCGTCGGCCAGCCGTCCGGCCCAGCGCTTAACACGCCAAGCTGCGCCGCTTCGACGAAGCCAGCAAAAGCCGGGTCAACTATCACTTTGCCTTGTAATTCAATTTGTTGCGGAAGTGTCGCCGCCTTCACCAGACGGGTGCGCAGTTGCCATAACTGCTGGGCGGATTTGGGGATATATAAACTGCCATCGCTTAACCGGCGCGGCTGCTCGCCGGTCGCCTGCGCCAGCGGTGCCGGGCTATGCGAATGCTCTTCGCCACCGTGGGCCTGGGCTGGTTGGTTCAGCAGTTGCTGGCTGAGGATTGCCAGCGCCATCATGCTGAGGGATTTGATCAGGTTCATACGGCAGCCCTCGCGTTTTTGCGCTGACGCGCCAGACGCCACAGCAGCAAGCCGACTAAAACAGCACCGACGCCAATCACATACTGCGTGCTGTATTCAGTCCAGCTGTGTTGATGTGGAACTGTGGTGCTGTGTGGGGTTAAATCGAGTTTGGTATTGAGCAGGTCAATATCATCACCCGCTTCAATGGTCAGTGCGATGGCGTGGGTGGTGGCTGGTAAGGTTTTGACATCAAGCTGGTACAAACCAGGCTGCAGCATTTTGGCGGTGCCGCTAAAGGCTGAACTGCTCAGTTCAATCACCGCGTCTTTCACCGGGCTGTTGTCGGCGTAATAATCGAGGTAGATTTGCAGGTTGGCGTTATTCTCTGAAACCTCTGGCGCCACCAGCACCAGCTCAAACAACTCCGAACTGGCATAAGCCCGCCGGCTCTGCCCTTCCGCCGGCAGCGTTAACGCCGCTTTGTCTTCATCACCGTGATCTTCACCGCCGTGCGCTAGTGCGTGTTGCGGTGCAACCAGCAAACAAATTGTCAGCGCCCAAGACCTGACCAAACCCCAAACCATCATAAAACCCCAGTCCAGAAATATTCCGAGACTGGCAGTGTGCCAAAGCCCGCCCAACAACGACCTGACAGCAAGATGACAAAGTTGTCATGTTGGGGCTTGGTACATAGGTGTTTGCATTGGGCCGGTGGTCGCACGATGGCCCCTACCCGAAATTCATCGCTCTGATATTCCGCTCAAACCCCAAACCCCAAACACAGTGGCAAACCCAACACCGCCACCACTGCGTTCGCCCGTTCGCGCCTCCCGCGCTCACTCTTGATCGCTCACTCCGCGGATGCCGGTGTCGGGTTTGTTGAGGTTTGGGGATGGCGGATTTGAGCTAATTGTAAACATTTAGCCGCGTGTAGGGGCGCCCCTACGGATTCTTAAATGACCGCTTTCGGCACAAATTGATGATTCAACTGCCTCTCAAAACGGCCAGGCGATTACTAAAGCAGACCCTCTACAGCAGGAATACCGCAGAAGCCTGCAGGGAACTTATGCATAGACTGTCTGCTGTGCAGTTTGCTGCGGATTCGCGCTGAGATTAGCGACATTTGAGAATGAGCAATATCTAATCAAAACTCGTTGCACTATTGGGTAATTTCGAATAGGTTTGAATATGCACGTTTTTTAAACATGTACAAATTCATACCTAAAAAAGGAGTTTTTATGCCTTGTAAATGCTGTACTCAACCGTCAAACAGTGGAATGATTCATAAAAAGGACCCGGTGACAGGGCAAAAGTTTAAATCATGCCCACATTGTACAGAAGCTCATGGTTCTGAACATGTGTTCCATCCATACCCTGCGTATTTTGGAAAGACACCTGCGCGGCAAACAGTACGCAATCCTGATGGTCACCAGAGCCACTGTTCAGAGTGTAGGTCTCTTGATAAAGGCAAAATGTCACGAGTATATAAAAATGGCCGTTTGTGTAGCACTTTGATTTAGGAGAGAAATGCAGTTATTCCAAGAAGATGCGGTTAAATGGTTAGCAACGCTTGCAGATGCGAGCGTTGATTTGCTTATTACAGATCCACCTTATGAGTCTTTAGAAAAGCATAGAAAGATCGGTACAACAACTCGCTTAAAAATCAGTAAATCGTCAAGCAACCCCTGGTTTCAGATATTCCCCAATCACCGATTCGAAGCTCTACTAACTGAAATCTATAGAGTACTCAAAAACAACTCTCACTTTTATCTTTTTTGTGATCAGGAGACGATGTTTATTGTTAAGCCTATCGCAGAAAAAGTTGGGTTTAAATTCTGGAAGCCTATTGTTTGGGACAAAGTAAACATTGGGATGGGCTATCACTACCGAAATAGATATGAGTTCATACTTTTTTTCGAAAAGGGAAAAAGAAAACTCAATGATCTAGCTGTCCCAGATGTACTGGAATGTAAGAGAGTTATGCGTGGCTATCCAACTGAAAAGCCGCTACATCTATTAGAAATACTGATATCCCAAAGCTCTTCAATAGGCGATGTCGTAGTAGATCCATTTTTTGGGTCCGGCTCAACATTACTTTCAGCTCAAAAATTAAGCAGAATTCCGATTGGATGTGATATTTCAAGCGAGGCTCACTTGTGCATAATTAATCGATATCAGTCGATTCCCTCTCAGAGGAAGTAACTTTCGCTTTTACCAGTAATAATATTGCAAGCAAATCATGTTAAATAAAAGCACAGGAAATAATCACTGATCAAAAAAACAGAAAAATTAAAGATAAAACTATTTACAGATTTTTACAGAGTTAAATTGAATTATTCGTCTAATTAATTCAGCCCCATATTTCTGGCATACACTATTTATAAACTCTGGCTCAACCGAACCTAGATAAGATAGATATCCAGATAAATAGACTCTCTTTTCTTCTGGTAAGCTATCCCAATTAAATATATATGACCTTATTTCTCGTTTCTTGTCTCTCCCGACAGAGACAATACCGTCATTAGTCAAAACTAGGCCAGTCACCATGACCTTTCTTTTCTTAGATGAATGATAAGTTTTAGTAAAGTTAATCGATAGAGAAGATGGGCTTTCAAGATCCGACAAAACTTTCTTGACTTTTATTTCGAATTTTCGAAGCACACCTGGCGCGTCCGTAGAAAAATACAAATCATCCGAGTATCTTGTATATGTAACTAACTTTTCAGAAGACGCTTCGCACAGCCGTTTATCAAGTTCGAAACACATAGCATTTGTTAAGGATGGTGATGTTACTGCCCCCATAACAAGATTGCCTTTATAGCAGACCAATTTGGAAAAATACTCTGTATCAATATCGGTCCATTCATCAATCGAGTTTTTTATAACAGTATTAGCAAACCGGCAAACATCTCGATCGCTAATTGAAGAAAAAAAATTCTTAAAATCCATTCTCAAAACAAATCTCTTATTACTATGAATCATTGCATGAGAATGAATATTACAGCCTTTTTTATACGCCATTGCTGCATCGTGATTTGGAAGTTTAGCAAGAATACTGTCATGTACGATTCTTTGAATTGCTTTTAATTCATTAGATGGCCTGTAAATTGTTCGAGAACCACCATTGGCTTTTGGAATAGTAAATCTGAAGTAATGACCATTTGCTTTTTCTATCAAACTAATAACATATTCTCTTTCAAGAAGTGACTTCTGACAAATGAAATCTATTAACATTTCATTGCCTCAAAGAAAACTTTATACTCGTCAATATACACTAAATGACTAAGGCACCTAGATCGCATACTTTGAGAAAGTCTGATAAGGGGTTCTGTAGACGCATTTCTTTTCAATACCGAGTAATCGGAACAGTAATATAAAACCCGTTCCTTGTATGATAATTTAGATATCATTTGCAGTGCAACACTAAGGCTTATCATCAGAGAAAAGTCATCAATGTGAGATTTAGCTTTTATACCAAAGCATTCTTTACAAATATCTACCACAATGTCATCAGTGACTGGACCAACGGCTATTATTATTAATACGATTAAAAAAAGCATTTCTTTTTTCGAGAAATTTAATTCCCCATATCCACTACTGTCATTCCGATGGTTATATTGCTTTGATCTTCGGACATCAACTCTCTCAATAACGTCAGGCATACAAGTCAATATTGAATTGAAGTCTGTATATAGTACTGGTCCGAATTTCGACTCTTTATTGACCCACCTAACTGGACCTGTATTTATAAATGACTGGTGATTTTCAAATGGTTTATCAAGAATTGGTAGCAGTTTTTTTCTAAGGCTATTGCTCATAGCAAATGCGCCTAATTCGGCAGCTGTACCAAATGATTCGACTAGAATTAAAACCGCATCGGAAAATTCAGCTAGCCAGTCTTCGAGTGATAAAGCATTCATTTTTTTATCAGATGAAACTATAGTATCCCAAGCATATTCAGCTCTAAAAGTTAGAAGGTTTTTCGAATGCTTATTTATATACTTTTCTATTTTCTCTCTATTAAAACAATGTAATGGATCACCACCACAAATGAATATTATCTTAGGTAGCGGTTCTCTACCAAAATATTGTCGCCTGGCAGAAGCTGGATTTGAATATTTGAAGAGATCAAGTTGTTTTACTAACTCTTTTTTTGCAGATTCAAATTTTGGATGATTAAACCACATGATCCCTCACACTGAAAGAAAGCCCTTACAACAGGAGAGCAGATTAGATCCGCAATTTCCAACAGGAAATTGAGGAGATTATCTGATTTCCTGGGGCCTAAACGGGAGAGCTGGCAGATGCCGGCAGGCAACTGCCAGATCTTCCTTTTAGGACCACAATAGTGCGAAACAATATATGCGGGTCGGCTATACACCAACCACAAAAGTTATGCAAAACATAACTTCAAGCTAAGGGCTGTTTCTATAATATGTAAATTTAAACGTTATGTCTATATGATATATTTGCACGATCAGTAAGTTTAATAATATAACCATTTGTCAGTTCTACATCAGACAGTCAGCAACTGGCACAAAGTGACGATTCAACGGCCCTTCAAAACGGCCGGACGATTACTAAAGCAGACCGTCAGCCGCAGGGATAGCGGCTGACGAGCCTACAGGGAACGTATTCACGGCGTGTCTGCTGTGTAATCGTCTGTGCCGTTTGCTGCTATCCATCAACGTCATCCCGAGCCATCCGCAAGAAAAATGCGCTACCGAAGCAGGGTACTTAAGGATTGAATCAACAAAAAGTCAGAAAAAAGTCTCCTCACCCACCAAACACACAAACCCGATTCCGCCCCTCAGCTTTTGCCTGCATCATCGCCACGTCGGCCTGATGTAATAAGGTGCTTAATAATGTTTCCGGGTCAAACTCTGGTGGGAAAGCTGACAGGTAGGTGATGCCGAAACTGGCGGTGCATTGGATGTCGTCGTTGGCGGTGCCGTGCTCAAAACCGGCACGTAGCCGCTCTACCAGATGCGAGGCGGCGGCCTCAATGGTATCGGGCAGCAAAATTGCGAATTCTTCACCGCCGATTCGGGCCAGAAGGTCGGAGCCGCGCAGGATGCTGCGGGCCAGGGCGGCAATTTTTACCAGCACGGCGTCACCGGCGGCGTGATTCCATTGGTCGTTAATTCTTTTGAAGTGGTCTAAGTCGAACATCACCACGGCCAGGGTTTGACCGGCGCGGTGCGCCTGATGAAACAAATGGCGGCTTAACGCAAAAAACGCCCGGCGGTTATAGAGCTGGGTCAGTTCGTCGGTACTTGCCTGTTTTTCTGCCAGCGCTTTGGCCGCAGCCAGTTGCTGCTCCATGGCTTTGCGTTCAGTGATATCGGTGGCGATTTCAATCCGCACCAGACGGCCATCAACCCAGACAATGGCCTGATCGCGGCACTGATACCAACGGCCATTGATGGTGTTTTGAAATTCCCAGACATGAACACCGGCGGGTTTTCCGGCGGCGTCGGTCAGCAGATGGTTAGTGCAGAACTGACAAGGTGCATCCTGACCGGCCTGCAGCACCTGATAACACTTGCGACCGGCGATTGGCCCCCACACTCTCGTGCCGTAATCATTCAAATAGATTAATTCGTACGTCTGTAAATCCGACACATACACCAAGGCATCCAGACTATTCAGAATGGTGCTGATCGCCAGATAGCTGTTGTGCTTATCCTGCAGCGCAGAGCAATTTGCGGCACAGTCTTTGCCACAATCTTCCGGACTAGCTGAACTTGCGTGGCATCCGTTCATCACTGACCCAA
This sequence comes from Rheinheimera texasensis, assembly GCF_964031785.1. GTDB lineage: Bacteria > Pseudomonadota > Gammaproteobacteria > Enterobacterales > Alteromonadaceae > Pararheinheimera > Pararheinheimera texasensis_A. The sequence continues at coordinate 106,871 of NZ_CAXIRE010000013.1, forward strand.
TCGTTTTGTGTGTATTGAAGGTAAGTGTGAATAACGATAGATGCAATCAGCGCACAAAGCAGCTGTTTGCTGCTTATTTCCCGGCATTTATCGTAAAAAATTCGGAATAATTGTGCATGATCAATTTCGCTATCGTTGGTGCTTAGCCGGGCGCGCAGATTGACATCATGTACGGCGTGTGACGCCCAGCATGTAATGCCCAGCGTGTGACGCCCAGCAGCCTTGTATGCCATAACAATAAGCCCGCAGGTAGCAAAGCTGCCGGCGGGCTTTTAACATGAAAACTGACGATTAGCCTTTTGGCAGCACCATCAATGCAGATGATGCTGCAAACCATGGCCACCGCAGACAACTCACTGCTTAGCCGCTTCCGGCCATTTGGCGGGCAGCGACAGGTCGCCCGAGGCGATGTCGTGCACAGTGGCGACGCAGAGCAGCGGGTTGTGCAGATTGGCGTTGACCTTCAGTGCAGCGGTGACGCCGTCGTAGTTAAAATCTGACGGGAAGCCGATGTCTTTCAGTGGTACGCGGATGCTGACGGTGTTTTTTTCCAGCTGGTAATCATAACCGGGTGAATCCAGATACAGCGGCGCACCTGGCCAGGTTTTTGGCACTTTTGGTGTTTCACCTTTTGGAATATCACGCACTTTTAATCCCTTCGGGCCACATTGTTCGTCGCTGACCAGCACCACCCAGTGGGCATGCCATTCGTCGCCGTCGTTGGTCAGGCTGCCATCGTTGTTTTCATCATAAAGCGGCGTGTCGTCAAAATCCGGATGCGCCGTTAACGCCAGCGCGACTATGCCTTTTTTGCCGTCAAAACCGATCACTGACGAATCGAGACTAGTCGGCCAGACATAACTCTGCACTTCAGCGCCGGCAAAATTGCCGCCATTGCTGAGCGGCTTTTTGGCACCGGCACCGGCGCTGACCACTTGCTCAAAGACCAGGTGCGTTTTATCGCGAAACACCCGGGTGTGCACCAGGTCAAATTCGGCCTGCACTGCTTTGGATGGCTGAGCATGAATACCACCAGGGCCATGCGCCAGCGCGGCGTTGCTGCTGATCGCCAGCAACGCGGTTGCTATCAGTCTGAACATTGGTTTTTTCATCAAAATATCTCCGATTTTCTGCCTAAAAATGCTGCTTAAAAAGTTAAATCGCGCAGCTGCCGCTGGCGGTTGGAATGATTTGTTGGATGTCTGCACCCGGCGTCAGCACGTCGATGCGGCTGATCTGCAACAGCGCTGTTTCAAGGGTTTGTTGTTGCTGTTGCAGCTGCAAGTACTCAGCGCCCTGCCGCGCAACTGTGGTACTGGCCAGGCCCTGTAGCGTGCTGCCGTCTTGCAGTAACAGCCGGACTTCATAGCGGCGCATGCAAATAATTTCAATTAAATCATGTACATCACAATCGATAATCGGCTGTGTCATCTGCATGTCTCCTGGGCTTAGCAGCCCTGCAACGGGATGATGGCGAATTGCTGTGTCTTGATCGCCGCAATAACGGCCGGCGTGCCAATTTCATTGTGGCAAAAGGCACAGCTTTGCTGACGGATGTTGTCGGCGCTGACACCGCGGGATGCCAGAAACTGCGTGGCAAACTGTTTGGCGCTGCCGGCGAGTTCAGGCTCTACCAGCACATCAAAGTGCAGATAACGGCCGTCGCTGGTGGTGACATGGGTATCAAAAACCTGGACGTTCATAACGGGCTCCTGTTGAATTAAATTAACGTATCGATTCGAAACAATTGCAATATAGTTTCGTTCCGATACAATGTCAACAGGCTTTTTGAATAAGACTTTTGCACAGGAGCACGCAGCGATGCTGACGCTTTTTGATTACCTGGAACGACTGAACAGCCTGCTGCGCAGCTGGCAGCGCGACGATGCGCAGTTGTCGCAGGTGCCGGCGGTGCAGCTCAGTGCGCTGCGGTATTTGAGTTTATGTAATGCCTATTCCGATACCGTGATGGGCGTGACCGAATATCTGGGCCTGACCAAAGGCACAGTGTCACAGTCGCTGAAAGCGTTGGAAGAACGTGGCTGGCTGGTGAAAGAGGCCGATGCGGCCGACAAACGACAGGTGCATTTAAGACCAACCGCAGCCGGCTTGCAGGTGCTGAGCCAGCTGGCGGCAGTCGACGCGCTGCAGCAGGCGGCGCTGGCGCTCGGGCCAGGTTTTGCTGACGCGTTGAGTAGCCAGCTCGGCCAGTTGCTCGGCCAGTTACAGCAACAGGAAAAACGCAGTTTTGGCGTCTGTCGCAGCTGCCGCTTTCATCAGCAACAGCACGGCGCGCCGTTTTGTGGCCTGACGCAGCAGCCGCTGCCGCTGTCGGCAATTGAACTGATTTGCCGCGAGCATCAGCCAGCGAAATCAGAGGAGTCACCCGAGTGAAGCAACAAAAACTCTGTCTGGCTGTCCGTCATCTGCAGTTTGAAGATTTGGGCAGTTTTGCCGCGGTATTGACGCAAGCCGGTTATCAGATCCGTTATCTGGACGCAGCGCTCGAGCCACTGGACGACGCTTTTGATGCCGACCTCTGCATACTGCTTGGCGGGCCGGTCGGGGTTTATGATGCAGCACTGTACCCGTTTTTAAACACTGAGCTCGCCATAGTCCGGCACCGGCTGGCGGCCGGGCTGCCGCTGCTGGGTATTTGCCTCGGTGCACAGCTGATCGCCAGCGCCACCGGTGGGCGGGTATATCCGGGCACTGCCGGCAAAGAAATTGGCTGGGCGCCTGTCCGGTTGACCAAAGCTGCCGCCAGCAGCGGATTGTTCCACGGCCTCGTGGCGCCTGAATATCCGATGTTTCACTGGCACGGCGATACTTTTGACTTGCCGCCAGGCGCTGAACTGCTGGCCGAAACCGTGGCTTACCGGCAAATATTCCGGCTGGGGCCGCAGGTACTCGCCCTGCAGTGCCACCCGGAGCTGGAAGCCCACCGGCTGGAGCAATGGCTGCTCGGCCACGCCAGTGAACTGGCCGGCTGGGGCCAGGCCGATTTACCGTCACTGCGCGCCGATACGGCCGAACACGGCGCTGCACTCAGGGCATTCGCACAGCAATTGCTGCATAACTGGCTGGCGCAATTGCCGGGTACTCAGCAAAGTTGAACCAGACAAAGAACGCTGACTGTCGTGAGGTGACAGAAAGAATTTCCAGATTTAACGCAACTGCTTGCCGTGAAAGGCAACACTATTTTGTGTTTTGTACCGGACCTGTGACTGGCTGCACTTCAGTACGCAGGCCAGCATTGGTCTTTGTTCAAGCTAAGCCAATTGCCTATTGGTTCAGCCATTTGCGAAAGGCGGCAGTGCGGGTTTTACTGCTGTGCGCCGGGCTTTGGCCGCAGTGCAGCTGCACCGCCAGCAATGCTTTGTTGTAGGGTTCTACTTTTACAATGCTGCTGATATAAATGAGGTCGCTGCGGTTTAAGCGGAAAAGCCGGGCTGACCAGCGCAGGCTTTGTCTGCTGGCCTAAGTGTGGCTCACACTCACCACCACTTTCCCACTGTTAGCAGCCGTAGCGACTTTGTCATGAGCCTGTTCTATCTGGTGAAAATCAAACTGCTGCGGGTCCAGCCGGACTGTTAATAAGCCCTGCTCTGTCAGCGCACTGGCCCGCGTCAGGATCTCGCCATGATGCTGGCGCCCTTCACCGGTTAATAATGGCAATAAGGTAAAAACGCCTGAGTAGGTCGCGGCTTTAAACGACAAAGGGGCCAGACTGTGGCTGCCCCAGCCTAAACAGCTGACGACATGGCCGGTATAGGCTTTTACCGCTGCAAAGGCCTGGTCCAGGCTACTGCCACCCACGGTATTGTAAACAATATCAAAGCCTTGATTGTCGGTGTGTTCGGCCAGCATTTGCGCCACAGTGCTGGTTTGGTAGTCAATAAACACGGCACCGAGCGAGCGGATATAGGCTGCATCTTTGGCTGCGGCGGTGGCAAATACTTCAGCGCCAAAGGCTTTCGCCAGTTGCACCACAATATGGCCCACCCCACCGGCTCCGCCTTGTACTAAAACTTTCTGCCCGGCACTGACTTTGGCTCGGTCGACTAAACCTTCCCATGCCGTGATCACCACTAAAGGCATGGCGGCGGCCTGGCGCGGGCTGATATTGGCCGGCGCTTTGGCTAAAAGCCTGGCGTCCACCCGCTGATATTCGGCTAAAGAACCTTGCTGGCCCGCGACACCGCCGGTCATGCCATACACGCGGTCGGCCAGCTCAAAGCCATTGACTTCGGGCCCGATGGCGAACACTTCTCCGGCCATATCTAATCCCAATACTGCGGGCAACGGCTGCTTCGCGTGCGCTGCAGCTCCGGCGCGGATTTTTAAATCCAGCGGATTGACGCCACTGGCCAACACTTTAACCAGCACCTGCCCGGCGGCGGGTGCTGGCACGGCCATGTCGGTGACAACAAAAGGTCCATTGGCGCTAAGTACTTGTAAAGCTTGCATTCTGCCTGGCATGTTCATCTGCTTGTCCTCGTTGGTGCTGATGTCAGTGGTGCTGGTGTCAGGGGTACTGCAATTCCCGATTGGGAATAGATGCAGTATTCGCCATGCAAAATAAAATGAAAATCAACTAATATGCATATCACCCATGCGCAAATGAATGAACGAACTATGTATCAGCTGGACTGGGATGATCTGCGATTGTTTTTAGCAGTGGCTGAAACCGGCACCTTAACAGCGGCAGCGCGGGCTTGTGGCCTGACTCAGCCGACCTTAGGCCGGCGGGTCCAGAGCCTGGAACAACGGCTGGGGCAAAAATTGTTTCAGCGCACTGCGGCCGGGTTTCTGCTGACGGACACAGGTCAGGCGCTGTTGCCGGTCGCGAGGCGCATGGCCGAAGCTGCGGATACAGCGCTGCGGCAACTGTCCGGCCAGGAAGCACAGCTGAGCGGCACATTGCGGATCTCGTCTTTTGACTGGTTCAGCCATTATGTGCTGGCCAACTACTGCGCCGGTTTTCTGCAGATGCACCCACAAGTTGGCCTGGAACTTATCACCGACTCGCGTTTGTTTAACCTGGCCAGGCGCGAAGCGGATTTGGTGTTCCGGCTGCAGCCATTTGCTGAGCCGGATATCGCGCAGCGTAATTTGATGCAACTCGACTATGGCGTTTATGCCAGTCTGGATTTTGACCATCGCCGGCTTGATGCGCCGGACTCACTGCAGTTGATCAGCATGGACAATTATTTCAGTGACTTACCGGATGTGACCTGGCTGCAACAGCAGTTTCCCGGCGCCCGCATCTGCTTTCAAAGTAACAGCAGAGAAGCGCAGGCCCGCCTATGCACCGCCGGGCTTGGCCTTGCGGTGTTACCGGTCCGGATGGCGCAGCAAATTGCCGGTTTGCAACAACTGCCACTCCCTACTGCTCCGCCGCCCCGCCAGATTTGGCTCGGTTTTCATCAGGATTTACGCCATCAGCGCCGGCTGCGCGCCTTTGTTGATTTTGTCACTGCTGCTGTCGGCGATTGATAGACCTGACGTTTTTAAACCTATTACTGGCAGACGGGGGAAGCGCAACGTGTGACGCCCAACGTGTGACGTCCAACGGTTTCAAACGTACGGCGGTTTCAAACGTACGCCACGTGGTGGCCAGCGTGTGACGCCCAGCGGGCTTCGCTTGCCGGTACCTACCCGATACCTGTCTGATGTCTGCCTGATGTTTCCCCGCTATTGCCAAATGGCTGCGGTTTCAAAGCAAGCGTTTCCACACTTTAATTCAAATAAATTCAGTTATTTAAATTCATCCATGAAAACTTACTGAAAATCCATTGGAAAACGTTTTCCCTTTCATGCTATAAATCCGCCGGTGAACTGCTGTTGAAAAAAGCGACAGCGGCTTCAGGGCAACGCTGCGCACTGCCGGACAACAGGCAGGCAACACAACAAAAACTGTTTCAGACAAGGGTGGATTATGAAGACAATATGGCAGAACAGGTCACAGAAATCATTGCTGGCGCTGGCCGTCAGCTCAGCGATTTTCAGCGCTTACAGCCAGGCGCAAACGACGGCAGAACCTGCCGCAGACAAAACTAAAAAAGAAGCCGCCGCGGTTGAGACGACGATCGAAACCATTGAAGTCCGTGGCTTTGGTGCCACCCTTGGTAAATCCTTATTACAGAAAAAAACCGCTGAATCTGTGGTGGAAATCGTTTCCACAGATGACTTAGGTTCGCTGCCAGACGTGACCATCGCCGACGCTTTAGGTCGCTTGCCGGGCGTGGCAGCAGAACGCGACCGTGGCAACGCCAGCAGTATCTCCATTCGTGGTATGGGCCCGCGGCTGAATATGGCGACTATGCAGGGCCGCGAGATTGTCAGCGCCGAACCAAGCCGCGAAGTGCGGTACGAGCAATTCCCGGCCGAACTGATTAACTCGGTTGAAGTGTACAAAAGCCCGCTGGCCAGTCAGGTCGAAGGCGGCATTTCTGGCCTGGTCAACATGAACTTTGTCAGCCCGCTCAGCAAAGACAAACGCATTATCAACGTGAGCGGCCACCTGATGGACTATCAGCTCGGTCATGACATCGACGGCGCTGACGCCAGTGGCCACAAAGGCAGCTTCAGTTATGTCGACCAGTGGAGCGAAACTTTTGGTGTAGTGCTGGGCCTCACCTATCAGGACCAGCCATCGCTGCAGCGCGAAACCAGCAGCTGGGCGTACAACAAAAACACGGCCGATCAGGGTGATGTCAACGGCGACGGCATCCGCGAAGCGGCGCCATGGGGCGGCAAAACTGCCACCAAACTCGGTGACAATCAACGCACCGGCGCCATGACCATCCTGGAATGGCAGGCCAGCGACAAGCTGAACCTGAAATACGACCTGTTTTACAGCGAATTTGATATCGAAGAGCTGGAAGACCAGTTCTGGTTTGACGGCTGGGGCAACTGGGGCGGTGGCAGCAACTGGAACTACAACAACTCAGTGGCCAAACCACAAATCAGCACCAAGCCAGATGGCAGCCAGCAGCTGACCGGCGGCGGCATGTTGTGGGGCGCGCATTCAGCCAACAACGCCACCTGGTTCCAGGCCAATGAATTATTAAGCACTGGCCTCAAGTCTGTGTGGGAAGGCGACGTCTGGACCATCAGTACCGACCTCGGTTATTCCGAAGCCAGCATCAAATCACGTTGGGTCAACGTTACTTCGACTTATTCAGGGCCAACGCCGCTCGATGTGCAATGGTCCACTGCCGGTGGCCGTTTAGGCGTCGTGGTCAACGAGGACATCAGCAAGCCGGAATACTACAAAGTCAACGGCATGACGGTCGACAGCGACCGTGATTTAACCGACGAAATGAGCAGCCTGAAACTCGACTTCGAACGCCGGCTGGATCATGCCGTGATTGACAGTGTATCCTTTGGTGGCCGTTTCTCCGACCGCGAAAAAGACAATGACGTGCAAAGCTGGTGGCAAGCGGTGAAGAACCCGAACGTCAGTAATTACGGCCGCCGGTATGCCTTAGGTGGCGGTCTGCAGTCGCCGGATATGTATGGCTTTAACAACTGGGGCGACTTAGTCCAGCAGGCCTTTGGCGGCATCGACAACCGCTCGGCGTACAGCAAAACCGACCAGGACCGCATCAACAGCTGGTTTGTCAGCGAGAAAAACCAGGCGGTGTACGGCATGGTGCGGCTCAATTCTGAACTCTTTGGCTTTAGCTACACCGGGAACGCCGGCGTGCGCTTAGTGAAAACCGAATCAGAATCCAGCGGCTATCAGTTTAAAGACAACCAATATTCACCGATCAGCGTCGACCACAGCTACACCGAAGTGCTGCCGTCACTGAACCTGAACTTTGCGCTGAATGATGAAACCCAGCTGCGGGTTGGCTTATCACGGGCGTTAGCACGGCCACCACTGGTGGAAATGCGTACCGGCTTCCAGCTCGATTCACAAAGCCCGGTCAAAACCGGCTCGGGCGGTAACCCGCTGTTAGACCCATTTGTGGCGAACCAGCTGGATATCGGTGTGGAATATTACCTGTCGGAAGATCAGGCTTTAACCGTCTCCACCTTCTTTAAAGATTTAGAGAGCCACATCGGCAGCAGCACCGACCAGCTGACACTCAACGGCGTGACTTATGACTTCACCGGCCCGGTCAATGGCGATGGCGGTCAAATCAAAGGCTTTGAAATGATGTATCAGCAGGCGTTTAAAAATCTGCCGGCACCGTTCGATGGCCTGGGTTTTTACGCCAACTACTCCTACACCGACAGCAACGTCTATGAGTTTGTACCAAAAGACAATCCGCTGCCGCTCGGTGGCCTGTCCAAAGACGTCGCCAACCTGACGCTGTGGTACTACAAAGCCGGTTTCGACGCCAAAGTGTCTTACAACTACCGCAGCGGTTTTACCCGGGTCGGCAGCTGGACACCGTCTGAAATCAACAGCATAGACGCCGAAACCACGCTGGACGCCAGTGTGTCGTACGAAGTGAACAGCCAGCTGAAGCTGATGTTGCAGGGCCAAAACCTGACTAACGAAGCCTCGACTTCTTACTTCGACAATGACCCAAGCCGGATTGGCAGTTACCTCGACTGGGGCCGCCGTTTCCTGATTGGTTTCTCTTACTCGATGTAACGCTTAAACCGGCAGGCTGCTTTGGTCTGCCGGTGTTGTATCCATGCTGGCGCAAGCCGGATCTGACTAAATCAAGGAGCAAACGATGGCAACACAGCTTTTTGCCGGCACGCCAGCGGCCGAACATTTGCTGCTGACCGGTGCTTCGGGCGGTATCGGCCGCGCCTTAGCGCTGCAACTGGCCAAAGCCGGTTATCGCCTCAGTTTGCACGGCCGTGATGCGGCCAAACTGTCGGCCACCTGTGCGCAAGTTTTAGCTGTGGCGCCGGCGTCACAGCTGGTACATCACGCAGCCTTTGATTTAACCGACCCGGCCGCCCTGATTGCCTTTTGTCAGCAGGCCGAAGCCGCTTGTCCGGTCGATGGGCTGATTAACTGTGCCGGCGCCAACTTAAGCCGGGCTCCGGCGCAAAACCCAGACTGGCTGGCGTTGGAGCAAATGCTGGCGCTGAATTTTCGGGTGCCGCTGCTGCTACAGGAATGCCTTCTGCCCGGCATGCTGGCGCGTGGTCAAGGCACTATTTTGCAGGTACTGAGCACTTGCGTCAGTTTCGCCAATCCAGGCGTCGCGGCTTACAGCGCCAGTAAAAGCGCGCTGGAAAGCTACAGCAAAGTGCTCAGGCGTGAACTGCAGGACAGCGGCGTGCGGGTGCTGCATTTAATTCCCGGTGGCGTCGATACCGGCTTTCGCGCCACGGCGCGGCCTGAATATTTAACACCAGACGATGTCGCAGCCGCCGCGCTGGCGATGTTGCAGGCGCCGCAGAGTGCGCATTGGCACGAGCTGGTGCTGCGGCCGCAAGTGGAACGCAACTGGGCATAAGCCAGTTCATCATTTTTTAGTGCAAGGATTTTTCATGACGCGTTTTTTTACGCCTTTTTCAGCGCTGACATTGTTATTACTGTGCGGCCAGGCCAGTGCCGCGCCACAAGCTGAAGCACCAGCCGTGCCTGCTTTGGTTGCAGCCTGTCCGGCCCAGATCCAGACCAGTGCCTGCGACCTGACTTTACATCACTGGTTATTCAGCAAAGACGCCCATGGCGCCGGCCAGTTGCCGGCCGCCAATGCCAGCTGGGAGCTGGTGCGGCTGCCGCATACGCCCAAACGCGAACCGCTGGTCGTCAATGACCAGTGGCAAGGCACTATGTGGTACAAAACCACGCTGGATTTATCGCAACAACAAGCCGGCCAGCAGCTGTGGCTGCAGTTCGGCGGCGCAATGAATGTGGCCGATGTCTATGTCGACGGCCTGCATTTACGCCAGCATCTTGGTGGTTATCTGCCCTTTAGCGTCGATTTAACGCCTTATCTGCAGCAACAAGCCAAGCTGCCGGAAAGGGTCGAAGTGCTGGTGCGGCTGGACAACCGCGACCATGCGCTGACCGGTTTAAAGCCGCTCAAACAGCTTGATTTTAATCCTTATGGCGGCCTGTACCGGCCTGTGACGCTGGCGCTGCGCCCGGCACTGCACATCAGTTCTGAGCAATTAAGCAGCACAGTCGCAGGCGGCAGCGTGGCTATTAGTTACCCGCAGATAAGCACAGCGTCAGCCACTGTGATGGTTGCGACTGAACTACAATCTGCTGCCGCTTCGACAGCTGCAGCCCGGCTCAGTCAGCACATTCTGCAAAACGGCAAACTGGTCAGCCAAACCCAATCACAAGTCAGCCTGGCGGCCGGTAAAAAACAGACGCTGCAGCAACAGCTGACTATCCAACAGCCACAGCTGTGGAGCCCACAACAACCGGCGTTGTATCAGCTGGTGACTGAGCTGTGGCAAGGCGAGCAGTTACTGGAACGGCAACAACGCAACATTGGCCTGCGCACCATCGCTTTTGATGCCCGGCATCAGCTGTTATTAAACGGCCAGAAAACCTTTTTACGTGGCGTGAACCGCCATCAGGAGTTCCCGCATTTGGGTTATGCCGTCGGGCCTTTGGCTGACGAGCGTGATGCCATCCGCATCAAAGCGGCCGGTTTTGATTATGTCCGGCTGTCGCATTATCCACAGTCCAAAGCCTTTATGGACGCGGCCGACCGCTTGGGTTTGCTGCTGCTCGACGCCATTCCCGGCTGGCAATATCAATCCATGGACCCGGCTTTTGCCGATTTGATGGCGCAGAATTGCCGCGATTTAATCCGCCGCAGCCGCAATCACCCAAGCATTCTGGCGTTTGAGTGTTCGCTCAATGAAACCGCGATGGCACCGGCGTTGATTAAGCGCCTGCATCAGACCGTGAAACAAGAAGCACCCTGGGCCTATTCCGCCGGCTGGATGCCGGGCTTTGATTTGTATCTGCAAGCCCGCCAGCACCGGCTGCAACATTACACGCCACCGACCCAACCTTATATCGTCTCAGAATACGGCGACTGGGAGTATTACGCCCAGGACGCTGGTTTTGCCCAGCATCAGTGGCAAGGCTTAAAAGCCGAAGCGCGCACCTCGCGCCAGCTGTTATCCGCCGGCGAAACCCGCCTGTTGCAACAAGCGACCAATTTGCAGGAAGCACATAACGACAACCTGCGCACGCCAGCCTTTGCCGACGGTTATTGGGTGATGTTTGACTACAACCGCGGCTATGCCGACGACCTGGAAGCCTCAGGGTTGATGAGCATCTACCGGCAGCCGAAATACAGCTATTACCTGTTCCAAAGCCAGCGTCCGGCCAATGAAAAATCGGCCCTCTACCCATCCGGCGCTATGGTGTTTATCGCCAGCGACTGGAGCGGCGAAGCTCTGGTCACGGACCAGCCGGCCTCAGGCAACACTCAGGTCAAAGTGCGGGTATTCAGCAATGCCGAACAAGTGGCGTTGTATTTAAACGGCAAGCTGATTGACACCCGCAGCGCCGCGCGCCCGGCTTTGGCACAACAAGACCAGCAACAAGGTCAACATGCAATGTCCGACCGCATCGCCAAACCGCCGCTGGAATTCAGTCTGCCGGCTTTTGTGCCGGGCACACTTGAAGCCAAAGCACTGATCAACGGCAAAGTGGTGGCTGAACATCAGGTGCACACGCCAGGACCGGCCGCGGCTATTCAAATTCAGCTTGATGAGACAGGCCCGGCGCCGGCGGCTTTTGATGAGGTTTTTGTCAAAGCGCAGCTGGTCGACAGCAAAGGCAATCCGGTGCGTTCCAGCGGCGTGACGCTGACTTTCCAAAGCGCAGATCTGGATATCGTCAACCCGGAACCGGTACTGACCGAACGTGGCATTGGCGTGGTACTGGTGAAAACCGGCGCGGCGGGCCTGAAAGGCCGTTTAACAGTCAGTGCCGCCGGGTTGCCGGCCACCAGCATTCAATTCTAACGGAGCAAAACGGATGAATATCCTGCTGACCGGCGGCGCCGGTTATATCGGTTCTCATACCGCGCTGGCATTGCTGGCACGTGGTCATCAGCTGGTGCTGGTGGATAATTTCAGCAACAGCCAAAGCGAAGTGTTAAAGCGGCTCAGCAATTTAAGCCAGGGCATGCCCGGCAGCTTTGCTTTTACCGAACTGGATATCTGTGATGCTGAAGCGCTTGCTGCCGTGTTTGCTAAAAACGCCGAAGCAGGCAACAACTTTGATGCCGTGATCCACTTTGCCGGCTTAAAAGCGGTCGGTGAATCGGCACGCGAACCACTGAAATATTATCAGCACAATGTCGCCGGCACTGTGACACTGCTGAATGTAATGCAGCAGTATCAGGTGAATTGTCTGGTATTCAGCTCATCGGCGACTGTCTATGGTGACCCACAACATCTGCCGCTGACCGAACAGTCGCCGACCTTGCCGCAAAGTGTGTATGGCCGCAGCAAGTGGCTGGTGGAGCAAATCCTCGCCGACTATTGCACCGCCAATCCGGCTTTTTCTGCGGTGGCGCTGCGTTATTTTAACCCGGTCGGCGCGCATCCGTCGGGTCAGCTTGGCGAAGACCCACAAGGTATTCCGAACAACTTATTGCCTTTTATCAGCCAGGTCGCGGTCGGCCGGCGCGAGGCACTCACTGTGTTTGGCAACGACTACCCGACGCCGGACGGCACCGGCGTGCGCGATTACATCCATGTGCTGGATTTGGCTGACGGCCATGTCCGCGCGCTGGAGCAGCTGCATGACCAATCCGGTCACCACCTGTTTAACCTCGGCACCGGCCAGGGTTATTCGGTACTCGAAATGGTCGAAGCGTTCCGTCAAGTGTCGGGCCATCCCATCCCCCTTCATTTTGCGCCACGTCGCGCCGGCGATGTCAGCGCCTGTTATGCCGATGCCGGCAAAGCGCAGCAACAACTGGGCTGGCAGGCGCGGCTCAATTTAACCGATATGGTCAGCGACACCTGGCGCTGGCAACAACAAAATCCGCAGGGCTATCGCACTGCCGATCAAGCTGTGGGCACTGCTGTAGAGGAAATTGCTGATGTCTGAAGTTCATACCTTGTCTGAGCAAACTGCGTTCGACGCCCCTGCTTTTGATCCTGTCGAGCACCCGCACCGCCGGCTCAACCCGCTGACCGGCGACTGGGTGCTGGTATCGCCGCACCGCGCCAAACGGCCCTGGCAAGGCCAGGTCGAAGCGGCCGACAACAGCGTGCAGCCGTCGTATGACGAAACTTGTTATCTGTGCCCGGGCAATGTGCGGATTAACGGCGCACACAATCCGGCCTATCAGGGCCCGTTTGTGTTTCAGAACGACTTTGCTGCGCTCAATACCCACACACCGGATGCGGCGTTAAATCAGGAAGATTTGCTGCAATTACAGGCAGAACAAGGCTGTAGCCGGGTGATATGTTATTCGCCGGATCACAGCAAAACACTGCCGGAACTGTCCATCAGCGAAATTCAGGCCGTGATCCAATGCTGGATTGGTCAATATCAGCAGTTGTCACGCGACTACGGCTGGGTGCAGGTATTTGAAAACAAAGGCGCTATTAACGGCTGCTCCAATCCGCATCCACATGGCCAGATTTGGGCAAGTAAAGGCATTCCGACGCTGCCGGCGCGCGAAGACGCACAGCAGGCGGCTTACCTCGCTAAACATGGCAAGAATTTATTGCAGCGCTATGCCGAGCTGGAACTGGCTGACCGCTCGCGGCTGGTGCTGGACAATGCCGACTGGCTGGTGGTGGTGCCTTATTGGGCCAGCTGGCCTTTTGAAACGCTGGTGCTGCCCAAACGCGCCGTGCAGCATCTGGAACAGTTGACTGAAGCAGAACAACAAAGCCTCGCGGAAATTCTGCAGGCGCTGACCATTCGTTACGACAATCTGTTTCAGTGCTCTTTCCCTTATTCGATGGGCTGGCACTGCGCGCCTTATGCGCAAAACGGTCAGGCCACTGAAAATGGGCACTGGCAGCTGCACGCGCATTTTTATCCGCCGCTGCTGCGCTCCGCCAGCGTGAAAAAGTTTATGGTAGGGTATGAAATGCTGGCCGAAACCCAGCGTGATATGACCCCGGAACAAGCCGCAGCACGCTTACGTGACTTGCCGGCCACTCATTATAAAAAGGCAGCAACAGGAGTCAGAGCATGAGTCTGTCCGGCGTTCTTCAGGACATGGTCAAAACAACTTTCCAGCGCGAATTTGGCGCGGACGCTACGCAGCTGTTCAGTGCGCCGGGGCGCGTGAATCTGATTGGCGAGCACACCGATTACAACGACGGTTTTGTGCTGCCCTGCGCCATTCAGTTTGAAACTGTGCTGGCCAGCCGCCTGGTGCCGGGTTCAGACCAAATCGAAATCTTCGCAGCCGATTATCAGCAGCTGCATGTCATTGATTTAACTGCGCCGCTAACACCGGCCAGCACGCCAGTCAACACGCCGCGCTGGGCTCATTATGTCCGTGGCGTCGTCGCTGGATTACAGCAACGCGGTCTGGTGCTGCCGGGCTGTCAACTGGTGGTCGGCGGCAATGTGCCACAAGGCGCCGGGTTAAGCTCGTCGGCGTCGCTGGAAATGGTGTTGGGTTTAGGCCTCAGTACGCTGGCAGGCGCGCCACTGTCGCCGCGCGGCAATGCGCTGAACGGCCAGCAGGCTGAACATCAGTTTGCCGGTTGCCAGTGCGGCATTATGGACCAGCTGGTCAGCGCGGCAGGTCAGGCCGGGCAGGCGCTGTTGCTCGATTGCCGCAGCCTCGATTATCAGACAGTGCCGATGCCGGCATCCCTGCAAGTACTGATTATCCACTCCAACGTCAAACGTGGTCTGGTCGACAGTGCCTACAACGAGCGACGCGAACAGTGCGAAGCCGCCGCGAAGTTTTTTGGCGTTAAAGCGCTTAGAGATGTCACGCTGGAACAGTTAGAAGCGGCACAAACTCATCTGGACCCGCTGATTTATGCCCGTGCCCGCCATGTCATCAGCGAAAACAACCGCACGGAAGCGGCTGCAGTGGCGTTGAAAAACGCTGATATCAAAACCTTAAGCGCGCTGATGGCGCAGTCGCATCAGTCGATGCGGGATGATTTTGCCATCACAGTGCCGGCCATTGATTTTCTGGTGGCGGAAGTCGCGGCCATTTGCGGCGAACGTGGTGGCGTGCGGATGACCGGCGGTGGTTTTGGCGGTTGTGTGGTCGCGCTGTTACCGGCGGACTTAGTCGAGCCGGTCTGCCAGCACTTAAGCCAGGTCTATCCGGCGGCGCATCAGCTTGAGCCGACTTTTTACCTGTGTCAGGCCAGCGCCGGAGCCCGCGCTTTATGAACGCACTGATCGACGCGCAGCGACTGGCGCAGCAGCTGGCACCAACAGCGCTGACGCCACACGCCATCAGCTGCAGCGGTGGCCTCACAGTCACAGTGTTGCCTTATGGCGGCCGTGTGCAAAGCATCAAACTGCACGGCCAGGAGCTGACGTTGTCGCAGGCAGATCCGGCCTTTTATCTGACCGACAGCGCGGCGCTGGGCGCCAGTGTCGGCCGTTATGCCAACCGCATCGCCAATGCTGCATATCAGGACAGCAAGGGTGTGAACTGGCCGCTTAGTGCCAGTCAGCCACCGCATTGCCTGCATGGCGGCGCGCAAGGTTTTGCGCAGCGCGTCTGGACAGTAGTGGAACACAGCGCCGACAGCCTGCTGCTGGAACTGATAAGCCCCAATGGCGACCAGGGATTTCCCGGTACTTTGAGAGTGCAGCAGCGACTGCAGGTCGTTGATTCTATTGATAGTCAGGGCCGACCCGGCGGCGAATTACAGCTGAGTTTCACTGCCAGCACCGACGCCGAAACCGTCGTCAATCTGACCAATCACTGTTACTTTAACCTGGCGCCGCAACAAACAGTGGAAGCGCTTGCAGCGCATCAGTTAGAGTTAATGGCCGATCAGTATCTGGCGGTCGACGAGTGCGGTATTCCGCTGCCGGACGCCGTGCGTAGTGTCAATGAACATGAGTTTGATTTTCGCGCGCCAAAAGCAGTTGGGCCTTTGTGCCGGCAAAATGCTGATTTACCGCATGGACTGGACCATTGTTTCGTAAATCGCTTTGTCGTGCGGACAACAAAAAACCCGCTGCCACTGCAGGCCAGACTTAGCTACGGCAGCGGCGCAGCGCAAAGAACACTGGAATTACGCAGCAGTCAGCCCGGCCTGCAGGTTTATGTCAGCACCTATTTGAGCAAACCTTTTGCGTCTTTTCAGGGTATTTGTTTGGAAGCGCAAAATTTCCCGGATGCACCAAACCGAGCGGATTTTCCATCGGCCGTGCTCAGGCCGGGCGAGCTGTATCAACAACAGATTTGTTACCGCTTCAGCTGAGGCATCTGGCTGAAGTTTATAAAAACCAGCTCCCAACAGCCTTGCTGACGCAACGCTGCGACAGAGCGAAGACAATAAAGCTGTGGCTGCAAAGACACAGGGAACAGGACAAGTTATGACTTTATCAACACTCGACATGGCGATTTTTGTCGTCTACATCCTCGGCCTGCTATTCGTCGCCTATTGGGTGTCGCGCGAAGAAAAAGGCCATCAGAAAAACACCAACGAATACTTTCTGGCCGGCAACAGCCTGCCGTGGTGGGCCATTGGCGCCTCGTTGATTGCCGCGAATATCTCCGCCGAACAAATCATCGGCATGTCTGGCTCAGGTTATGCGATTGGCCTTGGCATCGCGTCCTATGAATGGATGGCGGCGCTGACGCTGATGTTAGTCGGTAAATACTGCCTGCCTATTTTCCTGAAAAAACAAATCTATACGATGCCGCAGTTCCTGCAGCAACGCTTTGATAACCGCGTCCGCACCACGCTGGCGATTTTCTGGCTGGCGGTCTACGTGTTTGTCAATTTAACTGCCGTGCTGTGGCTGGGGGCTTTGGCGGTCAATGCGCTGACCGGCATTGACCTGTTCTGGAGTATGGCGCTGCTGGCGTTGTTCTCGGTCAGCTATTCGCTGTATGGCGGCCTCAAAGCCGTGGCTTTTACTGACATTCTGCAAGTGGTGCTGCTGGTGTTCGGTGGTTTGTTTATGTCGTATCTGGCGCTTGACATGATTGGTGCCGGCGCCGGTGTGCTGGCTGGTTTTGACACGCTGCTTGCCAAAGCACCGGAAAAATTCGACATGATTTTAAGCCCGGACAATCCGCATTACGTCAGCCTGCCGGGTATTTCGGTTTTAGTTGGTGGTATGTGGGTGATGAACTTAAGTTACTGGGGTTTTAACCAATATATTATCCAGCGTGCCTTAGCGGCGCCGAACTTACGTGAAGCGCAAAAAGGTATCGCTTTTGCTGCCTTCCTGAAGTTGTTAATGCCGATTATCGTGGTGCTGCCGGGTATTGCTGCGGTGCTGATCCTGCCGGATTTAGCCAAGCCGGATCAGGCTTATCCACAGCTGATGGCGCTGATGCCGTCTGGCCTCAAAGGTCTGATTTTTGCCGCTTTAGTGGCGGCGATTTTATCGAGTCTGGCGTCGATGACCAACTCAGTCGCCACGCTCTTTACCATGGATTTATATGCGCAGGTAAAACCCGCCGAGAGCCAGCAGCATTATGTGTTAGTTGGCCGTGCGGTTAGTTTGTTGTCGCTGCTCATCGCACTTTTCACCGCCAAACCGCTGCTCGGCGATTTTGACCAGGCCTTCCAATACATTCAGGAATTTACCGGCTTCTTTACGCCGGGCATCGTGGTGCTGTTTTTTATGGGTATGTTCTGGAAAAAAACTACGGCGGACGCGGCACTGCTGGCTGCAGTCGGTTCTGCGGTGTTCAGCTTCCTGTTTTACCAGTTCTGGCCGGCGCTGCCGTTTATGGACCGGGTTGGTCTGGTATTCCTGCTGTGTCTGGGCCTGGCTATTGTCGTGTCTTTACTGCAAGGCAATAAGGTTCAGGCCGGTGCGGTGGAACTGAATGACATCAGCTTTGGCACCAGCAAAGGTTTTAGCCTGTCCTTAGCGCTGGTCGTGCTGGTGTTGGTGGTGTTCTACAGCGTTTGGTGGTGATGATGCGGTTTCAGCCAAAAACACTGCTGACGCTGGCCGCGCTGTCCTTCAGCGTCACCGCCAGCGAATCTTATATCAAAGATGGCGTCTGGTATCAGACTGGTGCCGCCAGCGCAGCGTCACCGCAAGGTAAAGCAGAGGAAGTGGCGCTATTTGGCGCCAACTACAGCCTGCCGTTTGCCTTTGGTTATCGTTCGGTCAAAGCCATGGGCTTGTCGCACGAGGACATGATCCGGCTGGATGTGGCGCACCTGGCGCGTTTAGGCGTCACGGCATACCGTATTCATTTATGGGACCGTTTAATCAGCGACCGCGACGGCAATCTGCTCAACAACGAGCATCTGCAGCTGTTTGATTTTTTGCTGTCAGAACTGAAGCGCTACCACATCAAAGCCGTGGTGACGCCAATTGGCTGGTGGGGCAGCGGCTATCCGGCGCCGGACCCGCAAGAGCCCGGTTTTTCCGTGCTGTACAGCAAAAATCAGATGAACGAAAAAGCTGATGCCATTCAAGCGCAAAAGCGCTATTTAACCCAGTTGATGGCACATAAAAACCGCGATGGTCTGCCCTACGCCAAAGACCCGAATATTCTGGCGTTTGAACTCTTTAATGAACCGAAACACGCCGACGCCGGCGCAGTGACGGCTTATGTCAATGGCCTGATTCAGGTCATGCGCGACGCCGGTGTGACTCAGCCATTGTTTTACAACAGCAGTGAACAAGGTAACTGGCCGGAATTTGCCAAAGCGCTGTGCGAGAGCAACATCGATGGCGTGTCGTTTCAGTGGTATCCGACCGGACTGCTGAAATACAGCAGCCTGCAAAGCAATGTGCTGGGCTCGGTCGCCCAATATCACAACCCGTTTAAAGACATCGCTGCGTGCGCCGGCAAAGCACGGCTGATTTACGAATTTGATGCCGCTGATGTCAAAGCGCCGCTGTTGTACCCGGCGATGGCGCGCAGTTTCCGCACCGCCGGTTTTCAGTGGGCCACCCAGTTTGCTTACGACCCGGCCGCCCTTGCCGCCAGCAATGCTGAATACAACACCCACTATTTAAATTTGCTGTACACGCCAGCCAAAGCCATCAGCTTTTTAATTGCCGGCGAGGTGTTTCGCAGCCTGCCGCGTGGCGCGGATACCGGTGCCTATCCGGCATCGAATCAGTTTGGTGGTGCGGCGCTTAATGTACGGTTAGAGCCGGCCACAGGTCTGGCGCTACTGAATAACGGCAGCCGGTTTTATCACAGCCATAGCACGACTGATAAGCCTGTGCATGCAGACCAGCTGCGCCATATCGCCGGTGTCGGCAGCTCCACGCTGGTGCAATATCAGGGCAGTGGCGCTTATTTTCTCGACCAACAACAAGCTGGTTTATGGCAGCTGGAAGTCTATCCGGATGCGACTGAACTGGACGACCCACACCAGAATTCCAGCTTAAAACGTGAAGCGGTACGGCTGTCGGTTAGCGCGCGTGAGATGACGATTCAGCTTGCTGACCTTGGCAAAAATTTTGTGTTGCAGCGGGCCGATGGCACTCAGCTGGCCGCGAAAAACGGCCTGGTGACACTGACGCCGGGCCGTTATCTGCTGGCGAAAACTGCAGCGCTGCTGGCACAAGCGCAAACGCCAACTTCAACGCGGCCGTTTTTATTGCCGGAAATCACCGCCAAACCGGCGCTGCTGGTACACCAGCCGCTGCGGCAATGGCCCATCGACCAGCCGCTGCTGGTCTGTGCGCAGTTGTCTGCCGCTCAGGTGTCCGGTCTGAAAGTCAGCCTGTTTTACCGGCTCGCCGGTGAAAACCAGCTGCAGCAACAGCAGATGCAAGCGGAAGATTTGGGCCGCTATTGCACTAAGCTCAAGTTGCCGACACAAAGCGGCCTGCTGCAATATCAGCTGGTAATACAAGAAAATAGCAAAGCGCTGAGTTTCCCCGGCGCAGTCGAAGCGCTGCCGTCGGACTGGGATTTCCCACAAAGCCCGCAACATCATTTCAGTACTTTGCTGCAACAACCCGGCGCCGCAGTGCCGTTGTTTGATGCGCGGCTCGACCAGACCACTTTGCTTTATCCAAAAGATGCGCAAGTCACTCAGCAATGGCTGGCTGGCGAACGGCAGCAAGGCTTGACCTTACGCCTGCGCCCGGCCAAAACGCCGGACTGGCAACAGCCACCTTTGTCGTTGCTGCGCACAGAAACCCATGCCGTGATGGGGCTGACGCAACGCGATTTAGCCGGATACACTAAAGTCGCCATCAAAATGCGGGCCGTACTTAGCAAACAGCAAGATAAGCTGCCGGTCCGCTTTGCGTTGCTGAATCAAGACGGGCTGGCTTTTGGCATCGACCTGGAAGCCAGCCCCGACTGGCGTTATCAACTGGTACCGCTCAGCGCACTGCAAGCCACACCAACCCTGCTGACGCAGGCCTATCCGACTTTTATGCCGGCAACGCTTACACATCAGGGCCAGCCACTCGGTGATTTGTCGCAGCTGCAAGGCACGCAGTGGCAGTTGTTAGCGCCAAGCGATGGCAACAATGCGCTGGAAATTGCCGAAGTGAGTTTAATGCGTTAACGGAGCCTGATTGCCAAACCCCATCAACACAACCCACACAGCCATACAACAAAAAGTCCAGCGCTACCTGTTAGCCGCTGGCTTTTTGGCGTTGTTTTTTGCCAACCAGAGTGTGCTGGTGCTCGCCGTGCCGTTTTATCAGATGACGCTGGCGCTGGACCCGGTTTGGCTTAGTCTGGCGATCGCCGGGCCTATGCTGCTGGGTAGCAGTATCAGTGGTTATGTCGGCCGCGCATCGGACAGATGCCAGAGCCGGTTTGGCCGGCGCCGGCCGTTTTTACTGGCGGGTGTGCTGGGTTTAAGCCTGAGTTTTGTGCTGATGTGGCAGGTGCCAGCGGACTGGCCGCCGCTGTGGCAGCTTGGTTATTTCTCGCTGTTGTCATTGTTATTTTTTTTGGCGCTGCCACTGTTGGCGGTGCCTTTATCAAGCCTGGTATTTGAACAAACACCAGATCCACAGCAGCGCACGGCGGTGTTTGGCCTGGCCAGCGCCGTGCAAAAACTCGGCTCTTTGGGTTATCAGTGGCTGGTGCCTTTGTCGCAACTGGCACTATTCAGCAGTTTTCAGCAAGGCGTGCGCTGGGTCGGCGCCCTGACTGGCACGCTGTTAATTGCACTGCCGGGATTATTTCTGGCGTTTCGCGCCCGTGAGCCAAATCACGAATCAAATCACGATTCCATTCATAGTGCAGCGCCGGCAACACAGCCCCCTGTTGCGGCGCGCAACAGCCTGAGCCTGCTACGCCAAAGGCCGCTGCTGCGCTGGTTAATGCTGTTATGTCTGCTGCAACTCTGTGGCTGCGCTTTTGTTGCGACGCTGGATTATTACCTGCTGGTGTATGCGATGAATCAGGCCGATTTAGTCGCCGGTTCCTGGTGGAAAGCCTTGTTATCCAGCGGCTATGCTTTGGCTGGCCTGGCTTTTGTGCCGGTGATTGGCTGGAGCAGCCGACGCTTAGGCGCTGTATCGACTTTGTCCTGGGTCTTTGTACTGAATCTGCTCGGCGGTGCCGCCAAATGGTGGTTGTATCAAGGCGAACCGACGTATTGGCTGCTGTTCGACGCCGTGCTTTGCAGTGCGGCCTGGACCGCGATGGCGATGCTGATCCCGCCTTTATTGGCCCAAACCGAACCGGCCGGCAGCAGCCAATATGGCGCCATCTCGGCGTTGCATCATTGGGTGGTCAGTGTCAGCGCGGCGCTGTCTATGTTATTGTCTGGCCTCGCTTTAAATACGCTTGGTTTTGCCGCCAGCGCCGGTGCAGCGCAGGCGGACGGCGTGCTGGACGCCATGCGGCTGTTATTAAGCGGCGGCACTGTGATTTGTAGTCTTTTCGCCCTGTTGGTGCTTTGGCACGTGCAGCGGCTGCAGTTTTTGGAGGAACACCGCTGATGGCCAATATTAAAGATGTCGCCCGCGTTGCCGGCGTGTCGATTGCGACCGTATCGCGCGTCATCAATGGCAATCATAAAGTCGGTGACGCTTGCCGCGCCCGGGTGCAAAAAGTCATCAAAGAGCTGGGTTACAGACCCAACAGCAATGCGCAGGCCTTAGTCAGCAAAACCAAAAGTACTATTGGCCTGGTCACGCCGAAACTGGCGATGACCTTTTTCGGCACCCTTGCCGCCGGTGTGGAAAAAACTGCCCGCGAACAAAGCTACAAGCTGCTGATGGCCAATTCGATGTATGAAACACAGTCAGAACTGGACGCCATTAATTCACTGCGCGACCACAACTGCCAGGCCATAGTGCTGCACAGCGAATATTCCGACGAAAAAACCTTAATTAAACTCGCCGAAGAGATCCCCGGCCTGGTGCTGGTCAATCGTTATATTCCGGCCATCGCCCATCGTTGTGTCTGGCTCGATAACATCGCTGGCGCCGCCTATGCCACGCAGATGCTGCTGGAAAAAAACCACCGAGACTTCGCTGTCATCACCAGTATTTATCAAAACCGTGACCCTGGCGCACGCTTGCAAGGCATCCGCCAGACGCTGGCCGCTGCGCAAATCACGCTAAAAGATGAGGCGATTGAAGAATCCACCGCCAATATCGAAGGTGGTATGCAGGCGGTCGAGGCTTTGCTCAAACGCAACGTGCATTTTACCGCACTGCTGGCCTACAACGATTTAATGGCGGTCGGCGCTATTCATGCACTCTTTGCCGCCGGCCTGCGCGTACCGGAAGATGTGTCAGTGGTGGGTTTTGACGATTTGATTGTCGCCCGCGCCTGCCGGCCGCAGCTGACCACTATGCATTACCCGGTCGAAGAAATGGCCAGCTACGCCGCCCGCCTCGCCATCGAGCTGTCGAGTAACCCTACGGCAGAGCCGGCACATCGCACCCATTTGTTTTTATCGCAGCTGGTGGAGCGGGATTCAGTGGCGCTGCTTGGTCCTGCCTCATAGGGCAGGAACCGCTATGCCTGTTCCGCTGAAAACAGTAGAATAGCCGCCTCTCTCAACAACCAACGTGACCGCCGCTTTGCAGCCATCTGTTTCCACTCCTGACCTCTTGCACCAAACGCTGAAACAAACCTTCGGTTACAGCGAATTTCGTTTTGGGCAGGTTGAGATCATTGAGCAGGTACTGGCCGGCCGCGATTGTTTTGTGCTGATGCCAACCGGCGGCGGTAAATCGATGTGTTATCAGCTGCCGGCGTTGTTGTTGCCCGGCGTGACTGTCGTCGTATCGCCGCTGATGTCGCTGATGAAAGATCAGGTCGACGGCTTGCAGGCGATGGGCATTGCTGCTGATTTTGTTAACAGCAGCCTGGCGCGTGAACAGGTGCTGGATGTGTTCCGCCGCCTGCGCGACGGCCAGATCAAACTGTTGTATGTAGCGCCGGAACGCCTGCTGCAGGAGCAATTCTTACAGCGCCTCGGCGATGTCGGCGTCAGCCTGTTTGCTATCGACGAAGCCCATTGTGTGTCGCAATGGGGCCACGATTTCCGCCCGGATTACATCGCCTTATCGCGGCTGAAACAACAATTTCCGCAAGTGCCACTTCTGGCCCTGACCGCCACCGCCGACCCGGCGACGCAGCAGGATATCCGTCAGCAACTGGGCCTGTATCAGCCGTTTATCAGCATCAGCAGCTTTGACAGGCCCAATATCCGCTACACAGTACTGGAAAAATTCCGCCCGCTGGAACAGCTGGTCACTTTACTGAAAAGCCAGGAAAATCAAAGCGGTATTGTCTATTGCTCGTCGCGCAAAAAAGTCGACGAATTAGCCGAGCAGCTCAAAGGCAAAGGTTTTGCCGTCGGCGCTTATCATGCCGGCCTCAGTAACGAGCAACGCGCGCTGGTGCAGGACCAGTTTAAGCGCGATCAGCTGCAACTGATTGTCGCCACTGTCGCTTTTGGTATGGGCGTGAATAAACCCAATATCCGTTTTGTGGTGCACTTTGATTTGCCGCGCACCATCGAAGCCTATTATCAGGAAACTGGCCGCGCTGGCCGCGACGGTGTTGCCGCTGAAGCCATCATGTTATTCGACCCGGCCGACACTGCCCGT
This sequence comes from Rheinheimera texasensis, assembly GCF_964031785.1. Lineage (GTDB taxonomy): Bacteria > Pseudomonadota > Gammaproteobacteria > Enterobacterales > Alteromonadaceae > Pararheinheimera > Pararheinheimera texasensis_A. Next base: position 130,989 of record NZ_CAXIRE010000013.1, read on the forward strand.
ACGCGCAAGTGGATTGAGACCGACGAAAACCAAAGCCGGATTGAAGTGACGCTGCAGCGTTTTAATGCGATGGCGGCTTTTGCCGAAGCTCAGACTTGCCGCCGCCAGGTGCTACTGAATTACTTCGGCGAAGCCAGTCAGCAGGCCTGTGGCAACTGTGATATTTGCCTCGACCCGCCACAGCGTTTTGACGGCACTGAGCTGGCACAAAAAGCGCTGTCTTGTGTGTTTCGCGTCGGCCAGAGCTTTGGTATGCACCATGTCATCGACGTGCTGCGCGGCAGTCAGGGCCAGAAAATCACTGAACTGGGCCACGACAAACTATCCACTTACGGCATCGGCAAAGATAAAAGCCACGACTACTGGCTGTCGGTGCTACGCCAACTGATCCACTACGGCCTGTTGCAACAAGACATCACCCGCCATTCGGTCTTGCAGTTATTACCGGCCGCCCGGCCTGTACTGAAAGGCGAAACCAGCCTGCAACTGGCGATTCCACGTTTAAGCGCACCGACTTCACCAAAAGCTGGCAAAGCCCAGCAAAAACAGGATTACGACCGGTTGCTGTTCAGCAAACTGCGCGCGCTGCGCAAACAAATCGCCGAACGCACCGACGTCGCGCCTTTTGTGGTGTTCAGCGACGCCTCGTTAATCGAAATGGCCCAGCAAATGCCCACCAGCCGCAGCGACTTCCTCGCCATCAGCGGCGTCGGCCAGACCAAACTCAGCCGCTACGGAGATGAGTTTCTGGATTTGATTGCTGAGTATCTAGACCAGTAGGCGTCTGGCGGCGCTGGTTTTTTGCCCTGCGGGCGACTTTGTTTTAGTAATCGTTATTTCCTTTGCGGCGAGACCGTCTAGCAGAGATTTCACCTAACGGTGAGTTCCTTTCTTTTGCCTTGCCAAAAGAAAGGAACCGAAAGAAAAGGCGCACCCGGTTCCGCTCGAAAGCCCGTCTGAAAAGTCGCCGTCCAA
>NZ_CAXIRE010000014.1:0-179475 GCF_964031785.1 Rheinheimera texasensis
GTCACCTATGAGTGTGAACCTTACCGTCGGTTTTTCTTTGGTTACTTTCTTTTGCTGAAACAAAAGAAAGTGACTCACCGTTAGGTGAACTCTTTGCTAGACGGACTAGCGGCCAAGGTAAAAATGATTCAGCAAAAGCCAGCAAGAGCCAGCAAGAGCCAGCAGAGGCCAGCAGAACCTGCATAAAAATCACTCCAAAAAATCCCGCCGGGTCAGCTGATACTTAGCCATTTTGTCGTATAAGGTTTTGCGGGCGAGACCGAGTTCCTGCATCACGTCTTTGATCGAACCGTGGTGCTGATTCAGCGCCTCTTCGATCAGACTTTTTTCGTAAGCTTCGACCCGTTGTTGTAGCGACATCAGGCTGCTGATGCCATCGCTCGGCGCGTCGGTTTTACCAAAACAGACGGCGGGGCCAAGCAGCACATAACGTTCAGCCATATTACGCAGTTCGCGTACGTTGCCGGGCCAGTCGTGTTGTTGTAGTTGCTGCACTTGGGCAGGTGTCAGTGGTTGATATTCTTTGTGGAAACGCGCGGCAGCGACCAAAGCAAAATGACTGAATAGCAACATCAGGTCGTCGCGCCGGTCGCGTAATGGCGGCAGGCGGACTTCAACCAGGCTTAAGCGGTAATACAAATCGGCACGAAAAGCGCCGCTGGCGGCCAGCTGTTTTAAGTTGGTTTTGGTGGCGGCGATAATACGCAGGTCCAGCGCCACCGGCTGATTGGAGCCAAGCCGGGTAACACGACGCTCTTCCAGTACGCGTAATAACTTCACCTGCAGTGACAGCGGCGTGCTTTCGATTTCATCGAGAAACAAGGTGCCGCCGTTAGCGAATTCAAATTTGCCGGCGCGTTTTTTCTCGGCGCCGGTATAAGCGCCGGCGTCGGTACCAAACAGTTCGCTTTCGATTAATTGCTCCGGAATAGCACCGCAGTTGATGGCGACAAAATTATGCTCGCGCCGGCTGCTTTGTTCATGCAAATACCGCGCGACCAGCTCTTTGCCACAGCCGGTTTCACCAAAAATCAGCACGTCGGCCGGCGCGTCCAGCACGGCATCGAGCACACTGCGCAGCTGCACCATCGCCGGGCTTTGACCCAAAATACGCATGCCGGGTTGCTGCGCGCGGGCGACCGAAGCTTTTAAGGCGCGGTTTTCCAGCACCAGCGCACGTTTTTCTAAAGCACGCTGCGCTACTTCCAGTAAATGGCTGTTATCAAATGGTTTTTCTAGAAAGTCATAAGCGCCTTGCTGTAGCGCTTTGACCGCGAGCGACACAGCACCATAACCGGTCAGTACCACCACCGGAATTTCGGCATCGATGGCGTGAATGGCCTGCAGCAAATCCAGCCCGTGCATCGCCGGCATATGGATGTCGGTAATGACGATTCCGGCAAAATCCGCCGTTAATTGTTTTAACAGCGCACCCGGGTTGGCCGTGGTACTGCACTGCAGCCCCTCGAGGCGAAACAGCTGCTCGACGACGGTGCGGATCTCCGCTTCATCATCGATAAACAGAATTTGCGGCATAGCTTCAGTGGCAAAGTGAGTAGCAGGGTGCGGCATTAGCAGGTTTCCATCGGTAACAGCGGCAAGGTGACACACAACTCAGCGCCGCCTTGCGGGTGATTGCGCACTTCCAGTTTGCCGGCAAAGGACTGGATAATACGCTGCGAAATCGACAGGCCAAGCCCTAAGCCGTCGCGTTGTTTGGTGGTGAAAAAGGCTTCAAAAATCCGTTCCAGATGATGCGGTTCAATGCCAGGGCCCTGATCTTTTAACAGAATTTGCACCTGTCCGGCCGCGGTCTTGACCGCGACCGCCATTGCGGCGTCGCTTTGTTGTTGCATCGCCTGTAGCGCATTGGTCAGCAGATTAACCAACACTTGCTCGAGCTGGATAGGGTCGCCCAGCACCTGCGGTGCCAGGTCCGGTAGCTGCAGCCGCACTTTCACACCCTGGCGCTGACACTGATGATGCACCAACCCGACCGCGTCCAGCACCAGTTTGTTCACATCGACCGGCTGGTTTTTACCGGCGCTTTTGCGGCTGAAATCTTTAAACTGCGCGACGATATTGCCAAGCCTGGCAATCAGTTGCTGCATCGCCTGCAGGTTTTGTTTGGCCTCGCTGTACATGGCTTTATCGAGCATTTTGGCGGTGGTCTGGCTGTAGCTCGACAGCGCCGTCAGCGGCTGATTCAGCTCGTGGTTCAGCGACGCTGACAAACTGCCGATGGTGGCGAGTTTCGCCGCCTGCACCAATTCCTGTTCAGTGTGCGCCAGCGCGGTTTCGGTTTGTTCACGCTGCTGAATTTGCGCCACCAGTTGCTGATTGCTGGCGGCCAGGTCAGCAGTGCGGGCAATCACACGTTGTTCCAGTTGTCTGGCATGTAATTCCAGCTGCGCCGTGCGTTTTTGCCGCTCGCGTTGCAGACGCCAGCCGAGCAGCAAAATCACAAACAACAGGGAAGTCAAAAGCAGGGCGGCACTGAGTTGCTGATAAGCGTCTGTGGCCGGTGTCAGCACCGTTAATTGCCAGCCGAATTCGCTGAGTTGTTGCGACTGCGCCAGATAATTCTGCCGGTTGGCGCCAAGTGGCATTTGCCACAGTTGCTGCCAGGGCGTCAGCAGCGCCCGGCGTTCGGTCTGGCCGAGCGGTGTGATGGCTTTGGTCAGATAACGTGGCTGTTCTGTGCTGCTCAGTGGTGCGTCATCGAGTTTGGTCAGACGCCAGGCTGGCACATCGGAGAGGAAAATTTCATTGCTCTGGCCTGTGACAATAAAGTGGCTGCCTTTGAGGCCGGCGATTTGTTGTTGCTGCAGTTCCAGTGGTTCTAAGTCGACTTTTGCCACCAGCACAGCGCGTACCGGGCTGGCCGGATCCGTCGCTTCTTGGCGCAGTGGTGCGCTGTAATACACGCCGCGCATGCCGCTGGTATGACCCAGCGCATAATAAAACCCGCTGTTGCCGGCGAGCGCCGCCTGTACATAAGGCCGAAAGCCAAAATCACGGCCAACATAAGAAGTGGTGTCCTGACTGTTGCTGCTCGCCAGCACCAAGCCATCATTGCCGACCAGATACAGATCCGCCACCCCGGCGCTTTGTTGCAGTTCAGCCAGATATTGATTCAGCGCTGCGATATCAGACTGTGCCAGCCACTGCTGCAGCAATGGGCTTTGGCCGAGTGTTGCCGGTAATGTGGCGTGGCGGCCAATGCTGTAGCGCAAAAATGCCGCCAGATTATTGCTCTGACTGACCGCCTGGGCGCGCAAATCCTGATAAATCCAATGCTGGCAGGCTGCTGCGGTCAGCAATAACAGCAACAGATAACACAGCAGCATTGCCGGGCGGGGCATTCGGAGCACAATGAGTTCCTGAAATCAACGTGAGACCAACAGTGTAAGGGCAAGCGGCGCAGGCGGCAATTACGGCTCGGACACGGCCAGAGTCACTGCGCCTTGTTATTTCCAGCGAAACCAGCTAAGCCTGAAGACTCAGATCTGCGTAGTGCACAGGCCGGATAGTCCTGCCTGCAGCTGACAGGTTTCACTTAAGCTCAGGGGGCTGGCGATGGATCTGCTGTTAATTTTTCATGTGGCGGTCAGTGTGATCGCATTGTTGTGGGGCGGGTTGTTCAGCCTGCAGATATTACAAAACGGGCTGACAGAAGCCCGGACCAGAATCTTTTTGTTGCTGACGCTACTCACCAGTATCAGCGGTGTTGTATTACCGGCCGACAAATTATTACCGTCGCATCTGTTTGTCGCTCTGACACTGTTGTTACTGGCCGTTGCGCTCTATGCCCGTTACTCTGCCGGGTTACAGGGACGCTGGCGGCCGATCTTTCTGATCAGCAGCTTACTGACGTTTTATCTGAATGCATTTGTTGCGGTGGTGCAGGCCTTTATGAAGATCCCGGTGTTGCAGCCGCTGGCTCCTACCCAGACTGAACTGCCGTTTATCATCGCGCAATTGTTGCTGTTGCTGGCCTTTGGCTGGTTAATTTTTCGTTCTTGCCGGCCCGGTCCAACACAATCCTGACCCACCATCCGCTGTTCCAGACCGGCGCAGTCATGCGCCGTGCTGTTACTTGCCCGTAATTCCTGTTAATTTCAGTAATATCCCACGCATTAGTCGCCTTTCGCCGGGACTTGGCCGCATCTGCTGATCGCGACCGACCTTTCCCGCGTTTTGCTTGGGCAGAATAGCGGCATTATTTGACAAGAGTCAGCCGCGTCGCAACTTTTCGGGAGTACTTTCATGCAATTATCTCTGGTCTTATTGGCCACCCTCGGGCTGCTTGCTACCTTGAACTCTGCGACGGCTCAGCAACAACCGCAAGCGGGTGTCCCTGTGGTGGTTGCTACGGTGACCATACAAGATGTGCCGGTCTGGCTGCGCGGTATTGGTCAGGTCAAGCCACAACAAAGCGTCGAGATTAGGCCTCAGGTCGATGGTTTATTGCAGCAAGTGCTGGTGCGCGAAGGCGAGATGGTCGCAGCCGGTCAATTATTAGCGACGCTGGACGACCGTGCGATCAAAGCCGCACTGGCACAGGCCAAAGCGCAGCGCGCTGTGGTCGAAGCCAAACTGAATGTGGCAAAACGCGATTTACAGCGTTACCAGAATTTAAGCCAAAGCCAGGCGATTTCGGCGCAGCAAAAAGACCAGCAGCAAGCCAATGTGCAGCAACTGCAGGCCGAACTGCAAAGTGTCGATGCGCAAATCAATGCCCAGCAGGTGCAATTATCCTTCACCCAAATTCATGCGCCTATCAGCGGTCAGGTTGGTATTCGCAATGTCGACGCCGGCAACTATGTGCGGCCGTCTGATACACAAGGCTTGTTTTCCGTGGTGCAGCTTGACCCGATCAGCATCGAAATGGCATTGCCGCAGGCGCACTTACCACAATTGCAGCAACTGATGCAGCAAGTGCGGCGGCAGCAGGCGGTGCCGGTGGATGCTTTTGTGCAGGATGGCGGCGAAAAACTGGCGAGCGGCACTTTGGCGGTAGTGGATAACAAAGTCAGCGCCGGCAGCGGCACCATCCGGATCAAAGCTGATTTTGCTAACCCGACTCAGGCGCTGTGGCCAGCGCAAACTGTAGTGGTGGCGCTTCGCAGCAAATTATTAGCGCAGGCGCTGACCATTCCGGTCAAAGCGCTGCAACAAGGCCCGCAGGGTGCTTTTGTCTGGACTGTCGATGGCGACAAAGCCAAAGTGCAACCAGTGCAGGTGCTGGAAAGCACTGAGACTGTGGTTGTCGTCAGTGGCGTCAGTGCCGGCCAGCAAGTTGTCGTGGACGGCCAAAGCCGGTTGCGGCCCGGTGCCACTGTGCTGATTAAAACTGCCGCCGAACAGGCGCAAGCGGCTAAAGCGAAGAAACAAGCCAAGCAAGCCGCGGCGGAGCATGCAGCATGAATAGCCGCAGTATTTTTGCCTGGTGTATGCAGCACCCGATCGGCACAGTGCTGCTGACCTGTGCCTTAGTATTGATGGGTATTCTGGCTTTTCCGCGCCTGTCGATTGCGCCTTTACCAGAAGCCGAATTCCCGACCATTGAAGTCAGCGCGCGGTTACCCGGCGCCAGCGCTGAAACTATGGCCTCCGCCGTCGCCACGCCGTTAGAAGTTGCGCTTAGTTCAGTACCCGGCATCACCGAAATGACCTCCAGCAGCGCGCTGGGTTCGGTCAATATCACGCTGCAATTTGTACTGGAAAAAGACATAGACGCCGCCGCGCAGGAAGTGCAGGCCGCGCTGAATCAGGCCGCCGGCCGCTTGCCGGATATGCCGAATCAGCCGACCTGGCGCAAAGCCAACCCGTCGGACAGCCCAATTTTAATCATTGGCGTCACGTCAGAAACCCTGTCGCGCACGCAAATCAGCGACATGGCCGAAACCGTGCTGGCGCGCCAGCTCAGTCAGATTTATGGTGTTGGCGAGGTGTTTATCGGTGGCCAGCAAAAGCCGGCCATTCGCATTCAGGCGCGGCCGGAAGTGCTGGCGGCGAATAATCTGACACTTGCAGATATCCGCGCTGTGGTGCAAAAAGCCAGTGTCAATCAGCCCAAAGGCGCGTTATTTGGTGCCAACCGGGTGTCAACATTGGCGGTCAACGACCAAATCTTTAGTGCTGGAGAATATGGCCAGCTGATTGTGAAATACGACAACGGCAACCCGGTGTATCTGCGCGATGTGGCGAATGTGGTGGCCGGCGCCGAAAACGACTTTTTGCAGATTTGGCCCAATGGTGAATCCGGTGTCGCACTGATTATCCGCCGTCAGCCGGGCGCCAATATTGTCGCCACTGCCGATGCCATTCAGGCGGCGTTGCCGCAGCTGGTGTCGGCGCTGCCGGCCGATATTAAAGTTGAAGTCTTTAACGACCGTACCCGCACTATTCGTGCATCGCTGGCCGAAGTGGAGCTGACGCTGGCGATTGCTGTGGTGCTGGTGATTGCGGTGATGGCGGCATTTTTAAAGCAGTGGTCGGCGACTTTAATAGTCACGGCTGTGCTGTTGGTGTCGCTGATTGCCACTTGTGCTTTTATGTACGTCGCCGGCTTTAGCCTGAATAACTTAACCTTGGTGGCGATTGTGATTGCCGTTGGCTTTATTGTCGACGATGCCATAGTCGTGATTGAAAATATCCATCGGTATCTCGAACTTGGCCTCAGTAAAACCGAAGCGGCACTGAAAGGCGCACAAGAGATTGGTTTTACAGTGATTTCTATTTCAGTGTCGCTGATCGCGGCTTTTATTCCGCTGCTGTTTATGGGCGGCATTATCGGCCGGTTGTTTTTGGAATTTTCGCTGACCGCTGCCGCCGCTATTCTGATTTCAGTAGTGGTGTGTCTGACATTGGCGCCGACGCTGGCGTCGATTTTTATGGATAAAGCGCCACATCACGACCCGAATCATCCGGGGCTGTTTGACCGGCTGGCGCGGCGTTATGACCGCGTGTTGACCTGGGCCTTAGCGCATCAGCGTGTGATGCTGACTGTGTTTGGCTTGACGCTGGCCGGCAGTGTGCTGAGTTTTATCGCCATCCCCAAAGGCTTTTTCCCGCTGCAGGACACCGGTTTTGTCATTGGCTCTACTCAGGCGGCGTCGGACATTTCTTATCAGGACATGGTCGCCAAACATAAACAGCTGGAAGAGATTTTACGCAAAGACCCGGATATCACCGGCTTTAACCACGCAGTCGGTGGCAATAACTCCAGTGGCTCGGGCCGGATCTGGATAGTGCTGAGCGACCCGGATGACCGCGATGCCAGCGCCAGCGAAATTATCGACCGGTTACGGCCGCAGTTTGCGCAAATCCCTGGTTTACAGGTGTTTTTACGTGCCTCGCAGGACATTAACCTCGGCGCTAACCAGGGCCGCGCGCAGTATCAATATGTGTTAAAAGCGCTCGACAGCGACGAGCTGGCCAGCTGGACCAATCAGCTCACGGCAAAACTTCGACAAAACCCGTTGTTCACCGATTTGTCGAACGACCTGCAGTGGGACGCCAATATTATCCGGCTGGAACTGGACCGCCAGGCCGCGGCCCGGCTTGGTTTTACCGCAGCCGACCTGGATCAGGCTCTGTATGACGCTTTTGGCCAGCGCCAAATCAGCGAATATCAGACCGAAACCAATCAATATAATGTGATTCTGGAAGTCAGCCCCGAGCAACGCGGCCGCGCAGAGAGCCTGAATTATTTTTACCTGCGCTCGCCACTGACCGGCGACATGGTGCCGCTGCTGAGCTTTGCCAAAGTGCTGCCAGCGCAAAGTGGCCCTGTGGTGATTGCGCACCACGGCATGCAGCCGGCGGCGAATATTTCCTTTAACCTCGCAGCTGGCGTGGCGCTTGGCGATGCGGTTAAAGCGCTGGAACAGGCGCGGGTTGAGCTGAATATGCCTCCGGCGGTGCTGGGCACCTTCCTGGGCGCGGCGCAGGCGTTTCAGGATTCGCTCGCCAGTCAGCCGTTGCTGATCTTAACCGCCTTGCTGGCGGTCTATATCATCCTTGGTGTGTTGTACGAGAGTTTTGTCCACCCGCTGACGATTTTGTCGACGCTGCCGTCGGCGGCGATTGGTGCTATCGGTTTGCTGTGGTTGTGGGGGCTGGATTTCTCCATTATGGCGCTGATTGGCATCATTTTGCTAATTGGTATCGTGAAGAAAAACGGCATTCTGATGGTCGATTTTGCGCTGCAGGCGCAGCGTGAGCAGGGTTTAAGCGCGCGCGATGCCATTCATCAGGCCTGTCTGGTGCGGTTCCGCCCCATCATGATGACGACGCTGGCGGCGATTTTAGGCGCAGTGCCGCTGCTGCTTGGTTTTGGTACTGGCTCAGAGCTACGGGTGCCGCTGGGTGTGGCGATTGTGGGTGGCCTGGCGTTTAGCCAAATCCTCACTTTGCTGACTACGCCTGTGGTGTTTCTGACTTTGGATAAACTGTTTTTGCAAAAACGCCGGCAGGCTTAATTGGTTTGCCGGGTCATCTGCTGTGATACAGCACATTATGTTTTTTCATGATGTGCTGTAGCCGGCGCGACTTCGCTTGACAAGTTTCGCTGTCCCCAATCATGCTGTGTAAAGCTTTTCTGCGGCCGGCTTCTCTGACAAACCCGACGCTGAAAAGCCACATCTGATTCCACCAGCAGTGTTATCAAATCGCGTTTTATCCGGTCTCATCAGCAGAAGGCAGGGGCGATTTATGCTGTATCCAATCATGCATGCAGTCGGCAGCACCGTGTATTTCATGTTGTTTCTGCTGTTTTTATGCGCCCGGCTGGTGCCGCGCACTAACCCCGGGATCACCTTTTGGGCTTTTGCCGCCCTTGCTGCCTGTTGTGCCCGCCTTGCGATGTTATTGCTGCCGACTGAACCCGACGCGGCGAGCGGTTTGCTGTGGTATGCCGGTTTTATCGCGCTGGAAAAATTGCTGCTATTGCTGGGGGCCTTTCGTTTTTTTGGTGCTGTGCTGTTACCCAGCGGACGGATGGTGACAGACCGCTGGTTATACGCCGCTGTGGTGTTATTGCTTTGCTGGATTGCGGCTTATGGCGGATTGTTATTGCCCAGAGTGGCTTATGACATCGGCCTTGCCACCTTTAACGTACTGGCGTTGCTGTTGCTGGCCAGCGCCGTCTATCGTAGCCGCATCCGGCTGCCGCAGTGGATCAGGCGGGCTTTTGTCAGCGTGGTGTTATTGTTGACGCTGCACTGGAGCCTGATTGTGCCGCTGTATATCTGGCTGCTGCCGGACTGGCGCCAGCAGGGGTTTGTGTTTGGTACTGTGCTGGCGCTACTGCAATATTTGTTGCTGTTAACGGCGGTGATCATGCTGTTCTGTCGCCGGCTGACCGAATCTGAGGCCAAAGCGCTGGAACTGGCGTATCAGGACCCGTTGACCGGATTGAGTAATAAGCGTTATGTCGATGTGTTATTCGGTCAGGCGCTGCAGCTGGCGAACCGGCCGCACCAGGCGCTGGCGGTGTTTTATATTGACCTCGATAAATTCAAACCCATTAACGACAACGCCGGGCATAAAACCGGTGATTTAGTGCTGCAGGAAGTGGCGCGCCGGCTCAAAGCCAGCCTGCGCAGTACCGACATCTGCGCCCGCATCGGTGGCGACGAATTTGTCGTGATCGCAACTCAAATCGAGCAGGAGCAGTACGTGCAGGAGATCGCCGCCAAGCTGCTGAAACAAATGCAACAACCGGTCGAGATTGACGGCCACAGCTATGAACTCGGCGCCAGCATCGGCGTCAGCCTGCACCCGCGCCACGGCCTGGAACTGGCCGAACTGCTGGAAAAAGCCGACAGCGCCATGTATCAGGTGAAACAACAGGGCCGCAACGGTTACCGGCTCTACAGCGGCGAAGAACGGCGGGGATGAACCCCGCTTGCTCCGCCGGTCAATGCCGCATAAGCTGCGCTTATCACTGCTACCAAACAAAACCTGATGATCGCGTCAACCCAGCAAATCCAGACCTTACTACAACCGCAACTACAGCAATCGTTGCCAGGTTTTTCGCAGCGTGCCGCCTGCCATCAATTGCAGCCCTGGGTACAGCTGTACTGGTCTTTGTCTATTCCACCGGACAGCGGCGAGGTGCCAAGCCATGCCTTGTACCCGGATGGTGGCAGCAATCTGACTTTTGAATGGATACCGGGCCAGTTACCCAAAGCCTGGTTGCAGTATGACCCGAAACTGACCCACAGCCAGTTTCGCGCCGGCCAGCGTTTATTCAGTGTGCGTTTTCAGCCGACCGGCGCTTTTCAGCTGCTCGGCATCAGTCCGGCGGAATTAACCGCACCGCAGCTTGATTTGCAACTGGCGAATGTACCGGGGCTGCACCAGTTATTGGACCTGTTAGCAGGCCAAACCGATGCCAGTGCGCAAATGAACGCCGTCGAATGCTGGTTATTGGCGTTGGCCGAAAACAACATCTCAGGCCAGCAGCTGGTGCAACAAAGCCTGCAATTGCTGCAACAACCGGCGGCAGATTTACAGCATTTGTATGAGCAGTTGCCAAAAAGCCGGCGCCAGTATGAGCGGCGTTTTAAACTCGAAACCGGTTTGTCACCGGCGCAATTGCAACTGATGCTGAAGGTGCGGCTGGCGCGTTTTATCCTCAGTCAAAACCCGGCCTGTGACCTCGCCAGCGTGGCGCAGCAAGCCGGCTTTTACGACCAGGCCCATCTGCATCTGCATTTCAGTCGCCTGACCGGCCAGACGCCTGGCCAGTATAAAAAACGCAAAATGTCGCAAATCTCCAAGGCCGGGCGTTAGCGTATTCATACACTGGGCACCTCAACTATTGGAGGTGTTTATGTCAGAACGTATCAGCCGGACCCAAGTCTATAAAATGCAGCCGGCGCTGCTGCAACATCTGGTCGCCTTAGCCAAAGCGGCTGAAGCATCAGGCCTGCCGCACAGTCTTATCCACCTAATCAAAATCCGCGCGTCGCAATTAAACGGCTGTGCTTTTTGCCAGCATATGCACGCCAATGAGGCGCGTAAAGACGGCGAAAAACAACAGCGGCTGGACGTTTTGCCGGCCTGGCGGGAAGTAGGCGCGGTGTTCACGCCGGCCGAACAAGCCGCTTTGCGCTGGACCGAAGCGCTGACTTTGGTAGCGCAACAAGGTGTGTCGGATGCAGATTATGCCGCAGTAGCAGCAGAATACAGCGAAGCACAGATCCTTGATTTAAGCGTGTTAATCGTCACAATCAACAGCTGGAACCGCATCGCCGTGGCCTTTCATTTTCAGCCGGATTTTTAACACAGGGGATTTTCGATGAAGCACATAACGACTTACATCACAGCGGCCGGATGGCGTGCGCTCTGCGTTTTAATGCTGCTGACGCTGTCAGGCTTGGCCAGCGCCGCAGTGCCGGCCTATCGCACAGTGCCGCTGCAGGCTTTTCCCGGCGAGCAAATCAGTAACCTCAGCAGTTTAGATACCAGTAAACCCGTTTATATCAAGATGTGGGCGACCTGGTGCCAGCCGTGCATGCAGCAAATGCCGCATTTTCAGAAGCTGTATCAACAGTTTGGCGACAAGGTGAATTTTGTCGCGGTGAATATCGATATCAACGAAGCGCCTCAGGACATCCAGCAAGTCGTCAGCAAGTTCGGTCTGACTATGCCGGTGTGGCGCGATGTCGAAGGCAAACTGGCGGTGCAGCTGGGCTTAGTCGGCACGCCATTTTCCGTGCTGTTGAACACTGCCGGTGAGCAGGTTTACAGTACCCATGAGTCAGACCAGGCGCTGGATGGTTTTCTCGCCCGTTTAGCGCAAGGCCAGCAGTTACCACCGGCGTCCAGTGAAGCGCTGACTGCAGCAGCGCAACAACAGCGATTAAAACCGTTTTTAACCGGCGAACATCTGCTGTTTATCAGCGCCACCTGGTGCGACTGGTATTTAAAAGAATCCCGCCCGGCCATGTCGGCGCAGTGCCAGCAGGCGCAGCAGCAATTAAACACGCTGGCCGCCAAATTACCCAAAGCGCGCTGGACCGGTATCGTCAATCATCTGTGGACCGACGACAAAGCCTTAGCCGAATTTAACGCGCTGTACAAGATGCAGGTGCCATTTCAAATTGACCACAATGGCGTGTTATTTCAACACTTTAACGTGCGACAAATTCCGGTATTGTTAAAGGTATCGAATGGCAAAGTGCTGCAGGAAATCACCGATTTCAGCAACCCGGCACAAGTGCTGAGTCAGCTGGCGCAAGGTGCAAAAGGCTAAGACGCCAGGTATGTGAATAAGCGGCAGGTAACTAAGTGACAGGCGAACAAGGAGAATTTCAGATGTACACAATCACCGGAACCTGCCTGTGTGGTCGCTGCTTTTGTGGAGCAGTATCTTGTGAAATTCAGCTGTCACAACCCGCAGCGGCCTGTGCCCCACGCCGCTGCGATTGCGACTTCTGCACCAGCCGTAACCTGCAGTATCTGTCCGACCCCAAAGGCCAGCTACGCATCCAAAGCCCCCAGCCGCTACAGCGGCTGCAACAAGGCTCAGCCCAGGCCGAATTCCTCGCCTGCAGCCAATGCCAAACCGTCGTCGCCGTCTGCTATCGCGAAGCAGAGATCTGCGTCGGCGCCATTAACGCTTCACTGCTGCAGCCGCTAAATCAGTTCGCCGAGGCTGTGACAGTGCAGCCACGATTATTAGCCGCAGACACCAAAACCGAACGCTGGAAACAACTGTGGACACCGCTGGTGGTGGAAGAGGGAAGTGCCTGAGGGGAATGGGTGAGGTGAATAGAGGGTTTATTCGCCTCATTTGGTGAGTAGATTAGTGTCGGGTCTTCAATCACGTCAGCCTTGACCAAATGCTACTGCGCAAACACATGTTGATGGTGATAAGCGAGATAAGGCAGATGCGCTTCGCGCAGTTTTAACTGCATATTAGTACGAATACCCAAGACATCAGGTTGCTCCAGCAGTGGGGACAAAATAATGTCGCCGCTCTGAGCGAAGCTGATAAAACCTTTGTCAAAAGCTTTGTCGAGATTTGCCAGCAGCAATAAGCCGTTATTCGGGTCCAGACGTTCCAGATTATTGGCGGCTCGCCAGGGTTTGATATGCGAAGCGATTAGCATCGCCGGCATTGGATAGCCAGTGACAGCGCAACCTTGCCATTGCTGGAGCAGGTGTTCACGAAAACGGCCCTGACCTAAACGTGTGTTCATCAACACGGTTTTTTCGGTGGGTGACAAACTTGGGGATGCCATTATTTCGTCCACATCTGCTGCGACGTCCACCTGGCCTAAGTCTGCTAAAAACTCGCCATAACTTTTTAAGGCGCTGCTGTACATCTTTTTGCCACGTTCATCCTGAGCTTTAAACTCTGCCAGTTCGCGCAATGGCGTAGTGGTGCGCTGATATTGGTGGAATGAGCCAAGGTCTGTGAGATTTCTGTCGATCAGGCCATGTGCTTTGGCCATTTTGCTCAGATTACCTTGCACTGCTTGCAGGTAATTGCTGACGGTTTTTTCCGATTTACCCAGGCTCTGCGCCCAGCGCTGATAAAGCTCCGGCAAACGTGTCAGATTCATCGTCAGCGCTAAACGCAGGTCACTGCAAATAATACTGCTTTTGAAAAATTCAAAAAGCTCAGCATCAAGGCTGGTGTAAGCGATTTTGCTTTTACTGAAACGGTCGACAGTACTGGCATCAACACCGGGTTGATAATTCAGATGCCAGAAGCCGTCTGAGCGTAAATGGAAAAATGGGTTTTCCGGCGTGTCAGCATCATTTCCTGCCCGCAACCTCTGAAAATGGCTGCTGAAACAGTGCTTTAAGGCGTCATTGAATTCAATTTTGTTTTGATGGATAGCGCCGATACTGATTAAATCCATCACTGCCAGTAACATACAGACTTTATGTGGTTTGCTGTGGCCGTTTTGCCGGAGTGTATTCAGGTCTTGAAATTTCTGCAGGTAAAACTCGAGACTCATCCGTGGCTGACCTATTTATCCCTTTTTCAGGACCACAGTCTGCCATGCAATATCGCTGCGGCCAAGGGCGTCGCTGACTAAATCACTGACAAAGACCGATGTCAGTGCCAGCTGATGCTGTTGTACCAGCGCGAGAATTTCAGCGCTGGTTACCGGATAACTTAGACGGCCGTCATTAAAACTGCCGTGGCGCAGTGTCAGGACCAGCAAGCCGTCGTGCGCTAATAAACTACATAACACTGGCAGAGCCTGATGCCGTTCGTCAGGCGACAGATGCATCCAGACTGCAGAAAGCAATACTAAATCAAACTGTTGATGCAGAGTCTGTACTTTAGTCAAGCCAGGCAATAAATCCGACAACCATTGAATAGGTAGCTGTTGCGAGAGTTTTTGTGCCTGTTCACGCAGTGCATCAGCTGGTTCAACTGCAGTAACAGCAAAACCCAGGCCAGCCAAAAAACGTGCATCCCGGCCTGAACCCGCACCAACATCAAGGGCGTTACCGGGCTTGATGTTATTCAGCAACGCTAACCAGTGCTGATGCACTTCTTCTGCGTTGACCGACTCATATTGATGGACAAATTCTTTTGCTTTGTCGTGGTATAGGCTCATGTAAGCATCACTGTATGGTCTCGGTTTTTGTATGGGCTGAACTGCAAATAACTAATAATCAATAGTTTAACTGTTGTATTTGTATTCATATTATTAGTATTTGCCAGTTTGCCCACGGCATAAAAATAAGCCTTTCTTACTCAATAAGGTTCCAATCAAGCCGTCGGCCACACTGGACGTTGTCAGAGTATCAGTTTTTGCTGCTCAACCAGACAAAAAGTAAGTTTGCATTTAATAACCAAATAAGTATTGTTTTGTGCACTAATTGTTTGTCTGTAGATTGCTATAGGTCTACAATTTATAACTTAAAAAGTTATTTTGTGTGCACAAATGAAAAAGACCGATCAGTTACTGTTCGTTTTTGCCAATGCCGTGAAAGCCGGCGGTGGTATTCATAATGCTGCCGAGCTTGCCTTTATGCTGGAACAACCCTGTACGCCGGCGTTTATCAAGTTTCTGGCTGATCGGGTCAAAAGCGGGCAGCTCAGACGTGTGGTGAAGGGCTTGTATGAGAGCGCCCTGACACCACCGGAGCCAAACACTGCTATTTATAAGATCATCAAAAAGTTGCGTAGTGATGTGCTCAGCTACATCAGCCTTGAGAGTCAGTTAAGCCATACCGGTGATATTTCGCAGGTGCTGATGGATAGAGTCACTGTCGTGACTAAAGGCCGTAGTGGCACTTTTAACACGCCTTATGGTGTCATTGAATTAACCCACACGAAAAAGCCGGTTGGGCAGATTATGCCTAACCTGTATTTTGACTCTGAGATCAACATGTATCGCGCCAACACCGAACAAGCCCTGACCGATCTGAAACACTGTCAACGCAACCTGCATATGCTGGAACAATAACCGGAGAAATTGCTGGATGTTGAAACAACAAATTCGTCAAATTGTGCAAGCGAATCCAGACTATGCCGCTATCACCCCGGTGATTGAGAAGGAGATTTTGCACCACGACATCATGGCGGTGCTGATCAAGCAAGGCGCCATGCAACGGCTGACCTTCATCGGCGGCACCTCTTTACGGATGTGTTTTAACAGTGCCCGTTTGTCAGAAGATCTCGATTTTAATGCCGGCCATCACTTTAAACCGACGGATTTTGCTGGCCTGGAAACAGATATTCAGCAGTATCTGCAGGACAAATATGAAACCGAGGTATGGGTGAATAAACCCGCCGAAGAGACTCAGGGCGACACAGTATCGTGGAAAATCAGTATTGTGAAAGAGGCTAACCGGCCGGATTTACCACGGCAAAAAATGCATATCGATATTTGTGCTATTCCTTCGTTTGACGTCGAAAAAAGAGCACTGCTCAACCACTACAACATCGTGGTACCCACCGAGGGTATTTTGGTGCCGGTACAATCACTGCAAGAGACGCTGGCGGATAAATTTATTGCCGTGGCTTACCGCGCCAGAAGAATTAAACCTCGTGATATTTGGGACATTGTCTGGATCAAGCAGCGTGGGGTTTCACTTTCAAATGAACTGGTCGGGAAAAAGTTAGCGGCCAGAAACAAACCACAAGACGATTTTAAAGCTGCCCTGGCGTTGCAGTTAGACAAATTACAACAGGATGACGAAGTTCGAACTGATTTTAACGCAGAAATGAGCCGGTTTATTCCCAGTCAACTCAAACAGCGAACGCTTGATAACCCGGAATACTGGGCTTATGTGCAGGCCGAGGTGAGTGAGATGGCGGTCGCGTTACTGCAAAACCCCGTGCCGAAAAACAAATTTAATATGGGGATTTGAGGCGGATTTATTTGCCCCTGCGATGGTCGTCTGATTGAGGTAAATAGATGTACTATTCACCTCAATCAGCAGAAGTTCTGCTAATGTGATGCTGACAACTGGTGCGCCGCCGGAACCATCACTCCACGTTTTGGATCTGCTCCCGCATCTGCTCAATCAACACCTTCAACTCTACCGCGGTATTGGTGATCTCCGTCGAAATCGCTTTTGACGACAAGGTATTCGATTCGCGGTTAAATTCCTGCATCATAAAGTCGAGACGACGGCCGATGGCGCCGCCTTGTTTTAGGTGATGGCGGGTTTCTTTGATGTGGGCGTCGAGGCGGTCGAGCTCTTCAGCGACGTCGGATTTTTGTGCCAGGAAGGCCATTTCCTGCTCGAGGCGGTTTTGGTCCATCTCGGCTTTGATTTCCTGCAGGCGTGTCAGCATTTTGTCGCGTTGCCACTGCAGTGCTTGTGGCAGATGCACACGTAAGTTGGCAACGTGTGTGGAGATTTGGTCGAGGCGGTCGCGGATCAGCTGTTCAATCGCCACGCCTTCGCGGCCGCGGCCGGCGAGGAAATCTTTCATGGCGATGTCAAAACCAGCCAGCAGTTCGGCCTGCACGGAATCCATGTCTTCTTCTTGTGTTTCCATCACGCCGGGCCAGCGCAGGATGTCGGCGATATTCAGCTGGGCTTGCGGGCTTTGCGCGGCCAAAGCGCTGGCGGCTTTCATTAGCTGGCCGGCAAAGGTTTCGTTAATTTTTAAATCGCTGCTTTGCTGCGCCGCGTTATAACGCAGGTTCACTTCCACTTTGCCGCGTTGCAGGCTCTGGCGCAGTTTGTCGCGCAGCAGGCTTTCCAAACCCCGGAATTGCTCAGGTAACCGAAAATAACTCTCGAGATATCTTTGGTTAACGGAGCGGATCTCCCAAACGGCGTTGCCCCAGGTCGTTTTAATTTCGTGACGGGCAAAAGCGGTCATGCTGTGGATCATGCGATTATCCTTGTGTACATCAAAAAACATGGAAAAACCGAGTATACCCACAAAGCCGCGCAGAAGGCCAATCCGCCGTCTGCACGAAAAAAGCCGGCTGTGGCAGAGATGGCGGTATGGCGGTGAAAGCCCTATAATGCCGGCATCATTTTTCGCCAAATCAATGGCCATCGAGGTTTCCCATGCGTCCAAGCGGCAGAACAGCCAGTCAGATCCGTCCTATCAGTTTCACCCGTCAATTTACTGCCCACGCCGAAGGTTCGGTGCTGGTGGAGTTTGGCAACACTAAAGTGCTGTGCACTGCGTCTGTTGAAGAAGGCGTGCCGCGTTTTATGAAAGGCCAGGGCAAGGGCTGGATCACCGCTGAATACGGCATGCTGCCGCGGGCCACGCACACCCGCAACGACCGTGAAGCTGCCAAAGGCAAACAGGCCGGCCGCACTATGGAAATCCAGCGTTTAATCGGTCGCGCGCTGCGCGCCGCGGTTGATTTAAAACTGCTTGGTGAAAATACTATTACTTTTGACTGCGACGTGATCCAGGCCGACGGTGGTACCCGCACCGCAGCCATCACCGGTGCTTGCGTGGCTTTATGCGATGCGCTCAATTTCATGCGTGCCAAAGGCCTGATCAAAACCAACCCGCTGAAATATATGGTCGCTGCCGTGTCTGTTGGTGTTTATAAAGGTGAACCTATCGCCGATTTGGAATATGTCGAAGATTCCGCTGCCGACACTGACATGAATGTAGTGATGACCGAAACCGGCAAACTGATTGAAATTCAGGGCACTGCTGAAGCTGAGCCATTCAGCTTTGAAGAAATGCAGGCGATGCTGGCGCTGGCGAAAGACGCAATTCGCGAAATCGTCGACGAACAAAAACGTGTATTGGCATAACAAATCTGTCTTTAAGGTCTTCCGATGAAAGCTTTTCAACAAGAATTTATTGAATTTGCCCTGTCGCGTCAGGTGCTGAAATTTGGTTCATTTACGCTGAAATCCGGCCGCACCAGCCCGTATTTCTTCAACGCCGGTTTGTTTAATACTGGCGGTGACCTGGCGAAATTAGGCCGCTTTTACGCGGCGGCGCTGGTCGATGCCGGTATTGATTTCGACGTGTTATTTGGCCCGGCTTATAAAGGTATTCCAATTGCCACCACCACAGCTGTGGCGCTGGCAGAACATCACAACCGCGACGTGCCTTATTGCTTTAACCGCAAAGAAGCCAAAACCCATGGCGAAGGCGGCAGTCTGGTTGGCTCGCCACTCAAAGGCCGCATTATGCTGGTTGATGACGTGATCACGGCGGGCACTGCGATTCGGGAATCGATGGAAATCATTCAGGCGCAAGGTGCGGCACTGGCGGGCGTATTGATTGCGCTGGACCGGCAGGAACGCGGCAAAGGCGAACTGTCGGCCATTCAGGAAGTGGAACGTGATTTTGGCACCAAAGTGGTGTCGATCATTGGCCTGAAAGACCTTATCCAATACCTGGAAGGCAAACCAGAACTGGCGCAGCATCTGGATGCAGTCAAAGCATACCGTGCCGAGTTTGGTGTTTAAGGCAACGGGTTGTCTTCAGGAATTGTTAAGTTTAAGCTGCGATAACTACATCCCTTCTTTCAGCTTTGAAGGCCAGCGTTGCTGGCCTGCTTGTTTTTAGCGGAGTCTGTGTTGATCAACAAACCAAATGGCAGCGGTTTTGGCCGTATTCTCAAAGCCACTGAATGTTCGCGTAAAGGTTTTGTCGCCGCCTGGCGTTTTGAAGCGGCGTTTCGGCAGGAAGCTGTGCTGGCCATGCTGATGTTCCCGCTGTCGTTTGTACTGGCCGAATCAGTTGGCCATTGGGCGTTGCTGGTGGGTGTGTTACTGCTGGTGCTGATTGTTGAACTACTCAATTCCGCCATTGAAGCGCTGACCGACCGCGTCAGCCTCGAGCGCCATGAACTGTCTGGCCGTGCCAAAGACATGGGCTCAGCGGCTGTGACTTTAAGCCTGACTATTGTCGCGCTGGTGTGGGGCGCCGCAATCTGGCAACTGCTGCAATAACCTGAAGTTCGCCTGCATTAGGAAATGCTGATGCGGGAAAGCGCACCGCTGTGCTATGGTGATATTTTCCTTCATCAGGAACTGTCCATTTTATGGTTTGGCGCAGTGTGCTATTCGTTTTCTGTCTGTTACATCTGCCCGGTTTTGCGGCAGAAACCTTTTGTTATGACACGCCGGGTAATAGCGCCGACCAGCCAGTGATTGTTGCCGGGCAGCGTATTTATGGTCAGCATACAGCGCGGATCGCCGGTTGGGTGTTGCAGCAAATACCACAAGCCACTTTTGTCCATTTACCGTGGCAGCGCTGCCTCAGTCAGGTCCGCGAAGGCCGAATCACCGGTATCTTGTCGATTGGCTGGACAGCAGAGCGGGCGCAGTGGTATCAGTTTCCTTTGGCAGATGATAAACCGGATCCAGCCATGGCATTGTACGAGGTGCCCTATCATATTTATGTGCACCGCGACAGCAAGGTGCAGTGGGATGGCCAGCGTTTTATCGGTCTGCAATATGGCCTGATCACTTTTAAAGGTTATCTGACGGAACAGCGCCTGCGCGAACTGCAGGCCTTGTCGCCGCTTGATTTGGATATCAATCAGGCAGTTGATTTAGTGCTGAACCATCGCATTGACGGGTATGTGATCCCGCCCGGTACAACCTATCAGCAATTTTCGCAACATGCAGGGTTTGCCAAAGTTCGCCGGCTACAGCCGCCGTTATTGACGATCCCACTGTACTTCGCGTTTTCTAAAAAATATTGTCAGGACAACATCAAAGGCTGCCAGCAGGTCTGGCACCATCTGGCGGCACAGCGCCAAAACTGGGAAGCCGCACAGCAGCAGGCGCCCACCAATCCTCAATAAGTCTTCAGTTGCCAGCGCTGCGGTAACAGCGGCAATCCCTCTGCGGTATACAGTGTCAACATGGGCATCGGCATCAGGCCATACACCAGCTGTCGTGCATGCTGCGGTAACTGTGTCGAAATCGGTTCTGGCAATTGGAGCAGTAACTGGCGGCGGTCGGCGCTGAATCTTGCCGGCACTGCTATCCAGCCGTTATTGCCATCATCTGTGTAAAAACCTGCGATGGGCGCATCTTTTTCGCTGGGTTCTGACTCGGGCCTGCTGTGCCAATCCGCGGTGGGCAACTGCAACACCAGCTCACGCCGTGGTGACGTGAGGGAATTTGGCTGCAATTGAGCCAGCAATAAACCGTTGCTTTGATGGCGCATACAAAGCGCCAGCCGGCGCGCCAGTTCGGCCTTAAACGGTGGATGAATATCATTTGCCGCACCTAAATCGGCGGCGCTGACCAGCATGCAATGCGGGTTTGAGGCGGCAACTTGCTGCTGCGCCAGCCGTACCTGCACAAAACCCTGTTGCGGCGCTGGCAAATCGCCACGACCAAAACCGGCGATTTGCACTAACAACAGTGGAAACTCCCAGCAGGCCACCTGGCGGCAACTGTGCAGCCAGTGCTGCAGCTTGCCGGCATAGCGGGCGACGTCTTTGCCCATCGCATCCTGTTCACCCTGATACCACACCAGTGCGCTGAAAGGCTGCTGCAACCAGGGCCTGAGCCGGGCCGCAAACAAAGCGCCGGGTTGCCAGGCTTGACTGGCGCTTGCGCCGTCAACGTGTTTAGTCCAGGCGTCGATGGCAGAACCAGGCCAGCTGAGCTCGACCAGCCCCAGCATCACGTCGGCTTCTGCCGGTTGATAACACTGACTGAAGTGATACAGCAGCGCCGGCCAGCGGGCACAGTGTTCTGGGCTCAGCGCCAGCCATTGGCCATGCGCCTGAAAATCAGTGTGGTCACTTTGATGGCAACGCAGCCGTTGCCGATTTTGCAGCTGTGCCATGGCGGCTGACAGTTGTTCAGGATAACGCGCCAGCGGCCAGCCAACATTAGATTGGCCGGCAAAAAGCAGCAGTTCGCCAAACCACAGATCGTCCAGCTGCAGCAGGTGATTGTCAGTAATAATGCGCAGCGTCCAAGGGCCGGATGGCGGCTGCGCGTCGATGGCGATAGCAAAAGCTCCGGCAGCGTCGCTGTGGCCACTGAAGGTGATACGGACCTGATCATGTTGTAGCTGCACAGTCAGTGGCACGTTGGCGGTTGTCTGACCGTAAAGCCGCAGCGTTTTGCTGTGTTGCAATACCGCGCCGGATGACCAGGGCTGTGACAGTCGGATCACTGTTAATCCTGTGCAAACAGGGCCGCTTTTAATGCAGGCCACTGGCTGGCGAAACTCAGATGAGGGGCTTCTTTAAAACCGCTACGCACATACTGGTGCAGCCGGCCTTCGATAAAGGCCAGCAGCAAATTGGCCACCGCTGCTTCGTCGCCATGACGTTTGCCGGTACCGAGTTTGCGATCGCGCAGGCATTGTTTCAGCTGTTTTTCCAGACTATCGAGTAACAAAGTGACGCGTTCGCGCAGCCGTTCCTGCTCGCCCTGTAAGGCTTCGCTGGTCAGCAGCCGGCACAAGCCGGGCCTGCGCCCGGCAAATTGCAGCAAGGCTTCCAGCATCAGCTGAACGCGTGCTTCGGCTTGTTTGTGGGTTTGGAAAATAACGCGGAATTCCTGTTGTAGCTCTTGCTCCATCAAATCGAGCAGGCCTTCAAACATCCGCGCTTTACTGGGGAAATGACGGTATAACGCCGCTTCGGTGACACCCACCTGCGTCGCAAGCGCGGCGGTGGTAATACGCTGACCGGGGCTTTTTTCCAGCATCACGGCCAGCGCATCCAGAATTTCCGCTTTGCGGTTGCTGCTTCTGGGCGTCGACATCAGCTGTTATGACCGGCCTGAATGGCCAAAACCACCTTCGCCGCGCTCAGAGGTATCAAATTCTTCGACGAGTTCAAATTGCGCCTGTACCACTGGCATAAACACCAGTTGAGCGATGCGGTCGCCCGGTTGGATGGTGAAGGCGTTTTGGCCGCGGTTCCAGGTGGAAATCATCAGCTGGCCCTGATAATCCGAATCGATGAGGCCTACCAGATTGCCTAATACGATGCCGTTTTTATGGCCCATTCCAGAGCGCGGCAGAATGGTCGCACATAAGTTCGCATCACCAATATGAATGGCGAGGCCCGTCGGGATCAGTTCAGTCTGGCCCGGCAATAAAGTCAGCGGCGCATCTAATAAAGCGCGTAAATCTAAACCGGCCGAACCTGGCGTAGCGTATTCTGGTAGCGGATATTCAGTGCCAATGCGCCGGTCGAGAATTTTCAGTTCAATGCTTTTTTTCATCTTGGTATTGCTCATAAATCAGGGAAATTAAGGCTTGGGCCAGCTCGGTTTTACTGCGCTGCCCCAGTGGGAATTCGCTTGTTTTGCTGTAAACCGTGATGGCGTTTTGTTCGCTGTTAAAGCCAAGCGCCGGATCAGACACGTCATTGGCACAAATCAGGTCGAGGTTTTTCTTCTGCAGTTTTTGACGGGCATAGTCGGCGACTTTTTCCGTTTCGGCGGCAAAACCAACGGTAAAAGGCCGTTGGATAGTGAGCGCCGCGACGCTGGCGATAATGTCCGGGTTTTTCACTAACTGCAGCGTCAGGCCGTCATGGTCGGCAGTTTTTTTGATTTTCTGTGACGCCAGGGTCGCCACGCGAAAATCAGCCACTGCGGCACAACCGATAAAAATGTCGCTCTGTGGCGCTTGTTGCAGGCTGCTGACATACATCTGTTCTGCCGTGGTGACATCAATTCGCGTTACACCGGTTGTCGTGGCGAGTTGCACCGGGCCGCTGATCAGCGTCACGTCAGCACCCAGCCCGGCAGCTGCAGCGGCGAGGGCGTAACCCATCTTGCCGGAA
The DNA here is from genome assembly GCF_964031785.1 of Rheinheimera texasensis. Classification (GTDB taxonomy): domain Bacteria; phylum Pseudomonadota; class Gammaproteobacteria; order Enterobacterales; family Alteromonadaceae; genus Pararheinheimera; species Pararheinheimera texasensis_A. Next base: position 23,211 of record NZ_CAXIRE010000014.1, read on the forward strand.
CTGTGGTTGCTGATGTAGCGCACCGGGTCAATCGCTTCACGCGTTGGCCCGGCAGTAATGGTCACCTTCACGCCTTGCAGTGGTTGTTGCGCCGGTGCTGCCAGCACGCCAATCACGGCATCGACCAGCTGCAGCGGTTCCAACATCCGGCCCGGGCCGACATCGCCACACGCCTGCTCACCGGCATTAGGTCCAAATATGTAAATATTTCGTGAAATTAAAGTTGATAAATTGGCTTGGGTCGCTATGTTTTTATACATCTGCTGATTCATCGCCGGCGCGATGGCCAGCGGTGCGCTGCTCGCCAGAATGCAGGTGGTCAGCAAATCGTTAGCCAGGCCATGGGTGATGCGGGCGATAACATCGGCCGAAGCTGGCGCCACTAAAATGAAGTCGGCCCATTTCGCCAGTTCGATATGGCCCATGGCAGCTTCGGCCGCCGGGTCCAACAATGACTGACCAACCGGATGGCCGGATAACGCCTGCAGCGTCAGTGGGGTAATAAATTCCGCCGCTGCCGGGGTTAAAATCACCCGGACTTCGGCGCCACGCTCTTTCAGGCGGCGAACTAAATCGGCAGATTTGTAAGCAGCGATGCCACCGCTGATCCCAAGCAGGATCTTTTTGCCAGCAAGGATGTTGTGCATAAGAAAACCATCAGCCAGAAACTGGCCGATAAGATACCACGAACTCAAGGACGAGTGATCATGACCATCAAGCATTGGCCGGCGGCCGAACAACCCCGCGAGAAATTATTAAGTTATGGTGCCGGCGCTTTGTCCGACGGTGAATTGCTGGCGATTTTTCTTGGCCATGGCTGTGCTGGCCTCGACGCCGTGGCGATGTCACGCCAGCTGCTGCAGGATTTTGGTGGCGTGCGGGCGTTTTTCGCCGCGCCACGCGGCCAGTTCTGCCGCCATAAGGGCCTTGGGGTACATCGGTATGTGAAAACTCAGGCGGTGCTGGAGCTGTGTAAACGCTGTTTATACCAGCATCTGCAACGCGATACGGTATTTTCCGACCCTGGTATGGTGAAACATTATCTGCAGTACAGCATCGGTTTGGAAACGCGCGAAGTCTTTATGACTTTGTATTTAGACAGCCAGCATCGGCTGATTAAAGCCGAACCGCTGTTTTATGGCACGATTGATGCGTCTCCGGTCTATCCGCGTATTGTAGTTCAGAGCGCTTTAGCGCATAATGCCGCCGCCGTTATTTTGGCTCACAATCATCCATCCGGAGTTGCTGAGCCGAGTCGTGCTGACAGAGCAATAACGGAACGCCTGACCCAAGCTATGGCTTTGGTCGACATCAAGTTATTGGATCACTTTGTGGTCGGCGACGCGGAGGTAATATCCTTTGCGGAACGCGGCTGGCTTTAAGATCTGACAGGATCAACACGATCTTCGTTTAAACCTCGGGCGGAATCGCTTGAGTTTTGCCGGCTTATCGTGTATAAATTGCGCCCTTTCAGAAATCCGGGGCATTCTTCTTGGCCGGAAGGATGACGATAGCTCGAGCTGAAGTAATTTTGGAGATACATTGACATGTCTAGAGTGTGCCAAATCACTGGCAAAGGTCCGATGGTAGGTAACCGTCGTTCACACGCCAACAACGCAACAAAGCGCCGTTTCCTGCCTAACCTGCAAACTCACCGTTTCTGGGTTGAAAGCGAAAACCGTTTCGTCACGCTGCGCCTGACAACCAAGGCTATGCGTATCATCGATAAAAATGGTATCGATGCCGTTTTAGCTGATCTGCGTAAGCAAGGTCAAAAGGTTTAAGGAATTAGCAAATGCGCGATAAGATCCGTTTAGTTTCTTCTGCTGGTACTGGCTTTTTCTATACAACTGATAAGAACAAGCGCACCATGCCAGAAAAAATGGAAATCAAAAAATTCGATCCAAAAGTGCGTAAGCACGTGATTTTCAAAGAAGCGAAAATCAAATAATCGGATTTATTTCCAAAAGCAAAACCCGGTCCTGTACCGGGTTTTGTTTTTTCTGCAACCGCTAAAAGTAAAATCGCTGATACTGTGCCGGTTTGGTTTGAATATAACCGCCGCTACCGAACAGAAATTGGCGGAAGCAAAGCTATCCGTTACACTGCCGGACATTCGTTCCTGACACCTTAACCTTATGCTGCGATTATCCCGTCAATCCTGGAACAATCTGATTATTTTCGGCGTGCTGGCGCTGTTTTTCCTGTTTTATATTGCGCCCAGCCATCTGGCTTTTATGTTAAACCGCGATGCTGCAGTGACGATGTTGGCGCCGGGACAGCGCATTTTGCAGTTGCAGTTTCCGCAAGCCACATTAAAACAAGCCGGGCCTGTCTGGCGTTTTGAACCACAGCACAGTGCCATAGCGCCAGATACGCTGTTACAGCAGTGGCAGCAGTTTGTGTTGCCGGCGCCGCAACAGGCCGGCAATCAGATTCTGGCGCAGGTCTGTCAGGTGCGACTCTTCCAAAGTGGAGAGGCAGAACCAACACTGTGGGAATTTGTACTGGACCAACAGCAATGGTATCTGCAGACTCAGCAGTGGTTATTCCCTGTCACTAAGGCCACTGCAGACCAACTGTGCCCGCCGTCTTTACGTTAATCTGGAGTTGTTATGCCTGAATTACCAGAAGTTGAAGTCTCCCGGTTAGGCATCACGCCGCACTTAAGCAACAGAACTATCCGCCGTATTGATGTGCGTCAGCCGATGCTGCGCTGGCCGGTGCCAGCTGAAGTGATCACACTGACCAATACGCCTGTGCTCAGTGTCAGCCGCCGCGCTAAATACCTGCTGATTGCGGTGCCGGGCGGCAGCATTATTTTGCACTTGGGGATGTCCGGTAACCTGAAGATTTTGAGTGCTGATACACCGGCCGGCAAACATGACCATGTTGATATTGTGTTGGATAACAATACCTTATTACGCCTGAACGATACCCGTCGTTTTGGTGCTGTGCTGTGGCAGGCGAGTGGTACTGAGCATCCGTTATTAACCACTTTGGGGCCGGAGCCGCTGACATCGGCGTTTCACGCTGAGCAGTTGTTCGCGCAGTGCCAAAAACGCGGCAGCGCTATCAAACTGGTGCTGATGGACAATCATGTCGTGGTTGGCGTCGGCAACATATACGCCAATGAATCTTTGTTTAAAGCCGGCATTTTGCCGACCAAACCGGCCAATCAGTTAACCATGGCGCAGTGCGCCGTGTTGGTGGAAGTGGTGAAACAAATCCTGGCGCAGGCGATTACCCAAGGCGGCACCACGTTAAAAGACTTCAGTCAGGCCGACGGTAAACCCGGTTATTTTAAGCAGGAACTGCTGGTGTATGGCCGTGGCGGTCAGGCTTGTGTCGGTTGTGACAGCATGCTTGAAGAAATTCGTTTAGGCCAGCGCAGCACCGTGTTTTGCCGGCACTGTCAAGCCTGAAACTAAAACGGCCGTTTGGCAATTAAGCGCCAACGCCAGCCGGATAATTCCGGGTTGTCACTGACCGGTTTGGCTAAATCGATGCTGATCACACTGCCACGGCTGGAGTGGCTGGGTAACAGCCGGATACCGATGCCGTAACCGGCCAGGTTTTGTTCATCATCAGGCCCGGCCGGGCGCTGTGGATTGTCCCAGGCACGGCCGGCGTCGACAAAACCAGCCAGCGCCACATCCAGCAGCTGCCAAACGTGCCAGTGCGTGATGTAGCGATATTCCAGTGACGCTATCGCGGCTTTATCGCCGGTTTGGTAGTAGAGCGGAAAAGCACGCATGCCTTCGTCACCGCCTATGGTCATGCGCTGGTCACGAAACAGGTTTTTGCCGACTGACCATTGCAGCTGCGCGATCAGCACTTGCTGGTCCGACAAATGTCGCACATAACGCAGCTCACTTTGAAAAAGTTGCTGTTCCTGCAATTGATTGCGGTGTAACTGCGAATAACTCAGCCGGCTGACCAGCCAGCTGATGTCATTGATCTCAAAGTTCTTTTGTACACTGGCCTGCCAATGCCAGCCACCCTGATCGGCACCGATACTTTCCAGCAAACGGCCAAGTCGCAGCGAAGCCTGCCAGCCGAAATTGACGTCTTCGACCCGGTTCCATAAAAAAAAGTTGGTCAGCTCACGGTAATCCGATTGCAGAAACTCCCAGCTAAGCCAAACCTGAGATAAATCACGGTTGTCCGGTGGCGCCTGGGTACTGTCGTTGTTGCGGTCAAATTTGCGTTCATCCAACGTCACACCAGTATTCAGGTGCTGTACGCTGTCTTTGTCGCGCCAAAAACTCCAGCCACTGCTCAGTTCGATCAGCTGCTGATTACTTTTGTATTCGTTATAGACATCGCCGCGGGCATATTCACTGATATCTTTGATTTCTTTGAAGATATCCAAGTTGTAGGCGCGTTCGGACGACAGCCGGTAAAAGGGTTTTGCCAGATTGAGCCGGTAACTTTCACCATCCGAAGTGTCGGCATATTGCATGGTGGTTTGCCAGTGGCTGCCACTGATATTCGGGCTTTGAAACTGCAGCTTGTAGCCGTCGCGCTCGCTGTCAGTGAAATATTCAATCTGCGCCTGATTGCCGGTGCCCCACAGATTGTCTTCCGCCAGACCCAGATTAGCTTTGGTCGCTCCACCGGTATGACCCAGTGAAATACGCGGTAGTAACGACCAGTTGTCCCAGCTGCGTACTGTCACTTCCACGGTTTGACTGGCTGGGCAATATGCCGAAACAACGATATCGGCATGGCGCAAATACCGGCGGGAACGCAGCAACCGCTCAGTTTCGGCCAAAACGCTGAGATTCAGTGGTTCACCTTCGCTGAATAACAAATCCTCGCGTAGGGCGGTTTCGGTGGTGATGACGTGGTAATCGTTGGCAAAGCGGTGAAACCAGACGCTGTGTTTGCTGCTGAGGTCAAAAATGTCATTACGTTCAAAACGGATCTGGCCGATGTTCCAGTGCTGGACGTTTTTGGGTAATGCTTCTGTGGTTTTGAGCGGCACACAGGCTTCTGCTGCCTGCAGCTGGCTTGTGCTCAGAGACAGTAGTAATCCTAAGTAGCTACAGAATAAGGCTTTTGCCGATCGGATCCGTCGCACCACAGCTTCCTTTTGTTCCGGAACGATGCGGCTCAGTTAAAGTGGTTTGGCCAAGAAATGCAAGAGGGAAGTGTAATTGTCACGCTTGAGAACACAGCTCTGCCGGCTGGCAGAGCTGTGGTGGCGGCTTACATTTTGCCGTCTTTTTTCTTCAGTGATTTTAATAAAGCGACCTGGCTTGGTGATAATTTAATCACGCTGCCCGGATATGCGCGGCCGGCGGGATAATCCCACTCGCGTGGACGGGATTCTTCGACAATTTTCTTGAAGTTGGCGCAGACAGTATTGGTTGGTTTGGCGCCCAGTTTTTTGGCATAGGCTTTCAGATATTCATCTGAGGCGCCTTCATTGGATAATAAACAATACCCTTCGGTTGAGTACATAACCTCTTCTGCTTCTTCCGCAAAAGCGATGTTGCTGGTCAGAGCCCCGGCTGCCAGCAGGATGATAAGACTTTTTTTCATAGTTTTCCTCTTGTTATAACTGCACGTCAAAAATGACGTTCTGTTTAACCCTAGCTGCTCAGATTTATTTTGCCAGCTTGTACCCAGATGAATTTTTCTGATTTCTTGCGGCTGTATAGAAAAGCCGCTAAACTGCCGGCCAAACCAAGGGGTGCAATCGCTGAGATGCCGCAAGGCAAACCCTTAGAACCTGATCCGGGTCATACCGGCGGAGGGATGGTGTGAACACTTCCAGCTGCGCGCGCGTGATCCCGGTCTTTACCGGAGTAAGTTGATGTTACGTGCATTCTCGCCTTTTTCTGTCGGTTCTTTTTCTTCTGTAAATCTGCAGCGTTCGCCGTTTTTACCGGCGTTATCGGTCGTTGCCTTGTTTGTGTCTGGTGCTTTACATGCTGAAGAACAGGCTGTTTCTGTGCAGGATGTTGAACGGATTGAAGTGCGTGGTGATTTCCGTCAAACCAATCTGCAAAAATTACCAGGCAGCGTCGTGGTATTGGGCGATAGCGATATCAAGCGCCAGTCGGCGCAACATCTTGATGATTTACTTGCCAATATTGCCAACTTAAATGCCTCCGCCGGTGCATCGCGCAGCCGGTTTTTGCAGATGCGTGGTGTCGGCGAACGTAGTGAGTTTGTCGACAACATCAATCCTTCAGTAGGTCTGTTGGTTGATGGCATCGATTATTCTGCGCTCGGGTTGTTATCACTGGCCGACACGGCGCAGCTCGAAGTATTCCGCGGCCCTGAAGCAACCCGCTTTGGGGCTAATGCGCTGGCCGGGATGCTGAACCTGCAAACAGCGGATCCGGTGTTCGCCAGCGAAGGCCGGCTGCAACTGACTACGGCGAATTACGACAGCTGGCAAGCCAACGTGATGTTAAATCAGGCACTGAACGAGCAATTGGCTGTGCGTCTGGTCGCCGACCGGCAAAAATCAGACGGCTTTATCCGCAATGATTTCCTTAAGCGTGAAGATACCAACGGCATCGATGAAACCACCTTCCGGCTGAAAACCCGTTACCAGCCGACTCAGGATCTGACGCTGGACTGGTTATGGAACCACCATGATATTGACAACGGCTACGATGCATTTTCACTGGACCGCAACCGCACCACGCTGTCAGACCAGCCAGGCCAGGACAAACAAGATGTCGATGCCAGCGCACTGAGACTGCAGTATCAGGGTTTTGCCAGCGTGGATAGCCTGACACAGCTTAGTGTGCTTAAGGCGGACACTGATTATGGTTACGACGAAGACTGGGGTTATGTTGGTCTGCATCCGGACGAATATTCCTCAACTGACCAATATCTGCGTGAGCGTGATTTCCTCAGTCTGGAACAACGTTTCATCAGTAAAAATCAACCAGGCCACAACTGGGTGGCAGGTTTGTATGCCAGCCAGCAAACAATTGATTTAACCCGTTTATACACCTGGCTTGATCAGAATTTTATCAGTGATTTTGAACGGCAGAACCTGGCCCTGTATGCCGAAAATCAACAGCAACTGGCGCCGGATTTAACCCTGACTTATGGCGGCCGTGTTGAGCAATACCAGGATGAATACAACGACAATAATGGCATCGCTACCGACGGCGATGACCAGATGTGGGGCGGTAAACTGAGCCTCGCTTATCAGGTCAGCCCACTGAGTCAGATTTATGGCTTAGTCTCAAAAGGTTATAAAGTGGGTGGCGTCAATGGTGAAGCCCTGGCAGAAACACTGAATCCAAAACTGACCGGGTTAAAAGATTTTTTACTGAGCAAAGCGACTTTTGCACCAGAACAGCTGATTAATGCGGAGTTTGGTGTCAAAGGCCAAAATGCTGATCACAGCCTGGTGAGCAGGGTTTCAGCATTTTATATGTGGCGTGATGACATGCAGCTCAAAGCCTGGATTAACCAGGGCACCAAGTTTGTCGGCTACATCGATAATGCCTTCAGCGGGCGCAACTATGGTCTGGAAACCGAAAACCGCTGGCAGCTCATGCCCGCGCTGGTTCTGCATTTCAGTGGTGCAGTGCTTAAATCTGAGATCCGTGGTTTTGTCACCAAAGGTGGCCTCGATATGAGTGGCCGCGCACAGGCCCAGGCGCCGGAGTATCAGTTCAGTGTGGGGGCGGATTGGTCGCCAATGGAAGCACTGCAAATCTCGGCACAGTATGCCCATAAAGATGGTTACTACTACTCTGACTCGGAGAATATCCGCGCCTCACACAGTAATTTGCTGAATCTGCGCGCCAGCTATCAATGGTCGCAGTGGGAACTGGCACTGTGGAGCCGCAACTTATTGGATGAAACTTATGGCGTGCGTGGATTCTATTTTGGTAACGATCCACGCGACGGTTACACCGACCACCTGTACGAGCAGTTTGGCGAACCACGCCGGATTGGCCTGACTGCCACTTATCAGTTCTGAAGCTTTTAAAAGGATATCGCAATGCAACTTTCAGTCGAAATCAGCAAATATCCGCTGACCAGCGATTACATCGAACCTATTAAAGGGTTTATCGACGAGCTGAACAAAGAAGCCGGTCTCTATGTGCTGACCAATACTATGAGCACGCAGGTGTTTGGTGAATACGATACGGTGATGGCGGCGCTGCAGCGTTGTATCCGCTGGTCATTTGAACGTTATGGCAAAGTAGTTTTTGTCGTGAAGTTCCTGCACGGTGATTTGCGGCCATGACGGAACTCTGGCAACAGCTGCTGGATCAGTGGCAATTGCAGACGGCGCTGGAGCTGATTGCGACAGTGCTGGCGCTGTCGTATACAGTATTGGCTATTCGTCATAGCCTGTGGTGCTGGCCGGCGGCATTGGCCAGTACTGTGCTGACGCTGCAAATTATGCTCAGTGCCAATCTGTATACCGATGCGCTGCTGCAGCTGTATTACGCCGGTATGGCGCTGTATGGCTGGTGGAACTGGCAGCAGTTACGTAGCCAGAGTGGCAAGGCGCAGCAAGTCGTCGAGTGGCGCTGGCAGCAACATCTGTGGCTGATTAGCCTGACGGCGCTGGCGGGGTTGAGTCTGGGTTTTCTGATGCAGCAATACACTTCTACCGATTTTGCCTGGCTGGGCGCGCAAATCAGTTGTTTTGCCGTGGTAACAACTTACCTGGTAGCGAAAAAAGTGGTGTCGAACTGGCTGTATTGGATAGTGATTGATGCGGCGTCGATTTATATGTATCTGCAAAAAGATCTGTATTTTTTCAGTGCGCTTTTTGTTATTTATACGCTGACCGCAGCTTCGGGATATTTCGCATGGCGCAGCAACTACCGGCAACAGCAACTGAACAACGCATCTGGCATCTGTGTCAGCGGCTAGAGTTTTTTGCTAATCACCTGCCGCTGGCGCTGCAAAAGCTGGCGGCCAGCAGCACCAATGACAATTATTATGTGCATACGCAGCGTGGTCATTATTTGGTGCGGCATTACAAACCCGGTGTGGCCGGAGTCTGCCGGCAGCAGGAATTGCGCTGTCAGCATGCGGCGGCGGCTGTAGGCGTAGCGCCGGCACCGCTCTGTCTGAACAACCATCAACGCATTTTAATCAGCGATTTTCTGACCCACAGCCGGCATTTCGACTGGGAACTGCATCATAACCACATGTTGCAGCTGGTCGAAAAACTGGTGCGGCTGCACAAGTTAAAAGTGCAGACGGCGGTGCTGGACCCTTTTGTGTATCTGCAACAACTGCGCGACAAAGTCGAGCACCAACCCTGGTCGGAACAGGATGAACAGGACTGGCAGCGTTTACGCCAAGCGGCCAGTTTATTTGCTCAGCTGCCAGGTGATTTGGTGTTATGCCATATGGATTTGCATAGCGGCAATATTCTGTTGCAGCACCAACAACTGTGGCTGATTGATTACGAATATTGTCAGCAGGCGGACAGTGCTTTTGATCTGGCGGCTTTGTGTCTGAATTTACAGCTTAATGCGTCGGAACAGCAGCAGTTACTGAGTCTTTACCTGCAATTTCGGCCAGATGCGCGTCAGGCGCTGACGCAGCGGCTGCAGTTTGCGACTTTGTTATATAGCGGGTTTTGTTGGTTGTGGTACAAATCTTTGGGAGGCGGGGCTGAGAAAGCAAAACTGGCGCAAATCATGTTACGCCAGTTGCAGATACCGTCTTCAGATACCGCCAAGCCGCTCAGCTAAGACTTTATAGCGTTTGACGTCTTCCTCCTCAAACATCGGTTTTCCTGCGTCGTCCTTGCCTGCCGGAACTAATAAATTTTCCCGTGCCAGTCGTTCGACCCGGATATCCTGAATTGATAAAAAAGCCGCAACTTCGGCTACAGTCATTAAAGTCATGATGATTTCCTGCGTGATGTATCTCATTAATATAAGCGTAGAAATTCTGCTTTGTGAATACTGAATGCCGGTACAGTGGTCAACTTAAGCGATTAAGTCCAGAAATAATCCTTAGTTACACTTTTGTCGTCTGCAATAGCCGGGTTTTAGCCGTATTCCTCTGGGCAGGGTTGTGGCGGATATGTTAAATAAGCAAGGGTGTAAATGCATGCGCATGAAGCAAAAAAATAACAGGAAGCAAAGATGGCGAACAAAGCAAACTTACCTTGGGCTACATTACTCGGGGCCAGCGCCGTGCTGATCAGCGGGCTGAGTCAGGCCAGCCAGCCGGTACAGGCACCAGTGGCGGCAGAAGTGCCCTATACCGTGAAATCGCCGAATGGCGACCGGGTCGACCCTTATTACTGGATGCGCGATGACAAACGGCAGGATCCCAAAGTGCTGGCGCATCTGCAGGCAGAAAATGCTTATTACCAGCAATATGCCGGAAAATATCAGGATCTGACCAAGACCCTGACCGACGAAATCATCGGCCGGGTCAAGCAAGACGACAGTTCAGTGCCGGCGAAAAAAGGCGACTACAGCTTCTATACCCGCTTTGAAACCGGTCAGCAATATCCGATTTACTTACGCAAAGTGCTGAAAACCGGCGAAGAGCAAGTGCTGCTTGATGTGAACAAAATGGCAGCTGGCAAAGATTTTTATCAGATTGGCAATTACGCTGTGAGCCCAGACCAAAAACTGCTGGCTTATGCTGAAGATACCAATGGCCGTCGTCAGTACACAGTGCGCGTTCGCGATTTGACCACCGGTAAAGACCTGCCAGACAGTATCAGCGGTGTTGAAGCGTCGCTGGCCTGGTCGTCTGATAGCAAGCATCTGTTTTATATCGAAAAAGACAAACAGACCTTGTTAGGTAACAAAATCCGCCGCCATCAGCTCGGTGACGCAGTCGCTAAAGACGTGCTGATGTACGAAGAAAAAGACAACAGTTTCTATACCGGTATTGGTAACAGCAGCGACGACCAGTTTGTGGTGTTGTGGCTTGGCAGTACTGTGTCTTCTGAAATTCGCGTGTTACCGGCCAATCAGCCAACCGGCGAATTTAAAGCGCTGGCGCCACGCCAACGCGATTTTAAATATGAAGCTGACCACTTAGGCAAACGCTGGATCATCAGTACCGACTGGAATGCACCAAATAACCGCATCATGGCGGTGGCGAACGATCAAATCGGCGATCGCTCACGCTGGACTGAATTACTGCCGCACGACAAAAAAGTGTTTATTGAATCATTTCAGCTGTTTAACGATTATCTGGCCATCAATGAGCGCAGTGAAGGCATCAACCGCATCCGTGTGCTGCCGTGGCAGAATCCGGCCAAAGCCAGTTATATCAGCTCAGATGAACCGGTTTATGTTGCATCAACGGACGTGAATCTGGAGCAAAATACTGAGTGGCTGCGTTATAGCTATACCTCGCTGACCACGCCGAATTCAATTTATGAAGTGAATTTAAAAACCGGCGAGAAAAAACTGCTGAAACAACAGGAAGTGCTGGGTGGGTTTGACCGCGCCAACTACGTGACCGAGCGGGTTTGGGCAGAAGCACGGGATGGTACTAAAGTGCCGGTGAGCCTGTTATACCGCAAAGGCTTCAAAAAAGATGGCTCAGCACCGCTGTATCAATACGCTTATGGTTCTTATGGCTCTTCAACGGCACCGAGCTTCCGCTCCAGCGCGTTGTCATTAGTTGACCGCGGTTTTGTCTATGCTATCGCCCATATCCGCGGCGGTCAGGAGATGGGCCGTCATTGGTATGAAGATGGCAAGTTACTGAAGAAAATCAACACCTTCACCGATTTTATCGATGTGACAGATTATCTGGTCAAACATCAGTATGCGGCGAAAGATAAAGTCTTTGGCATGGGCGGCAGTGCCGGCGGTTTATTGATGGGTGCTGTCGCCAACATGGCGCCGGAAAAATATCGTGGTTTAGTTGCACATGTGCCTTTTGTGGATGTGGTGACTACTATGCTGGATGAATCTATCCCGCTGACGACCAACGAGTTTGACGAGTGGGGCAATCCGAAACAAAAAGCTTATTACGACTATATGCTGTCCTATTCACCTTATGATCAGGTGAAAAAACAGGCGTACCCGGCACTGCTGGTCACCACCGGTCTGCACGATTCACAGGTTCAATATTTCGAACCGGCGAAGTGGGTTGCCAAACTCAGAACCCATAAAACCGATGCACAGCCATTATTATTCCGCACCAATATGGAAGCGGGCCATGGCGGTAAGTCTGGCCGGTTCTCACGCTTAAAAGAAGTGGCTGAGGAATACGCCTTTGTGCTGTCGCTTGTTGAAAACAAATAATCGCTTACCGATAAGGTAAATTATTCCGTGTTAAACCCGGCCCCGTCGCCGGGTTTTTTATTGCGCCTCTGAGTTTTTCACTGCATTGCTTTTACCAACCCAGCCAACGGTCGCGTCGGTTTATTGGTCGCAATTTTCAGCCAGTATTCATAATTGTCATATCGCTGCCATAGACATTTTTCCCTGAACTCAGGTATAAGAAACTGACCTCGTTGATGTTTTTCGGGACTTTTGCCTGCTTGCTCTCCCGTTTGCACAGGCGAAACAGTGCAATTACGCTACATTCAAAGCGGGTTGTAAGCTGTTAACGAATAAATCAGATAATAACAAGTGAGATCCTTTATGAAACCATCAGGCATGGCGCTTGCGCTTTACAGCAATTTTCTCGGGCAGTCGCCCAACTGGTACAAACTCACCATTATCGCTTTTATGTTTCTGAATCCATTAGTCTTTATTCAGAATCCTTATGTCGCCGGCTGGTTGTTAGTGCTGGAATTTATCTTTACGCTGGCGATGGCGCTGAAATGTTACCCGTTGCAGCCCGGTGGTTTATTGGCTATTCAGGCGATTGCGATGGGCATGACCAGCACTGAAAAGGTCATGCACGAAGTGTCGGTGAATATCGAAGTCATTTTGCTGCTGGTGTTTATGGTGGCGGGGATTAACTTCGTCAAAGACTTGCTGTTGTTTGTGTTTACTAAATTATTGTTGCGGGTGAAATCCAAGACCGGTATTTCACTGGCATTTTGTATTCTGGCCGCCTTTTTATCGGCATTCCTTGATGCGTTAACTGTGGTCGCTGTGGTGATTAGTGTTGCTGTTGGTTTCTACGCGATTTATCACAAAATCTCTTCCGGTAAGACTTTTCTCGACAATCATGACCATAACGCCGACACCGAAGTACGTGAATTGTCACGCGACGATCTGGAGAATTTCCGTGGCTTTCTGCGTAATTTGCTGATGCATGCCGGTGTGGGGACTGCGCTGGGTGGTGTTGCCACTATGGTGGGTGAACCACAGAACCTGATTATTGCTGAAGCAGTCGAGTGGGGTTTTGCTGAATTCGCGTTGCGGATGTGTGCGGTTAGTGTGCCGGTTTTGATCTGTGGTCTGCTGACCACCGCATTGGTCGAAAAGCTCAAATGGTTTGATTTTGGTTACAAAATGCCCGACGCAGTGCGGGCAGTACTGGTCGATTACGATGCGCACCAAAGTGCCAAACTGACTGCCTCTGATATTTCAAAGCTGTGGGTGCAAGGAGTTATCGCGGTTTTACTGGTGATTTGTCTGAGCCTGCACATTGCTTCTGTGGGTCTGATTGGTCTGATGGTGATTATCCTGGCGACTACCTTTTGTGGTGTGACGGATGAACATGCGATTGGTAGTGCCTTTAAAGAAGCATTGCCTTTTACCGCGTTGTTGGTGGTGTTTTTCGCGGTGGTTGCCGTGATTATTGACCAGCATCTGTTTACCCCGATCATCAGCTGGGTGCTGACTTTTGACGGTCAAATGCAGCTGGCGGTGTTGTTTATGGCCAACGGCGTCTTGTCGATGGTCAGTGATAACGTCTTTGTCGGCACTGTGTATATCAACGAAGTAAAAGCGGCCTGGGAAGCTGGCCGTATCAGCCGTGAACAGTTTGAAATGTTAGCCATTGCCATCAACGCCGGTACCAACCTGCCAAGCGTTGCGACGCCAAATGGTCAGGCCGCTTTCCTGTTTCTGTTGACCAGTGCGCTGGCACCGTTAATTCGTTTGTCTTATATGCGGATGGTTTGGATGGCACTGCCGTACACCATAGTGTTGGCTGTAGTGGGTTTAGCCTGCACTGTGTTTGTGTTGCCAGAAGTGACACATTATTTCTACAGCGTGGGTTGGATCCATCATTATGTGCCTGGAGCGGCGCATTAATTTATCGCTGAAAACGGGGTATTCACCGGCCTGAATGCCCCGTTGAGCGTGACGGGTCTTGAAAAGTGCCTGTCCCACCCAGACTGGCATCATGGTCTGGTTTAATTTGTGATGTGATACTGTGCGGGCTTAGAGCTGGTTTCAGCATTCACATCTGCTGAAGAGGTTCTGGCATGGCGTTATTATTACCCTGGATTTTGTCCATCCCTCTGCTCAGTATTGTTATTCTGCTTTCTTTTCGCACATTAACCCGCAATCAACAAACTCTGACCGCTTTGTTGGCACCTGTGATTGGCCTGCTGCTGTTAGCACCAATGATCCCGGATTTGCTGCAAGGTGCAGTGTTTCAACAGCAATGGCAGTGGTTGCCGGTGTTGGGATTACAGTGGACGTTTCGGCTGGATGCCTTAGCGCTATTGTTTAGTCTGCTGATTTTCGGCATTGGCTTGCTGGTGATTTTTTATGCCCGTTATTACCTGAGTAGCCATGACCCGATGGCGCGGTTTTATGCCAGTCTGCTGCTGTTTATGCTGGCGATGCTGGGGATTGTGCTGTCCGGCAACGTGTTGCAGCTCTGGATGTTTTGGGAGCTGACCAGCATCAGTTCATTTTTACTGATTAGTTATTGGTCACACCGCTCTGATGCGCGCAAAGGCGCCCGTCTGGCGCTGACAGTGACGGCGGCTGGTGGCCTGGCGTTATTGGTCGGTCTGATTTTACTTGGTCAGGTCGCCGGCAGTTATCAGCTTGATGTGATCTTAAGTAAAGGTCCGCAGATTATTGCGGATGCGCAGTATCCGCTGATTCTGGTGTTGATTTTACTGGGTGCTTTTACCAAGTCGGCGCAGTTTCCGTTTCATTTCTGGTTGCCAAACGCCATGGCGGCACCGACCCCGGTCAGTGCTTATCTGCATTCGGCGACTATGGTCAAAGCCGGCATTTTTTTATTGATCCGGCTGTATCCGGCGATTGCGGGCACTGATTTGTGGTTTAGCCTGGTCAGCCTCGCGGGTTTACTCACCTTATTAACCGGCGCTTATTTTGCGTTGTTTCAGCATGATATCAAAGGGTTGTTGGCCTATTCGACGATTTCACATCTGGGTTTAATTACGCTGTTACTGGGCCTGGATACTGATTTAGCCACTGTTGCTGCGATTTTCCACATCATCAACCATGCGGTGTTTAAAGCCTCGTTGTTTATGGCGGCTGGGATTATCGACCATGAAACCGGTTCGAGGGACATGCGAAAAATCAACGGCTTATGGCATTTTATGCCGGTGACCGCCAGTCTGGCGATGGTGGCAGCCGCTTCGATGGCCGGGGTACCGCTGCTGAATGGCTTTTTATCCAAGGAAATGTTTTTCAGTCAAACCCTGCACCAGAGTGTGTTGGGGGCGCTGAGCTGGTTGTTGCCGCTGCTGGCAACGCTTGCGGCGGTGTTTTCGGTGGCGTATTCAGCCCGTTTTATTCACGATGTGTTTTTTAATGGTCAGCCGATTGGCCTTGATAAAGTCCCCCATGAACCGCCGCGTTATATGCGGGTGCCGATGGAAGTCCTGGTGGCCTTGTGTATTGGTGTCGGTGTGTTCCCGCAGTGGCTGGTGGGTGACATCCTGCTGGCCGCCTCTACGGCAGCCTTACAGCAAACGCCGCCGGCGTACAGCCTTGCACTATGGCATGGCCTGAATCTGCCACTGCTGATGAGTACTGTGGCTTTTGTCGCCGGTATTGTGCTGTATATCAACCGCAAAGAGTTGTTCCTGTTTCAGGCTGGTTTTCAGTCGACACTGGCGATTTATCGTTTTGAAGCGCTGATCCAACGCTTAGTTTCGCGCTGCCGGCAGCTCAGTCAGTGGGCTGAGCCTGGCCGACTGCAATGGTATATCGCTGTGATGTTGTGGGCGACCGTCGTGTTGGCCGGTTATCCGCTGTTGCAGCTGCATTCTCTGCAAGGTGAACGCGCTTTGTTAGCCACTGACTGGTTCATCGCGGTGTTAGTAGTGCTGATGATCATGGCCGCATTCGCCACTGTAGCCTGGCAACGTCAGCGTTTATTGGCGCTGGTGATGATTTCCGTCGTCGGACTGATGTTAAGTTTATTGTTTATCCGTTTTTCCGCACCAGACCTGGCCCTGACCCAGCTGGCGGTTGAAGTCGCGACTGCCGTGTTGCTGATGCTGGCGTTGTATTTTTTGCCGCATCGCAGCCCGAAACAAAGCGCACACTCGACATTATTACGCGACCTGGTGCTGGCCGGCAGCTGCGCTATTGTGGTGGGCAGCTTGGCATACCTGATGCTGACACATCAGGCGGATTCGGTGTCGGCGTATTTCCTGGCCAATGCCAAATCCGGCGGCGGCGGAACAAATGTGGTCAATGTGATCCTGGTGGATTTCCGCGGCTTTGATACCTTTGGCGAAATAACCGTATTGGGTATTGCTGCGCTGGGTATTTATAAACTGCTGACCGGCATTCCGCGTTTTAAACCCAGTGCCGACGCGGACGGCCGTAGTTGGGCGCTGGACGCACATCCACTGTTGTTGCGGGTAGTCTCGCAAGGTTTATTGCCGTTGGCGCTGCTGGTGTCGGTTTACCTGTTTTTCCGTGGCCACAATTTACCGGGTGGGGGGTTTGTCGCGGGTCTGGTCACTGCGGTGGCGTTGATCCTGCAGTACATCGCCCATGGCGTGGATTGGGTCAAACCGCGGTTAAACCTGCAGTTCTCGGCCCTGATCGCCAGCGGCATTTTGATTGCCTGGCTGACCGGCGCTTTCAGCTGGTTGTTCGGCAAACCCTTTTTAACTTCCTGGTTTGATTATTTTGATATTCCGCTGCTCGGGCAAATCGAGCTGGCCAGTGCTATTGCCTTTGATTTGGGTGTGTACCTGACCGTTGTAGGCTCAACGCTGCTGATCCTGGCCAATCTTGGCAAACTGACCACCCGGCATAAACCAGAACACAGAGGACAAATCTGATGGAGCTGCTCATCGCTATTGCTATTGGACTGTTGACCGGATGTGGTGTCTTACTGATCCTGCGCAGTCGTACTTTTGCCGTGATGCTGGGGCTGACCATGTTGTCTTATGCCGTCAATCTGTTCATTTTTGTCAGTGGTGGCCTGACTGCCGGAGCGGGCGCTGTGCTCGGAGCATCTGAGCAATATGCCGACCCGCTGCCGCAGGCCTTAGTGCTGACAGCTATTGTAATTGGTTTTGCCATGACCGCTTTTCTGGTGGTGCTGGCGATCCGCGCCCGGGCTGAGCTGGGTCACGATGAAGTCGATCTACAAAAACCAAATACGCGGGGAGGTGCCTGATGCAACATCTGGCAATCCTGCCTGTTCTGCTGCCGGCATTGTTTGCGGTGTTATTGTTACTGCAACCGCAGCAGGCGGCTGTCAAAACCCGGCGTATTGGCAGTGTGCTGGCGATGCTGTTGAATCTGTTGGCCGCGACGGCGTTACTGTGGCAACAAACCAATGTGCCGGCCAGTCATTATTTACTCGGAAACTGGCCGGCACCCTTTGGCATTTTATTAGTTGCAGATCAATTATCGACGCTGTTTGTCTGGTTGACGACCCTGCTGACCCTGACGGTTGCGGTCTATAGCTGCGCCGGCGACGATGAAAAAGGCGCGTATTTTCACCCGTTACTGCACTTTTTGCTGATGGGGCTGAACGGTGCTTTCCTGACCGGCGACCTGTTTAATCTTTTTGTATTTTTTGAAGTGCTGTTGATTGCCTCTTACGGTTTGCTGGTACACGGCGGCGGCAAAAAACGCATCCAATCGGCGTTACATTATGTGGTGCTGAACCTGGTGGGCTCGGCGTTGTTTTTACTGGCGCTGGCCTTGTTGTATGCGATGCTTGGGTCTTTGCATATGGCAGATATGGCGCAGCGCATCGCGGCGTTAACGCCGTCTGAAACGCTGGGCGTCAAAGCTGCAGCAGGTTTATTGCTCATTGTATTTGGCTTAAAAGCGGCGTTGCTGCCGTTACATTTCTGGTTACCGGCGGCTTATAGTCAGGCGAATGCCCCTGTTGCGGCAGTGTTTGCTGTCATGACCAAAGTCGGCGTTTATAGCCTGCTGCGGGTCTTTGGCCTGCTGTTTGGCGCCAGCGCCGGCGCTTTATCTGGTTATGGCGATGCGGTGCTGTGGTGGGGCGGTTTACTGACGATGTTACTGGCTGCTGCCATGGTGCTCTCTGCAGTTGATTTAAAGAAACTATCGGCCGCTTTGGTGTTGCTGTCGGCGGGTACTTTGCTAGCCGCACTTGGCACTGGTCAGCCTCAGGTTAAAGCCGCAGCGCTGTATTATGCGGTGCATTCCAGCTGGATTGGCGCCATTTGGTATCTGCTGTCGGATCGGATTGCCCGTCAGCGGGGCAGTGTTGGCGACCGGCTGGTACCCGGGCCACGTTTGCCGCAAGCGGCCTTATTGGGTTGGCTCTTTGTGTTCAGTGCTTTGGTGGTGATTGGTATGCCGCCGTTTTCTGGTTTTGTCGCGAAGTTATGGCTGATCCAGGGGCTTACGACCAGCAAGCATGGCATGTTACTGATTGGCATGTTACTGCTCAGTAGCCTGGCAGTACTGGTGGCATGCAGCCGTGCCGGCAGTGTGTTGTTCTGGCGCGCACAGCCGCCAGTTGCGACAGCGGTGCAAACTATTGCCCCTTCAGAGCGGACACCGCTGATTGCCACCGTGCTGCTGCTGTTAGCCGGCTTGCAACTGGTCGTTTTTGGTCAGTGGTGGACGCAGTTCTGTGCTGATGCCATAGCGCAGTTGACGGCTGTGAGTGGAGGTTATTGATGCGAAAGAGTTTATTTGCCACACCGCTGCGCAGTGCCTTGTTATTCGTGGTTTGGTGCGCTTTGCATAACAGCCTCTCGCCTGTGGTGTTGCTGAGTGGCTTGATCCTGGCGTTGTTGATCCCGTGGCTGAGCCGCGGTTTTCGTGAAGCACAGCCCAACATCAGACGTTACGGTTTGTTTGGTCGTTATCTGTTAATGGTGTTGTGGGACATTGTGATTGCCAATTTGCAGGTGGTGAAAGTCGTGTTGGGGCGCAATAGTGCGCTGAAACCTGGTTTTGTCTTGCTACCGCTGGATGTGCGTGAGCCTTTGCCGCTGACCATTCTGGCAGCCACGATTTGCCTCACTCCTGGCACAGTCAGCGCAGAACTTTTGCCGCGCCAGGCTGGCGATACCCCCCGGTATTTATTGCTGCATGTGCTGGATTTGCAGGATGAAGAGGCGCTGATCCGCGAGCTGAAACAACGTTATGAAGCGCCGTTGCAGGAGATATTCGCATGTTCAGTCTGATTTTGCTCGGCGTGATGACAGTGATTATTCTGGCGCTCTGTCTGAACATGCTGTCGCTGTTACGTGGTCCGGCTGTGGCTGACCGCTTACTGGCGCTCGATACTATGTATATCAATAGCATCGCTTTGTTATTGGTGTACGGCATCTATGCCAGCAGTCAGCTGTACTTTGAAGCAGCGTTGCTGATTGCAATGCTGGGTTTTGTCAGCACTGTGGCCGTGTGTAAGTTCCTGTTGCGCGGCGATATTATCGAATAGGAGGCGTGATGACCGCATTAGAGTGGCTGATCAGTGGATTATTATGTGCGGGGGCTTTGTTTGTGCTGCTGGGCTCTGTGGCGCTGCTGAAATTGCCAGATTTTTACACCCGCCTACATGGTCCGACCAAGGCAACCACTTTAGGACTGGGGAGTCTGGTGTTGGCGTCTCTGGCTTTTTTTAATCTGCAGCTGCAGACTTTGAGTTTACAACAGCTGTTGATTGCGTTGTTTTTGTTTATTTCAGCGCCTGTGACTGCCCACATGCTGATTAAAGTGGCGATGCATCACAAGCTGAAACATCATCAAAATACTCAGGGTGTGGACAAACTGCCGGCAGACTAGTCTGCCGGTGCTTGCACTAATTGCGGGAATGTCAGTTTTCGTCGAAGCCGGCGCGGATCAACATGGTGACTGCAGTTAAAGCGGCTTCAGCCTGGGCTCCTGTCGCGACCACATCAACATTCTTGCCTTTGCTGCTGGCGAGCATCAACAGCGCCAGCACACTGCTGGCATCTGCACTACGGCCTTCCTGCTGCAATTCAATTTTGGCATCAAACTGCATACAGAGCTGTGCCAGCTTGGTCGCGGCGCGGGCATGTAATCCCAGTTGATTGACGATAGTGACAGTTTCTTTAAAGCTATTTGCCATGGTGACGGACTAACTCCCGGTGACGGATTTGTACGTCTTCGCGTAAGGCACGGAAACTCTCCGCCAAAGACTCGACAATATAAACAGAGCGGTGCTGGCCGCCGGTACAGCCAATGGCAATAGTCAGATAACTGCGGTTATTGCGTTCCAGATGTGGCAACCAGGTGCTGATAAAGCTGTTGATTTGCCAGGTATATTTGGCCACAACCGGCTGCGCTTCCAGGTAGTCTTTTACCGGCTGGTCCAGGCCGGTCAGAATTTTCAGCTCAGGTTCCCAATGCGGATTGGGTAAGAATCGCGCATCAAACACAAAGTCGGCGTCTTTGGGAATGCCATATTTAAAACCAAAGGATTCAAACAACATCACCAGCCGGCCGGTTTTTTGGCCCAGGATCCGCTCGCGCAGCTGTTCGGTTAACTGATGCACGTTCAGTTCAGTGGTGTCGATGTATAAATCCGCGCGGCTGGATATTGGATCCAGCAGTTGTTGCTCCCGCTGAATCGCCTCATCCAGCGACATCGCCTGGTGCGACAACGGATGCAGCCGGCGGGTTTCACTGAAGCGTTTAATCAGACTGGTATGGTCGGCATCGAGATATAAAATTGTCAGCTCGACCTTGCGCGGCAGGTAAGACAGGATCTCGGTCAGTTCTTCCGGTTCCTGCGGCAGGTTCCGTACATCGATGCTGACCGCAACCCGCTCATACTGGCCCATCACCGCATTGGCGAGGGTCGGCAGTAAGTTGACCGGGATATTGTCGACACAGTAGTAGCCCAGATCTTCCATCACCCGTAATGCTACGGATTTACCAGAACCCGATCTGCCGCTGACTACCAGGAGTTTCATTTGGCGGTTCCTGTGTCGGCGCAGCTTAACAATAGCTGGTACAGCGCCTGGTCAGAACCGGCATGACGAATTTTGCGGGTGATCTCTTTTTGACTTAGCAAGCGGGCGATACCGGCGAGTGTGGTCAGGTGGGTTTGGCATTGATTTTCCGGGATCAGGATGGCGCAGAAGATATCCACCGCCTGATTATCAATGGCATCAAACTGGATGGCATCCTGACTGACAACAAAAACCAGCACCGGTGACGTCACGCCTTTGAGCTTGCCGTGTGGAATGGCGATACCACCACCAATCCCGGTCGACCCCAGCTTTTCCCGTGCCATCAGAGCCTCGAACACAGTCGATTCGGCGAGCTCCGGCATATGCTGGTGCGCCAGTTCCGCAATGTATTCAAGGATGCGTTTTTTACTATTAAAAAGGACCGCACTTTTTGTGCAGTCCTCCGATAACATTGAGCTTAGGTTCATAAATCCAGAGTTCAGTGACGAGAAATTTTCTCTTTGTGTTTGATGACCTGACGATCCAGTTTGTCGATCAGGAGGTCAATCGCGGCGTACATATTATCATCTTCACACTGCGCAAACACCTCTCCGCCGTTTAAATGCAGTTTAGCCTCGGCGATTTGTTTTAACTTCTCGACATTGAGCACGACATGCACATTGTTGATATGGTCAAAATGTCTCTCAAGTTTGGCAAATTTGCTGTCTACATATTCTCTCAGTGCTGCAGTA
Organism: Rheinheimera texasensis; assembly: GCF_964031785.1. Taxonomy (GTDB): domain Bacteria; phylum Pseudomonadota; class Gammaproteobacteria; order Enterobacterales; family Alteromonadaceae; genus Pararheinheimera; species Pararheinheimera texasensis_A. The sequence continues at coordinate 45,171 of NZ_CAXIRE010000014.1, forward strand.
ATTTCTACATGACGACCAGTTAGATTAATTTGCATAGACATTTCCTTCTTAGATGAGCACTTACTTAAAGCAAGCTCTTGCGCTGATTAGACGGCGGAATATAAAGCGATTCCCGGTACTTGGCGATGGTTCGCCGCGCCACGTTAATCCCTTGCTCCGACAGGATCTCGGCCATTCTGCTGTCACTCAGCGGTTTGGCCGGATTTTCCGCTGCCACCAATTTCTTAATAAAGGCCCGGATAGCTGTAGACGAACATTCGCCACCGCTCTCTGTACTGACATGACTGGAAAAGAAGAACTTAAGTTCAAAAATTCCGCGCGGAGTATGCATATATTTCTGGGTGGTGACCCGGGAAATGGTTGATTCGTGCATGCCGACCATCTCTGCCACATCATTGAGCACCATAGGCTTCATGGCTTCTTCGCCGTGTTCAAAAAACGCCTGCTGTTGCTGCACTATACAGTTGGCCACTTTTAATAACGTTTCGTTGCGACTTTCCAAACTTTTCAGAAACCACTTCGCTTCCTGCAAATGGGAACGAATAAACTGACTGTCTGATGAGTTACGCACTTGCCGCGACATCGCCGCGTATTGTTCATTGATTCTGATTTTAGGAAAGGCATCCGGGTTCAGTTCAACCATCCAGCGGCCTTTCACTTTTTTTACTGACACATCGGGAATGGTGTATTGCTGCTCTTCCCGGATCACGTCCGCTCCCGGGCGCGGGTTCAGACTGTGGATGAGCCGCATCACTTCGCGCAGATCATCTTCTTTCAGTTTAGACACACGCATCAGAGAACGGAAATCGCGATTGGCTAAATATTCGCTGTGATGCTTAATAATCTCACAAGTTTCTTTCAGGAAAGGCGTGTTTGGATCAAACTGACGTAATTGAATTAATAAACATTCCTGAATTGTACGGGCGCCGACACCAACAGGGTCAAATAACTGAATGCGTTTAAGTACGGCTTCGACTTCGTCGGCTTCGATATCGTCCAGCCCCAGTGATTCGAGCACTTCTTCACAGCTAATCGTCAGCAAGCCGTTTTCATCGATGGCTTCGATAATAATTTCGGCGATGGCACGGTCGGTTTCACTAAAGGGCGTTAACTGCATCTGCCAGCGCAGATAGTCCTGCAATGTTTCAGTGGTTTCGCCCTGAAATACCATGTCTTCATCGGGTGAGCCTGTGCCGGCAACTGGTGCGGCGCTGACCATGTCATCCCAGTTGCTGTCGAGCGGTAAATCTTCTTTGATATTCTGTTCGGTCATCGACTCGCTGCTGTCCGGGATCTCCGGTTCAGCGTATTCGTCGGCGGTATTGTGTTCAGCACCAGTATCGGCGGATTGCGGTTCATTGCTACTTGCGTTGGATTCGGAAAAACTGAATTCATCTTCAGCTTCAAGCAGCGGGTTGGCGTCCAGCGCTTCCTGGATTTCCTGTTGCAATTCAATGGTCGACAGCTGAAGCAGCTTGATAGCTTGCTGCAGCTGAGGCGTCATTGTTAGTTGCTGTCCAAGCCGAAGTTGTAAAGATGGCTTCATGTACTTCTTGTCACTCCTGACGACCAGTTGGGAACTGGTTTTTTGCTAACTATAGCCTGAATTGATCCCCGAGGTATACATCCCTGACTTGCTGATTGGCCAATACTTCAGCGGGTGAACCGGATGCAATCAACTCCCCATGACTGACGATATAGGCGATCTCGCAAACATCAAGGGTCTCGCGGACATTATGATCGGTGATCAGCACACCGATGCCGCGATTGCACAAATGCTGAATGATTTTTTTGATATCCAGCACTGAAATCGGGTCAACGCCGGCAAAGGGTTCGTCCAGCAGGATAAAAGCCGGATTGGCGGCTAGAGCCCGGGCTATTTCAACGCGGCGGCGCTCACCACCGGACAGGCTCATGCCAAGACTGTTGCGGATATGGGTGATATTAAACTCGTCCAGCAATTCGTCAGCGGTTTGTTCGCGCTGGTCTTCGGTCAGATCTTTGCGCGTCTGCAAAATCGCCATCAGGTTATCAAACACTGTCAATTTACGGAAAATAGAGCTTTCCTGCGGTAAATAACCTATACCCTGCCGCGCTCTGGCGTGGATAGGGTCAAAGGTAATGTCCTGACCACCGAGGGTGATTTGACCTTTATCGGAGGGGACCAGGCCAACAATCATATAAAAAGTGGTCGTTTTGCCTGCACCGTTTGGGCCTAACAGGCCAACGATCTGACCGGCACCCACTTCCAGACTGACGTCTTTAACTACCTGCCGGCCTTTATAACTTTTAGCCAGATGAGCGGCGACGAGCTTTTTCACGCTATTTTCCTTCCGAGGTAAAGATAGTCGTGACCCGCTCTTTGCCTTCTTCACTTTCGGCGCTGAGTTGTTGTTTCAGCAGGTCATATTCAATTTTGGCGCTGCGGACCAGACTGCCGCTTTGGGTGATTTCCGCCTTGCCGGTTAGGGTTAACACCCGGGTCGCCATGGCATAACGGATTTCTTCCGCGCTGGCCTGAATCGGTTTATCGCCATCCAGTACCTGGGAATACACTGCTGGCTTACCCACTGCGATAAATACTTCTTTGCCTTCGCCGCCTGAGCGGTCAACAGTCAATTTGTCCGCTTTAATCAGCAAAGTGCCTTGTTTAACAATGACATTGCCGGAGTACACCAGCATCTGCTGTTTCAGACTGGCCTCGTTACGATCGGCGTTGACTTCAATAGGTTCACTGAAATCAGTGGTTTTGGCGAACACAGCCGTGCTGAGACAAAGAACCAGTAGCGCGCTCAGCTTATTGATTTTCATGTTGATATACCGTCCCCTGATGCTTAAACAAACGCAGTTTCTGCGTGATTAAATCGGCCTGCAAGCCCTGGCCATGGATTTGAAAACTCTGGCCTAACACCAGTACCGGATGATCGGTTTGCAATAACTGGGTATCAAGCAGCATTTCCAGCTGTTCAGTCTGGATTTGCCGGAACATTTCGTCCTGATGCAGATTGTCGACCTGGACATTTTGCTCCAGTATCACTTTGTTGTCCTGATAAAACACGCCCTGCGCACTGCTGATTTGCCAGCGTGGCAGCCGTTCTTCATACAGAGTATAAGCGGGCTGCTCAAACTGGATCTGGCCTAGCTGTTCAAAGTGGGCCATTTGCGCGGCCTTGACCTGGCCGGATAAATTGCCGTCTTTGTCAAAGCTGCGCCGGGTCAGCTGATAGGCGACAAAATCGGGGACCAGTTCGCGCTCCACTGCGGCATGTTTTGGTGTGTCTGCCGCCTCAATCCAGCTGTATAGCACCACACCGCCGGTGAGCACCAGAAATAACCAGAACAGTTGCCGGATCATGTGCTGCTTCCTGAAAATGTACCGAACTGATGCTGACTGAGTAGTAAAAAGTCACAAAGTTCACGCACGGCACCAAAACCGCCGGGCAGGCTGGTGGTGAGTAGGGCGTGACGTCTGAGTAACGGATGCGCATCCGCCACGGCCACTGCCAAACCAACGTGCTGCATCACGGCCCAGTCCGATAAATCATCACCAATATAAGCAATCTCGGCATCTTCAAGTGCAAGCTGTTGTTTCAGCTGCAGATAGGCCGGCATTTTGTCTTCCTGACCCTGAAAAATATGCTGCACTGTTAACGCCTGCATACGTTTTTCGACAATGGCTGAGCGCCGTCCGGTGATAATAGCGACTTCGATACCGGCCTGACGTAACGCTTTGACGCCATAACCGTCACGGGTGTGAAAGGCTTTGAGCTCTTCGCCATCATTACCCAGATAAATCCGGCCATCGGAAAATACCCCATCGACATCACAAATCAGCAGTTTGATCTGCGCCGCTTTGGCCTCGACGTCTTTGCCGACTGGCTGATACATTTCGCGATAAGTCATAGCCATCAAATCACTCCAGCCCGCAGTAAGTCGTGCATATTTAAGGCGCCAACCGGGATTTGCTCAGCAGTGACGACCATCAGTGCATTGATTTTCTTCTGTTCCATAATCTTCAGCGCTTCTGCTGCCAGCATTTCTGCCCGGATTGTGACACAGTTTCGTGTCATTACACTGGAAATCAACGTCTGATGAATGTCGATGCGCTGGTCCAGAATACGGCGCAAATCGCCATCGGTAAAAATCCCGGCGAGCCGGCCTTGTGCGTCAAGAATGCCGGTCATGCCCAGACCTTTGCGGGAAATTTCCAGTAACGCTGCGGAAATGGTCGCGTTTTCGTCCACCAGCGGGATTTGTTCATGGTCATGCATAATATCGCTGATCCGCAGCAACAGCCGCCGTCCCAGGCTGCCACCCGGATGCGACAGCGCAAAATCGTCGGCGGAAAAACCACGGGCTTCTAATAAGGCTACCGCGACGGCATCACCGAGCGCTAAAGCAGCCGTGGTGCTGGCCGTCGGCGCAAGGCCAAGCGGGCAGGCTTCCTGTTCCACCCGGGCGCACAGATGAATGTCAGCGAGCTTGGCTAAAGTGGAGTCGGGATTGCCGGTGACGGCGATGATGGCGATGCCCAGCCGTTTCAGCACCGGTAACAGCTTCAGGATCTCTTCGGTTTCGCCTGAATTGGACAGCGCAAACACAATATCCTGCTGTGTGATCATGCCAAGGTCACCATGGCTGGCTTCGCCGGGATGGACAAAAAACGCCGGGGTACCGGTGGATGCCAGTGTCGCCGCGATTTTGTTACCGATATGGCCGGATTTGCCCATACCGGTCACAATGACCCGGCCTGTTGTGTCGAAAATCAACTGGCATGCATGATTAAAGTTTTGATTAATATAACTTTTGAGACCAATTATCGCTTGAGATTCAATGTCCAGTACGCGGGTCGCTGTCTCGCAAAAATTCATACTTACCTCAATCTTCAGGCCCGGTTTGGCCTTGTGGCGGCGGTTCTATTAAGCTGATATTCAGTTAAGGCCGGCAAAATGCGAACTATACGCAATTCGCCTGGTACCGGGCTGAAAGCAGGCGCCGAACCTGCGGGCATTTTCCAGTTTCTGCCGGATAATTGCAAAAAAACCTGTAAAAACCCGCTGCAGAGCTATACGTCAGAACCCTTACCGCGTCTGGCCCTTTGTTGCAGGGCAGGGTTCAAATTCAATCCGGTGCACAAGACTGTAAACAGTTCGAAATTCTGCAACTGATACTTACAATTTTTCAACGCGACGCTTGCGGCGAAACCAGTTAAAATACGGCGATTAATTAGGCATTTGCCTTGCATAGTGCATGGAGTCCCCGTATATTGCGCCGTTTTTTCCCGCCTGCCGTCGCAGGAAGCGGAAAGAGCTCTCCGGCCAGGAATGTGCACTGCGAGAAATAAATGGAGTTTGGTTTGGATAAACCATTGGTTGATATTCAGAATTTAACTTTCCGCCGCGGCGACCGTGTCATCTATGACGACATGAGTATGCAGTTTCAGCGCGGCAAAGTGACTGCCATTATGGGGCCCAGCGGTATCGGTAAAACCACTTTGCTGCGGCTGATTGGCGGTCAGTTAAAACCGGACAGCGGCAAGATCCTGTTTGAAGGCGCTGATATTCCAAAGCTCAGCCGGCAGGAACTTTATCAGGCCCGCAAAAAAATGAGCATGTTGTTTCAAAGCGGCGCGCTGTTTACTGAGATGTCGGTGTTTGACAACGTCGCTTTCCCCATCCGGGAACATACCCGTCTTCCGGAGGCTATTATCCGCACTATGGTGCTGATGAAGCTGGAAGCTGTCGGTTTGCGCGGTGCGCGTGATCTGATGCCGGCTGAACTCTCTGGTGGTATGGCACGCCGGGCCGCTTTGGCCCGCGCAATCGCACTGGACCCGCAACTGATTATGTATGACGAGCCATTCGCTGGCCAGGACCCTATTTCTATGGGCGTGATAGTGCGGTTAATCCGTTCGCTGAATGATGCGCTGGGTCTGACCTCTATTGTGGTTTCCCATGATGTCGCTGAAGTGATGAGCATCGCTGATTATGTTTATGTAGTGGCAGAACGCCGCGTCATTGGCCATGGCACGCCGGAGCAACTGCGCCAGCACGAATCACCGCTGGTGCAGCAATTCCTGCAAGGTCAGGCGGACGGTCCAGTGCCGTTCCACTTTAAAGCCGCCGATTATGCTACTGAATTAATGGAGTTAAGTCGCTGATGCTGAAGCAAATCCAGCAGTTAGGTGCCAACACACTCGGGACATTGCAGGGGCTTGGCCGTGCAACCCTGATGTTATTTGGTGCCTTATGGGGTCGGCCAAGACCGCTGAAAAACTGGCATCTGTATATGAAGCAGATTTATGTCGTCGGTGTCTTGTCGCTGTTGATTATTCTGGTCTCCGGCCTGTTTATCGGTATGGTGCTGGCGCTGCAGGGGTACACGGTACTGGCGAAATTTGGCGCTGAACAAATGTTAGGGCCGCTTGTCGCTTTAAGTCTATTGCGTGAACTCGGGCCTGTGGTGACGGCGCTGTTGTTTGCCGGTCGGGCAGGCAGTGCGCTGACCGCTGAAATCGGTCTGATGAAAGCGACAGAACAATTGTCCAGCATGGAAATGATGGCCGTAGACCCGTTGCGTCGTGTTATAGCGCCACGCTTTTGGGCCGGTGTGATCAGCATGCCACTGTTGGCGCTGATTTTTAATGCAGTCGGTATCCTCGGTGGGCATCTGGTAGGTGTTGATTGGCTCGGTGTCGACGGTGGCGGCTACTGGTCTGCGATGCAGGCTAATGTTGACTTCCAGCAGGACGTAGTCAACGGCGTGATTAAAAGTATCGTGTTTGCTTTTATCGTGACTGTGATTGCGCTGCACAAAGGTTTTGATGCGGTCCCGACATCGGAAGGCATCAGTCAGGCGACGACTCAGACTGTGGTGACGGCATCCTTAGCCGTACTGGGTTTTGATTTTGTATTAACCGCTGTCATGTTTGGTGGATGAGAAATGACATCACGTAAATTAGAGTTATTTGTAGGTTTTTTTGTCGCACTGGCGATTGCCGCTTTATTACTGTTGGCGCTGAAAGTGGCCAATACAGGCGTCGCGGGTTCAGATCAGAGTTACCAGCTGCTGGCGAAGTTTGAGAATATCGGCGGACTGAAAGCGCGCTCGCCGGTCAAAGTGGGTGGTGTTGTGGTGGGCCGTGTGGCGTCTATCCAGCTGGATCCGGAATCCTTTCAGCCGGTCGTGACGCTGGACATCAACAGCAGCTACAGCAATTTTCCGGAGACCAGCTCACTGGCAATTCTGACGTCTGGCTTACTTGGCGAACAATATATTGGTTTACAGCCTGGTTTTGTCGACGAGAACGTTGAAATTCTGAAGAACGGTGACTACATCGAAGACACCAAATCCGCCATCGTGCTTGAAGAGCTGATTGGCCAGTTTTTGTTTAATCGTGGGAATCAATAATGAAAACCTTATTTAAAGCTTTGGTTGCGGCCACTGCGTTGCTGGCCTTCGCGCCGGTACAAGCCGCCGATGTTGCTGTCACGAAATATGACGACCCGTACAAAATGATGGAAGTGCTGGCTGATAAAACTTTCCAGCGCATCGCCCGTCAGCAACCTGAGATCAAAAAAGATCCGGAAATTCTGCGCACTATCGTGACTGAAGAGCTGGTGCCATACATTGACAGCCGTTATGCCGCCGGTTATGTCATCGGCAATGCGGTTAAACTGAACACAGTACCGAAACAGGATTTTAATACCTTCGTGACTGCGTTTCAGAATTATATGGTCGGCACTTATGCCGGGGTTTTTACCCAGTATCGTGACCAGAAAGTGATGATTGAGCCGGGTCAGCCGATTGAAGCGCAGAAGAAAATTATCACGATCAAAACCCGCGTCATCGACCCGGGTAAACCTGATATCAAAATCGAGTTTAAGCTGCGACGGGTGAAAGATGCCAACAACTGGCTGGTGTTTGACATGGTGGCTGAAGGTATTTCGTTGCTGGACAGCAAACGCTCTGAGCTTGGCAGCATGATTCGTCAGCAAGGTTTAGTCAGCGTCGCCGCCTTGCTGGAAGAAAAAGCTAAAGCGCCTATCAAAGCCCCTGAGAAAGCGAAAAATGCTTGAGATCCGTCAAGAGCCGCAAGGACTGGTCTTCAGCGGTGAGCTGAACCGGGACACTGTTGTTCAGTTCTGGCCTTTTAAGCCACTGCAGAATCTGCAGGGTTCAACGGTCTTTGATCTGGCAGGCCTCAAACATGTGGATACTGCAGGCCTGGCCTGGCTTATTCAGGTGTTGTCGCAGGCTAAAGCCAAATCACTGCAGGTGCAGTTACGCGGCATGCCCGAGCAACTGCGCTCTCTGGCATTGGTCAGTGATGTTTTAAGCCTTTTACCGACAGAAAGCTGAAATGCATCCTGAGGCAGGATATAATCACTACCCGGCTTAAACTGCCGGGTTTTCTTTTTTGGCGAAGGTCCTGCTTGTCCGGACAGTCGCGACATCACCACAGTGGCACAAGGGTATCCAGATGGATTGTAAAGAGATTGAACAGCGGTTGCTTGAGCAGCTGCAACTTTCTGAAGTGTATGTAAAAACTGATGGCAGCCACTATTCTGTTACCGCCGTGGGCGACTGTTTTGACGGTCTGAGCCGGGTCAAACAACAGCAGCTGGTTTATGCGCCGCTGATGGCCGACATCGCCAATGGCAGTATTCATGCCCTGCAAATTAAAGCCTTCACGCCCACTCAGTGGCGTCGCGAAAAACTTCTCAATCCGCCGGTGTAACTACAGATGCAACAATTTCTTGTTAAAGGTGGCGCCCGCCTGCAGGGCCAAGTGTCAATCTCCGGTGCTAAAAACGCCGCGTTGCCGATCATGTTCGCGACTTTATTGGCGGAACAGCCATCCGTGATCAGTAATGTGCCAGCGCTGAAAGATATTGATACCACGTTTAAGTTACTGCGGATGTTTGGCGCTGTCGTTGAGCGCGAAGCGGACCGCGTGACAGTCGATGCGACCAACATCACCAGCCAGGTCGCACCTTATGAGCTGGTGCGGACGATGCGGGCTTCTATTCTGGCGCTGGGTCCATTACTGGCACGTTTTGGTTATGCCGAAGTGTCGCTGCCCGGCGGCTGTGCTATCGGTGCCCGGCCGGTGAATTTGCATATCGATGGTCTGCGTAAAATGGGTGCACAAATTGTCGTTGAGCATGGTTATATCAAAGCCCGTGCTGAGCGGCTGAAAGGCGCGCATCTGGTGATGGACATGGTCAGCGTGACCGGCACTGAAAACCTGCTGATGGCTGCAACACTGGCCGACGGCGTGACTATTATCGAAAACGCCGCGCGCGAGCCGGAAGTGGTTGACCTGGCTAACTACCTGATTGCGCTGGGCGCGAAAATCAGTGGTGCCGGCAGTCCGACCATCCGCATTGAAGGTGTGCCAAGTTTAAAAGGCGCCAGCCATAAAGTATTACCGGATCGGATTGAAACCGGAACATTTCTGGTTGCTGCTGCGGTGACCGGTGGCGACGTGACCTGTGTCAACACAGATCCGGCTGAGCTGGAAGTGGTGCTGGAAAAACTGCGGGAAGCCGGCGCTGACGTCACGACAGGTCCGGATTGGATCCGGCTGAATATGACCGGTCGCACGCTGAAATCCGTCAATGTCAAAACCGTACCGCACCCTGGGTTCCCAACCGACATGCAGGCACAGTTCACTGTGTTAAACGTCGTCGCTGAAGGCGTTGGCGTGGTCACTGAGACGATTTTTGAAAACCGTTTTATGCATGTGCCGGAATTGCAACGGATGGGTGCTTTGATCCAGCTTGAAGGCAACACGGCGGTGTGTCAGCACACGCCACAACTGAATGCTGCTCAGGTGATGGCGACCGACTTACGCGCCTCTGCCAGTCTGGTGATTGCAGGTCTGGTGGCTGAAGGGGATACGGTCGTGGACCGGATTTATCACATTGACCGTGGTTATGAGCAAATCGAATTTAAACTGCAGAATCTGGGCGCCCAGATCTCGCGGATCAATGCACCGGCCTGATAGTGTCCTAGGTATATAGAATGAAAAAGGCCCGCAGTGCGGGCCTTTTGTTTTGCGGTATGGTCATCAATCAGATTCAGGACGCAGGCCGATCTTACATTTCAGCGTTAGCTTTTGGCCCTGACGTTCAATCAGCAGATCTATCTCAGAACCGGGTTCGGTTTCAGCAACAATATCAAGAGCCTGACTGACGCTGGTCAGCACTTTGTTATCCACTTGCAGCAAGACGTCGCCTTGCAGGACACCGGCACTGTCTGCCGGGCCAAAGGGTTCTACCTGATCAATCAACACACCGTAAAACGGCTGGCCGGTAGACACCTGGCGCTCGCCGGCGGCATTAACGACCGGGATGCCGTTCATGCCTAAAGCACCGCGCACCACCCGGCCATGTTTAATCAATTTTTGCATCACAGTCGCGGCCAGGCGATAGGGCACGGCAAAGAAAATACCCTGAACTTCTAAATTCCGCTGGCGCTGAAAAGCTGCGGTATTAATGCCAACTAAGACGCCGTTACTGTTGACCAGTGCACCGCCGGAGTTGCCTTCGTTGATCGCGGCATCCATTTGCATAAAGTCAGTATAAGAATTAGTACTCAGGCCAGCGCGGCCGGTGGCGCTGATGATGCCTTGGGTGATCGATTGCCCCAGATTCAATGGGTTGCCAATCGCCAGCACCAAATCACCTACTTGCGGTGCGATTTCCGGATTTTGTGGGATCACCGGCAAGTCTTCTGCTTCGACTTTCAGTACGGCAAGGTCAGTCATCTGATCCTGGCCAATCAACAGCGCATCCAGCTGACGGCCATCCTGCAACGCGACTACAATTTGGTCCGCGCCATGCACCACATGGTAGTTGGTGACGATGTAACCATCACTACGCATGATCACACCTGAACCTAAAGATTGATTCTGGATCACCCGACGCTCGTATGAACGCTCATCAAGCTGGGTGCTGCGGGTATAGACATTCACCACGGCCGGCGCCGCCGCCCTTACAGCCCGGGCATAGGACACTGCAGCTGGTTCCGCTTCGGTCGGCTGCAATAAATGTGACAGCTGCAACTGCCCGGCCGGGGCGAGTAACAAATACAGCAATGCCAGTGCCAGCCCGTAAGCCACACCTTTTGCAATCATCAGCAGGAAATTAGTCACAGCGGTTTTATCTGAACTGAGGAATGCTTCAGCATAGCATTGAAGCAGCAAAATCTGCAGCAGAAAAAACGTTACTGATCATGAAATTGGCGACAGGGATATCGGTCTGTCGCTGTGAAAAATGGTATTTTGACAGATCAAAAAGGCCGGGTTGCCCCGGCCGGTTTTTTTAAGATGGTTTAGCGGATCAGTGTATAGAACACTGTGTTATCGCGTTGAATTTGCAGCGCAATGACACCACGCGCCTGTTCCAGCACAGATCTGAGCTGGGCAATATTTTCAATGCGGGTCCGGCCGACACCGATAATGACGTCGTTTTTACTGAGGCCAAGGCGGGCAGCTGGTGAACCGTCAGCGACTTCACTGATCAGAACACCTGGTTCGCCATCGGCGGTTTTGCCGTTGGCGAAGTTCGCACCGGCCAACATTTCGTGTAAATTCTCAGCGGTGACATTGGCCTGGTCTGCGGCTGTCAGTTTGACGTCCAGCGTCACTTGTTTGTCTTCGCGCAGAATGCCTATTTTTATCGATTTGCCAACGCCAAGTGTGCCTACTTTGGCGCGCAGCTCAGACATACTCTGGATAGGTTTGCCGTTGACGCTGACGATAGTATCACCGGCTTTGACACCTGCTTTTTGGGCGCCGGAATCTGGCACGACCTTGCCAACAAAGACCCCTTTGTTGGTTTTCACGTTCATATTCTTCGCCAGATCTGCATTGAGATCGCTACCTTCGATACCCAACACACCGCGTTTGACTTCACCAAATTCGATGATTTGACTCACCAGATTTTTCATCATCGTCGATGGGATGGCAAAGCCGATGCCGATATTGCCACCATTTGGCCCCAGGATCGCCGTATTGATACCAATCAGCTCACCTTTTAAGTTCACCAGCGCGCCACCGGAGTTGCCGCTGTTGATAGCTGCATCGGTTTGAATGAAATCTTCATATTTTTCAATGTCGAGGCCGCCGCGCCCCAGCGCGCTGACAATACCAGAGGTAACAGTCTGGCCTAAGCCAAATGGGTTACCGATCGCCACAGTGAAATCGCCGACCCGCAGCGTGTCAGAGTCCGATACGGTAATGGCAGTCAGATTGTCGGCTTTGATTTGTAACAGCGCGATATCGCTGTCTGGGTCTTCACCGATTTTTTTCGCCTCAAAAGTCCGGCCATCTTTTAAAGTGACCTGAATTTCGTCGGCCTGATTAATCACGTGGGAGTTGGTGACGACATAACCTTTGGCCGCATCAATAATGACGCCTGAACCTAAGCCACGGAACGGCTGCGAGCGGCGCATTTCGCCCTGACCAAAAAATTGCTGGAAAGCGTCCGGTACACGCTGTCGCACTTCCCGGTTGCCGGCGACATTGATATTCACAACTGCCGGAGTGACTTTGTCCAGCATCGGCGCCAGGCTCGGCATCTCTGTGCCGGCTTCAGCGCCGAAAAAAGGCAGTTTGGCCGCTGCTGGGGTCGGTTGAGCTAACAAAAAAGCAGCAAGAATGCTTGCGGTGACAACGGATAACTTCATTTTCATAACGCACTTGTCTCCATCGGGTAACTGCCTCTGAAGACCCGTGCGTTTTTAAAAAGTTTCAGGCACCCGAATTTTTTTCTGTTGGAAAGGTTTTCATCAGACCACTGGAATGGCCCGCATAATCAAGTGGTTGCTGAGAATGTGACACTTGTTTGCGCCGGCGTTCGTCAATTTGGCCTAAAGATTTACGAATATGTTCTGCGGTATCGGTCGACAGATAATTCAGATTGGTCGCGCGTTGTACCGGCGCTTTGTCAACCAGTGTCATCTTGGTACTGGCCATGTGCCGGACTATCTGTTCGTAATTGTCTTGTAGCTGGCTCATCAGGCGTTGTGTGGTTTCCAGATGGTCAGACACTTCAGTACGGTAATTTTGTAACTGGGTTTTACTCTCTTCGAGTTCTACCTGTAGTTTGTTCTGATTAAATTGCCGGATACTGAATAAACGCGCAGCGACAGCACCGATCACTAAACCGGCAATCAGCCAAAGGATAGAAGACATCAACATAACAACTCCTGGAACTACGATTTACTGCCAAGTGTAACCGATCTTCTTATCGGTAGTGGTAAGGCATGTTACTATAAGCGCTAACTTTTTCCGGCCCTAACCTGCGCCTGCACTGCATTGTATGATGACGCCACAGCAAAAATATCAACTCGATTTACAACGCCCGGACTTTCAGTTTGATGCTGCCCAGCAACATGCCGTGGAGCAACTGCAGCGTTTGTATGATGACTTTGTCCGTCGTCCGACGCAGAAAGCCTCAATATTCAGTAAGTTATTTAGTAAAAAAACCGAATCAACGCCGCTGCGCGGCCTGTATTTCTGGGGCGGTGTGGGCCGCGGTAAAACCTATCTGGTGGATACTTTCTACGAATGCCTGCCGACCGAGCGCAAGCTGCGGGTGCATTTCCACCGTTTTATGCACAAAGTGCATGATGAATTAAAAGCACTGGCTGGCGCAGCAGATCCGCTGGAAAAAGTCGCCGACCATTTTAAACGGGATTACGACATCATCTGTTTTGATGAGTTCTTTGTCTCGGACATCACTGATGCGATGATTCTCGGCACGCTGATGCAGGCGTTGTTTGCCAGGGGCATCACACTGGTCGCAACTTCGAATATCGAACCGGATGGTTTGTACCGGAACGGTCTGCAACGGGCCCGGTTTTTGCCTGCGATCACGCTGATTAAAGAACATACCGAGGTGGTCAATGTCGACAGTGGCATTGATTACCGTCTGCGGACCTTGCAACAAGCCGAAATCTATCACGCCCCGCTGGATGACAAAGCTGAGCAGAACCTGCAGCAATATTTTCTGGCCTTGTCGGTCGAACCACGTCAGCGGGAGGGCCAGATAGAAATTGCCAGCCGTAAGCTGCAGTACCGCGCGGAAGCAGACGGCATTATCTGGTTTGATTTCAGTGAATTATGCGAGACGATGCGCAGTCAGTATGACTATATGGAACTGTCCAAAATCTATCATACGTTGCTACTCAGTGGCGCGCGACAGATGGGGCAGGGCAACGATGATGTGGCGCGAAGATTTATCGCTTTGGTTGATGAATTTTATGAGCGTAAAGTGAAGCTGATTATCTCGGCCGAAGTACCGATGGAGCAGCTTTATACACAAGGCATTTTGTCGTTTGAGTTCAGGCGTTGTCTGAGCCGGTTACAGGAAATGCAGTCGCAGGATTATCTGGCCCTGGCGCATCTGCCATAAAGCGCTGATTTGATCGAAAAATTCTGCACAAAAATGCTGTTTTTTGTGCAGCCTTCCTTTATAATCCGCCGCCGGCCCACGTTACAGCCTGATACTGCCGTAGCCTGGCAGTTTGCAGTACTCGAAGGGGTACGATAAACGACACAGCCTGAAGGGGTTGTGTAAGGTGTAACAAATTTATTTTTGGGTAGTTTTTGATGAAAACTTTTACTGCTAAACCAGAAAGCGTACAACGCGACTGGTTCGTTGTTGATGCCGCAGGTAAAACCCTGGGTCGTCTTTCAACTGAAATCGCTAGCCGTCTGCGCGGCAAGCACAAGCCAGAATACACACCTCACGTTGACACCGGCGACTACATCATCGTAGTTAACGCTGACAAAGTGACTGTCACTGGCAACAAAGCGAAAAACAAAATGTACTACTCTCACTCTGGTTTCCCAGGTGGCATCAAAGAAATTAACTTTGAAAAGCTGTTGGATAAAAAACCTGAGATGGTACTGGAAGCTGCGATCAAAGGCATGCTGCCAAAAGGTCCACTGGGTCGCGCTATGTTCCGTAAGTTAAAAGTGTATGCAGGCGCCGAGCATCAGCACGCTGCCCAGCAACCACAAGTTTTAGACATCTAACGGGAGCATAGACATGGCACAGAATCAATATTACGGTACTGGTCGTCGCAAGACCTCTACTGCACGTGTATTCCTGAAAGCTGGTGCTGGTAACATCGTTATCAACCAACGCTCAATCACTGAATACTTCGGTCGTGAAACTGCTCGTATGGTTGTAATGCAGCCATTAGAGTTAGTTGAAATGGTTGGCAAGTTTGACATGTACATCACTGTAAAAGGTGGTGGTATTTCTGGTCAGGCTGGCGCAATCCGTCACGGTATCACTCGTGCACTGATGGAATTCGACGAATCTCTGCGTCCTGCACTGCGTAAAGCTGGTTTCGTTACCCGCGACGCTCGTCAGGTTGAACGTAAGAAAGTCGGTCTGCACAAAGCGCGTAAGCGTCCACAGTACTCTAAACGTTAATTCGTTTTACCGAAAAACCCGGCATTTGCCGGGTTTTTTTTATCCGTTACTGTACCGGCAGCGGTGGCAATTCATAAAAGCCCGACAATACTTGTCTGCAACCAGCTGGAAACCGAACTCCGACCTCAGGCTGATGTGGCTGAAATTGTCACTTCATTCCCGTTACTAATTTGTAAAGTAAATTCAGTCTGTTGAATGCGTTGTCCGGGATCAAAAAATTGCGAAAAAAAAGCTGCAGCTGGTCGCAGAGAATCATGGTAAATCCTTGTAACACGCAGGGCTTTTCATTATGATCCGCCGTATTTTTCAACTTATAATAATCGCTGTAATTCAGCCGCTTAAACCGTTCAGGTTTTAAGCGTAAACGTGGAGATGAGTGGATGAGCAATGCGCCAGTTGATCATGGTCGCCGTCGCTTCCTGACCATCGCTACCTCAGTTGTGGGTGGTGTTGGTGCTGTTGGAGCAGCCGTTCCCTTTATTGCGTCCTGGAATCCGAGTGAGAAAGCAAAACAAGCGGGTGCGCCTGTTACTGCGAATATCGGTAAACTCGAGCCAGGCCAGTTAATTCGGGTGGAATGGCGTGGTAAACCGGTATGGGTCGTCAATCGCACACCGGATATGTTAAAAAGTCTGGCGGCCGTAGAAGACAAACTGCGGGATCCGAATTCTGATGAAGAACAGCAGCCGGCTTATGCAAAGAACCAGCATCGTTCTAAAAAGCCAGAAGTTTTTGTTGCTGTCGGGATTTGTACTCACCTCGGTTGTTCTCCGACTTACAAAATGGCTGACTTTGACGCCCACGTTGAAGGCATCGCATCTGGTTTCTTCTGTCCTTGCCATGGTTCTACGTACGACATGGCCGGTCGGGTATTCCAGGGTGTTCCGGCACCAAAAAACCTGATGATCCCACCATATATGTTCACTGATGACACGACGCTGGTGATCGGTGTTGACGAGGGGACTGCCTGATGTTTAAAAATTTCATGAACTGGATTGAATACCGCATGCCATTTATGGAGAAAATGAATCTCCATGTCATGCAGTATCCTGCGCCAAAAAACTTCAACTTCTGGTACTTCTTCGGCTCGCTGGCGATGCTGGTACTGGTAAACCAAATCGTCACTGGTATCTGGCTGACGATGAACTTCGAACCTTCTGCTGAACGTGCTTTCGCCTCAGTTGAATACATCATGCGTGATGTTGACTACGGCTGGTTGCTGCGTTACATGCACTCTACCGGTGCTTCTGCTTTCTTCGTCGTGGTCTATCTGCATATGTTCCGCGGCATGATGTATGGCTCATATCAGAAGCCACGTGAATTGCTGTGGATCTTCGGTATGCTGATTTTTGTCGTGCTGATGGCCGAAGCTTTCATGGGTTACCTGCTGCCTTGGGGCCAGATGTCATTCTGGGGTGCTCAGGTTATTATCTCGATTTTCGGTGTTATTCCGGGCATTGGTGATGATTTAACACTGTGGATCCGTGGTGACTACGTTATCTCCGGCGCTACGCTGAACCGTTTCTTCGCCTTGCACGTCATTGCACTGCCGCTGGTACTGGTGATTCTGGTGTTCCTGCACATCATCGCACTGCATGAAGTAGGTTCGAACAACCCGGATGGTATCGACGTCAAAGTGCCAAACGAAGGTCAGAAGTTCGAAAACAACGTGTCTGACAAATTCACTTTCCATGAATACTTCACCAAAGGCGGTAAGAAAATTATCGTTGATGCGATCCCATTCCATCCGTATTACACGGTGAAAGATATCGTTGGTGTGGTTGGTTTCCTGATTATCTTCTGTGCGGTGATTTTCTTCGCACCTGAAGGTGGTGGTTACCTGCTGGAAGCGCCGAACTTTGAACCGGCTAACCCAATGAAGACCCCTGATCATATTGCACCAGTGTGGTATTTCACACCGTTCTACGCCATTCTGCGCGCGGTACCGGATCAACTGTGGGGCGCGATTTTCATGTTCGCCGCTATTATCCTGCTGGCATTGTTGCCTTGGTTAGATCGTTGCAAAGTGCGTTCAGTGCGTTACCGTTCTACTTTACACAAACTGAATCTGGTCAACTTTGTGATTAGCTTCTCGGTGTTGGGTGTGTTGGGTGTATTACCTGCAACACCAACCTATACGCTGTTTGCGCAAATTGCATCCGTTGCTTATTTCGGCTTCTTCGGTTTGCTGTGGTGGTATAGCAAAAACGAAAAAACCAAGCCATTGCCTGTGAGGTTGTCATAATGCTGAAAAAGTTATTCTCAGTACTGGCACTGGTAACGTCTGCTTCAGTGCTGGCGGCAGGTGGACATGCAGTCCACCTGGATAAAGCGCCAATTAACCTGCATGACAAAGAGTCACTGCAGCGTGGTGCCAAGATGTTCCAGAACTACTGTCTGGGTTGTCACCAGATGGAATATCAGCGCTATTCACGGACTTTCCGTGACCTGGGTATCCCGGATGAAGTCGGCATGAAAGAGCTGGCCTTCACCGCGAACAAAGTCGGTGATTTTATTAAAAATGCCGCACCAAAAGCTGATCTGGCCAGATGGTTTGGTGCACCGCCACCAGATTTAACTAACGTTGCACGGGTGCGTGGTCCGGACTGGATTTACACCTATCTGCGTTCGTTTTATGTCGACCCAACCCGTCCATTTGGCGTGAACAATGAAGTGTTCCCGCTGGTCGGTATGCCGCATGTGTTACAGGAACTGCAAGGTATCCCGTACAAAAAACACGAAACGCAGATGGTCGATGGTGAATCTAAAGAAGTTTATGTAGGTATCGTTGCTGATGGTTCAGGTGAGTTAAGCCCGGATGAATATGACCGTGCTGTGGCTGATCTGGTGAACTATCTGGAATACACCGGTGAACCTTCGAAGTTAGAATCTCATAGCATTGGCATTAAGGTCATGATCTTCCTGTTTATTTTCTTCATCCTGGCATTCCTGTTGAAGAAAGAATACTGGAAAGACGTCCATTAAGCGTCAGCCGCTGTTTGTTTAAGGGGCCGCAAGGCCCCTTTGCCTTTTCCGGAGGAAGCTATGGCGAGCAACGCCAGCAGACGAAATACCATGACTTTATTTAGTGCCGCCGCTGAGATGGACAGTCATCATGTCCGTATCGTGCTGGCAGAAAAGGGCATTACCGCTGATATTCTGATCGCACATCCGGGCAATCTGCCGGAAGATGTCTACGAAGTGAATCCTTATGGCAGCCTGCCGACTTTGATTGACCGTGATCTGGCGCTGTACCAGGCCGACATCATCATGGAATATCTGGACGAGCGTTTCCCACACCCGCCGTTGTTGCCGGTTTATCCGGTGGCCCGTGCCCAGACTCGTCTGATGATGTATCGCATCAAACATGATTGGTATGGTCTGGCGACGAAGATTTTGGCTGATGGCGAAGATGCCGCCGACGCCCGGCATGATTTACGCGAAAGTTTATTATCGACCGCGCCAATTTTTGCAGATACCGCATTTTTCATGAGTGATGAATACAGTCTGCAGGATGTGTATTTGTCGGTGCTGTTATGGCGTTTGCCGCTGCTTGGTATTGAACTGAGCGGCCCTGGCAGCAAACCTATTAAAAACTATATGCTGCGGATGTTCGAACGCGATGCGTTTCAACAGTCGTTGACTGACGCCGAGCGCCGGATCCATCCCGGTATGTATTGAGAGCTGGAGACCAAAAGATGCAAATGACCCCCAATCGGCCTTATCTGTTACGCGCCTTTTATGAATGGATTGTGGACAACAATTGCACACCCTATCTGGTCGTGGACGCAACTATGCCTGGCGTGAAAGTGCCGCTGCAACATGTTAAAGACGGTCAGATAGTGCTGAATATCAGCCCGGGCGCTGTCGGTAACTTGTTGCTGGGTAATGATGCGGTGACCTTTAATGCCCGTTTCAGCGGTAACCCGTTTGCGCTGTATATTCCGCAGCGTTCTGTGCTGGCGATTTATGCCCGCGAAAATGGCGCCGGCACTATGTTTACGCCGGAAGAAGAGTGGCAGGAAGATGAGCTGGACGACACAGAGCTTGAGCTGGATGTGCCGGCCGCAGACCCGACCGAGCCAGGCCCGGACGATGACAAACCGAAAAAAGGCAGTCATTTACGCGTCGTGAAATAATCTGTCCAATTTATCTGTCCAGGTTATCTGCCCAAGCCAATCTACAAAGTTCCAAAGCAAAAAGCCGCATGATGCGGCTTTTTCGTTTTCAGCCCAATCTATTAATGCACCACGACTTTTCGCACCACCACAGGTTTTTTCACCACGACTGCCTGTTTGACCACCACAGTTTTTGTCACCGGTTTTGCTACCACCACATGCCGATGATGTGCCGGATGCACCACACAACCGGACAGCATCAGCAGCGCTATCAAAGCCGTTAATCCAATTTTTAGAGATGAGTCAGCAACCTTGTTCATATGGGCACCTTTTGCGGTTTGGTATCAGATACCACTCAGTCTAGTCATTGCTGCGTCAACACGGCGAAAAGGCAGGTAAAGGTTGGGTAAAGCTTTGGGCAACTCTTTGCTTGGCTGAACAATTTTTCGCGGTACTCCTTCAAATTATCAATTTTTCATTAGGTTTTCGGCGGCATTTTTCTTTAACTTGCGTTAAATATTTACCGCTATATTGCTACAAATATACATTAAAGTTACATTCGTCTTTAAATAACATACTGATCATGCTCAGTTTGTGCAGTTTTTCACAGAGGATGTGACATCAATGCAAATCCCCGCAGAACGTCAGCCATATTGGCAAAGTCGTAATTTATTGCTGCTAGTTGCATGCGTCGTCCTGGTCACCGTCTTGGGTTTGTTGAGCTCAGGCGCGGTGCGGGGTTCCAGTGCCCAGATTTCACAGAGTAGCCCGGTGACACGAGGCAATTTAGACCATCAAATCAGCGCATTTGGCGTTTTAGTGCCACAAAAAGTCCAAAGTCTGATCGCAATGACTGAAGGCCGGGTGCTGCAGCTGGCGCAACGACCCGGTGCTATGCTCGAGGCCGGCCAGCCGATTTTGCAGCTGGTGAATCCAAAATTACAGCGTCAGCTGGAAGAGCAGGAACTGGCATTACAAGCACAACAAGCCGAATTTTTATTGTTGCAGCAGCAGTTAGAACAAGAACAGTTGCAACTGAGGCATGATTTACAGCTGGCCAAGGCTGAACAGCAGTTGTTGCAAAGCCAGCTGGCAGCCAAACAAGAGCTGTTTCGCCAGCAGATTATTTCAGCGCTCGATTTTGCCCAAAGCGAGGCGCTGCTGATGCAAGCCAAACAAAAAGTGCTGCTGGCCGAAGAGAAACTCAAAGGCTTTGCTAAATCCAGCCAAAACCGGCTGGCAGCGGCAGAACTCAACCGGCAACGGGCAGAAAAACAACGTGATATTGCCAAGCAAGATGTGCTGGCGTTGGCCGTCAGCAGTGAGATCAGCGGCCAGCTGATTGCGCTGGATGAAAGTTTAAAACCGGGTAGCCAGGTGGTGGCAGGGCAGGCGCTCGGGCAAGTGGCTGAGCCAGGGCAATTGTTAGCGGATCTGAAAATCGGTGCGGTCGATGCCGCTTTAGTGAAGCCCGGCCAGGCAGTGACGCTGAATATCAAAGGCAAACCCATGCTCGGTGAAGTCAGCTGGGTGTCGCCAAATGTGGTAGACAACTTTTTACGCGTCGATGTGGCGTTATTAAGTGAATTGCCGGATACCGCCCGCGCCAATATTGAAGTCAAAGCCGATATCAATGTCGGGACCCAGGAGCAGACGCTACTCAGTGACCGCGCTTCCTACATTCAAAAACCACAACAACGCCAGGCGCTGTTTGTCTGGGATGCTGCTACTGAACAATATCAGCGCCGCGAAGTGCTGATCGGCAGCCTGACGCCAAAACAAATGCAGCTGTTAGATGGCGTGAAAGCCGGTGAACAGATTTTATTGCAGGTGCCGGCGGCACTGTTAAACAACGAAGTAATTGCACCGGAGGACCTCAATGGCTGAAGCACATAACCCGCAATCCAATCTGGCTGAAACCCTCATCGACATCCGGCAGGCCTCAAAGGTGTTTACTCAGGGCAAGCTGCAACTGCCGGTATTACAGGCTTTAGATTTTAGCGTGACGCGCGGTGAGTTTGTCGCGATTGAAGGCCGCTCCGGTAGTGGTAAATCGACCTTGTTATCGATTATCGGTTTACTCGACAGCTTTTCTGCCGGCCAGTATTTGCTGCTTGGCCAGTCGGTGCCGGGCTTGTCGGCTTATCAGCATAGTGTGCTGCGTAACCGCCATATTGGCTGGATTTTTCAGAACTTTAACCTGATTAGCAGCATGACTGTGGCGGAGAATGTCAGTTTACCACTGCGTTATTTAGCCGGCGTCAAAGCAGCCGACTACCGCAGCCGCGCAGCGCAAGTGCTGGCACAGGTGGAGCTTTCAGACAAGCTGGATGCATATCCCGAGCAGTTATCCGGTGGTCAGCAACAACGGGTAGCGATAGCGCGGGCGCTTATTACTAACCCGAGTTTGTTATTGGCAGATGAACCGACCGGTAACCTGGATTCGCAAAGCGCCGAGATTGTGATGAACCTGCTGAGCAAATTACACCAGGATGGCGCAACCGTGCTGATGGTGACACATGACCCGCAGCTGGCCGCCAGGGCACAGCGCCGTTTGTATCTGGCTGATGGTCAGTTTGTCGCAACAGCGCCAGTCACAGCAAGACAGCCAACTTGTGTTGCGCCAGTAAACTCGTCACTGGCCGAACAGAGGGCAGGCTGATGCAGATGCTGTTCACACTTAAGTTTAGCTGGCGCTTATGGCGCGGACAGCGCCTGCAATGGAGTTTGCTAGCGCTTGGCCTAGGTTGTTTCAGTGCTTTATTGCTGTTACTACTGCAATTAGGGCCACAGCTGCGCACACCGTTGCCGGGCTGGGCGCAGCCGGCAGATTTAGTGGCGACTGTGCACCGCACCGACCCACAAGGCCGTTATCAACCCGTCAGTCATGCTGAGCTGTACCGGTTAAAGCAGCAGCCTGAAGTGAAGGCGCTGGCCATCGCGCAGTTTAGGTCCAGTGAGCTGCGGATTGCCGAACAGAATATCGACCGCACTAAGCTGGTGTATTACAGCGAAAATTTGCCAGCAGTGTTGGGGCTGCAAGCACCTTTTACCCGGCCGGAAGCAGGGCAGGCGCAGCCGGTGTACCTGAGTCATTGGCTCTGGCAGTTATTGGGTAAGCCGGAAGTTCAAGGTTTAGATGTATTGGTCCGTGAAAATGACAAACGTTATGTGATTGCAGCGGTATTACCGCCGGCGCTGGACCGCTTTAGTGAGAAACGTCCGGGTCTGTGGCTGCCGTGGGAAGACCGGTTTATGCCTTTATTGGATATTGACGAAGGCCATGACACCAGCAAAGGCCCTGGCCCCGAAGCATTAGCGATGACTGAAAACCTTCCTGATAGTATTGGTTTTATTCAGCATAAAGCGGAGGCGGATCTCACTGCGCTAGCCAAGAACTATGATGCGACACCGGTTGAATGGCTCGGTCTGCAAGCTTTTAAAATGCTGGAAGATAAACATCAGGCCGATATTATTCCGGGTATTGAGCTGTTTCCTGAGCAACGCGCTGACTTATTGCAGCAATTCTGGTTGCTGTGTTGCCTGACGCTGTTATGCGGCGCCGTGGTTGCTATTAACCTGGTATTTTGCCTGATCGGTCAGTTGGTGCAACGCCAGCATGAAATGGGGATGCGCCAGGTGTTGGGTGCCCGCAGCCTGCAGTTAAGCCGGCAGCTGGCGCTGGAGCAGTTGCCACTTTGGTGCGCAGCTTTGGCCATAGGTGGGATGCTGTATTGGCAGGGGACGACGTTATTATCCGGTTTGCGGGTCTATCAGCAATATTTTGGCAGCGCCGGTGTGCCCTTTGCCTGGGGTTATGCCGCCGTTGCCGTGTTGGGGCTGACTTTGTTTTTGCTGCTGTGCAGCCAGTTGCCCCTGCTGTGGTTGTTGCGCCGCGCCCGGATGTTCCGCAATCGTCAGGGCCAGCGTAACTTGTTACAGCAAAGGCTGGCGTGGGCGCAACAAGTGCTGCAACTGAGTTTTGCTGGTCTGGCGCTGGTATTGGCTTTGTCGTTACAGTTCCAATTACTGCAACAGGAAAAAACCATCAGCCGCTGGTTGCCATTCGAGGAGCTGCAGTTGCGATTAAACCCAGGCATTCAACCTGATGCGAAGCTGCAACATGGTGAATTTGGTCAGTATTCAGCAGCACAAGTGGCGTTTGCCAGCGAATTCACGGAGCCGGTGGAACGTAAACTCACTACCACTGTAGATGGTCACTCGTTGGAGTTGTTTGTCCACAGTACTGAAATGAGCAGCAATTATCTGCAATTTATCGGTGCCGATGTTATTGCAGGCAGTGCCGAAACAGACAGTGACGGCATTGTGATCAACCGGGCGCTGGCCGACCGTTTGCTGGAGCCGGGCCAAACCTATGCGGATTTGCCTGGCAAGACTTTGAGCTACATAGCCCCATTTCCCTTGCAGACACAAATCCGTGGCGTGATTCAAAACCTGCCGCATCGCGGCGTTGCTGCAGCGCCAATGCTGATGATGTATACCCAGCTGAAAGTCAACGGCTGGGGCCCGCATGATGTTCTAACCCTAACCACAAATCCGGCGTTAGTCGATGAAGTGACCACAGCACTGGAAGACTGGGCCGACCGGCAAGGCCAGGATTTAGACATCAGCTACCAAGGCACTTTGGCCACCCAGTTGGAACAAATGAATGAACCTTATTGGATTTTTGCCCGCATCTCGTTGCTGTTGGCTGGGGTGATTAGCCTGCTGGCCGCGTTAAGTTTGTATTATCAGCTGAAAACCCAGTTGCTGTTAGAGCAAAGTGTGCTGGCGACCAAACTTGCGGTCGGTGCCACAGTACCGGGTTTAATCAGCCGCTTATGTGGCCATCAGCTCGGGTTATTACTGTTCAGCCTGCCGGTCTGTGCGCTGTTGGCGGCAGGGCTTTCGCCCTGGCTGAGCGGCAAATTAGGCGCACCGGTATTTCAGCACAGTGCTGTGTTACCGGCGCTGGCACTGCTGCTGGGTCTGGTGCTGCTGGCCACAGTGTTGCCTGCGCTGCGGCTGTTGCAAAAACCAATCGCTTTATTGCTGCAGGGCAGGGCCACCTGAGGCTACTTGCCAGAAAGCACGCATCAGCGGTTCGTGCAGGCGTTTGGATTGCATGCAGATGCCCAAATCAAAAGGGCTGAACTGATAATCCAGCGCCAGCACGCGCACCCGGTCGCGCACCGGGCTGTGCTGCACCACGGGATCGGGCGCAATGGCTACGCCAGTGCCAAGCGCCACCATACTGACCATGGCTTCATGGCCTTCTACTTTGGCGACAATATTCGGTGTGATGCCCTGATGTTTTAACCAGGCATCGAGGCGGCTGCGCGCCGGGCCATGTTCTGGCACAATCAGCGGGATTTTATCCCAGTCTGGTGCAGCTTCACTGAGTAAATCATTGACCTTACAGGGGATCACCGGCGCTATCAGCTGCAGCGGTAATTTGGCGATACTGGCAAAAGCGATATTCAGCGGTAAATTCGGTGGATAAACAGCCAGCGCAATATCGGCTTCGTCGTTTTTCACTTTCTCCAGCGCCAGCGCGGCGTCGCCGGTGGTCAGGCTGATTTCAGCTTTGGGGCACAGCAGGCGGAATTTATCCAGAATGGCCGGTAAATGGCTGTAGCTGGCTGTGACAGTACAAAACAGCCGGATCTCGCCTTGTAAGGCGTCTGAGGTTAATGACAAATCAACCTGCAGCTGATGCCAGTCAGCCAGATATTGCTTCACAAACTGCTGAAAGCGCACACCGGCCGGTGTCAGCCGCACCGACCTTTTGTCGCGGCTGAACAGCTGCACGCCTAAATCATCTTCCAGCCGCTGAATAATGCGCGTCAGCGTCGACGGTGAAACATATAACTGTTCACTGGTTTTACTGAAATTCAGGCTGCTGGCCAGATGCAGAAAAAGCTGCGCGCTGCGGATATCCATCAGATTCCTTCGCTACAATCTGTCGATTGCAGATTCTTAATTGCAAAAAGTGAAATACTGTTTTGAGAATATATCACTTCACGCAATGAAACCAGTGGCCTATGCTGGCTTTATCAAAACAGCGCACAGAGCGTTGTTCTGCCAAAGCTCCCACAGTGCTTGTTGCACCACCGGACCGGCAAATCAGAATTATCAGGATCGACAGATGGCTAATTATTTCAACACACTGAACTTACGCCAGCAGTTAAAGCAGCTGGGCAAATGCCGTTTTATGCAAAAAGAAGAGTTTGCTGACGGTTGTAACTTTATCAAAGGTTGGAAAGTAGTCATCGTTGGCTGTGGTGCTCAGGGTTTAAACCAGGGCCTGAACATGCGCGATTCTGGTGTGAACATTTCTTATGCACTGCGTGCTGACGCCATTGCGCAAAAACGTAAATCTTTCCTGCAGGCCAGCGAAAATGGTTTCACGGTAGGGACTTACGAAGAATTAATTCCAACGGCCGATCTGGTACTGAACCTGACGCCGGACAAACAACATACTTCAGTCGTGAAAGCGGTGATGCCGCTGATGAAACAAGGCGCGACGCTGGCTTATTCGCACGGTTTTAATATCGTCGAAGAAGGCACGCAAATCCGCAAAGACATCACCGTCATCATGGTGGCGCCGAAGTGCCCGGGTACTGAAGTGCGTGAAGAATACAAACGTGGTTTTGGTGTACCGACGCTGATTGCGGTGCATCCGGAAAACGACCCGAACGGCAACGGCCTGGCCATCGCCAAAGCTTATGCTTCAGCCACCGGCGGCGACCGTGCCGGCGTGCTGGAATCCAGCTTCGTCGCTGAAGTGAAATCAGATTTGATGGGTGAGCAGACCATTCTGTGCGGCATGTTACAGACCGGTGCGATCCTGGCCTATGACAAGCTGGTTGCTGATGGTTATGAAGCCGGTTTTGCTGCCAAGCTGATCCAGTTTGGCTGGGAAACGATTACTGAAGCGCTGAAGCACGGTGGCATCACCAACATGATGGACCGCCTGTCGAACCCGGCGAAAATCAAAGCCTATGATTTGGCTGAACAATTAAAAGGCATTCTGCAGCCGCTGTTTGCCAAGCACATGGACGACATCATCTCCGGCAAGTTCTCTGAGACTATGATGGCGGACTGGGCCAACGACGACAAACAATTGCTGGGCTGGCGCGAAGAAACCCGTCAAAGCGGTTTTGAAAATGCACCGGTATCGAGCGAGCAAATTGCTGAACAAGATTATTTCGACCGCGCGATTTTGTTAGTCGCCATGGTGAAAGCGGGTGTTGAACTGGCGTTTGATACCATGGTGGAAGCCGGTATCGTGGAAGAATCAGCCTATTACGAGTCGTTGCATGAGACGCCACTGATTGCGAACACTATTGCCCGTAAACGTCTGTATGAGATGAACGTGGTGATCAGCGACACGGCAGAATACGGTAACTATCTGTTTGCCAACGCCGCAGTACCGATGCTGCGCGACCTGGTGAACAACATCAGCCCTGAACTGTTGGGCAAAGGTTTAGCCTCAGCCAGCAACGGTGTCGATAACGTGCGGTTGATTGAAGTAAACGATGCCATCCGCAATCATCCGGTGGAAATCGTTGGCAAGAAATTACGGGGTTACATGACCGCGATGAAGCGGATTGTAGTAAGCGCTTAATCTGCGCCACTAACCCCACACTGAGTTTTTTACGTGGACCTTGGTTGTTTGCCCGGCTTTGCCGGGCTTTTTTTATGTACAGGAAGTACGGTACAGCGAAGCAGGGATTTCGAAACGCCAACAGTTTGGCGTTTCGCCTGATAAGCACCATTCGCTCTGCGAATGGAAAATGCAGGTACGTGGTACCCAGAGCTTTTCCGTGATGCGCACCATCCATGGCGCTTACCCTACCTACAGCTTTTCGTGATGGTGTATCTTCAATCACAAATGTAGCGCAAAGGAACCTTATGAAATCTATCGCCCTGATTGCCCACGACGGTAAAAAAGCTGAATTGCTGGATTGGGTTGCAACGCATGCGGCTTTTTTCCAGAACAAAACGTTGTACGCCACCGGTACCACCGGGCGCCTCATCAGCGACAAATTACAGCTGCCGGTGCATTGTTTTGCCAGCGGGCCACTCGGTGGTGACCAGCAAATCGGTGCTTTAATCGCAGAACAAAAAATCGACTGGCTGGTATTTTTCTGGGACCCACTCAGTTCCCAGCCGCATGACCCTGATGTCAAAGCGCTGATCCGCCTTGCCGTGGTGTGGAATATCCCGGTAGCCTGTAACAAAGCCACCGCCGATTTTATTGTGCATTCGAGTTTATTTCAGACTGATTATCAGCGCGCGGTGCCGGATTTCAGTGCCCATCAGCGCCGGTTTGAGCCGGGGAAATCTTAGACTTCACGTTGGCTTTGCCAGCTGATTCAGAATATTGCAGTGTGGGCTGCCGTCGCCTTTGCAACTGTCTGCCAGCGCGGTCAGCACTTGCTGCATATGTTGCAGTTCCGCAATTTTGGCGGCGATTTCAGCGAGATGCTGTTGGGCCAGTTGTTTTACGGCCCGGCTTTCGCGCTCGGGGTTTTGCCACAGCTCAAGCAGGGCATGAATATCTGCTAGCGAAAACCCAAGATTACGCGCCTGGCGGATAAAGCGTAACTGATTGATTTGTTCACTGTTATACAAACGATAACCCGCGTCAGTCCGGGCAGATTTTCGCAGCAACCCAGACTGTTCGTAATGGCGAATCATTTTGGCGCTTAAGCCGCTGGCTTTCGCCGCATCGCCGATGGTCAGTAAAGTTGCCATGGTTTTTTCCTTTTTAGAAAGACATGCGTTGCAAACGCAGGGCGTTAGTGACGACGAATACACTGCTACAGGCCATGGCCGCACCGGCAATCACCGGGTTTAAAAAGCCCATGGCGGCGAGTGGGATGCCGACAATATTAAAGGCAAAAGCCCAAAACAGATTTTGCTGAATATTGCGGTAAGTGGCACTGGCGAGCTGCAAGGCGGAGGCGACCAGCGCCGGGTTGCCGCGCATCAGCGTCATCGCCGCAGCGCTGACGGCGACTTCGGTGCCAGTGGCCATCGCAATACCCAAATCGGCCTGCGCCAAAGCCGGCGCATCATTGATGCCATCACCGACCATCGCCACCTGAAAGCCTTGCGCCTGAATATCCGCAATCGCCTGTGCTTTGCCTTGTGGTAACACTTCGGCCTGCACATGATCCAGCCCCAACTGCTCAGCGATGTAGCTGGCGCTTTGTTGAGAATCACCGGTCAGCATCGCGACTTGAATGCCACGCTGCTGCAGTTTTTGCACTGCGGCTTTGGCTTCAGGTTTGGCTTGGTCAGCAAAGCAGAACAACCCAAGCAGTTTGGCCTGACCAGCGCTGGTTTCGGCCAGCCAGGACACGGACGCGCCCGGGATCTGGATTTGCTCGGTCGGCAGTGTTAATCCCAGTTCGCGCATCCAGTGACCAGACCCCAGCACAACAGTGCGCTCGCCGAACTGTGCCTGCACGCCTTTACCGGCCACCACAGTGAACTGGCTGACTTCGTCGAGTGGCACTTGCTGGATTTGGGCATAATGGACCACCGCTTTGGCCAGCGGATGTTCGCTGTGCTGCGACAGCGCGTAGGCTATCCGCAGCACTGTTTGCTTTTCTTCTGCGAAGGCGGTCAATTGCAGCAATTCAGGTTTACCTGCGGTCAGGGTACCGGTTTTATCAAAGACGACATAATCGATTTTGGTCGCCTGCTCGAGTGCAACAGCGTCTTTGACCAGAATGCCGTGCCGGGCGGCGGTGCCGGTACCGGCCATAATAGCGGCTGGCGTGGCAAGGCCTAGTGCACAAGGACAGGCAATCACCAACACCGCCACAGCGTGTAAGATGCCTTGGGTCCAGTCGTTTAGCACCAGCCCCCAAACCAGCAATGTGAGTAGGGCAATCAGCAGCACGACCGGCACAAAAATATTGCTGATCTTATCGACCAGTGCCTGGACCGGTGCTTTGGCGCCTTGGGCTTGCTCGACTAACCGGATGATTTTTGCCAGCGTGGATTCGCTCCCCACAGCCGTGGCTTCGAATTCAAGCAAGCCATCCAGATTAATGGCACCACCGGTCAGGTGATCGCCAACAGTTTTGTGCAGCGGAATACTTTCACCACTGATCAGCGCTTCATCGACATGGCTGCTGCCGCCTATCACAATGCCGTCGGCCGGAATGCGCTCGCCGGGCAAAACTTTGACTCTGTCGTATTTTTTCAACGCCGCGGCAGCAATATTGCGCCAGCTGCCATCGCGCCAGACGGTGGCTGTTGTTGGCTTTAAGTTTTCCAGTGCCTGCAACGCGTCTGTCGTACGTTTTTTCGCGCGTTTTTCTAAGAATTTGCCGAGCAATACCAGCGTCAATACCGCTGCGCTGCTTTCGAAATACAGGTGCGGTGCGCCATGATGACCATCAAAGCTGTACCACAGATAAAGTGACAACCCATAAGCCGCGCTGGTGCCGATCGACACCAATAAATCCATATTGCCGCTTTTTGCTTTTAAGGCGTGCCATCCGGCTTGGTAAAAGCGCGCACCAAAATAAAACTGCACTGGCGTTGCCAGCACCCACTGCCAGAAGGCCGGCAGCATCCAGTCGATGCCAAATAACAGGCCAAACATTGGCAGCACCAGCGGGATGGTCAGCAGCGCCGCGCCGAGCACCGGCCAGCTGTCGGTCTGATAAAACGCCAATGGCTTTGTTGCAGCGCCATTTTCAGCGCCGTTTTCAGCATTATTCCCAGCCCCAGTTTCAGTGGTAGTTGGTGCCAGCACCAATTCATAACCGGCGTTTGTGACAGCTTGCGCCAGACTTTCTTCGCTGACGGCGCTGGTTAAACGCAGGCTGACCTGTTCTGTGGCCAGATTGACGCTGGCGGCCAATACACCAGGCACTTTCAGCAGGCTTTTTTCCACCCGACCGGCGCAGGAGGCGCAAGTCATGCCTTGGACGGCAAACTGTCGCTGCTTGCTCTCGAGCTGATAACCGGCCGCGCTGATGGCGGCTTCTAATGCATCAGTGGCGACCTGACCAGTCACTGTTGCCGTCTCAGTCGCCAGATTCACACTGGCCGCTTCGACGCCAGCGACCGCACTTAAGGCTTTTTCCACCCGGCCGGCACATGAGGCGCAGCTCATCCCATTGATTTTCAACTGCGTGGTCGCTGTCATCGTACTGACTCCTGGTCAACAAGGGTTTTTGATAACATAAGGCTAAACCTTGCCATGGTGGTAAGGTCAAACAGTTTTTTAAAAATAAAATTCTGGCTTGACTCTGCCATAGGGAGAAGCTTCAGTCTGGGTACCGAGTTCAACAGAGGAGATGTAACATGATGAAATTCTACGTCGCAGACATGACCTGCGGTCATTGTGTCAGCCGGATCACCAAAGCAATAGTGCAACTGCAGGCTGATGCCACAGTTGAAGCAGATTTAGCCAATACCACTGTGTCGGTGCATAGCACACTCAGTGCGGACGAGATTATCGACGCCATCACAGACGCCGGTTATACCGCGGCCAGCCAGCAAAGCGATTGCTGTGATCCAGCCAACAGTTGTCACAGCTAAAACGGCTAAATCTGATAAAACCAACCCCGCTTTTGGCGGGGTTGGTGGTTTTGCTGGGGCAGTCAGCTCTTTCACAACCTGCCGCTAGTCAGCCCTATGTTCCTGCTCAGCATCGGTGCTGCGGCTTTGGCGCAGCGATAACACCACGGACGTTGCGATGATGAGGGCGACAACGCTTAAAGAGACCGCAACCGGGATCTTATAGATATCAATCAGCAACATCTTCGCGCCGATAAACACCAGCACTAAAGCCAGGCCGTATTTGAGCAAGCTGAAGCGGTCTGCCATATCAGCCAGCAAAAAGTACATGGCGCGCAGGCCCAGGATCGCAAAGATATTCGAGGTCAGCACGATAAAGGGGTCGGTAGTGATGGCAAAAATCGCCGGGATTGAATCAACGGCAAAAATCACATCAGAAAACTCGACTAACACCAGTACCAAAAATAATGGCGTGGCATAACGTACCCAACGGCCATTGACTTCACGGCGCACAAAAAACTTTTCGCCTTCCAGCTCTTCTGTGACGTTAAAGCGCCGGCGGACCCATAACACCAGTGGATTATTTTGCAGATCAGGCTCTTGGTCTGCTGCCCACCACATTTTAATGCCGGTGAACAGCAGGAAAGCGCCAAACACATACAGTAGCCAGTGGAACTGGGTGATAAGCCAGACGCCGGCAAAAATCATCACAGTGCGCAGCACAATAGCCCCCAGCACGCCTAAAACCAGCACGCGTTTTTGTAATTCCGGCGGGATAGCAAAGACACTGAAAATCATCAGCCAGACAAAGACGTTGTCAATCGCCAGCGATTTTTCAATCAGATAACCGGTAATGAATTCGAGCGTTTTGGCGTTAGCAATTTCAGGCCCGGCAGTGTCACGCAAATACCACCATAAACCGGCAGCAAACAGCATCGACACCGACACCCAAATCACCGACCAGATAGCCGCTTCTTTGACCGAAACTTTGTGTTGTTTACCGCCACCGACCAAAAACAGATCGATAGCGAGCATGATCAGCACCAGGCTGAAAAATACAGCCCAGAGCCAGGGATTGGCGATTGTTTCCATAAATGAACTCCAAACAGGGTGATACAGCCGGTTGCTGCCGGCGTTGTCCGGCCCACGCTGGCCGGATGTCCTGTTTAGAGGGGGATCTTTGCCAGAGTGGCAAAGGTCTTGCTCATCAGCTGGGCTGACCCGGTTACCGGAAACCTGTGGGTTTCGGCATGACGATAAACCGGCGTGGAGCTACTCCCCTTTGGGATGGCGCGACTCTAACAAAAGCTGACGAATTTAGTCAACTATTCGGCGGGTGAAAAATTCGCCGCCGTGTAGCCGGGATGGGCTATTTGCCAGCGCTGCATTTCATAAAGACGCGAGACGGTGCGTTCAAAGGCAAAACTAAGCTGACTGGCCTGATACCAATGCTCCGGCGCGCTGTCGGCAGTGCAGAGCAGCAACACGCCACGCTCATAACATTCGTCGACCAGCGCAATCAGCCGGCGCGCTTCGTTGTCGAGTTTGCTGACAAACACCTCGCTGTGTTCACGCTGATAATTCTCTTCCACGCCATGCAAAATGGCAGTGGCGCTTTCGGGCAAAAACTGCGGAATATTGGCCAGGGCAATAGCGCGGTATTGTCTGCCCTGATCTGGCTGGCACAGCGCCATGTAATCAAGCTGGCTGCGTGGCCCGCTGCAGAGCGCCATAAAGTCAAAGCCGATGACGTGTTGATTGCGCCATAAGGCCAGTATCGGCCTGTTGTGCACCAGCACCTGCTCGCAGGGTTCTACAGCACCAAAATACTGCTGCGCCTGTTGCGCCAGCCAGTCGGCGGGCATGGCAATGCCGAGATAACGCCAGTCGCTGGCCTGCTGGCGGCGATAGTCGATGCCGGCATCCAGGCTCAGCACCTGACAATGTTGCTGCAGTACATCGATAAAAGGCAGGAACCGCGCGCGTTGCAGGCCGTTATTGTACAAATCCTGCGGCGCACAGTTGGACGTTGCTACCAGCACCACACCTTGCGCAAACAGCTGGCGCCATAAAGTGGCCAGTAACATCGCATCACCAATGTCACTGACAAAAAACTCGTCAAAACACAGCAGCTGATATTGTGCTGCCCAGCTGCGCGCGACCTGTACCAGCGGGTCCGGCTCCCCTTGCCGCTGGCGTAATTCCTGATGCACCGCCGCCATAAAATGATGAAAGTGCAGCCGTAATTTACGCGGCGTGGCTGTCGTGTCGAAGAACCAGTCCATCAGCATGGTTTTACCACGGCCAACCGGGCCGTACAGGTAAATCCCTGTGCTGGCCTGGTCCGCGGCTAATTGCTGTTGCAGCTGCGCCAGTGCATTAACCAGATGCTGCTGTGCCGCATCCGGCTGCAACTGGCCAGTGGCGATGGCAGCCTGATAGCGTTGTTGCAGGCTATCAGGCCTTATGTTGTCGGTTAAAGCTGTCACTGAATCAGCTGTTTATTCAGCTTTTTATTCACTGGAACCTTTGCCAATATAACGCTCCAGCCACTGGCCAAATTCGTGGTACCAGTAAATCGAGTTTTGCGGTTTTAAGATCCAGTGATTTTCGTCCGGGAAATACACCAGGCGTGCATCGACGCCTTTGCCTTTGAGCACACCATAAAGCGCTAAACCCTGAGTGACCGGCACGCGATAATCCTGTTCGCCATGAGTGATTAACATCGGTGTATTGAAGTTTTCCGCGAACATGGCCGGACTGGCTTTCAGCACATTGTCTTTATCTTTCCACGGTGAGCCGGCATAGGCATAAGTGCGCATTAAAGTACTGTCGGAGGCAAACTGCGCCATCAGATCATAAACACCGGCATGGTTAACCAGTGCTTTATATTTAGTGCTGTGGCCGGCTATCCAGCTGACCAGATAACCGCCATAACTGCCACCGGCCGCTGCGACGCGGCTTTCGTCGATATAACCGCGGGAAGTCATGTAATCGATGGCGGCTTCGCTGTCAAAAAACGGCTTAGTCGCATGGTCGCCGTGAATGGACGCAGTGAACGCTTCGCCAAAACCGGTCGAACCGTGGAAGTTTGGCATAATCACCACATAGCCCATGGCGGCAAACACTTGCGGGTGCCAGCGCGTACCAAAAGCGTCGTTAAAAGCACCATGTGGGCCGCCATGTAACAGGCTCAGCAGTGGCCAGCGTTTTTTCGCGTCAAAGTTGGGCGGGAAAATCACAAACATCTGGATCGGTTTGTTGTCCGAGCCCGGATACGTCATGTCTTCGACTTTGCCCCATTGGGTGTTTTGCTGCAGCGCCGTGTTGATCTGGCTGATCTGTTTTAAGGTGCGGCTTTTATTGTCGAGCAGGAAAATCTCCGGCAACTGACTGATGCCATGCTGTACCAGTGCAAATTGCGCTGGGCCTGCCACTTGTACTTGCTCATTAGTGGCCTGACGCAGCACTTGTTTCACCGGGCCGCCGGCGGCCGGCACGGAAAATAACGACACCCGCGCTTTGTCTTCGGCGAGGAAATACAACATCTGGCTGTCTTTGCTGAAGAACCACTGCTGTGGCGATAAATCGATATTGCCGGCCAGCACTGTGGCGGTTTTTGCGGCTAAATCAAACCGGGTCAGTTTGACGTTGTCATTGCCAAAATCGGTGCGTTTTTGTGCGCCGTACAGCAGGCTGCGGCCGTCCGGGCTGAATGCCGGTTTGCTGTCGTCGGCCGGATTGGCTTCGGTCAGATTCACTGCTTTACCACTGCCGTCGGTCGGCACTAAATACACGTCATAATTTAAGCTGTTGTAAGGCGGTTTACTGCTGACAGCACTCAAGGCCAGCTGTTTGCCGTCTGGCGATAAATCAAATTCGACACCGCCGTCGAGGCTGGTCCATTGCGCCCAGCCCGGTGTCAGCGCCTGTACGTCGCCAGTTGCAATGTTGTAGGCGAAAAACTGGGTAACTTTGTCGTCGGTGAGGAAATGGTCCCAGTAGCGGTAAATGCGATTTTCGCTGACTTTGGCCGAATGCAGTGGTTTTTTCTCATCTTTTAATAAGTTGAAATCACCGGCAAAACCTGCCGGCACTTCGGCACTGAACAGGATTTTTTTGCCATCCGGGAAAAACCGCGGATTACTGACGCTGACCGACAAATCAGTCAGCTGGCGGGCCTCACCACCGCCTAACGTCAGCAGTTGTAGCTGATTTTTTTCGCCATCGCGTTTGGAAACAAACACC
The DNA here is from genome assembly GCF_964031785.1 of Rheinheimera texasensis. GTDB lineage: Bacteria > Pseudomonadota > Gammaproteobacteria > Enterobacterales > Alteromonadaceae > Pararheinheimera > Pararheinheimera texasensis_A. The sequence goes on from NZ_CAXIRE010000014.1 coordinate 80,548, forward strand.
AGCTGACGGCCATCCGGGCTCCAGGCTGGCTGATTGTCGGCGGCCGGATGGAAGGTGAGCTGGGTTTGTCGGCCGGAACCGAGTTCCAGCAGGTGTAAATCGGTATTGCTTTTGTTTTTCGCCAGATCATAGCGGTTCAGGCTAAAGACCGCGCGCTGACCGTCCGGCGATACCTGCATGCCGGTTGGTTTTTGCACCTGATATAAATCAGTGGCGGTCAGTGGCGCGGCTGGCGCCGCCAATACGGCACTCGTAGACAGTGTGAATAACAGAGACAAAGACAAGGATAATTTCATACAGGTTGTCCTGACAGAAGGAAACACAATGCCGGCTAGCATAGGGCAAGCGCGGGCTGGCAGGCAACCAGGTGTTGGTTCAGACCCGACAGTCGGCGGCGCCAGCCTGACCAATGGCAAGTGTCATTGAGTAGGCTGGGCAACAGCAGCTGCGGGGGCTGTTTGCAGATAAGACATCGATAAATAACGCTGATAAATCTCAGTGCCTTTATTGGCCTGCAACTGCTGCCACAAGGCGTCAGCGCTGGCGCGCTGCTGTTGGTAAAATTGCCGGCTGAACAGCAGATAACCGACATTTGAGTGCAAAGCCGGCGTCAGTACTTTCAGGCCTCGCTGCAGAATATTTGGCGACACTACGGATTGGCCGGCGATGTTACACAAAGTCGTGACCGCATGGACCCGTCCGGCCTGCAGCAGTTCTAAATCCATAGTGCCGGATAAGGTGTAGTGCATCAGCACTTGTTTTGGCCCAGGTACCAGCAGCGGCGCATAACCCAGCGGTCTTGCCACCACCAGACTATCGATACCGCTGACTTCATGGCCATTCCAGCGCCAGCTGCTGCCGACTTTTTGTACCAGGCAGGTTTGGTGTTCACTAAACGCACGGTGTGGATCAGGCTGGTTGTTCAGCATCGGATAGACGCCAATGTCTTCACGTTCGGGTCTGTAGCTGGCAACGACGGCGTCGGTTTCGCCTTGGTGCAGTTTGGCGAGGCACCGTTTCCATGGCCGGCGTTCCAGCTGCAGTCGGATACCAGACATTTTGCTGACCAGCAGCTGTAAGTGTTCGATCGTCGCGCCCGGATTGTCTTTAGGGACCAGCGCGCCCTGGCCGCGGTAATAAGGTTCGAGTGGTTTATCTTCGTAGCAAAACCGCAATACCACTGCATTGGTGGCTGTTGTGTCATCTGCCAGCACGTCTATGGCAGTCAGGCTACAAAGCAGGCTCAACACAATTTTTATTCGCAGCACGGCAGTTCATCCATCACGGTCGTGGTTGCAGTATCGCACAGATTTCACACAGAAGAAAAAACCGGGCAAAGAGGCATGACTTTGCCACGGTGGGCCCACGCAACACGCCTCAAATAGCGGCGCCGGGGCAGACAGGACAGGGAAGCAAAAGGTTCATTTCTGCGGTTGTTGTAAAAAGGCCTTTAACTCAGGCGCTATCGTCTGAATATTCAATAATCCATCTAAGTGGCCCATCTGGCCGGGGATCTGCGACAGCTGGTTGGCTGTGCTGCGGGCGCCGTTAGTATCCAGCGCTTGCTGGCTTTGCTGCGCCATCAAAGGTGTCAGCAATAAGTCGCCCGCCGCTGGCAACCACAGTACCGGCGCTTTGATGTTTTTGATGGCTTGTTGCCAGTTGTCGCCCATGCCGGCACGCCATAACTGCGAAGCGCGCACCAGATACAGCAAATGATTGGCGTCCTGCAGCGCGGCGCGCTGAGTGGCGACTGCCAGTAATTGATCAAGCGCAGTGAAACTGGCGCGGATATCCTGATGGGCGGCTTTGTCCAAGCGTAAATCCGGGTACTTCTGGTTAAAACCGGCTGGATTTAACGCATCTAAAGTCACCCAGGCCAGCGCCATGGCAAGCCCTGCAGTGGGTTGTTGCGGTTTGTCGTAATAATCGCCTTGTTGCCAGTGCGGATCGGCTTTAATCGGATAAGCCCAACGTTCTAACTTGATGGCGCTGTAAGCATCGATATAAGCAGTACCGATCACCGGCACCAGCCGCTGCACCCGCTCTGGGTAACGCTGCGCCCATTCAATCGCCTGAAAAGAACCCATCGAAGCACCGACTACTGCGTGTAGCTTGTTGATGCCAAGACTGTCTAACAATGCTTTTTGCACTTCAACAAAATCGGTGATGGTCACCACCGGAAAGCTCAGGCCATATCTTTTACCTGTCGCCGGATTGATGCTGGCAGGGCCTGTGGTGATGACATGTGGATCATTGGCATTGGCATTGGCATTGACCAATGTATCAACGCTAACCACATAAAACTGATTGGTATCAATGGCTTTGCCAGGACCAATGATGGCATCCCAATAACCGGGCGCTGCGTCTGTCGCCTGATAACGGCCGGCTGCATGTGAAGTGCCGGAAAAATAATGCGTAATTAAAATCACATTCGATTTGTCAGTATTCAGCTTGCCATAGGCTTCCCAGCCGACTTGCACTTGCTTTAACTGCGCGCCGTTTTGCGTGATAAAAGTTGGCAGTTCAAAGCGCTGTTTTTGCACCAGCGGCAGTTCGGCGGCCTGACTGGCGGCAGCGCACAGCAGGCCCAACACCAGACTCGATAAAAACCAGCCGTATTTGATGAAATGTCGCATGCGAAACAATCCTGTTTAAAAACCGGTTAAAACCACTGAAACATTAAAATCGCCAGGCCAGTCCCGAGCGCCGGCACTACCACTGTCACTGCCGCGACGGGCCAATAAGCCTGCTGGTGACTTTCGCCACAAATGGCCCGGATGGTGGTGACCACATAACCGTTATGCGGCAGTGAATCCAAAGCACCGGATGAAATCGCCACCACACGGTGTAACTCTTCCGCGTCGACCCCCCGGTCCAGATAGACAGGCGCCAGTTCCGGCAGCGCAATGGCCTGACCGCCGGAGGCAGAGCCGGTAAGGCCAGCAATAGCACTGACCGCGACCGCAGCACCCAAGAGTTCTGGCCCAGGCAGATGGGTCATGGTTTGAACTATGTCGTTAAACGCAGGTGTTAGCTTGGCGACAGCACCAAAACCCACCACAGCCGCCGTGTTGCCGATGGCCAGCAGAGAGCCCAACACGCCTTCGTTAATGGCTTTATCCAGGCTTTGAATAAAACGCCGGTTCAGCACATACAGCGCCAGCACGCCGCCGCTCAGCGCTACGATGAGCGCCGCCTGCTGCAGACTATGATGCAGCCAGTTCGATAAACCCAGCACCACCAACAGCGGAATCAGGCCCATTAACGGATGCGGTAACTTGCGGTCAGTCAGCTGCGGGTCGCTGTCGCGGCCAATAAAGACTTCACCTTGCGCCACGGCTTTGCGAATCATCTGACTTAACCAGGCATAACCAAAAGCGGCCATAAAAATCGCCACCACAATACTGACTTCCCAGCCGGCATAAGGCGAAGTGTGCAGATATTGAATAGGGATCCAGTTCTGGATTTCCGGCGAGCCGGCGGAAGTCATGGTAAAGGTTACTGAACCCAAACCCAGCGCGGCCGGAATAAAACGGCGCGGTAAGTTGGCGTCTTTAAACAAACTGACCGCCATCGGGTAGGCCGAAAACGCCACGACAAACACCGAGACACCACCATAGGTCAACACGGCACAAGCCAGCACCACAGCGGCAACGGCGTGCGCCCTGCCCAGTTTTTGCACAATCCATAAAGCGACAGCATCGGCGGCGCCGCTGTGTTCCATCAGTTTGCCGAACAGCGAACCTAACAAAAACATCAGAAACCAGGCGGCGACAAAACCGGAAAAACCGTTCATGTAAGCGTGGATAAAATCGGTATTACCACTGGCTTGCCAAAACGGAATACCGTTAGTGACAGCGACAAACAAGGCGCACAAAGGCGCCAAAATAAACAGGTTCAGCCCGCGCATCGTCAGCCAAATCAGCAGGCAGAGCCCGAGCAACAAGCCGGTTAAACTCAGCATAAAAAAGTCCTTGCTTCGGTTTTTTCTGAGTCTGAGCCATCAGGCAGCGTATCTCTATAGTACTAAGGTACAGATTAACATTTCATCAGTTCAGCCTAAAGTAAGGCTATCAGTCTGAGCGTTTTGTCACTGATTTGCCTGTGCCCCGATTTTTATGACAGCGGGTATTAAGCGGGTTAGTATCACAGCGAAACGCCCGGAGCAACTATAACAAGTAACTGAAATAATTCAGAAAGATAAGTGATAGCCGAGATCAGCAGGAGATGCCCGATGGCCCAGAATAACTATAAATTAAACCGTACCACTGACAATTCGTTTAAACCGGCGCTGTTGGCGCTGACCATCAGCGCTGTGCTGGCAGGCCCTGTGTATGCACAGGATGCGGCAGCTGGCAAAGATGTCAAAAAAGAAGAAGCAGCACTGGAAGTGATCCAGGTCACGGCGCGACGCACTGCAGAAAACCTGCAATCGGTGCCGGTGGCGGTGACGTCGATTGGCGCCGAAGATTTAAAACAAAAAGGTATCGAAAACCTGACGGCGATTCAACAGCAATCACCGAATACTACGCTGCAGGTGTCGCGCGGCACTAACAGCACTTTAACCGCCTATATTCGCGGTATTGGTCAGCAAGATCCGCTGTGGGGTTTTGAGCCTGGCGTCGGCATCTACATTGATGATGTGTACATGGCGCGTCCACAAGGCGCGGCAATGGATATCTATGATGTCGAGCGCATTGAAGTATTACGCGGCCCGCAAGGTACTTTATACGGCCGTAACACTATCGGTGGCGCGGTGAAATATGTCACTAAGCCTTTGAGCGGTGAAGACGAGTTTGCTATTCGCGGCACTGTCGGCAGCTACCATCAGCGCGACTTAAAACTGTCTGGCCAGAAAGCCATTACTGACAAGCTGTCCATCGGTGGAGCCGGCGCATTTTACGACCGTGATGGTTTTGGTAAATACCTCAATACCGGCGCAGAAAACTACAACAAAGACATCATCACTGGTCGTTTCAGTGCGCAGTATCAGGCGCTGGACAATCTTCGTTTTAACTTTGCCTACGACAAAACCAAAGATGATTCCAATTCCAAAGGCGGCCACCGCTTAACGCCGAGTTTACTGACCAAAGAAACGCCGCCGTCGAATGTCTACGACTCCAACACCAGTATGCCGGCCACTAACATGGTCCGTACCGAAGGCCACTCACTGACAATGGCCTGGGATATCAATGCCGACTGGACGATGAAAGCCATCACTGCCAAGCGTGAAGGCGTCACCGATACCAACATCGACTTTGACTCGACCAAACTGCCTTCGCTCGATGTGCCGGCGTTTTATGAAGATGAACAAACTTCACACGAATTGCAGTTCCTGTATAACAGTGGCCCGTTGAAGTTTGCGTCAGGCCTGTATTCGTTTGAAGGCGACGCCTGTGGTGCCTTTGGTACTGTGCTGGTGTCTGGCCTTGGCGTGACCATCGAAAACGGTGGCTGTGTGCAAACGGATTCTTTTGCCGGTTATGCGCAGGGTACTTATCAGCTGAATGACCAGTGGTCGTTCACTTTGGGTGGTCGGTATACCGAAGACGACAAAGACGCCAACGTGTATCGTTATGTGTATCTTGGCTACAAACTGCCACGCAATACCGCGACCAAAATCGGCACCCAGTCGGATTTTAAAGGCAGTGAAAGTTTCAGCCATTTCTCGCCACGTGTTGGTTTTGAATATCAGGCCAATGACAGCATGATGGTGTATGGCTCTTATACTGACGGCTTTAAATCCGGTGGTTTTGATATGCGTGGTAACCAGTCGGTCAACCCAAATGCCGGCGATCCGTACCAGCCAGAAACGGTCGATACTTATGAGCTGGGTCTGAAAAGCGAATGGCTGGACCGCCGGCTGCGTTTAAATGCCGCAGTGTTTGCCTCAGCTTATGATGATATGCAAGTGACAGTGCAACGTGCGGTGAATAACACTGTGGCATCACAAGTACTGAACGCCGCCAGCGCTGATATCAATGGTATTGAGCTGGAAGCCACGGCGGTGGCCAGCGATGCCCTGCAATTTAACCTGATTGTTGGTTATACCGACGCCAAGTTTAACGAAGTGCTGTTTTATGATGCCGTGACTAAAACCACGTCAGACGTGTCTGGGTTATGGTCCTTTGCCAACACGCCAGAACTGACCGCGACTTTAGGCGGCAAATACACAGTGGCGATGTATGGCGGCGAACTGGTGCTGAATGCGAACTTGTCCCACCGCAGCGAAACGCAGATTTTTGAGCTGCCATCGATGCTGGACTACGGCGGTTACACGTTGTTTAACGCCGGCGCCACCTGGTATTCCGCTGATGGCCACTGGGACGTGTCACTGCAGGGCCGTAACTTAGGCGATAAGATCACCCGCATCGCCGGTTACAACTTCCCGCTGCTGGCGGCCGAACAAACCATCACGGCCTATTATGGTGACCCAAGAACAGTGAGTTTGTCACTGGGTTACCGGTTCTGATGACTAGTTAAAGAAGAAGAGTTGCTGGCGCGGGGCTGTTCAGGCGCTGTGCCTGCCAACTGCGCGACGCCATCAAAGCCGGTGTGAGTGTAATGCTTGCACCGGCTTGTCTGCTCCCGCATCATGGTTGTTCTGCTGTCTGGACCTGTGACTTATGATTGCCATTATTGCTGATGACCACCCGTTATTCCGTATTGCTTTATCGCAGGCACTGCAGACGATTCTTGGCCTTGAGGCCAGCCTGTATCAGGCGCACAGCATGGCGCAGTTGTGGCCTTTATTGCGCGAACATCCGGATACCCAATTAATTCTGCTCGATCTGAAATTGCCGGATGCTGAAGGTTTTGCCGGTTTAACCGCGCTGCGTACTGAATATCCGGATATTTCTATTCTGATGGTGTCGGCGATTGAAGACCCGGCCGTGATTAAACAAGCGTTGCAATTAGGCGCTGCCGCTTATCTGCCCAAATCGGCGCCGCTGGACGTGTTAACCGAAGCGGTGGACGCTGTGCTGGCGGGGGACACCTGGTTGCCGGCGGATTTACAACAAAGTGTGGCGCAGGCGCAGGATTTGATTGACGCCGAATTTGCCGGGCGGCTCGAGCAGCTGACGCCGCAACAATTTCGTGTGTTAAAAATGATTGCCGATGGTTTGCTGAATAAACAAATCGCTTATGAAATGAATGTGCAGGAAACCACCGTCAAGCAGCATGTGTCGGCGATTTTGCGCAAACTCAATGTCAATAATCGTACCCTGGCCGGGATCTTATTTGAAAAACTGAAACTTCCGGATACCCTGTAGCCTCTAACTGCCAGTCTTGAGTCTTCCGGGAGAGCGCCAGATGCGCCGAATCACTTTGTTTGTCCTGTCTTGTTCCACTATGTTCAGTATTTTTCCCAGCCATGCTACTCAGCTGCAGCCGCAAACCGGTCACTGGCGCAGTCAGCATCAGGTGCTGGTCAATGGCCAGGATATTCTGCAGCAGATGAAAGCACTGCAACAACAAATGCTGGCGGCGGTGCCGGCGGAACAACGGGCTTTAGTCGCCGGTATGATGCCGAAAAAAGACTTAAGTACGGCGCAGGAATGTTTAACTGCGGCTGAAGTCGCGTTGTTAAAAACGCCGGAGCAATGGCTGGCCAGAGCCAAACAGCAGTTACCGCGTTGCCAGTTACAACTGACCGGCAGCACGACCAATTCGGTGTCAGTCAAAGGCCAGTGTCAGGATCAGGGCGGCTACACCGGCTCGTTGCAGGGCACTGTCACATTAAAAACACCGCAATGGATGCAGATGAACATGCAGGGCACCGGCCAGTACAAAATGCCGCTGCCGGGCCAGGCACAAAACGGTGACGTGCAGTTTAAACTCGATAGTGACTCGCGTTGGCAAAGTGCCAGCTGCCCGGCCGGTATGCGGTAAGCCGGCGGGACTCGTCTGTTAACCTGATGTTGTGATTGAAATGTGTTTCCTGCATGCTGAAATCTTTCGCAGCAATACAGGACAATCAGATGACAACAGCAACATCAGGCAGCGCCGGCCAGCCCAGCTGGCAAAAAACACCGCAAACCGGTTTACAGGTCAATTCAGTGGCAGTCAGTCCGGATGGTCAACTGACCGTTGGCGGCACCTCCAGCGAATTTGGCAGCGGGCAGTTTAATTTTTATGGCTTTGACGCGACTGGCCAGCAACTCTGGTCGGTGCCGGTTACCGCCGCCAACGTCACGCAGGGCATTTTCTGGGTCGCCGTCAGTGACGATAAACGTTTTGCCGCCTGTGGTGGCGAAACCAGTAAAACCTGTGGTTTTTTGTGTATCCTCGATGCCAGCACTGGCAGTATTCTGTTTCAGGATAACAACTTACCTGCCCGCGTCAATCAACTGACTTTCAGCAGTGACGGCACTTTGCTGCTGGCGGATTTCCAGCACGAATTACGCTTGTATCACTATGCCAGCGGCAGCACCTTGGTGCCGGTCTGGTCACTGAGTGACAGCTTGGCGCTTTCGGCCGACTTTTCCAGTTACAGCGCTGTGCTGGCGCCAAACGGCGGCCGGGTTTGGGTCGGCGCTATCAACTACAACGTGAAACCGGTCTACACCGGGCTGGTGCAGCAGATTGCGCTGGATAACGGCAAATTCGGCGCAGCAACCAGTTATCAGCAAGCACAAGGGGTGATGCGGGTGGTGACGACCACAGATGGCACTTATGCCGCCGCGGCGTTACACGATGGCAGCTGCGCGTTTTTTCAGGCGGTACAGCCCAGCACAGCTTTTGTCTATAAACCGGCGCTGACCGGGCTTAATATCGCCTATGCCATCGCCATCACTGAAACGCCAGCCAAAGAACTGGTGATAGTGGTCGGTGCTAACCAAGGCGAAGCCGGGGTGTTGTACCGGGTGGATGCAGAGCAAACAGCGTCTGAGATCGCCAACTATCCCATCTGGGGGCCAGTGCTGAAATGGAGCAAACCGGTGCAATATGCGGTGAATCCGGGCGTGACTTTAGACGCTGCAGCAACCCTGGTCAGTGTCACTGACGGTAAACCGGATGAAAGCTCCGGCGGCAGCGATCAAAAGGAATCACCGGGTAACTTTTATCTGTTCGACGCTTGCTCTGGGCAGCAACTGTGGCAATATGGCACCAAGCTGATGAACTGGCCAATGATGCTGACGCCGGACGGTAAAACCGCAGTGGGTGGCAGTGATGATGGCAGTATTTATTACTGGAATTTGCAGTAAGTGAAACCTGAAGGTCTGGCCCAAGCGCCGCTGTTTGACCGCCAACGTTGGCAAGACCGGCTGCAGCAATCCTGGTTGCTGCGCAACCTGTTGTTATTGCTGCTGTGGCTGCTGGTGTTTGAGATCGGCTGGCTGGTGGAATATACCCATCACGCCAGTGTCTGGTATCCGGTCGCGGGCCTGACTTTCGCATCGTTGTTATTACTGGGTTTTTCTGTGTTACCGGCCTTGTTGACAGGCTGCGTGCTTATCACTTTTTACACCGCCCGCCACTACAATATTCAGCTGCCGCCGTGGCAAATTCTCGAGGCCGGTTTGTTATTTGGCCTGGCGCATATTTTACCTTATGCCGTCGGTGCTATTGCCTTGCGCACGCTGGCCAAACGCGGCGCCCGCGATATTAGCCGGATCATCGTATCCTTCCTGGTGATTGCAGCCGTCAGTTCATTTTGTGCCACCTGGCTGGTGCTGCCGACTTTGGTGATCACTGACATGATGACGGAAGCTGAGATCGCCTCAACCTGGCTGCCGTTCTGGATTGGTGATATGGCCGGTGTCATGGTGCTGGCGCCGTTTTTTGTTGGCCTGCTGAGTCGGGTTTTACCTGGCGCGCTGTTTCGTCTGACCGATATGGCGGGCCTGCAACAGCAAAAGTTCAGCTCGCGTTATCTGTTGAAACTGTTGCTGAACGGTCTGTTACTGACTGCATGCATGCTGCTGGCGAAAGTGACAGATTCACCAAACAGCGCTTTTGCGATTTTTTTCCTGGTGATCCCGCATATGTGGATCGCCTGTTCCGAATCGGCATTACTTAATGTCAGTAGTGTGGCGCTGTCGAGTTTCCTGATTGCCTTTTGGGTGCATCTGTTTGATTTGATGGACTATGTGATGGTCTATCAGTTTGCGATCAACGTCATTGCCGCGAACACCTTATTTGGCCTCGCCATTCCGACTTTATTGGCAGATAACCTGCAACTGCGCAAAGTGGCTTTTACTGACAGCCTGACACAAGTGGCGTCCCGTGACCGGCTGGAGCAAAGGGCAACGCTTGAGATCAGCCGTAGCCGGCACGAACAGCGGCCTTTGTCGCTGTTGGTGTTTGATATCGATTATTTCAAAAAAATTAATGATGAGTTTGGTCACCATGTTGGCGATCAGGCGCTGCAGCAACTGGCGCGTTTAGCCCAGCTGTCGCTGCGACCGACGGATTTGCTTGGCCGTTTTGGCGGCGATGAATTTGTCGTGTTATTGCCACAAACCGCGCAGCCGGCCGCTTTGTTGATTGCCGAGCGGATTATCAGCGAATTACGCCAGGTCTACATCTGTGATGTCCATCCGCTGACCGCCAGTTTTGGCGTCGCGCAATTACAGCCAGACGAAGATTACGAACGGCTGTTCCGCCGCGCCGACCGGGCTTTGTATCAGGCCAAGCTGGCCGGGCGCAATCAGGCTTGTGTCGCGGCCGACTAAAGATTTAACCCCGGCGCTCAGCGCAGCAGGCGTTGCAGCAACCGCTTCAGATTGGCCGGTTTGAGTGGTTTCAGCATAAAGTGAAAGCCGTTATTCAGTGCATGGTCGCGGGTTTGTTGTTGTTGATCGGCGGAATGGATTAACACCGGCACCTGCAACGCATAATGCTGCTGCAGTTGCATCGCCACTTCGACACCGGTCGCGCCCTGGTCCAGATGATAATCAAACAACAATAAATCCACCGGATGACCTTCGCTGAGCCAATGCAGCGCCTGAGAAGGCTGCTGCGCCACCAGTACCTGACAATCCCAGCTTCTGAGCAATGCCGCGACCGCGCCGGATAATTGCGGGTCGTTATCGAGCAATAAGATTGTTTTACCGCGGAAACTGACCGACTGCTCACGTGGTTGCAGCGCAGGTGCTGCAGTCGCGCCCGATGCACAGACCGGCACTGTCACGGCAAAACAGCTGCCTTTGCCTGGTTCGGAGTGCAAAGTCAGCGCATGCTGCAGCAAATCGCTGATGCGCTGGCTGATGGCAAGACCAATGCCAAGGCCCTGATTATTCGCTTCTTTACCCTGCTGAAATTCCTGAAAAATCCGTTGTTGTTCATCCGGACTGATGCCGACGCCGGTATCCCAGACTTCAATCCGCACCGCCGGCAGCCCTTGCCAGTGGCAGCGCCGGCAGCCCAACAGGATTTTGCCTTGTGGGGTGTACCGCAGGGCGTTGGCGACCAGATTCTGCACCACACGGCGTAGCAGACGGCTGTCAGTATCCACCCAAAGCCGGCTTGGCCGGTAGCGGAAACGAATCGGTTTACCGGTTGAGATTAAGCCGGCTTCGCGGGCGATTTGGTCCAGCAGGCTGGTCATTGCTACCGGCGCTTTTTGCGCTTTAATCACGCCGGCATCCAGTTTGGTCAGTTCCAGAATACCGGCCAGGAGTTCTTCAGCGGAATTTAACGACGCCGCTAAATCTTTCGCCAGTTGCTGCACCTGGCCATCGCTGCTTTTCTCGCGGATCAGCCCGCAAAATAATGCGGCGGCATTAAAGGGTTGCAGCAAATCGTGGCTGGCTGCAGCAAAAAAACGGTTTTTGCTGGCGGTTTGTTCTTCCAGCTGTTGTTTGGCGGCGGCCAATTGTTGATTAAGTTGCTCCAGCTCGGCGGTGCGGCTCATCACCCGTTGCTCCAGCGTGCTGTTACTGGCTTCGAGCTGTTGTTGCACCTCGATAAAAGAGCTGACATCGCTGTAGGTTGTAACAAAACCACCGCCCGGCAGCGGATGGCCCTGCATCTCAAACACCCGGCCGTCGCGCTGGCGGCGCTGAAAACGATAACTGCTGCCCTGGCGTAAAAAATTCAGCCGTTTTTCTACTTCGGCGCTGATTTGCGTGGCATCGGGTAGGGCACTGTCATGGAACCAGCCGCGTTCGGCGTTATAACGAATTAAATCCGCGACCGGCCGGCCTACTTCAATCAGGCCAGGCGGATAAGCAAACATCTGCAGATAACGTTGGTTCCAGGCGATCAGGCGTAAATCGGCGTCCACCACGCTGATGCCCATACTGATATTGTCGATAGTGGCGCGCAGCAGCGCCTGATTAAACAGATAGACCTGACTGGCTTCGTCGACAAAACGCGCGACAGATTCCAGCGGCAGCTGACTGTTTTTGCCGGCGGCGTTCAGTAACAACCGCATCGAAGCACCGCCAACCACAGCTGCCAGCGTACGCTCTGTGCTTTGCTGCAGCGCTTGTGGCGCGCGCGTCTCCAGCTGAGGTGAAACCGATTTAAACTGACGCTGCAGCAATAAGCGCGCTTCACGCTCGCCGGCAAAACGCCGCACCAGCAGATAACAATCCTGTACTGTCAGCTGTGGCGCCACCTGTTGCGGTTTTGACTGGCTCTGGCGGAAAAAACGTGCACTTTCCAGATACTCCGTCAGCCGGGTGTGGCTGAGCTGACTGACCAGCAACAGCAGCAAGGTATTCATGCTCAGACTGACCACCACCCCGAGGCTTATCAGATCAAACTGGCCACCGAGCAAGGCATTGGGCGCCAACGCCTGCCAGCCAAAAGGCCCCTGGCTCAGCCAGTCCCAGCGGATTAAACCGGCGCGGCTTAATTCCGGTAACAACAGAATGTAGGCCCACAAACTGGCGCCGCAGAGTAAACCGGCCAAAGCGCCCTGACGATTGACCCGGCGGTTCAGCAGGCCAAAAATCAGCGCCGGTGCCAGCTGGGCAATTAACGCAAAGGCCATCAGGCCAAGCTGAGCCAGACCGGTTTCAGTGCCAATCAATAAGTAGTACAGATAGCCCAGCGTCAGCACGCTTAACATCGATAAACGGCGCAGCGTCACCATGCGGATCCAGGGTTTGCCGTCGGCCGGTTTCTGCTGCTGGCGGTATATCAGTGGCGTCAGTAAGTCGTTGGTGATCATAATGCCAAGCACCACAGTGGCGACTATCACCATACTGGTGGCAGCAGAAAAACCACCTAAGTAAGCCAGCAGTGCCATATCGGTGCGATTCGCCGACAGCGGCAGCTGCAACACCACTAAATCGATGCTGGCGCTCTGGCCCAGTAACAAAGTACCGGCCAGTGCCACCGGCAATGTAAACAGGCTCATCAGCAGTAAATAGCCGGGGAAGATCCAACGCGCATAGCGCAGATGACCCAAATGCTGGATCTCAACAAAACTGACGTGAAACTGGCGCGGCAGGCATAAAGTCGCGACAAAACCGAGCAAGACGTGGATCCAATACACTGACCAGGGCGCGCCCTGACTTTGCAGCTGCTGGACGTCGGCTGAGACGGCTGCCTTGGCAAAAATATCGCTAAAACCATCAAACAGCCCAAACACGACAAAAAATCCGACGGCCAGCAGTGCTAATAATTTCACCAGCGATTCAAAGGCAATAGCCGTCATCAGGCCGGGATTGGGCTGATGCGCTTTGGCGCTGCGACCGACAAATAACATGGCAAATATCGCCAGCCATAAGCTGACGTAAAGCCCGGTGTCCTGATACCAGGGCCCGCCGCTGCTGCTGCCGACCAAGGCGTTGATACTGGTCGACACCGCCTGTAGCTGCAAAGCGATATAAGGAATAACCGCCATCAACACGATGAGTGTGGTGATCACGGCTAATAAGCGGGAATGCCCATAGCGGGTGGCGATAAAGTCGGCGACTGAAGTGATACGTAAACGCCGGCAGACAATAGCGATGCGGCTAATCAGGCCAAACGCGAACCAGAACAACAACAAAGAACCGATATAAGTCGGCGGGATCCACCAGCCATTGACTGCGGCCTGCGCGGTCACGCCATAAAAGGCCCAGCTGGTACAGTAGATGGCGAGGGCAAAACTAAACACCCAGGGCGCGAGCGGATGGCGGCCAGTCAGACGCCGGCCGAGCAGCCCGACGCTGTACAGTACCGCCAGATACAGCAGCGACAGCACGGCTATGCTGCCAATGCCAATGCTGCCCTGACTCAGAATCATTTCAGAATTTACCGCATTCACCGCGAAGCCTTTGATTGTGCCTCAGATTTTGTTAGCAGGAAAGGGCGCTAGCGCGCCGTCCAGCCACCGTCGAGCACCAGCGTTTGCGCCGTGATATGGCGGGCCGCGGCTGTGGTCAGAAACACTGCGGTTGCGGCAATTTCATCGACGCCAATAAAGGCTTTTTGTGGCATTGGCGCCAGCATGATTTTTTCGATGACTTCGGTTTCGCTGAGCTGATGTTCTTTGCACTGAGCAGCAATTTGCGCATCTACCAATGGCGTACGCACATAAGCCGGGCAGATAGTATTGATAGTGAAATCAATATCAGCGTTCTCCAGTGCTACCACTTTACTAAAGCCAAGCAAACCGTGTTTGGCCGCGACATAAGCCGACTTAAACGGCGAGGCGACTAAGGCGTGAATAGAGCCGATGTTCACAATCCGGCCAAAACCGCGGCTGCGCATGCCTGGCAATAAGGCTTTACTCAGCATCGCCGGGCCGGTCAGCATCACCTGTAACAGCTGCTGCCATTTGTGTTCCGGAAATTCTTCCAGGCGCGCCACGTGCTGGATACCGGCGTTATTGACCAATACATCCACCTGGCCTGCGGCTGCAGCGGTATTTTCAATACTGTCCTGAGAGGTTAAATCCAGCAGCAACGCGCTGGCTTTGGCGCCGCTGGCGATCAGTTCTGCCGCTTTTTGTTCGGCGACGGCCAGATTAATATCGGCCAGGATCACTTCGTCGCCCTGAGCGGCATACGCCTGTGCCACCGCAAAGCCAATACCGCCGCTGCCGCCTGTGATCAGTACCCGCATAACACCCTCTGCTGTTGTTGTGTGCTTTGCTGCAGGGTAGAAGTTTGCGGTCAGGCGGTAAACGGTACTTTAGTGCTATACCGCTGAATGGTTGGCAACAGTCGGTGAAAATAACAACAGCAGTGCAATTAACTCAGACTCTTCACGCATGTAAATTCAAATTAGATAGCAGAGAAACTCAGACACAGCCGTTCATAGCGCTGAGCGCTCAGAAAACCGCACAAGACTTTGCCAGAACCCATATCTATGATATGTTTCGGCACATAATAAAAAAATTATCTTGTGCTTCCCACGCAGTTTAGACCGTAAAAAACTCTTGATAACAATGTGTTGTGCCATTGTTTCGCGTTAAGTCGGAAAAAGTCCTGCTCAGTTGCACTTCATTCTGTAGACCTGTCACGTAAGGAATTCTGCATGCAGACTTCAACCGCATTGATCACCAACGACGCCGTCGTGCTCGGCCTGTTGGCGCTTATTTTAGGCTTTGTGTTTCATACCAGTGCCAGTAACCATCCGTTCTGGCAGAAGTTTTATAAATACGTGCCTTCGGTATTGTTGTGTTATTTCATTCCGTCGTTGTTTAACACTTTCGGCATTATCGATGGCGATACCTCAAAACTCTATGAGATGGCGTCGCGTTATCTGTTACCAGTCTGCTTAGTGCTTTTGACACTGAGCATTGATTTTAAAGCTATTTTAGGACTCGGCCCTAAGGCACTGGCGTTGTTTCTGACCGGTACCGTCGGTGTTGTGCTCGGTGGCCCCATTGCGCTTGCGACTGTGGGTACTTTCTTCCCTGAGCAAATGGGCGGTGAAGGCGCTGATGCGGTCTGGCGTGGTATGGCAACTATCGCTGGTAGCTGGATCGGCGGCAGTGCCAACCAGGCGGCGATGAAAGAAGTGTTTCAGCCGAGTGGCGAAATCTTCTCGGTGATGATCACTGTCGATGTAGTCGTCGCAAATTGCTGGATGGCGATCCTGTTGTGGATGGCGGCCAATGCGTCCCGTATTGATCAGGCCAATGGCGCTGATACCCGTGCCATTGAAGCGTTAAAAAGCAAAATCGAAAAGTACCAGGCGGAAAATTCGCGTAATCCGTCTACGTCAGATTTGATTAAATTACTGGCTGTTGGTTTTGGTTTGGCCGGTGTTGCACATTGGTTGTCAGACTATATCGTGCCATTTATCAAAACCCATGCGCCGGAACTGGCGATGTACAGCCTGACCAGCAGTTTCTTCTGGATTGTGGTGCTTGCGACGACTTTTGGTTTGTTATTGTCCTTTACCAAAGCGCGGGAACTGGAATCAGTCGGCGCGTCTAAAGTCGGCTCTGTGCTGGTGTATGTGCTGGTCGCCAGTATCGGGATGCATATGGATATCACCGCAGTGGTGGATTATCCGGTGATGTTCCTGGCCGGTGTGGTTTGGATTTCGTTCCACGGTTTACTGATGTTTGGCATGTTACGCCTGTTAAAAGCACCGGCGTTTTATATGGCTGTCGGTAGTCAGTCGAATATCGGTGGTGCAGCGTCAGCTCCTATTGTTGCAGCAGCTTTCCATCCGGCGTTAGCGCCTGTTGGTGTGTTGCTGGCGGTATTAGGTTATGCGCTTGGCACTTATGGCGGTTACCTGTCAGCATTAATTATGCAGTCGATTGCGCCTTAAGACCGGACCCTGAAGCTGAACCCATCCTATGAAAAAGGAGCCATTTGGGCTCCTTTTTTCATTTGCCGAACTTTATTTGCCGACCTCAGTGCTGGCAGGGCGCGGTTGATTCGCGTACCAGCAACTCCGGAATAAATACCGGCTGCTGTTCCACAGCGCTGCGGGCATTGCCGGGTCTGGTGTGGCGGAACAACAGCTCAGCGGCCTGTGCAGCGATAGTGCTGTTCGGCTGGTTCGCTGTGGTCAGTGGTGGCCAGGTCTGCCGCGAGAACGGACTGTTTTCAAAGCCGACAATGGACAGCTGCTGTGGGATCTCAACGTGACTGAGCCTGGCGCTAAATAAAGCCCCCGCGGCAATTTCGTCGTTACAGGCGAAGATGGCGGTGGGTTTATGCGCCATCGCCAGCAGATGTTTGGCGCCTTTGACACCGGATTCAAACGAATAACTGCCCGGCACCACAAATTTTGGATTGGCCTGAATGCCGCGTTTGGTCAGGGCTGCCTGAAAACCGGCCAGCCGCTCGCCGCTCGAACTGTGTTCTTCATCACCACATAAAAACGCGATGTCGGTGTGACCCAGTTCCAGCAGGTGATTGGTGATTTTAAAGGCGGCCGTGAAGTCGTCAATCAACACACAGTTGGTCAGCTTCGGCGACGGCGTCGAGCCGGAAATGATCCGGACGAAGTCGACATCAATCCGTTCCAGCGCTTCAGCAATTTCCGGCATTTCGGAAAACGGCGGGGTCAGTACTAAACCGGCAAGGCGTGAATGCTGCACGACGTCTATCACTTCCTGCACTATGTTGGCGGACTTGGCGTTGGTCGGGTGGATCAGCAGTTCATAACCATGCTTGCGGCAGGTATCCAATAAACCCTTTTGCATATCAATCACATAATAAGCATTCGGGTTGTCGTAGATATAACCGATGGTGTAAGAGCGGGTACTGGCAAGATTACGGGCGGCGGCATTGGGCTGATAATTCAGCTGGGCGATGGCTGCCGTGACTTTATCCAGCGTGGCCTTTTTCACCGAAGGTTCGTTGTTCATCACCCGCGACACCGTCTTGATCGACACTCCGGCCAGCTCAGCGACGTCATTAATGGTTACTTTCATAGCGCTTCCAGGCAAATAAGCCGCTGTCAGCAAGCCTGTCCGGTATTCCGAAAACAGGCTGGAAATTTCCCCTGTAAAGCAGGGAATGACAGCGGTAGTCATTTTGTAAGAATTATTGAACTAAGGGATACAACGTTTTGGCCAAAACAGCAATTGTTTATTTATCAAAAAATGAGCAGTAGCGTGACTGATATTTTTCTTAATTAAAAAAGATGAATAAATACATATAGTTATAGTGTGATTGATCTGTGATAGCCTGAAAATACAGCTGTCCTGGTCTAAAATCAGCCATAACTGAGGCCTTGTCTTAAGCGACAAAATCAGTCTAAAAAATCAGCGGATGGGGTTTGCAAAGTAAAAATAATTTGTGTATGTTGAGATTTAATGACAGCGTTGTCATTGCAGGACAAATAAAAATTCATCGCACACGAAGAAAAACAGGAATGGGAGAAGCTTATGTCGCACAATAAAATGAATAAATGTGCCGTAGCGGTCAAACTGGGTCTGATGGTGGGTACTGTGGCGTTTACTGCGCCGGTATTTGCTCAGCAGGCTCCGGCTGATGGCGCGAAGAAAGATCAACAGGTAGAAGTCATTCAGGTGCGCGGTATCCGTGCATCACAGGAAGCCAACTTAAACGCTAAGCGTTTCAGCGATACAATCGTTGACGTCGTGACCGCGGAAGATATCGGTAAGTTTCCGGATAAAAACGTCGCTGAATCTCTGCAACGGGTACCGGGTGTCACTATCCAGCGCCAGTTCGGTGAAGGCGCCGGTGTGTCTATCCGTGGTTCAGGCCAGGATTTAACTCTGACGACCCTGAACGGTCAGAACGTGGCTTCTACCGGCTGGTTCGTACTGGAACCTGCCCGCCGCAGCTTCAACTATGAATTACTGCCATCTGAACTGGTGGGTAACCTGGAAGTGTATAAAGCTTCTCAGGCTGATCTGAGTGAAGGTGGTATCGGTGGTACTGTGGTGGTTCATACCCGTAAACCACTGGATTTGGATGCCAACACCGCATACGCCTCTATTGAAAGCACTTATCAGAGCGATTCAGGCAGCAACGACCCACAGTTGTCGGGCATGTACAGCTGGAAAAACGACGCTGAAACTTTTGGTGCTTTAGTATCGTTAGTGGCGCAAGAGCGTAGCCTGCAACGTCAGGGTAACGAAGCATTCTGGGAATGGGGTGCTGGCCCAGTTGGTTTTGAACAGGACCGTAAACGTTCTGCTTATACTGCGACTTTACAGTTTGCACCAAGTGATAACCTGAATATCGTGTTCAATGCCTTAGATATGCAAATGGACGCGGATAACACCAACTATGCATTATGGCTGACACAAGCGGACACTACCTGGGGTACAGGCGGTACTGAAGCCTGGATTGGCGGTGACGGTAAAACGCCTGGCAAACAAGGTACACAAGCCAAAGGCCCGTTGAACGTGGCTTATTATCAGGCTCGTCCACGCGAAGCTACGATGAACTCAGAAGTGTACGATCTGAAGTTTGAATACGAAGGTGACGGCTACAAGTGGGCCACCCAGATTGGTGATACTTCATCAACTGGCGGTACTGACTTTGAAATGGTGGTGGACGATGGTACCGGCGGTACGCCAATCGTCGGTGGTAAGTATGACTTCACCGGTGGTGGTCAGAGCTGGGCACCAGGTAACCTGAACATCGGCACTTATGACCCGGGTTCACTGGCCATGGGTACAGGTCCGAACTTCAACAAAACACCAAAAACTGATGGCGAAAGTTATATCCAGTCTGATTTGACCTTCCCATCAACACTGGGTCCAATCACTGAATTCAAAACTGGTTTCCGTTATGCGGATCACAACACCACCAGCCGTCGTTTTGAATTTATTCAGAAAGCTGGTTTTAACCCGGTCATCTCTACCAAAGACATTCAGGCTGGTTCAATTGATGTTGGTGCCGGTAACTACAGCATCAAGAAATTTGACGTAAACGCGCTGAAAGCCTGGGCAAAAGCCAGCATCACCGGTGAAACCGAAGATTTAGGTGCTTACTCAGAAATCACGGAGAAAAATGCGGCGCTGTATGGTATGGCCATCTACAGCACTGACAAAGTGCGCGGTAACTTCGGTGTGCGTTATGTCACCACTGATGCGACCTCAACTTACTACGTGAACAAAAAGCAAACAGAATCAGACGCAGATTATTCTGAGTTCCTGCCAAGCTTCAACATGGTCGTTGACCTGGCGGATGACAAAATCCTGCGTGCTTCTGCCGCCCGTGCACTGGCGCGTCCACAGTATGTCGATATGTACGTCAACCCGAACGTGATGGGCACCAACGATGACACGCCAAACAACCAGCGCTGGATTGTTGGTAACATCGGTCTGAAACCATTTATTTCTGACCAGTTCGATTTAGGTGTCGAGTGGTACTACGATGCCAACTCTATGGTGTCTGCTGCACTGTTCCTGAAAGATGTGAAGAACTTCGTGAACATCGCGCAGGGCACTGCAACTGCTGCAGAAATTCCATTCCCGCTGACGCGTCCGGATGAAGCCGCCAACGGCTGGATCACTGAACAGAAAGGCAACGGTAAAGATGCTTCTATCAGCGGTATCGAGTTACAGCATCAGGCGTATTACGGCAATGGTTTCGGTACCATCGTCAACTATACCTACACTGATACTGAAACAGACAAAGACACCTTCACTGACATGAACCCAATCCTGAGCGACAGTTCACGTCATTCATACAACCTGACCGGTTACTATGAAAACGATCTGTTCCAGGTCCGTGTTGCTTACAACTGGCGTAGTGAGTACATGATCCGTGAATCAGGTTCTTACGGTAACCGTCTGCATGACGACTTCGGTTCTCTGGACCTGAGCGCTGTGTATCATGCGACTGATTACCTGGACGTGAAGCTGGACGTGAACAACCTGCTGGAAGAGAGTTCTAAACAGTTTGGTCATAACAACAAACAAACCAACTACTCGGGCTTTGCCAAAGGCTTCCCGCTGTATGAATATGAAATGGCCCGCCGTATTTCTTTAGGCGCCAGCTTCAAGTTCTAAGTGGTTGATTGAATGAAAAAAAGGGAAGGAAACTTCCCTTTTTCTTTCTGCAAAAGTGCTGGTCAAAACGCTGTGCAACACAGTTTCCAGTGTTTTGACCAACACTTCTGCCCGGCACGGAACTGCACCCTTCGCAAAGGGAACAATCCCTGTCATGCTGCTGTTTTCACCATTTACCGAGGAGCCGAAGTATGAGCCAACCTGTGGTCGCGCTGCATCCTGATGTCCATGCCCATGTACGTCTGACTGAATCCCGTAGTTTTGCGCCTTTTGCCCGACAACATTTATTCCCGCTGTCGGTGCATGAGTTTGTTCGCGCCAGTACTGAGTTTGCGCTGGTATTTGTTAAAGACAGTGAAACCGGTCAATTCCGTGCCGTCGCTTTAACCGGCCTGGTGCCGGGGGAGAATCTGTATGCAACAGCTTCTGTCAGCCCCAACTACCTGCCGCACGCAGTTACTAACTACCCGTTGGTGCTGCTGGCCAATCCGCAGCAACCGGATCAATTCAGTATTGGCCTGAATACCGCAGCCTCTCAGGTACAGGTCAATGACGGTGAAGCCTTGTTCAGTGGCGGACAGGAAACCCCTTACCTGAGCAAACGCAAACAACAGTTGCTGCAAAGCTTTGAGCAGTTGCAGGTCACTGCCGCTTTTGTTGAACTGCTGCAACAACATGAACTGCTGGTGCCGCAAGGCTTTCAGTTTGATTTAAAAGGTCAGCAGCATCAGCTGAACGGCATTTATATCATCAGCGAGGCCAAACTGAATCAGTTGCCAACGGACGTATTCGCCGATTTGCGTCAGCGCGGGTTTTTACCGGCGATTTATGCGCAACTGACATCATTGCATCAGCTGAACCGGCTGGCGGCGCTGAAAATCAGTCAGCTGGCGTAATGGAGGCGAAGATGCAGCAGATCCGCAAAGTATTGATCGTCGGTGGCGGCACCGCCGGCTGGTTAGCCGCCTGCCACCTGGCGAAAAAGCTGCACAGGCCAGACGGCACAGGTGTTGAGATTTGCCTGATTGAATCGGCAGATATTCCGACCATCGGCGTGGGTGAGGGCACGGTGCCGGCTATCCGCCAAAGTTTGCAATATCTGGGCATCAGCGAAACCGAATTTATCCGCGACTGCGACGTCACTTTTAAGCAAAGCATTAAGTTTGTCGACTGGGTCAAAGCGCCAGGGCAAGCCAGCCCGAATTATTACCATCATGTGTTTGATTATCCGGATCTGGCTACGCTGGACCTGACGCCGTATTGGCTGCAGGGCCTGGCCGGGGACTGTTCATATGCAGATGCAGTGTCCGTGCAGGGGCGGGTGGCTGACGCCGGCTTTGGGCCAAAAACCATACTGCAGCCCGAGTTTCAGGGCCTGACTAATTACGCTTACCACCTTGATGCCGCCAAGTTTGCCGCCTTATTAACTAAACATGCGACGCAAAAACTGGGTGTACGCCATTTGTTTGGTAATGTCGGCGCAGTACGTTTTGCTGACAACGGCGATATTGCCGCCATCCAGACTGACAGCCACGGTGAGCTGACAGCCGACATTTTTGTTGATTGCACCGGGTTTCGCGCTTTATTAATTGGCGACGCCTGTCAGGTACCTTTTATCCCGAAAAACGATGTGATGTTTGTTGACCGCGCTTTGGCGGTGCAAGTGCCATATCGCGACCCGGCAGCGCCTATTCCCTGTTACACCATCGCGACGGCACAACCGGCCGGCTGGATCTGGGATATCGGTCTGACCGAGCGGCGCGGCACTGGTTATGTCTACTCGAGCCGTTATACCTCAGACGATGAAGCGCTGGCGGTACTTAAGCAGTATCTGCAAGGCGATGCTGATCATCTAACGCCGCGCCGGATTGAGATGCAGGTCGGTTACCGCGAGAAATTCTGGCATCGCAACTGTATTGCGCTGGGGTTGTCGCAGGGTTTTGTTGAACCGCTGGAGGCCACCGGTTTGTTGGTCTACGACGCCACAGCACGCATGCTGGCGGATTCATTTCCGGCCCACACTGCCGTGATGCCATTGCTGGCAGAGCGGTTTAATCAACGGGTGCGCACTGCCTGGGATAAGGTCATCGACTTTATCAAACTGCATTATTTCCTGTCGCAGCGTGACGATTCGGCGTTTTGGCGCGATAACCGCGACCCGGCCAGTTGCCCGCAAAGTTTGCTGGATAATCTGGCGTTATGGGCGCATCAGGTGCCCACGCCTTATGATTTCCATAGCAAGTTAGAAATTTTTAACCTGGAAAATTATCTCTATGTGCTGTACGGCATGCAGTTCGGCACTGATTTGAGCCAGCAGCAATATCGCTTCAGTCAGCCGGAACTCGCCGCGCAAATGTTTGGTTTTTACCGGCATAAAGCCGCGCAATTACAGTCGCAATTGCTGCCACACCGTGAATTGCTCAATCGTATCCGCCAGTTTGGTTTACAAAAAGTCTGAAGAGGTCGGCAAAAATGATGAAATCTATCTGTATTGTTGGCGGTGGTTCTTCCGGCTGGATGACCGCTATTTATCTGAACCGCTATTTTAATCAGCAACAAGCACGTGTGCAGGTGCGGGTCGTTGAAAGCGAAGACATCGGCATCATTGGTGTTGGCGAAGCAACAGTACACAGCATCCGTTATTTCTTTGCGGCTATGGGGCTGGACGAAGCTGAGTTGCTGGAAGCGACCAATGCCACTTTTAAAACCGGCATTATGTTCAGAAACTGGATGAAACCGGTCGACGGCCAGATGCATCAGTATTTCCATCCGTTTGACCATCTGAAACCGCCGCTGGATTTGGATATCTCCACCAGCTGGCTGCTGGACCGGCGCTTTGAACTGGAGCGTTTTGACCAGGGCGCCAGTCTGTCGTCGCACCTGGTTGCCAGCGGTCATAGCCCCAAAACGCCGCAGTCGCCGCCGTATCAGGGCGTGGTGCCTTATGGTTACCACTTAGATGCCGTCAAAATGGCGCGTTTCCTGCGCAAAAAAGCTATCGAAGCCGGTGTGCTGCACAGTGTCGCGACTGTGACAGATGTAACGGTAGCCGATGGCAATATCCGCGCGGTGCAAACCGATCAGGGCGAATTCAGCGCCGATGTGTTTATTGACTGTACCGGTTTCCGTGGG
Organism: Rheinheimera texasensis; assembly: GCF_964031785.1. GTDB lineage: Bacteria > Pseudomonadota > Gammaproteobacteria > Enterobacterales > Alteromonadaceae > Pararheinheimera > Pararheinheimera texasensis_A. The sequence continues at coordinate 104,531 of NZ_CAXIRE010000014.1, forward strand.
CTGTTAATGGAAGCGTTAAAAGCCGATAACTGGCAGTCCTTTACTGATGCCCTGCCTTGTAACAAAGCGGTGGCAATTCAGCGCGAACTGCCGGGCGAGCCGAAGCCGTATACCACAGCCACCGCGTTAACCAACGGCTGGGTCTGGGAGATTGACCTCGTTGACCGCCAGGGCACAGGTTATGTCTATGACGGCGAACGCCTGAGCCGCGAACAGGCCGAGCAGGAGCTGCGGGACTATTTGGGCCCGGCTGCGGCAGTGCTCAAATGCACCCATTTGGATATGAAAGTGGGCTGTCGCAAAGAATTCTGGGTCGGTAACTGCATCGCGGTTGGCCTGGCTGGCGGTTTTATCGAACCGCTGGAATCGACCGGCCTGCATCTGATTAACCTTGGCGTGCGGCTGTTATCGACACATCTGGCCGGCAGCGAGCTGACGCAACCGGTGCGGGACTCCTACAATCGGCTGATGAATGGTTTTTACACTGATTTAAAACAGTTTATTGTGCTGCATTATTGCCTGACCGACCGCGATGACTCTGCCTTTTGGCGCGACGCAGCGGCAAAAGCCGCTTATTGCCCGGGCTTAGAAACGCAGCTGGCGGCCTGGCGTTATAAAGTCTGTGAGTACATGGATCTAGCCGGCACTTTCTCGACAACCTTCACCGATGAAAACTATCGGTTTATTTTGTACGGCATGGGCCATTATCCGCAGTTACAAGCGACGGCGACTGGGCGACAGTTTGATGAGCTGTTTAGCAAAGTCGCCCAGCAAGCCAAGCATGCGGTTTTCAGCACTTTGCCGTTACAAGCCTGGATCCGCCAGCTGCATAGCAGCAAAAACAGCGCCTGAATTATAGGGCTCAGCACCCGATTAAACGCCGGCCTTTTCAGGCCGGCGTTGTTATTTTGGCGGCAGAGAGCGTGGCAACCATAAAGCTGAAAAAATGTCTGAAAATTCGGCAAATAACTAATGACAGCGTTGTCATTAGTTGGTAGGATGTTTTTAACCTGAACACAAAGTCAGTGGTACTTGTGTGCAGACTAGCCGGAATAAGCGGACGCGTTGCGACCTTATGCCGGTGCACGATAGCGGCCCGACTGGTAGCTGCTGTTGTCTCCCTTGTCGCAGTCGGTAACATTGGTAGTTGGTGTTACAGGCTGACCAGTCACACGGATGTTGTGTTTTATTTGCCAATCCTTATCCAAGGGTATTTGCAGGATACTGTGTTCAGTGTCCTGCTTTTTTATTGCCGCAAAGGTTTCCTGCTGCGTAAACTCTCCATGACTGCAGATACGTGAACCTGTCAATTTCCGAAATAGATCAACAAGAGCTGTCTGATGAACAACACAATTCGCTGGGGCATTTTAGGTTGTGGCAACGTCACTGAAGTTAAAAGTGGTCCGGCTTATCAGCAAACGCCGGGTTTTGTTGTCCAGGCCGTGATGCGCCGCGATGCCGGCAAAGCCGCCGATTATGCCAGTCGCCATCAGGTACCGGTGTGGTACAGCGATGCTGATACGCTCATTAATGACCCGGATATCGATGCGGTGTATATCGCCACGCCGCCGGACAGCCATCTGTTTTATGCGCTGAAAGTCGCAGCCGCCGGCAAAATCTGTTGTGTTGAAAAGCCGATGGCGCTTGATGCAGAAGAGTGCGCACAAATGAATGCGGCTTTTGCTGCGGCGGGTGTGCCGCTGTTTGTCGCTTATTACCGGCGCAGTCTGCCGCGTTTTTTACAAGTCAAACAATGGCTGGATGCCGGCCTGATTGGCACTGTGCGACATGTACAGTGGAATTTCAGCCGCAGCCCGAATCCGCTCGATTTATCCGGCGCCGCGAACTGGCGCACCGATCCGGCTCAGGCTGGTGGTGGTTATTTTGTTGATCTGGCCAGTCACGGCCTGGATCTATTGATGTATTTACTCGGTGACATGCAACAGGTGCAAGGGCAGGCACTGAATCAGCAAGGCTTGTACCAGGCCGAAGACGCGGTCACAGCGCAGTGGTTGTTTGCACCGGATGCCAGGGGGCATGTCGCGACCGGTAGCGGTTTCTGGCATTTTGGTACGGACGGCCGGCGCGATGCGGTGGAAATCATCGGCAGTTTGGGCCACATCCGTTTTTCGGTATTTCAGGAAGACCCATTGCAGTTAACTGTGAACGGTGTGACAGAATCGGTGTTTATCGAGCATCCGGCGCATATTCAGCACTATCATGTCGCCAATATTGCCGCGCATTTACGCGGTGAACTACAACATCCGTCAACCGGTGACAGCGCTTTACGCGCGACCGCGGTGATGGAGCAGATCCTGCAGAAAAAATCAGGCCGGAATGAACCGGCCTGAACGCTTGTCACTCACAGCTGCTCATCAGGGCTGAGTCTCTGGTAATTTAGTCAGGCGGCTGTTGCGGCCATCAACAGCCCGGCTGCGTAACCAGACTTCAGCGCCGGCACGCACCGGTACTGCTTCCTGATAACGTAACCAGCTTTTGCCCTGATCCAGACTGTATTCAATAGTGAGACCCGGATAGGCGATATTGGCAACCAGTTGCCCGGCCTGGATCTCTGCCCCTACCGGCGGCAGATAGTAGTGCACACCGGCCTGACTTAGCTTCGGCAGTTCTTTTTCACTCATGGCCCGCGCAAAACGCTGCCAGGATTGATCTCTGGCTTTCATCCGCTCTGTTGCACTGACAGTCGCAGCTTCCCAGTCGGCTTTGTGCCAGGCGCGTTCGGCGATAGGGAGCAACCGTGGATAGACCATTTCTTCCAGTTGCGTCGCAGTGCGGATGGTTTCGGTCCAGACCTGGCCCTGCACACCGAGAATATTTTCTGGTTTTTCCAGCTTCGGCAAGGCGCGGCCAACTAGTTGCTCCAAATCGTCGATCACAGCACCAGTACGGGTTTTGTCGGCGTTGGCGTAGACATCGTCCGGCATATAACCAAAGATCTTTTTCGCGTCGGTATACCGCGCAGCCCAGTAATAACCGCGCTCATCCGGATGGGTTTCATTCGGGTGATCCAGATATAAATGGGTGCCGTGTGACATGACCACCTGATAACCGGCATTGGCCAGCCGGTAAGCACGGTCGGCCACACCCCATTCCCAGATGTTGTCCCAGACGTTGGCATACACGTTTTTGTTGGCAAATTGTTCACGGTTAAACGGATTGACCGCATCGTACATCAGACCATCTTCCCAGCCACCCAATGCCAGTTGGCGGCTGTGTAATAAGGCCGCAACTTTACTGACAAAATAGGGTTTAAGGTCAGCGACGCCGGCAACACCAGGCACGCCTTTGGCAAACAGCGCCTGACATTGCGGTGACGCTGTCCAGCTGCCGGCACCCACTTCATCGCCACCCATATGATAAGTCGACAGTTTTAAGCCGGCAGCGCGGTACATTTGCTGCAGTTCGTACACCACTTTATCAATAAAGGCGTAGCTGGAATCCATACAGACGTTGACCGAGTTGTCGGTGTAGTTCTGCACTGTCATGTATTTAGACTTATCCGCGGGATCACTAAGTAGATATTGCTCTGCTTCTGCTTTTTTACCTTGTTTCAGCAAACGCTGATAACGCGCCTGCATGGCCACAATCGCTGCACGGGCGTGGCCCGGCATATCAATTTCCGGGATCACTTCAATATGGCGGGCGTTGGCGTATTTCAGAATTTCAATAAAATCGTCACGCGTGTAAAAACCGTTGCCGGAGCCGGATTTGTGTGGCCCAGTGCCAAGCTGAGTCAGCAGACAACGTTGTTCAGTTAAATCAAAACAGCGCTGCGCGCCGATGTCGGTCAGCTCCGGCAAGCCTGGGATCTCCAGTCGCCAGCCTTCATCTTCGGTCAGATGCAGATGCAGTTTGTTCATTTTGTACCGCGCCATCTGCTCAATCAGCCGCAGTGTGACCGCTTTGCCATGGAAATTGCGCGCCATGTCGTAATGCATGCCGCGCCAGCGATAACGTGGGCTGTCCTGAATTTCCTGCTGCGCCAGACTGATGCTGCTGAACTGCGCCGGTGTCAGCGCCAGTAAGGATTGCAGACCGTAAAACACACCGGCATTGTCGGCCGCGCTGACTTCAATGCGGTTATCCGCGATGCGCAGCCGATAGCTTTCCGCCGTGGTCAGCGCCGGGTCAACCCGCAGCTGGATTTGTCTGGCGCTGTTATCGGCAAGCCCAGGCACAGTTTTCAGCGCGAGACCGGCGAGGCCCAACCGGTCCTGCAAATAAGCGGCTTCGGCCTTTAACCGGCCCTGAAAACGGATAGTCCACTGCTGATCTAACAGCAGTTTGCCGCCGAGCAATTTTTGCTGTTGCGGTGTCGGAATGATCTGGTCGGCGATGCTGCTATCGTCAGCAAGTGGCGCGTTGACGGCCAGATTGTCCTGAAAACGGCTTTGGGCTGTAGCCACTTTATATAAATCCGGTTCAGGCTGCTGATAGCGGTACAGCTGTTCCGGGCGGCGCAACGGCGCGACAAACTGACTGAAATCCTCTGAATCTGTATTGCTGAATACTTCCGGCTGTAGCTTGCCGGCAACAATAAAAGCGCGTGGCATAAAATCGCTGTAGGTCACCAGATAAGGCGCGCCGCTGACTTCAACCGTCAAAGCGGCACCTGCCGCCAATCCTTTAAAGGCTTTGGTTGGCGCCAGCCGGTGCAAGTCGCCTTGTACATGTTCAAGAGTCAGTCCGGCCGGTGCGGTCAGCTGCAATCTGCGAATGGAGTGAAAATAAATCTGCCAGTTACCGCTGCCGGCAGCGAGGGCTTGCGCTGATTTGTTGTTGAGCTGGAGCTGCCCGGAGAAAGTGCCGGCTTTGGCGGCAAAATTACTGACAACAGCCATTTCAAAGCGGGCATTGCTGGCAAATGTCTGCAGTTCTGTCTGCTGATTAAACTGATGCGCCTGCAGTGGTGCCGCCGACAACAAGGCTGCGCTGAATATGACTGGAATGACCTGCGTGTTCTTCATTATTAATCCTGTTGCAAAAGATGGTACATTAGTACCACAGTTCCTTTTTAAAGCGATGCTGCTCAGTCGTTACAACAGGATGACTGGTCTAACTCGCTGATTTTTATTTTGTTTTACTGGAAGCAGCAGCTGCTGCGTGAATTTCCAGTCTGATTTTTAATCAGGGGTCTTGTTATTTGTCAAAATTATTATATGCTGAACTGAAAAAATGACAACGCTGTCATAAATAAAAATGCCGGTTTTTTCAACAGCGCTGAAAATGGGGCTGGGAACAGGGCACTGACAGCCGCAAGGTGTGCAACGAGGGTGCTTGATGAGTAGCGAAGCAGGGCAGCACAGCCCATTGTATTTAGGCATAGACGGCGGTGGCAGCAAATGCCGGGTCGTGATCGTTGACGCCGCGGACCGGTTGTTGGGCGAAGGGCTCGGTGGGCCAGCCAATCCACTGCGCGGCATGAAAGTCGCCACTGATTCTATTTTGACCGCCACTCAGCAAGCGCTGCAGGCTGCTGGCATGACCTTTAATGACATGTCGCGTCTGATCGCCGGTGCTGGCCTTGCCGGTGTCAACATGCCGCAGTATTTCCAGTTGTTTTCTGAATGGCAGCATCCGTTTGCCGAATTTCATCTGACCACAGATTTACATACTGCCTGCATTGGTGCGCACAAAGGCGCCGACGGTGCGGTCATTATTATCGGCACCGGTTCCTGTGGCCTCGCCGATGTGGATGGTCAGTGTCTGGATGTCGGCGGTCATGGTTTTCCGTATGGCGACAATGGCAGCGGCGCCTGGTTTGGCAATCAGCTGGTGCATCATGTATTGCTGGATAAAGACCAGATTGGCGCACCGACGCTGATGACGTCGTTACTCTGTGAAGCGCTCGGCGTCAGCGGCACTTTAGAAATTGTCAGTCAGTTTATGCATGCCACACCGACAGTGTTTGCCCGTTATGCGCCGCTGGTCTTTACCGCCGCCGAGCAAGGCGATGCAGTTGCTGCCGAGATTATTCAGGCCGGCGCCCGCCATATCGATAATATCGCGCTGCGGCTTTTAAGTATTAAACCGAAGCAGTTGTCGTTAATTGGCGGCCTTGCTTACAAAGTTCAGCCTTATTTATCAGCGCCGGTGCAAGCTTTGCTGGCGCCCGCGCAGGCCGCACCGGAATTTGGTGCCGTCTGGTTCGCCCGTGCCCGGCAGGCAAAACGCCAGGCCGCAGTATTATCCGTGTCTAATCAATGAAGTGAGATTCGCATGACCAGCACTATCATGGCGCAAGAAGCCGCAGAAGCCCCAGTCCGTATCCGCGAACAGTTGCAAACCAATGCAGCCGTGATCGCGGCCGTTGTGGCGCAGATCCGTCAGCGTCAGCCGAAATATGTTTATATGGTGGGCCGCGGTTCGTCAGACCACGCCGGCGTGTTTGGCAAATACCTGATTGAAAGTGTCATTGGTCTGCCGGTGGCACCGGCTGCGCCTTCAATTGCCAGCGTTTACAACAAACAACTGCAGCTGACCGACGCGCTGGTGATTTGTATTTCGCAAAGCGGCCGCAGCCCGGACATCCTGGCCCAGGTGGCGATGGCGAAAAATGCCGGTGCTTTAGTGGTGGCGCTGGTCAACGACACCACATCGCCACTGGCGGAACAAGCTGATTTTGTCGTGCCGCTGTTTGTTGGCCCGGAAAAAGCAGTTGCCGCGACCAAAAGTTATCTGGCGACATTAAGTGCTTTGTTGCAGCTGGTCGCAGTCTGGTCAGCGGATTCCGATTTACAGGCGGCGGTCAATCAATTACCGGAATTGCTGCTGCAGGCGCAACAGCTGCCAGCGCAGCTGACTGCAGAAGCTGTCACCAGTGTTCAGCATTGCGTGGTGCTGGGTCGTGGCCCGGGTTATGCCATTTCGCGTGAAATCGCGCTGAAACTCAAAGAAGTTTGTGGCATTCATGCTGAGGCTTTCTCCAGCGCTGAATTCCTGCATGGCCCTGTGACTTTGGTCAAAGATCAGTTCGCCATTATTGATGTGTCCATCCAGGACGAAGCTTATCAGGCGCACAAAGCGCAAATCGCCGAGGTGCAAAGCCGGGGCGCCAGCCTGGTGCATCTGCATCACGGCCAGCTCGCCAGCCATCCACGGGTGCTGCCACTCTTGTTATTACAGCGTTTTTACCTCGATGTTGAAGCGGTAGCGCGTAGTCGGGGCGTCAATCCTGATGCACCGCCGGGCCTGAATAAAGTGACAAAAACAGTTTAACGAAAATAAACGAAACCATTTTTTAGATCCGAATGGTTTCGTTTTTTCTGAGCCTGACGTAGTATGGCGTGACAGCGCCTCAACGGGTGAAGAATAAAGGAGCGGTTTTAATGCAACAACAACAGTGGGCCGTTGCGCGGTTATTTGATGGTGAGCAGTGGCATTCATCTGTGCGGGTCAGTGCGCTTGATGGCGTGATCAGCCGGATTGAAAGCTGCGCACCGGCTGAATGTGCTGATCTGACGCTGGCACCAGGTTTTATTGATGTGCAGGTCAACGGCGGCGGCGGTGCTTTATTTAATACAGCACCCACCATCGACAGCCTGCGCACTATGCTCAAAGCGCATGCCGGTTTTGGCACCACGGCGATGTTACCGACTGTGATCACAGATTCAGTTGAGACTATGCAGCACTGCGCCGACGCTATCGCTGCCGCCATCGCTGCCGGTGAACCTGGTATTCTCGGCGTGCATTTTGAAGGCCCACATTTGTCGGTGCCCAAACGTGGTGTGCATCCGACTGAGCATATCCGTGGTTTATCTGCCGAAGAACTGGCGCTGTACGGCCGTACAGATCTGGGTATTAAGCTCGTCACTGTCGCGCCGGAGAATGTTTCACCGGAGCAAATCCGTCAGTTAGTGGCGTTAAATGTCATTGTGTGTTTGGGCCATTCCAACGCCGATGGCGCGACGGTTGAAGCTGCGCTCGCGGCCGGAGCGACCGGTTTTACTCACTTATATAATGCGATGTCGCCATTGACCTCCCGCGAACCGGGTATGGTCGGCGTGGCATTGGCCGATCGCAACAGCTGGTGCGGTATTATTTTTGATGGCCACCATGTGCATCCGGTCGCCGCCAAACTGGCACTTGCAGCCAAACCGCGTGGCAAAATGCTGATTGTCACCGACGCGATGTCACCAGTCGGCACCAGCGCTACTGAATTTCCATTTTTTACCGGCAAAGTCACCCGCGACGGTAACAAACTGACTAACGATGCCGGCTCGCTGGCCGGTTCAGTGCTGGATATGGCTGGTGCTGTGCAGTATGCCGTGACTGAGTTAGGGGTTGAGCAGGGCGAAGCATTGCGGATGGCTGCGTTGTATCCGGCTGAGTTTTTGGGCATTGCGGACCATGCAGGTCGTATCGCTGCCGGCTACCGGGCAGATTTCGTGCTACTCGACGCCCAAGGCGTGGTACAACAGTGTTATATCGCCGGTCAGGCATTGAAATAGTTTTAACGACAACAAACAGAAAAATCACAGGGCAACAAGTCTGGCGTCAACGTCAGCGCAAATAATAACAACAGACGAAGAGGTGAATATGGATATGGCAATGGTACGACCGGCACCCAAAAATACCGTACTGCCGATGGTGATCATCGGCACGCTGTTTTTTGTGTTTGGTTTTGTCACCTGGCTGAACGGGTCTTTGATCCCGTTTTTAAAGCTGGTGTGTCACCTGACAGAATCGCAGGCGATGTGGGTCACTTTCGCTTTTTATATCGCGTACGTGGTGATGGCATTGCCGATGTCCTGGGTACTGAACCGCATTGGCTATAAAAATGGCATGGTGGCGGGGCTTGGTATTATGGCGGCCGGCGCTGTGTTGTTTATCCCGGCGGCACAAACCACTTTGTATAGCCTGTTTCTGGTCGCGTTATTTACACTCGGCACCGGCCTGACAATTCTGCAAACCGCGTCCAATCCCTATATCGTTTGTATCGGCCCGCGTGAAACCGCGGCGATGCGTATCAGTATTATGGGCCTGGTGAATAAAGGCGCCGGTGTTGTGGTGCCGCTGATTTTTACCGCCTGGATTTTGACCGGTATGGACCAGTTCACCCCGGAAGTGCTGGCTGCACTGAGTGAAGAAGAAAAAGCCAGCCGTATTGCTGAACTTTCCAATCGTCTGGTCACGCCATACATCTACATGACAGTGGCGCTGCTGGCGTTAATGGCTTTTGTGAAGTTTTCGCCACTGCCGGAGCCTGAGCTGGAACAGCCGGCAGAGCAAGGTGTGGCGCCGGAACACCGCACTTCAGTGCTGCAATTCCCGCAGCTGATGCTGGGTGTCGCTGCGTTGTTTTTTTACGTCGGCGTTGAAGTCATTGCCGGTGATACTATTGGTCTTTATGGCCAGCATCTGAATGTGTCGCATTGGGGCGCGCTGACTTCTTATACCATGGTGTTTATGGTGCTGGGTTATCTGGTTGGTGTCAGCTGTATTCCGAAATACCTGTCGCAACCGCGTGCACTGCAAGGCTCTGCCGTGTTTGGCATCCTGTTCACCTTGGGTGTGATGTTTGGTTCGGCCGAAAGCCATCAGTTATCGGCGTTGTTATTTGGCTGGGCCGGCATTCCGACTGTGCCTGATACTGTGTTGTTCCTGGCGATGCTGGGTTTTGCCAATGCCTTAGTCTGGCCTGCGGTGTGGCCACTGGCGCTGGAAGGGTTGGGCAAATTTACCGCCACCGCTTCAGCTTTATTGATTATGGGCATCGCCGGCGGTGCTGTGTTACCTAAGGTGTATGGCTATCTGTCGACCGCGTCCGGTGATGCGCAAGGTGCTTACTGGATGATGATCCCGTGTTACGCCTTTATCCTTTATTACGCTTTCAGCGGCTATAAAAAACGCCAGTGGTAAGCCATTTTTTAAAAAGTGAAACAGGGCTGACTTTGTCAGCCCTGTTGTCTTTCGGAGCACCATAACAATGCAAAATTCCGCACGTTTTTATGCACTGGACGTGCTGCGTGGCCTGGCCATCGCGCTGATGATTCTGGTCAATACACCGGGCAGCTGGTCGCATGTGTATAGCCCGTTGCTGCATGCCAGCTGGGATGGTTTTACCTTTGCCGACATCGTGTTTCCCGGCTTTTTATTTGTTGTCGGCGCCGCCATGGCGTTTTCGCTGAAAGACAGCCGGCTCAGTTCCGCAGTGGTGGCGAAAATTGCCAAACGCGCGTTGCTGATGTTTGGCTGCGGTTTGTTGCTGAATTTTCTCAGCCATCCGGATCTGGCAACTTTACGGATCCCTGGAGTGTTGCAGCGCATCGCGCTCTGTTACGCGCTGGCGGCATTGTTGGTGCTGAGTCTGCCCAAACGTGGGCTTTGGGCGGCAGTGTTGTTGCTACTCGGCGGTTATTTCGCTTTGCTGCAATTATCGCCGGCGCCGTTTTCGCTGGAACAAAATATTGTTCGCACGCTGGATCTGGCAGTCTTCGGCACTGCCCATGTTTATCAGGGCTTTGGGGTGGCGTTTGATCCGGAAGGATTACTCAGCACTTTGCCGGCCACCGTCAACGTGTTGCTTGGTTATTTAGTCGCGACCGGTCTTAAAGGCAAAGCGCCGCTGCAGGCGGTGCGGGATTTAGCGGCTTTTGGTGCTGTTTTAGTGCTGCTGGCTTTGGCCGGACATTGGCTGTGGCCGGTGAATAAAGCTTTGTGGTCCGGCACTTATGTCGCCTTAAGTAGTGGTTTATTGCTGTGGCTGCTGGCTGCGCTGGTATATCTGGTGGATATCCGCAAGGCAACCAAACTGACCGAGCCGCTTAGGATCTACGGCACCAATCCGCTGTTTATTTATATGCTGAGCTGGATGTTTTCGGTGGCAACTGGCCGATGGCTGAGCTGGAGCACTGCAGACGGCACTCAGTCAGTCGCCGGCTTGCTTTATACGGCATTGTCGTCGCTGCTGCCGCTGCAGGCGGCTTCCTTAGTGTTTGCGCTGCTGCACGTCGTGTTGTTCTGGGCGTTGTCGCTGTGGCTGTACCGCCGGCAAATTTTTATCAAGCTGTGATGCACTGAAGTCGGCCGGCACAAACCAATATCGCCGGTTAAGGAAGTCAGTATCCGGGCTCAGGCCCGGATTCTTGAGTTCCAGCCAATGCGGCATGCTGAATTGACTAAGCGGAAACACATGTGCAGTCAGCGGATGTTGCTGCATATGCGCCAGCAACTCGCCGTCGGCAATCATCATTTCTAAACCCTGCTCAATCCACTGCGCCAGCGCTGCATTTTGTTTGCCGGTAAAAAAATAGATGGCAAAAGGGTAGTGCAGCATCAGGTTGGGATGACGCACCAAATCAGGATACAACGCAGCGCGCTCGCGCAGTTCGGTCTGACCTTCATGTAAACCGCGCGGGAAATAATCACAGCGTCCAGCGTTCACTTGCTTAAACAGATTTTCATAGACCGGGGATGTCTGCACCTTTAAGCCGGCGTTTTGCAGGATTTTAGTATCCGGCCAGCTCAGTCCCTGGCAGGCGGTGAGTTTGTGTAGTTGCTGCAGGATACTAATTTTATTGAATTTATCTGTTTGATCCCGCCGAATCGTCAGCATCCGGAAGCCCATCAGACCGCGTTCGAGTGGGATACGGATGGCGCGCAGTTGTTGTTCTTTGTCGCGGTCCGTCCCCATCCAAAATAAATCGATGATCTGGCCTTTTTGCAGTTCACGCACAGCGCGGCCCTGTTCCATTTCGGCCACCGGCAGAATGTCGGGCAAAGGCCGGCCGGCTGCGGCTTTTTGCAAAGCTTTGCGCAGCAGCTCCACATAATATTGCTGGGAGACATCATGTTCAGAACGGGGTTTGGGGACGCGGATTTGGCTGATCACAGCAGTCTCTGTGGCAAAGACCGCCGCAGCAGGCATTGCCAGCAGATAACCAATCGCGACCCAAGCTAAGCAATTTTTCACCAAGATCCACGCTCCGTTGTCTCACGCTGCGCGGTGAGAAATCGCTTAGAACCGGTATTCCCAGGTACCGGCCGCACTGACTTGATGGTCCAGTTCCGGCCGCAGTGGTGACTGTTGTAAATAGCGTAATTGCAGACTGAGTAAACCGTCAAACAGACCGCGGCGATGTTCCAGTTTCAGTTGCCAACTGGAATCTGAGATGGCCGCCTGATGATAACGGGCCAGCGTCAGTTGGGCTGACCAGCTGATGCCACCTAAAGTCTGATAGTGCCAGGCGCTGCTCAGTACCTGCGCATCTGCGCCATAACCGCTACCGATAATACGGCCATAACGGCGATAGCCTTCCGGATACAAACTGCCCTGATAAGCGCAGTTACCGGCGTCTAACTGCTCGGCGCATGTAATGTAAGTGTCTGAATACTCAAGGTTCAGGGTATGAATACCGGTCGCTTCGCCAAAATAGCTGCGCACGCCCCAGAGTTGCAACAGCTCATCCGGTGTCCCGCTTTTGTTGTCGTCATCCGCCAGTTCGGTATAAAGCGTCAGTGGAAAACCGGCCAGTTGCAGATGCCAGGCGGCATCGACCGCAGCACGCTGGTCAGCCGGAATTTCGTCGCGTTGGTCGTAACTCACCAGGTCCCACAGTGTGCTGAAGCCATTGCTGCGACCTTCGCCACCCCACTGGATCACCCGGCTGGCGCCTAATTCCAGTGCTGGCACCGGACGCAGCGTCAACCTTCCGCCCCAATAACGGGTTTGTGGCACAACACTGTTATGTTGGCCGTAACCGAGGAAAGTGGTCGCCGACCAGGGCCCAAGCCAGCGTAGCCAGCTGCGCTCATCCGGCTGCCAGCCATGGCGGGTCAGCCGGATGCCGGGCAGTGGACGCGCGTTATTGCTCAGTAATAAACTGCTTTGTTGACCCGGTCCCCACCAGACGGACGTCTGGTCCAGCTGCAGCACCCAGTTGCCGCGGATTAGTGCCAGATAACTGCCATCCAGTGTGTTGTCCTGCTCAGTGCTGTTGTCATCCAGCACACGCCGATTGACCTGCAGCCGGCCTGCGACAGAATCAGTTTGTACTTCCTGATACAGGCTCAGGGCGGCATCTTCAAAATAGCTTTCGCCAAAGTGCTGGTGATTGGCCGTTGCACTGTTCGCTTTGAGTTTGAGCCCAGACTGGCGTTCACCGCGGTTGGCGTTGAGCGCAGTGCGAAGGTGCGCCACAGCAAACTGCAATTGCGGGCTTAACTTCGCACTATCGATGCGGTTTAAATCAATCGCGATATTTTTCCACATAATTGGATAGGTATTGACCGGGCCGGTCAATAAACCGGCCTGTGCCAGGCTTTGCAACGACTGGCGCAGATAATTGTCCTGTGTATCGATCCACGGCGTTGCAACTGACGAGAATGTGCACAAGGCGGCACAGACAGAGAACCACTTTAATTTCATCGGCCTAACTTCCGTTTTAACGCATCCAGCACCTGGGGGGCGACAAAAGGCGCGACGTCGCCACCATGGCGGGCCACTTCTTTGACTAAGGTTGAAGAGATAAACATATTTTTTTCTGACGGGGTCATAAACAGGCTGTCGAGATCGGGGTTCAACTGGCGGTTCATACTGGCCAGTTGAAATTCATATTCAAAATCGGCTACCGCACGTACGCCGCGGATCAGCACTTGCGCCTGATGGACGCGGGCAAAATCTGCCAACAAACCGGCAAAGCCAACCACCTGGACATTGGGTAAACCGGCGAACACCTGCCGGGCCAAATCCACCCGTTCTTCCAGGCTGAACATCGGCTGTTTGCTGGGATTGGCGGCGACCGCCAGAATCACTTCATCAAATAAGCGGGCAGCGCGGATCACCAGATCGGTGTGGCCATTGGTCAGTGGGTCAAAAGTACCGGGATAAATCGCTTTGGTTTTCATAGACTAACCTATGGTCGTTTTAGCTCTGATGCAAACGCATGCGGTCGGGCAGGCGGGGCTGGTAATTTTTTTCGATTTGACGTTACTATACCAAAATAATTCCTTTCACTATAAGCCCGTGCCGGTCATGGACAAGAAGTTGCGCACTAAAGATAAAATATTACAAGCCAGCATCGAGTTGTTTAACCAGCAAGGCGAGCGTCAAATCACCACCAATCATATTGCGGCGCACCTCGGCATCAGTCCGGGTAATCTGTATTACCATTTCCGCAATAAAGAGGACATTGTCCGGCAAATTTTCAAAGAATACGCCAAATTGCTGGAAAACCGCCTGCAGCCGCCAAGCCGGCATTCCGAAGCGCTGGATGCACTGGCGCAGTACCTGGATATTGTGTTTGAACTGATGTGGCGCTTTCACTTTTTCTACGCCAATCTGCCGGATATTTTAAGCCGTGACCCGCTGTTGCAGCAGGACTATTTGCTGGTGCAAAAAGGCGTGCAAAGTAAAGTGGTGTCGGTGCTGCAGGCGTTAAAAGCCGCCGAGGTGATTGAGATTGATGATAGCGATATCGCCAACTTCGCCCACACCATCAAACTGGTGGTGACTTTCTGGATTAGTTATCTGAAAACGCAGGCACCGCACGCCGCCATTGATCAGGCGCAGGCTTATCAGGGGGTATTAAAAATTCTGCTGTTGTTTAAACCTTATGCCACTGCACAGGCCTTACCGCGTATTGTTAACCTGCAACGCCATTACCAGCAGTTAGCTGGCCAGCCGGTGCTGAATTAATCGTTTGGAACACTTGCAGCAGGTTGTTGCACTGTAAAGATATTTTACAGATTCGGGTGTTCCTTGTTGCATTTCGTTACAACTTGCTGGCCTTCGGCATTGTCGCCTGCCGTGCGCCGCGTTACCATGGCAACAGAGTTCAGGCGCATCTGCAGCAGGCTGCAGCCGGATCCGCAACGAGATCAGCACGCCCAAGACTCAGGGTCTTATAAAAATCAACCAGGAATTATCCCGATGAAAAATATCTCTGTACTGGCGCTTAGTGTTGCACTGGCGCTTGGTCTGACCGGCTGTGAAAAAGCCGCCCAAGCTCCGGCACAAACGGCCGCTGAAACCGCACCAGTAGCCGCAGCACCGGCTAAAACCCTGGTGTCAGGTGTGGAACAGGAAAACTTTGACCCTGCGGTCAAACATAACGAAAACTTCTTCTACAGCGTCAATGGGACCTGGCTGAAGAACACCGAAATCCCGGCAGATAAATCGAACTACGGCTCTTTCACCAAACTGTATGACGATTCTCAGGTTGCGATGCGCACTATCATCGAGTCTGCAGCAGCGAAAAAAGACAAAGTTGCCGGCACTGACGAGCAGAAGCTGGGTGATTTCTACAATAGCTATATGGATGAAGCCGGCATCGAAGCCAAAGGTGTCACACCAATCAAAGCCGATTTAGACAAAATCGCGGCGATTAAAGATCACACTGAACTGGCCCGCGTCATGGGTGAAATGCAGCTGACCGGCACCAGCCTGCCATTTGGCTGGTATGTCAACAACGATGCCAAAGCTTCTACCCAAAACGCGGTGTATCTGGGCCAGAGCGGCCTGGGTTTACCGGACAAAGATTATTACTTCAATAAAGACGCGAAGTTCGAAACAATCCGTGCTGAATATCAGAAATATCTGGTGGATATGCTGACCTTAGCTGGTGTGGCAGAGCCTGCCAAAGCGGCCGAGCGCATTTACGCGCTGGAGCTGAAGATTGCTGAGAAGCACTGGAGCCGTGTGGAAAACCGCGACGCCGACAAAACTTACAACAAGTTCAGCAAAGCAGATTTAACCGCCAAACTGGGCGCTTTCCCGTGGGAAGAATATGCCAAAGTGGTGAAACTGGATGGCGTGGCTGACATCATCGTTGAACAGCCAAGTTATTTTGAAGCCTTTGGTGCTATCTACAAAGACACTGACTTGCAAACCTGGAAAGACTACCTGAGCATCCGTTTTGTCTCTGAGTATTCAGGCAAACTGAGCAAAGCCTTTGTTGACCGCCAGTTCGCTTTCTACGGCACTGTGTTGTCAGGTACCAAAGAGCAACAACCACGCTGGAAAAAAGCCGTCAACGCGTCTGACGAAGTGTTGGGTGAAATCGTTGGCAAACTGTACGTTGAGCAACATTTCAAACCAGAAGCCAAAGAACGCATGACAGTGCTGGTCGACAATCTGATCAAAGCCTATCACCAGAGCATTGACACACTGGAATGGATGACGCCGGAAACCAAAAAAGCCGCGCATGAAAAGCTGAACAAGTTCACACCAAAAATCGGTTATCCGGATAAATGGAAAGACTACAGCAGCCTGAGCATCAAAGGTGACGACCTGGTCGGCAACTACAAAGCAGCTGCGCAGTTCGCTTACACCAAGATGACCGAGAAACTGGGCAAGCCGGTTGACCGTTCTGAATGGTTTATGACACCACAAACTGTCAACGCCTACTACAACCCGGTGAACAACGAAATCGTGTTCCCGGCTGCGATTCTGCAACCACCGTTCTTTAACCTGGAAGCGGATGATGCGGTGAACTACGGTGGTATCGGCGCTGTGATCGGCCACGAATTAGGCCATGGTTTTGACGACCAGGGCGCGAAGTTTGACGGTGACGGTAACCTGCGCAACTGGTGGACCGACGCCGATAAAGCCGAGTTCGAAAAACGCGGCAAGCAGTTAGTGGCGCAGTACAACCAGTACTCCCCACTGGAAGGCATGCACGTCAACGGCGAGCTGACGTTAGGTGAAAACATTGGCGACCTCGGTGGTCTGACCGTAGCTCTGAAAGCTTATAAACTGTCGTTAGGCGGTGTCGATGCCCCAGTGATGGACGGCTTCACCGGTGAACAACGTTTCTTCCTGAGCTGGTCACAAGTGTGGCGTCGCAAAGGCCGTGAAGAGTACTTACGCAATATGCTGACCACAGATCCGCATTCACCAAGCGAATACCGCGTCATTGGTATCGTGTCGAACATTCCTGAGTTCTATGACGCATTTAACGTCAAACCAGGCGACAAGATGTACATCGCACCGGAAAACCGCGTTAAGATCTGGTAATAAAGCCGGTTAACACCGCTTAAAAAAATGGCCGCCTGTTGCGGCCATTTTTTATGCTTTTGCGGTGATAACGGTTTGACGCTGCAGCTGGACACAGAGAATTAAGCTGCGTTATTGTTTTAAACAAACACCATTCAGCAAACTTATAGCGACTATAAGCCATGCTGCTTATACTACGGTGTCAATTCCGGCCAAATTTTCTTATAATCCAGCCGTTTGATTTGCTGCCAACCCGCTGAATGGCAAGTGTTCAGCGGACCAACCTGAGGACATTACTGTGCTGCAACAATACCGTGAACACGTCGCTGAACGTGCGACCCAAGGCATTCCTCCAAAGCCGCTGACTGCGCAACAAGTGGCTGATTTAGTTCAATTATTAAAGAATCCTCCAGCCGGCGAAGAAGCATTCCTCGTCGACTTACTCGAAAACCGCATTCCACCGGGTGTTGATGAAGCGGCTTATGTCAAAGCCGGTTTCTTAACTGCAGTCGCCAAAGGCGAAGTCACCAGCCCGTTAGTGACGCCAGAACGTGCCACAGAACTGTTAGGTACTATGTTCGGCGGTTACAACATTCAGCCAATGATTGACCTGCTGGACAGCGACAAGTTAGGCGCTCTCGCCGCGAAAGGCCTGTCGCACACGCTGCTGATGTTTGATTCATTCCACGATGTGAAAGAAAAAGCTGACAAAGGCAATCAACACGCGAAAAACGTGCTGCAAAGCTGGGCCGATGCCGAGTGGTTCTTAAGTAAACCTGCTATCCCGGAAAAAATCACTGTGACTGTGTTTAAAGTCACTGGCGAAACCAACACCGACGACCTGTCGCCGGCACCTGATGCCTGGTCACGTCCGGATATTCCGCTGCACGCTTTAGCCATGCTGAAAAACGAACGTGATGGCATTGTGCCGGACGTTCCAGGCTCAAAAGGCCCGGTCAAACAAATCGAAGCGCTGATTGCCAAAGGTTTCCCACTGGCGTACGTCGGTGACGTGGTCGGTACTGGCTCAAGCCGTAAATCTGCGACTAACTCTGTGCTGTGGTTTATGGGCGACGACATGCCGTTTGTACCAAACAAACGCACTGGCGGTGTTTGTTTAGGTGGCAAAATCGCACCAATTTTCTTCAACACCATGGAAGATTCAGGTTCGCTGCCAATCGAGCTGGATGTCAACAGCATGGCGATGGGCGATGTCATTGATATTTTCCCACATCAGGGCGTCGTGAAACGTCACGGCACTGATGAAGTGATTTCTACTTTTGAGCTGCGTTCTAACGTGCTGTTAGACGAAGTGCGCGCTGGTGGCCGTATTCCACTGATCATCGGCCGTGGTCTGACTGACAAAGCGCGTGAAGCGCTGGGTCTGCCGCATTCAACAGTATTTGAGCGTCCGGCTGTGACTGCAGTCACTAATAAAGGCTTCACGCTGGCGCAAAAATTGGTCGGTAAAGCTTGTGGCGTCAAAGGGATCCGCCCTGGCCAATACTGTGAGCCAAAAATGACGACTGTTGGTTCACAAGACACCACAGGTCCTATGACACGCGATGAGTTAAAAGACTTAGCCTGTTTAGGTTTCTCGGCCGATTTAGTGATGCAGTCTTTCTGTCACACGGCGGCGTATCCGAAACCAGTAGACGTGAATACTCACCACACGCTGCCGGATTTCATCATGAACCGCGGCGGTATTTCACTGCGTCCGGGTGACGGCGTGATCCACAGCTGGTTAAACCGCATGTTGTTACCAGACACAGTCGGCACTGGTGGTGACTCACACACCCGTTTCCCACTGGGTATTTCGTTCCCGGCCGGTTCTGGCCTGGTGGCATTCGCGGCTGCTACCGGCGTAATGCCGCTGGATATGCCGGAGTCTGTGTTAGTGCGCTTTAAAGGCGAAATGCAGCCAGGTATCACCTTACGTGATTTGGTCCATGCCATCCCTTACTACGCCATTCAGCAAGGCCTGCTGACGGTGGAGAAAAAAGGCAAGGTCAACATTTTCTCAGGCCGCGTGCTGGAAATCGAAGGTCTGGAGCATTTAACTGCGGAACAGGCGTTTGAACTGTCTGACGCTTCTGCTGAGCGTTCAGCGGCTGGTTGTACTATCACGTTGTCGGAAGATTCAGTGCGTGAGTACCTGCAATCGAACATCGTGATGCTGAAGTGGATGATTAGCGAAGGGTACGGCGATGTCCGCACTATCGAGCGCCGGATCAACGCGATGGAAGCCTGGTTGGCCAATCCGAAACTGGAACGCGCGGATGCGGATGCTGAATATGCAGCTGTCATTGAAATTGATCTGGCGGATGTGAAAGAACCAATCCTGTGTGCGCCAAATGACCCGGACGACGCCCGTCTGTTGTCAGCAGTTGCCGGTGAGAAGATTGACGAAGTCTTTATCGGTTCTTGTATGACTAACATCGGTCACTTCCGTGCTGCCGGTAAACTGCTCGACAAGTTCAAAGGCCAGATCCCAACTCGTCTGTGGATTGCACCACCGACTAAAATGGATAAAGACCAGCTGACCGAAGAAGGTTACTACGGTATCTACGGCCGTGTTGGTGCGCGTATCGAGATCCCGGGTTGTTCACTTTGTATGGGTAACCAGGCCCGGGTTGGCGACAACACCACAGTGGTGTCGACTTCAACCCGCAACTTCCCGAACCGCTTAGGTCAGGGCGCCAATGTTTACCTGGCCTCTGCTGAACTGGCCGGCGTGGCGTCTATCATTGGCCGCCTGCCGTCAGTTGCTGAGTATCTGGAGTATGCGAAACAGATCGAAACAACGGCTGCGGACACTTACCGCTACCTGAACTTCCATCAGATGAGCCAGTACACCAGCAAAGCCTCGAACGTGATTATCCAGCAAGCTGTGTAATCAATCAGTCAGGCCACAAAAGCCCGCAGCTGCGGGCTTTTGTTTTTTCAGTGGCAAGCCATGGGGGGAGTAGGGATGGAGCACGATTTTATTTATCTGCCGGATAGCCGGCGGTATTTATTAAAACTGGCGCCGGAGCAACATGCGCTGCAGTGTTTTTTGCTGGAGGAGTTTGAGCTGCGGGCCAGCAGTTATCAGCCGTTACTGGATAAACTGCAGACGCTGGGTTTGTATGATGAATATCAGTTTGCTGGCCGTGAATATTCGCTGCAGGTCGAGCGCATGGAAGTGCGGGTCTTTCATCATAGCTGCGGTCAGCACTATGCCGATGATCAGTTTCTCGAAACGGAGCTCAGCACCGATGATGCGGCATTACACTGTGAATGTGGTTTGGAAGATTTGATTCGCCTATTGCAGGCTTGGCAACAGTTCCTGCCTGCTTGAACGGCTAGTCCAGACACTTTCTGGTGCATTTTCAACTGCACCGACAGCGGGAAGATGCGCACCAAAATGGTGCGTTTTTTTTGTCCAGCTTTTATGGTTTTAGCATAACTGTTTGTATTTAAACAAATAAAAAACTTGGCACACGACTTTCTTATCCAATTGGCAACAGCAACAAGTTGCCCTGGCCGATTTGCGCCGG
Organism: Rheinheimera texasensis; assembly: GCF_964031785.1. Taxonomy (GTDB): domain Bacteria; phylum Pseudomonadota; class Gammaproteobacteria; order Enterobacterales; family Alteromonadaceae; genus Pararheinheimera; species Pararheinheimera texasensis_A. Next base: position 125,027 of record NZ_CAXIRE010000014.1, read on the forward strand.
CCGGGGGATCAATGAGGATAAAAACTATGAAACTCGTAACTGCCATCATCAAGCCATTTAAGCTTGACGATGTTCGTGAAGCGATTGCGGACATTGGAATAGAAGGCCTGACCGTGACGGAAGTCAAAGGGTTTGGGCGGCAAAAAGGCCACACCGAGCTGTATCGTGGCGCTGAATATCAGGTGGATTTCCTGCCCAAAGTGAAACTGGAAATTGCGACGCTGGATGAAAATGTCGACCGTCTGTTACAGGCGATCCAGCAGGCTGCCCACACCGGTCGGATCGGTGACGGCAAAATTTTCGTTTATGACCTTGAGCAAGTGGTCCGGATCCGGACCGGTGAAACTGACGCAGAAGCGATCTAGCAGGAGTCCATCATGCAAGAACAGATTTATCATTTACAGTTTGCCATGGACACCTTTTATTTCCTGGTGTGCGGCGCCTTAGTCATGTGGATGGCGGCAGGCTTCGCCATGTTAGAGTCGGGTTTGGTCCGGGCGAAAAACACCACTGAAATTCTGACGAAAAACTTTGTGTTATATGCCATCGCCTGTTTGATGTACTTGATTTGCGGTTACCAATTCATGTACGGCGGCGGTTTCTTCTTATCTGGCATTGAAGCATTAAACGTCGATGAAACACTGGCCAGCATTGCCAGCCGTGAAAATGGCTTTACTGGTAAAGCGGCTTACTCAAAAGCAGCGGATTTCTTCTTCCAGGTGGTGTTTGTGGCCACGGCGATGTCGATTGTGTCTGGTGCTGTCGCTGAACGAATGAAACTGTGGGCTTTCTTTGCCTTTGCAGTGGTGATGTGTGGTTTCCTCTATCCAATGGAGGGCTCATGGACCTGGGGCGGTCAACCGGTATTTGGTCTTTACACACTGGCTGATTTTGGTTTCTCGGATTTTGCCGGCTCAGGCATTGTGCATCTGGCTGGCGGCGCCGCTGCCTTAGCGGGTGTGTTGCTGCTGGGGGCCCGCAAAGGTAAATATACCAAAGATGGTAAAGCGCACGCCTTCCCAGGTTCAAATATGCCGCTGGCGACGCTGGGTACCTTGATTCTGTGGATGGGCTGGTTTGGCTTTAACGGCGGCTCTATGTTGAAACTGGCAGATATTGGCAATGCACACGGCGTCGCCATGGTGTTTGTCAACACAAACGCAGCAGCTGTTGGTGGTGCTTTATCTGCTCTGGCGGTATCAATGGCGCTATTCCGTAAAGCGGACTTAACAATGGTACTTAACGGTGCACTGGCAGGCTTGGTCGCTATCACGGCAGAACCTTCAACACCAACGCCACTGCAAGCCACGATTTTTGGTGCTGTAGCGGGTGTGCTGGTCGTCGCCGCCATAATCGGTTTCGACAAAATCAAAATTGATGACCCGGTTGGTGCGATCTCTGTGCACGGTGTGGTCGGTTTCTTTGGTCTGATGATTGTGCCACTGACTAAAGACAGCGCGTCTTTCCTGGGTCAGTTCATCGGTGCCGCAACGATTTTTGTCTGGATTTTTGTTTGCAGTCTGATTGTCTGGGGTGTGCTTAAAGCCACTATGGGCATCCGCGTCAGCGAACAGGAAGAATATGAGGGTGTGGACCGTTCTGAGTGTGGGATTGAAGCCTATCCGGAATTTGTGTCGACCCTAAAGTAAGCAGCCTGAGGAGAGCCGGTGGGGCTTCTCAGGAGCGAGTGTCCCGCCCGGCAGTGCCTGTTGTGACTGCCGAAGCGGGAAACTGAACCCTTACCACCAAATCGTCTATCCTTGTCCTTTGTCTTCTAAGACGACCCCACCGGTACTTGCCTGTGGGGTTTTTTATTATGTGCGGACGAAAACTAATCTATCAGTAACGTTTTCGTCTGAAAAGTAGGCAAGGTGACGATTTAGAATATTTCATCTGTTTGACCTCACCTGTGCGCTGTGAATTGTCATGATGTGCTGGTGCTGGTGCTGGTGCTGGTGCTGGTGCTGCTATGCAATAGGTGGTGCGGCGCATTTTCAAAACGTGCTGCAGTAGGGGGTATTCTCGGTGTATACAACCTCGCTTGATTGGAACTCAGTCGTTGTCTGCGGCGCTCATGGCAAATTGTGCGATGCTTTTGAACTGAGCAAGTCTCCAAAAAACAGGAAAGCCGCATCCTTTTGGGATGCGGCTACCGTAATGCTTTGTCAAATTCCATTTCAAACCCAAAGGGTTGTCTTCCCTGCCTCCCTAAGGAGATTCACGCGCTGTGAAGGTTTTAACATCCATGCTCATAAAACGCTGCCAGTGCAGTGTCCTACTTCAAGCCAATCCTGGCTTTCCTATCCATACTGGTATCATCCTGATACCGCAGCTACATCCTGTAGCGTCCTCTGTCCTTGTTGGTATCATCCTGATACCGCTGCTACATCCTGTAGCGTCCTCTGTCCCTGTTGGTATCATCCTGATACCGCTGCTACATCTTGTAGCGTCCTCTGTCCCTGTTGGTATCATCCTGATACCGCAGCTACGTCCTGTAGCGTCCTTCTTGGTGTGATTCAGTCCCTGAACTACACCTGCTCGTCCTGAGCAACTACTCCTTTGGCTGACTTCCTGTCAACACGGCCGTTCCCGGCATCCTCGTCCCTGGAGATTCCTTCCTGAAATCTCAGCTCATCCTGAGCCTGTCCCTGACAATCCGACTGATACACCATCCTTGATGCTTGACTGCCTGTCGCTGTAATGTCGTCACTGACTGTAAAATCATTATGCCTGCGAAATGTCCGCACATTGTCGATGTAAGCCAAAGATGTGGAGATGAACTACATTGGTTTGTCGAACAAATATAATTAAAGTTTATATAAAACAAATGCATACGCTAAATTTAGAAGTTCATCTCTGCGAAAAATAGCGAAATGACTCACTTAAATGTGAGATATATCTCACACGAACGTCGCAGATTTGGCGCAGCCGGATTTTTTCGTTAGCATGTCTGCATTTTTACAGTACTGATTGCAGCATTATGGCAAGAGAACAAGTAGGTGTGTGCGCAGAACCGAATCTGCACGGTTTGCTATTGCTGATGAATGCATTAGACGGTCATGAAAGCGCTGTGAGACGTGTACTCGGCGACATCCCCGGGCTGATACACAAACTGGCGGAACAATTTTCGGAAGCCAATTTGAATGCGGTTGTGGCCATCGGGCCAGGCTATTGGCATTCGTTGTACCCGCATGTGCGTCCGGCTGAATTTGAACCGTTTTCACCACTTTCCGTTGATGACCTGGCGATGCCTGCCATTCCTTATGATGTATTGCTGAAGATCCGTGCTGATCGCTACGATGTGCTGCATCTGGCGATTCAGCAATGTTATCAGTTGTTGATGCCGCACCTGGAGCTGGTAGAGCAGACTCATTGCTTCCGTTTTATGGACGGTCGTGATCTCACCGGTTTTATTGACCAGCCTCTGCCACCGCGCGGACGAAAAAAACGGGAATTAGCATTAATCAATGAAACGCAACAACCGGAACTCGCACAGGGAAGTTATCTGTTTTATCAGCGTTACCGGCTGGATTTAAATCGCTGGCAACAACTGACCCAATCTCAGCAGGAAGCGATTATCGGGCAGCGAAAGCTGGATGGTCAGCAGTTACCGACCGCTCAACTGCATGAACATAGCCATGCAGTGAAGGCTGCTGTAGTGGATGCTTTCGGGCAATATTACCCTTTAGTATTTCAGAACATGCCGTATGGTCAGTTGAAATCACAGGGGTTAGTGATTCTGGCGTGTTCGGCAGATCCGTCGGCCTATCTGGCATGGCTCAGTCGCCGGCTTGGGGATTCGGCGGGTCAGAATTATGATTTGTTGCTGGACTATGTGCAGGCCGACAGTGGTGCAGCTTTTTTTGCGCCATCTGTCAGTTTTCTGGAGGATTGTGCGGCGATCTAGCGTGAATTACTTAAACTTTTTCGAATAATTCAGTGACTTTCTTCAGGGTGAAATTAATATTTTTCACGCTGGTAGGCGCAATAAAAATGGTGTCATCCCCGGCAATAGTGCCGAGAACACCCTCTGCTTTACCGACTGAATCCAGCAGGCGGGCAATTAATTGTGCGGCACCTGGGCTGGTGCGGATAATAATCATCACGTCATTGTGTTCAATATCCAGTACCAGCTGACGCAGCGGGCTTTTTGTCGTCGGGACACCCAGTTCCGGCGGCAGACAATACACCATCTCTTGTCGGGCGTTACGGGTGCGGACCGCGCCAAACTTACTGAGCATGCGGGAGACTTTCGACTGGCTGACGTTGTCAAAGCCTTCGGACTTTAGCGCGTCCACGATATCACTTTGTGAGCCGAATCGTTCTTCTTTCAGCAGCGCCTTGAATGCCTGGATCAGCGCTTCCTGTTTAGTTTGTTTGGTCATATGCACCGGATTATCGCGTAATTTAAGTCGAAAAAATTCGTACAACAGAGCATACCATAACAAATCATGCTGCCGGGTCCAGAGAATTATTTTTGCTATCTGTGAATGTTGCAGTCATATCTCTGCGACGTTTTGAAGAATAGTTAAATTGATTAAATAATGTGCTGCTACTTTGGTATAAGTCATTTGTAATTTGCGTCGTATTTCAGTATTGTTGGCGCGTTTTTTTCGGTGAACCGTTAATTGGGAGAGAAGCATGAAAGTTGCCGTTTTAGGTGCTGCTGGTGGTATTGGTCAGGCCTTATCATTATTACTGAAGTTAAATCTGCCAGCTGGTACTGATTTAGCTTTATACGACCTGGCTCCGGTCACGCCAGGTGTTGCTGTAGACTTAAGCCATATCCCAACCGCGGTAAAAGTAACGGGTTATGGTAAAGATGATTTACATACCGCATTAGCTGGTGCTGATGTTGTGATGATCCCGGCAGGCATGCCACGTAAACCAGGCATGGACCGCTCAGACCTGTTTAATATCAACGCTGGTGTTGTGAAAACATTAGCGGAAGCTATTGTTCAGCAGTGTCCAAAAGCATTAGTTGGTATCATTACCAACCCGGTAAATACTACAGTTGCCATTGCTGCTGAAGTATTCAAAAAAGCCGGCACCTATGATGCAAAACGTTTGTTCGGTGTGACGACACTGGACGTCATCCGTGCAGAAACGTTCATCGCTGAATTAAAAGGTAAAAACCCGGCTGAGCTGATTGTTCCGGTGATCGGCGGTCACAGCGGTACTACTATTCTGCCGTTATTGTCACAAGTGAAAGACGTGACATTTACTGACGAAGAAGTTACCTCTTTGACTTACCGCATCCAAAATGCTGGTACCGAAGTTGTTGAAGCAAAAGCCGGTGGCGGGTCCGCAACATTATCTATGGGCCAGGCAGCAGCGCGTTTCTGCGTATCTTTAATCAAGGGTCTGCAAGGCGAGTCTGTGACTGAATATGCCTATGTTGAAGGCAAAGGTGAACACGCCCGTTTCTTCGCTCAGCCAATTGTGCTGGGTAAAAATGGCGTCGAAGCTCTGTTAGATATCGGTACTTTAAGTGCTTATGAACAGAAAGCCATGAACGATATGCTGCCAACTTTAAAAGCAGATATCGTGCTGGGCGAAGAGTTCGTTAATAAAGCTTAATTTATCGTAATGAATAAAAAGCCAGCAGAAGCTGGCTTTTTAGTTTTTAAAATCGGTGTGTTGATTAGTGAGAGCGTTCGACGGCGATATCTGCCAGCGTTAACAGCGCTTCTTTGTAAGGGCTATCGGCCAAAAAGGCGATAGACTGCTTGGCAAGCTCCGCTTCCTGTTCGGCCAGCCTTCTGGTGTAACCAAAGGCGTCAGTGTCATGCATAGCGGTCATAATAGCGTCAAAGTGCTGTAGACCATTACTTTCCAGTATTGCCTCGCGGATCAGTGCTTGCTGGGCTGCTGTGCCATGTTTTAGCGCGTGAATAAGCGGAAGTGTTGGTTTCCCTTCAGCCAAATCGTCGCCGATATTTTTACCTAAATCTGCAACGTCAGCCTGATAATCAAGCACATCGTCAATTAACTGAAAAGCTGTACCTAAGTGAAGGCCATACTGGCGCATAGCTTCCGTCGTGATCGGGTCTTTGTCAGAGAGCACTGCAGCAAGTTCGGTGGCTGCTTCAAACAAACGAGCGGTTTTACAGTAAATTACCTGCATGTAGCTTTGTTCAGTGGTGTCAGGGTCATTCACGTTCATCAGCTGCAGAACTTCGCCTTCAGCGATGACGTTGGTGGCATCCGCGAGAATCTGCATGACACGCATGCGCTCTAACGAGACCATCAACTGAAAAGCTCTGGTATACAAAAAGTCGCCAACCAGCACACTGGCCTGGTTACCAAAAACTGCATTTGCAGTTTCTTTTCCGCGGCGCAGCATGGATTCATCAACAACATCGTCATGCAGCAAAGTGGCTGTGTGGATAAATTCGATAATGGTGGCCAGAGTGACATGCTGACTTCCCTGATATCCCAGTGCCCGAGCTGCAAGGACTGCCAACAGCGGGCGCAATCGCTTACCACCACTATTAACAATATAGATGCCCAACTGGTTGATCAGAGCAACGTCAGAATTCAGCTGAGAAAAAATATGTTCATTCACAGCGGCCATATCTTGTTGGCTTAACAAGCGGATTTCATCGAGCGTCATGCGGGTTCAGTTAATTCAGCAAACCGGAGTGGCTGGATTCTACAACAACAACGAAAGTGGCAAAACTAAAAACTCGATCCTTTTGCTGCACGATGATCTTTTTAATATTTGTGCTTGCGGGGGTAGGGGAAATTGCGTACAATTCGCGCCCTGTGAATCTAATTAACACGCCCCCTCAGCGGCAGGCGTGATCTGTACGGAGTTCTAACTATGTACGCGGTTTTCCAAAGTGGTGGTAAACAGCACCGTGTGACTGAAGGTCAAACCCTTCGTCTAGAAAAACTGGACTTAGAGATGGGTGCAAAGGTTGAGTTTGCTGCCCTGATGATTGTAAACGGCGACGATGTCAAAATCGGTACTCCAGTCGTTGAAGGCAGTAAAGTTACTGCGGAAGTGGTCGCACATGACCGTGGCGATAAAGTTAAAATCGTCAAATTCCGTCGTCGTAAGCACTACCGTAAACAAGCTGGCCATCGTCAGTGGTTTACTGAAGTGAAAATTACTGGCATCAGCGCTTAATTTCAGGAGTAACGACTCATGGCAAGTAAAAAAGGTGTAGGTAGTACACGTAACGGTCGTGATTCAGAAGCGAAACGCTTAGGTGTTAAGCGTTTTGGCGGTGAATCAGTCCTGGCTGGTAACATCATCGTGCGTCAACGTGGTACCAAGTTCCATGCTGGCACCAACGTGGGTATCGGTAAAGATCACACGCTGTTTGCTTTAACTGACGGTAAAGTTCAGTTTGAAGTGAAAGGCGAACACAGCCGTAAATTCGTTAGCATCGTTAGCGAATAATTGCTGGATTCTTCGAAGAAACCCCGCGCCAAGCGGGGTTTTTTTTTGCTTATCAATGAAATGAAGCAGCATACTTTTGAAACATCGACCTTTGTTTTCGCAGTACAGCGAGCATGGGTTTATAATGTTCGCAATGATTAAAGCAGGATAGGTCGAAATGAAATTTGTTGATGAAGCGTTGATCCGGGTCGAAGCCGGCGACGGTGGGAACGGGATCATCAGTTTCCGTCGCGAAAAATTTGTGGCTAAAGGTGGTCCAAATGGTGGTGACGGTGGCGACGGTGGCGACGTTTACCTGATTGCGGATAGTAACCTGAATACGCTCGTTGATTATCAGTTTGAAAAACTCCACATCGCACAACGCGGTCAGAACGGTATGAGTACTAACTGTACCGGTAAACGCGGTGATGACTTAGTGTTACGTGTTCCGGTAGGGACTCGTGCGATTGACGTCGATACCAATGAGGTATTAGGCGATCTGACGAAAAATGGCCTGAAACTGATGGTTGCCAAAGGTGGCTGGCATGGTTTGGGCAACGCCCGTTTCTCTAGTAGCACCAACCGGACTCCCCGGAAAAAAACTAACGGCACCCCTGGCGAAGTACGCAACTTGCGACTCGAGCTTTTACTGCTTGCTGACGTCGGCATGTTAGGTCTGCCAAACGCAGGGAAATCGACTTTTATCCGTGCGGTTTCGTCTGCGAAACCCAAAGTCGCCGATTACCCATTCACTACTTTAGTGCCGAATCTTGGTGTTGTGCGTACAGAAAGCAGCAAGTCTTTTGTGATCGCCGATATCCCTGGTTTAATTGAAGGTGCAGCGGAAGGTGCTGGCCTTGGTATCCAGTTCCTGAAGCATCTGGAACGCTGCGGGTTGTTATTACATATGATCGATGTGCTGCCTGCTGACGGTTCAGACCCTGCAGAGAATGCACAGGTCATCATTCACGAGTTAGGTAAGTACAGCGACAAATTAGCCAATAAACCACGTTGGCTGGTATTTAATAAAATTGACCTGGTGCTTGAAGACGAACTGGATGTTATTAAACAAAATGTGATTGATGCGATTGGTTGGGAAGGGCCGGTATATCAGGTTTCTGCAGCATCCAGAACGCATACAGATGCATTATGCCGCGATATTCAGGCATATCTGGATCAACTGCCGAAGGAAGCGCCAAAAGAACAGTTACTCGACCCTGTGCAGTTCAAGTGGGATGACTACCATGCGGACGCGATGAGTCTGGCTGATGATTTGGATGATGATGACGACTTCGACGATGATGATTATGAAGTTGAAGTGATTTACCGCCGCTGAGGTTCGTGATGATTCTGAGTCTGATTGCGGCAATGGCTGAAGACCGTGTGATTGGCTTGAATAATCAGATGCCGTGGCATATGCCAGCGGATCTGGCGCATTTTAAGCAAATCACACTGGGTAAACCGGTAGTGATGGGACGCAAAACTTTCGATTCCATCGGCAGATTGTTACCTGGACGGCGCAATATCGTGATCAGCCGGCAGCCAAAGCCAGCCGGATTTGGCGCTGATTGGGTGCAGAGTGTCGATGCCGCATTGGATTTATTGCAGGCCGAATCTGAAGTGATGATTATAGGCGGGGCTGAGTTGTACAGGCAGCTGCTGCCTGTTGCTGACCGGCTCTACTTAACCGAATTTGATTTGAAAGTGCAGGGTGATGCCTGGTTTCCAGATTACCGTCAGGTGGGCGTCTGGCGGGTCAGCTCACTGCAGGAACATCCGGCAGATGCAAAGAATCCGGTGAACTATCGTTTCTTGCAACTGGAACGGGAACGCTGAAATTTCCAGCGTTGCGTATCATCTAACATGTTGCTACTATTAATTTTGTTTTGCTAATTCAGCCTCAGGGGTTGCCTATGAAATTAATAAACGCCACGTTGTGCCTGTCGTTGGTCGCCGGATTATTGGTTGTTGCACCTGCAGCTCAGGCTGAGGAGCAGCTGGCAGCTTCAATGTGCGATTATGTCAAAGCAGATGATAAAAACCGTTTCCGCAAGTTATTGTCTGACAACCGTTTACGTTTGAGAAATATTTACGATGGTGTGTTATGTGACGGTCTGTCATTAATTCGCTTCGCTGTGAAAAGTAATGCTGCCGGCGCAGGGGAGTTTATTATCAAGCAGCTGCCTGCAGCACAAATTACCGCGTCAGGTGATATTGCCTGGGCCGAATCTAATCACGCGGGGTCTGGCTTGATTGCCGTGCTAAAAGCCCGGGCTGGTGGCGGTGAGTAACAGCCTAGATGCCCAAAAGCCGTGCAATGCACGGCTTTTTTGTTTCTGACGTTTATACCGCAACTGCCCCGTCAGTGTGCACTTTTTGCGCCCTAAAACGAGTAGCAGAATTCAACTCAATAAAAAAGGAGCCCTAAGGCTCCTTTTGTCGTTGTGCTTTTAAGTTTTACACTTTGAATTGATCTACAGACAGACGCAACTCTTCAGCAAGGCGCGCGACTTCGTGGCTTGAATCCGACGTTTGCTCTGCACCTGAAGCCGTCTCTTCTGCAATATTCACAATAGACTCCAGCAGTTTACTGATTTCATGTGAAACCTGATTCTGCTCTTTCGCGGCATGAGAGATTTGCTCACTCATATCGTGTGCCATATGTACGGCATGAGTAATTGAATCCAGTGCCTGATCAGCAACTTCAGTTTGCGCCACACAGTTTTCAGCCTGACGCTTGCCTTTGTTCATCGCTTCGACAGCAGCATGAGCGCCGCTTTGCAGCACTTGAATCATCGCCTGAATTTCTTGCGTAGAGCTTTGGGTTTTACTGGCCAGAGACCGGACTTCATCAGCAACTACGGCAAAACCACGGCCCTGTTCACCGGCCCGCGCTGCTTCAATTGCTGCGTTCAGTGCCAGTAAGTTGGTTTGCTCTGCGATACCACGGATCACATCCAGAATGCTGCCGATGGAGGCGCTATCCTGATGTAACTTGTTGATAACTTTAGAAGCTTGTTCAACTTCCTGTGACAACTGCAGAATGGTTTGTTTATTGTTAGACGAGATGCCTTTGACACGCTCCGCTTCAGCATCAGCATGTTTGATTTCAGCCAGCGCATCGTTTGAGCTTTGCAGTACACCTTGTGAGGTGCTGCTCATTTCAGTCGTTGCTGTTGCCGCTTGCGTCACCTGAGACTTCTGCTCACGAATAGCCGCTGTCGACTGAACTGTGATAGCTGAAGTTTGTTCTGAAGCTGCTGCTAATTGGGTTGAGCGCGAAATAATGCCCTGGATCAGTTGGCGCAGATTGCCAATAACCTGATTGCAGTTGCGCGCCAGTTCACCGAATTCGTCTTGAGCAGAGTCATCCAGTTGTTTTGTCAGGTCACCAGATGCGACCACACCCAGAATTTCGTTCACTTTGCCAAGTGGTGTAGTGATGCTGCTGCGTGTCCACAGTGCAATACCTGCTGCTGCTGCGAAAGAGAATGCCATTACAGCGAAAATCAGCACTATGGCGCTGGTTACACTGGATTCAGACTCTTGTTGGATTTCGCCGGCCGCTTCACGTGCTTTGGTCAGTAATTTGCTCAGTGCAGTACTGGCATCAATGGTTTGTTGTTCGGCTGTCGCTAACAATTTAGCTGCAGAAGCTTCTGCTGCCAGTTTGTTGGCTTTTAATGTCAGGATACCGTCGTCGCTGGTCAGTAATTCATTGATTGCTATGATTTTTTCATCAAGGTCAGCCACCATATCGACTGACCCGCCGGCTTCAGCTTTGATAATGGCCATTTTCGCGACAATGTCGGCCATCCGGTTTTTAATTTCATTGCTGAGCGTTTCTGAGGTGTTAGCCGCGTTAGTGCGGGTTAAATCCACCACTGTGCTGACCATCGAATTGAGGCTGGTTTCCAGTACAGATGCTGCTTCAGCAGCTTTAGGGAAGCGGCGGCTGACGTCGCGCACATCGCTGAAATCAAGGATCAGCGATGCCGAGTCATCGGAATTACTTTCTAAATCACCCAGTTTGCTGTTGATTGCATCGCGTAATGACAGTGATTTTTTCAGTTCTGCGAACAACTTACTGCTAGTTGGGACAAATTCGTCGTATTGAGAGCTGACGTCTTTGAAGCTGGCGGCTAACACCGGTTCGTTGCCGACGACGGACTGCAGGTTTTTCGCTGCAGCATCATAAGCGTCTTTTTCTGTGGCAAATGCCGTTTCAAGCGCGGTAATTTTTTTCACTTCATCGGTGTAAAACGCCTGCAGCGTGATTTTACTCATGATGACGAATTCGCTTTTCAGTGTCGCACTGTTTTCAAGCGCAGGGATGGAGATGGTATTAACCTGGCTGGTGGAATCACTGATATTGTTCAGGCTGGAGTAGGAGGTAAGGCCGATGATCAGCAACAGCACTGATATCACACCAAAGCCGCCGATGATGCGCAATGCAACGGTTAACTTCATTATGGAACTCCCAACGGGTTGGTCAACAATCGCCTTCAACAGCATCCGTACAATTGCAAGGGACCGGGATGGAACAAACCCAAGTATTATAGTCTTTTTTCGTAGCCGGCAACACTAAAACGCTGTTGCGATTCAATACAATAGCATGTCAGAGCTTGCCCCCAGACACATCCGGTGTCCAGTGCGTGTATAGCGGAAACAGGTGAGTAGCCCTGTAACGCCGCCCAATGACCAAAAAAGATCGTCGGGTGTTCTCTATCAGACCAGAAATGAAACCAAGGGGTCAACAGCGGATTGTCGGATAATTCGCCTTTCTGTTTCAGTTCGAGGCGACCGTCGGCAAAACAATAGCGCATGCGGGTGCAACTATTGATGGTGAAACGGAGTTTATCCTGTTCATTCCGGGCTTCTGACCAGAGTTCTGGCTGATTGCCATACATGATGGCATAAAGCGATGCTGCGTCGGAGAGCAAGCAATCTTCAACGGCCCGACAGGCTTCTATCGCTGTTGGAATGTCCCATTCTGGCGCTAAACCGGCATGCACCAGCAATAAGTTTTCCTTGGCATCGAAATGCAGCAGGGGTTGCTGTTGCAGCCAACCGGCTAATTCTGCCAGATCTGGCGCCTGCAAGAGCTCGTCGAGCAGGTCCGCAGCTGTGATCCGGCCATAACCGTGCAGGCTGGCGAGGAAATTGAGGTCATGGTTACCCAGCACTGTAATGGCCGCAGCACCAAGATCTTTGACAAAACGCAGAGTTTGCAGAGATTTAGGGCCGCGGGCAATTAAATCACCGCAAAACCAGAGTTGGTCTTGTTGTGGATTAAATTGGATGAGTCTCAGCAGTTGCTCTAACTGGTCAAAACAGCCCTGCACATCGCCGATGACATAACGGGCCATCAGTTCAACACGTTGGGCACTGCCAGACGGAACAGCGGGATTGGCGCTTCAAACAAACTACCGTCTTTGGTTTGCATCTCATAATGCCCCTGCATAGTACCGACCGGTGTTTCCAGCACTGCACCACTGGTGTAGGTGTAACTGCTGCCGGGCTCGAGTTCTGGTTGTTCACCGACTACACCATCGCCGCGTACTTCGGTATGTTTGCCGTTAGCGTCTGTAATTGACCAGTAACGTCGCAGTAATTTAACAGGTAAGGCGGAGTCGTTTCTGATGGTGATGGTATAGGCAAAGACAAAACGCTCAGCTGCGGCGTCGGATTGTGCCGGGATATAAAAAGTCTCTACCTGGACCGGAACCTGATAAATCACTATTCGTCTCCGTCGGCTGCAAGAGGTACACCCAGAGCATCTGGCCGCTGGGCTAGCCACTGCGCTACCCGGATAAATTCGCTGACCGGCAGCTGTTCCGGTCGCAGGCCCGGGTTGATGCCCAGGGCTTCAATGTCGCTGGCCGTCGCAAAATTGCTGAAGCAATTGCGCAGTGTTTTACGACGCTGATTAAAGGCTTCCAGGCAGACCCGGTTCAGCACAGCCACTGGCACATCAGCGCGTTCTGCCACAGGCCTTGGAATAAGGCGGACTACCGCTGAATCCACTTTGGGTGCTGGTTTAAAGGCGCCAGGACCCACTTCTACCACCGGAATGGCCTGACAAAAAAACTGGGTCATCACGCTCAAGCGGCCAAAAGTTTTGCTGCCGTGACCGGCGGTCATCCGCTCAACCACTTCTTTTTGCAGCATAAAATGCATGTTCTCGATGCAATCGGCAAACTCGAACAAATGAAACAACAAGGGCGTCGAGATATTGTAGGGCAGGTTGCCAAACACTTTTAATTTGCCATCCGCCGGCATCAGCTGACTGAAATCAAACTTCATCGCATCGGTCTGATAAATCGTCAGTTTGTCGGCTAAGATCGGGTGTTCACGCAGGCGCTGTGCTAAATCGCGGTCCAGTTCGACCACAGTCAGATGACCACAACGTTCAGCCACGGGCTCGGTTAAGGCACCAAGACCGGGACCGATTTCAACCAGATGCTCGCCCGGTTTAGGCGCTATGGCTTTGACAATCCGCTCAATCACGGCCGGATCGTGCAGGAAGTTCTGGCCAAATCGTTTCCGGGCCTGATGCCCCATATGTACATTATCAGTCATGTTTTGCTTTTGATTGAGTCGCTAAAAAAATGGCCTGATCCAGCGCGTGCTGGAAGCTGCCGGGATCTGCCAGGCCTTTGCCGGCAAGGTCTAATGCGGTACCGTGGTCGACTGACGTTCTGATCAGCGGTAAGCCCAGGCTGATATTGACAGAACGGCCAAAACCTTTGTGTTTCAGCACCGGCAGGCCTTGATCATGGTACATCGCCAGCACGGCATCTGCGTTATCGAGATATTTGCTTTGGAATAAAGTATCCGCGGGTAATGGTCCTATCAGGTCCATGCCTTCTGCGCGTAGTTCATCCAGCGCTGGCCTGATCACATCAATTTCTTCACGCCCGAGATGGCCGTCTTCGCCGGCATGTGGATTGAGGCCACAGACATAAATTCGCGGCTGTGGAATAGCGAATTTTTGCTGTAAATCCTGATGCAGGATGCGGGTGACCTGCAGCAAACGCTCACGGGTGATTGCCTTGGCAACATAGGCCAGTGGAATATGCGTGGTGACGAGCGCTACACGCAGGCCTGCGGTGGCAAGCATCATCACGACATAAGGCGTGTTGGACTGCAAGGCAAAAAATTCGGTATGTCCGCTAAAGGGAATGCCGGATTTATTGATGATGCCTTTATGCACAGGGCCTGTGACAATAGCGTCAAACTGCTTTTGCATCGACTGTTCGCCGGCAAAGGTCAGCGTATCCACCACATAACGGCCATTGTTTTCGTTCAGCACACCAGGAATGACCGGTTCCGCCAGCTGAAAGGGCGCCAGCGTCAGTGTACCGGCTTTTTGCGGCTTGGGTGGCTGGTCCGGCTGATAGGGCAGTAATTGCAGCGGTAAACCCAATAACTGCGCCCGTTGCTCTAACAAATCAGCTGAGGCACACACCACCAGTTCAGCCGGCCAGTCTTGCTGGGCCAGCTGAATAATCAGGTCCGGGCCTATGCCGGCCGGTTCACCGGGTGTGACGCCAATCCGCAACGTCATTATTTGTCCGCCAGAACTTCAATAAAGGCTTCGTCACGGATCTCCCGCAGGAAGTTGCTGGATTCCTCGTTGAAACGACGGTTATAAATCATTCGGGCAATTTGCTCGCGTTTTTTCTCTGCGGTCGCATCCACAGTGCGGCGGTCCATTAACTGGACGATGTGCCAGCCGTGTTCGGTGCGGAACGGCTCGCTGAGCTGATTTTTCTGCAGCGTTTTTAAAGTGTCACGGAACTCAGGCACAAAAATATTTGGATCTGCCCAGCCCAGTTCACCACCTTTTAAGCGTGAACCCGGGTCTTCTGAATGTTCTTTGGCAAAAGCGGCGAAATCAGCCTTGCCGGCTTTGAAGTCAGCGGCAAATTTAGTCAGCATGTTTTTGGCTTTTTCTTCACTGACGATGATGGACGGTTTAATCAGCACATGGCGTGAAGAGATTTCTTCAAATTCAACGACGTTAGCGCCTTTGATGTCAAAAATAGTCAGGATGTGAAAGCCAGCGCCTGAGCGCAGCGGGCCAATCAGGTCTTTTTTCTTTTTGCCGCGCACCTGATCAGCAAACAAGGTTGGCATTTCGTTGATGTTCATCCAACCCATGTCACCACCTTCTAATGCGGTTTCAGCGGATGATGAGGCAATGGCGATTTTTTTGAAATCACTGCCGCCGCGCAGCAGTTCCATCACTTTGCCGGCTTTGCTTTCGGCTTCTTTAATCTGTTCTTCGCTGGGCTGACCCGGCAGTGCAATCAGAATATGACCGATGTTGTACTGCTCGTTGCTGGCGCCTTGTTGTTCCATCATTTTGGTCAGTGTATCAATCTCTTGTGGACTGACATAAATCCGGCGCTGAACGTTGGCGCGCAGCACTTCACCTGTGGTGATCTCTTCGCGTAAACGTTCACGGAACAGCTCGTAACTGCCCTCTTCCCGCACGACCTGAGCGCGGAACTGTTCAACGCTTAATTTCTGCTCGCGGGCAATGTTTTCAACGGTCTGGTCTAGCTGTGCATCAGTAATTTGCAGGCCCATGCGTTTGGCAACCTGTAATTGCAGACTATTCATGATCAGGCGTTCCAGCGCCTGTACCTGTAGCGCTGAATCGGATGGCAGGGTTTGACCTTGTTTGGCGGCGTTCTTTTTAACCCGCGAGATCATATCGCGGACTTCGGATTCAAGGACGACATTATTGTTGACTATTGCGGCCACGGCATCGACTTTGGTTTCGGCTGCCTGGACATTGAACAGGACACAAGTCGTCAGAGTCGCGGCAATCAGCTGTGTTAACTTCATAATTTTCCAGTCTAATTATTTAATAAATAGGGGCGGCGGTAACCAAAAACCCCAGTGGACAGCATGTCCGACACGTTAAAACCAGCACTGTCTCCGAACCCTTTTAACACAAACTGCAGCGCAATGCCGCTGTCGAGCCGGAACGGAGAGTTGATATTATTAATTGGTAAATCCAGGTTCGTTTCAATTTGCCGGCGTGCGATCAGCCGGACAGCCCAACAGCAGGATTCATATTGCAGACCGACGTTTGCTTCTATCATGCGCGAATTATTTAAATCGCGATAATAACTGCCGACCAGCTGCCACTGTGGATTCAGCGGCACAGTACCCAATGCACCGAGCTGTTCAATCTCGTTGCCTGAGACATAGCGGCTGTATCTATGGTTCAATTGCAGCAAATTTTTATCGTCGGCCCGATAATCCAGCGATACATTGCTTTTGATCATCCGCTTAGTCTTGGAATCATACTGTACGCCACTGTTTAAAAACCAGCGCTGCTGGAAATGCAGTACTGACTCGGCGGCAAAAATCGATTCTGTGGCCGCAATCGTCTGGCTGTTGTCGAGCTGATTAGTCTCCGGATTGGCCAGGAATACAATTTGCCCCAGACTAAAGCGGAAGCGCTCAGTGTCAAATTCGTCGTAAATCCGCGTAGTGGCGCCGAGTGTCAGTTGATTGGCATCATTAATACGGTCAAGGCCGGAGAAACGGTTCTGCCGGAACAGGCCAAAATAGTCGTCCTGTAACCGCGCCGTGTCATATTGCCAAATCTGGCTTTGGTCGCGATACGGGATATACAGATACTGAATTTGTGGCTCCAGCGTTTGTAGAGAAGCCTGCCCAAACCAGCTGGCATCGCGCTCAAAATTCAGTTTGCCGTTCAGCTGCACCTTCGGCAGATGACGGGCGGTATCTTCTTCAATCCGGAGGAGTTCTGCTGGCAATATGGCCAGATCATCGCGGCGTTTTTGTTGGTAATAAGTCGACATCAACCCGGTTTCTAACTGCAGCTCATAAGCGGGTGTGATGTATGGTAATCGCAGTGTCGGCTCCAGATGCAGGCGGTCCGCTTGCTTGATTGGCGCGTTGTCATTGGCAAAATGCGAATATTGGCTGTGCCAGCTAAATTCAACCCCGGCCGGTAATTTCAGCGGGCGGGCCGAGCTTAAATCCCATTGCGGCAGGGCGGCATAAGAATAGTTGTCGGCATAATTACCAAGAATTTCAAAACCCTGCAGCCGGATATTGGAATGCAGATCAGTGCCGAAATAACTCAGGCTGGCCTGACGGTTCAGCTGGGTGTCGCTTTGGTTATTAAAATCGGAGCCTAGTTCACTGAGATAAGCATCGTCACTGACATCGGTAAAATCGACCTGTGCCCGCCAGTTATCGGCGAAATCAGAGCGGTGTTCGATATGACTCAGATACCGGCTGCCAAAACCGGCCGGTTTATCCTGGTCATCCGGTAAAAATTCGAGCTGCAATTTGCCGTTGTCCTGCGTCGTGAGATAGCGGAATTCAGTTTTCAGCTGAGTACCACGCTCACTCATATAACGCGGCGTGATAGTCGCATCATAGTTTTCCGCCAGATTCAGGTAATAAGGCAGCTGGAAATCAACACCAAGCTTTTGTGAACTGCCAAACTTTGGAATGAGCAAACCGGATTTGCGCTGGTTGCTGACCGGAAAGGTCATATATGGCAAATACAATACCGGTACGCCTTTGATTTTGACCACCGAATTCCAGGCTTCGCCCCAGCCGTCGTCGGCATTAAGCTGAATGTCTTCTGCTTCCAGTGCCCAGCCGTTGTCGCCATCCGGACAAGTGGTGAAACTGGCTTCTTTTAAGGTGACCTGTTCGCTGGAAGCCTGCATTTCTTTGGCATAACCGCGGCCAGCCTGACTGATAAAGCGGTAGTCTGCATCAGTCATCGTGGCGTTGTTATCGTCAATACGGGCGCTGAACGAGCTGCTGCTGACTTTTAATTGCGGGCTGTAATAACTGATACCGCCGTCAGCAAACATTTTTTGTTCGGTTTTGGAGAAGGTGGCACTGGGGGCGCTTAACAGGGTGTCGCGATGCGTCAGTTCAACGCCATCGCTGAAAATCGCGCTCTGATTGTCGTTCAGGCTGACTTTGCCGGAGAAAATTCGCAGGTTGTTATCATTTTTGTCGAGCTGGGCCAACCGCTCCGGCAGTGTCAGACTGGGATAACATTGCCTGACCGGCTCAGCCGCAAGCGCCAGACCCGGGAGTCCGAACATCAGCAGGTACAAGGCGTGGTATTTCATCCGGTATTCCAAAAAAGTTGCTCTGTTCCGTCAGGTCGCAGCCGACCAGAATGCAAAAAGAGGGCCTGTATGATAAATCAATTTTCGCCGCTCGGCTAATCCGTTATAGTGCGGCTTTTGCCCGGTTTGGAGTGCACAAGTGGCGGAAAGGTTGTCACAAATCCAGAATTTTTTACAGCAGTATCAGGCAGACAGCCAAATGCAATGCACCGCACTGAGCGGGGACGCCAGTTTCCGCCGTTATTGGCGGGTGCAAAGTGGCACACAGCACTGGATGTTGATGGACGCACCGCCGGTGGCGGCAGACTGTCAGCGTTTTATTGCTGTCGCGCAAGCGCTGGCGGATGCCGGCTTGCAGGTGCCGAAGGTTCTGGCGGCTGAGCCAACTGCCGGGCTGGTTCTGCTGGAGGATTTAGGCGACGATTTGCTGCAGTTCAGTCTGACACAGGACAATATGCCGCACTGGTATCGTCAGGCCTTGGCCTTGTTGGTGCAGCAGCAACAAGTTCGGCAGACTGCAGAGGGCCCTTTACCTGAATTTGACCGTGCTTTTGTACTGCGTGAGCTACAGATTTTTACTGACTGGTTTTTACCGGTACATCTGCAATTACCAGTAGATTTCGCCACCCAAGCCTTGCTCGACAGTACTTTTACCCTGATTGCCGATGAAGTGCTGGCGCAGCCGCAAGCGGGTATGCATCGCGATTTTCATTCGCGAAATCTGATGATCCGGCCGGATCAATCGCTGGCGGTGATCGACTTTCAGGACGCCGTGGTGGGGCCGGTTAGTTATGACGCGGTTTCACTGCTGCGCGATTGTTACCTTCGTTGGCCCGACTCCGACGTGGCCCTGCTGAGGGATGAATTTTATCAACTTTTACAACAACATGGGCTGCTGCCTGCCGACTATACCCTTGTGCAGTTCCGTCGTGCTTTTGATTGGACCGGTCTGCAACGGCACTTAAAAGTCTGCGGCATTTTTGCCAGGCTCTATCATCGGGATCACAAAGCCGGTTATCTGGCGGATTTACCGCGGGTCGTTGGTTATGTTTTGGATATTGCCAAACAATATCCGGAGTTATCAGCGTTCAGCCAGTGGTTTGAGCAAGTGGTGCTACCGCGTTTTGCTGAGGTCGGCACATGCGGGCAATGATTTTGGCCGCGGGCCGCGGCGAGCGGATGCGCCCGTTGACCGACCATCTGCCCAAACCTTTATTAGCCGTGGGCGGGCAGCCGCTGATTGGGCATCACCTGCAGGCGCTTCATGCTGCCGGGATTCAGGATGTAGTGATCAATCATGCCTGGTTGGGTGACAAAATTGAGGCTGCACTTGGCAACGGACAACAATATGGCCTGCAGATCCATTATTCGCCGGAAGGGGCTACCGGACTGGAAACCGCAGGTGGTATCCGGCTGGCGTTGCCTTTGCTGGGTGATGAGCCATTTATGGTCGTTAACGGCGATGTGTTAACTGATTATCCGTTTGCCAAGTTGTTTGATGTGTTAAAGCCCGGCAAAACTGCGCATCTGGTACTGGTGCCGAATCCGCCACAGCATCCACAGGGTGATTTTGCGCTACAGCAAGGCTTGGCGCAGGCCGATGGTGATAGCAAATTTACCTTCAGTGGCATTGCGGTATATCGGCCGGAATTTTTCCGTGAGGTGCCGGCAGGCGCGCAAAAACTGGCGCCATTTTTACGGGCTGCCATGGCGCGGCAGCTGGTCAGTGCTGAGCTGTATCAGGGCTTTTGGGCTGATATCGGTACGCCGCAGCGACTGGCTGACGCCGATTTATTCTTCCGCAACAGGAGCTGACTATGTGGGGCAAGTTATTAGGCGGTTTGTTTGGCCTCGCGATGTTCAAAATCCCAGGCCTCATTGCTGGTGTTTTTATTGGTCATTGGTTTGATCGGGGCCTAAAGCAACAATTTGAACAAGCCGGTGGTTTTACAGGCTTAAAACGCGATCAGGCCGACGCGCAGGGCCTGTTTATGTTCAGTACTTTTGCGGTGATGGGACATCTGGCCAAAGCTGATGGTGTGGTGACGCCGGCGCATATCGATAAAGCCGTAGCTTTTATGCAGCAGCTGGGCCTTGGCAGTACGCAGCAGCAGGAAGCACAACGGGCGTTTCGCGAAGGTAAAGCGGCTGATTTTCCGCTGCAGCAGCAACTTCAGACGTTACGCCAGGCCTTTCGCTGGCGGCCGGATTTGTTGCAAATGTTTCTCGAGATCCAGATCTCGGTTGCTTATGTCGATGGCCGGTTAAGTGACATTGAACTGAAGTTATTACAGCAAGTCGCCGGCGCTCTGGCGATTTCAAATACCCGGTTGCAGTATTTGTTGGGGCGGTTTGAAGCTGAAGCGCGTTTTTCTCAGCGTCAAACCCAGCAAACTCCGGCGGCCGATGCGGTTGCAGATGCATATCAGCTGCTTGGCGTGATGGCCAGCTGCAGCGACAGTGAGCTGAAAAAGGCTTATAAAAAGCAGATGTCACAGCATCACCCGGACAAACTGATGTCACAGGGCTTACCGAAAGAAATGCTGGAACTGGCCAATCAAAAAACTCAGCAAATTCAGGCGGCTTACGAGCTACTCAAGCAACACCGCGGCTAAGCGTCGCTTAGCCTTTGTGGTAGAACATGAAATAGACGGCGCCCAGCAAACAAATCCCGGCATAAACATAATTCAGCTTAAAAGGCTCTTTCATATAGAGCACGGCGAACGGGATAAACACAGCGAGCGTAATCACTTCCTGTAAGATTTTCAGCTGCGCCAGGCTCAGCACCTGCGAGCCAATCCTGTTCGCCGGCACCATCAGCATATATTCGAATAATGCGATGCCCCAGGAAACTAAAATCGCCACAATCAGTGCAGACGATTTCAGGTGTTTCAAATGGCCGTACCAGGCAAAAGTCATAAAAATGTTGCTGAGAACCAGCAAACCTATCGTAGTTAAAACCGGTGACATAAATCCTCCTGCCAGCACAATCGGTGCCTAGTGTATCGCGCTGCCAGCTGATTTGCATTTGTACATGGCTGAACTAGAGTTCTCAAGACAGGTAAATCCTGTATGGATTGTCGGTAAAGCCAAGCAAAGGAACAGGACGATATGCGTCAGAATCTGCCAGTGACTCAACACGAAAGAACCTTTCCGTCAGAACAACGTTTAATCTCTGCCACCAACACTTCTGGTCATATTCAGTATTGTAATCAGGCATTTGTTGAAATCAGCGGTTACACCCGCGATGAGCTGATCAACCAGCCCCATAACCTGGTGCGACACCCGGATATGCCACCGGCAGTATTTCAGGGCATGTGGGAGTATCTGAAAGCAGGGAAATGCTGGATGGGAATTGTCAAAAATCGCTGTAAAAACGGCGATTTTTATTGGGTAAATGCTTATGTCACACCAATTTTGCAGCAGGGTAAAGTAGTAGGGTACGAATCGGTACGGGTCAAACCAACGGTGGAGCAGGTGCAGCGGGCGCAGCAGATGTATGCTGTGCTGGCGCAGGGCGGTAAGGTCAGCTCATCCATTGATTTGATGAAGCTTGCGCTGCCGCTGGCAGTCGTGGGTAGTGGGGTGGCTGCAGGTCTGGTGGCTGTCGCTGCCGGCGCTGTTGCTGCAGCGGTTGCAGCCGGATGTGTGGCCGGCGCTGTGGTTGGGTATCTGCAACACCGAACCGGTAAAGCACAGCAACAACTTTCAGCCCAACTGAGTAATCCCTTTATGTGCCCGGTTGCAGCGCAGGTTTATACCGGTAAAACCGACCCCTGGGGCTTGCTGGAACTGGCGATGATCACCGACACCGCGCATCTGCGTACAGTGTTGACCCGGTTGGAAGACGCAGCCTTAACAGCCTCACGTGAATCAGCGCAGGCACATCAGTTGTCACGCAGTACCTTGTCGGTGATTTCTTCCCAGCAACAGGAAACCGAACAAACGGCGACGGCGATGAATCAGATGACGCACACTATCGCTGAGGTATCGCATAATGTGCAACTGACCTCAACTGAGGCCAGCAATGCGAATCAGCTGACTGCCCAAGGTCAGGCTGTAGCAGTGCAAACCCGCGCCGCTATTGAAAACCTGGCGCAGACTGTTCGCGGTATCGCTAAATCAGTCACTGAACTGGCTACTCAAACGGCAAGTATTACGCAGGCGGCTGAAATCATTCAGCAAATTGCTGAGCAAACCAATCTGTTGGCACTCAATGCTGCGATCGAAGCAGCACGGGCCGGTGATCAGGGCCGTGGTTTTGCTGTCGTCGCCGATGAAGTCCGGCAATTGGCGCAGCGCACCCAACAATCGACCCAGCAAATCAAACAGATCATTTTTAACCTACAGGAAGGGGCGCGTAATGCCGTGCTGGCGGCGGACGAAGGTATAGTGGCGACTGAATCCGGCGTTGCTAAAGTGCAGGAAACCGAGCAGACACTGAATGGCATTATGGATGCGGTGAACCTGATTGCCCGGATGGGGCACCAGATTGCCGTGGCCGTGGAAGAGCAAGCGCATGTTTCCGAAGATATTAATCGTCAAGTCAGCCGGATTGCGGATTTAGCAGGAGATGGTTATCAACAAAGCGAGCAGACGGCCGAAGTCAGCAGCGATTTGGAGAAAAATGCCGAAACCTTGTACCAGCTGGTGGAGCGCTTTAAAAAGTAACCACAGGGCTTAATAACCTATGTATCGCAGCCAACCAAGGATCTCCCTGGCCAGCCAGGGATGGTCTTGTTCGACTGAACCTGGCAGTAGCCGTTGCCGGTAAATCTCTTTGATGTGTTTGCGCACCAGTTGCAGCCGCAAGCTGCCGCTGTTGCGGGCAAAGGCATTGTCTGTTTGCGGCAGCAGGTCCAGTGTGGGCACTTTATGCAGGCTCAGCGCTTCCGCAACCTGTTCATTCAGTGCAACATCCTGCATGGCCGCGCCAATCAGCACCAACGCCTGAGGCGCTGACAGTTCTTCGTTTTGATACAACTGATTCAGTAAAGCGCCACTGTGGCCGAGGCCAATGACCACGATAGTTCCGGGCTTCGTCTCGGCTTCTGCCATGACAATTTTCAATCGAGCCAGCAACTTTTGCTGGTAGGTCAGCAGATTTTCGCTGCTGGTCTCTGTTACTGCGGGTGGCACCATCATGGCCGTGGTGTTCCAGCCAAAATCAATCAGATAGTTACGCAGGTACTCGACAGCTCTGGGACTGGCCGCATGTTGCGACCAGTCAGGCACCAGAATGACAGTGCCTTTGACAAAAGGCGTCATTGCATCACGCTGCAAAGTTAAAAAGGATTGTTGGTCAGATTTCAGCGCATTAATTTGGCTGGCGGCAATTTGTCGTTGTAAATCACTGCTGGTTTGTTGCTCGTCCCACACCACTGATTCGGCGTTTGAGTGCAGAGAGAAAACACAAAGACTGCTGAGAAAGATGATTTTGCTGAGTGGTTGGAGCATCTGCAGAGTCCGTCAGATTGGCACATTAACAGCAGTATCGGCTTTTGTGGGCGCAACTGAAGCGATTGCAGAAAAAAACAAAGCCACCCGCAGGTGGCTTTGTCAGGCAGACAACGAATTAACGCTGAACTGCTTCTTTCACAGAGGCAGTCACAGTCGCTTCGATGCGACGGTTGATAGCGTGTGCAGCTTTTGAACTACCAGCAGCTTTTGGCTTGGTGATACCGTAACCAACAGCTTTCACACGGTTACGCTCGATACCGTAGTTGTTCACCAGCACGTCAGCAACAGCGTCAGCGCGACGTTGAGACAGCGCCAGGTTGTAAGCCGGAGTACCAACGTTAGACGCGTGGCCACCGATCTCAACATCAGTGTTCGGGAAGCGTTTCAGGAAGGTTGCCAGTTTTTCGATATCTGCGTGGTATTGTTCTTTCACTACAGATGAATCGTTATCAAACTGTGCATTCAGCGCGATGCTGACAGAGTTTTCAGTGAAGATTGAACAACCTACAGTGTCTACTTTGTCAGTAATTGGTGTATTTGCGCACTGATCTTTGTCATCAGTTACACCGTCCTGGTCAGCATCACCAACGGCTGGAGCCGGTGCCGGAGCTGGTTCAGGGGCTGGCGCTGGTTCTGCAGCCGGGGCTGCACCGAAGTTGTAGGTCAGACCCAGTTTCACACCGTGGTCGCCAAAGGCTTTGCTGATGCCCTGATAACGGTTGGCTTCAACGAAGAAGGCAACTTCATCAGTCACGAACATATTCACGCCCATACCGATGTTGGCAGCAGAAGCTGAACGGCCTGTAGTGTAGTTCTTCACACCACCAACGAAGTACAGCGGCAGACTGTCAACGTGGTAAACCAGGTCCATACCAACGCGGTTGCCTTTGATGTCAGCATCAGAGAACTCTGATTCCAGATCCTGACGGACGTATTCTGCACGGATGCCCCAGCTTTCGCTGATACGGTAACCGATGTTCAGGCCAGTGCCGTTGCCGTTGTTCTGACCTTTCCAGTCTAATGATTTAGTTTTGTCGTTGTCCGGTGCGTAGTGCTCCCAGAACACAGAACCGTAAACCCGATCTTGTAATTCAGCAGCGGTTGGGGCGGCTGATGCTACAGCAGTCATCAGGGGTAAAGCTGCCAGAACGGCAATTGCGCTAGTTTTCAGTTTCATCCATATCTCCTTAGGGGGTTTTCCAACGCGCTAATTTTATTTGATTTGTTTAGATTAAACAAATTTACTGTTGCTTTGCTGAACAAAACGGCTTTTTCGTTGTCAGCATCCGGCGCGTCAGCGGGGCCATGCTAACTGCAGAAGATGAATCTGCGGTTAACGTGAAACAGGTATTTCTCTAAAATGGTGCCGGCGATTCAAACTGTAACCACAGGCCGGTTTCCGGGTGCCGCAGTCGTAGCATCGCCGCATGTAGCTGTAATCGTTCAGTTTTTTCATCAGGCGCAGTGCCGTAAAATTTATCACCACAGATCGGATGCCCCAGCCACTGCATATGTACCCGCAACTGATGAGAGCGGCCGGTGACCGGGGTCAGTCGCACCCGTGTTGTGTTTTCTTCAATCGCCAGTTTTTCGAATAAAGTTTGTGCTGATTTGCCGCGTTGGAAACAAACCATCTGTTTAGGCCGGTTAGGCCAGTCACAAATTAATGGCAGGTCGACGATGCCTGCCTGCGCCTTAAGCTGACCTTCCAGCAGTGCTATGTAGTGTTTTTCGGTTTGCCGGCGCTCAAATTGCCAGTTGAGCTGGCGCTGCGCGTCCGGTGTCAGCGCCATCACCAGTATACCTGAGGTGGCCATATCCAGCCGGTGTACAGTGCGGGCCGTCGGAAACACCCGTTGCACCCGAAGTTGCAGGCTGTCCTGATGTTCCGGCGCTTTGCCCGGCACTGACAATAAACCGCTGGGTTTATTCAGCAGCAATATCGCCTCATCCTGATACAGGATCTCCAGATAAGGCGACAGTGGGGGCCGGTATTCCAACAGCATCAGCGTGTCTTATTCGTGACTGACGACAATGACCCGCACCGCATCAAAGCGCAGCCGTGCTTTGCCAATGTACTGGGCAAGCTGCTGCTGGCGTTCCTGCAGATGGGCAATTTCTTCCGGCCGCACCAGCGGGTTCACCTTGGCTAAGGCCTGCAGCCGTTCCAGCTGTGCCTGCAACTGCGTTTGCATCAGTTGCAGGGCCTCCTGCTGCAAATGCTTCAGCTGAATATCGGCATAAGCTTCTGCTTTGCCGAGCAGCGGGTGAATGGTGCTTTGTAAAGCGCCAACCAGTTTGCTAGCGGTCTGGCGGCCAACCGGCTTCAGTTGACGGTTGAAGTTGTCAAAAGGCACATTCGGCGCCAGATTTTTGCCGGATTTTTCCAGCAATAAGCGTATTGGCGTCGGTGGCAGATAACGGCCCAGCTGTAACTCGGCCGGCGCTGTGGCTTCCACTAAATAAATACATTCAACGAAAAAGGTGCCGGCTGGCAGCTGTTTATTCTGCAGCAGCGCAGCTGAGCTGTTGCCCATGGTCTCCTGCGTGACAATATCCAGCGTGCCCTGCACCATCGGGTGATCCCAGCTTAAGAACTGAATATCTTCCTGCGCCAGCGCAGTGGCGCGGTCAAAAGTCACAGTAATGCCATCTTCATCCAGCATCGGGTAATGCCCCTGCAGATGTTCGGACGGCGTCAGAATAATGCTGGTGTCGCTGCGGTCATCCTGCTGCACACCGAGTAAATCCCAGGCTTTGATCATGTACAGTGGCAGAATAGTGGCATCATCCTGCGTGTGGACTTGCTCTACCAGCTGTTGTGCTAAACCGCGGCCACTGGAATTGAGTTCCAGCAGCTGGTCGCGGCCTTGTTCCAGTTGTTGCTTCAGCTGCTGATTCAGTGCTGCAGTGTCGTTGATTAAACTGGAAACCGTCGCACTGTCGGCTGCAGGTACCGCCAGCACCGGCAATAAACGCTCCCGCATTTGCTGGTAAACCGCACCACCAGTCTGACAAGTGGCATCAAAGGCTTGCAGGCCCTGATGATACCAGTCGAGCAACAGTTGCTGCGGCTGGTCAACAAAATACGGCAGATGGATCTGAATATCCTGGGTCTGACCAATCCGGTCTAAGCGGCCAATCCGTTGTTCCAGCAAGTCCGGGTTCAGCGGTAAATCAAACAGCACCAGATGATGAGCAAACTGGAAGTTTCGGCCTTCGGAGCCGATTTCAGAACAAATCAGCGCCTGGGCGCTTTGGTCATCCTGGGCGAAATAAGCGGCCGCTTTGTCACGGTCAAAAATCGACATGCCTTCGTGGAATACTGCAGCGCGTATACCTTCTTTGACCCGCATCGCTTCTTCCAATGCGATCGCCGTATCAGCATGGGCACAGATCACCAGGAATTTTTTGTATTTGTGCTGTTTAATCAGCGCAATCACAGCTTCAACGCGTGGATCAAATTGCCACCAGCTGGTTTTGCTGCCTTCGAATTCCTGATAAATACGCTCCGGGAATAACAAGGTTTTGGCTTTAAATTCATCGCTTTGATTGGCCATAAAGCTCAGCTGCACTTTAATGGCATTCTGATACTGCTCTGGCAGTGTTAAACCGATAAAGTGCGGCTGACGCTGCGGGAAACCAGCGATCGCGGAGCGGGTGTTACGGAATAAAATTCGGCCTGTGCCGTGATGGTCCAGTAACTTGCTGAGTAAGCTGTCAATGGCCTGATCGCGTTCGGTACCGTCTGCTGCGCTGGTTAACAGCGCCAGTTCCTGATTGATATCAGATTCCTGCAGCAGTTGTTGCAATGCTTTGGCTGTGGCGGCAGATAACGGCAATTCGTGTTGCAGCGCGCGGGCCAGTGTCGCAACGGCTTTATATTGCTGTTCTTCAGCAACAAAAGCCGGGTAATCATAAAAGCGGTTCGGGTCGAGCAGCCGCAGCCGGGCGAAATGGCTTTGATGGCCCAGCTGATCCGGTGTTGCCGTTAATAAAATCACGCCTCGCGTATCCTGCGCCAGCGTCTCAATACGCTGATATTCAGTGCTGGCTTCGGTCTCACTCCAGCTTAAATGGTGCGCTTCGTCAACGACCAGTAAATCCCAATGCGTTTCTGCTGCAGCTTCAAACGCGGCTTTTTTCCGTGTCAGGAAATCCAGGCTCAGCAGCACCAGCTGTTCAGTTTCAAACGGATTACCGCCGTCCGCGGCAGCTTCTGTCAGTCGCTCGTCGTCAAAAATGGCGAATTTGAGGTTAAAGCGTCGCAGCATTTCGACCAGCCACTGATGTTGCAGCGACTCAGGGACCACGATAAGCACGCGGCTGGCGAGGCCGGACAATAACTGCTGATGGATAATCAGGCCAGCTTCGATGGTTTTGCCGAGGCCCACTTCGTCCGACAACAACACCCGTGGCGCATGACGTTGTGATACTTCGTTGGCGATATGCAGCTGATGCGGGATCAGGCTTAAACGGCCGCCCACCAGACCACGCAGCGGGTTGCGCTGTTGCTGATGCACATGTTGCCAGCTGTGATAGCGCAGTGTGAACCAGTCGAAACGGTCGATTTGGCCGGTGAAGAGCCGGTCTTGTGGCGAGCTGAAACTGATGAAATGGTCGAGAAAGGTTTCGCGCAGACTGACGGCCTCGCCGTTGTCGGTGCGCTCGCCGTGGTAAACCAGTGTCTGGTTGACTTCTTCGACGCGCTCGACCAGCAAACTGAATTCCTGCGCGCTTTTAACGGTGTCACCCGGATTAAACTGCACGCGGGTCAATGGCGCTTCATTCATGGCGTAGAGCCGGGTTTCGCCACTGGCCGGAAACAGCATAGTGACCATCCGGCCGTCGATCCCGACTACTGTGCCTAAACCTAAATCCGATTCCGCGTCGCTGATCCAGCGCTGTCCAAGGGCAAATTTCATCATTATCCGGGTCACTTCTGAAAAGGGGCGCTATGGTACTGAAATTCCCGCCAAACTGCATCCGCCACGGCGGGAATTTTTCAGGCCTGTTTCGGTCATAAATGAAAAGCTTGAGATCGTCACAAGATTGTCATCCACCACACAGATTCTTGCTCTAAATTAAACAAGAACCCGCCGGGTTTTATTTTCCGCTGCTAAGGAGCTGCATATGGCGCGAAGAAGAAGTAAAGACATAAAAATCTACGTCCTCGATACCAACATCCTGCTGCACGAACCCTTCGCTTTTCTAAACTTTCAGGAACACGACGTCGTCATCCCGATGACAGTGCTAGAAGAATTAGACCATATTAAAGACAAACACAAAGATGTCAGCCGTGAAGCCCGCGTCGCGATCCGCGCGCTGGAGGACGTGTTAAAAGACGCATCACCGGAGCAAATGCTGCAAGGGGTACAACTGCCGCAACACGGCGATCGCAAAGCCAGCGGTCATTTGTTTATCGTCAACGATCATCATATCAGCGACCAAATCCCCGGTTTACCTGGCGGCGAAAACGACCATCTGATCATCAACACCGCGCTGTTCTTGCAACGGGAAAAAGCCCCGGTCAAAGTCATCTTAGTGACTAAAGACATTAATATGCGCCTTAAAGCCAAAGGCGCCGGTTTAAAACTGGTGGAAGATTACCGCACCGACCAGCTGATCGACGATGTGCGGTTTTTATATAAAGGTTATTTTAAATTCGCCGGCGATTTCTGGAGTCAGGTCAAAGATTGTCGCAGCGAAAACGAAGGCCGCGAAACCTATCATTATTTGCCACGTAATTTACTGCCAAACGCTTATATCAACGAATATCTGGTCGACGAACATGAAACTTTTGCCGGCCGGGTCGTCGCCATCATGGACCAGCAGATCAAAGTGCTGGATTTAGGCTTTGAACGGCTGATGCACCGCCATGCCTGGGGCATCCATCCGAAAAATGTCTATCAGGCGATGGCGCTGAATGCATTGCTGGATCCGGATATGGACCTGGTGATCCTGACCGGCCCGGCCGGCTGTGGCAAAACCTTGTTAGCCTTAGCTGCAGCACTGGAACTGGTGATTGAACGGGGTATGTATGACAAAGTCATTGTGACGCGCAATACGCCGGAAATCGCTGAATCTATTGGTTTTTTACCAGGCACTGAAGAAGAGAAAATGGCGCCCTGGCTTGCTGCCATCACCGACTCGCTGGAAGTGCTGCACAAAACTGACGAACACCCGCACGCCAGTGTCAACTACATCATGGATAAGGCCAATATTCAGTTTAAGTCGGTGAATTTTATGCGTGGCCGCAGTATTCAGAACGCGATTGTGCTTTTGGATGAATGTCAGAACTTAAGCGCTGCACAGCTGAAAACCATTATCACCCGCTGTGGCGAAGGCACTAAGCTGATCTGCTCCGGTAACCTGTCGCAAATCGACAGTAATTACCTGACTGCAGTGACGTCTGGTTTGACCTACATCGTCGAGCGCTTCAAAAACTTTGAAGGCAGTACCACCATCAACCTCAATGGCGTGGTTCGCAGCCGGCTGGCGTCCTTTGCCGAGGCGAATCTCTAGGGCGTGTTGATGTTTGGTGGTTAATTTTTGTTCGAGTTGGTGGCGTTTTGGGCGCGAAACGAGGCGCGTGGCATAGTGATTCTATGTGAGCAACGAGTGACAAAGCCCAAAGCGCCACCAAACGAACCCGCAGGGCAGCGTTTGGCTGCTCTTTCTGCTGCGTTAGTGCTCGTTTGTGTAGAATAACTACACGGCTCTCGCACTGCCTTGCATAAAAAGCGGCCAAACTGCTGCAAAAACAAACACCAAACGTCAACACGCCCTAACGGTTTTACAGATGTTAACAGATTGACTTGCCGGCGTAATCCGTTAGGCTAGTCAGTCTGTTGTTTCGTCAGTAAACGTGCACAAGGATGCCTCCCCACCGTGAAACTGTTTTCCTGGTCCAGTCTGTTTTTTATCTTGTCACTCAGTTTTTTGTGGGGCTGTGGGTATTGGGTCTGGTTGCAGACCAACCAGAGTCAGCAAACCCAGCTGGCAAGTCAGTTAAGTCTGCAACTGGAACGCAGCGAAGTGTTGCTGGAGGATTGGCAACGCAACTACCGCTTGCATCTGGATTATCTGCGCGCAGACCTGGCGAAAATGACGCCGCCAACCACCGACAACGTGATGTACGAGCCGTGGCAGGAACTGGACGACAAAATTCAACATGCGCCCTGGCCTGATGCGTTGCTTGGCTATGCCTTACTCGACGAAAGCGGCCGCGCAGTGCGGCTCAGTAACAGCGTCGCCGGTCAGTTATTTGCTATCACTAATACCGATTTCAGCAGTAATCATCAGTTTTTGACACCGATGGTATTGCCGGCGCAATGGGTGGCTCCGGTGCATCTGGAATTCAATTCACAGCACTTGCTGTTCTGGTTTGATTTAGCTGCACTGAAGCAAAAACTGCTGAAGGCGCAACAGCAAGCGGCCGGCGAAGTGCTGCTGGTGTCTGCCACTGCGCAGTTGGTGTCGCCGAGCCGCTATCAACAGACGTTGCTGGCACGTTTTGGTTTGTCGGATTTGCGCGATGACCAGAGTCTGAAATTTCAACTGAAACGACCACCGGAAGATTTAACCCGCAGTAATCAGCGTTATGACGGTAGTATGGCCTGGCCTGCGACGCCGCTGGCGCAAGCCATGACCACCACCAAGCAAGGCCAGACAGCTCTGTTTGTACCGAATTATCTAGGCAGACCGAGCGTCGCCAGCTGGCGTTGGTCCGACGGCTGGCAGGCATATCTGGTGGCAGAGCGGGATTTATCCGGCTTACAGCAACAGCGGAAACAGCTGCGGCAATATTTATTAGCAGGCTTGTCGGCGCTTAGTGCCGTGCTGTTATTGTTGTTTTGGTTAATTCAGCGTGGCGTGCGTGTGCAGGAGTCGGCGGTGCTTTCCCTGCCTGAAGCGGAATTGGCGAATGCCGCCGCGCCGCTTACAACCCCAGCAGAGACCTTCACCGCGCCGGACATCAGCAATAGCGATGATGCGCCTGCCTCTGACTCATGCTGTCCTGTCATGCCTGCCGTCGCAGTGCAGCCGCCTTTGTCTGCTGCAACACAATTGCTGCAGGCCTGGATGACGCAGCCCGCCACTGATTCAGCGCTGCGGGCAGCGTCCGCCTGCTGGTTGCAACAACAGCCAGTGGCAAAAACCGGACCTGTGGGCTGTCAGCTGCGCCTGCAACTGAGCATCTGGCTGAGTAATCTGCAGCGACAGTTGCCGGCAAAAGCAGTATTGTTTGACCTGGCTGCCGATGTGCCGGCATGGGCCGCGCTTGACATCCTGGCCTTGCAAAGGGCACTGGAGTGGGTGATTCACTTCAGGACTCAGCAACATGATGTCAGTACAGTTCTGGTGAAAACCGTGCTAACCACTGCAGATCAGTTACAGCTGGAGATCTCTGATGATGGCGAAACGATAGCGCCGGGGCAGTGGTTGAGCTTGTTGCAACCGGGGCCAGATGCTGCGAACTGGCCAGAGCCATTGCGCGTGCTGCAGGCGGCCGGCGGGCATTTAAGTGCGGCACAACCTCAGTTCAGTGGCAATAAATTATTACTGACTTTACCACTGCAAATTTGGGCGGCCGCCGCGACTGAACCTGAGTTGCAGTTGATTGACGGCGCCGCGTTATTGTTGTGTCCTGCCGGTGATGCCCAGCAATTGTACCGGCGGATGTTAAAACAAACCGGCTTGGCGCTGATGCCATTGGACGACGCTGCGCAGTTTATGCAATGGTGCAGTGCGCAAAATGATGCACGTCTGGACTATCTGATCCTGGATGAAAGTTTTATCAATGCGGATTTGCAAATTGCCGCTCAGGTTTTCCAGGTGGTGCGGCGCTATTTCCCACAACTTTCTTTACTGGTACTGGTACGAGATCCGGCCCAATGGCTTGATTTGCAGCAGCAATTTCAGCTGAGACTGGTCAGCAAACCTGTGTTAAATCAGGCGTTGCAACAGGCGCTGCTGGCACATGACGCTGTAGTTTTCAGCTCCACAGCCCGGCAGGTATGGTTGGAGGGCAACGATCCGGTTGAAGATTGGTTATTGCAACAGCAACTCGCTGAACTCGGCTTTGAGCCGGTAGTGCTGACATCGCCGCAGAAGTTACCCGCCAATGCACTGCTGATGCTGCGACTGGAAAACCGTAGCCGCTGGCAATCGCAGTTGCAACAGCAGCCATTGCTTTGGTACACCGCACAGCAGGTCGTGCTGGATGCTGACGAAGAAGAACAGCTGGTCTGGACTTTTAGCCAGGGCCCGGCACTACTGAGCCAGCGAATATTTCAACTTTCAGAAAGATTAGAGACGGATGAAAATTAGTAACCCGCTATTAAATGAACAAAAACGACTGCGTCGTAACAGTTTTGCTCTGCTGCTGCTGCTGGCACTGTCTATGGCACTGCTGGATTATCTGGTGGCATTATCCGACCGGCTGGACCTGCGTCAGGCTCAGCTCAACGCCGCGACCGCTGATTTTGACCATCAGTTGTTACCGCTGTTACACGTGGCGACCGTTTTGCAATATGAAGCCGGCCAATTGCTGCAACAGCCCGCCTCGGCGGAAGCGGTACTGACTGGGCAACAAACCGCGCTGCAGATTGCTGAACAAAACAGCAACGCCAAGCCATTATCGGCCGACGAAATCTCAATGCTGAATCAGCTGGAACCCTGGTTCCGGCAGCAGCTGAAAACCAGTCGCTATCTGCTGAATATTTCTTATATTTCGGAAGGGCTACAGTGGGTCCATTTTAGTGATGCTGATGCCCGTTCTGTGGAACTGGCGACTATTGCAGCCCGACAAATCGATGCGATGGCGCATCTGCAACTGAACAGTTCCACGGCGAATTTGCTGGTGCTCGATGAGCTGAAACAGCGGTACGCATTGCATATCCCGGTACGGCAGGATAAAAATCTGGTCGGACATTTGCTGTTTGAAGTTGATTTATTGTCGATGTTACAACAGGTGAAAGTGACGCAATACGGTGCGACACTGATGCTGATGGATAAAGTCGGCAAAGTCTTGCTGGCCACGCAGGATGGTCAGCTGGCTGATGCCAGCAGTTATAACGGTTCTGATCAAAACGACAGCCTGCAGCACCTGGAAGCTTTGCCATTTGCTCTGCACATTCAGCCGGATAGCAGTGCTGATACCAAAGCAGAGTTATGGCGCTTCACTACGGAGGTCGGGTTGTACTTCGTGCCATTGTGGCTGTTGTATTTGTACATGTTGACCCGGTTTAAACGCAAAGTGTTGCGCCCTTTTGCCCGGCTGTTGATCCATATTGCCCGTCTGGAAAGAGGGGATGTGCAAGGGGTGCGGCATGTGCCGGTCGAGTGGGATGCCGTGTTTAAACAAACCGAGCAACTCAGGGATCGAGGGTTGGAAAAGTCCGCTGACTAAACTGTTTACTTTGTAAGGCGGCCTGATATTCGTCACCGACCTGCCCGAGCTTGAGCTGGGCAGGTCCGGTTGGGTCAATCAGCAGCAAAGATGAGTCGGCAAAATCAATGACTTGTTCTGTATCGGTTGCCGGTACCTGCGCTGCGATGACGGCATGATTAGGCAGGTAGATAATTTTAATCATCAGGGTCGGAAAAATTAGCCGCATCACGGTCGCCCACAGCACGGCTTTACTGTCACAGTCACCACTATGATCAAAGATTAACTGCACCGGCGGGGCATAACCGTTGCCATTGGACTCGAGGCGGTTGTCGAGACCGCGGTAGGGAATTTGTTGGATCCAGGCGGTGAGCTGAGCGGCGATCTGCCGGATATTGTTTTTACCATAATTCGCAATAAAAGCGTCGGCGACCGGTTGCAGTTGTCCAAGCGCATCCTGCATAAACAACAAGTGATCCGGGATCACGCCTTTGCCTTTTACCGGGTCGTCGAGCAGGTAATAATAGCCTTTTGCCAGATAGTCATTCAGCGCTTTGGTTTGTTCTGCCGCCAGCGTTGCCATCATTTGTTGTGCTTTTTCCGGCTCAGCAGCCTGGACACTGTACTGCAAGGGTAAGTTTGGCGGCGAGAACTGGATCCGGACGCCTTGATGCTGCAATGCTGCAGCCTTGCGCAGCAACGCGTGCCTGACCGCCTGATCTGCCATGTGCGGCATGTAACGCCGCATGCCGCGGTACTGATTCAACAACTTATTGTCGAGCTTGAAACGTAAGTTTGAGCCGGCGCTCAGCTGATAAATAAATTCGGTCGTCTGACCTGCTGCGACACGCTGCAGTGGCATCTGGGCAGATGCGGTACTGCAGCCCAACAGCAACACAAAACATAAAGCTCGTTTCACTGGCGACTAGTCCGGCGTTTCAGATAGAGCCAGCTTAATGCGATTGGCCAGAAAAAGCCAAGACTACCCCCGGAACTTTCATGCACAATCACGCTGACCGGTGTGTCGGCGCTGCCATCTTCCAGTGCCAGATTATTCAGTGCCGCAGCCTCGTAGCCGGAGATTTCAGCCAGTTTCGCGCCAGTGCGGGCATCGCGCAGTTCAATTTTCAGTTTGTAATAACCCCGCGGTAAATCGCGCATGTCCGCTTCGATGGCAAACCAGTCGGAACGGCTGCTGCCATAGAGGGTGAAAATACTGCTGGTGTGGAAAATCCGGTTCAGACCTGCGCCAATCAGGCTATACACGGCATAAACCGGTTGCTCAGTGTATTGAGTGTGCGCATCAAAGCGGACATACAGCTGGCTGTAGAAGCGGTCGCCGTCATAGTCTTGTCGTAATGTTAAATCGACTGAGTCAAACCAGCTGCTGCTGGAAAAATCCTGATTCAATGTGATGGCGGCGGGTGCTGTGGCAGCGTCGGTATTGGCGGCGGCGGCGCTGGCATCGAGGTGCATTTCGCGGGTGGGGAGCGGTTGTTCTGTCAGCTCAGCGGCAGATAACTGGTAACAGGTGAATGCGATTAAACAGGCAAACAGGCGGTTTTTCATAGCTGATTCTCCGGGGGCTTTGGTATGATCCTCGGCTCCAGGCTCTGAATCCCGGCTGAACTGCTGCAGGGCCGCTGAATTATTGTTAAAAAGCTGAATTACATATGAAAATTACCCGACGTATTCCGGTTGCGGCGCCAGGCCAGGCCATAGATTTGTTAGTGCAGGCGTGTCCTGAACTGTCCAAAGGCCGGTTGAAAGATGCCATGAACAAAGGCGCAGTGCAGCTGGTACAGGGCAAACAGCACAAAAGACTGCGCCGGGCGCAGACTGAGGTCAGCAGCGGGACTGTGCTGGAGCTGCATTATGATGAAGATATTCTGCAGCGCAAAGCACCTGAGCCGGTATTGATTGCCGACGAACGGACTTACAGTGTGTGGTTTAAACCAGCCGGATTGTTGTCACAGGGCAATGAATGGGGTGATCATCTGGCACTGCTGCGGCAAGTCGAACAACATTTCGCCAATCAGCGCCCGGTATTTTTGTTGCACCGGCTAGATCGGGAAGCTAGTGGGCTGGTGTTGATTGCGCATCACAAAACGATGGCGGCGACTTTAAGCCAGTTAATCCAGCAGCAGCGCATCAGCAAAACTTACCGCATTACTGTTTTGGGTGCGCTGGCGCCTGCTTTGTTGCAACAAGGCGAAATCAATCTGCCGCTGGACGGCAAAGTCAGCTGTACACAATTTCGTCTCGCTGCTGAGCTACAGCAGCCGTCGCGCACAGTGCTTGATGTTGCGCTGATTAGCGGTCGAAAGCACCAGATCCGGCGGCATTTCGCTGCGGTTGGGCATCCGGTGATGGGCGATCCGCAATATGGCGAGGGCAATCAGGACGTAGGCGGCCTGGCGTTGCAGGCCGTACGACTGGCGTTTGAGTTGCCGGGCAAAGGTGCTCGTGATTATGCTGTGCCGGCAAATTTATTGCGTTGATAAGTCCGGTGCTTGAGCCATCAGGGGTCGGCATTGCAGCTGCAGGAGTCCAAGCGTCAGGGCATTATTGATATCCTGGCGCAGATTATCAGCCTGCCAGCTGCAAGGTGCCGGCTGGGTTGTTGTCAGCTGAAAATGTAGTAACTGGGCTGGTACTGCGGTCTGTTGCTGCCAGCTGTACCAGACCAGTTCCCGCAAACCGTTTAAGTCAGCTTCCTGCCAGTCGTTGCCAAGTAAAGCATCGAGTTTGCCCTGCCAAATCCGTATGGCTGGTTGATCCGGCAATTGTTGTTGAATGCCCTGCAGGGCCTGCTGCAGTTGTTGCAACCAGCGCTCGTCCGGCTGGCGCACTGCAAGCCACAACACGTCAGTGTGTACCGTGGAATCCAGCAGCTGCGGGCCGCGTAATTGTTCCAGTACACGACGGATGGCTTTACGCAGTGTTTGTTCGCCGGCTTTGAGTTTGTATTCACTGATCTGCTGAATTTGCACAGCGAACAAACAAACCGACAGGTCTTTTTGCTGTTCTTTGCGCAGCTGCCGGGCAAATTCAGCCCAGTTTTTCAGCCAAACCTGTCCGATTGGCGCTGCAGGCGCCTGCCGTTTGCGGCGCAAAATAAAGCCGCCAAAGCCGAGCCAGCTCGCCAGTAAAGTTGCGAGCAGGGCCCAGGTGCCGGCCTGCCACTGACTTTGTTGTTGACTGTGCATTTGTTGTTGCTGCTGTAAATCGGTACTGAGCTGCCCCAGATGCTGGCGTTGTTGATTGGCCTGGATCTCAAACTGCGCCTTGCTGGCCGCTACAGCAGCCTGATAAGCAGGCTGCCATTCACCATTGCTGGCCTGGATCCGGGACAGGATGTCCCAGTACTTACGCTGTAAAAACACCGGTTGCTGCTCGATTTTTAAATCCTGCGGCAGATAAGCTCGCGCCTTGGCCAGTTGTTGTTGCATTAATGCCACTTCAGCCAGCGCTATGCTCGTTTCATGTTGCATACTGCGATTGCCAAGTTGCTGAAACAGCTGTGCAGCTTTAAGCAACTGCTGTTCCGCCTGAGCCGGTTGCTGCCTGGCGAGCGATAGCTGCGCTTCGGCAGATAATAATTGTGCGGTCAGATAAGGGTCTTTCAGCTCGGCCAGCAATTGTTGCGCTTTTTCGACTGTTGCCGCGGCTTTGTTCAGTTCGCCGGTCTGACGGTAGTGTTCAATTTGGGTCAAAAACACTGTCGTCAGCTGGTTGCGCCGCTCTGGCATCTGCAAAAACTGTTCGGCCTGCTGCAGATGATCACCGGCTAAAGCGTAGAGTTCGAGCTTGTCGTAGGCCATGCCAAGGCGCAGATGGATAGAACCAATCGAGGCTTTATCGCCGCTGCGCTGCGCCAGTGCCAGCGCCCGGCTCAGCTGCTGCTGTGCCAGTGTGAAGTTGTTTTGTTGCAGCGCCAGCCGGCCGGCCGTGATGCGGCTTTTTAACTCGGCATTTTCCAGCTTAAATTCAGTCGCAATCGCGACGCTGAGTTCAGCGTACTTTAACGCCTGAGTCATATCGCCGCGTTGATTGTAACCTTGGGCAAAACTCTCGTAGAGACTGGTCTGCAGCTCTGGTTTGTCATCGCCGTGATAAAGATCCAGCGCGGCTTCAGCCAGTTTCAGCTGTTCCAGCGCAGCTTTGCTGTCGCGGAACATAATGCCGTAAACCAGCGCTTTGTGGTGCAGTGCTTCGACTTTTTGTGCTGCAGTCAGCGTACCAGCCAGCGCGTTATTCACGGCGCTGATCGCCCCTTCTTTGTTCAGTAACTTCATGTAGCCATAGCTAAGCAGCAGCCAGGATTCGGCCGTTTGCTGAGCGTCCGGCAGGGCGCTGAGTTTATTCACCGCGGCTTTGGCGTCTGTTTCAATGTTTTTGCGTTCCGCCTGAAAATCCAGTGCAGTGGCATGGCCAAGCCAGAACAGGGCAGGGATCAGGCAAATCAGACGCATCAGCAGCTCCGCGAAGAGGGACAAGCTGCGATGATATTGCATGTCCGCACTGGCGTGCCAGCATTAAATGCCAGGATATTCTCCGCCAGCTGGCCGACCAGACGTTGCATGGATTCTGTGGTTGCCCATGCCAGATGTGGGCTCAGCAACAAATTCGGCAGTTGGGCCTGCAGGAACGGGTGGTGCGGGTTTGGAGGTTCGGTACAGAGCACGTCCAAAGCGGCACCAGCCAGCCGGTGTTGTTGTAATGCCTTCAGTAGTGCCGGTTCATCAATCAGCGCGCCGCGGGCTGTATTCAGCAGCAGCGTCTGCGGTTTCAGCCAGCTGAGTTGTTCAGCGCCAAGTAACGGTGGCGCGCCGGCAATGGCCGGACAATGCAGACTCAACACATCTGCCTGGGCCAGCGCGTCTCGAAAGCGCACCCGGCCAGGCCGGATCGTCTCAGCATCCGGGCGTTCCGCTACACAGACCTGCATGCCAAACGCCCGTGCCAAGGCCGCGGTCGCTTGTCCCAAACCACCATAACCGACGACAGTAAACATTTTGCCAGCCAGACTTTGGATCGGTTGCTGATGCAGGCAAAACACCGGACTGCGGCTCCAGTCGCCGCGAAAAATGGCTTGTTGTTGCAACACAATCTGGTTGTTCAGCGCCAGTAATAGCGCCATGGCGTGTTGCGGTACGGCATCGAGTGCATAATCCTGCACGTTACAGACCTGGATATTACGGGCAGCGGCAGCAGCCAAATCCACATTATTGGTGCCGGTGGCGGCGACACAAACCAGCTGTAGCTGCGGCGCCAGCGCCAGCATGGCGGCATCAAGCAGCACTTTATTGCTAATGACCACTGTGGCTTGCTGCAGCCGTTCCGGCAGTTCTGCGGCTGTGGTGGACGGATAGATCTGCAGAGTACAGCCGGGCAATTGCAGTACAGATAAATCAGCGCCGTGGAGTGTGTCCGCGTCCAGCAACACGATGTGATGCATAAAACTCTGTCCATCTTGAGCAAAAGGTTGCTTTTACCAGAGCATCACTCTAAAAATAAAGCACTTTTTAAACATATCCGGAGTACAGCCTTTGGCCTTAGCCCATTGCCGGCAACTGTGCACACAACAATGCAGACCACAGCGCAGCCAAAAAAGGCGCAATTTCCTCAGCGCCGGATTTCAGCTGCTGCTTGGTGTGATATTTCTGTGTGGCGCCACGCTGGTTCAGGCCAAAACCGTCACTGTCGTCGCAGGAGCTTGGGGGGATTTCACCAAAGCTGATGGTTCAGGCCTGTATTTTGATGTGCTGCGCGCGGCGCTGGCGCAATCAGATATCGAGCTGAAGATCCGGGTGACTAACTGGAAACGCGCCAAACAAATGTTTTATGCCGGGCGTGCCGATGTGCTGCTGGCTGATTTTCGTGGTAGCGGTGACCGGCGCTTTGTACCGCTGTGGCATCTGAATATGGACCCACCGGTGCAGCTGTTTAGTCTGCAGCAGGTGAACGATTTGCAGTCGTTACAAGGCAAAGCCGTTGGCTGGATGCTGGGCTATGACTATGGCGACTATCTGCCGGTCGCGGTCAATGGGATTGAAGTCTCCGCTGAAAAGTTTGGCTTTGACATGCTGCAATATGGCCGGTTAGACGCATACATCAGCTATCAGGACAATGTCCCGGACGAGCTGCGAGCGCAACTGAAACAGCGGCAACTGGCGCCGGCTCAGGCGCTGTACCCGGTGTTTCAGAATACTTTCTCGGGCCGGCAACTGGCGGCCGACTTTGACCAGGGAATGCAAAGGTTGTATTTGAGCGGCCGCCTGCAACAGCTGTATGGTCTGCATTACCGACAGGCTGCTTTCCCGCCGGCTCAGCGATAAACCACGTCCCGGTACATCGGTGCTAACTTGGCCAATAAACGGTTTTGCGCCGCGACCGGTACCTGCTGTTCAGTCATCACTTTAATTAAATGTCCGACCAGATTATCAAAATCGGCTTCAGTGATCTGAAAGCCGGTGTGGCTTTCCTGCATAGTCGCGCCAGTGTATTTGCACGGGCCACCGCTCAGTTCACAGAACTGTTCAATTAACAGCTTACGGAATCTGGCGATATCGGTGTCCTTAAAGTGATGGACGATTTGCCGGTCTTGTTCAATTTCGCGCAGCAAGCCGTCGGCCAGTTGTTCCAGCCCGGGGCCTGCGCCCAGTTGTTGATACAGCCAGTCTTTCGGTTCAGAGTTGCTGCTGCAACCGGTCAGCACTAACAGCAGCAGCGCGCGGATTAAAATGCCCATGTTGACTCCAGGGCCAGATAATAGCCGGTCTGATTGCGGAATGTGGCGATGCTGCCAAGGTCGACGTGACCGGCTACAACACTCAGATGTTTGTTGGCGAACCAGGCGACAAACAAGTCGCGCCAGTGATCTTCACGGGCAAAAGCCAGTTCATCCGGTTTTTGCTTAAACTCAGCGCCCAGCGCCCATTGCGGGTTCAGCAACAGCACGGCCGAGAACTCGCCGACATACTGGTAGCCATTGTCGTTGCTGGTGCCAAAGCCGAGTAAGCCGGTTTGCAGCCCTTTGGTGGCACGTAGTGTTGCGTTGACTAACAGATTCCGGCCCCAGACTGCATCGAGCCAGACTTTGCTGGCGGCCAGATACAGGTCTGTCCCCTGGTCATCCCGTGCGCCCACAGCCTTTGGCACCGCAAAATCCAGTTGTTTTTTCTGCTGCAGACCGATACTGATTTGCGGCATGGCACTGTACAGCAACTCACCGGCAATTTTGTATTTCAGGCCAATGATTTGCTGGTTGAGCTCACCCCCCATGCTGTCGAGTTGCAGCTGCTGGCGGCCCAGACTGACTTCGTATTTGTTGTCATAAGACAGGCTGATGCTGCGGCTATTGAGGGTAAAGTCGTCGACACCGACCTGGCTGACGGCGCCGGTGATCGACCATTGGCCGGAGCTGCCGTAACCATTAATCACCGCCCAGGGCACAATGCCGCCACCGGCCCCGCCTTCGATACTGCTGGCGCCGCCGGTGGCCAGCACTTTACTGCCGGCGGCAAAAACCGGCAGACTGGTCAGCAGCATCATAGCGGCAATGTTTAGGATGAATCTGCGCATCAGACCTCGGGAAACCATTGGTTATGTTGTTGCTGAAATTCGACCAGCCAGTTGGCAAAATCGGCGGCTTTGAGCGGTTTGGAGAAATAATAACCCTGCACTTTATCAATGCCAGCGGCCTGCAGTTTGGCCAGGCCCGCCAGGTTTTCCAACCCTTCGGCCGTGACCAATAAACCCAGACCATGCGCTAATTCGGTTGTGGTCTGGACTATCAGTGCATCGTTATGATTATGCTCAATATCTTTGACAAAAGCCCGGTCGATTTTCACTTCGTGGACCGGCAAGCGCTTTAAATAGGCCAGGGATGACTGACCGGTACCAAAATCGTCGATCGCGAGTTCTATGCCCATTTGCCGCAGGATCTGCAGGTTTTGGATCACTTGCTGTGGGTCCTGCATCACCGCGCCTTCGGTCACTTCCAGCGCCAGTGCTGACGCGGGCAACTGATGTTGCTGTAACAGCGCGGCGATTTGACCTGGTAACTCACTGCTGAGTAAATCATGCGCCGACAGATTGACGGCGACGGTCAGTTCAATGCCCTGATCGCGCCAGCTCGCCAGCTGACTAATCACCTGCACTATCATCCAGTCGGTGACGCGGGAAATCAGCCCGGAGTGCTCAGCCAGCCGGATAAATTCATCCGGCGGTACAAATCCCAGTTGCGGGTGCTGCCAGCGGATCAGCGCTTCGGCAGAACTGGCCTGACGCTGACGCAGGCTGACTTTCGGCTGGTAGACGACAAACATATGGCCGGATTGCAGCGATAGTGGTAAATCATGTAACAGCGTCAGTTCGCGCTGATGGCTTTCATCCTGACCCGGCTGATACTCAGCAGTCAGCTGATGACTGGCTTTGGCATGCACCATGGCGATTTCGACCCGGCGCAGCGCGTCATTGGCATTGCCGGTGTGTGCCGGCACCTGATAAAGCGCTAACGCCAGCTTCAGATTCAGTCGCGAGTTGTCCAGACTGAAGTCGGTCGACAAATGGTGCTGCAGTGCCGGCAGGTCGCTCAGTTGCATCGCTGTCGGGCTGACCAGCAGAAACTCATCACCGCCCAGTCTGGCAATCATCGCCGCAACGGGAAAAGCACTACGTAAACGCTGCGCCAGCTGTTCGAGTAACGAATCGCCATTTTTATAACCAAAGGCGTCGTTGACGTGTTTAAAATCTTTGATATTCACCAGCAGCAGCCATAACGGCTGGTTGCTGAGCAGTGTTGGCAGCTGCAGCTCAACCAGATAACGGTTGGCCAGCCCGGTTAAAGTGTCGTGTTGCGCCTGAAATAGAATCTGCTGCTCACGCTGGCGGATGTCATGCTGCATTTTTTGTAAGGTGTCACTGAGCAGACCGACTTCACCGCGTTTGATCGCTGGTGGTGCTAAAGCCTGGCCCAAACCGATAGCCCGGGCGAATTGCGTCAGCAACTGCAGCGGTTCAGTAATACTGCGCGCCAGTGTCACAGCAAATAACACAGCCAGCGTCAGGCCTAAACCAAAAATCGCCAGCAATTGCGCGCGGGCCTGCTGGTAAGTTTCCTGCCAGGGCGCCGTGGATAAATGTAATAACGCCTGAATAGTACCAGCCCGGTCTAAGGCTTTTTGCGTGGTCAGTAACGGCTGATCCAGCACCGCTAACTGCTTGTCACTGCTCATGCTGGTCAGGCTGTCGTGGACGCCGGCCGGCAAAGTGCTGGCCAGCAGTGCAGCATTGGCAGTGCCACTGCCAAACACAAAGCTGATGTCGAGGTCGGTGAGGGCTTTAATCTGATTGGCGAGTGCGTTGTCCAGCGAAAACCCCATGGCGACCCAGGCAATTAGCTGCGGTGCTTTCACCGGCACCATCACCATCTGATAGGCCTGATCACCGATATGCACGATATCGGACACTGAGTCCTGTCCGGATAGTCGCATATCTTTGAATAACTGACTGATTTGAGTCTGACTGACTTGCTGGCCACTGCTGGCGATCAAATCCCCTTGTGGCGTCAGTAACACGGTGAGCGTCGCGTCGATGCGGCTGCCATGATTCTCCAGCACTGAGGCGATGGTGTCCTGTTCACGCAAGGCGACCGCCTGGCGGAAGCCAAAATCGCTGGCGACCAGTCGGACAGAGTTGCCAAGCTGAGTGGCTCTGTTGCTTAACGCTTCCTGGAAAACCCGGCTGGCGACATCGAGCGCCTGGCGCGCCTGAGCGGCACTGTCACGTTGCATGGCGCCGAGTGCAGCATAACCCATAGCGACCGTCATAAAGGCCAGCATGCCAAGCAACAACAGGATGAGTCGACTACGCAACGAATCTAACATGCAACCTCAGCAAGCCGGTTCAGTTTATCTCGCGGGTCCGTCGCGATCCAATACACTGATTGTTCAATTGATACAACGAATTAAAGCATTTTACCCGAATGAGTAAACGTTACAACGATAGCAGTAAAACTCTGCTGACTCAAAGATCTCTGGTGCGATAACCCGGCTGGTGAGAGCCGCATGGCCGCGATGCCAGCGACCTTGCCGCAAAGTG
This sequence comes from Rheinheimera texasensis, assembly GCF_964031785.1. Lineage (GTDB taxonomy): Bacteria > Pseudomonadota > Gammaproteobacteria > Enterobacterales > Alteromonadaceae > Pararheinheimera > Pararheinheimera texasensis_A. The sequence goes on from NZ_CAXIRE010000014.1 coordinate 169,527, forward strand.
GTTTTTACCAAAAAAAAAGCCGGCAACAGCCGGCTTTTTTATGCGCGAGACAGCTTTAGCTACGACGGCGCAGCAACAGCAGTGCAGGTAACAGCAGCAGGGCTGTTGCCGGCGCTGGCACGGCTGGACCTGCCACATTGACTGCTGCCGGGTCGATAGTGAAATCTGTGACCTGGTCACCCCAGGCATCGGTCAGTTCGATGTTATTCAGCAACAGCTTGTGCAGGCCGCCACCCAGCGCTTTAAACGTCACAGTCGCCAGCGTGAAATCCGGGCCTTGTACACCAGCCAGGTCCCAGGCGAAATCAAACAGGTTCATTTCGCTGATGGTCAGCATGCTGCCGTTTTTGCTGTAGTCACCAAAGTTTGGTTCAACCGGCGAAAAGTGCGGGCCAAAAGTCACAGCTTCAAAACCCAGTGCTGCCGACCAGTAGCTCAGGTCCAGTTTAAAACCAGCCAGACCATCGGTATAACCCTGCAGGCGGATTTGCGCCTGCACCAGGTCATTTTTCTGATACTGAGCTTTATCCAGTTCCACTTTGATCACAGCGGCCTGACTGCCAAACGTCAGACACAGGGCAAACAATGCAATTAACTTCTTCATATAAAATTCCTTCAACAACAATTGATTGAGTGATTATTTGATAGCGCAACGGGCATAAGTACAGAGTGTTGCCATCGCACGGGCGTCACTGCTGGAAACCACACCATCTTTGTTAAAATCGTATTCCAGACCCAGTTTCACCCCTGACTTCAGCAGGTTGTTAAACAACGTGATGTCGTTATTGTCGACGTCACCGTCTTTATCCAGGTCGGCAGGATTGGCATTCACCAGCGCCAGTTCCACCACCACCGGGTCATGGTCAGAACCGCGGAATGGCGTTGGCTGATAGAAATCGGCCTGCTGCTGCACGGTTTTATCTTCCATGTTGTAATCAAATACCGTGCTTTCGTCGGCGTTGATATGCCATTCCATCGCATAAGTCACTTGCGGTGACAGCGCGGCGCTGGCTAACGCATGGTCCAGATAACCACTTTCGCCACCAAACAGGTAAGAGTAACCGCGGTTGCCCTGGAACTTCTCGACCAGATTGACGAAACCTTTGCCGGTCAGCGTCACAATCGGATCTTCTTTGGCATAAGCGTTTAAGTCACCCATGATCAACACGTCTTTGTCGGCAGAACCGGTAGGATTGGTCGCCAGCCATGCGGTCAGCTCAGTGGCCGCCTGCACCCGGGTCGCATTCCAGCAGCTCTGGCCGTCTTTGAAATCACGGTCAGGATTGGTGGAGCCGCTTGGGCAGCTGCCTTTTGACTTGAAGTGGTTCACGGCGAAAGTGAAGACTTCATTGTTCGATTTTTGCTTAAAGGTTTGTACCAGCGGCTGGCGGTTACCATAACCAAACACGCCGGTGCTGATGGTGACGGCATTGCCGACCGGCGTCACTTTGGCTGGTTTGTATAACATGCCCACACTGATTTCATCGGTACCCAGCTGCGTGGTACCCGGCACCTGGACATACTGATAAGTACCAGCGCCCAGCTGCTGATTCAGCCGACTGACTAAATCCACGATAGCGCTTTGGCTGCCGTAACCGTCGTTTTCAATTTCCATCAGACCAATGACATCGGCGTTGATGCTGCTTAACGCGGCGACGATTTTGTTAGCCTGACGTTCAAATTCGACTGCAGTAGAAGCACCACGTGACGTTGGGAAACCACCACCAAAACCATCGCCATTGAAGTAGTTCAGTACGTTGGCGCTGGCCACTTTCAGGTTGCCCAGGTTACGCAGCACTGGCTGTTCTTCGCGTGGATTGCTGGCGTTAAACTGCACAGTACCTTCTGGCAATAACCGCCAGGCGCTGAAGCTATAATCCAGAATACCGCTTAAGTTGGCATTGACGCTGTCGCCAACCCGTACCGGGTTGTTCATATTCAGGCCAGGCGCCGGATAAATGATGTTGGCCGGGTTTTTGCCATTGGCCAGGTCGTCCAGCACGATTTTGCTGCGGCTGTTTTGTGACGCCAGTGCAATGGCTTCTGCAGTGCCTGGGCGGAACTGGTTGGTTGGTGTGAACAGGCGCTGTGGCGCTAAAGTCAGTTCGCCATAAGTGCCAAGGTTATAGTGATCAGCCACCACCAGTTGTTGCGGGAAGGTCACCTGCATACTTTCCAGGTTTTCCCAAACGCTCAGGTTGCTGACCGGCAGCGTCACGCTGACTGCTTGTGGCACAGTGGCAGTGCCACAGGCCTGCAGGCCGCTGCGGCGGATTTGCGTTTTGGTGAAGTATTCTTCTACTTTACCCAGTACCCGAACTTTGTCACCGACAGCCGGGTAGTCAGTGGCCGTATCGTTGTAGACAAAAATAGCTTCTGAAGTCGCCGGGTTGTTATCCGAATCGCTGGCTTCTTCCTGAATGTAAAAACCGGTGGCAAATGCGGTGACGCGGCTCACTACCGCTTCAACCACCACAGTTTTGCCCGCTTCCGGCGAAGCTGCACCGCTGCCTTGCACGGCGCTAATCAGCGTCGCACTGTCGCCACAGTTGCCAATGACCGGGCCCACTGGTGGAACTACCACACCGCCGCCGCCATCACCGCTGCCAGAACCGGTATGGGCACCCAGATTGGCGAAATCGTCTTTAGCGTAAAAATCCCATTCCAGACTTGGGTCAAAGGCATCGCTGCCATTGGCGTCGCCCTGGGTCACGCTGGCTTTGCGGACTAAAGTGCGGTCATGGGTGAAATTGTTGTTGCTGCCCCAAGAGGTGCCTGGGTCAAAGCCGATTTGACCGAATACGTCAATTAAATCAGCGCCTTTGTATAAGGCGATGGCATCGTCACCATTAAAATTGCTGGTGCCAAACGTCATGTTGCTTTTGGCGGCAAGTGCTGCGACTGAGCCAGTATCTGTGATGACTAAAGTGCTTTTGGCGGCCAAAGTACCGCTCAGCGTGACGGTTTTGCCTGCGGTAACTGCACCGTTGGAAAACACTTTGATCGAATAACCGCTCAGATCCAGTGCAACATCGGCCGGGTTGTAGATCTCCAGCGCTTTATTGTTTGATGAGCCTTCCACATATTCAGAGATAAAAGGTTCTGCATGTACTGCCGGGGCCAGCAGCATCGCCAGCAACAACATATTTAGTTTCATGGTGACGTCCATTTGTAAGAACTTGGTTTTAGTTGTCAGATTCGGTGGGCCCAGACGGTTATTGTTTTCAGTGTGCTCCGACCAGGGCCTTGTACGTTAAATGACCTTTGTGACAATTTCAATAAACTCTTATTAAGATTTTCAGAAAACATTACAGTGACTGTAAAATAAATTGACACTTATTTAGCTAAGCTATTGATCTGAGAACAGGAAAGGGCTGGCACTTTTATTTACACTAAAGCATTATTTTTTAACCGGTGTACTGTCGCGCGCCGACCAGAGGGAACATCATGCAGCTAAAACCATGGGGTTGGCTTGGACTCAGTTGTTGTGTCGCCGCTTTGGTGTGGACTGAACCGGCTTTTGCTGAACCGGGCCGGGTTGGCAGCGGCCCCTGTAGCACAGTTCAGGGCCGGCCTTGTATCGCGCTGGTGCTGGGTGGTGGTGGTGCCCGCGGCGGCGCTCACGTTGCGGTCTTGCGTCAGTTAGAAGCACAACAAATCCCGGTCGACCTGATTGTCGGTACCAGCATCGGCGCTTTTGTCGGCGGGCTTTATGCGCAGGGCAAAACGCCGGCCGAGATAGAACAGTTGTTACTGCAACTGCCCTGGAGTGACGGTTTTCGCGACCGGGTCGACCGCGACGAAGTGCCGGTGCGGCGCAAAGAGCAACGCGACCAGTTTCCGATCAATCTGGATTTAGGCGTTGGGCCCGAAGGTTTACGCGTGCCCAAAGGCATTTTGCACGGTCAGGCGATGGCGGCGTTGTTACAACAGGCTTATGGTCTGGTGCCAGAGCTTGGCAGTTTTGATGCACTGGCCATCCCGTTTCGCGCAGTGGCCACTGATTTGACCAACCGCGAAACTGTGGTGTTAAGCAGTGGCAATTTATTACATGCGGTGCAGGCGTCGATGTCTATTCCGGGCGTGGTGCGGCCGATGCAGCTGCAGAACCATTTGCTGGTTGATGGCGGGGTGGCCAACAATTTACCGGTCAGTATCGCCAAAGCGCTGGGCGCAGAGCGCATCATTGCGGTGTCTATCGACGCGCCGCTGTTGTCCGGCAAAGAGCTGAACAGTGCGATGGCCATTACCGAGCAACTGACCAATTTTCTGGTGGCAGAAGCCGTCCGCGCGCAACTGGCGTTGCTCGGGCCAGACGATGTGTTGATCCAACCTGAGCTAAAAAGTGTCGGGACTTTGGATTTTGACAAAATGCCGCAGGCCATCGCGGCGGGGCAGACTGCTGTCATCGCAGCGCGCAACCAACTTGGCCGTCTGAGTCAGCCTGCACGGCATGCAGCATGGCAACAACAGCGCCGGCAAACACCTGCCACCATAGAGCTGGCCGCGGTCGCTTTGGAAAATCGTACCAATCTTGCTGACAGTCTGTTGTTGCAACGCCTTGATGTGCCGTTACAGCAGCCGGTTTCATTACAGACGCTGCAACAGGGCGTACGGCGTATTTATGGTCTGGATACGCTGGAGCGGGTCAGCAGTACCTTACAGCTCGACACCGCGGGCCAGCAGCGGTTGTTGCTGCGCGCCGAACCCAAAAGCTGGGGCCCGGCATATCTGGATTTTCGTTTTCAGCTGGAAGACGATTTTGAGAATACCCATAACTATCAGCTGGCAGCGTCACATTTGTGGACCGGGTTGTCACCTTATGGCGCCTCATTACAAAATGTGCTGGCACTTGGCACCGATAAGCAGCTGGCCAGCACTTTGTATTGGCCGCTCGGGCTGTCTGGCTTTTTCAGCGAATTGCATGTTGAACAAAGCCGGACTGTGTTTGCGCTGGAAGATGACGCCGGCCGCTCCGGTGGCGAGTTGAATCAGCGTGAACTGCTGCTCAGCGCAGCGTTGGGCTGGGAGCCGATAGACCCGCTGCAGGTGTCGGTCGGGGTGCAACGCCGCGATGGCCGTTTTCGTTTGCCGGCGGTGCTGGCCGGCGCACTGCTGTTTGACAGCCTGCCTTATTTGCGACGTGGCAGTCTTTGGCAGCTCAGTTACGACACGCTCGACAGTCGCAGCTTCCCCAGTCGTGGCCTGCGCGTGGAAGCCAGCTGGCAACATCTTAATGACGATTATCTAAATAACCGCAGCCAGAGCCAGACTTATGGCCTGCAGGCACAGGCGGCCCGGCAGTGGCAGTCGCATATCCTGCGCGGCCGGCTGCGGTTTGAGCGCGCGGACGGTGTCGATAATCTGGTCGAACTTGATCAATTTTCGCTCGGCGGTTTATTAAATTTATCCGGGTATCCAAAGAATTTTTTGTTTGGTTCGGAAATTCAGTTCGCCAGTCTGGTCTATCAATATCAGTTGCCGGAATCGCGCTTGAGCCTGTTTAAAGCACCGTTTTATCTTGGCACCTCGCTGGAACGGGGCCTGGTCCGCCAGTCTCGGTTCAGTGCGATGCGTGATGTACAGGCGGCGGACTGGATTTGGGCCGGCAGTATTTTTGCCGGCTGGGACAGCCCGCTGGGGCCTTTGTATCTGGGTTATGGTCAGGCCGAGTCGGATGCGACCGAGCAGCCGTATCGGTTTTATCTATCATTAGGTCAGACCTTTTGATCTCAGGAGTGTTTATGCCGGCAGAACGGATATCAACAGAGCAAATCCCCGCGCCAGACAACCAGGTGATTCTGGCAATAGATCAGGGCACCTCGTCCAGTCGCGCCATGTTGTTTGACCGCCACGGTGCGCTGCGGGCGCAGGCGCAGCAGGAGCTGGCTTGTGCCTTTCCGCACAGCGGCTGGGTGGAGCAGGACGCAGAGGCTTTGTGGTTATCTGTGCTGACCGTGTGCCGCGAAGTGTTGGCGCAGGCTGACGTGCTGCAGCTGAAGGTTTGCGGCATCGGCATCACCAATCAGCGCGAAACCACATTGCTGTGGCGGCGCGACACCGGCGAAGTGGTGGCGCCGGCCATCGTCTGGCAAGACCGGCGCACACTGGATTATTGTCAGCAATTACAGCAACGCGGCCATCAGGATTGGGTCAGTCAACGCACCGGCCTTTGTCTGGATCCGTATTTCTCCGCGTCTAAATTACACTGGTTGTTGCAGGACGCGGCGCTGCGTCAGGCGGCAGTGCAAGGGGAACTGGCATTTGGCACTGTCGACAGTTTTTTATTGTGGCGACTGACCCGTGGTCGGGTGCATGCGACGGATACCACCAATGCCAGCCGGACTTTATTGCTGGATATTCACCGCTTGCAGTGGGATGCGGAATTACTGGAGTTATTTGATATCCCGGCGGCGTTGTTGCCGGAAGTGCGGCAAAGTGCCGATGATTTTGGTGCCACCGATGCGCATTGGTTTGGCCGGCCCTTGCCGATAGTGGCGGTGGCTGGCGATCAGCAGGCGGCGGCTATCGGTCAGGGCTGTGTGCGCGCCGGCGGTTTAAAAAGTACTTATGGCACCGGTTGTTTTGCCCTGCTCAATACCGGTGAACAGCTGCTGCAATCGCAGCATCAACTACTCAGCACCGTCGCCTGCACCGTGCAGGGCCAGACGCAATATGCGCTGGAAGGCGCAATATTTGTCGCCGGCGCGGCGGTGAAATGGCTGCGCGACCAGCTCGGCCTGATCCGCGACGCCAGTGAAACCGAAGCCCTGGCGGCCAGCTTGGCGGATAACGGCGGCGTTTATCTGGTGCCGGCCTTTACCGGACTGGGTGCACCTTATTGGCGACCGGAGTTAAAAGCCCAGTGGTCCGGCTTAACGCTTGGCACCGGCAAAGCGTATCTGGCGCGGGCGGTACTGGAAGCGGTGGCCTATCAGACCGCCGACCTGTTGCAGGCAATGCGCTCAGATGGCGCCGCGCTGTTGAGCCTGCAGGTCGACGGCGGTATGGTCAATAACAGCTGGTTTTGTCAGTTCCTGGCCGATGTGCTGAATATCAACGTGATGCGGCCGCTGCAAACCGAAACCACCGCTTTTGGCGTGGCGTTATTGGCCGGTATTCAGCTGCACTGGTATGCCGATTTGGACGCTTTGCCGGCGCTGGTCCGGGCTGAATCTTGGTTTTATCCAGAGTGCAGCAGTGGGCAACGGGCGGAATTACTGGCCGGCTGGCAGCGGGCTGTGGCTGCGCTACTAAACGCTGAGGTGCGCTGATGTTGTTGAAATATCTGCAAAATGTACAGCAAGGTAAACCGGTCAATTACCAGAAAATGCTGGCGTTATTGCCGCCGGCCTTTTATCAGCGCCGTACTGAACTGTTTAAAGTCAAAGCCAGTGGTGCCGGCAAATGGCAGGTCAGTATTGCTGATGCGACGCTGTTTGACGCCTTGCTGCAAAGCGCCGCTGCGCCAGCTGACCGGGTTACGGCAAGCTTGCAGGGCGATTCACACCGGGTGCAGACTTCACATTGTTACCTGCTGGTCTATCATGCCGGGTGCGCCGGCCCGAGGCCAGATCTGGTGCTGGCGGCCGGCAGCACCGAAGGGACAGGACAGGCGCAGCTCAGTCTGGGTTTCACGCCAAAACCAACTTTGTTGTTGATTGAAAACGAAGAAAACTTTTTCCGTTATCCGCAAGTACTGACGCTGTGCCGGCAGATGCTGGCTGAGCCATTTGCGTTGGAACATTGTGATGTGGCGCTGGCGGCGGGGTCGCGGATTGGTTCGGCGTTGTTAAGCCCTTTGCTCGCCGGTTATCAGCAGATTTTTTGTGCTTTTGATTTTGACAGTGCCGGGCTTGAAGTGTTTGACCATCTGCACAAACGTTATGGTGACAAAGTGCGTTTTGTGGTGCCACCGGATTTAACACCCTGGCTCAGTGGCTTTCGCGCTGAGGCCAAATCAGCCGCGCAGCTGCAGCGAGCGGTGGAGCTGGCGGACCAGCACCAGCTGTATGGGCTGGCGCAGGCTTTATTAACGACCAAGCGGTTTTTGGAGCAGGAAGTGCTGCTGGCGGGATGCTCCGGGATTTAGCCGTGAGTCAGGTCTTGATTCAAGACCTGACACCAAAGCACTCCACAGGCTCACCGCCTGAAACTGGCCTAGACATCGCGCCGGAAACGCAGCACCAGCTCATGTAGCGCTTCAGCGGTGTTGTTGAGCTCTTCGCTGCTGTGACAAACTTCGCTGCCACTTTGCATGCTTTCATTGGCCAGCGTCGAAATCGACACCACCTGTTGATTAATGTCTTCGGCCACATGCGACTGCTGTTCCACTGCTGCCGCCATTTGTGTCGCCATGCTGGCAATACCAATGACCACATCGCTGATGCCACTGAGCATCTGCTCCGCTTCTTGTACTTTTGACACGCCGGTGGCGGCGTCCTGTACGCCATTTTCTGCCACAGTGACTGAGCTTTTTGCCTGTTCGGATAACTGGCGGATGATCTGATAAATCTGCCGGGTTGATTCCGTCGTGCGCGAGGCCAGATGCCGCACTTCATCCGCCACTACGGCAAAACCTCGGCCCTGTTCACCGGCGCGAGCGGCTTCAATGGCGGCATTCAGTGCCAGCAGATTGGTCTGATCGGCAATTTGTTCAATGATTTGCGCCGCCTGATTGATCATGCTGGTCTGGCCGGCCAACGTCGTCACGGCCTGGCTGACGCCATTGACGGTTTGCTGCAGCTGTAAAATTGCTTCGCGGGTCTGACGGGCAATAGCCGAACCCTGCCGCGCCAGGCCATCAGCATCGTTGGCTTTGGTGGCGGTTTCCTGCACATGGCTGGCGACTTCAGCGATAGTGGTGGTCATCTGGTGCATGGCGGTCGCGACCAGTTCGGTTTGTTGCTGTTGCTGCTGTAACTGCTGCACAGCCTGACTGGACAGCTCGTAAGCGGAGACGGAGCGCTGCGCCACTGTCGTTGCGGTATCTTCAATCCGCGTCAGCATGGTATCTAAATGCGAGTTGCTGGCACGCAGTGCCACTTCCAGCGCGCCCAAGGCGCCACTGTGCCGGGCGTAGGTCAGCACGGCCAGCGGATCGGTAAACGGATGTTGCATCTGGGCTTTTAATAGGGCCAGTTCACTGTTACTGCGCAGTTGCGTCGCCGCCATGGCTGCGACAGCAGAAACGGCTGCTAAACCGGCAGCCCAGCCGACCGCGCCAGTGGCAGCCGCGATACCTGCGCCCAACAGGCTAACCAGCGGCAACGCAAACCACTGACTGAGATAGGCCAGCGCAGAGCTGCGGCCTTGCGGCGTTTTGCCGGCATTGATTTGTGCATACAAAGCGCCGGCATGTTGCACCAGCTGACGGTCCGGTGCGACCCTCACTGATTCATAACCGACCACTTTGCCCAGCTCGCTGATCGGCGTGACATAGGCATGCACCCAATAAAAATCGCCGTTTTTACAGCGGTTTTTCACCAGCCCCATCCATGGTTTGCCTTGTTGCAAATATTGCCACATGGTTTTAAAAGCCGCCGGTGGCATGTCCGGATGCCGGACAATATTGTGATGAGCGCCAACCAGTTCCTCACGGGAAAAACCACTGATCGCGACAAAAGCGTCATTGGTGTAGGTGATAGTGCCTTTTAAATCTGTGGTGGAAATCAGTTTCTGGCCGGATGGAAAGGTTCGTTCGTGGCTGGTAACGGGTAAATTCTGACGCATGTGGCAAGGTCCTTCAGGCAAAAGGGGGTAAACGCTAAGGGGCTGTGCTGAGCATAGCTCAGGCTGCTGAAAATTCTGCTGAATTTCAGCAAGTTCGAGAGCACCATATAGTTTAAAAAAGCGGCAGCAGCGATAAGCAGAATGGCCGCAGGCAAGGCAGATTTTTGAAGCTTTAGTGGTTCTAAAGCGAGAAAATTTAACGCCGCATGCGGCCATT
>NZ_CAXIRE010000015.1:0-314887 GCF_964031785.1 Rheinheimera texasensis
GCGGTGTCTAATGATTTACCTGAGTTAATCAGCTGACGCTGGGCGTTCAGTGATGAGACGTTAGTGTTTACAAATAAGGCCATGATACTTTTCTCCTGATGTTTTTTTGCTACATCACCAGCTGATTTTATGATTTTGAGCGCTGATATTTATGTAACGGCCTCGCTCAGAAAAACTTGAGCATTTTTTGCACTACCCCCTTATTTTTAAAGGCCTGCACGGCAATACACTTTCAATTAACGAGGCAATAAATTGCCAGTTAAAGCCTGCATTTATGCAAAACTAGCTTCTTATTTGGCGCTAGAGGAGTTAAAAAGCCGAGTTTTCAAGAAATAGCAGCGGCAGCTTTCTGCCAGCCGTATTTTTACGTGCTGGCAGATCTACCGGATATAAATTGAAATCAAAGTGGTGGTTTAGCGGATATAGTCGAAAAGGCTGGTATTGGTGACACGCTGAAAGGTATTTTGCACCGCTTGCAGCGCAGTTTCCTGCTTGGTTAATTCAGTCAGGGCTTCGGCATAATCCACTTCATAAATCTGTGCACGAAACGCTTTGTTGGTTATCTGCAGATCTTCGTTTCCTTCAAACACTGAATCCAACACGTTCTGTCTGCCACCAACCCCGGAGACACCGGCATCAATTTTTAATGCCGCATTGTCCAGCTGCACTAAAGCATCTGCAATCGCATCATTCAGCGGCCGACCAAACACCTGATAAGTCTCGATTGAATTGATCAGATCTTGCAACGTATTCAGAATGTTCTTTTTCTCAGGAGCTTGTAAGGTGAAATCAAGCTGACCAGGCCCTGCCCCCTGGGTTTGCAGGCTCAGTCCCTGAAAGTTGACCGCCTGACCTGAGGTATATGCGCCTGTAACAGGTGGTGTTAAACTTGCGCCGTTTCGTCTGATTTCGTAGTTATTCGCCGCATCTACGACCAAACGGTAATTATTGTTAGCAGCTGTCTGAGCGTCATAATTCTGCCGGTAGAAGTCGTCAAACACCGATTGGTTCTGCACATTGATGCTGCCGGACGTCAGCCCCCCCGCCACTGTTGGCGTCGTTGTTTGATAACGGGCATTCACATCTTCAAACAGCACTTTGCCGCTGTCATTGCTGGGGATGGTTACAGTCGGTGAAACCTGCAGCGCTTTTTGTCCCTCATCGCCTTTGTATTCATAAAGGCCTGTGGCCTGATTCAGACTATATGGCTGAGTTTCCTGCTGAAAACCGGAAAACAGATAACCACCGTTGGCATCTTTTTGGTTCATCAGGTCAAACATCTGATTTTTGATGTTATCCAGTTGCTTGGCTATGGCACTGCGGTCCTGCTGAGAATAAGTGCCGTTGCCCAATGAAACTATCAGGCTGCGCGCCTGGTCACTGGAAGTCCGTAAACTGCCAAGGACTGTTTCTTCAATACTCAGGCTGTTTTTCAGCAAAATACTGTTGTTCTGATACTGGCTGACCTGAGAGATCTGCTGGTCTAATGCCACTACCCGGGCTGAACCGGCCGGATCGTCAGATGGACTCAGGATCTTGGTTTGTTTTTCCAGCTTGGCACTGGCGTTTTGCAGCTTTTCTTGCGCATTGAGGATCGCGTTCAGGTTGATTTGATATTTCTGATTAAATGACAGTCGCATCAGTTACTACCTCGCCGCGGACAATAAAGTGTCAAAAATGGTCTGGGATGTGGAAATAATCTTCGCTGCTGCGGCATAAGACTGCTGGAATCTGATCAGATTCGCCGCTTCCTCGTCCAGATTCACCCCGGAGACCGATTCATACCATGCCTGAGATTGCGCCAACAGCGCTTTAGAAGATTCAGTGGCGATTTTCACCTGACTGGTTTTTTCGCCAATAAAGCCGACCATCACACCGTAACCTTCATTCAGACTCATCTGATTATCGGCACCTGCAACAGAAACTGCATTTTTTCTGATAATTTCTTTTTCCTGTAACTGTCCCAGCGCCAGCCCGTTGCGGTTGTCTTTTTGGCCACCGGTGTTGTAGCTCAGGGTAAAAGTGTCGCCGGCTTTTGGTACGCCAGTGATTGACATGTCAAAGCCATAGGCGGTCAGACCGGCAGAATTAAACAGATTATTATAGTTACCGCCAGTCATTGCGGCAGTGGTACCCAACAACGCATTGGCATTATTGCGGATCTCAAATTGGTCGCCGCCAATATAGGTGATGGTAAAAGGCTCACCGTTGACATCACCTGGCGCAGTGAACTGTGACGATGCCGGATTGGTGTTCGTCACATTAATAGTACCGACTTTGGCATTGCCCTGATTATTGACGTTGAACTCACCACGCAGCGGCGACGCCAGTGCCAAATCTTCCGGTCTGCTGTTGAGCAGTGTCACATTCTGCGCGGAAGTGCTTAACGGCTTCAGGACAAACTGATCTCCATTGCCAAAAGCACCGGCTGTGTTGTCGAGTTTAATTTCGTAGCCATATAAAAAGTTGCCCGGTACGTTGGTGCTGTTAAAGGTTGCCGGGTAAGCGGTGATGGTTTGCGTCACACCAGAACCGGTAATCACATTGCCGCGCTCGTCCAGCACTTCCAGTTTAAATTGGTTTGGCGCGGTATAAGTCACCAGAAAATCGTTTGGTGGAATATCTTTACCTTTGCCGGCCTCGACTGTCGCAGTCACTATACCGGCACCGGTATTGCTGGTTTTCGGATAGCCGCCGTAAGTCCCGGTACTGAAAATATTTTTCCCCAGCTGACCATTCCCATCCATACCCAATTTGTTCTGGGTATTAAATGCGTCGGCTAAGCCAAGCGCCAGTTGCCCGAGTTTATTCTGAGTTGGCTCAAGGAGTTGCGCCCGGAATTCCAGCAAACCACCGATTTTACCGCCGAGCGTCTGGCTCTCAACTTCGCCAATCACATTGCTGTTGTAATCCAGCTGTAACTGTAAGGTTTTACGTTCCGGATCCGGATTACCTACTGCACTCATCAGGCTGAATTTGCCATGTTGCAGCACAATCGACTGGCCGGTATTGAGGAACACCAGTTTTTCACCGTTTTCTGCGTCCAGTGTACTGATCTCAACCATCTCAGAGAGTTGACGCAAAGCTTCGTCGCGTTTGTCCAGTAAATCCATCGGTGGCGGCGTGTTTGTGCCGGTTCCATAGGCGGAGATCTGGCGGTTCATTTCAGCAATAGTGGTGATTTGCGAGTTGGCTGCCGACACCAGATTATCGAGCTGTTGGTTTATCGACGTCCGCTGTTCCAACACTATGCTGGATAAAGTGTTGAATTTGCTAATCAGGGTTTGCGCACTGCCCATCACCAGCTGACGAGAAGATGTATTCGCAGGGTCATTGTTTGCCGATTGCAGCTGCTTAAACAAATCAGAAATACCGGTCGAGATACTGTTCGACGTATTGGCAAATAAGGTATCCACGCGACTGGCTTCGGTCAGAAATTGCTGGTTGTAACTCAGTGCAGACGTATCCCGGCGCAGTTGCAGCATCGAAAACTCATTTGCCAGCCGGTTTGTCGTGCCACGACCGACCCCTAACCCAAGGATACTGGATTCATATTCTGTGCTTTGACGAACATAACCTTTGCTGTTGAGGTTACTGATGTTATTACCGGTAGTATTGAGCAAACCGGTACTCGCCAGTACACCGGATGTGCCTATCGTTAATAAATTATCAGCCATGATTTACTCCTGCAAAGGCTACAAGCCTGCTCACAATTCTGTTTGACCTGAATTTTTCAGCAAATTCCGTACCTCTTTCAGCACAGACCCATTCATTACCTGTAAAATTTTCTGTGCATAGTTCGGATCAGTGGCATAACCGGCGGCCTGTAGTTGCTGAAAATAATTGGCGGTATCGTGACTGACCGCTACTGCGTCCTGATAACGTGGTTGCTGACGGATAAAATCAACATAATCCTGTAAACCAGCCTGCAAACTGTCGTAGACACGGAATTTGGCTTTTTCCTGCCGCGCAATGCCCTGCCGGTATTCAAGTGTATCTACCACAGCCACATCGCCCTGCCATTCCGGCTGGGCTTTAATGCCAAACAAGTTATAGCTTTCACGGCCGTCAACCGCTTTAAACATGCGTTGGCCCCAACCGGTTTCCAGCGCTGCCTGCGCCACTAATGCCAGAGGTTCAAGGCCAAGCTGACGGGCGGCTTGGCGTGCAGCCGGTAAGATGCCTTTGACAAACTCAGCTTCAGGCCCGGTTAACGCCGATAAAGCTGCAAGGCTGTCATCATTCGGCAACGCAGTAGTCTTCACTTCGTTCGTTGTCGCAACAACAGAGGCGGCTGTTGGGATCACATTGGCTTTGGCTGCGGCCGGCGCAGCACCGACCAGCATTTCCGCGCCCAGTTGTTGCAACAAGCCAGCTGTTTGCGCGATTGGACGCGAAGACACTGTCGTTTCAGAACTTAACATCACTGCAGACTGCTCTGTGTGTTTGGCTTGTGTCTGCGCTGTCGGATATACAATGCGCTCCGCGTCAAGCTTGAGCGCATGCTTTACCGGTAGGCTCAGAGCATGACTTTCTTTAGCTAACGACAGCGTCTTTTCTGCCTGAACTGTAAAGCGGTTGGGTGCAGACACCTGATTGGCCGCTTTACTTTTTGCCGCTTCTGGCGCCAGCTGCTGGACCATCAGATCCGCCAAACCCAAGGTGCCTTTTTTTGACAATTCCGCGGTCAACTGACTGTCGTACATGTCGCGATAAAAGCCGGTCGCCTGGCTGTTCAGCGGATTATCTTCTTCGAACGTCTGATTGGCTTTGCGCATACTCGACATCAGCATGCCCATAAACACCGATTCGAACTGCTGCGCGGCCTGACGCACGGCCGCCACTTTATCTTTGCTCGCCAAAGCACGCAGTTCATTCAGACTGGACAGGTCGTGATAAGACACATCCACTTGCGGCGCTGCCATTTAGATCACCACCAGCTCGCCGTGGATTGCACCGGCTTCTTTCAGCGCTTCGAGGATGGCCATCAGGTCACCAGGTGCAGCGCCAACCGCATTGACAGTCTGCACCAGCTCGTCGAGTGTGGTGCCCGGGTCAAATTTAAACATCCGGGATTTGTCAGGCCGGACATCAATAATAGTGTTCTGTTGCACCGCAGTCTGGCCGCCGGCTAACGCATTCGGCTGCACCACTTGCGGGTTTTCCGCAATTGTCACAGTCATGCCGCCGTGAGTTATAGCCGCCGGGAACAAACGCACGTCTTTACCGATGACAATAGTGCCGGTTCTGGAGTTAATAATGATTTTGGCGGCATCAGATGCCGGTTCAAAACTCAGGTTTTCTAAGGTAGACAAGTAGGACACGCGCTGGTCAATATCTCGCGGCGCCCGCACCTGCACAGAGCGCGCATCCAGCGTGCGGGCTGTTTCTGGCCCAATAAACTGGTTAATGGCTGCAGTCAGGTTTTTCGCTGTAGTGAAATCGCCACGGTTGAGGTTAAAAGTGATGTAATCGCCCTGCGAAAATGGCGTTGGCACCTCACGCTCGACCGTCGCGCCATTCGGAATACGACCCACGGTCGGTGTATTCACCACCACCTGTGAGCCGTCCGCACCTTCTGCGCCAAGGCCTGAGACGACCAGACTGCCTTGCGCCACCGCATAGACCTGACCATCAAGACCTTTTAGGAATGTCTGCAACAACTGACCACCGCGTAAGCCTTTTGAACTACCGACAGAGGCCACTGTGATATCCAGATTCTGACCGGGTTTGGCAAATGGCGGCAGTTCTGCAGTAACCGCCACTGCCGCAACGTTTTTAATTTGCGCTTTCATGCCGGCTGGTAAATTAATGCCAAAATTCGCCAGCATAGTTTTAAAACTTTGCTCAGTGAATGGGCTTTGCTCGCCGGTACCCGGCAAACCTACCACCAGGCCATAACCAACCAGTTGGTTATGGCGCACGCCTTCCACTGTTGCCACATCTTTCACCCGGGCCGCCTGCACACTGGTAATAAAACCCAGTAACAGCACGCTCAATAAAAATTTGTTCATGGCTGACTCCCCGCTCAGAATGGCCATAACGCACTGGAGAAAAACCGGGTGAGCCAGCCAGGGCCCTGACCGCCATGCGTGGCACCGGTACCGGAGTATTCAATGCGGGCATTGGCGATTTTGGTTGACTCCACTGTATTGCGTGAATCCACATCTTCCGGCCGGATCACACCAGTCAGGCGGATATATTCTTTGCCGGTGTTGAGCGTCAGCCATTTTTCGCCACGGATCACCAGATTGCCATTCGCCATCACCCGCAGCACATTAACCGAAATATCGCCGACCAGGCTGTTGCTCTGATCCGCTTTGGAATCGCCTTTAAATTCACTGCTGGAATTGACACCAAGCTGCAGTGAGTTACCGGCCACCGACACATTACGACCACCCAGCCCCACCATAGGGTCAATCGAATTACTGGAGTCTTTGCCAAATTCAGTTTTGGCCTTTTTCGACGCCTGGGTATTTTCTTTTAATACCACAGTAATAATGTCGCCTTCACGTCGGGCTTTGTTGTCTGAGTACAAGCCATTAGATAGGCCGTTGGCATACAAAGAACCGGTATTCAGCACAGGTTTGGCGGCTGGCTCCGGCGGTAAAGGCGCAAATGCCGGGTCGTCCGGAAAAGCCTCCGGCACATAAGTGGCGCAGGAAGCCAAACCACAACAAAATAAAACCAGCCATAACTGCCGCATAACAACCTCCACCACTTAAAGCTGCTGGATAGCAAAACTCAGCATCTGGTCCACTGCCGAAATCACTTTGGAGTTCATTTCGTAGACACGCTGACTTTCAATCAGGCCAACCAGTTCTTCCGTCACATTGACGTTTGAAGCTTCTAATGCGCCTTGCACGATGAAACCAATGCCTTCAAGCCCAGGTACGCCCTGCACCGGGTCGCCGCTGGCGCCGGTTTGCTTAAACAGGTTCTGACCTATAGGTTCAAGACCAGCCGGGTTGATAAAGTTGGTCACTGTCAGCTGGCCGAGCACGGCGTTTTCTACTTGTCCCGGGATTTTTACCGAGACTTCGCCGTCCTGAGAAATGGTAATTTCAGTCGCTTCAGGTGGAATAGTAATAGTCGGCTGAATTTGATAACCGGCACCTGAGGTCACCAGATTGCCTTCGCTGTCGGTGGTAAACTGACCGTTTCGCGAATAAGAAATAGTGCCGTCCGGCATCAGCACTTCAAAAAAACCGGGGCCCTGGATCATCACATCCAACGCATTGTCGGTGGTCATGTGATTGCCTTGGCTGAAGTTTTTCTGTGTCGCGACCACTTTAGTCCCGGCACCAATCATCAGGCCGTTGGGCAGCTCTGAGTTTTGTGATGAACGACCACCAGGTTGGTTGATGTTCTGGTACAACAAATCCTCAAACACCGCGCGGCTCTTTTTGTAGCCAACCGTGCTGGCATTGGCCAGATTGTTAGAGATCACCGAAATGTCGCGCTGTTTGGCGTCTAAGCCGGTTTTACTGATCCAAAGTGCCGGATGCATAGAGTCCTCCTGAGCTTTAAGCTCTAGATGATACGAAGTACCTGATTATGTTGACGGTCCATATCTTCGGCCGTCTTCATCATTTTCACCTGCAACTCATATTGGCGTTGCAGGTTGATCATATAAGTCATTTCAGCCACAGCATTGACGTTACTGCCTTCAACTGCGCCGCTGAGTAAATTCACTGTCGGGTCCACTTCCGCCTGCTCACCGTCTTTGCGGCGAAACAAACCGTCATTGCCTTTAAACATGTCCTGGTTATCGGGTTTCACCAGCTTAATTCTGGCCGCTTCCACCATCGCCGTAGCCGGAGCACCACGTGGTAACACGTTAACGCCACCGTCTTTGGTAATTTCAATTTTGCTAAGTGGCTGCGGCACTTCAATCGGACCACCTTCACCCAGTACATTGAGGCCAGAAGATGTCTGCAGAAAGCCTTCCGGACTAATTTGCAGATTACCGGCGCGGGTGTAGGCTTCATTGCCCTCGCCATCCTCGACGGCAAACCAGCCGTCGCCCTGAATGGCAACATCCAGCTCATTCTGTGTGATCTTGATTTCACCAGCGTCAAAATTCTGACTTGGCATTTCGGTCAGGGCAAACACCCGGGTCGGCTGGCCGTCACCAAAGGCCTGCATAGCGCGGGCTTGTGCTAAATCGGCTTTAAAACCAACGGTATTGGCATTGGCCAGGTTATTGGCCCGCACCGACAACGCATTCATGTTCTCTTTTGCGCCTGTCATTGCGATATAAACCATGCGATCCATAGTGATCCCCCTTCTCTATCTAAGCAGGTAAAGCAAGGATGGTGCCATAAATCATGCTTACTAATAATGACAGCACCGCGGCAGCCATTTGCCGCCAGGCTGGCATAAAAAACGCCGGAAGAGGTACTCAATAGCGCAAAGCTCTAGCCTGAAAGGTGATCGCAATAGAGAGGAGGCGAATAAAAAAACCACCCGAAGGTGGTTTTTCATCAAGCGGAATCTTAGCGGATTTGCAGGACGGTCTGCTGCAGCGAGCTGTTGACTTCCAGCGCCCGCGAGTTCGCCTGGAAGTTTCGCTGTGCAGCAATCAAATCGACCAGCTCGTTAGTCAGGTTGACGTTAGAGTTTTCCAATGCCGAAGAGTTAATGGCACCCAGAGTACCGGTGTTTGCTTCGCCGGCCAAAGCTTCACCGGAGCGCAGACTTTGTTTCCAGGCAGTGTTTCCGGCTTGAGTCAGGCCTTGCGGATTTGCGAACTTAACCATACTGACTTGAGATAAATAAGTCTGATCGCCGTTGCTGTAACTTGCCATAACTTTGCCTGCGGCATCGATATCAATACTGGTCAGACGACCTACAGTAGTACCGTCTTGGTTCAACGAACCCACTTCGAACTTACTGGCATATTGCGTTGGGAAATTGGTCCCGGCCTGATTACTGAAGTTCACTGTCAGATTGCTGGTAAACTGTGCACCGTTAGTTAAAAACGCCGTGGTATTCAGTAATGCAGATGAGATGACCAAATCCGGCATTGAAGTTGATGTAGGTGCCACCGGGAGACCATTCGCATCGAAGTCTAATGTCGTCGGGCCAAAGTACTGACCATTTGTTGCGGTTGCGGTTGCAGCTGTTGCTGTGTTGTCATCAAATACAGCATAGACTTCCCAGTTGTTATCCGTTGCAGTTGTTGTGCGTCTGAAGTAAAACGACAGCACATGCGGTTCACCTAAGCTGTCATAAACAGTTGTCGAAGTCGTTGACCCGGTATTGTACGTCGATTTATCCAATGGATTAAATGTCGCCCAGCCGCCGGCCGGAGCGACCAGCGTGGAGTTTAAATTCATTGTCATATAGACGTTACTGGTAGAACGTGGCGCACCAGCCGTACTTGGAATTTGAATCGGCTTGGTCGTACTGAGACTGACTGAACTGGCAGAACCTGTTGCAGGGTCGACCGGATAGCCTTGCAGGAAATTGCCGTTATTATCGACGATAAAATTGTCTTTGCTGAGCTTAAAAGCACCAGAACGGGTAAAGGTCATGTCGCGCGAGGCTAAATCAGAGGTCAAAGCAAAAAAACCGTCGCCTGTGATCGCCATATCCAAGGAATTTTGCGTAAATTTCAACGCGCCCTGACTGAACTGTTGCGCCACTTGCGATGTCGTCACACCGTCACCGACTTTGGTCCGGCCTGGTGAGAAAATAGAACCGGCGTAGACGTCGGCAAATTCTGCACGTGACTCTTTAAAGCCCGTCGTATTGACGTTAGCAATGTTGTTGGCTGTGGTGTCCAAATCTTTCTGGGCTGCAGCCAGACCACTCAATGCAATATTAAAACTCATAGTTCACCTCGATAGTCAGGCATCAGCCTGCGGCAATTTCTAAAATGTCTGACATTTTTTTGGCGCCAAGGCCAAGTAAATTCAGTTTCATATCTGCGGTTGATGTACCTAAGGTCACACTGGCAACCGGGACATAACTGGACGTAACCAGGCTCTGCGCCTTACCGTCAACAGTGGCATCAATTTTCATCGTGTAGAGTCCGGTGGTCTGCGTAGTGCCGGCTTCATTTGTCCCATCCCAGGCTAATTCAAACTTGCCTTCGCTTGGGTTGGCAACGGTATCGCTTTTCACTAAGGCCCCACTGGCGTCGTAAATACTGACTTTCATCGATGTAGTTTTTGCCGGTACTTCAATAGCACCGTAAGTTGAATTCTTACCGTCAAAAATCAGCGTATCTGAATTCACCCGCACTGTACGCCCAACCAAACTAGACGCCTGTAAGGCCTGATTGGAATTCATGCTGGCAGCAAAATCTTTAAAGTTGGTGTTCAGCGAGCTAATGCCATCGGCCATGGTGAAACTGGTCATCTGCGCGATCATCTGATCGTTCTCAACCGGTTTAGTCGGGTCCTGAAACGCCAGCTGCTGAGTTAACAAGGCAAAAAAATCCGATTGCGTCAGCGCACCGCTATCTTCTTTTTTTGTGGCATCCGTCCCTTTAAGACTATCCAGATAGCTATTGCCGCTGGTATTGGAAATCGTGGTCATCAGCTACTCCTTATTAACGCTGGCCAAGGGTTAAAGTCCGGCTCAGCATCTGCTTTGCAGCATCTGCCACCTGTACATTGGCATCATAAGAGCGTGATGCGGAAATCATGTTGGCCATTTCTTCCATCACATTGACATTCGGCTTATAGATAAAACCATTTTCGTCTGCCAAAGGATGGGACGGGTTATATTCCTTATTCAGAGGCGCATCGCTTTCGACCACTCCCAGCACTTTGACACCTGCGCCTTGTTCAGTCATTGCGTTATCAAACTCCGCCGCAAAGACCGGATGACGGCCACGATAGGTAGTTTCCAGATTGCTACTGACACTTTCTGCGTTGGCAATGTTACTGGCCGTTGTATTGAGCCGCAGAGCCTGCGCTGTCAGGCCTGTACCGGCGATATCAAAAACTCGATAAAGGCTCATCACTGCCCTCCTAAAGCTTTTTTCAACCCGCTGATTTTGCTGTTTAAAAACTGCAACGAAGTCTGATATTCCATCGCGTTTTGACTAAAAGCATTCCGCTCACGGTGGATGTCGACGCTATTTCCGTCGCCCGTGTCGGTTTGCTCAGCATTGCGAAACAACACTTCGTGTCTTGTTGATGGGGAGATATCAAAATGCTTGGAATCCGTTTGCTGTAAGGCACCCGTTTGACGTGCCTGCGCATTCGCCAGTGCGGTATGGAAATCCAAGTCTCGGGCTTTGTAACCCGGCGTATCGGCATTCGCTATGTTATTGGCCAGCAACTCAGTGCGACGTTCCCGCAACAAAGTTCCTTGCTCATGCAACCCGAACGCATTGTTAAAACTTATGGCCATGATATGACTCTCCACCAAACCTTATAAGTTTGTTAGCAAGAGTCGGGCCAATAAGTTGTCAGAATTACAGCAGATGATTGGTTCAGTGGAGGATTCCAGACTGCAAAATCAGTCTTTGCGTCGGTAAATAATCCCAGGATTGCATCGTATCATTTCAAAGTCATTGTTGGTACTGGACAAAGACTCTGAGGCACCAAGCACTAAAAAACCTTTTGGATTCAGCGCCTGAGCAAACTGACGGATAATTTTTGCTTTGACCTCGGGTGAAAAATAGATCAACACGTTACGGCAGAAAATAATGTCAAATTTTCCAAGCAGTGTGTAGCTATCCAATAAGTTCAGGTGGCGAAAACTGACATTACGTCGGGCAATATCTTTCACCCGCATCATGCCATTGCCACTATCTTCAAAAAACTTAGTACGACGTTCTGGCGACAAGCCGCGCGACAAAGCAAGGCCATCATATTCAGCCCGTTGACAATGCTCCAGCATTGTATTGGAAATGTCCGTACCTAAAATATGAACACCCAATCCAAATGATGCCGGCCGCATCTGTTGATATTCCAGAGCGGTCATCGCAATGGAATAAGGTTCCTGTCCACTGGAACTCGCAGCAGACCAGATTTTCACATTGCGATGATCTTTTTCAAGTTCAGGAAATATCTGTTTTTTCAGCAGTTCATAAGGATATGTGTCGCGAAACCACAAAGTTTCGTTGGTCGTCATTGCGTCTATAACAGCAGATCTGAGCTGGCGCTCAAAAGGGCTGAGGGTTTTATTCACCAGTTCCGACAAACTGCCGAGATTAAACCTTTGCATCAGCGGCGCGAGGCGACTCTTGACCAGATACTGTTTGTTCTCACCAAGTACAATGCCGCACTGCTGTTCCAGAAAATCACGGAATGTTTTGTACTCGCTGTCATGCAGCTCTTTATTCACTCGTATGATTCCGTCAGTTATTCAGTGTGCAGCCATTTGCGAACCGATTCAGCCAATTCGTCGGGATTAAACTTGGCAATGAAGTCGTCAGCCCCTACTTTCTGCACCATTTGCTGGTTAAACACGCCGCTGAGTGATGTATGCAAAATGACGTGAAGTGGCTTTAATTTGGGATCCAACCGAACTTCGGCAGTGAGGGTATAACCGTCCATATCGGGCATTTCGATGTCAGAAATCAATAAGCCGATTTTCTCGGTCACCGATTGTTCACACTGAGCGGCAACTTCCTGCAGGTATGTCAGCGCTTCTCTGCCGTTTTTGACCAGGTGCATCGCGATACCCAGACCTTCCAGGGCTCGTTTCACCTGATTTCTTGCCACGGCAGAATCATCAGCAATTAAAATGATCCTGTCGCCAAGATCCCGCTGGATAGTTGCTGTTTCAAATGAGGTACTAACCGCGGTAGGAGATGGTGAGATCTCCTCGAGGATTTTCTCAACATCAATAATCTCGACCAGCTCTTTGTCTATTTCGGTCACTGCCGTCAGGTAGCTCTGGCGTCCGCCCGTACCTTTTGGTGGTGGCATAATAGATTCCCAGTTGATGTTGATAATACGTTCAACTGAATTAACCAAAAATCCCTGAACCGAGCGATTGTACTCCGCAATAATGATAAAACTGTCTTTGACGTTTTCGATTGGCCGCCCACCAGTAGCAAGGCTCAAATCAATGACCGAAATAGTCTGTCCGCGGATGTGTGCAATACCACGCACAAATTTATTTCTTTTCGGAATAGCTGTCAGTGGCGGGCATTGCAGCACCTCACGGACTTTAAATACGTTAATGCCAAATCTTTGACGGCCAGCAAGACGAAACAACAATAACTCTAAACGGTTTTGCCCGACCAATTGCGTGCGCTGATTGACAGAATCAAGAATACTCGCCATTTAACACTCCAAGCAAAACAGTTCGGTTCGATTCTTGCAGACACATAGTTCAGTCAGAATATCTGCAGCAAATTACTGAAAATACAAAGAGCTGTATGTTATTCCCCTTTGTCGATAAAGCATAGCCGAAACCTTATGAAAATGTACGACAATTTTAATTTTAAAGCGCTGAGATACCTGCTGCTCTTGCTGCCGGCGCTTTCCGCTGAAGCCAGTGCTGAGACCTATAGCGCAGCTGATTTAACCAATGCAGCACAACAATGGCTGCAACAGCAAACAACGCCAGGTCAGACCCAAATCCGGGTTCATCCGCTTGACGACAGAACTAAAGCCCGGGAATGCGACGTCGCTCTGCAATTTAGTTTGGTAAATCCTAAAATCCAGAGTCAGAACAGTATTAAGGTGCTTTGCGCTGGAACCCGGGGCTGGCAGCTCTATTTAAGTGCCAGAGCAAGCCAGTTGGTCGACGTTGTGGTCGCGACACGCCAGCTTGCCCCTGGCTCGGTATTAAGTGTGGAAATGGTCCAGCTCGAAAGCCGCGATCAGTTGTTCAGTCGGGGCGCCACAGTATCTAATCCGGATTTAGTGGAAGGGGCAAGAACAAAACGGGCTCTGAGTCCAGGGCAAATTCTGACGTTACGAGATCTTTGTCTTGTATGTAAAGGCGATATGGTTACAATTGAAGGGATCTCTGGTACTCTGATGGTTGCGACCAGCGGTAAAGCGCTAGCTGACGGCAGTTTAGGCGATAACATCGAAGTACAAAACCTGAACTCAGGACGCAAAGTTCAGGCGAATGTCACTGCGGTAAAAAAAGTCGCGATAAATCTGTAAATTTTTCTAAAGTTCCAGTGCGAGCTGCCGTTAAAATGGTCAAGGAAGAGGCCAACAGGTCTGTGGGGTGTCAAAATGGCAATAAATGTAAATCAAACAGTTCCAGCAACCACTACGGTTAAAACCGACAAGGTTGATCAAAATATTCAGAAACAACAGCAAGTTGCACAGCAACAAGCTGCAATTACCCAGCCAGCAATGCGGCAGGACTCTGTGTCACTGACTAGTCAGGCACAGCAGTTTACAAAAGCTCAGGAAAAAGCATCCAGCAGCTCAGGCATTGATCAGAGAAAAGTCGATGAAATCAAACAGGCTATTTCTGAGGGCAAATACAAAGTGAACGTAGAGCAACTGGCACGGCGTATTGTGCAGTTTGAAGGCGAGTTATTCGGTAAAAAATGACCAGCCTGCCCCCAGTCCTCTCCCTGCTGACACAACAACAAGAGCACCTCAGCGTGCTTTTGTTGCTTTTAAAACAAGAGCTTAGCGCTATAAGCAAGCGTAATATTACCGATCTTGAAACCAACTCTGCAGACAAACTCAAACAACTGGAAAAGATTCAGCTGTTGGATCAGCAAATCGCCAGTCATCCGCAATTACCACAACACAAAGCCGAGCCTGGCTTTCGCAAGCTCGTTGCCGACATCGATGAAGTTCTGCAGCACTGTAAACAACAAAATGAAATTAACAAAGTCACGCTGGAACAAAGCCAGTTGGTCATCGAGCGATTTAAGCATGAACTGCTGCAACAGCGGGGTAAATCCGGCTTGACCTATAATGCTAAAGGCAAACCAGCACTGGATTCCGTTGGTAAAGGGATCAAAGCCTGATCCCTGACATGTTGAACACTATCAACAAGCTGTCCCTTTTCCGCCCCTGCTCAGATGTTTCAATCATTTAAAATCACTGCGTCAATAGTATTTCACAGATTTGATACGGCGTACTGGCGCTGAATTCTGATAAATTTCATAAACCTGCTTAAAATCCAGCTCCATTTCAGTCGCATAGAATTCGCCAACCGGATAGGTCTTAACGACTCTGGCGCCCTTAATGACACCTTGAATCGACCCTTTTAATTTATCGTTGCCAACGACAGCCTGCTGCATCGTGACTTTGTAGTCTACTTTTTGGCCGTAGACCTGTTCCGCCAGCTCTTTGTAAGCTTCAAGTTTTGATGCTTTCATCGCCATTAACATACGCTGCTCAGCACTGTCGGCTTTTTGCTCAGCCAGTGGCGCGTAACCCACAGCTTTCAGCACCGGGAATGTTTTTGGCGGCACAGTTTCCCACTGCACTTCACGGTCATAAAACATGCTACAACCTGAGATTAAAGCGACCGACAAAATAACAAGGGCTGCGCGCATCGGAATTCTCCAGTATCTGTTGCACCGGCAAATCGAACCGGCTGTCTGGTTGTTACTTTGCAGATTTCGCGCCAACACCACGAGTCGCAACAGATTTTTGCCAGCAAGGCACAGTCTTTGCTTAGTCATGAGGAACAACGCATTCCGGAGCCCGATGATGTCAACCCCTGTCAAACTATTGCTACCCGCTTTGCTCGGCTTGTATCAGCTGCCCGCACAAGCGCAATGGTATGAAACCACAGGCCGGGCGCCCATCCGCCAGGGTGACGAAGCGACGGCCAGAGCGCAGGCAACTGAAGATGCCGTAAAACGCGCCCTGCTGTTTGCCGGGGTCAGCGTCCGAAGTGTGCAGCAAGTCACCGACGGATTATTGACACAAGAAAGTTTGCAAGTTGAAAGCAGCGGCGAAGTGCAAAACGTCCAGCTGGTGACTGAAGCGACCCGGGATGGTTATTTTGAAGTGACCATTCGCGCCGACATTGAACCTGCCGAAGCAGTTTGCCCTACCTTAGCCTATCGGAAAAAACTGCTTATCACGCCGTTCCGGCTGGCCAATCCGGAGCAGGCCATCGTCGGCGACCTGTTTAATATCGGTAAAGTCAGCGGCAAAGTTTTCAGCAGCAAACTGGAAGAAGTGGGCCATAGCAGCTGGCCGGCGCCTTACAACAATCCTGTTGACGTTACTGCCCTGAGCTATCTGGAGCGTAAGGCGTTGCAGCAGCAGCTCGGCGCCCGCTACATTTTAACAGCCAGTATCGACGACGTGTCGTTAGGCGGCAGTACCGGGACTAACTGGACCTTCTGGACCGACGCAGACCGGGATCGCTATTATCATCTGCAAGTACAGGTATTTGATTTAGCAGAAGAAAGAACTGTATTTAGCCAGAAATATCAGACTACTTCCGTCTGGACTTTCCGCAAATCAACTGAAATGGACCCGAGTTATCACCGCTTCTGGGAAACCACTTATGGCCAAGCTGCTGAGCGGATCTTAAATGCCGCTGCAATGGATGTCGAAGAAGCCATCCGCTGTGAACCGTTGCAGGCAGAAGTCACGCAAGTGAAAGAAAACCAGGTGTTGCTCAGCATCGGCAAAGCTCATGGCGCCCAAATTGGTGATACCTTTAAACTGGTGCATCGCCGTGAAGTTCCGGACAGTTTCGGCCGGATCCAGCCGTTATTGGCGGTCACTGAACTGACGGTCCGAATTACTCAGCTCAGCAGCGAAGCGGCCTGGGCCGAAAGTGTCGGTTCCCAGTTGTTAGCGAACATTCAGGCAGGTGATTTAGCGATGCCGACACGACAACCGGTCGATGAATTTGGTGATGCTGTGGATGCCACAGACGACTAACAGAGAACTGGCTGCCCCGGCGAGACTCGAACTCACGACTGGCGCTTAGGAGGCACCCGTTATATCCAGTTTAACTACAGGGCAAAACGGCATGAGTCTATCAGATGGCTAACGGCCTGTGAATCATCAGAAAATCAACAGATTAAATAATGGCCGGCTTAGATCCGGCCATTATTTTATGGCTGAATTTGTTGCAGCACCAAATGCGGTAATAAAGTACTTGCAGCTGCGACGACCTGTTGCCCTTTCACTGAGACAATCCGGCTATTGATTTGTACACCACGTCTTGTTGTCACCAGCGTGCCGACCAGAATGTAATCCATGCCAGATTTTTCTGATAATTGCCGCACATCGCGCGACAATGCAAAATCGCCTTCCCGACTGACGGTTATTTTACGTGTCAGTTTAAAATCAATCACTTCAACCCCGTGCTGCGGTAAAGTTGTGGCCATCGCCTCAGCGAATTGATTGCCCAAAGCATTACTACGCTGCAGACTGTCATCAAATTCGACAAAGCTGGTCACCCCCACTTTTGCACCTTTTAACACGTCAAATGCCGCCAGTTTAAAGCCGAGCTGACTGGCATAATCCGACAGCTGCTTTTTACTGTGCGATAGGTTGGGATACATCGAAGCGGGTAGCGGCTGCCCCTCAACGGCTACTGGAAACTCGGACGGCAGCATTTTCCGGCTCAGACGGGCTGGCGCTGGCGTTGTTGCCAGAAATGGCCGGGCATTTGGATCCTGTGCCACCAAATCAAGCTGTGACTGGCGCTGAACAGTGCCAACTGGCTCCGCCTCGGCCATAGGTCTGTCTTCCAGTACATAACCATCGCTGCCAACAGCTGGTTCAGCAGGAACCGACTCGACGGCCGCCGGCGCAGACGAATCGGGTTTGTTCTGCGCTGCAGAGGTTTTCTGGCAGTCACATAACTGCGCGCAACCACTTAATCCGAACACTAATAGACCCAACCAGGTTTTGTTCATATTATTCACCTTGCTTCAGCAACAGCTTTTCTGAGCCGCCAGACTGATACAAGGCATCCACGACATTCTGCGGAATAAACCCCTGTGCAGTCGCCGCCACTTTTTTACTGGCCACTGAGACTAAACGGGCGTTGATCAGCGTGCCGCCCTGATGACGTACCAAAGTGCCGCCTAATACAAACTCAATCGGCTGTTCTTCTTTTAATTCCATAAAATCGCGGCTGAAGACGAAGTCGCCCTGTGGCGTGACCCGGATGTAGTCCGTTGTTTTAAAATCGATGACGCCTAAGCCAAA
Organism: Rheinheimera texasensis; assembly: GCF_964031785.1. GTDB lineage: Bacteria > Pseudomonadota > Gammaproteobacteria > Enterobacterales > Alteromonadaceae > Pararheinheimera > Pararheinheimera texasensis_A. Next base: position 18,087 of record NZ_CAXIRE010000015.1, read on the forward strand.
CTGATGCACTTCGTGCATAAAACTCTCTGAGAGCTGGTTACCCAATAAATCCGTCTGGTCAAAGGGACCATCCAAATAGACAAAACTGGTCATGCCAATGACCATCTGCGGGTTCACCAAATCCAGATTGGCGACCAAATCGTGCATCATGCTTTGCACATAATGATTCACATTAACCGCAGCCTGTGGCTGATATTGCGACTGAAGCTTCTGCGCTGACTGCTGAGTGGCCTGATAGGCGGCGCCGTCGTACAACGCCGGGCTGACAAAATACTGCGGCCGGGCTTTTTGTTGCTCAGGCGCGGCCAGTTCCACTTCAGCCGGTTCCGGCTCTGAGCCTGTCAACAATGAGTAACGCTCCCAGGTTGCACAACCGGACAAGCTCAGACATAGCAGCAAAAGACCGTGAATTTTTTTCATAGCTGGTTCCAACTTATTCTGGCGCGATTAATAATCACTCTGACGATACAATTTTTGCTGACGCAACTGCACCTGCTCGGTTGCGCCTAATACTTCTGCCGGGATCAAATCAGACGCTGCAGCAACGACAGTATTGGTTTGTATATCGACCATCCGCGCATTGACTGTAGTGTATTGTTCAGCCTGATTCAGCGTGCCGACGATGACATAACGCACCGCCTGCTGTGCAGCCAACTCAGTTAAATCGCGGGTCAGCAGGCGTTCGTGATCCGCGTATACTTCAACTGCCTGACCGGTGCGCAGCTCCTTCACCTGATAACCGCGCTGACTGGCCACCGCTATCATGCTTTCCTGTAATTGCAGACCGAGCAAATTCTGCGACAAATTGTACGGGTCCGGCGTCAGGGAACGTAATTCGGTAAAACTCACCACAGCCACCGCACCTTTGGGCAGAGGCTGTACACCGGCAAACAGCCGGCCGGCCAAGCGTTCGGTATACATCAGGATTGGGCCTACGGCCACTTCCTGCACCGCAGCGGCAGTTTGCTGCCGCTCGGGTTGTTGCTGACAGGCAGCCAACAACAGGCTGCAAGCCAACAGGATCAAGCTGGAATGTCGCATAGGACCTCCGGACAATTCGCCTAAAATGATTTGCTACTCTGGCATGAGCAAAAAACCTGCCAGAGTGTGTATATCTGTGTTCGCAGCGCTAAAAATGCCGCACATCTGCTGTTATACTGCGGCGCTTTTCTGCTTTGGGCCACGCTGTAATGCATACAAATTATCTTGGAATTGATTTTGGCACTTCAAACTGTACCGCCGGGCGGTTAGACACTGGCGGGCAACCAGAGCTGTTAGCGCTCGGTGCAAACTCGCCGTATTTGAGTTCCGCCTTATATCTGCCCTGGCCGGATGATTTTGACGCCGAAGATGAAGAGCAGAAGAAACCCTCGTTAGCGCAATTACTACGCCAGCCTGATCGTGCTTTGCTCGGTCAGGCCGCCCACGACCGTTACAGTGCCGCGCCGTTAGGCGGTGTATTTATCCGCTCGCCCAAATCAATGTTGGGTTCACGGTTGACCCCGCTGCAAACTCAGCTGTATCAGCAGGTTTGTAGCCTGATGCTGACGCACATTCACCGACGCGCTGATCAGAGTGCCGGTCATAATAATCAGCATTCGGCTGAATTTGCCGTGATAGGCCGGCCTATTCATTTTCAGGGCATCGATGGTAGCGATGGCGACGCCCGCGCCGAGGCGCTGCTCCGTCATGCTGCTGCCCAGGCCGGTTTTCGTGAAGTGCAGTTTGCTTATGAGCCTGTGGCCGCAGCAGTTGAATACGAACGCACTTTAACGGCTGAACAGTTGGTACTGGTGGTCGACATTGGCGGCGGTACTTCAGATATCAGTTTGATCCGGCTCGGACCAGGCCATGCCCGGGTGGCCGATCGCAGCAAAGACCTGTTAAGCCATGCCGGTCGGCGTTTAGGCGGTGTTGATATGGACATCAAACTGGCGATTTATGGTCTGATGCCTTTACTGGGCCGCGGTAGTCTGGCGTTAAACGGCAAACCGCTGCCATCGGCGTTATTCAGCGACGCAGTCAACATTATCGATATTTATGCGCAGGAACAGTTTTATCAGCCGGCGAGCGCTAAACAGATCACGCAGTTGCTGGAGATTGCCGCAGAGCCCGCGCTGGTGACACGGCTGCAACACCTGCATCAGCAACATTTGAGTTATTACCTGGTACAACAGGCTGAGCAGGCCAAAATCGAGCTGGCCGAAGCCGCAGCAACACAAGTACAACTGGACCGGCTACAGTCAGGGCTGGCAACCGTGCTGGATCAGGCCATGCTGGACCACGCACTTTATGTCGAAATGAATGGGCTACGCGGACTCATCAACGAGTGTGTAGCTGCAGCCGGCGTCAAGCCAGACCAAATCTTTTTAACCGGTGGCGCTTCGGCAGCGCCCGGCGTCAAGCGGCAGTTACAACATTTATTACCCGATGTGCCGCTGATCGCCGGCGATCGCTTCGGTTCCGTCGGTAAAGGCTTGTGCACGCTGGCAGCGTTGCATTTTGGCTAGTTCTTTCTGCTGCAGGATCTGAGAAATCCGGACTCAAAGATAGCCAGCGCCCTGCATCCAAGGTAGAATGCGCGACTTTTTCGTACAGCCCCACCCCGGCGCGCTGTGCTACCTGGGGTTGATATGTCGTTTTCTGCGTTAAATTTAGATCCGAAGCTGTTACAGGCCGTCACTGAAGCTGGCTACACCACGCCAACGCCAATCCAGCAGCAGGCAATTCCTGCAGTACTGAGCGGCCGTGACCTGATGGCTGCGGCTCAGACCGGTACCGGCAAAACCGCCAGTTTCGTGCTGCCAATCCTGCAGCAGCTGATGAGCCAGCCGGTCAGTCAGCCTCGTCCGGTCCGCGCATTAATTCTGACCCCAACCCGTGAACTGGCTGCTCAGGTCAGTGAACAAGTGGCAAAATATAGTCAATATCTGCAGCCAAAATTAAAACATCTGGTGGTATTTGGTGGTGTATCCATCAACCCGCAAATGATGGCGCTGCGCGGCGGTGTCGACATTCTGACCGCAACCCCAGGCCGTTTATTGGATTTAATCGGCCAAAATGCGCTGAAAATCAATCAGGTACAAACACTGGTGCTGGATGAAGCCGACCGCATGCTCGACATGGGTTTTATTCACGACATCAAAAAAATTCTGGCATTGCTGCCAAAACAGCGGCAAAACCTGCTGTTCTCCGCCACGTTCTCTGACGATATCAAACAGCTGACCAGTAAATTGTTGCATAACCCGCAATCAATCAGCGTGGCGCCACAAAACAGCACGGCAGAAAAAGTTGAGCAGCAAGTCTATCAGGTCGCGAAAGGCCAGAAATCGGCGACGCTGATCCAGCTCATCGCGCAAAACGACTGGAAACAGGTGCTGGTATTTATGGCGACCAAACACGAAGCCAACCGCCTGACCGACAAATTAAATGAAGCCGGTATCAGCGCGGCCGCTATTCACGGCAACAAGAGCCAGAATGCGCGTACCGCGGCGCTGGCCGGATTTAAATCCAACGAAATTCGCGTGCTGGTCGCCTCTGACGTTGCGGCCCGTGGCATCGACATCGCGCAGTTGCCATATGTAGTCAACTTCACATTGCCACGCAGCGCCGCTGACTATGTGCACCGCATCGGCCGTACCGGTCGCGCCGGCATGACCGGCCTCGCCGTGTCACTGGTGTATCCGGATGAAGTCAGCCAGCTGAAACAAGTCGAAAAGCTGATTGGCATGAAGATCCCGCAAGGCAGCATTAAAGTCGACCCAACTTTACAGCTGAACGACAAAGAGCTGACGCAGCGGCCGCCGCGTCCGCCACGGCCACAGCCAAAAGGCCCGGCCGGCGAGCGTGCCACACCGCGTCAGGGCGCGCCACGTCCGCCGCGTAAACCTGCGGCAGCCAAAGCCGATGGTCAAGGCGCCCCTTCAGGTCGTCCAGGCCAGCCACAGGGTCAGCGCCGGCCACAGGCAAGCGGTCAGGGCCAGAACCCGGCCCGGCCACAGCAAAACCGCCCGGCCCGCAAGCCACAAGGCACTTCGGCTTAACGCCAAATGAGCCAGCGCCAGCGTCTGTGGCAACGTCTGACGGAGGCCGGTATAGCACCGGGCTGCCATCAGGCGTTGTTGGACACCGGCCGCCTGCAACCAAATACACTGAAACTGTCACACTGGGTACAGGCGGAAACAGCACTTTGGCTGGACGGTCAGTTGCTACCGTCGGTGCCGCCCAGACGTTACTGGGCTTACCACAAACCTGTGGGTATTGATTGTAATGTGCGCCCGGATGACCCGCAGAGTATCGCCGCCCTGCTTCAACAGCTGCCACCCGGCGTTTTCGCGGTCGGTCGGCTGGATAAAGACAGTTGTGGTTTGTTATTGCTGAGCAATGACGGCCCTTTTGCCCAGCGCCTGCTGCATCCGACGCAACAACACCAAAAAACCTATCGGGTGGATGTTGATAAAACAGTGACCGAGACCATGCTGCAGCAGCTCCGCTTGGGTATGCGTTATCAGGCGGGTGCAAGCTGGATTGAAGCCCGGCCCTGTCTGGCAACCCTCAGCGCACCGAATCAGCTTGAATTGACCCTGACCGAAGGCAAAAACCGCCAGATCCGCTACATGTGCAAACAGCTCGGATTAAAAGTAACCCTGCTGCAGCGCACCCACATTGGTCAGCTGTATTTACCAGCGCTTAGCGCCGGTCAGTTACTCGAGTTGCAGCCGCAGCAGGTGATATTGGCGGCGCAGCAGCCATAACCGGCAGCGGAAAACCTCTTAGGCGTGCACACAACCACAGCGCCAGTCCGTAACCGATTAATGACCCCAGCACTACCCCAGCCCAGCCTTGCCATTGCCAGAACAGATGCAGATATAAACCACCTGTGCTGGCGCCCAGATAATAAAACACCAGATAAAGCGCGCTGGCACTGGCTTTGGCTCTTGTCGCATGTTGATTGACCCAGCCGGTCGCCAGGCTGTGGGTTAAGAAAAAGCCAAAAGCACTGATAAAAAATCCCAGCACGATAAACACCAACCCTGGCAGTAAAGTACACAAAGTACCCACCATCATAATCACCACCCCCAAAGCCATGCCTTGTGGCATCGCCATGCGCCGTGCCGCTTTGCCGGAAATGGCCGACCCCAGGGTGCCGGTCAGATAAGTTAAAAACAGCAGGCCTATCCAGCCGGAACTGAGCGCATATGGCGGTTCCGCTAGGACAAAAGCGATATAAGTATATTGATTTAAATAGATAAAGAAGTTCAGGCCACCGAGTAAAAAGGTCAGCAGTAACACCGGTTGGCGCAGATGAAACCAGTTGTCTTTGAGCGCCTGGCGCGCAGAAAATGTCTTAGCGACAAAATGCTGCGACGCCGGCAAATAACGCCAGAATGCCAGCAACAGCAGGATGGCGAGCAGGCTCCACAACCAGAACACCCATTGCCAGTGCCCGAGCTCGGCACTAAACCCCGCCAGCACCCGGCCGGAGATGCCGCCTAGAGAGCTCGCGCTGATATAAATCCCGACCGCACTGAGCAGCGCTGGTTTTTCCAGTTCTTCACCGAGGTAAGCGACGGCAATCGCCGGCAACCCGCCTAAGAAAAATCCCTGTAACGCGCGGCCCCACAACAAGGCGCTGTATGATTCGACCTGAGTCAGCAGCACAGTACTAAAAGTCATGCCGAGCAGGCTTATCCCCAGCAAAGTCCGCCTGCCAATGGCGTCGGACACGGCGCTGTAAAACAGCAGCGACAAACCCAGCGTCAAAGTGCCAACGGCATAACTCCAGCTTGCTTGCAGCGGCGTCAGCAGAAATAACCGGCTTAGCTCTGGCAATAAGGGTTGCAACGCATGCAGATTGGCAAATACCACCACAGCGGCAAAACTCAGTACTGCGGTCATTTGCCGGTATTGCCGGCTGCCTTTGCCATACATCAGTTAATTCTCCCCAACACCAACCGCACAAAAACTGGCCAGACTGGCCGGTGATTAGGGCCAGAAGTCATGCGGTGACAGCCAAAAAGTGTATGATAACGACTTTTCTCCGTTTGATCTCTGAGGACTTTTCCATGCGTTTATCCCTGTGTGCGCTGGCCATCACCACCGCACTGCTGGCCGGCTGCAAACCGGCACCAGAACCAGCCACCGTTGCCGCAGCGGCGCCAGTCGTCACTCCGGCCACTACCAACAGTCCTTATGCCAAAGACTATTATCAGGCCGGAACTCAGGCTTTGTTTCAGGCCCGGCCACTCAGCGCGTCGGCATACAGCCTGAGCGAGGCGCAAGTCGGCAAGCCATTTGCTGCCGAAATGGAGTTTTACAACAGCAGCCGCGAAAACGCGCTGCGCCAGAGCATGAGCGACAACGCCAAAGCACTGAGCGCACTGCCGCTGCCGGAGCTGCCACAGGATGCCATCAGCCAGCAAGTGATGACGAATATCCTGGCGTTTTACGCCGGTGACAGCAAATTCCCGCAGGGTTACATTGATATGTGGATGGGTCATTCACCATTTATTGTTAACCAAATCAACGGCCCGACCATCGATATGCCAGGTGCCTTATTAAATTCGCACCCTATTAATAACGCTCAGGATGCGCAAAATTATCTGCAGCGGCTCAGCCAGTTTGGCCCGGCGCTGAGTTCTGTTGGCGATAAATTCAGTACCGATTTAACCAGCGGCTGGCTGCCACCGCGGGTGTTGCTGGATAAGTCGCTGAAAATTCTCAGCACTTATGCGCAGGCGGATGCCAAGGCGCATAGTCTGTATTTAGATTTCGAGAAAAAACTCAACGCGGTCAATGAAATAGACGCAACCCGTAAAACAGAGCTGCTCAATAAAGCCGCAGAATTAATCGGGACTGTCGTTGCACCGGCTTATCAGCAGCTGCATGACAAAGTCAAAGCGGCGCTGCCCAATGCCCGTATTGAAGCCGGTATCTGGGCACAGCCCAATGGCAGTGAATTTTACGCCTATTCGGTACGCCAGCTTGGTGACACCAACTTAACGCCGGAACAAATCCACCAGATTGGTCTGGACGAAGTGGCGCGTATCACCAAAGCCATGGATAAGATCCTCAAAGCCAATGGCTACCGCGAAGGCAGCGTTGGCGACCGCATGGCGGCACTGAATGAAGAACCACGCTTTTTATACGAAGATTCAGACGCTGGCCGTGCTCAGCTGCTGGCCGACTTAAACGGTTATATCAAAGAGATGGATGGCCGCATCAGCGAGCAGTTTAAAACCCGGCCGCCTTATCAAGTTGAAGTGCGGCGTATTCCGGTAGAAATTCAGGACAGCGCCGCCGGTGGCCAATACACGTCACCGGCCATTGATGGCAGCAAACCGGGGATTTATTGGATTAATCTGGCCGACATGAAAGCCAATGCCAAATTCGATTTAAAAACCCTGACTTATCATGAAGCCAACCCGGGCCATCATTGGCAAATCGCGCTGAACCTGGCGCAGGAACAATTACCGTTGCTGCAACGCATCGCACCGTATAATGCTTATGCCGAAGGCTGGGGTCTGTATTCTGAGCTGGTTGCTGCCGAGATGGGTATGTATAAAAACGACCCGTTTGGTGATTTGGGCCGGCTCAAAGCCGAGCTGTTCCGCTCAGTGCGTTTAGTGGTAGATACTGGTCTGCATGCGAAAAAATGGACCCGCGAGCAAGCCATTCAGTACATGGCATCAACCACCGGCACTGCATCTTCGGATGTGATCAGTGAAATCGAACGTTATATGGCCTGGCCTGGACAGGCGCTCGGTTACAAACTCGGCATGCTGAAATTTGTCGAACTGCGTGAAAAAGCCCGCACCGCGCTTGGCGACAAATTTGATATCCGCGCTTTCCATGACATGGTGTTGCTGGGCGGTGCTATGCCGATGCAGATCCTCGAACAGCAAACCGATCAGTGGATCGAGCAACAGCAGCAGTAACCGCTTGACCAGCCTGTGATTTTGCCGCAGGCTGGTTTTATTGAATCCGCAAAAAAATACCGCGAAGGAATGTCCCGATGCTCACCAACCAGCAAGAATGGCTGCAGCTGCAGCAAAGTTATGATCAGATGGAAAAACATGCACTGTGGCTGCGGCTGTTGTGCCTCACCTTGTGGCTCTGGCTGGTGCAAACGGAGAGTACTGTGGTGTTGCAAGCCGGCCTGATTGGTTTTTGCTGGCTGAACGAAGCGCTGTGGAAAGCGCAGCAAGACCGTGCCGGCGCACGATTACTGGCGTTAGAGGCGGCGATGCGCGAAGGGCTGGAGATCGCCTGTCAGTGGCAAAGCAGCTGGCAGGCGCAAAGACCAGGCATCGCCGGTCTGATTGGCGGTTATATCAAAGCAGGCTTAAAACCAACGGTTGCGGTCAGTTATCTGATCCTGACCGGCGCCAGTTTGTACCGGTATCTGTTTTAGTCCTTCGTTTCTTTGAGAGCTAAAAGCCTGAAATCAATCAGGCTTTTTCTTCCGCTCTGATTTTGGTCACCAGCAACTGGTCGATTTTGTAGCTGTCGATATCCACCACTTCAAACTTGTATCCACAGTAATTGACTGAATCGGTACGTTTGGGGATTTTGCGCAACATATACATCATAAAACCGGCGATGGTTTCGTAGTTCTCCTGATCAGGAAAAGCGTCAATACCGAGCGAGCGCATCACGTCATCCAGTGGCGTCAAACCTTCAACCAGCCAGGAGTCGTCGTCACGTTTAACGATTTGTTCTTCTTCCGAATGCACCAGTTCGCCCATCACAATGCTCATCACGTCTTTGAGCGTGATCATGCCGACCACCATGGCGTATTCGTTCAGGATCACGGCAAAATCGACGCCGCTGCTTTTAAAATGCTCCAGCACTTCATAGAGCGACAGAGTATCCGGAATAATCAACGGCGTGTGCAACATGCCCGGATGCGTGATGGAGATTGGCAAGCCGTTTAATACCTGCACTAACAGTTCACGCGATTCGATGTACCCGACCACCCGGTCCAGGCTGGCATCGCAGACCAGAAAACGCGCATGCGGTGAATCCAGCAGCTTTTGCCGGATACTGTCTTCGGCTTCACCGAGGATAAAATACACCAGACTTTCCCGCGTCGTCATGGCGGAAGTGACAGTACGCTGCTCCATATCAAAGACGTTTTCCAGCAGCTTGTGTTCCTGATGCTGCAGCACCCCGGCTTCAGCGCCCTCGTCCACCATCGAAATAATATCTTCCGGCGTGATTTGGTCTTTACGGTGAATAGGCACATTAAACAAACGGAACACCAGATTCGCCACGCTGTTAAATAAAAATACCAGCGGTTTGAGCAACACCAGCAAGGTCAGAATAGGTCGCACCACCACCAGCGCCACTTGTTCCGGCGCCAGCATCGCCAGCCGTTTCGGCATCAAATCAGCAAACAAAATAAACAAAGTAGTGACCAGCAGCACCGACAACGCAAAACTTATATTTTCCAGCCAGACACCGTCATAAGCACCACGCAGCAAATCGGCGATATACGGCGTAAAAGCGGCTTCACCGAGAATACCGCCGAGAATAGCCACGGCATTGAGGCCAATCTGCACTATGGTGAAAAAATTACCGGGATGTTGTTGCAGTTCCAGCACCTGACTGGCGCGGGTTTCACCATCAGCAGCCAGCTGGCGCAAGCGGAGTTTGCGCGCCGCTGCCAACGCAATTTCAGACATGGAAAAAAATGCGCTGATCGTAATCAGCAGCAAAATGATAAAGATATGTTCAGCTAACGACATGGATCTGCCTTTTACTTGGACTGGTTCTAACGTAGCAACCTTCTCTGACAACCGAATGACAACAGCCATTTAATTGTCATACAGGCGCATTATGCACCTGAGTCAGCAGTATAGGCGGTTAATTGTTTTATTTCAGCTGGTTATCGCTGAGGATACTTTAACGCTGTTGTTGTAACGCCCGCATCAAACAAGCAGCCCGCGACAAGGCGGGCTGCTTTTTCCGTGCTGACACCAAGGCCGGAGGTCAGCGTTTTAGCTGTTTCGCTAAAAAATCCTGCACATTTTTCAGATAAATAGTCTGGTTGGTTTCAGAGTAGAAGCCATGAGTTTCATCTTCAAAAACCAGCCATTGGTATGGTTTCCCAGCTTTATCCAAAGCAGCTTTTAAACGTTTGGCATGCTCAATCGGCGCCCGTTCGTCGCGCGCACCATGCATGATCAGCAGCTCTGCTTTGAGTTTTCCAACTTGCTGAACCGGCGAAAACTGTGCCAGCTGCGCCTGGTCATCCCCCAATACTTTTTGCAAAAATGCTTTGCCATAATAGGCTTCCGGTGTATCACCACTGACTTTCATCAGCGGCAAATCATAAACGCCGGCGACAGCAACACCGCATTTGAAAAGGTCCGGCGCCATGGTGGCAGCCTGCACGGCAGAGTACCCGCCAAAAGAAGCGCCCATCAGGCAAATATTGCCGGCCTTGGCGTGGCCCTGTGCCACAGCCCAACGCGTGCCATCAATGATATCCTGCTGAATTAGACCACCCCATTGTTTAAAACCGGCTTGCTGATGTAGCTGCCCATAACCGCCTGAACCACGGTAATTGACCTGCAGCACGTTATAACCGCTCAGGGCTAAAAACTGCACTTCCGGATCAAAACCCCAACGATCCCGCACATAATGCGGTCCGCCATGTACCAGCACGACCAGTGGTTTTTCCGAAGATTGCTGTGGCGCTTTGGTCAGATAACCATGGATTTTGTAACCGTCAGCGGCAGCAAAACTCACCGGTTCCATCGGCGCTAAATTCACTCCTGCCAAGTGCGGTTTTGTATCCGAAAGCTTCGCCAGGCTGACCTTTTCATGGTCATACAGATAATAAGTGCCCGGATTCACATCAGAACTGACGAATACAACCCACTTTTTTCCATCCGCAGTCCGGCTGGTAATATTGACGTTTTCGCCCGGAAAGGTCGCCAGAAGGTCTTTAAATACTTTGGCTTCATCGTATTCGCTTGTCAGTAATAAATACGACGGCCGACCATCATCAACTTTAAGACCATATACAGCGCGCTGATCTGTAGTTGTAATGAAGTCAGAGACATCCACTATTGGGTCGACATAGACATCACTGAATTTGCCGCTGGTTAAATCGAGTTTGTGTAAACCGGTCTGGCTTTTATCTCTGTTGTCGAGCACATACAGCGCTTTGTTATCTTTGGTCACGGCGACTGGGGTAAAAGTGCCACCATATTGCTGCGTCGGAAACTGAGTCCAGTCGTTGCTGGTGCTTCCAGCTTCACGAATATAAACCTCCGTTTCGTCGTTGCTGTTGAGGCCAGCAACAACCCGTGGCCGGCCATCTGGGCCTGTTTTGACTTCGCCTTGCGACACCGGCAATCGGCCGCGGGAAACAAACTTGCCACTAAAAATATCCATCGCCAGCACTTCAGGCACAGCAGCACCATCAAAAGTCATTGGCGTACTTTTAATCAAAATGCGGTTGTTTTCATCTGGCACCACATCGACAAACTCAGCCCAGGCGCGGCGGGCCTCGCGGGCTTTAAAATTACTGCCAACCTGCTGTTCGCCGGCACGATAACCAAACAACAAACCGCGTTTACTGCCATCGATATTGACGCCATACAGCTCACCGAAGTATTGCGGTTCCTGCTGCCAAGGGTCGGTTTGCGTCAGCTTAAAAATCACCCGTTCATTATTGACCCAATGATATTCGCCGACCTGACCATCGCCACCCATTTTGATCGAGTTGAGCATTTTCATGGTTGGCCGGTCAAAAAACACCAGCGCAATGCGATCTTCGTGGATAATCTTGGCTGCGAGATGTTGGCCATCCGGCGAAATTTTGAAATCGAAAATCGCCGGATCTTTGCCAAGCAAGACGGGTAAATCTGGGGCTGCAGCAACAGAAACTGGGCTGCACAGGCTGCAAAACACCGCCAATAACAGCGGCTTTAACGATAAGCGCATCGACAAATCCTTTTGATCAGTTTGTTATTTATGAATCTTTTAAATCTATCAACACAAATAAATAACAAAATTCCCGAAAACATCCAAACACTATTTGTTACATCTGCAGAAATAGTTCGCGGGCGCGTTGGTACACCCACAGCGCCAGCGCCGGGTCATAACGCTCGCCTTCATCACGCATAAAAGCGTGTTCGGCGTTGACTTCATGCCAGTCAAAACTGACAGCGGCCTGCTGCAGCTGTTGCTGGATTTGCCGCCGTCCGGCTTCCGGCACGTGCGGGTCCTGCCGGCCAAACACAAAAACCAGATGCGCTTTGGTTTCACCAACCCGGGCTAAAGTCTGACCGGCAGCACCCGCCGGTAGTGTGTCGCTATGTAAATCCGTCGGGTACAGACACAGGGCTGCCTGTACTTCGCTTTGCAGCGCTGCCCGCAGCGCCAGGTGACCACCAATACAGACACCCATCGCACCTAATTTGCCATTCCATAATGGCTGCGTTGCCAGGTACTCAATCATGCTGCGGTTATCGCTGTCGTATTGGCCTAGCGGTTTGGTCCATTTATCCTGATTGCCTTTATCCTTGCCGGCATCGTCGTAGGCGAGCACTGTACCGGCCGGATTCAGTTCATGAAATACTTCGGGTACCAGCACCAATAAACCCTGGCCCGCCAGCATGGCTGCCATCCGCGCTATTGGCGCAGTGATCTGGAAAATTTCGGAGTAAAGCAGCACCGCCGGACAAGGCTTTGCCGTTTTCGGCTGATAAACCGCAACCCGCATCGGGCCTGTTGGCGTGGGTAATTCGACAGTGGTGGTATGGATCTGCATAACATTCTCTGGAAGGCTTGATGGCTAAAACTTAAGGCTGCAGTCTACCTGCCGCACAGAGTTTTGCCCAGACTGCTGTGTTCAAACTGATGTTCAAACTGACGTGTTCAGATACCGGGTAGCGACGTCGCAGCGATGCGCGGAAAGGTCAGCCGCACTAATAAACCAGCTGACTGATTAAATAACTCAAGGCTGCCGCCGTGCGACTCCATAATGTCCCGGCATAAAGTCAGGCCAATACCGGAACCTTGTGGCTTGGTGGTATAAAACGGCACCAGTGCATGTTGCAGCACTTCAGCGCTCAAGCCTCCGCCGTCGTCCTGTAGTTCCAGCACCAGCTGATGGGGCAACTCACGAAAACTCAGGGTGGTACCGGCAATACTGGCACCGGCTTCCCCTGCATTTTTCAGCAGATTCAGCAATAACTGCGTCAGCTGCGCGCTGTCTAAAAACCACTCCGACCGAGGTAAATCACCCAGTAGTTCAAATTCATATTGGTTTTGCAGGTTGTTGATCAAAGAAGCGAAATGAACCAATGACGGCTGTGGCGGCGGTAACTTGGCAAAATTCAGGTAAGCCTGTAAAAACTGATTCAGCTGCGTGGCACGCTCACCAATCACAGCAAACATTTGCGCCAGCTGCGCCTGGTCAGCCGCACTGAAATCTGGCTTTTTCACCAGCCGGGCGCCGGAAAACGCCAGCGACGACATCGGCGCCAGACTGTTATTCAGTTCGTGGCCAATGACCCGGATGAGTTTCTTCCAGGCTTTGATTTCTTCCTGTTTAAATTCCCGTGTCATCGGCTTGAGTTGATACAACAGATGTTCGCGCTGATTGAGCCGGAATGGACTGACCGACAAATGCCAGACATTTTGCGCATCACCGGCGTGGATAAGGCCCTGTGCGCCCGCCTGACAGGCCTTGAGTAATTCCGGCCAATCCGCCAGTACTGCGGAGAAATAGCTGCCATCAAAGCGCCGGCCGCCGGACAACAAATGTCGCGCTGCCGGGTTACTGAACAGCACCCGGCCCTGCTCATCGGTCAGGATCAAAGCACTGGGATTGGTTTGCAGTACGGTATCAAGCAGCAATTCACGCTGATACAAAGTAGCGCGTTGCTGCGCCAGTTCCGCTGACATCTGGTTCAGCGCTTCAGCCAGCGGCGTTAATTCACGCAGCACGGCGCGGTTGGCAGTCAAATTAAAACTCTGATCGCGCAGACTATCCGCCTGCAGGTTGAGCGCCATCACTTCAGTGTCAAGCTGACGCAGGTAACTGCGCAGCAACAGCCACAGCAACAGCAACAGCACTAAAGCAGCGTAACCGGCAAAGACAACATAATGCTGCGGCAGCGCGTACCATAACAACAAGGCAAAACCACCGAGCAACAGCGCCGCGCCAAGATAAAGCCCGCTCCGGCCCGGTTTAAGGGGTAGCAATGCCATAAAACTCCATGCGCCGGTACAGCGCCTGACGCGTGATGCCCAGTGCTTTGGCCGCACGCGAGACAATCCCCTGATGCGCGGCTAACGCCTGCTCAATGTCACTGCGGGCAATGTCGTCGAGTGCACGGTTTTTTGGGCTAAGGTCTGTTTCCAGCGCCAGATCTGAGGGGGAAATCGTCTCACTCTGACACAACAACAACGCACGCTGACAGACGTTTTGTAACTCACGCACGTTGCCGGGCCAATGATATTGGCAGAGCTGCTGTTCCGCTTCGCGGCTCAGTTGTTTGTGCCCGCCAAGAAAATGCCGGGCCAGTGGCAGAATGTCATCCACCCGCTCGCGCAGCGCCGGCACCTGTAACTGCACCACATTAATGCGGTAATACAAATCCTGACGAAACTGGCCGAGCGCAATAGCTTTGGTTAAATCTGCGTTGGTCGCCGATAACAGCCGAACATCAACCCGGCGTGTCACACTGGAGCCTAAGCGCTCAAATTCGCCGGTTTGCAGCACCCGCAGCAGTTTCATCTGGCCGGATAACGACAAATTGCCGATTTCGTCCAGAAACAAAGTACCACCATCAGCCGCTTCAAAACGACCGATGCGGGCTTTGGTTAAACCGGTATAAGCGCCGGCTTCAGCACCAAACAGTTCAGCTTCCATCAAATCGGCCGGCAGAGCGCCCATATTGACCTTGACCAGCGGCTTCGCGGCGCGTGCTGAATTGGCATGTAAAATCTGCGCTATGCCCTCTTTGCCACTGCCGTTTTCACCGGTGATCAGCACGGCTGCCTGCGATGGCGCCAGCTGCAGCGTCATTTGCAGCAGCCGCTCCATCGCCGTGCTGGCGAACACCAGACCACATAAATCTTTGCCGGCAAAGGCCTGCTGCCGCTCCTGTTGCTTGCGTTCAGCATCACGTTGCTGGTCCTGCAATTGCTTTAATTTCAGCGCGTTTTGCACTGTCATCAGCAGGCGCTGGTCGTCCCAGGGTTTAGCGATGTAATCACAGGCACCGGCTTTGACCAGCTCCACCACCATATCGAGTGCAGTCCAGGCCGTCATCAGCACCACCGGCAACTGAGGATACAAAGTGCGCAGCTGATAAAACAGGTTTTTGCCCTGACTGCCGGTCATTTCGCCTTTGGCAAAATTCATATCCTGCAAAATCAGGTCCACCGGTTCTGCCTGCAATAAAGCCAGCGCCTGCGCCGGATCTGTTGCCGTCAGCACCTGATAGCCTTCCAGCCGGAACAAGGTTAACAACGCGGTGAGCACCGCGTCGTTATCATCAATTACCAGTATTTTTGCCATTGGTTACAAAGTCTTAGTTGCGGTTGCCGGCGACACCCGGGTAGCGATAGTGGCAGGATACCATGTGGCGAGCGTGACACAACACATTAACATCAACAACGCAGTCAACGGTAACCAGAGCGGTAATGCCGGGATACTGATGACCATGGCCAGCAGCTGGTTCAGCCCAACCGCAGCAGTGAGCCCCAGCACAGCACCGGCGCCGGTGCTGAGCCAGTTTTCAGTCAGCATTTCCAGTAAAATACCTTGTTTACTGGCACCCAGCGCGCGTTTGATGCCAATTTCCTGCTGGCGTTTTAACGCATTAAAGTGGGCGTTGCTGTAGCTGGAAATCATCGACACCAGCAGCATCAAACCACTTAATACCGCCAATAAAGTCGCCAGGCCAAACTCATTGCGAAACATCCGGTGTAATTGCTCGTCCAGTGTCCGCACTGAGAAAATTTCAATATTGGCATCGACCGCCTTGAGCACCTCCGGCAGCTGCTTGCGAACTTGCTCGGCTTGCCCCGGCGTCACCCGTAAAATCAGGCCATAACCCCAGGCGACACCGTAAATCTGCGCGATCTGAATACGGTTATACATCACGCGTTCGGCATTACGCTGGCCATAAAAGTCTTCAATCACCGCAGCAACAGGCCCGCTGTTGGTCAGCTGGCCAATGGCTGATTTGCCCGGAAACACCCGCTCAGCCAGACTTTTGGTCAGCACTACCGGGATCACGCCGGAACCGTCCCAGGCCTGGATGTTTTGTGGGATCTCCCCTTCCAGCACATCCAGTTGCAGTACCTGCAAAAAGTCCGGTGACACCGTGTATTGCGGCACATTCTGCGTATTGCTGCGTTCGCGCTCGTTTTCGTCGTTGACGTTGCCATTTGAGCCGCCGGTCATCAGCGGTGACTGATTGGTAAAAGACACCGCCTGCACCGCCGGCACTTGCCGCACTGCCGCCAGCTGGCGTTCCAGCAAATCGGCAAAAGCCGGATATTCCTGCAGATTTTTACTGGTCGGTTTAAGCGACACATACAAAATATTGTCCAGATCCAACCCGGTCGGCTGACGTAACTGGTCCCAGGTCTGCAGCGCCAGCAGGCTACTGTTGGATAACAACGCCAGCGTCAGGGCCAGTTGCACCAGCAACAGGCTGGTGACAACTTTACGCCTTAACATTGATTTGAGAATTAATTTGGGAGAAATCATCGTCATTCCTTTAATTGCTGATTCAGCGCGCCAAAAGATGCCCGCAGGGATGGATACAAAGTGACCAGGTAACTGCAACTGAACGTCAGTAACAACAGGCCGCCTAACAAACGCCAGTCCCAGCTGGAAAACAAGCGATTGGCCGGCAACAGATAATTCATCAGGCTGATACCGCAGTAGCCAATCACTAAAGCCGCCGCTGAAGTCACTGCCGCCATCAGCAACACATCGGCCAGCGCCTGCTGCTGAATATGCCAGCGACTGGCACCCAGCGCGCGGCGTAAGCTGATTTCATATTGGTTAGAGAGATAACGGTTCAGTGATAAATGGCTGGCGTTAAACAAACACACCAGTAAAAACAACAAGGTCACCAGTGCAAAGGCTTCAATATCGCCGCCCTGCTGCTTGAAATGCGCCACAATGTCACGCATTGCCACCAGTTTGTTATTTTCCGGGCTCGGGTGGCGGCCGGCTTTTTTCTCATCGGCAGTCAGATTGGCCATAAACTGGCGATAGGCCTGCTGCTGTTCGGGCGTGTCGAGTTGCACCCAATATTGCAGCTGATGAATAGCTTTGGTACGGCCGTCAGTTGGCAACTGACGATAATCGGCATCATCAAAACTGGAAGACTGTGAATTAGACAGATAATTGCGGTCATAACCAGTTTCCAGCGGCAGGTAGATATCCTCAACTTCAGATAAGTGATTGTTGTTATTGGCATCAAACAGCCGTGGCAACATAGTCCATTCCGCCAGTACCGCTGAGACTGTGTACTGATGATCATCCAGTGTCAGGCTGCGGCCAACCACATTGGTCTCGCCAAACAGTTTCTCCGCAGTTTGCCGGCTTAAAATCACTTCAGCGCGGGCGCTGGCATCCGGCCAGACGGAACCGTGCAAAAACGGCACTTCAAACATACGGAAAAAATCAGGCTGGGTCAGACGGATTTTGACCGGCATCGGCGGTTGTTGTGGCGTCAGACGTAAATATCCATCAGCGCTGTACATCGCCGCTTTGGTCGACGGAATATCACTCGCGCCAAGCTTTTGCACATTGCTGTAACTGAGCACATTTGGCGGCTCACAGTTCTGACATTCATAAGGCACTAACAGCATAAAAGGAAAAAACAATTTGTCGCTTTTATGCGGCAGAGGGTCGGCATTTAACCGGTAATAAAAGGTCGCATTGGCAAAAAACACGCCAAGGCCCAGGCTTAAAATCAGGATGGTCAGGCTATAAGGCAAAGGCGCACGGCGAATGCTTTTCAGACTGACTTTGAGGTAATACAGAAACTGTTCCATCACCTGCTCCTTAAGCTACGGCCACAGGGCCATTGGCCGCCACCTGGTTATTGGGCGCCAGCGGATTATTGTGCGCCAGCGGGTCGTACATCGCCGCGTCACTGAGCTGTCCGTCGATGATCTGCACCTGCCGGCCAGCGCGACGGGCTTGTTCCGGGTCGTGTGTCACCATCAGGATGGTGCAGCCGTTCTGGTTAATCTGTTCCAGCAGCTCCATCACCTGACGCGCCATCAATGAGTCCAGGTTCCCGGTCGGCTCGTCCGCCAGCAAAATTCGTGGCTGACCGGCAATAGCGCGGGCGATGGCGACGCGTTGCTGCTGACCGCCGGACAATTGACTGGGGTGATAATCGCGCCGGGCCGCCAGACCTACCTGCTCCAGCGCATGCTCGACCCGGCGTTTACGCTCGGCGGCGTTAAAACCGCGATAGCGCAGCGGCAATTCGATATTGTCGAACAGGCTGTAGTCTTTAATCAGGTTAAAGCCCTGAAAGATAAAACCAATTTTTTCATTACGCAGCGCCGACAGCGCTTTGTCTGACAAACCTTTGACCGATTGACCGTCCAGCAGATAATCACCACTGTCAAAATGTTCCAGCGTGCCGAGCACGTTCAGCAGCGTGGATTTACCGGAACCAGACGGGCCGGTTAAAGCGACAAACTCGCCTTCGCTGACATGCAGCTGAATGTTTTTCAGCGCGTGAGTTTCAATCAGTTCAGTGCGGAAAATTTTGCTCAGGTTATTAATTTTAATCATGTTATTCGTCCTTTTTAATGTTCTGTTTTATTCTGCTCAGTTCAGCCGCACCCGGGCGGCATCTTTAAATTCCGTCAGGCTGGACACCACCAGCTCGTCGCCTTCTTTTGCGCCACTGATGATCTCCACCCATTGCACCGATAAAGCGCCGAGTTCCAGCGGCGTGCGCACTGCCACATCCTGCTCCAGCCGGTAACCGATGCGGCCGCCGCCACTGGCAACAAATTCACCGCGTGCCACCCGCAGCACGTTTTTGCGCTCGTCAAACACGATGCGGCCGGTCACGCGCTGGTTTTGCCGCAGCGCTTTGGCGTCCTGATCAGCAAAACGCACCCGGGCTGTGACAGTGCTGTCTTTCACTTCCGCCGCCACATGCGACAGTTGACCGTTCAGCTTCTGGCCGTTCAGCGTCACTTCCACCGGAAGACCTGGTGATAAATCCGCCGCGTAATTTTCCGGCACACTCAGCTCGGCTTCGTACTGGCTTAAGTCGATAACGGTCAGCAGGCCCTGCCCGGTCAGGACCTGGGTCTGCTGGGTGGCCAGCCAGTTACCGACCTGGCCGGTCACCGGCGCTTTGATTTGCAGTGCCGCCAGTTTGCGCTCGAGTTCGGCCACCACTAAGGCCTGACGCGCCAGGCTTTGCTCGCCGGACTTTTGCTCAAAGTTCAGTTTGTCAGCAGCGAGCGCCACTTTGGCGCGGGCGTGTTTGTATTCAAGTTCGGTCTGCGCCAGCTTGTCCTTGGCGATGTCCAAATCAATCTGGCGCATCACACCCAACTGCATCGACTGCTCGGCACGCGCCAGTTCGCGTTTGGCCGCCTGCAGATTAACCGCAGCTGCGCTTTCGATTTGCTGCATATCCAGCTGCTGTTCGCGGGCCAGTAATTTGGCGCGTTCATGCTCAGACTGCATCGACAACAGCAGCGCTTGTTGTTGTTTCACTTCGTTTTCTAAACTCGGGCTTTCCACCACCGCCAGCAAATCGCCGATGGTCACGGCTTCGCCCGGTTGTTTGACAAAACGCACTAAGCCGTCCTGCTGACTAACCAGCGTCGGCGCATTGGCGGCCACCACTTTGCCCTGTACCGCCAAATCGCGGACAAAATCGCCACGGCTGACCTGACCGGTTTGTACCTCACTGCGCGCCAGCACCATAGCCGCATTGGCGCCGGTCGAAAACATCAGCTGATAACTGCCCCACAACAACAGACTGATGCCGGCAAAAGCTGCTGCCAGTTTCAGCACCGGCGTTTGTGGTACTTTTTCAATCCGTACATCCTGTTGCTCTGTACCTTTGATCATCTTTTCTCTTATCCTCTGTCCATTGCGGGCCGCGAACACTGTGCGGCTTTAAGTTACCGCGAGTATTGCAGTTGATATGCCAACTTTATTTTTGTTATTTATCAGTGATTTATATTTATTTTGATGAGAAAGCACCTGTCCGCGGACACTTTTTCTGTCCGCCAGCGCGCTGACAGCGGACACAAAAACCGCCGACAGAACGGACAGTTTCACCAGAAACGCAGCGCCTCTCATGCCGGCTTTTGCCGCAACTGCAATGCTAAATGCCGCATCAGGCGCAGCAGATGTTGCTTTTTTGTTTCATGAAATTAAAGTGCGTGCAGTTATTCGCGCGCCACTGGCGTGACCTGACCTTTATTCACTGCCGTCTGGCAGTTTTTGCCCGGAGTATTAATGAAAACGTTCGCATTATCGCTGTTAAGCGTCAGCCTGCTGCTCGCCGGTTGCCAGCAAGCCACAACCAACACCAGCACTGAGGCTGCGGCCCTGCCGGCGGGTGTCAGTCTGGTGAAAGATGCCAGCAAACCCACGGCAGCTGTGGCTATCCCGTACAAAAAATATCGGTTGGCGAATGGACTGACCGTCATAGTGCACGAAGATGCGTCCGATCCGCTGGTGCATGTTGATGTCACTTATCACGTGGGTTCAGCGCGGGAAGAGCCCGGCAAATCCGGTTTTGCCCACTTCTTTGAACATATGATGTTCCAGGGCTCGGAGCACGTTGCCGATGAGCAGCATTTTCAGATCATCACTGAAGCCGGTGGTGAAATGAATGGTTCGACCAACACAGACCGCACCAACTATTACCAGACAGTGCCGGTCAATCAGCTGGAAAAAGTGCTGTGGTTGGAATCAGACCGCATGGGCTTTTTGCTGAATGCGGTCACCGACAAGAAATTTGAAGTGCAGCGCGAAACGGTGAAAAACGAACGTGGCCAAAGCGTGGACAACCGGCCCTACGGCCGTTTATCGGAACAAGTCGATCAGGCTTTTTACCCGGACGGTCATCCGTATTCCTGGCCGGTGATTGGCCATATGGCTGATTTAAACCGCGCCAACGTCAATGATGTTAAAGCCTTTTTCCTGCGCTGGTACGGCCCCAACAATGCAACTTTAACCATTGGTGGCGCGGTGAAAGCCGAACAAATCCTGCCACTGGTGCAGCAGTATTTCGCCGCTATTCCGGCTGGTCCTGAAGTAACACCTGCCGCCAAGCCTTTAGTGACACTCACGGCAGACCGTTATATTTCGCTGGAAGACAATGTGCATCTGCCCCTGCTCTACATGGCCTTCCCGACTGTCTATGTACGCCATGCCGACGAAGCGCCGCTGGATATCCTCGCGGAGATCCTCGGTGGCGGTAATAATTCGCTGCTGTATAAAAACCTGGTGAAAACACAAAAAGCGGTGCAGGCGCAATCCGGCCATGGCTGTCAGGAGCTGGCCTGTCAGTTTACCTTGCTGGCATTACCGGCGCCGGGTTCGGTCAAATCGCTGGCCGAAACTGAGCAACAAATCCGCCAGAGTCTGGCCGAATTTGAACAACGCGGCGTCACCGATGATGACCTGAATAAAGTCAAAGCCAAGATGGAAGCCGCCAGTATTTTTGGCCTGCAAAGTGTCGAAGGCAAAGTCAGTCAGCTGGCCCTGAACGAGACCTTTTTCGGCGAACCGGATTTAACCGCCGCCGATCTGGCGCGTTATCAGAACGTCAGCAAAGCCGATGTCGAGCGGGTTTATCAGCAATATTTAAAAGGCAAAGCCGCGGTCATTATGAGTGTGGTGCCCAAAGGCCAGCGCCAGCTGATCGCCAAAGCGGATAACTTCACACCAGCCCAGCATGATTTTGGTGGGCCTTCCACCACCAAAGCCGAAGATTTAAAGCTGCGGCCGGTCAAAGACAGCCTGGACCGCAGTAAAATTCCGGAGGCCGGCACCAACCCGGCCATCGAGTTACCGGCAACCTGGCAGCAGAGCCTGAGTAACGGCATCCGCGTGCTGGGCGCACAAAGTCAGGAAACACCGACTACGTCCTTATTGCTGCGGATTCCGCTGGGCCTGTATGACGAAACACCGCAACAGGTTGGCATCAGCCAGCTGCTGGCGGCGCTTTTGGATGAAGGCACCATGCTCAAAAGCACCGAACAAATGAGCCTGGCGCTGGAAAAACTCGGCTCTTCGATTAGTTTTTCTGCCGGTGATGAATATCTGGAAGTGTCAGTACAAAGCCTCAGCAAAAACCTGCCACAGACGTTAGAGCTGCTGATGGAAAAGTTGCTGTTGCCAGGTTTTAACCCACAGGATTTTGAGCGGCTACGCCAACAAACCCTGCAAGGCATTCAGCATGCAGAAAAAGACGCCGGTTTTATGGCGTCCAGCGCCGTGCAGCAACTGATGTATGGCGATCATATCAGCGCTTATCCAAATCAGGGCACGCTGCAGTCGGTGAGCAATCTGACACTGGCGGATGTCAAAGCTTATGCCCAGCGCCTGTTTAAACCGGGCCGGGCGGAACTCATTCTGGTATCTGACCAGCCACAAGCGCAGGTGCTGGCTGAGCTGCAACCACGGCTGCAACGCTGGCAGGGTGAAGCGCCAGCGCGGCAAGTACAAATTCCGGATGCCATTGCCAAAACCGGTACCGTTTACCTCATCGATAAACCTGACGCGCCACAGTCCGAGATCCGCATCGTCAAGCGCAGCCTGAGCAGAGATTTCACCGGCGAGTATTTCCGTGCTGGCCTGATGAACTTTGTGCTCGGCGGCAACTTTAACAGCCGGATCAACCTGAACCTGCGCGAAGATAAAGGCTACACCTACGGCGCGCGCAGTGGCTTCAGTGCCGACCGTTATGCTGGTCTTTACAGCGCATCGGCAGCAGTGCGCGCCGACGTCACCGCCGCCTCTATTGCGGAATTCTACAAAGAAATCAGCCGCTATCAGCAACAGGGCATGACAGCACAAGAGCTGGAATTTATGCGCAAAGCCATTAATCAGTCCGACGCGCTGGCCTATGAAACGCCAGGCGCCAAGCTGGGTTTTATGGCGGCTATTCTGCAGTATCAGCTGGCCGCCGATTTCACCCGGCAGCGTAATCAAATCGTCCGCGACATTTCGTTAGACGAGCTGAATCAGCTGGCGAAGCGCCATCTGGACCCGGCGTCGTTTAGCATCGTCGTCGTGGGTCCTGCCAAACAGCTGCGGCCAGAGCTGTTAAAACTCGAAACTCTCGGCCTGAAGCTGCAGGACTACCAGTTCTGACGCCAATCACTTTGTGCTGAAGCCCGCTTGTGCGGGCTTTTTTTTACCTGGCAACTGCCGCAATAGCGCCAGACTGGTTATAGTCGGATAAGTACATAAGGTTTCACCGCGGCGCATCCTGGCTGCGGACAGGAGAACAGATGGTGTTACGCGGGCGACTGGGCTGCTTCAATCTGTTTCTGTTTGTGACACTCTGTATCATACAGCCGGTTGCCGCAGAACAACCACAGGCGCATCAGCTGCAAATTGCCACCAGCCTCAGTCAGTCAGCGTTTTCCAGCCAAATCGAACAACAGCTGCGCCGGGCTTATGGCCGGCTGGGTTATCAGATGCAATTAGTCCGGCTGCCGGCCGGGCGTTCGCTACAGATGGCCAATCGCGGTCTGTATGATGGCGAGTTGTTCCGCATCGACGGCATCCAGCAGGAATTTACCGAGCTCAAACAAGTGCCGGTGGAACTCGCCCGCGTCGAATTACTGGCTTTTGTCCGCACCACGCAGCTGCAAAATCTGCGGCAATGGCCGCTGCAAAAACAACTGCGTATTGGTTATGTGCGTGGTTTTCGCCTGGCCAGCCAAATGCAATATGCCGGACATGCGGTGCCGGTCACCACGCTGGAACAGGCCGTCGGCATGCTGGAACAGGGCAAGATTGATGTGTTACTTGAAGATCGCCAGTCGGTATTGAGTGTGTTGCCGGAAAAAACCGAGCAGGCCGGTATCTCAGCCTTACCCGGCGTGTTAGCCAGCGCGGGGATTTATCATTATCTGCATCAACGTCACAGCGACCTGCTGCAGCCGCTGGCGACGGTGCTGAAAAAATCGCGGGCCGCTGGCAAAGATAAACGCCCACTGCCAAGGCCTGATCAGTCGGGCCCGGTCGACGATTAACCGCTGTTTTTTTATGAATTGCCGAGCACACTGAGTCAGCCAAAAAAATCCCTGCCAGGCAGGGATTTTTTATCACATCTAAGGGTTATTTCGCTAAAGACGCATCACGGGCGGCTTTAAACTCTTTGCCTTCGTACCAGTTCGGCCAGGCGCTGGTGTCATCGGCCAGCTCACGGCCGACGCGGTAATACAGGAACATATCCTGCTGCGCGCCGCGTAAATCCCAGCTGTCACTGTATTCGTCTTCCACTTTGTGGTAACAGCATTTGGTGTATTCTTCCTGCTGTTTGATGCCCCACTCTTTACCGTGGTCAACACTATCCACACCACCTTTGGCGTACAGCATCGGCACGCCTTTTTTCGCCAGGTTGAAGTGGTCTGAGCGGTAATAAGAACCGGCCGACGGCTTAGTCTCAGGCGCGATGTAACGGCCCTGCTGCTCAGTGTATTTCTGCAGGATAGCTTCGAGCTCAGAATTGCCATAACCAACGACGGTCATATCTTTGACCGGACCATCGACGTTAATGACGTCCATATTGATACCGGCCACAGTTTTATTCAGCGGGAACACCGGATGATTGGCATACCAGGCTGAGCCTAACAAACCACGCTCTTCGGCAGTGACAGCAACAAAGGCAATCGAGCGTTTGGGTTTTGGCTGCGCAGCAAAATATTCGGCCATCGCAATCAGAGCACCGGTGCCTGAAGCATTGTCTTTGGCGCCGTTAAAGACTTTGTTTTTCGGATTGGCGAAATCCAGGCCCAGGTGGTCCCAGTGCGCCATATACAAAATCGCTTCATCCGGCTTTTCGCTGCCTTCGATGATGCCAACTACGTTGCCCGACGTCAGCTCACGCACATTGCTTTTCACCGACACCGACGCTTTGATACCCAGTGGAATAGGCGCAAAATCTTTGCTCAGCGCTTTTTTACGCATTGACTCGATATTCTCGCCGATGACACCAAACAGCGTATTGGCCGACTCAGTAGTCACCCAGCCTTCAATGGCCGCGCGATCGGCATTTTTGTTTGGATTGATCAGGTCAAACTTGGTGGCAGAACCACCGGCGACCACATGCCAGCCGTAAGATGCGGCATCAGTTTCATGCACAATCAGCGCACCGGCCGCGCCCTGACGGGCTGCTTCTTCAAACTTGTAAGTCCAGCGACCGTAATAGGTCATGGCATTGCCGGTGAAGAGTTTTGGATCCTGAGTAGCAAAACCCGGATCGTTGACAAACATCACCACGGTTTTGCCTTTAACGTCCAGGCCCTCGTAGTCGTTCCAGTCGTATTCCGGTGCAACGATACCGTAGCCGACAAACACCAGCTCAGAATCTTTGATTTCACTGAATTCAGTCACGCGGGTGGTCCAGGTAAACATCTGATCGCGGTATTTAAACGGCGCCGGCGCTTTGTCACCGCTGAAGGTCATCGCGGACACTTCTTTCGGGTCGATTTGCACCAGCTGTACCGGCTGGATATAACTGCCGTCACTGAGCGGTTTTAAGCCGATGCGTTTGAACTGGTCCGACAGATATGCCAGCGTCAGCTCTTCGCCTTTAGTCGCCGGCGCGCGGCCCTGGAACTCATCAGAGGATAAGGTTTTGATGTATTCAGCAAGCTTGGGATTAAACTCAGTGTCCGGCAAAGCGGCCGGAGCTGCCTGTTCGGCTGTGGCTGCCGCCGGCGCTGCTGCTGTCGTTGCAGCCAGTTCCGGCTGCTTCTGACAGGCAGCCAGGCTCAGGCAGGCACTGAGCGCTAACCATGTTCCTGAAAACCATAATTGTGGTTTCATAAAATCTCCATCACCTGGGGTGATTGTTGTCGTTATCAGGTTGCCATCGGGGTGACAGCGGCCTGATGTTACTAAAGCAGGCGCTGAAGTACCAGCACTGCCAATCTCAGCCAGCGCACACTTAAGCGCATCTGCTAAGCGCAACTGTTTAATGTGCAGGCGCCTGCAGCGCGCCCCAGGCCGGTGGTGGTAATGGCACCGCTTGGGTCAAATCAAACGCCACGGCAAACTCACGGCCTGGCCGGCTTAAGCGGTAAATCAGCTGCTGACCGGGTTCAATGGTAAAAGACCAGACATTGGCTGGCGCTGCTGTACGGCCAAGCGCCTGAAACATCAGTTTGCTGTACGCATCCGCCGGAAAACGCACCGTCAGTGCTGTGGCGGCATCAGAAGACAAGCCGCCATACATCGTCAACTCGTCGTGGCTGCCGTCCTGATGACGGTGATCATGTTTGAGTTGTAAACCCTGCGGCAGCTCGCGCAGCACCCAGGTGCGGGAGCGGTCCGCGCCGACATGAAACGGCATCCGCACTTCGCCTGGGCGGCAATTTGCCAGATGCACGGTGAGCGTTTGGCCCGCCATCGCCGCATCTTCCGGCGAATTGGTAATAAGTTTGCCGGCAAAGGCTTTGCCGCAATAAGGTTGTAACGCTTGCAATAAAACAGAGTTTGCCGCTCTGGCCGGGGACATCATCGTCAGGCTGGCAAACAGGCTTGCCGCTGTCATCAATTTGGTAATGTGATGCATCAATCGGATCTCTTTGATATGGCTACAGGATAAGTTCGACTGAACTATGCTAGTTTTTGCGCTCAGCTAGTTTTTGCGCTCAGGATGAATAGCAGGAACAATTCAGTCAGTATGACGACTTTACCATCAAGTCAGAAACTCTTGCGGGTATTTGCTACCACCGAACATTTTGGCGTGGTGGCTGACACGCCTTATGGCTGTGGTTACCGTTTACAGGATTTGTCGGTCGCGGTCAGCTTTTTTGGCCATCATGTTTATTTTATCGGCGGAGATGCCGTGCTGGTGCTGTCGGAAACCGGTGCGGTGCAACCGGAACGCCCGCAGGCCAAGGACAATCAGTATCTGCTCGCGCTCATCGACGAGCTGGACCGGCGCTATAACGCCTAACGCCGATGCTGCAAACGTATGCAACAGCGACTGTTGCAGCTTCACCGGCACTGCATGCTAGCATGCTCGTTATCGGGAACTTAAGCAAAATGAAAAATCATGATGAAATTCAGTTTATTAGCTTCAATTTGTACAGCAGCTCTGCTGCTGAGCGCCTGTAAGCCGGCGCCGTCCGATGTGCAGATCAGCGCACAGCCCGTCCCCATGAGTACACCACCAATGCAGCAACCTGCCGGCAAAGTGGTCATTTATCAGGCCTTTACCCGGTTGTTTGGCAACAGTAATCCAACCAACAAAGCCTGGGGCAGCGCGAGCGAAAACGGCGTTGGTAAATTCAATGACATCAACGATGCTGCCTTGCTTGCGCTGAAACAAATGGGCGTGTCGCATTTGTGGCTGACCGGCGTGCCGCATCATGCGCTAATCGCCGATTACAGCGCTTATGGCATCAGTGCCGACGACCCGGATGTGGTCAAAGGCCGCGCCGGCTCACCTTATGCGGTGAAAGATTATTACAGCGTCAATCCTGATCTGGCAGTAGATCCGGCACAGCGCATGGCCGAATTTCAGGCCTTATTGCAACGGGCGCACCGCCATGGCATCCGCGTCATCATCGATATAGTGCCCAATCACGTCGCCCGGCATTACCAATCTTTAGGCAAACCAGCCGGCGTGCGCGATTTTGGCGCTGACGACGACACTTCAGTCGAATATGCCCGCAACAATAATTTTTATTATGTGCCCGGCCAAGCCTTTGAAGTGCCGGTGTATCCGGCCGGTACTGCGCCTTTAGGCGGCGAGGCCCATCCATTAGCCGACGGTAAGTTTACCGAAAACCCGGCTAAGTGGACCGGTAACGGCGCCCGGGCCGCGCGGCCGGATTTTAATGACTGGTTTGAAACCGTCAAAATTAACTATGGTGTCAAACCCGACGGCAGTTATGACTTCGACCGGCTGCCCGCTGACTTCGCCAGCCGCCCGACCGCAGAGCATCGGGCCTTCTGGCAAGACAAATCGGTACCGGATTCCTGGCTGAAATTCCGCGATATCACGCAATTCTGGTTAGATGTCGGCGTCGATGGCTTTCGTTTTGACATGGCCGAAATGGTGCCGGTTGAATTCTGGAGCTATCTGAACAGCCAGATTAAACAGAAAAAACCGGACGCGCTGCTTCTCGCCGAAGTCTATCAGCCGCAGCTGTACCGCGATTACATTCAGCTTGGCAAAATGGACTATCTGTATGACAAAGTGGGGTTTTACGACAGTCTGAAATTGCTGATGCAGGGTAAAGGCCAGGCTTCTGCCGTGCTGAGCGCGCAGCAGCAGGTGCAGGACATTGACGGGCATATGCTGAAATTTCTGGAGAATCATGACGAGCAGCGCATCGCAAGCCCGGAATTTGCCGGCAATCCAGTCAAAGGCAAGCCGGCGATGGTGGTATCTACTCTGATTGGCACTGCGCCCACTATGTTGTATTTCGGTCAGGAAGTTGGCGAAACCGGTGCGCTGGCCAGTGGTTTTGGCCAGCCAAGCCGCACCAGTATTTTTGATTATGCCGGGGTACCGGCGCATCAGGGTTGGCTCAATGGCGGCAAATTTGACGGCGGCAATCTGACCCCGGCGCAGCGCGAATTACGCGATTTTTACCAGCAATTGCTGCAGTTTAGCGCCACAGCACCGGCGCTGCGGGGCGAACTCTATCCGTTGCATCAGCAACATTTACAAACGCCAGGTTACAGCGAACAAATGCTGGCTTTTGCCCGCAGCAATGCGGAGCAACGCTTGATTGTGGTAGCTAATTTCGCCGATGCCGCCTCGCGGTTTAAACTGCAGTTACCGGCTGAGCTGGTGCAGCAATGGCATTTAAGCACCGGCCCGCTGACGCTGACTGAATTATTCAGCGGCCATGCGCTGACGCTACAGGTAGAAGCCGGCGTGGCAACCTTGCCGCTGACGGTCAAAGCCAACAGCGCACTGGTGCTGTTACTGCCGGCACGTTAACCGACGACTGACCAGGTGCCGCCTGATGGCTGCGCCTGAGTTCGCCACCTTGCGGCAGCGGTGCGCGGAATGCAGCGACTCAGCGTATGTAATCAAATTTGATTACTTTTAAATATGTAATTGAATTTGATTACCTGCATAAATCCGTTATGCTGAGATCCGGATAAAGACCGGAGCCTGTTATGAACTTATATGCCATCCTGACCGGCGATCTGGTGCGGTCCTCGGCTGTTGAAGCCAGTCGTTACCCGGCCTTGCTGCAAGCCCTGCAACAATGCCTGCAGCAATTTTGTCCGCCGGGGATAGCCCCGCCAGTGCTGTTTCGCGGTGACGGTTTTCAGCTCGCGACCTTGCCATCGCAAGCTTTTATGGCGGCCCTGCAGACCCGGCTCACGCTGCTGAGCCTGCAATCGGACGCCCGGCTGGCGATTGCGATCGCACCGGCAGAGCAATTACGCGCAGATTTAAATCAATCAACCGGCCAGGCTTTTACCTTATCCGGCCAGCTGCTTGACCAGCTACAGGAACAGCGCTGGGACTGGCTGGACCCACAACAGCCACTAACAACCGCCGAACAACTGCTGTTGCAGCTGGTGTCGGTGCAGTTGCAACAACTCACTGCCCGTCAGGCTGGTGTGTTGCTGGCCTATCTGCAACAGCAACGGCCCCCTCATCAGCAACTGGCCAGTTTTTTTAACACCTCAAGAGTCAACATCACCCATTTGCTCAATCAGGCGCAGTACGGTTTAATCAGTCAGGTGGTGGATTATTTCACCAGCCGTTATGCCGGGCACCAGGGAGGAACATCAGATGCATGAAACGGATTTATTATTGCTGTTACTGCTGGCCCATGTGCTGGGTGATTTTTACCTGCAACCGCTGAGCTGGGTCAAAGACCGGCTGCAATGGCACTTTAAATCGCCGAAATTACAGTTACATGTTTCAGTGCATATGGGCCTGAGCCTGCTCGCACTCTGGCTGTGGCAATGGGGTTATGGCTGGCAGCACGACAGCCTGATGGCCGTGTTGCTGGCGCTCACCATCGGTGGCAGTCATTACCTGATTGATGTGGCGAAGTCGTATAGCAACAACGGACTGACAGCATTTTTACTCGACCAGCTGGCGCATCTGACGGTGCTGCTGCTGCTCTGGTCCGCTTACACCGATAACTGGCACTGGTGGCCGCCCCAGCTGCCAGCACAATGGCTGCTGGTCGCGCTGACCTATCTGTTGGTATTAACACCGGCTTCAGTGCTGATTGGTCAGCTGCTACGCAGCTGGCGGCCAGAGTTGCTGGCGCTGCCGGTGCAGGGTTTATTGGCCGGCGGCCATTATATCGGCATGCTGGAACGGGCCTTGTTGCTGACTTTTGTGCTGCTGGATCAGTTTGGCGCTGTTGGTTTTTTACTGGCGGCGAAGTCGATATTCCGCTTTGGCGACTTATCCCGCGCCCAGGACGTCAAATTCACTGAATATGTGCTGCTCGGTACTTTGCTCAGTATCAGCATCAGCCTGGACATTGGCCTCAGTCTGCGTTGGCTACTGGGCGAAATGGTCTGACACGCCGTCAGGGCGACAAGCGGATGTCGCGGCAATCCGGTCTGGTTGCCGCCTTGCAAAGCTGCAAGCTGCCAGCGGTACTGCTCAGCACTATCCAGCGCCATTCATTCACTGCTGTGGCCGCCAGACCTGCGATCTGCACAATCTGATCTCCGGGCACCAGCCAACCTTGTAATTGCGGGTTCAGGTTGTCCCGGACGATAAAAAAACCACTGCTTAGTTTGCGCAGTTCCAGGCCTGTCAGATTGCTCCTCGCCTGATAAGGCGCAGCGTGCCGGGGCTGAATTAACCATTGTGCACTGAGATAATCCAGCACCAGCCGGTGCTGCATCAGCACGCCGCTGCCGAGCACCCACCAGTCATCGGCATCATCCGCCGGCATCAGATTCACCGGCACTGGTGCCAAATGCAATGTTCCCAGCTGTACGCCGTTAATCTCACCGCGTTGATTGGCATGTCGCCCGCTCAAACCAAAATCAGCGCCGTCACGCACCGGGCCGTCCAGGCGCAGCTGCTGCTCCTGCAGATACAAAGCATTGATCTTCAGAAAATGCCGGCTGCCGGTGTCCAGCAATAAATCTTGCTGCAACCGCGCCGTGCTGTTGAGCTGGATCTGGCTTTTCACCAGCACTTTTCGCCAGTTGAGCTCAAAGGGTTGCATCAGCTCCGTGGGCTCTGGCACATAAGGCCGTGACGACAATTGAATACGCCCATGCAACCGGTCAAATTCCCAGCTGAAATGCCGCATCAGATCATACCCCATCACCCCATCAAACACCGCTTCCTCTGGTTGCAAAAAGTAGCCGGTGCCGGCGCGCGGCACTAACGCCACCTGAACTTCGCTAAACCGGGCCGGCCCCACGTCCAGTGATGACAATACCGATTGATAGGCGGCGGAGTCAGCCGCCGTACCAAAGCCGCTGACGGCCAGCGGGTAACCGCGTTTAAGCTGTAATTGCCGGACCGCAGCGGTATCCCAAAGTACGGTGAATGCAGCGCCAGAATCAACCAACAACCTGAGTTCAGTCTGTGCATTGACGCGGACCAGAATAAAAGGCCGGTAGCCGGAAAATTCCGCCCGTAATTGTGCAGTAGGCGCAGGTGCAGTCCATTGCATCGTCAGGTTGTCATTGGCCTGGCGCAGCCGCAGATTATTCGCCACACCACACCCCGCCAGTTGCACCAGAACCAGCAGCACCAGCGCATAACGCCAAGGCAAGAGCTGTGTCATTCTATCGCCTCCTGCAATTGCGCTTTGACGGCAACGGCAAGCTGCAGGCGCTGCCAGCTCTCAGTCCAGTCGCCGGCCATCGCCGACACCAGCGCCATCATCAGCAACAAATCACGCTGCAGCGGGCCCTGACGCACGAATTGCGACACCTTTGCTTGTGCGACAGCTGTGCCCTGCTCTTGCTGGAGCTGCAGCAACAACATCGCCTGTTCTTCGCCGGTCACGGGCCGCTGCACTGGTGTCACGCCCAGCGCGCGCACTGTGGCTTCTGCCAGTTGCCAGACCGACCAAGGGTTCTGACCGGTCAGCAAGTTGCCATCAACCACCAGATTGGGCAGATAACGGGGGCCGCCGTCAAAGGCGGCGCCTTGCTGCTCTAACGCACTTTGCAGCAGAAAATCAAAGCGCTGCGCTGCATCCGGCATCAGCAGCAGCTCTTCAGCATTGGTAAAAGCGGTCAGTTTTTTGCCGGCAAGGAAAGATGGGCCATTGGCGGAATCAAGCGCAAGCAAAGCCGCCGGGCCATGACAGACCGCCACAATCAGTTTTTGTGCCGCCAGCATCTGCTGCAACAGCCGGCGGATGTCAGGGTTTTGCGGAAAGTCGTACATGGCACCTTTGCCGCCGACAAAATAAACCGCCTGATAATCGGCCGCATCGACATCAGCCAGTTTCAACGTGTTGCCGGCCTGCGCGCTGCTTTGTGGGTCATTTAAAAAGCTGTAGTCATATTCGCCCATGTCGTCACCATCGAGCACCTGCGGCGCAGCGCCACCATTGGGACTTGCGATATCCACGGCAAAACCATTGGCGCGCAGCACCCAATAAAACCGGGCCAGCTCAGTCAGCTCATAACCGGTTTTTTTCAGTTTGCCATCAACTTTTGCCGCCGGATACACTGCCGTGCTGCTGACGACTGCCAGCACTTTACCGCGGCTGGCCGGCGGCAATTGCTGCAGGTAAGCAACCTGCGCCGGCACTGTCTGTTGCAAAGAAACCTCATCCACTTCGGCGTCAAACAAAGCAGCCAGCCACCAACCTGTCCCGGCGCCGCACAGTAATACCAGCACTAACCCAACCGCAAAGACCCGCAAAATTTTTTTCCACATGATTTAGCTCCGTGATGCACTGTCAGCAACTCTGGCAGCACGGATGTGAAAAAACTGTCAAATCAGCAGCTGTACCGCCTGACAGCAACGCAGGTTCCCGCTAACAGTAACTGCATGTTGACGCACAAAATACGCATATCTATCAACTGTCAGAACTGCAGCCAAAGGCTGAGCCAGCCTGCTGCGCACCACAGGCCGGCCAATTTTACCAATTTGCCGCTTTCATCAGATTTTCACTGGAAAAAAACCAGATTTCAGGTATCTTGTGCAGGTTTTCCGACCAGGCCCGGCCCCGCGCCAGCGTCGGGTCAGCCGAAGCAAATTTCAAACCTGAATTGCCATACCAAACTGCATATCTGTGCAGCCAGGTGCTGCTCCCATTGTGGAGTCCCTGTTGAGGAACCGCCCATGCGTTTTTATTTTCCTATTGTGATCATCGATGAAGATTTCCGCTCTGAAAACACCAGCGGATCCGGCATTCGCGAGCTGGCCAGCGCCATCGAAGCGGCCGGCATGGATGTGGTTGGTTATACCAGCTATGGCGATTTAACGTCATTTGCCCAGCAACAAAGCCGCGCCGCCGGTTTTATTCTGTCGATTGACGATGAAGAATTCGGCAGCGGCAGTGCCGAAGAAGCCCAATCTGTGTTGGCGCAGCTGCGTAGTTTTGTTGAACAAATCCGCCACCGTAACCCCGATATTCCAATTTACCTCTATGGCGAGACCCGCACTGCGCGGCATATTCCGAACGACATTTTGCGTGAACTGCATGGTTTTATTCACATGCACGAAGACACGCCGGAATTCGTCGCCCGCCATATTATCCGTGAAGCAAAAAGTTACCTCGACAGCCTGGCGCCACCGTTTTTCCGCGCCCTGACCCATTATGCGCAGGACGGCTCTTATTCCTGGCACTGTCCGGGCCACTCCGGTGGTGTGGCGTTTTTAAAATCGCCGGTTGGCCGGATGTTCCACCAGTTCTTCGGTGAAAACATGCTGCGTGCTGACGTCTGTAATGCCGTCGATGAACTGGGCCAGCTGCTGGACCACACAGGCCCGGTCGCTGCGTCTGAGCGCAACGCGGCGCGGATTTTTAACTGTGACCATTTGTTTTTTGTCACCAACGGCACCTCCACTTCGAACAAAATCGTCTGGAACAGCACAGTCGCGCCGGGTGATATCGTGGTGGTCGACCGTAACTGCCACAAATCGATTCTGCACGCCATTATGATGACCGGCGCAGTGCCGGTGTTCCTGATGCCAACCCGCAACCACTACGGCATCATCGGCCCGATTCCGCGCAGTGAATTTGAACCTGCGACTATTCGCCGTAAAATGGAAGCTAATCCATTTATCCGCGAAATTCTGGCTAAAGATCCAAACGTCAAACCGCGGGTGCTGACCATCACGCAAAGTACCTACGACGGT
Source organism: Rheinheimera texasensis (assembly GCF_964031785.1). GTDB lineage: Bacteria > Pseudomonadota > Gammaproteobacteria > Enterobacterales > Alteromonadaceae > Pararheinheimera > Pararheinheimera texasensis_A. Next base: position 52,610 of record NZ_CAXIRE010000015.1, read on the forward strand.
ATTTTGTATAATGTTGAAGAGATTAAAACTCTGCTCGACGGCGAAATTGAAACGCTGCACTTCGACGAAGCCTGGTTGCCGCATGCCGCTTTCCATGATTTCTACGGCGATTACCACGCCATCGGTGAAGGCCGGCCACGTTGTGATACTTCAATGGTATTTGCCACCCAGTCCACGCATAAGCTGCTGGCCGGTATCTCCCAAGCCTCGCAAATCCTGGTGCAGGACGCCAATCAAAACAAACTCGATACGCATCTGTTTAACGAAGCTTATCTGATGCACACCTCGACCAGTCCGCAATACGCCATTATTGCCTCCTGTGACGTGGCGGCCGCCATGATGGAAGCTCCAGGCGGCACAGCGCTGGTGGAAGAATCGTTGGACGAAGCGCTGGAGTTCCGTCGTGCCATGCGCAAAGTCGACCAGGAATACGGCGATGACTGGTGGTTCCGCGTCTGGGGTCCGGATGATTTAACCGACGAAGGCCTGGATGAACGCGCCTCCTGGATGCTGCATGCCGACGAAAACTGGCACGGCTTTGGTGATATCGCCGAGGGCTTTAACCTGCTCGACCCGATTAAAGCCACAATCCTGACGCCGGGCTTAAACGTGGACGGCAACTTCTCCGACAGTGGTATTCCGGCGGCTATTGTTGCCAAGTACCTGGCTGAACACGGTGTGGTCATTGAAAAGACCGGTCTGTATTCGTTTTTTATCATGTTCACCATCGGTATCACCAAAGGCCGCTGGAATACCATGGTCACCGCGCTGCAGCAATTCAAAGACGATTACGACAAAAACGCGCCGCTGTGGCGGGTATTGCCGGAATTTATCCAGAAATTCCCGCAATATGAGCGGATTGGTTTAAAAGATTTGTGTGATCAGATCCATGAGATCTACAAAGCCAATAACATCGCCAAGCTGACCACTGAGATGTATTTATCTGAGATGGTGCCGGCGATGAAACCGGCCGATGCTTTTGCCCGCATGGCGCACAAACGCATTGAACGGGTGCCGCTGGACGAGCTGACCGGTCGCATCACGGCTGTGATGCTGACGCCATATCCACCAGGCATTCCGCTGCTGGTACCGGGTGAAGTCTTTAACGAGACTATCGTCAGCTATCTGAAGTTCGCCCGCGAATTTAACCACAAGTTCCCGGGTTTTGAGACCTACATCCATGGACTCAGCACCATGCAGCAGGACGGCAAACTGGTGTATTACGTCGACTGTGTCAAAGTCTGACCCGAACGCACTACATAAAACAACGCCGGCAACCGCCGGCGTTTTTATAACTGCCGATTTAAGCCTGTTTAATCCGGTCGCCGCCGTCGCGTTTAGCCTGATACATCGCGCTGTCGGCGCGTTGTAATAACTGCCGGCTGTCAGTACCGTGCTCGGGAAACAGCGCCAGACCAATACTCGGGGCAATCAATAACTGCTGATCTGCCAGTAAAAACGGTCGCGCTAAGGCCTGGCGAATTTTTTCGGCGACCAGCAGCGCAGTATCCGCCTGATGCAACTGCTCCAGCAACACCACAAATTCGTCACCGCCAAAGCGGGCCACAGTATCGGTCTGGCGCACCACCTGCAAAATACGCTGCGCCGTTTGTTGCAACAGCAAATCGCCAACGGCATGACCGAAATTGTCATTGACTTGTTTAAAATGGTCTAAATCCAGATACAACAGCGCCAACGGCTGTTGATCGCGGCTGGATCTTTGCAATGCAGACTGTAAACGGTCCAGCAATAAAGTGCGGTTGGCAAGGCCAGTCAGACTGTCATAGAGCGCCTGTTGCTGCAGGCGCAGTAACATCGTCTTGCGTTCTATCGCCGCGCCAAGCTGCACCGCCAGATAATCCAACAACGCCAAATCGTCACGCTGATAACTCAGGCCGACGCCAGGGTGTAATAACAAAACACCTTGCAACACTTCAGCCCCCGGCAATGGCAACGCCAGCCAGCCGCCACTTTGCTCCTGCAGCGCCCATTGCCGCGTACCGCTCTGAACGACCTGGCCGCATAAAGTCTGCTCATCAAGTTCAGGCGCTGCAGCATCTTTACCAGCGACCGGTACAGTGAGGATTTGCCATGATTCCAGCGCAGAACCGCCAACGGCAATCCGCAGGTGCTGCAGCGGTAACAACGGGCTCAATAAGCCGGCGATCTGTTGGTATAAGGCGGGTAAATCTTCGGTTTGATGGGTCGCCTCAGCAATGGCATACAACAGCTTCTGTCGCGCTTGCACCAGTCGGACCGCACTGACATCACGGGCGACGCCAACCCTCACCCGCTCTTGCTCAGAGCGCTTTGCCGACCAGGACAAATACACTGCATGGCCCTGTTTATGCCGGTAGCGGTTTTCGAAATGCACCAGACTGTGCCCCTGCATCACCGCTTTGGCTTTGGCCAGTGTGTCGGCGACATCATCAGGCCAGATATAATCCTGCATGCGCTGACCTATCAGCTCTGCCGGCATATACCCCAGGATTTGTTCCGCACTGGCGCTGACATAGACAAAACGGCCGGTATCGTCGACGACACACAACATATCCAGCAGCAAATCCAGATAATTGCCAAGTAACTGCACATTGCGAAAAGTCATCAAAACTCCGGAGTAAACACAACCATTCCTTTTGCGTCAGCATAACGTAGTAGCCCACCGACTTCACCGCTACGAGGCAGTTTTTCCGGCAGTTTTCCATGAAAAACTGCCGGAATCCCAATCTGTACTAAGGACTGAAATATTTCAGCCATCTAAACTTCTATATTTCTCTTTTCAAGCAGCGGCTTTTCAGGTTTACTGCGGTAAAACGACAGTAGCAGAGGGTTCTATGTTTAAAGTAAATCAGTATTTTGATGGCAAAGTGACGTCCATCGCTTTTGCCGGCGAACAATTGCCAGCGACTGTTGGCGTGATGGCGCCGGGTGAATATGAATTTGGCACCAGTCAGCATGAAGTGCTGACCATTGTCAGCGGTGCGCTGACCGTGTTGTTACCGGGCGAAAGCCAATGGCAAACCTTTCAGCGCGGTCAATCCTTCGCCGTCGCCGCCGGGCAGAAATTCCAGCTTCAAGTCAGCCAAGACACCGCCTATTTATGCACTTATGCCGATTGATACGGCAACAGCGATATTCCCTGAAAATCCCGGCAAAAGCCGGGATTTTGTTTTTCAGCGGTCGAAAAAAACAGGCACAATAGCTTATCTGTTTGCCTGCTTTCTGAAGGACTTGTTATGCGCGGCATGCGCTCTACTGCCAAACAACCTGAACCCAGTCGCCGCCCCGAAGCGGCCAGCCTCAGCGAAACGATTCGTTATATGCGGCCTTATTTCGCCGCTTTTCCATGGCATGTCACAGGCGCCATTCTGGCGTTGATCGCCGCCAAAGCAGCCACGCTGGCGCTGCCTTATGGTCTGAAACTGATTATTGATGCGCTGGACCCGAGCCTCAACAATGCTGCACTGCTGCCGTTCTGGCTGATTTTAGGCTACGGCCTGCTGCGTTTTGGCTCGGTGTTATTTGGCGAAGTACGTGATGCCTTGTTTGGCCGCGTCACCGAACACGCCATGCGCCAGCTTGGGTTACGGGTGTTTCAGCATCTGCATCAGCTGGAACTGAGTTTTCATCTGGACCGGCAGACAGGCGGCATCAGCCGCGATATTGAACGCGGCACCAATGGCCTGTCATTTCTGATGCGGTTTCTGATGTTTAACATAGTGCCGACGGTGCTGGAAATTGTGCTGGTGGCGCTGATTTTCTGGAACCTGTTTTCGGTCTGGTATGCGGTGATCACGGCCGTCGCCGTGGCAATTTATATCCTGTTCACGGTACGGGTCACCGAGTGGCGTAATCAATTTATCCGCGCCGCTAATCAGGCCGATTCCAGCACCAATACCCAGGCGGTCGACAGCCTGCTGAACTACGAAACCGTCAAATACTTTAATAACGAACAACATGAAGCCAGCCGTTATGACCAGTCGCTGGCCGCCTGGGAAAAGGCCCGGCTGCAAAACCGTATGTCGTTGTTTTTCTTAAACTCCGGCCAAGCGCTGATCATCGCTTTAGCCATGACGCTGATGATGCTGCTGGCCGCGCAAGGCGTAGCGGGTAAAGCGCTGACGCTGGGTGATCTGGCGATGGTCAACGCTTATATGCTGCAACTGTTTATGCCATTGAATTTCCTTGGGTTTGTCTACCGGGAAATTCGCCGCGCCTTAACAGACCTTGAGAATATGCTCGGCTTACTAAAACGGGCGCCGGCCATTGCCGATGAGCCTGGCGCGACGGCATTGCAACTGCAGCAGGCCCGGGTTGAATTTCGTCAGGTGGGTTTTGCCTATCAGCCGCAGCGGCCCATTCTGAACGGCCTGAGTTTTAGCATTGAACCCGGCCAGCGCGTGGCGATTGTTGGCAGCTCCGGCGCCGGTAAAAGTACCTTAGCCCGGCTGTTATATCGTTTCTATGACTTACAGACTGGTGAAATCCTGCTGGACGGTCAGGATATCCGCCGCGTCACACTCGATAGTCTGCGTCGCAATATCGCGATAGTGCCGCAAGACACAGTGCTGTTTAATCAAAGCATCCGCGCCAACATCGCTTATGGCCGGCCGGAGGCAACAGATGCCGACATCGATGCCGTAATTGACGCCGCGCATTTGCGCGATTTTATCAATCAGTTGCCAGAGGGCGATGCCACTTTGGTTGGCGAGCGCGGCTTAAAAGTGTCAGGCGGCGAAAAACAACGCATTGCCATCGCACGGGCTTTGCTCAAACGCAGCCCGGTGTTGATTTTTGATGAAGCCACTTCCGCCCTCGACAGTCACAGTGAACAGGCCGTGATGGCTGCGATCCGCGCCGCCGCACGTGAACATACCGCGCTGGTGATTGCCCATCGTTTATCGACGGTCGTCGATTGCGACCGCATTCTGGTGCTGGAACAAGGCCAACTGGTGGAAAGCGGCAGCCATGCTGAATTGCTGGCGCAACAAGGCCGCTATGCCGCGCTGTGGGCGCTGCAGCAACACGAGGAAAGTGTCATCGAAAATTAAGCTGATGACTGGTTATGTAAACTTAAATTAAGGGCGGTAAAGCTCGGTAAAATCAGAAACTTAACTTTAAAAATCTGCTCCTATTGGCGCGTTTCAACCCAGGTTTTCCTGTCAATAGAGAGCAGTTATGTCGACATTCCGTATCCTGGCGCTGGCCATCAGCAGCCTAACTTTGACCGCTTGCGGCGGCAGTTCAGACGATAGTGGTTCTGATACTTACCCGGATTCTTATATCCAGTTTTATAACGGCTCTGCCAACAGCGCCAGCACCACTTTGCAGCTGATAGAAGCCGATGACGATGAAATCAGCATAGGTTCCGCGGTCTTCGCCGACTCCACCAGTCTGGTGACAATGGAAGGCGGCAGTTATGATTTAGAACTGAACTGGACGCCAGCCAGCGGCGAAACCGCCACAGTACGTACTGACAAAGTGACTTTGGCCGATGGCGAAAAAACCTTTTTAGCTATGCTCGGCGATTTTAACAGCCCGGAACTGCTGAGTTTTAAATTCAGCCGCGATGACACCCTGGACGACCAGTTCAAAGTCGCCATGCTGGATTTGGTCAACAACAGCAACAGCTACGACCTTTACATTTCAGAAGACGATCAGGCCTTTTCTGATGCCAAGCTGGTCAATAGCGCCAGCTATAAAGGCCTGACGCAATTCCAGACTTACGCCACCGGCAGCTACATTTTTTACGTCACCAAAGGCGGCGACAAAACAGTGTTGTTTAAATCTGATGCTGTGACCTTAAGTTATGAAACCGAATATCTGCTGGTGTTGCGTAGCGCGACCGGTCCTTCGGCCGGCAATAAACTGGCGATTGATTTAGTCGGTAACACCACCACAGTGACCACGCTGGAAGATATCACCAGCAACGCTCAGTTCCGCATTTATAACTCAATCAATGACACCGGCACCGGCAGTGTATTCCTGGGTGATTTAACCGCGACGCCTGCTATCGCCAAACTGCCGATTGACACTTTAAGTGCCTATACCGAAGTGGTGGCCGGTGATTATCGCGTCAGTCTGACCGATGACAAAGGCGCTTTAGTGATGCGCAACGGCCTGATGACGTTAAGTCAGGGCGCAGTGAAATCTGTGGTGTTTTATCTGGATGCCAACGCCAAAGCCGCCGCTATCACGGTGACAGACTCGAAAACACCACAGGTGTATGACTTTGTATTTAATGCGGTCAATACCATCCCGGACTATGACCAGGTCAGTCTGTATTTTGTTAAACCGGGCTACACCATGGAAAACACGCCCTATTACGTCACGACGCTGAACTATGCCTCGCAAACCAGCGTCACTTTGCCGGCCGGCGAATTTACGATGTATGTCGTGCACAAGGACAATAACAACAACAAAATTTTGCTGGCTCAAACCGAGCTGACCAAGCTTGCCAGCGGCAGCAACTACCTGTTAGTTGCTGAAAAAGAGCAAAACTCTTTAAGCGGATTTAAACTGACGCTGGCGAAATAACAGCAGACAGATCCAACGAAGTTTCAAACGGCACCTGCGGGTGCCGTTTTCGTTACAGCTGCCGGCTTAGTGCTGGCAAACTTCGCCCAAAGCTGTGGCATGCTCAGGTTAATCTTGATTGAGTTTCAACGCCTATCCCAGTAGGCTGGTCGCATTTGTTTCTAAACATTTCAAACAGGTAGATACGACATGATGACGTGGTTATTGCTGGGCCTTGGCCTGATTTTGTTGGTGGCAGGCGCTGACCTGCTGGTCAAAGGGGCCGCCCGGCTCGCCGGTGCTTTTGGTGTGCCGAGCCTGGTGATTGGTTTAACTGTGGTCGCTTTTGGTACCAGCGCGCCGGAACTGGCGGTCAGTGTCAAAGCTGCTTATGCCGGTCAGGCCGAACTGGCGATCGCCAACGTCGTCGGCAGTAACATTTTTAACGTGCTGTTTATTCTAGGGGTCGCCGCGCTGATTATGCCGCTGGTGATTTCAAAACAACTGATCCGTCAGGACGTACCGATTATGGTTGGTGTGTCTTTATTGGTGATGTGGATGGTGCGTGACCTGCAACTGGATAAAATTGAATGCGGCATTTTATTCGCCGGTTTGCTGGCCTACACCTTTTTCCTGTTTAAACAAGGCAAAGCGCAAGGTGTGGAAGGCGGCGACGATGAAGTTGAAGCCATGCTAAAAGAACCACATCCGATGTGGCAAAACCTGTTGTTTGTCGTTGGCGGTCTGGCGTTACTGGTGTTAGGCGCACGCTGGCTGGTCGAAAGTGCCATTGCTCTGGCTACGGCATGGGGCGTCAACGAGGCGGTGATTGGCCTGACGATTGTTGCAGCCGGTACTTCTTTACCTGAAGTGGTGACGTCAATAGTCGCTACCATCCGCGGTGAACGTGATATCGCGGTCGGTAACGTAGTTGGCAGTAACATCTTTAATATTCTGTGTGTACTCGGGCTGTCAGGTCTGGTGTCGCCTATCCCACTGGTGGCCGGCGAGCAAATGTCGCAACTGGATATCCCGGTGATGCTGGCAGTTGCGCTGTTATGTGTTCCATTCTTCTTCGCCGGCGCTATTTTAAACCGCATTGAAGGTGCCTTGTTCCTGGCCGCTTATGTCGCTTACACCTGGTATCTGGTGGCGCTGACGCTGAAACTCGATTATCTGCCACAGCTTACAAATTACATCCTGTACGGCTTAGTGCCGGTGATTGGCGTTTATGTCGTTTTTTCCTTGCTCAACGATTTCCGGCAGCGCCGGCAACAAGCCGCCGGTTAATCCGGATTGATGGACACAAAACGCCGCACTTGTTGCGGCGTTTTTGTTTTGCCGGTCCCCGCGCGCCTGCAAATATCGACTATTCACTGAATTTATCAGCACAAACTAAAATTGGCCTTTTGCCGACCCGCGCTTTCGATATAATATCCGTCTGTATGGCTAAACGTGAAAGAGCAGTCTGATGTCTACCCCAATCACTCAAGATGAAATGAAAAAACGCGCCGCCTGGGCTGCACTGGTATTTGTCCCCCGCCACAGTATTGTGGGTGTTGGCACCGGCTCTACCGTCAATCATTTTATCGACGCCTTAGCCAGTATCAAAACTGAAATCAAAGGCGCAGTCTCCAGCTCCATCGCCAGCACTGAAAAAATGCAGGCGCTGGGCATTCAGGTGTTTGACCTCAATGACATCGACAGCTTCAGCGTCTATGTCGATGGCGCCGATGAAATCAATCCAAGCCGTCATATGATTAAAGGCGGTGGCGCCGCCTTAACCCGCGAGAAAATCGTTGCCGCCGTTGCCGACAAATTCGTCTGTATTGTCGACGCCAGCAAAGAAGTCGCAGTGCTGGGTAAGTTCCCGTTGCCGGTTGAAGTCATCCCGATGGCGCGTAACTATGTGGCGCGTGAACTGCAAAAACTCGGTGGCCGCCCGGTCTGGCGTGAAGCTGTGGTAACCGACAACGGCAATATCATTCTCGACGTGCATGACTTAAAGATCATCGACGCGCTGGCGCTCGAACAACAAATTAATCAAATCACCGGCGTGGTCTGTAACGGCCTGTTTGCCGCCCGCGCTGCAGATGTGGTGCTGGTCGGTGGCCCGGATGGCACCCGCGTGATCAAATAATAAGAAAAAAATAATACAACCAAAGCCCGAGCCAGAATTTTGCAACATTAAGAGAAGTGAAAATGGAAAAGTACTCGTTACCCAAAGACAAGATCAAAATCCTGTTGCTGGAAGGCTTACACCAAAGTGCTGTGCAAACCTTTAAAAATCAGGGTTACAGCAATATTGAATATTTAAAAACCTCATTGGACGAAGCGGAACTGATTGAAAAAATCCGCGACGTACATTTTATCGGCATCCGTTCCCGTACTCAGCTGACAGACGCCGTGCTGGCAGAAGCACAAAAGCTGGCGGCTATTGGTTGTTTCTGTATTGGTACCAACCAGGTGGATTTAGACGCGGCGCTGCGCCGGGCTATTCCGGTGTTTAACGCGCCGTTCTCCAATACCCGCTCGGTCGCAGAACTGGTGCTGGGTGAAATCATCATGTTGTTACGCGGCATTCCGCAGCGTAACGCCGCCGCGCATCGGGGTGAATGGCAAAAAACTGCCAATCAGTCGTTTGAAGCCCGCGGTAAAACGCTGGGGATCATCGGTTATGGCCATATCGGTACGCAGTTATCGATCATGGCGGAAAATATCGGTATGCGTGTGCAGTTTTACGATATTGAAGACAAGCTGGTGTTGGGCAATGCCACACAAGTTGACTTCTCAACCTTGCTGAAAACTTCCGACGTGGTGACTTTACACGTGCCGGAAACGCCACAAACCAAAAACATGATTGGTGAGGCAGAACTCGACCTGATGAAGGCCGGTTCTATCCTGATTAACGCCTCTCGCGGTACTGTGGTCGACATCGACGCCTTAGCCGCAGCTCTTGCCAGCAAAAAACTGGCCGGCGCTGCTATTGACGTGTTCCCGGTGGAACCAACCGGCAACGACGAAGAATTTGTCTCACCACTGCGTGCTTTTGACAACGTGATCCTGACACCGCATATCGGTGGTTCCACTCAGGAAGCGCAAGAAAATATCGGCTATGAAGTCGCCGGTAAACTGGTGAAATACTCTGACAACGGCTCAACCTTGTCTGCAGTGAATTTCCCGGAAGTGTCTCTGCCAGAGCACAAAGGCCGCTCACGATTGCTGCACATCCACAAAAACCAGCCGGGTATGCTGACCAAAATCAACGAAGCTTTTGCCCGTCATGGCATCAACATTTCTGGCCAATATCTGCAAACTAACGCAGAAATTGGTTATGTGGTGATTGATATCGACAGTGACGACCAGGAACTGGCGTTGAATGAACTGAAAGCCATTCCAGGCACGCTCAAAGCGCGGGTGCTGCACTAGTCATTTTGGTATCTGGCATATAGAGCTAAAAAAACCGCCATCGGCGGTTTTTTTATGTTCAACTGACTATGGCTGACTATCGCGCAGCGCCACCAGCGCATCCCAATCCAGACTTAACCCCGAGAGCGCCGCCTGATAATCTTCAGCAGCCGCTTTGGCCTGCGATTTTGGACTGTTCAGGCTCACCATCACCCGCAGCGCCTTGTCGGCAAATACACAAATCCGGCCAATCTGCTTGCTGCCTTTGGAAAGACCTGGCCCCTGCCAGTCCTGGCAATACCAATCGCGTGGCGGAATTTGGCGTTTTCCCAGCTGCTGCGCCGGTAGTTTCAGCACAAAACGCCGGCCGGATTTAACACCAGGCACAGCCAATAAACCATCGATAAATTCATCGCGCATCGTTTCTGCCGGCACGTCGCGCCACTCGTCGTCAACGTGGAAACTTAAGTTCAGCAGCACCTGCTGCGGATTTCTAAAGTTGATACTCAGCAGCGAATCGGTCGCTTGCTGCTTGTAGGCATCCGGCAATAACCAATGATAAGCCTCGTTGGCAGCAACGCCGGCACTTAAGCACAGTCCAACGGCGAGAACAACAGCACGCATCAGAACGAATACACCAGGGTTGCCGACGTTTCAGTGTCGGTTTTCTGGCGGAACTGGCCCGGGTTAGAATCGTATTTGACGGTGAAATTCAGCCGCATCGACAGCCGGCCATTGACCTGCGACGTCAGGCTGGAGCGGCTTTGCCAGCTGGAGTTTTTACCGTCGAGTGACACTGACCATTCCAACGCCTGGCGGAAACTGTTGCTGGCGGTTAAGTGATAATCAAGGTTGGCCGCAACCCACCAGATCATACCGCTGCTGGTATTTTTATCACTGGTTTGCTGGTACGCGATACCTGGGCCGGTTTCCAAATCCAGGTAATCATCACCACTTTGATACGCCCGCATCGCGTAACCGGCGGCCAAAGAGCCCTGCTCTTCAAAAGCACCAAAGCGGTCATTTAAATAAGCCGCCCGGCCGAAGATACTGTGTTCGCTCTGATAGAACTTGTAGTTACTCTGGCCAACCAGATTCACCCGTTGCGCCGTGGTATAACGCGTTTTTTCGCCGGTGGCTTCATCAAACTGACTGTTGCGTTGGATCAGCGTCTGAATGAGGTACTTGTTCCGAAAATCAGTCAGTTCGTGCATCAATTCGGCGTTAGTCCGAATAGCCGTTGATTGAGTATTGCCGCTGCTGAGCACCAGGCCCAGCTCAATATCGCCGCCCCAGACTTTGTCTGGATCTATTGCCTGCACTTTGTCGCCGCCAAGCGCCGCATCAGTCGAAAAGGCATTTTCCTTTAATTGCTGATAAGTCTGGCCAGAGCGCAGTTTTTCCTGTGGCAGTGCTGATTGCCCCATCGGGATCGCCTGCACGTTATTGCCAAATTCCGCCTCGTTGCCTGCAGCGACCGCGGACGAAACATAAATACTCAGCGTCAAAATCATCAAAGATAAAAACTTGTTCACAACATACTCTTTTAAAAACTTGCGGCAGCACGGCTGCCAAAACTCACGATGCCTAAATAACAAAGCCAGTCTTTGACTGGCTTTGTCCGGACCGAACCAGTCAGGTTCAGGCCGCTTCGCCACGCTCGGCGATAAAGGCCAGCGCCAGATCGATGCGCGCCAGACAACGCGCTTTGCCAATCAGCGCTAAGGTCACATCCAGCGACGGCGAATTGCCACCACCGGTGACTGCAACCCGCAGTGGCATGCCGACTTTGCCCATACCAAGGCCCAGGCTTTCTGCAGCACTGTTGATTGCTGCATGCACAGTTTCAGCAGTCCACTCCGTCAACGCGGCTAAATGCGCCTGCACGGCCTTTAACGGCTCTGCGGCAACCGGACGTAAATGCTTTTTCGCCGCGTTTTCTTCAAAAGCGCTAAAATCTTCATAGAAATAACGGCTGACCTCGATCATTTCTTTCAGCGTTTTCACCCGCTCACCTTGCACCGCAATCAACTGTTCCAGGCTTGGGCCATTGCTGATATCCAGCTTCTGGTCTTCGACATGCCATTGCAGGTGCTTGGCGACATGGGCGACCGGTGAAGTGCGGATATAGTGCTGGTTTAACCACAGCAGTTTTTCGGTATTAAAAGCCGAAGGTGCGCGGTTACAGGCAGATAAATCAAACAGTTCCACCAGCTCATCGCGGCTGAAAATCTCCTGGTCGCCATGTGACCAGCCAAGGCGGACCAGATAGTTCAGCAGCGCTTCCGGCAGGAAACCGTAGTCGCGGTATTGCATCACGCCAACAGCGCCATGGCGCTTGGACAGACGTTTGCCATCATCACCCAGAATCATCGGCACGTGCGCGTATTTCGGTAAAGTCGCGCCTAATGCGGCCAGGATATTCATCTGGCGCGGCGTGTTGTTGACATGGTCGTCGCCACGAATGACGTGAGTGACGCCCATTTTCCAGTCGTCGACGACGACGGTCAGGTTATAAGTCGGGGTGCCGTCGCTGCGGGCAATGACTAAATCATCAAGCTCTGCGTTCGCGACTTCGATGCGGCCTTTGATCATATCGTCAATAACAACGACACCATCCAGCGGGTTTTTAAAGCGAATGCAATAAGGTTTGTCAGTCGGATGATCGGTGCGGTCACGCCACATGCCGTTGTATTTCGGTTTTTCACCAGCAGCCATTTGCGCTTCGCGCATCGCGTCTACTTCTTCCGGTGTGCAGAAGCATTTGTATGCTTTGCCTTCGGCCAGCAGCTGCGCCACCACTTCTTTATACAGATCAAAACGTTTGGTCTGATAATACGGGCCGTCATCCCAGTCCAGCTCTAACCAGTTCATGCCGTCCATAATGGCATCGACGGACGCCTGAGTGGAGCGTTCCAGATCGGTATCTTCAATGCGCAGAATGAACTTACCACCGGTTTTTTTGGCATAAAGCCAGCTGTACAACGCAGTACGGGCACCGCCGACATGCAGGTAACCGGTAGGACTTGGGGCAAAACGGGTCACAGTAGACATAAGGCTTCCAGAAGGTCTGTCGAAAAATGGGCGCTATTGTAGCAATGTGGCAGTGTTTTGTCTGCCATTCTGCCGCTCGTTTGGCCGCTTAGTCGCAGCGATATAGCAATGGCGATTTCATCGGCAACTTTTGGACAAGGCGTCAGCAACGCCAACAAAAACGACTACTTTTGCAGCATCCGGCTGTAATATCTAAAAATATTATTGACACAAAAAGCCCGGTCCCTATAATGACCGCCGAACGTTAGGAAGGATGCTTAGCTCAGCTGGGAGAGCATCGCCCTTACAAGGCGAGGGTCACTGGTTCGATCCCAGTAGCATCCACCATAACGTTGTCGTGTGATATTCCCGGGATGGTTAGCTCAGCTGGGAGAGCATCGCCCTTACAAGGCGAGGGTCACTGGTTCGATCCCAGTACCATCCACCATATTTTCTCGTATTGATGTTAAAACCTGTCCAGGCGATACTACGTCTCACCCGCTCCAGTCCCATTCGCCCATAAAAAAGCCCGGCAGCGTGACTAACTACCGGGCAAAAGCACCACATCAAACGGTTATTTCGGGGTAAAACGCACCTCAATATTCTGGTAATACAACGTAGTTTTGCCTTCAAAACCTGAATCTGTGCCAACAAATAACCAGACCGAACCATCTGCAGCCGTAGTGATATCCAGTGTTTTTTCGGCGTTTTTCAACGTTTTGGCTTTGTACACCGAGCCATCACATTTGCCGTCGGCCACTGCAACGTCGCCCTGCACTTTGGCCTGAGTCCCGTCCAGCGATTGCTCACCTTTGGGCACATTTAGCGTGAAACCTTCTTGTTTAGGTTCTTTGTCGGCATAACCGAATTTCAGCCAGACCGCTTCACCTGGTGCACCACCAATCCCCATACACCCGGCACCAGCATTACTGAGGAAAGTCACTTTCAGCTGGGCTTTGTATTTGCTGGATGGTGATAAACCGCTGATTTTCCGCTTTAAAAACATAAAAAGGTCGTCACTGCGGTTATGGCCACTGAGCATGTAACCACTGCCCTGAAAGCCGGTAGGTAAATTGCGGATACCGCTATCGAGCTCATAAATGGCCGCATCATTAGTAGGATAATCACTGAACCCGGCAGTCCAGTTTTGTGCGCCTTGCTGAAAGTTGTAGCTAATCACATCAGCGTTATCGCCGAGTTTAAATTCATTGTCACAACCAGCCAGTGCCAGCAATGAACAAACAGCCACAGGGATAAAACGATTCGGGGACATCAAAGGTTCTCCATAGATTGACGATGACGACCAGACTAAAGAAAGCCATCCCCTGCTGCTGTAACCGACTGTAAACACTCTGTAAAAGCTGCGCCTAAAGCTGTGATTTGTATTGTTGCGATTTCAGCGCCTGCTATAGTAGGCAGATTCAGCAGCTTAATTGCAGTGACAAACAGACGGGCATTGATGGAACAGGCATTTAGCCGGGATATCCGTATCCTGGTGATCGATGAGCAGGCTTTGGCGCAAAACTATCTGAAATTCGCGCTGGAAAAACTGGGCTACAGCAGTGTACAGCTGACTGATCGCGCCAGTACTGCTTTGCAATTATGCCAGCAACAACAATTTGATTTGATTATTTTGTCTTTTAATCTGCAGCAGGGGAAAGATGGTTTTCAGCTGTATGAAGAACTGAAAACCCGCAAACTGCAAAGCCATAACACCGGTTTTATTTTTATCAGCGCCGAAACCGATCCGTCGTTAGTCCATTCGGTGATTGAGTTGCAACCGGACGAGTTTTTAGCCAAACCCTACACCATAGGTGATTTACAGAGCCGCATTGAGCGGGTGCTGAAACGCAAACAGGATTTGCGGCCGCTGCATCAGTATCTCGACACCAACAGACCAGAAAAAGCGCTGCAGGAGCTAGACCTATTGCTGGCAAGCCCACCGTCCACCAAATTGATCCCGACACTGCTGAAGTTTAAAGGTGATTTGTTATTACAATCCGGCCGTTTTCGCGATGCCGCCCAGTTTTATCAGTCAGTACAGGCCGTGCAGCCGTTTGGCTGGGCGCAAATTGGTCTGGTGCGCGCCTTGTTTGCCTGTGAAGATTTTGATGCCGTTGGCATGATGCTGGAGCGGATGTCTGCCAAAACGGATACCAAGCTGGTGGCGCTGGAGTTTCAGTCTGAACTGGAGTTTCGCAATCACAGTTTTGATCAGGCACAAATTCACCTGGAACAGGCAGTGGAGCTGGCGCCGCGGAATTTGTTCCGCCAACAAAAATTACAGCAATTGTCGCGACTCAATCACGACTATGAACGCCAGTACAAATCAGCCCGTGATTTGCTGAAATTTGCCCGCCATTCGATGTATGAACAACCGGATCTGTATTTGAATATGGCGCGCGCCTGCATCGATTTTGCCGTGTCGATGGATGAAGACGGCGAAACCAACAAGCTCAGTAAACAAGCGACTGAAGCGCTGAATCAGCTGCGCAGTAATTTCCCGCAATCGGACACACACGAGCAACAAACCGTGTTGCAGGCCCGTTTGCATTACCTGAAAGACCAAAAAGACAAAGCGCTGAAGATTCTCGAAACGATGGACGAAGTGCCGCTGAATATCACCAGCCTGGAAGATGCATTGGACCGTGCTAAAGCCTTACACGAAGTGGGCCTGACGCAGGCCTCTAAACGCTGGTTTGAGAAAATCGGTGAATTCTGTCAAAGCCAAAACGCCGATCCTTATCTGCAAACGTATCTGCTGCAAGAGCAACAAGAACGCGCTGAACTGACCACAGCGCCACGCGAGCTCAATAACATCGCCGTTATGCATTATCAACATGGTAACTGGCAAGCTGCCCTTGGTGCTTTTGAACACGCCTTCCGTTTGTTACCGCGTAACGCCGGTATCGCGCTGAACTTATTGCAAAGTATGCTGACTGCGCCGACCGGCGCTATGGACCCGGTGAAACGCAGCCGCCTGCAACAAGCTTGTTTACGCGCGATTGAACTGGGCAAACTCAATCCGGAGCAACAGCGCCGTTTTGATCAGCTAAAACAAAAACAGCTGGCAGTCTGAGGCGTTCGCGCCAATGCTGTCGTGCTAAGGTAGCGACACTCAGGCCTTTTTATCCTCCGGCCATTCACTGAATACCAGCCTGAGTTGCTGACTGCGCAGCAGATACAAACAACTCAGCGCCAAAGCCGCCACCACAAACAATAATCCTGGTGCCCGCAACGCCACATAAGGCGGCAAGTGGCTGATAGTCCAATAAAGATCAACAGCTGCGACGCCAAGTAATAACCAGCGGCTTTGCCGCCATAGACCAAACCAGAATGTTTTGGCCCGGCCGCGCCGTAATTTTTTGTCATAAGGCACGCGCTGACTGACAGCAGCGAGCACCAGCAAAGCCGGAATGGCAATCAGCACAGCACGGATAAAATCATCACTAAGCGGATAAAAAAAACTCAGCACGGCTTTGCGCTCTGCTTCCGGCATCACCAAAGTGACTATCCAGCACAGATAAGGCCTAAGCAGTAACACCAACAGTGCATAAAAGCGCAGTGGGATCCGGTGCAGGCCATCCTGGTCCAGCAGCGGGAGCTTCGGATATTGCTTCATCAGCTAAGCCCGTGCTCTTTGAACAAATCCAGCATCTGTTGTTCGGTCCAGACCGCCACGCCCAGCTCTTCGGCTTTAGCCAGCTTTGAGCCAGCGTTATCACCGGCAATCACCGCGCTGGTTTTCGCCGACACAGACCCCGCCACTTTGGCACCCAGTTGCTGCAGCTTATCTTTGGCTTCGTCGCGGCCCATCGCAATTAAAGTACCGGTCAGCACCATTGTTTGTCCTGCCAACGGCTGGGCCGTCTGGGCTTTTTCGGCAATATCCGGCCACTGTACGCCCACGGCAATCAAACCATCGATGACCGCCTGATTATGCGGCTCGGCGAGGAAATGCAGAATTTGGCCGGCAACGACAGCACCAACATCGGCAACCGCCAGTAACTGCTCGAGCGACGCTGCGCGCAAAGCGTCCAGACTGCGAAAATGCTGCGCCAGGTTCAGTGCAGTGGCCTCGCCGACTTCGCGGATGCCAAGCGCATAAATAAAACGCGGCAAAGTACTGTGTTTAGATTGTTCGATGGCTGCCAGTAATTTCAACGCGGACTTCTCCCCCATCCGCTCCAGACCAACCAGCGCTGGCATATCCAGCTTGTAGATATCGACCGGGCTTTGCACCAGCTGTTCATCAACTAACTGTTCAATCAGCTTGTCGCCTAATCCTTCAATATCCATCGCCTTGCGGGCGACAAAATGCTTCAGCGCTTCTTTACGCTGCGCCCCGCAGAACAACCCACCGCTACAACGCGTCACGGCTTCGCCTTCAACACGCTCCGTGGCACTGCCACAAACCGGGCACTCAGTGGGAAATAAAATATCGCGGGCATCTGCTGGCCGCTCGGCCAGCACCACTGCGACCACTTGCGGGATCACATCGCCAGCGCGGCGGATAATCACACTGTCGCCGATTTTGATGCCCAGGCGATTTATTTCATCCTGATTGTGCAAAGTGGCATTGGACACTGTCACGCCACCAACACTGACCGGCTCCAGCCGCGCCACTGGTGTGACCGAGCCGGTGCGGCCGACCTGAAACTCGACATCGAGTAAGCGGGTGGTTTTTTCCTGCGCCGGGAATTTAAAAGCAATAGCCCAGCGCGGCGCGCGTGAGACAAAACCCAGATTCTGTTGCTGCAATAAATCGTCGACTTTGAGCACCACGCCGTCGATTTCATACGCCAGCGCGGCGCGGCGCGCCAGAATATCGGTGTGATAAGCAAGGGCGGCGGCTGCGCCAGTCACCAAGCGGATCTCCGGGCACACCGGCAAGCCCCAGCTTTTTAATTGCTGCAGCCGCGCATAGTGGCTTTTACTGTCCAATAACGCAGAGGGATCTGTCACAGCACCCACCGCATAGGCATAAAAACTTAAAGGGCGACTGGCGGTGATCCGCGGGTCGAGCTGGCGTAAGCTGCCGGCAGCGGCATTACGCGGATTGGCAAAGACTTTATCGCCACTGGCTCTGGCTTTTTCATTCATGGTGTCAAAACCAGCCAGCGGCATAAAAACTTCGCCGCGCACTTCCAACACCGCTGGATACTCACCCTGGAGCTTCAGCGGAATAGCCCGGATGGTTTTGATATTGCTGGTAATGTCTTCACCGGTAAAACCGTCGCCACGCGTCGCCGCCTGTACCAGCAGCCCGTTTTCATAACGGATACTGACCGCCAGGCCATCGAGTTTGGGTTCGGCGCAAAAGCTAAATTCAATTTGTTGATCAAGACGATCGGCCATGCGCTGATAAAACGCCTGAAAGTCCGCCGCTTCAAAAGCGTTATCCAACGACAACATCGGAATTTGATGACTGACCTGACCAAATTTATCCAGAGGCGCCGCCCCAACCCGCTGCGTCGGCGAATCGGCGGTAATCAATTCAGGATGCTGCGCTTCAATTGCCTGCAACTCGCGGTACAAAGCGTCATAATCCGCATCCGGAATGCTGGGGTTATCCAGCACATAATATTGGTAACTATGCTGGTTCAGCGTTTGACGCAGGGTAGCAATGCGGGTTTGCAAATCGGACATCGGGCCAGGCTCTGTGGTCAATCATAGATGGGCTATAGCATGGGGATTTGTCCGGCGGCTTGCAAGGTCCAGCACTCGAAGAACAGGCCGGTGCAGTGTTGTCTGGCGAAAAAAACAGCCCCGGCGCAAACCGGGGCCGTCCGCTGTGGCTCTTACATCAGAACACAGCGCGTACGCTTAATGCATAACGCCGGTCTGTGGTGAAACTGAGCGCCTGAGTCCGGTCACCGGCCTGGTTCATCTGATACTCAGTTTTGGTTTCGGTATTGAGCAAATTGCTGCCTTCAATACCGACTTTCCAGTTCTCATTGATGCTGTAGTAGAAGCTGGCGTCCAGCATGCCGGAAGCCTTGGCATAAGCCGGCACATATTCTTCCGACTCACGCAGGGTCAACAAATACTCTGAACGCCAGGTGTAAGCTAAGCGGAAGGAAATATCTTCCAGTTCATACATCCCAACAATGTTCAGGTTTTGATCGGAATAACCTTGTAACGGTAAACCACTGAAAACGCGGAAAGTGTTGCGGTTATCGTCGACCCGGCTGCCATCCTCTTTAAAACCAAGGGTGCCTTTGGAGATTGCATTCGGATCTTCAAGGCCACTCTGGTCAATATAGGTGTAGTTAAACTGCAAACCTAAACCACGCCACAAGCCCGGTAACATGTCGTAGAACTGGGAATACGACAGCTCAGCACCACGGATAGTGCCAGAGCCGGTATTGGCCGGGCCATAGGCCGAGACGTCGTATTTCACGCCATTGTAGGTGACGTCTAAATCAAACTGCCGGTTGCGGATAATGTTATCGAGTTTTTTGTGGAACAGGCCAATATTGACGAAACCGCCCTGGGCGAAATACCACTCAGTGGTTAAATCCAGATTGATTGACTCTTCAGGCTCGAGATACGGGTTACCGGCCAGCGCTGTGACTTCGATGTTATCCAGCCCAACCACCGGGTTGTTGGTTTCATCCTGGTCCTGGCCCGGTGTTTTTAAACGACGGGTGTAATCTAAATCCAGCAGACTGATGTTCCGCGCATCGACCAGGCTTGGGTAATACAAGCCCGTTGATGCGCCGACACGCATCACCAAATCATCTTTCAGTTCAAAACTCAGGTTCAGACTTGGCAGCACTGTGGTGTAATCAGTACCATCGACGGTGCTCAGCTCCGACTTGCCGGACGCCAGGTCGTAATACTGCTTATATTCCGGCTTTTGCATCACAGTGTTCAGTGACGTTCCTGCGTCTCCCCGTTTTGCCGTGGTCGGCTGAACAAAAGCACCGGTGGATTCCAGCTGATAACTGACAAAGCGCAGACCCAGATTACCCTTCACCGGAATATCGCGTTCCGGCATTTCAAAATCGCCGCGCAGATAAAACTCGGTGCGTTGTTCATTCGACGAACTGATATTATGCGCAGCAAATGGCCCTTCCACCCGATCGGGTTTGTCGCTATAAGGCACATAAGTGCCAGTACAGACGCCGTTATTGGCCTTGCTCAGAGTAGCGTTATGCCAGCCCTCTTTACAGCCCTGGTACAATGACTGGGCAAAGTTCTTCACCATGTCCATTTTCGGGAACAAGAAGTTATTGACGCCGCCAATCAATACTTGCCCGTTGTAATAGTCTGAAAAATCAACACGTTCAAACAATTCTGGACGGTTTACAGCTGCTGCAGCGTTGCGGTCCGCCTGCACCCATGGGGTGCCAATGGCGGTCCAGCCTTCATAAGCGGTATCCCGTACCGTTAAATCCTTGTCACTGTAATAGGCTCCAAACCTGACGCTGTTAAATACACCATCCAGTTCATAAGTCGCGTCAACCTGCAGGCTGTCCGCTTTGGCTGTATTGTGTTCTTCCTGCTGCATACCGGTACCGAGAAACAGATTCGGCACAGGCCCGTTCCACTCAGGCCGTGGCGACCAGCCCGGTGTCTGGATATTGTTACTTAAAAACTCAACGGTTGGCCGCTCACCGCGCAAATCGAGGAAATATGGCGAGACCGCCTGCACACTCATACCACGTGTCTGACCAGACATACTGTTGTTATGAACGATTTTTTCCGAATCAATATGTTGATAGTCAAATTCAAGCTTCAGTCGGTCGGTCGCTTTCACTTTTAAATTCAACGAAGTATCGTCAACGGTATTCTCGTTGTAATTCCAGCGGCTGCGGTAGAAAAATGGCGTCTCCGGACTGACCCCTAATGCCGTCCCTGATGCTAAAAAGCCGTTTTCAAACAACAATGGCCGGCCGTTCGCAGCGTCATTGCGCCAGTTTTGCGAGAAGCCCATATAACTTTTGAAACCCTGAGCAGCCTGACCCATTTGCCGCTCATTCCATTCCAGCGAAGCATCGGAATTAATGTGTTCCAGGGTCGCCACAACAGTGTCGTCAGCGTTTGCCCATTGCAATGAACCGGTAAAGCCGGTCCGTTCCCGGTCATTGTCGGCAGTGCTTAAGTGAATGGCGGCCGGAACATGCCACACTGTCCCTGCAGGTTGGCCTGGCAATGCCGGACCATCCAGTGGCGATTTTGGCGAAACATCAACCAGGTCGCCCCACTGATCAAGGATTGGAATAAATGCCGAGCCGCGGGAATGGAAATTGCCCAAACCAATACCGTCACCGCGGGTTTTATATTCAGAAGTCGACGCAGCGATTAATAAACCAAATCGGCCGTTGTTGGTTTGCCATTGATCAGAAAACAGCGCAGAGAATGACGGCGTGACTTCTTCGCGGTAGTCGCCATAGTTTGCTTTGCTACTAAAAGCAAACATTTGCTTTTCCGAATCAAACGGCTTACGTGTCACCAGATTGACAGTACCGGCAATACCGCCGGAAATTAAATCTGCCGTCTGGTTTTTGATCACTTCGACGGAACCTAATAACTCAGCCGGGAAATCTTCATAACTCAGGCCACCTGCCGGATTGGCACTGAAGGCACTGCGGCCGTTGACTTCGGAGCGCACCCGGTCCAAACCACGCACTAAAACGCCGGTACCTTCGTCGGCATAATGTTTCGGGTCATCTGAGGAGGCAAAACGCTCAATCGTCACCCCAGGCACGCGCTGCAGCGCTTCGGTGACGGATTTATCCGGCAATGCGCCGATATCAGTGGCGGTGATCACGTCTTTGACTGTATCAGCAAAGCGTTTTAAATCCTGTGCGGACATAATACTGCCACGAATGCCTTTAATCTCGATCACTTCGACCGTTGCTGTTTTGGCTTTCTCTTTACTCGTGACAGCGCTGTCATTTTTTGCCACATCTTGGGCTTGTATTGCTAAAGGACTCAGCCCCAACAAAGCGGCGGAGATAGCCAGGCTCAGTCTGGCCTTCGATATTCTGTACTGCTGATGGTGACTGCTGTGTAATTGCGGCATAGTCAAAGTCTCATTTGTGCTTGTTGTAATTTATATAACCCGGCAGCCGCGTTACTGCTATCAGCACTTCCAGGTCTTTCCTGCGTTCCCTGTACAAAGTGTTTAGCACGCGCAAACATGCCAAGCCTTGTTGTTACTTTTTACCATAAAAATTTTAAATTGCACATTTTTTAACAGATAAACTTGCAAATTTATGATTTTTAGCTTTTAAAGGAACAAAAAACCCAACTAAAGACTTGTTAGTAAGTAACATTTATTGCTTTGTAATGCACTGATTGAGCCGCGTAGCCGGCCTGCCCCGCGATATTGCTCAGCAGTGCAAAGCAAAGGGGACATCACGGAGAAACCAATTGGACTTAACCACTCATAACCACTCAGGAAGGAAAACTGCTGAGGGTCTCAGCAGTTTTATAATATGGAAGCTCAGTGCTGTGTTTAGTTGCTTTGCCAGTTGACGTTGACGCCGCTAAAGCTGCTGTAAGCCCGCACTCCAACTATCCAGTTGCCGGCGGCGGGACTACTGATCACACAGCTTTCGTTGTTGCCGGTTTTATAGGGTCGGCATTGATAGCTGCTGGTCGTTGGGTTGCTGCCAAAGCGCAGATATAAATCAGCATCGCCAGTGCCACCGCTCATAGCCACATTCAGTTGACTTTGACCGGTGGGCACCACAATGGTTTTATATACCCAGTTGCCGGTCGTTGCGGCCAAATTGGGAAAACTGCCGCTAGTCCCACCCGGCGTGCTGGTCACGGCATTGCCAAGCTCCAGCACAAAAGACAAACCTAAGCGGGCAAATTTCAGCGCATGTAACGCAGTCGGGTCGGAGTTGGCCAGCGTGTCATTGCTGGTATGGATTTTTTTATTGCTACCGGCAAAACGCGCTTCAAACGGCATCGACGCGGCAAAGCCGGCATTGTGCCAGGAGGCGTGATCGGAGCAGCCGTAACCGCACACGTCAGTACTGTGGCGCAGCGCCGGCTGGTAGGTGCTGATTAATTTTTGCAGATAGCCGTTCAGATTGGCGTTGGTGTAGTCGGTCATCAGCACTATATCTTCGGCTGAGCCCTTAAAGTTGGTCATATCCAGCTGCATCGCCGCGATAATGTTCTGCGCTGAACTGGCAGCTGCGGTGGCGATGTCTTTACTGCCACGCAGTCCTACTTCTTCCGCAGCATAACCATAAAACCGGATAGTGCGTTTCGGTCTTAAG
Source organism: Rheinheimera texasensis (assembly GCF_964031785.1). Taxonomy (GTDB): domain Bacteria; phylum Pseudomonadota; class Gammaproteobacteria; order Enterobacterales; family Alteromonadaceae; genus Pararheinheimera; species Pararheinheimera texasensis_A. The sequence continues at coordinate 75,814 of NZ_CAXIRE010000015.1, forward strand.
CCCGCACTGCTCATCACGCGGATAATTTCACTGAGTGTAGCGATACCGGATGCATCGTCATCGGCGCCTGGGGCGCGGGTCGTTTCGCTGGTGCCGCCACTGTTGATGGAATCAAGATGGCCACCCAACACCACAATTTCATCCGGTTTTTCACTGCCGGTGATTTCCAATAACACGGAGCGCTGCGGATAACCGCTATGACTGATCCGGCTGACTTTGATCCAGCTATGGCTATTGCTCAGATTTTGCCACTGCGTGGCTATCCAGTCCGCTGACTGCACCCCGACATTGGTGGTGTAATATCTGTTGGTGAACTGACTTAAATCACTGATAAATTGAGCAATATTCGCCTGATTTAACTGCGGCAGCTGGCTATTAACCAAAGTCCCTTGTGTCAGCGGCGGCGCGGTGAAACTGGCGGCCAGCAGCGGCTGCGTCAGCGCCTGTAAGGCCTGCTCCAGGCTGTCGTAAGCGATGTAACCACCGCAGCGGTGTTGCTCGGCATGGATATAAGCCGACAGCGTCGCTAAATCCGTGCTATCGACCTGCACCAGCACCGGTTGCTGATGACCACTTTGCAGCACTGCGTCACCAAATGTGACAGGCTGACGCTGCAATACCGCCACGTCTGGCAGCGCCTGTAGTACATTGGGTTCTACGCTGATCCATACCGGTTCAGCCTGCGCTGCAAGACAAAAAAGCGCGCCGGTCAGCGCGCCGCATAAGGGCATTTTTTTCATGTTATGTTCCTGATTTTTTTATTTAGACGTCTGGTTGCAGTCGCATAACAGCTACTGCGCAACAACCATGGCCGGCAGGAACAGATCTGCCGGATATCAGCGTGACATTTTTGTGATATTTGCCTGACAAGTGCGAAGTAAAATGCGCCAGAAGAACCGGACGCACCTCAAAGAAAAAACAGCAGCATGTGAACCGGCGAAAAGTTGCTGCTGCATTTTCGCCGTACCCTCCTTCCCTGCATATAAAAAAACCGGCACAAGGCCGGTTTTCACAATGTTTATAAGCGGGGCAATCAGCCGCGGATCAGTTGCTGACGCTGGAACTCGCGGATTTTCTCGACATAATGCCGGGTCGTTTGCACTGTCAGCACACTGCGGGTGTTATCCAGCACCTGACCGCCAAACTCGTCTGCCAGTTTACGGGCAGCGCTGTGCATCAGATTAAAGTTCTGCAATGCTTCACCGGGCCCTGGCAGGGTCATAAACAAGCTCAGACCACGAGTCTGTAATCTGTCCATTTCTTCTAAATCAAAAGTGCCCGGATTAAACATATTGGCAAGGCTGAATAACACGCCACCAGAACCGGCATTATCCAGATGACGGTGGAAAATGTTCATTTCGCCGTATTTAAAGCCCAGCGTCAGCAGGCTTGGTAACAACATAGCGCCGTTAATGTCCTGCCCTTCCGGCACCAGCACGTATAGGATCAGCACTTCGCTTGGGCCTTCGTCCGCGGCTGCGGTTTCGGTCACTGGCTCAGCGTCGTCAGCAGCACTGAATGACAAAGACGGCTCTTCATGTACTGGCTGGACTTTTTCGCGTTCTTCACGGAATTTTTTCGCCGGCTCACGCAGACGGTCACTGCGTGGGGCTACTGATGGTGCAGGCTTAGGCTGTGGTTTTTCACCCGGCGCCAGTTTACGTTTTTTACCGACGCCGTATTCGTCAAAACCCTCACCGCTTTCGCCTGAAGTTTTCTCTTCCGGCATAAACCTGCTCTGCGCCTGTTGTGACGCCTTGCGCGCCGACCACCAGCCATGCAATGCCAGACCAGCCATTGCCAGAACACCTAATACAATCAACGCATAACGAAATTCTTCAGCCATTGTTTTTTGAACCTTTTAGTTATCAGGCTTGTGCCATTTTGACGGCATCTTCCACATCTACTGCAACCACTCGTGACACGCCGGGTTCCTGCATCGTCACCCCCATCAACTGAGCAGCCATCTCCATCGCAATTTTGTTGTGACTGATATAAATAAACTGCACGCTTTCTGACATCTCCCGGACTAAGTTACAGAAACGCCCGACATTGGCGTCGTCCAGCGGAGCATCGACCTCATCCAGCATACAAAAGGGCGCCGGGTTGAGCCGGAAAATAGAAAACACCAATGATAAAGCGGTAAGCGCTTTTTCTCCACCTGATAATAAATGAATAGTACTGTTTTTTTTACCAGGGGGTCGCGCCATGATACTGACCCCGGTCTCTAATAAATCCTCGTCGGTCAGGTCCAGATAAGCACTGCCGCCGCCAAACACTTTCGGAAATAAGGTCTGCAAACCCTCATTCACCGTATCAAAAGTAGCTTTAAATTTCTGCCGGGTTTCGCGGTCGATTTTTTTGATCGCGGTCTCCAGCGTTTCCAAAGCTGCAGTTAAATCATCGTGTTGTAAATCCAGATATTTTTTCCGTTCATCTTGCTGATTAAATTCATCAATAGCCGCAAGGTTGATAGGCCCGAGCCGGCTTAATGCTTCGGTGGTTTTTTCCAGATTGTTTTGCCAGACCTGTTCCTGCGCATCGGCAGGCAGGCTTGGCAGCAAATCTTTTAATGCCACCTGCTGCTCGGCCAATAAATCCAGCATGTTGTTGGCGCGAACGCGAAACCCTTCGGCATCGAGGCGCAGATGCTCCATCTGCTTTTGCCGCGCTGCCAGCTGTTGCTGCGCACCGTGCTGGCCTTGTTCAGTCTGGCGAATTTGTTCGTCGATATGCTGCAGCTGTTGTTCGAGCTGCAATTTCGTTGCTGCAGCCTCATCCCGGCTTAAAATCAGTGCCTGCAGCTCTTCCTGCGCGCTGATGTCCGGTTCATCCAGCAGTTCCAGCTGGTCGGTCAGCAAGCTCAGACGCTCGCGTAGCTTTTGTTGCTGCGTGCTGCTGCGGGCCAGATGCAGCCGGACAGCTTCCAACTGCCGCTCCAGACTGACCTGTTGCAGCCGCTGCTGGCTGAGCTGCTGGTTCAGCTGCTGTTCCTGCTCACGGCGCTGGCGCAGTTGTAGCTGAAACTGTTCCTGCTGCTGTTGCAGCTGCAGCTGCGTGTCCTGTTGCGCGGTGGCTTCGTCTTCTAACAGCGCCAGCTGCGCTTGTTGCTCTGCCTGTTGTTGCTGCCACTGACTGATGTCGTGTTGTAACTGCTGGCGCTGCGCCGATAGCTCGTGCTGTTGCTGTTGCTGCTGCTCCAGGCGAAATTGGGTCTGTTGCAGTTGATTCTGGCTTTGGTGTAACTGCTGCTGAATTTCCGCCGACGCCTGTCGGCTGGCGCTGAGTTGTAAAGTGCCGCTGGCAAGCTCGGCTTCAAGCTGAGTGATTTCAGCCACATCGTGCTGCTGTTGCGATTGCAACAGTGCCTGTTGTTCGGCAAGGCTGTTGAGCTGTTGCTGCAACTGCAGCGGATTTTGCCGCGCTTGCGCATCCGGCGCTATCAGCCAGTTCGGCCCAAGCCATAGCCCACCCGGAGTTATCAGCGACTGACCGGCGCCCAGAGATGGTTGCAGCTTTAGCGCAGCTGAGTAATCAGCGACACAAAAAATTTGCCAGAACTGTGCCGGAATGGTTTTACGCCCTTGTGTGTCCGGCGCCACTTTGTCAGCCAGAGTCGGTAGCCCAGCCGGTAATTCGGCACGGCCAGCGACAGGCGGCGTCAAAGTGCTTTGTAACAAATGATGCTCAGGGGCAGTCGCCGGAAAACTGTCTGTGGTCTCACTAAAATTCAGCGCCTGCAGCGCCACTGCAACCGCAATATCCCAGCCGTCGCTGATGGTTAATTTGGGCAGCAGCGGTTGCTCGGCCTGCAGCCGCGCCAGTTGCTGTGTCAGCGCTGTGGTCTGTTGTGTCAGTGCACTGAGCTCAAGTTCAGCGGTTTTGCACGCCAGTTGTTGCTGCTGAAGGGCTGCCTGCAGTGCTGTTAGCTGCTGTTCCTGTCGCGTAACTGCTGAGTTTGCGGCCTCAGCTTCCCTTTGCAACTGGTGCTGTTGTTGTCGTTGCGCGGCTAATTCATCCTGCAATTGCTGCGGCGTTAAGACCTGCAGCTGCTGTTGCAGCCGCTCGTCCTGCTGCTGCGCCCTGTCTATCTGCGCCTGCAGATGCTCGGTGGATAAACGCAGTTGTTGTTGCCGCTGCGCCAGTGCAAACAGCTGTTGTTGCATTTGCTGATAAGCTTGTTGGCTGTCATGGCCTTGCTGCTGCGCGGCTTCATACGCCTGCTGCAATTCATCATGCTGCTGCTCGAGCAGTTCGAGCGCCGGTGCACCTTCAAGCAGCGCACTTTCTAATTCCGCCAGTTGCAGCTCTTCCGCGACTTGCAGGTCCAGCGCCTGCTCAATTTCATTTTGCAGCTGACGTTTTTCATCATGAATTTGCTGACGACGGCTACGTTGATGCAGTTGTTGTTGTTCCAGCGCGGTGATTTGGCTGCCGAGCTGATAATACTGCTGCTGGCTCTGCAACAAGCTGTCGCGCAGGTTTTGTTGCTGCTGCTTCAGGTTTTCCAGCGCGCGGAACGCGCCGGAACCTTCTGCCATAAACTGCTGATATTCAGTTTCGAGCGCCGCTAACGCTTGCTCCGCCTGCTGCAACTGTTCGTTAAAAAAGTACCAACGCAGCGTGGTCAGTTCGGCTTTTAACCGGCGTTCTGTGGCTTTTAGTTCTTTGTAGCGCTCGGCAGTGGCCGCCTGACGGCGTAACTTGTCGAGATTTTTACCCAGTTCCTCACGCACATCACTTAAACGGTCGAGGTTGTCGCGGGTATGGCTGATGCGGGTTTCGGTTTCACGGCGGCGTTCTTTGTATTTAGAAATACCGGCCGCTTCTTCGATAAATACTCTTAAATCCTGTGGCCTGGATTCAATCAGTTTGGAGATCATGCCCTGTTCGATGATGGCATAACTGCGCGGGCCAAGGCCTGTGCCTAAAAAGATGTCAGTGATATCACGGCGGCGGCATTTGCTGCCGTTGAGGAAATACAAAGATTGCGCATCACGGGTCACCAGTCGTTTGACGGAGATTTCACTGCGATCGGCCAGACTGCCCTGCAAGGCGCCTGCGGTATTTTCAAACACCAGTTCGACCGAGGCCTGTGACACCGGCTTGCGCTGCGCTGAGCCGTTAAAAATCACGTCGGTCATCGCATCGCCACGCAGGTTCTTCGCGCTGCTTTCCCCCAGCACCCAACGCACTGCGTCGATCACGTTGGATTTACCGCAGCCGTTTGGCCCCACCACACAGGTCATTGCCGTTGGAAACGGCACCAGGGTCGGGTCAACAAAAGACTTAAAACCGGCAAGTTTGATCTGTTTAAGGCGCATGCCTGATGAGTGAAAACCGCTCTGAAGGTTCACAGACTGTAACAAAATGAGGTATAGCTGTCACGGCAAAACTATTGCAGATCAAGCCATTGCCAAATAAGCTCTGGCCCAACAGGCATCAAGCAGGAGTCTTCCTATGCATTATTTTTTCCAGGGCCTCAGTTTGCTCAGTACCAAAGGGTTGCGGCGTTATGTGTTGATCCCGCTGGGTATTAATCTCATCCTGTTTGCCGGCGCGTTTTTTTACCTGATCCAACAAGTACAAGGCTGGGTCAATCACCTGATGGGCTGGGTGCCGGACTGGCTGAGTTTCCTCGAATATTTGCTGTGGCCGGTGCTGGTGCTGAGTGTGGTGTTGTCTTTAGCCTTTGCTTTTACCATGGTGGCGAATTTTATCGCTGCGCCTTTTAATGCGCTGCTCAGTGAAAAAGTTGAATTGCACCTGACCGGTCAGGCGTTGCCAGAACAGGGTTTTGCCGCCTTTATGAAAGATGTGCCGCGGATGCTCGGCCGCGAATGGACCAAGTTTCTGTATTGCCTGCCGCGCGCTTTAGTATTTTTACTGGCGTTTTTCTTTTTGCCGTTAATTGGTCAGTTGCTGTGGTTTTTATTCACCAGCTGGATGATGGCGATCCAGTACTGCGACTATCCATACGACAACCACAAAGTGCCGTTTCATACCATGCGCCAGCAACTGCGCGGTGACTTAACCGGCAGTTACAGCTTTGGCATGACAGTCGCCATCGGCAGTATGGTGCCATTTTTAAACTTACTGGTGATGCCGATCGCAGTCTGTGGTGCTACGGCGATGTGGGTGGACCGCTATAAAACGGCGCATTACGCCGGGCGCTAATTCAGCCAACAAAAAGCCCGCATTTGCGGGCTTTTTGTTGGCTGTCGCAGTTGAAGTTCTGAGTCTGTGTCACTCTGCTTTCTGAGCGCAGTCTGTTTGCGCTATAATGCGCGGCCATTTTTTCAGGACGCCATCATGACCCAACTGTTATCTGCTTTGACCGACACCACACTGGCTGCTGAATTGTTACGCGCCGGTGAGCTGGTCGCAGTACCAACAGAAACAGTCTATGGCCTGGCCGCTGATGCCAGCAATCCGGACGCCGTGGCGCAAATTTTTGTCGCCAAAGGCCGCCCTGCCAATCACCCGCTGATTGTGCATATCGGCGATATCACCAAACTCAGCGACTGGGCGCGGGAAATTCCACCGCAGGCTTTGCTGCTCGCCAAAGCCTTCTGGCCCGGCCCGCTGACGCTGTTATTACACAAAGCCGATGCGGTGAGCCCGGTGGTTACCGGCGGTAAAGACAGTATCGGTATCCGCATGCCGGCCCATCCGGTGTTGTTGAATCTGCTGCAACAAACCGGCCTCGCGGTTGCTGCGCCCTCCGCCAATCCGTATAAAAAATTAAGCCCAACCAGCGCCGCGCAGGTGATAGCTGGGTTAAACGGCCGTATTGCCGCCGTGCTGGATGGTGGTGATTGCAGTGTCGGCCTCGAATCCACCATTCTGGATTTGACCTCGGACAAGCCCCAAGTGCTGCGCGCAGGCCCGATCAGCGCTGGCGAACTAGAAGCAGTGCTTGGTGTGGCGGTCAGTACGCCAAAATCACACAACGTGGCAGTGCCGGGTAATGTCAAAGCGCATTACCAGCCGGGTAAACCACTGAAAATATTCCCAAAAAATGAATTACTGACGGCGTTACAACAAAGCGCTGACGAGGTAATTTGTCTGTATCAAAGCGCTGAATTCGCGACCTTAGCATTGCCACAGAGCCGCCAGTTACCGCAGGATAAAGCCGGTTACGCCCGGCTGTTGTACCGGGTTTTGTTTGAAGCCGACGCGTTGCCGGGCCGCCAGATTTATCTGGAGCAACCGCCACAAACGCTAGAGTGGGACGACGTCAATGATCGGCTGCGTCGCGCCTGCAGCTAAGTCAGCCGACGCCAGATTTCACCGCCACTAAACCTCTCGCAGGTCTGCCACATTGCGGATAAAAAAAACCGCCAGAAGGCGGTTTTTTTATTAACTGACAGACTTCAGCTTTTGCCGTTGTTTTAGCGCTAACTCTCGTTTGGCGTGCCAACGTTCGGCCGATTTTACCAGCTGGGTTTTGCAGTGTTGTTGTTCTTTAACAAACACCGGTCGCGACACTATCAGGTTATTCGGATATACCACACACTCGCCTTCTTTAGTGCGCAGCGTGGTCGAAAACAAATTCACTTCTTCAATAGTGCCTTCAATGGCATTACTGCCATCGACAATTTTCACAGTACGGCCCTGCGCAAACGCAGACTGGCCCAGCAGAATAAAAAACGCGGTGATATTACTGAGTAAACTCCAGGCGGCGAACAACGCGACACCGACCACCGCGATCATGGACGAGGCCAGTACCAGCAAGCCTTTGATGTCGATGCCCCAAATGATACTGAGCACCACCACCAGCAGCAAAAACAGCAGGATATGGAACACCACCATAGCACGGCGGTTCATTTCCTCTTTTAGCATAGTCGCGGCAATAGTGCGGTAGATAAAAGGTGCGATACGACGGCTCAGTACCGCATACAACAGCAGTACAATGCCGGAAACAATCAGCTGGGCGATTTCCGGTTTGTAATGCTCAGTCAGCGTTTTGACTTCAGTGATCCAATTCAGATTGGCGTCAATCACTTGGGTTAAGCTCCTTGATTCTGTCGGCTAGTCCAGGTCATTCAGCGGCCAGGTCACAATATGATCTTCAAAATCATTAATATGCACTGCGCGCTCGGAAATGGTTTTATTGCGTACCGACATTTGTTTTTTGTGCATCAGGCTTTTTTTGCCACCATTTAACAGCGGATGCCAGCTGGGTAAGCCGCGGCCTTCCTGCAAACGGCGGTAGCTGCAGCTGGTTGGCATAAAAAAGATGTCTTTCAGGTTTTCCCGCGTCAGTTTCACGCAGTCTGGTACCAGCACAGTACGTAGCTCGTAACAGTCACATTCACATTTATTGCTGTTCAGATACTGACAAGCGATATTGGTGAAATGCACCGTTTCACCTTCACGGATAAAGTCAGTCGGGCCTTCGGCCGCTTCGTCTTCATCGTCGATAAATTTATTCAGGCAACATTTGGCACAGCCGTCACAGACCGCCTCCCACTCTTCGTTGCTCATCTCCATCAGGGATTTGGTTTCCCAGAATTTGTCTGCAAGGGTCATACGCCGCTCCGTACGGCCAGGGCCGGGCTTTGACTCACCTGGCTCTGTACCGAAAAATAATTATCTAAGCTCAGCGCCAACTGGTCGCCGACTAACAAAGGCCCGACGCCGGCCGGTGTGCCAGTCAATACGATGTCACCCGGCTGCAGACTGAACCAATAGGACATTTCGCTGATCATCTGTGCGATACCGCGGATCATCAGCCGGGCATCGCCGGTTTGGCGCCGTTCACCGTTCACATCCAGGCTGAAGGTCAGTGTCTGCGCGTCGACAATTTGTGCCGACGGGACAAAACCAGCCACCGGACAAGCGCCGTCAAAGCCTTTGGCGATATCCCAGGGCCGGCCTAATTTCTTTAATTCCGCCTGCACATCGCGCAAGGTTAAATCCAGCGCCAGGCTGTAACCCCAGACTGCTGCGAGCACCTGTGCCGGTGTCACTGCGGTTAATGGCTCGCCAATTAACACGGCAATTTCGGTTTCGTTATGCACAGCACCGCGGTCCTGCGGAATGCTCAGCGGCGCGCTGAAATGGCGCAGCGCTGTGGCTGGCTTTAAGAAAAACAGCGCATCCGGCGCGGTTTTGCTGTTCATCTCGGCGATATGGTCCTGGTAGTTCTGGCCAATACAAACCACTTTACCAACCGGCAATGCGACTGGATTACCTTTAAAATCAAGATGTTGATAGCTCACTTTGACTCCATTACCGTGCTGTGGCCGTTTTGGCGGCGTTTTTTTTCAGCGCGGGTTTCGCTGCGATTTCATCGGCCAGATAACCAACGCTGCTAACAAAATAATAAGACCGGTTCCAGTGCATCAGTACCTGATAATTCGGGTACGCCAGATAAGCGCGGCCGTCTTTGTCATCCGGCATCACCACTGCGGCTTTGAGCGCCGACTTTGGCAGCGGCGAACCATCAGCCAAACGCACACCGAGTTTCTGCCATTGGCTAAGCGGTAATTCACGCTCTTGCCACCAGTCTAGCCATTGCGCGCGGTCTTTACTGCCTTTGGGAATAACCCGGCTGTAATCAAAATTCTTCGGTAAACGCACCTGCCGGCCCCAGCTCTGGCCGTTATGCCAGCCTTCAGTTTTCAGGTAGCTGGCAATAGACGCAAAAGCGTCGCGTCTGTTAGTCCAGATATCTTTGTGACCATCACCGTCGCCATCCTGGGCATATTTGATAAAAGCGCTCGGCATAAACTGGGTATGGCCCATAGCGCCGGCCCAGGAACCTTTCATGTTGGCAAATTTGACATGGCCTTCACGCAGGATATCCAGCGCCAGGAAAAACTCGCGGCGAAACATCTCTTCGCGCCGGCCTTCATAGGCCATAGTCGCTAAAGCCGATGGCACTGAATAATTGCCGGTGATACGGCCAAAGGCGCTTTCGAGGCCCCACAGCGCCACAATAAACCGCGCCGGCACGCCATATTGCGCACTGATAGGCGTGAGTTCGCCCTGATACTTCTGATAGGCTTCGCGCGCCATTTTGATGCGCTGGGCATTGACGCGTTTGGGTAAATAAGTATCTAAAGTTTCGACAAATTCGGGCTGGCCTTTGTCGGCCTTGACCACAGTGTGGTGAAACTTCAGGGTTGGAAAGACTTCATCTAACAAGGCTTTTGGATAACCAGCTGCTTCCGCTTGCTGGCGCAGGCCTTTGACATACAACTGAAAACCGGCGGCGTTTTTCTCGGCCCCGGCACTTTGTGCCGCTACAACAGTTTTGGCTGTCGCTGCTTTCGCTTCGCCAGCTTTAATTGCCGCAGGCTGGTTGGCGGCGGGTTTATTTGCAACGATGTCGCTGCGCTGACTGGTGCCCGCGTGGCTGCAAGCGGTGATCGCACCGGCCAACAGCGCTATAAGAATCATTCTGTTCAACAACTAATCCTTTTCTAAAACAACATCACTGGTGGTTCTGACTGTCCAGCCAGTTCTTATGTTCCTTTAACAAGTCTTCCGGTGGCGGTGGCAACTGCAGGTAATAACCGTGATCGGTCAGCATTTGCCGCACTTTGACAAGGTCGGCGCCTGCTAATGTGGCGCGGCTGGTCAAATCCAGTACAGTCACCAGCTGCGGGGAGCCAAAAGTGGCGAGTAAAGCCGGTGGCACCTGACTGAAATCGTCCCGGCGCAGCACATACAGGTAAGTCTCAGGTTTTTTCGGGCTCTTATAAATTGCGCTCAGCATGGCAGAAATTCTGTTCCGGGTAACTTGCCTAACAAAGGCGCAGACTATACCATGAAGCGCTAAATCTGCGAACCGATGCCCGGCGGGTAAAACCGGAAAAACGTCGCTCCGGCGTTTGACGAAATTGGCGCGGACCACCCTTTTTCAACTTTTTTGCACATGGCTGTTATGTCTGAACCAAGCATCGAACTCAAAGGCAGTTTGTTTCCTTTATCCGTGTTGTATTGTCAGGATTTTTCTGTCGCCACGCTGCGACAGGAACTCAGCAATAAACTGGCACAAGCGCCCGGCTTTTTTACTCAGGCACCTGTGGTCATCAGTGTCGAAAATTGCACACAAACGCCTGACTTTGCAGGCATCAAGCAGCTGTTCATCGATTTACAGCTGGTGCTAGTCGGTGTTTGTGGCGCCGACGCCAGCTTAAAAAAAGCAGCGCATGCCGCTGGTCTTGCCGCACTGCAGCCACCGAAGGCCGGTAAAACCGCCGAGCCGGCCAAACCGGCAGCGCCTGCGGCCCCTACTGCACCGGCTGCACCAACGGTCATCAATGCAGACAACAAAACCATCGACGGCAATATCCGCTCCGGGCAGCAGATTTATGTTAAAGGCGCCGATTTAATCATCCGCGGCACTGTCGGTGCCGGCGCGGAAGTCATCGCCGATGGCAATATTCATATTTATGGTGCGCTACGTGGCAAAGCCATTGCCGGCGCCGGCGGCGACGCCTCGAAAAAGATTTATTGTTACAATATGCAACCCGAGTTAATCTCGATTGCCGGTAACTATTGGTTAAGCGATACCCTGCAAGGCGACTACTGGGGCAAACCAGTCTGTATTGGCTTGCAGGACGGACAGTTAATGTTGGCAGATTTATTCTAAGGACTTTGTGCTATGGCAAAAATTATAGTGGTGACATCAGGTAAAGGCGGTGTCGGTAAAACCACAACCAGCGCGGCGATTGGTACTGGCCTGGCTCTGAAAGGTCACAAAACCGTCATCGTCGATTTTGATATCGGCTTACGTAATCTGGACCTGATTATGGGCTGTGAACGTCGCGTTGTTTTTGATTTCGTTAACGTGATCAACGGTGAAGCCAACCTGAAACAGGCGCTGATTAAAGACAAACGTTTAGAAAATCTGTTTATTCTGCCGGCCTCACAAACCCGCGACAAAGACGCACTGCACAAAGAAGGCGTCGAGCGCGTGCTGAATGAACTGTCTGATGAATTCGATTTTATTATCTGTGACTCACCAGCCGGTATCGAATCCGGTGCCATGATGGCACTGTACTTCGCCGATGAAGCCATTGTCGTGACCAACCCTGAAGTGTCTTCAGTGCGCGATTCAGACCGTATCCTCGGCATGTTATCCAGCAAATCCCGTCGCGCCGAGCAAGGCCTGCCGGGTATCAAAGAACATTTATTGCTGACACGTTACAACCCGGAGCGCGTGCAAAAAGGCGAGATGTTAAGCGTCGATGACGTCAATGACATTCTGGCTATCAAATTATTAGGCGTGATCCCGGAATCTCAGGCAGTGCTGAATGCATCGAACTCTGGCCAGCCGGTGATCCTCGATGCTGACAGCGACGCCGGTAAGGCTTACTTAGACACAGTGTCCCGTTTGTTAGGTGAAGACGTCGCGTTCCGCTTCCTGAACGTGGAGAAAAAAGGTCTGCTGAAACGGATCTTCGGAGGTTAATCATGTCGTTACTCGATTATTTCCGTTCCTCAAAGAAAAACACAGCTTCTACCGCGAAAGAGCGGCTGCAGATCATCGTGGCGCACGAACGTCGCCGCCGCACCAGCCCGGATTATTTACCGCAGCTGGAACGCGACATTCTGGAAGTGATCCGCAAATACGTCGATATCGCTGATGACCAGGTGTCGGTGACGTTGGAGAAGAGCTCGGACGAACTGTCTGTGCTGGAATTAAACGTCACTTTCCCGGAAGATAAACGCGGTTAACCGGTGTTGGAACATACAAAAGGGCAGCTTTGGCTGCCCTTTGTTTTTGCGCAGGCAAATCCTGCTTAAAGATTAAAATCATCCAGCAGAATCAGCCCGGGCGCAGCACCGGCGATGCCATCCCGTGCCACAGCGGTATAAATTTTATTGCCCGAAAGTTCCAGCTGGACCGGCCCTATTGCTGCCGTTTTACTGCCGGTTGGTGTGACGGTCACCACATAACTGCCCGGTTTTAAACTGACATAACCAGTCTCCGCCATAAAAGGCACGTCTTTAAAGGCTGGGGTACTGCTGCTGATGTCGCGGCTCGCTGTGACATAAATATCGACCTTGCCGGCCACAGTAGACGCATGCGCTATCCGCACTTGGGCGGCAGTGGCGACGCGACGCGGTGTGTCTGCTAACACCCAGGGTTTGATGCTATTCGCCGCTAAAGAGCCGGTTGCCAGTACAGTAGCGAAGTTCCCCGCCGCCAGGTTCAAATCAGCGTTAATCACCACCACGGAGTTGTCGGCATTGGCGGCGACTTTGACGTTGTAATTACCCGGTTTCAGCTGTGCATAGCTGGTGAAATCAGGGAACTTCAGCGCAGTGATAGCTTTGCTGTTATTGAGCAGCACATCCACCGCCGGCGCATCAGCAACCGCATGCACCACCCGCACGGCAGAGGTGCTGTTGATGTCTTTGATATCAGCGGTCGCGCCGCTTGGGTCGACGGTCAATAACGACACCGGTGATGGGCCAGCGAAGCGGCTATCAATAGCAGCGACTTGTAAGTTGGCGCCGGCCGGAATAGCGACAGTGCCGGAATCAAACACGACAGTGGCTGGCACACCGGCTGGCGTAATGCGGATGCGATAATCCCCCGCTGGCACAGAGACTGCGCCGGTGAACTGTTTAAATGGCAAAGTGGCGGTCACTGTGCTGCTGCTCAGCGTGGCGGTCGGTGCGGTCAGATGCACATCCACAGTGGGCGCACCGGCAGCAGCATGCACCACCTGCAACAGGGCATTTCCGGCGCTTGGCGCGTTGTCCGGCGCATTGACTAACAAAGCACTGAGGCTGCCATCGGCGACTTTTCCCACCGCATAAGCACTATAAGTCTGACCGGCCATAAAGGTTAACGACGGGGTTAACACTGGCGTGGTGCTGTTATCCGGCAAAATCGCACTGACCGCAAGGCCAAGACCTGTCGCCGGCACTTTGACCGCGCTGCTGGCTTTGCCAAAGGCAATATTGCTAACGTTAAAAGCATCGCCTGAGGTGGCATTGACTGCGGGCGCGTCTATTGCAGCATGCACCAGTTTCAGGCTGACTGTCGGCGTAACAACAACCGGGGTAGCATCATCGTTGTCGCTGCTACCGCAACCGCTAAGACCCAGTACCGCGCCCAAAGCCAACACAGTTAAAGAGTTTTTCCATTGCATGTTTGAATCCTCTGTGGTGAAAACCAACCTGCTTACGCTTGGGCAACCAACTTAAGATCAACAAAATTCATGCAATTTAATGAAGGGTTTAGCCAAAAAAATGCGCTGAACCAAAATAAAAAACGCCGCGTATACGCAGCGCTTTTTACCAGGATCAGCAGATGCTAAATCAGCGCTTGCACTTGCGGCGGCACCGGCAGATAAGGCAATAAAATCTCGCGCCGCCAGCCGCCTAAAAACTCCGGCAATGACAATAACTGGCGTTCTTCCTCGGTCACGCGCCAGCACCAGTTCAGATATTCATTAAGCTGACGTTTCACCGACAAAATCTCTGCCGGAATTGCAGCTGCGGTCGCTGCGGCTTTAATCGCATCACTGAGTTGCTGCTGCACCTGCTTGTAGCCGGGAAAACTATCCAGATGATAAAAAGTCTGCGGCAGCTCTACCGGCGCCAATGCTTTGGCTTCACGGATAAACTGCAACCAGAGCTGGCCGTGGCGGCGCAGTTCCCTGCCCTGCATACCTTCAATCTGGCTTAACGCTTCCATGCTTTGTGGCTTACGCCGTGCCAGCTCGTATAACACCGCGTCTTTAATCACCAGCGATAAAGCTAAGTCTTTTTCTTCAGCATACTGGCTGCGCCAGGCACAAAAAGTGCGCAGGATAGCAAGCTCACGCGGGCCAAACTGCCAGCTGTTTTTCAGTTCCAGATACTTAAGCGCAGCCGGCATCTGACGCTGGCGCCGCTCAATCAGCGACTGGCCTTCTGCCAACAGAATGTCACGGGCGCGCGCACTGGGTAACGCGGCCAACAAGGCCGGAGTGAGCTGCAGTAAATACACCACATCGTTGGCGGCGTACTGTAACTGTGTCTCGGCCAATGGCCGGGCCAACCAGTCGGTGCGGGATTCGGTTTTGTCGACCACGACGCCCAGCATCTGCTCAACCAGCCGGGCATAACCCATACTGCCGCCCCAACCGATGATTTCCGCTGCAAGTTGGGTATCCAGCAGCGGCGTGATTTGTTCGATGCCGACCGAGGCCAGCGCTTCTAAATCTTCAGTACAGGAATGCACCAGCTTCAGCACTGCCGGATTGGCCAATAACGCAATCAGTGGCTGCCAGTCTTTGATGCATAAAGGGTCGACCAACACGACACTGCTGCCGTCGTTGAGCTGGATGAGGCCGAGTTTCGGCAATAAGGTATTGGTGCGGATAAACTCAGTATCAAGCGCCAGATAAGGGGCTTGCGCGGCCTTGCTGCAATAAGCCGCTAAGGCAGCATCCTCAATCAGCATCTGATAATTCATGGTTTAATCCTTCTATACTACAGCACATCATCGATAGCACATCATCAATGCAGAAACTCATGCATTGTTGCAAAAAAAAACCGCCTGACGGCGGTTTTTTTCAGCTGATAATCAGCCTTTTAATTCCCGGCGTAAGATTTTACCCACGTTGGTTTTGGGCAACTCTGTGCGGAATTCTACCAGCTTCGGTACTTTATAACCTGTTAAACGTTCTTTGCAGTGCGCGATCAATTCCTGATCGGTCAAACTTTGGTCTTTTTTCACGACAAAAATCTTTACTGCTTCGCCGGTGGCTTCGTTGGGCACGCCAACAGCAGCCACTTCCAGCACTTTTTCGTTCATCGCCACGACTTCTTCGATTTCGTTTGGATAGACGTTAAAGCCCGACACCAGGATCATGTCTTTTTTCCGGTCGACGATATAAAAGAAGCCTTGTTCATCCATTCGTGCGATGTCGCCGGTGTAGAGCCAGCCGTCTTTCAGCACTTTATCTGTCTCATCCGGACGGTTCAGATAACCACGCATCACCTGCGGGCCTTGTACCAGCATTTCACCGGCTTCGCCCGGCGCGACTTCCGCACCGTTGTCATCAATCAGCTTGATGTGGGTAGAAGGTGCCGGCAAACCAATACTGCCGTTAAAACCATCTAAATCAAATGGGCTGACGGTGACCAGTGGCGCACATTCGGTCAAACCATAACCTTCAACTAAACGGGTTTTTGTCACTTTCTGCCAACGCTCGGCGACCGGCTTTTGCACTGCCATGCCGCCGCCTAACGACAATTTCAGCTTGCTGAAATCAAGCTCAGCAAAACCCGGGCAATTCAGCAAACCGTTAAATAACGTATTGACGCCGGTAATAGCCGTGAACGGATATTTACTCAGCTCTTTGACAAAATTGGGCATATCACGCGGGTTGGTAATGAGCAGATTAGTACCGCCATATTTCATAAATGTCAGGCAGTTCGCGGTCAGCGCAAAGATGTGATACAGCGGTAACGCCGTGACAATAAACTCTTTGCCCGGATTTAAAATTGGTCCGATACAACCAGCCACCTGTTCCAGGTTCGCCACCATATTACGGTGCGTCAGCATGGCGCCTTTGGACACGCCGGTAGTGCCGCCGGTGTATTGCAGGAACGCCAGATCTTCACCCACCACTTCCGGTTTGTGGTAAGTCAGCCCCTGCGCTTCTGCCATCAGTTGCTTGTAATGGATAGCGCCGGGTAACTGATAGGCCGGGATCATCTTTTTAACGTGTTTGACGACTAAATTGACGATGCTGCCTTTGAGCAGGCCCAGCATATCGCCCATTTTGGTCAGAATGATGTGGTCGAGTTTCACATTGGCCCGAATGTCTGCCAATGTGTGAGCAAAATTCTCAACAATGACGATGGCTTTGGCCTGTGAGTCATTCAGCTGGTGCTGTAACTCACGCGGCGTATACAAAGGGTTGACGTTGACAACGGTACAACCAGCGCGCAAAACCCCTAATAGAGCCACCGGGTACTGCAGCAGGTTCGGCATCATAATGGCGACGGCATCACCTTTTTTCAGCCCCAATTTTTGCAGGTAAGCGGCAAAGGCCTGACTATGCTGATCCAATTCACGATAGCTGATGGATTTGCCCATATTGATATAAGCAATACGGTCAGCATAAGTGGCAATGGATTGTTCAAAGATATCCACTAACGAACTGTAGTGATCGGCATCAATTTCTGCCGGTACGCCAGGCGGGTAACGCTTTAACCAGACTTTCTCCACCTTCGTCTCCTCGTCATTTTTCTATTTGTTTTTATAGGTACGTTCACCGGGTTATGCAAATAATCAGCAGCATATTTACATCCGGCAGCGACTTCTGAGTTTTTACTCTAATCCTCAATCATCCCACAAATTTTTCTGATATACAATGCGCCGACAGTCTGTGCATTGTCGACAATCTGCACAGCTGATAATTCGATTTATACCTGCTGTGCGGACAAAAACCGCCGGATCTGATTGGCGCAAAAATCGGCATCAGTCATATGCAAATGATGACCGCCAGGACACTGCACCAGCTCAAGCTGCGGATAATCGGCCTGAAATTGCTGTGTCGCGACGCGGATCTCAGCCGGGCTTTGCGCCGACATTAATGCCAATACCGGACATTGCAGATTGCGGATCACCGCATGCGCCTGTGCCTCGGACAAGCGAAATGCCGACACTTCGCGTAATTTCACATCGGCACGCCAGCTAAAGCCGGCCGCAGTCGGTTCACAACCACGTTCAGTCAGCAGCTGGGCTGTGGCCAAATCAAAGTCACTTTGTTGCTGTCGCGCCGATGCCGCTTCAATCAGCGTGGCATATTGCGGTTTTATTTTCTGATGGCTCTGCAGCCGGGAAATGACTGCTTTACGCAGCTGCGTTGTGGTGTCAGTCGCAGCTGTGGTCATCAGGCCTAAACTGTCTATCAACACCAGCCTGCTGACCAACTCCGGGAAACTCGCGGCCAATACTGTCGCCACCATACCGCCCATCGAGTGGCCGATAATAATCAGCTGTTGCCAACCCTGCTGCCGGCATAAAGTCGCAATATCTGCCACATAATCAAAAAGATAATAATGGGCGTCGGCGCTGCGATGGCTGCTGTGGCCATGCCCGGCCAAATCCAGTGCCAACAGTGGTAGTTCTGGCAATGCAGTTGCGAGCGGCAAAAACGAGTTGGCATTATCCAGCCAGCCGTGCAGACACAACACCGGTTGCGACGAAAACTCCAACTGGGGAGCAGCGCACCACCCAGCCAATGTCAGGCCAGATGGCAGCTTAAATTCAACAGCAACAGGCGCAGTCAAAGCCAATTTGCGCTACTGGGCCGTTGGTACAGGTTTAATAAAACGCAGCGTCATCCGGTCGCTTTCGCCAATCGCCAGATAACGCGCTTTATTTTGCTCGCCCATCGCCAGCGTCGGTGGCAGTGCATAAACCCCTTTGGGATAGTTTTTAGTATCGAGCGGATTAGCATTAATTTCAGAACGCTCTGCCAGCACAAAACCAGCTTGCTGCGCGACAGAAATTACATAATATTCATCGAGATAGCCTTCGCCGGCCCGGCTGGAAATCTCCGACAACCGGCTGGAGCGGTGTTCAACCAGTCCCAAAGTGCCACCCGGTTTTAACGCATCAAACAAAGCACGGTACACATCAAGCAGATAACCTGCTTCATTCCAGACATGCGAATTACGAAAACTCAGTACCATGTCGTAATAATTGACCTGCCCCAGCTGCATCATGGCGGGCGGGTCAAATTCCAGTGATTTCACGGTGCCAAAATGCTGCGGATTTTTCCTGATGTCAGCGTCGAGCCGCGCCGACAGCTTGGCCCAGAAGATTTTTTTATCATCTTCGAGCGTGCCATCGTTCTGGCGGAAATTAGCGATGGTCAGTTCGCCACGCTCTTTGAGATAAGGCGCCAGAATTTCGGTGTACCAGCCACGCGCCGGCCATATTTCCAGTACTTTCATTTCCGGCTGCAAGCCGAAAAAGCCCAGCGTTTCCGCCGGATGACGGTATTGATCTCGCGCTTTATTCTCAGTGCTGCGTTGGGGGGCGTCGATCCACTGCTGTAAGCCAGCCGGCACTGCCGCTTTGGCCTGTGCTACTGCACAGCACAACACAAATAAAACTGATTTAACGCTGTTGCGAACTGGGCTGTTGTACATCTGCCGGGCCTTGTGTTGGAGTTGCACCTGTTGGAATTGTTGTTCTGATCCGCATAGCCGGGCCATAGCCCCAATACGGATAAGGTCCACGCCACAACGGCCAGGGTTCAACTTCGACCCGGGTAGTTTCCTGTTGTTTCGGCCATAAATACACCGCTGACGCCTGGATCACCGGGTAACTATATTGAAATTGGTCGACTTTACCGGCTTCAAACGGGCCGAGTTGACCGAGCACTGTGACTTGTTTGCCGGGTTGGTACACCACTGGGTCCAAAAAGCCTTTGGCGTAAGCGACAAAACGGCCTTCCGTTTCTTTATCGGTCAAAGGCCGGCCGTGCGTGCCGCTGGGGAAATAAACGATTTCAAGCCGGGTGTTCTGGCTGTTGTTTTGCACTTTAGCGATAACACCGCTCCAGCGCGCCGGGCCTTGGGTCAGACCGGCTTTTACTGTGGCCGGAAAACTGACCAGGGTGGTTTCGTCGGCCACCCGCACTGGTTCCGGGTAACTGGCACAGCCCCCCAGCACGAGCAATGAACTGAATAGGATCGGGATAAGTTTCATACGACGTCAGAACCTGTGAAGACACTGCAACATGCTGCAGTACACTACGACCACTGCTCAGTGCGCGCTGAGCACCTCTATTGCCGCTTTTGCAAACATTTCGCCCTTAAATTGTGGACCATTTGCAGGAACCGGCTTGAATTCGACCAAAGCACCGCCGGCAAAGTTGCACTGCAGCAAATATTTTTGTCATAGCACAATAAGTCAGACCCTTGCCGCACGCAAGAGCGGCGATAAAGTTCTTCCGGGTCATGAATTTGTCATCTGCCGCAGGCAAGCTCACACTAATCGCAGTTGTTGTCTGAACCGTTGCTGCGCCCCTACAATAGCGCTGCTTCAGCAATTGCTGCTACTAATCTCCCAACTTCTGGCGGACTGATATGACAAAAACTTCTCTGGCGGTGCTGGCCGCTCTGTTGCCTGCTTCTGCAATGGCGGCTCCAAAAAACATCATTTATATGATTGGCGACGGCATGGGCCCGGCGTATTTGTCTGCATACCGCTATTACATGGACGACCCGGCGACCAAAGCTGTTGAAGCCACCATTTTTGACGAACTGTGGGTTGGTGTTGCCACCACTTATCCGGATGACGACACTATTGTCACCGATTCTGCCGCCGGCGCGACCGCGCTGTCGACCCGGCATAAAAGCTACAACGGCGCTATTTCCGTTGACCACGACCACAACAAACTGACCACTATGCTCGAAATTGCCAAACATCAGGGCAAATTAACCGGCGTTGTCGCCACAGCACAAATCAACCACGCCACACCGGCGGCTTTTATTGCCCACAACAAAACCCGCAAAGCCTATGACGAAATTGCCAACGACTATTTTGATAATAAAGTCGATGGCAAATTTGTCGCAGATTTAATGTTTGGCGGCGGCACCAGCTATTTTGAGCGTAAAGATCGCAACCTCGCCAAACAGTTCAAACAAGCCGGTTATCAATATGCCAACAGCTGGCAGGACTTTAACAACATCAAATCATTACCTGCGCTGGCGTTATTAGCCCCGGTCGGTTTCCCAAGCACGCTGGACAATCCGGTGCAACAACCGCTGGTGCAGATGACGGAAAAAGCGCTGAAGTTGCTGAATAGCTCAGACAAAGGCTTTGTCGTGATGATCGAAGGCAGTCAGATTGACTGGTGTGGGCATGCCAACGATGTCGCCTGTGCGATGGCAGAAATGCATGATTTCGGCAATGCCATCAAAGCAGCCAAAGCCTTTGTCGACGCCAATCCGGATACCTTGTTAGTGATCACCGCCGACCATGAAACCGGCGGTTTATCACTGGGCGCTAACGGTATTTACGCCTGGAACCGTGATGTGATTAAAGCGGTGAAACAAACAGGCCCGGTGCTGGCCAAATCACTGGTCAAAGCCAAAGCGGCCGAGCAAAAACAAGTTTGGCTGGCCCAAACCGGGCTGAAATTAACTGACAGCGAATGGCAGACTCTCAGCCAGCAAATCAACCAACTGGCGCCAGTTTATGCAAACAAAGACTGGAGCAAAGAAGTCGATGTGTTGGAAGCTGAAGCGGATTTACTGGAGCCTTTAGCCAAACAAGCGAAAAAGCTCGTCGATAAATACTCCAACACCGGCTGGACCAGCGGCGCCCATACCGCTATCGACGTGCCGGTGCTGGCCTATGGCAAAGACGCACAACAATTTGCCGGCTTCCAGGACAACACAGCCATTGCCAGTAAATTGCTGAATTTTATTGAGAAAAAATAGTAGTAACCTGCAGACAAATTATAAAAACGGCAGCCTCAGCTGCCGTTTTTGTTTTGTCCGAGCAATGCAACGCGCAGCTTGGGCGCAGTGGTTTTTTCCCCGAGCCAGATATCCAGAAATTCTGCCCCGAAGGCCTGATCTTCGACCAGACCAAGCGGCTGGCCGTTAAAACTAAACTCCACCAAGCCGTCGGCACGTAATAAGCAGGCCAGCCGGTCGCCTTTTTTCACGTCGCGCCACAGCTTGTCGAGCTGCGCAGCCCAGTCTTGATGGCGTTGTTGCAGGCGGCCTTGTTGTGCTTTCCATTGATCCAGTGTCGCTTCGACAAAATCAGCTTTGCTGATGTCACGTTGATAAGTCAGCTCCAGCAACAGTGGTTTGTTCTGCTGGTAGCTCACAAATTGTCCGTCGCTGGTAGCCAGTCGCGCCTGATACAGATCCCAGAACAGATAACTGAACTGACCTTCACCGACCGTTTTGAGTGCATTATGTCGCGAAGCTTCATTCGCCTGCGATGCTAAAGCCAGCAAAGCGCTCAGCACGCCCGCCGCGACGAATCTAAATATGCGCATCAAATATCTCCTTTAAGCCGTTGCCACCACCACAGCTCGGCGTGGCGCGCCCACAACAACAAGGTTGCCCAGGCGGGCGCCAGAATCAGCCAGAACTCAGTCTCTGCCATGATCTGTAAACTATGACTAAGCTGTGCACCGCCCCAGTAGGCCATAGGGCCGCCAATCAATCCAAATAACGCCACGCCCAGTGAGCGCTGTAGAAACGGCGAAAACACCAGCAACCAGAACAGACTGAACCAGCCCCACAGCAGCACCAGCCAAACTGGCAGCCAGACTGAATCAAACTGAAATACACCGCCAGCCAGCAGCAGCGTATCGAGCAGCAGCCCCGAGCCCCACAGCGTGAATACCGTCAGACGCTGCGCGGGTTTGAGCTGCCACAACCACCAAACCAGCAACAACAGCACCACAGCTGTGCTGTAAACCGGCTGCAGCACCAGACCAAACCAACCGG
The DNA here is from genome assembly GCF_964031785.1 of Rheinheimera texasensis. Taxonomy (GTDB): domain Bacteria; phylum Pseudomonadota; class Gammaproteobacteria; order Enterobacterales; family Alteromonadaceae; genus Pararheinheimera; species Pararheinheimera texasensis_A. Next base: position 98,275 of record NZ_CAXIRE010000015.1, read on the forward strand.
CTTTAAACAGCAGCAACTGGCGCCAGCCCGGTTGTTCCGGCCTGAACCATGGCTGCAAAACGCCGTTCATGATGGAGACCCCGCGCGTGCATTAGTTTGCGCCTGACGCGCCATCCGCGCCGCCAGCTGTTGCCGGAGCCGATATGGCAGCAAATTCAACAGCTTCAGGCTCCAGGTCAGCCGGCGAGGAAACTGCAGGCGCACGCTGCCGAGCGCGAGCGCCCGGTAAATACGACGGGCGGCATCAGCACTGCTCAGTAAAAACGGCATCGGGAAATCATTTTTTTGCGTCAGCGGCGTGTCGACAAACCCCGGTTCAACCAGACAGACTTGAATGGGTGTGTGGGCCAAATCGACGCGCAGACTATCAGTGAAATAGCTAATTGCAGCTTTACTGGCACCATAAGCTTCAGCCCGACCAAACGGAAACAGGTGCGCCAGACTGCTGACAATGGCAAGGCGCGGGGTGCTGCTGCGCTGCAACAAGGGTAACCAGGCTTTGGTACAAGCCACCACGGCCAGCACATTGAGGTTAAATGTGCGTTCGAACGCAGCAAGATTTAAATCTTCGGCATCGACATATTCACAGGTGCCGGCGTTCAGAATGATCTGATCGAGCCGGCCATAACGGGCCGATAACTCTGCTGTCGCAGCACTCAGCTGTGCGCTGTCGGTTAGATCGACCGGCAGAATATCTATGGCGTCATGTTCAAGTCGCAGCTGTTCCAGCAACACCTGACTGCGAGCCAAAGCGACGACCTGCCAGCCACTGCGGGCAAACTGCAACGCCAGCGCCCGGCCAAGGCCAGAACTTGCGCCGGTAATTAAACAAACAGACTGCGCCTGCATAACAAATCTCGTCAGTGATAGTTGAGATCAGTTACGACAGACAGACTCAGTTGGATTGATGCAGGTGCTAAAAAGCTAAAGTGGAGATCACAGGAAAAATAAAATCAACCGGCAGGCCGGCTCAGGCGTAAACATCAACCGCAAACATTTGCTGCAGTTGCTCGCGTTTATCCTGACTGGCAAACGACTGATACGCAGAGATGGCTTTTTGCTGACGTTGGTCTGGTGTGTCATAGCTGGCGCGATTCAATTGCTCTGTGTCGAGCAGCGCCATCACTTCAGCCGAACTTTTAACACCCTGCCCTTGCGGCGTGGCGTTTTGCGGACTTTGCGAAGGACTTTGGGTGGCGTCTTTCAGTGCGCGCGGACCCACGCCGCCATTGACCTGACGCAGGCCATTGGTGCGGTTAAGATCCTGACTGAACGTCACTGACATAAAAAATTCCGGCTGAAAAACAAACACTATTATCTGGCATTATAACCAGAAAATATTCGTTGCCAAGCCTTCAGTAAAAATGGCTGCAGGCCTTGTCCGATAAGGCTTACAGCACGAAAAAATGCGGCAAGAAATTGCCGCTTTTTTTTCGTTTTAGCAACAGCAAACCAGCTTAGCGCCCTGGCAGTTTTTGCCAGGTGACTTCATCGCGCACATACACTGGCTCAGCCAGCTCTGCCGCCACAAACAATTGTTGCTGCCAGGCTGGCAGCGCCAGCGTCAGCATATCCTGCGCCGAAGGCAGCAACACTTGTTCGCTGATCAAAAGCTGTGTGCCGGAAGCCCAGTGCAAAAAATCGTCGCGATAAGTGACAAGGCCGGTACCAACTGCCCAGATGTCGCCACTAAGGCTTAGCGCCGGTAAATCCGCCGGCTTGCGCGCCAGCTCGTCACAAACCGGTTGCATCAGGCCATCGGTGTCTTGCTGGTAAAGCGCCAGATAGACTTCCGCCATGCGGGCATCAATGGCCGCAATCACTTGCTTAGCCTGATGCAAGCGCACAGCAGCTTGTGCCATCGCCTGCAAAGTCGAGACGCCAAACACCGGCAAATCCGCACCAAAGGCCAGGCCTTGGGTCACGCCAACGCCAATCCGCACGCCGGTAAAACTACCAGGCCCGCGGCCGAACACAATGCCGTCGAGCTGAGTCAGACTCAGACCTGACTCTGCTAGCAGCTGCTGCACCATCGGCAGAATGCGTTTGCTGTGTTGCTGCGGACACACTTCGTCCAGTGTCAGCTGTAGCCCATCATATTGCAGCGCCACAGAACAGGCTTCGGTGGAGGTATCCAGCGCCAGTAATTTCACATCAAGCTCCTGTTATGCTTTGGACGGTTCAGATCCACTTTTCGCATGGATCGCCGTTAAAAATTCGATTGCAGCCTGTGGGCTGCGGCTGCGGCGCATCGGCGGCAGCGATTTTAAAAATACTTCGCCATAAGGCCGGCTGACCAGCCGGTTGTCGGCAATCACCAGCACACCACGGTCGGACACGTCACGAATCAGCCGGCCAACACCTTGTTTGAGCGTAATGACGGCCTGCGGCAACTGCACCACGGCAAAAGGGTCTTGCCCGGCCAGCCGCGCATCTTCACTGCGCGCCTGCAGCAGTGGTTCATCCGGCGAGGCAAAGGGTAATTTGTCGATAATCACTAGACTTAAAGTGTCGCCGCGCACATCCACGCCTTCCCAGAACGAACCGGTACCGAGCAACACCGCGTGTTTGAGCTGAACAAACTGCTCCAGCAATACCCGTTTGCTGGTACTGCCCTGCACCAAGACAGGCAGGCGAATATAGTCCGGCAGCTGCTGCGCCATCCATTGCAGCATACGATGACTGGTAAACAGGAAAAAACAACGGCCTTCATTGGCTTCAATCAGAGGCACCGCCAGCTGCAACAACGCCTGCGCCATTTTGGCATCGGTCGGCTCTGGCAAATAACGCGGCACCAGTAACATCGCCTGATTCGGATAATCAAAGGGGCTATCGAGCTGCAGCGTTCGCGCCGCGCCTAAACCCATCTGGCGGGTGAAATGGTCAAAACCGCCGTCGACCGACAAAGTTGCCGAGGTAAAGACCCAGCAGCGCGGCTGGGCAAACACCAGTTCCTGAAACTTATCAGCAATCGACAACGGCGTGTAATGCAGGCTGATATGGCGTTTACTGGTATCAAACCAGAAACTGATACCGGTTTTATCGACATCCAGCAATTTTTCCAGCCGGTTGCGCAGCAACGCCAGCCGTTCATAACAGCTGTCGACTAAATCCGAGCGGCCGAGGCTGCCTTTGAGTACCTGATACAACATCTGCATCACGTCGCTGATGCGGCTTAACGCCACTTTTTGTTCAGCCTTCTGGAACAAATCGCGCCAGTTGCCTTTTTGCGGATCTTCCGGCAACAGCAGACGCCAGTCTTTGGTCAGGCTGGCCAGCTTTTCCGCCGTTTTCGCCAGCTGCGGATGGTCGCGCAGCTCGGTTTTACAGGCGATTTCAATATCACGACACAAATCCAAGAGCACTGAACTGGAAAACGTTTCACCAAAATAATCGCTGGCGATATCGGGAATTTGGTGCGCTTCGTCGAAAATCACCACATCCATGCTCGGCAGCAATTCGCCAAAACCTGTGTCTTTTAATGCCATGTCGGCGAAAAACAAATGATGGTTCACCACGACCAAATCGGCATTCATCGCCTTTTTGCGCGCTTTGAGTAAATAACACTCTTCATAATCCGGACAATCTTTACCGAGGCAATTGTCGGTGGTGCTGGTGACATAAGGCAGCGCTTTGGAGTCTTCGGCGATATAAGTCAGTTCGCCGATATCCCCGCTTTGGGTCTCATTTGACCATTTTTTAATCAGGCTTAAATCCTGAATCAGCGCAGCGTCCTGCACCGGCACATGCTGATAATGCTGGGTCAGGCGGAAGGTACACAAATAATTACTGCGGCCTTTTAATAACGCGGTTGCAACCGGTTGCGCCAGGGCGGACTGAATACGTGGTAAATCGCGTAAATACAGCTGTTCCTGCAGGTTTTTGGTGCCGGTCGACAAAATGACTTTTTTACCGCTGAGTAGTGCAGGCACTAAATAAGCATAGGTTTTACCAGTTCCGGTACCCGCTTCGACGACTAAAGCCTTACCATCGCGAATGCTGTCGCAGACCGCACTGGCCATTTCGAGCTGCGCCCCGCGCGAACGAAAGCCGCTGATGGCTTTCTCCAGCGCGCCACCCGGGCCGAAGGCCGCTTTGACTTCAGCCTGCATCAGCAGCTCCGCGAACCGGATGCGTCAGCGCACAGGCAATAGTTGGCAACAACAAGGCAGTGAACAAACAAACTCCGGGGTTTACGGAAAAGCGGCATTATGCCAAAGGCGGTGGATGGGGTCCAAACACTTCGCTGTGAGGTACCCGTTTAAACATAAATATCCAGGTGACCATCGGCATCGGCATGTTGCTCATCTTCCGGTGTAACCGCGTGGCTGGTGGGTAAATACTGCGGTTCGTCCGGCGCCGTTTGCTGCGGCTGTTGCTCTGATTGCTGTTGCGGGTGTTGTTGCTGCCGCGATTGCTCGTGACGTTCGCTGATGCGGTATTGCCAGATTTCGTGATGATGGCCATGTTCGTCCGGACTGAAGCGGGTGTATTTCGTCACAGGTTCAATCAACCGCTGCGACGGCTCTGCTGCCGGCGTGCGGCGCACCAGATAAGGAAAAATCGCGTCCATAAAAGTTCCTCGTCAGAAAAACACAGCGGAAAAACCGGCTGCTACTGCTGCTATCGGCCGTTTGCAGCCCGACTAAACCTGCCGGAGCCGAATTCCGGCCACATCAACAAAACTATACATCTTGATTATTTTTTAATCGTATCCACCATTTCACTTTGACCACAAAAATAAAGTTTTTATCAGTTTAATATCACTAAAAAATACACAAATCATTTATTATCAATAGATTACATGAAATCAATGGTTGTAAAACGGCGTTATTGTTCTGCATTGCATACTTGCAGCTGCAAAAAAAAAGCTTTAAGTTGTATACAACCAAACGCCACCAGACCACAGCGTCTGCCGCCGGAATTTTTACACTATGTTATTCATGACCACATTGCACCATCATCATCATCCGCTCTCCTAGCCACGCCTGAGAGGCCGGTGGCTATGACTGATAGCTCCGGTGTGCACAGTGTTCAACAACAGCCCCGGAGAGATCCGGGGTTGTTGTTTTTAGAGTTTAAATCAGAGGAAATACCGATGTCCGCGTTAATCGAAAGCAAAAAACTGCGTATCGCCATGCAAAAATCCGGTCGTCTGTCACAGGACACCCAGGCCCTGCTGACCAGCTGCGGTCTGAAAATCAATCTGCGCGAACAACGGCTGATTGCGCATGTCGAGAATATGGACATCGATTTACTGCGGGTGCGTGACGACGACATTCCAGGTCTGGTGATGGATGGCGTCTGCGATTTGGGCATTGTTGGTGAAAACGTGCTGGAAGAAATGTCTCTGCAGCGCCAGCTCGACAACGAAAGCTATGACTACACCGTATTAGCCCGGCTGGATTTTGGTGGTTGCCGCCTGTCGATTGCCGTACCGCAGGAAGAAAACTACCAGTCGATTCAGGATTTACAAGGTCGCACTATCGCGACCACTTACCCGCGTTTGCTGAACCGTTACCTGAAACAAAATGGTGTGAATTGCCGCATCGTCAATTTAAAAGGCTCGGTCGAAGTGGCCCCCCGCGCCGGCCTTGCTGACGCCATTTGTGACTTAGTCTCCACCGGCGCCACGCTTGAAGCCAATGGCTTAAAAGAAGTCGAAGTGATTTACCGCTCCAAAGCTGTGCTTATTCAGCGCCGCGACCTGACCGACGACAAACAGCTGAAACTCATCAAAAAATTAATGCCACGTATCCAGGGTGTGATGCAGGCCAATGAAAGCAAATACATCATGCTACACGCGCCACGCGCCCGCCTCGCCGATGTCATCGCGCTGTTGCCCGGCGCCGAAAATCCAACTTTATTACCACTGGCCGGCAATGAAGACTTAGTGGCGTTGCACGTGGTCAGCAGCGAAACTTTATTCTGGGAAACGATGGAACAGCTCAAGGCTTTGGGCGCCAGTTCTATACTGGTGTTACCGATCGAAAAAATGATGGAGTAAATCATGCTCGAGATCCGTATCAGCCGTTGGGCCGAACTGGACGATGCCGGCAAAGACCGTGTGTTGAGCCGGCCCAAACTAAAAAATGCCGAAGAACTGCCGGAGCAAGTCGCCGGCATTATCAAAGCGGTGCGTAACACCGGCGACAAAGCACTGAAGTTTTACAGCCAAAAGTTCGACAGCATCGACAACAACCAGCTGGAGCTCAGCCTGGTGCAGCAACAATTGTTGCTCGGCAAGCTTAGTGATGAACGCCGTGCCGCCATTGAGCTGGCCTACAGCAATATCCGCAAATTCCACGCAGCGCAAAAACCACAGGATTTGGTGGTCGAAACTACGCCTGGTGTGGTCTGTGAGCTGAAATATGCCGCGCTGGATGCTGTTGGTTTATACATCCCCGGTGGCAGTGCGCCACTGCCATCCACAGTGCTGATGCTGGGTGTGCCAGCGCAATTAGCCGGTTGCCGGCGTGTGGTGCTGGTGACCCCGCCGGGTGCGCCACTGGCGTCTGATATCGCGCCTGAAATTGTTTATGCCGCCCAGCTCTGTGGCATCCGTGAGATTTACACTATCGGTGGCGCTCAGGCCATTGCGGCGCTGGCCTATGGCACAGCCACTATCGCCAAAGTCGACAAAATTTTTGGCCCGGGCAATCGTTTTGTCACCGAAGCCAAACAACAAGTAGCGCGCGACGCCCAAGGCGCGGCGATTGATATGCCGGCCGGCCCGTCAGAGGTGCTGGTGATCGCTGATGAAACCGCAGACCCGACCTTTGTTGCCGCCGATTTGTTATCACAAGCCGAGCACGGCATGGATTCGCAAGTGGTGCTGATAAGCCCCAGTGAAAAACTGTTAAAAGCTACGATGGCGAAGCTGGAAGACCAGCTGATGATATTACCGCGAGCCATCATTGCGAAAAAAGCGCTGGATCACAGCCGGTTTATTCTGGTGGAAGATTTAGCGCAGGCCGCTTTGGTTTCAAACCAATACGCGCCTGAACACTTGATTATCCAGACCGCACAAGACGATAAGTTACTGCCGCAGCTGAAAAATGCCGCCAGCATTTTTGTTGGTCCCTGGACGCCGGAATCAGCTGGTGATTACGCCAGCGGCACCAACCATGTGTTGCCAACTTATGGCTACAGCCGTAATCACAGCAGTTTGTCGCTGCTCGATTTTTACCGGCGCTACACGGTGCAAACGCTGAGCAGTAAAGGCTTGCAGGCGATTGGGCCGGCCATCGTCACACTGGCGACCGCCGAGAGCTTAAACGCCCACGCCAATGCCGTCAGTTTGCGGCTAAAAAGCCTGAGCAAAAAACTGCAACAACAAGACGAATTCACCCCAATTCCGCAAGAGAGTGAGTAAGTGAGCGAAACAATGAGCAGTATCAGTAATTTAGCCCGTGACAGCGTTAAAGCGCTGGTGCCGTACGCCTCAGCGCGATTGTCGATGTCGGGTGGTTCGGTCTGGCTGAACGCTAACGAAAACGCGTTAGCGCCGGAATATCAGTTAACTGGCAGTTTTAACCGTTATCCGGATTGCCAGCCACCGGCATTAATCGCCGCGTACGCCAGCTATGCTGGCCTCGTACCGGAACAAGTACTGGTGAGTCGTGGTGCCGACGAAGGCATTGAGCTGCTTATTCGCAGCTTCTGCGAACCGGGCCTGGATAACATCGTCATTTGCCCGCCGACTTATGGCATGTACGCCATCAGTGCGCAAAGTAATCAGGTTGGCCGCACTGTGGTGCCGCTCACCGCCGAACTGACACTCGACCTGCCGGCCATCAAACAAAGCCAGCAGACGAAACTGGTGTTTATCTGTAGCCCGAATAATCCAACCGGTGATTTAATCCCACGTCAGCAAATCATCGAGCTGCTGGAATTCTATCGCAACAAAGCTTTGGTGGTCGTCGACGAAGCCTATATCGAATTTGTGCCAGCAGCGTCCACCGTGGATTTATTGGCGCAGTACCCGAATTTAGTGGTCCTGCGCACTTTATCCAAAGCCTTTGCACTGGCCGGTTTGCGCTGTGGTTTTACACTGGCAAGCCCAGAAGTCATTGGTGCACTGAAAAAAATGATTGCGCCCTATCCTATCGCTGCACCTGTTGCTGAGATTGCAACTCAAGCCTTGTCTGCTGATGGCCAGCAACGGATGCGCCAAAGCGTCCAAACCATCAACGAGCTTCGCGCGGCTTTTTGCCGTTTTGCCGGCAGCTTACCGCAGGTACGCCGGGTGTTTAACTCCAATGCCAACTATGTGTTGCTTGGAGTAGACGATGCCGCTGCCTGGGTTAGCGGTATCGCTTCGCAAGGAATTTTGATCCGCAATCAATCCAGCCAACTTGGTTTGGAGCGCTTAGGTTGCAGTCAAGTTGTGCGGGTGTCGATAGGCAGCCAGGCGGAAATGGCCTTACTGCAACAGGCAATCAGCACTTTTTGTACGCAGCAAGCAACTAATATTCGCAGTTCAGGGGAACAATAATGGCCGGACAGCCTATTTTATTTATCGACCGTGACGGCACTATGGTGGAAGAACCACCAATTGATAAGCAGCTGGATTCCTTAGAAAAACTGGCGTACGAGCCGGGTCTGGTACCAGCCCTGTTGAAATTACAGGACGCCGGTTTCCGTCTGGTCATGGTGACCAATCAGGATGGCCTCGGTACCGACAGCTTCCCGCGCCCGACTTTTGATGCGCCGCACGCAAAAATGATGCAGCTGTTAGAATCACAAGGTATCCGCTTTGACGACGTGCTGATTTGCCCGCACTTTGAGCGCGACAACTGCAGCTGCCGCAAACCAAAACTCGGTCTGGTCAAAGATTACCTGCAGCAAGGCCGCATCGATTTTACCCGCTCTTATGTCATCGGTGACCGTCTGACCGACGTGCAGCTGGCAGAAAACATGGGCTTACCGTCATTTCGTTATGACCGCGCGACCTTGGGTTGGGCCGAGATCACCCGCCAGCTGTTAAGCCGCGGTCGCATCGGTTCAGTGCGCCGTACCACACGGGAAACCGATATCAGCGTGCAACTGGATTTGGACCGCAAAGGCGGCAATCAAATCAGCACCGGCATTGGCTTTTTTGACCATATGCTCGACCAGATTGCCACCCACGGCGGTTTTTCGTTGCAGCTTTCTGTAACCGGCGATTTGCACATCGACGACCACCACAGCGTGGAAGACGCCGCTTTGGCGCTTGGTCAGGCGCTGAAACAAGCCATCGGCGACAAACGCGGTATCAACCGCTTTGGGTTTGTGCTGCCGATGGATGAATGCCGCGCTGAAGCGGTGCTGGATTTATCGGGCCGGCCACTGCTGAAATTTGACGCTGCGCTTGGTGCCGGCAAAGTCGGTGAGCTGAATCTGGAAATGGTCGAACACTTTTTCAGAAGCCTCTGTGATGCCATGCTGATGACGCTGCATTTGTCGGTAAGTCCAGGCAATACGCATCACATGGTGGAAGGTTTATTTAAAGCCTTTGGCCGGGCTTTGGGTCAGGCCATTTTAAAATCCGGCGATGCGCTGCCAAGCAGTAAAGGTGTGCTCTGAAGATGACTGAGCAAGCAACTATTTCTCGGCTGGTGATTGTCGATACCGGCTGCGCCAATATCACCTCGGTGCTTTGCGCGCTGCAGCGCCTCGGCGCCGAGGTGCAGATCAGCGCCGATCCGGCGATGATCCGCGCCGCAGACAAAGTGATTATTCCCGGTGTAGGCACGGCAAAACAGGCGATGGCCAATATCGACGCCAAAGGCCTGCGCATTACTTTGCAGCAACTGACGCAACCGGTGCTCGGTATTTGTCTGGGCATGCAGCTACTCACCGAACACTCGGCTGAAGGCGATGTCACTTGCCTCGGGTTAATTCCGGGTCAGGTCGCACCGCTCGAAGCCAAAGGCCTGCGTCTGCCGCATATGGGCTGGAATACGCTGCAGGTAGAAAGCCCAACGCACCCGTTGCTGCAGGGCATCACAGCAGCCGATTACGTTTATTTTGTGCATAGCTTTGCAGTGCAACCGTCAAGTTACATGCTCGCCGGCTGTGACTACGGTAGCCTTTTTGCCGCCGTGATTGGCCGGCGCAATTTCCTTGGCATGCAGTTTCACCCGGAGCGCTCTGGCAAAGTCGGCGCCCGCCTTTTGCAGAATTTCTTACAGCTGGACGCGCAAACGCTGCGCGCGCCAGACTGAGTACAGGAACAACCATGATTATTCCGGCAATAGACTTAATTGATGGTCAGACCGTGCGCCTGTATCAGGGCAGTTATGACCAGACCACCCACTACAGCCAAACGCCATTTGAACTGCGCGACCGCTACGCCGCTGCCGGCGCCGGCGTGTTACATCTGGTGGATTTATCCGGCGCCAAAGATGCCAGCAAGCGCCAGACCGCATTGCTGCGTGAACTGATGCAACAAAGCCCGCTGCCAGTGCAGGTCGGCGGCGGTGTGCGTAGCGAAGCCGATTTAGTCACTCTATTAGAAGCAGGTGCCAGCCGGGTGGTGATTGGCTCACTGGCCATCCGTGAAAGTGCGCTGGTGCAACAATGGCTCAGGCAATACGGCGGCGAACATATTGTTTTAGCACTTGATGTGTCGATTAACGAACAAGGCGAAAAAACCCTGCCGAGCCACGGCTGGATCAAAGCCTCAGGTATCACGCTGGAACAGGTGCTCGACGGCATGCTGGACGCAGGCGCCCGCCATGTGCTTTGTACTGACATCAGCCGCGATGGCACCTTACAGGGGCCGAATGTTGCTCTTTATCAGGAACTTGCGGCGAAGTATCCCAGCATCGCCTGGCAGGCGTCCGGTGGTGTTGGCAACCTAGACCATATCCGCAGTTTGCGTGCGCAAGCTGGCCAAGCATCACCGGTCGCCGGCGTGATCCTCGGCCGTGCGCTGCTGGAAGGCAAATTCACCATTGAGGAGGCGATCGCATGCTGGCAAAACGGTTAATTCCTTGTCTGGATGTGCGTGATGGCGTCGTGGTTAAAGGCGTGCAATTTCGCAATCATGAAATCATTGGGGACATAGTCCCGCTCGCCGCCCGTTACGCCGAAGAAGGTGCCGACGAGCTGGTGTTTTATGATATCACCGCCTCCAGCGACGGCCGTGTCGTCGATAAAAGCTGGGTGCGTAAAATTGCCGAAGTCATCGATATCCCGTTTTGTGTCGCCGGTGGCATTAAATCGGTGGCAGATGCCGGTAAAATTCTCGAACTGGGCGCCGACAAAATTTCGGTTAATAGCCCGGCGCTGGCGCGGCCGGAACTCATCAGTGAACTCAACGCCGCCTTTGGCCAGCAATGTGTAGTGGTCGGGATCGACAGTTATTTTGATGCCACCACCGGCCAATATCAGGTCTACCAATACACCGGCGATGAAACGCGCAGCCAGAAAACCCGCTGGTTATTACTGGACTGGGTGGAAGAAGTGCAACGCCGCGGCGCCGGTGAAATCGTGCTGAACTGCATGAATCAGGACGGTGTGCGCCAAGGCTATGATTTGGCGCAGTTATCTTTAGTGCGCCAGTATTGCCAGGTGCCGTTGATTGCCTCGGGCGGCGCCGGTGCTGTACAGCATTTTATCGACGTGTTTCGCGATGCCGACGTCGACGGCGCCCTCGCCGCGTCGGTATTTCACAAAGGCATTATTGCCATCCCTGATTTAAAAGCAGCCTTAATTGCTGCCAATGTGGAGATCCGGCCATGAGTTTTGTGTTAAACACGAATGCGCCGCTGCCCGATCAGCTGGAACAATTAAAATGGCCGGCCGACGGTTTACTGCCATTAATAGTGCAGCACGCCGTCTCCGGCAAAGTGCTGATGCAGGGTTTTGCCAACAGCGAAGCGCTGACAGTAACGTTGCAGACCGGTCGGGTGACCTTTTTCAGCCGCAGTAAAAACCGGCTCTGGACCAAAGGCGAAAGCTCAGGCCATTTTTTACAGCTGCAAAGCTTGAGCGCCGACTGCGACCGCGACAGTCTGCTCGCTTTGGCGTTACCAGACGGGCCAACCTGCCATGTTGGTACCGAAACCTGCTGGCATGATGCGCAGCGTAACGCACCAGCCTTGAGTTTTTTAACTGATTTGGAAAATGTGATCGCCAGTCGCCAGCATGCAGATCCAAAATCCAGCTACACCGCCAGCCTGTTTGCCCGCGGCGTTAAACGCATCGCACAAAAAGTCGGTGAAGAAGGCGTGGAATCCGCTTTAGCGGCGATGGCCGGCGATCGTGAAGAGCTGAAAAACGAAGCCGCCGATTTAATCTTTCACCTGCTGGTCCTGCTACGCTCACAGGACTTGCAGCTCAATGATGTCATTGATGTATTAAAAGCCCGGCATCAGCAGTGATCCAAGACGAGGCAGCCGGCTTGTAAGCGGCTGCCTCGAATTGTTTCTTCTGTCGACTTTTGTCTTTCGGACTACAGCTCTGACTCCTGCGCCCGACGTTCCCACAGCCTGGCATCATTGTTAACATTTTGTATATTGCAGCTTGACCAAGCCCTTGGTAAGCTCTGAATCTCAGTTCTCGTTTCCATATCAAAGACAAGGAACAAGTTATGTTTGGTAAAATTGCCTCAGAAGCATTGGGATTAAGTGATATCGGCCGGGTTATCAGCCCGGAGAACTACAACAAAGTTGAAGCCGACGATTACATCAAGCATGAAACCGGCGAAAAAATCTTCTTTTTAATCAAAAGCAAAACTGATGAATATTGTTTCACTAACTTCGCTTTACTGCATCTGGATGGCAATACCGCGCTCAGTAAAAAACGCCTGCTGAAGCGCTACGAATATATCAATGCCGACATCCGCAATGTATTGCTGGAAACCGCCGGCACTATCGATCTCGACGTCGAACTGAAATTCCGTATTCACAGCACCGATTTTTCCATCGACGTGCATAAAGAACATATCGAACAACTGAAAGACATCTACAAAGCCCTGACCGAAATCAGTTTGCTGATGGAAGCCGAGCAACGGGATTTGCAAACGGTGGAAAAGAGCCTGTCGCACGTGGTGAATTCTCTGGCCCGTCAGGGTGGTGAAGGCAGCAATATCGCCAATCAGGCCCGTGAACTCTATGGTTTTTATCACGACACCTTAAGCGACGCGATGTCACAGGCTTATCGCAAAGACTACAGCAGTGTGTTTGAAACTTTTATCCGCAATTAAATGAACTGGCGCTCCGTACTGTTTACAGTCGCCGCGATCGCGGCGCTCTGTTGGTGGTTTTGGTCTGATAACAGCATGACAACTGATGCTGCCAGGCCTTTGCCGCTGGCCAAACAGCCTGAAATGGTTTCAACTGCGGACATAGCCACTGAGCATTCTGATCAACCCGTGACCACGCCCACTGTGACTGCGCAATGTCAGCTTCCCGATATCAACGCGTTTGAACAGCGCCGCGCCCCGCTCCGGCAACAACTGCAGCTGTATTTGCAGCAACAGTTGCAGGATGAGGTACCCTATACTGAGTTGCTACGTGCTTTACCGGCACAGTATCTGCCAGATTTAGCACTGGCACAGCGCAAACTGTTGACCAATCAGGCAAAAAATCCACAACTAATCTCAGAGCACCGCCTTAAACTGGAGCAGCTGCAGCAAGCACTGAGTGACCCGGCAACTGCTGTTTCACAAATCAGAAATTCAGCGTTGTTTAATGCAACGCTGATTGCGCCAGATGGCATGGCGTCGACATTCTCATTGAAATCAATGCTGCTGTCCGCTGTGGCGGACGATATGGTGCTACTGACCAAGGCACTGGATGGCGTTGAACTAAGCGGCTCTGATTACGCTATCGCTCTACGCCATATGGGAAAGGCGCAGCTTGCACTACTGCTGCAAAAAACCAAAGCGCCAGCCGAATTTCGCATGGAAGGCATGAATCTGGCGGATATCGCCGTCATGTATTTCCGCGCCGATCTATTGCCTCTGTTGGCCAGTTACGATATCAATCCAACTGAAGTCCGTGGCCAATATAGTGCAATGGATTTAGCTTTTACCGCCTTAGATTGGTCTGAGCCCAAATCAACGGCAACATCAACGCAAAAAGCCGATCGTACGCAAACCATCCGCTACCTGCAGCAACGCGGTTACGTGCTGCATGGTTCACTGACACAACAGGATGGCGTTCCGGCATTAGCGGTCAATTCCATCTGGAACTACGGCCCCAGAACTCAGCGCGACAACTTCAGACAGATCATCACAGATCCGGCGCGTATAGCTTTAGCAAATGAGCAGCAATTGGAGCCTGTCACCACGGCTGCGGTGCCAGCCGAATTCGCCGCACAGGTACAGCCGCTGCAAGATGAAGAACAGCAATTTGAACAAGCCCAGCAGCACTGTCAGCAAATGCGTGATAGTGCACGGCAAGCAGAAGGTTTATGGACAGATGCCCAAATCAGAACGGCACTTCAAAACGCAATGAAAGTCCAGATTTCACCCAATGCGGCTGCAACAGCTTTACATCAACAAGACCCGGCATTAGTGGATCGCCTGTGGCCAACACCGAAAAAAGACCTGATAGTTCCAACGCTGAATCAGACAGGCCGTGAACGGGTGATCGAACGCCTTCAAGGCGCCGGACATCCAATCCGGGCCAGCAGAGCCTTGAAATATTTGCAGCAAGAGCCGGCACTGGCGCTGTATTGGCAGCCACAAGACGTTGAATACCTGAGTTATTTGCAAAGCAAACCTAATACCGTCACTTTCTGGCGTGAATTGCTCAAACACGGCTTTACGCTGCATCTGCAAGACATTCATGGTCGCAATTTATATCCGCAGGCCTTTGCCGCCGGACCAGATGCGGTCGCTTTGTTGTTAGAGGAAAACGTTGCCGTCGACCAGCCAAGCGTTGGCCCGGATGCATTGGATTTGGCGCTGGACATCAGCTATCGCGATAAAAAGCTGCATCCGGCACTGCTGGAAATTATGCAGAGAATGGCCAAGCCGGAAGCTTCTCATTTAAGCCGGCTGCGCCGGTTACAGCAGTATCAGCCTGAGGTTTATACGGCGCTGCAGCTGGCGCTTGCCAAAGAGTCAGAGCTACTGGCCTGGCTGGATGATCTCAGCCGCTATGACGCCAATCCGGTACTGGCGGTGGTGGCTAGTGAATAGCCGCGGCTGGTTGCTGCTGGCACTGCTTTGTGGCGGCGTCGGGCTGTACTGGCTGTTACCAGTGAACCAACCAGCAAATCCAAAACAGCAGGTCACAGCTGTCGACACAGGCGTCGCGCAGCCCGCTACCACTGCGTCAACCACAGCTCAATCGGACACGACCGTAGCCAAAACAACGCCGGTTTGCCAGCTAGTGTTGCCAGACCAAGATTGGATGGACACACCTAAGCGTGAAGCCATTCGCCAGTATTTGTATCAGCGGCTGCAACAAGGCGACAGTCCTGAGCAGTTATTACTGATGCTGCGCGACCGCCCGGCGCAAGACAAAGCGCTGAGCCCGCGCCAGGCTGAACTGCAATTTGAATTGTTCGATGCGCTCAGTCGCTATGAAGGCAGTTTGATTGAAAACGTGTTTCCGCAAAAAGCATACAGTGATTTTTTTGCGGGATTAAGACGGTTTGCTCCAGCGGAGAAAATTGATTATCTGCGCAGCGCACCTGAAATCGAACTTACTTATCTGGAACCTACAGGGCGGTTGTATAATTTCCAGCCCAAAACCATCTTGCTGGCAATAGCCCTGCATCAACAGCAATTTGACAAAGCGATAGCCGGTTTACGTTTTTTACCGAGGGATTACAGCACGTTGTTTTCTGGCGCGATAAATGCCCGTCAAGTCGAACAACTGCTGCAACAAACCGATGCGCTGCATAGCCGGCACAATATGCTGAATCTGGCGGATATGGCGGTTTTTCATTTCAGGGACGACCTGCTGCCACTGCTCGCCCGCTATCAAATATTGCCAAGCCGCAAAGACGGTTTATTCAGTGCCATGGATCTTGCTTTTAGTAGTTCCTTGGGTCGAAAGGACTGGAGCGATATTGAGCACAAGCGCCATCAACAAGCAACGATTCAGTTCCTGCAACAGCTCGGCTATCCGCTGCATGGCGAATTACACACCGCGAAAAACGGCCGGCCTTTTCTGCAGGTGTTTGGTATTAATGAACGTTACATCAGCTATGACGAAGATCTGATCAACCTCGCCCAAGCCCAGCAGCTATTACCACTACAAAGCCTGTCCGCGCCTGAACCGCTTTCTTCGTTACTCAAACAATATCAACAACTGGAGCAACAGCAGCAACAGATCAAAGCAGCCTGCCAGGCCGGGCAGGATGCTGAGCTGACCGCCCAAGGTTTGTGGCCGGAAAGCGAAGTTGTTCGCCAAATGGACCAGCTGACGCAACAACACAGCGCTGGCGAATTGCCGCAGCTGTTGCATCAGCTCGACCCAGCGTTATTGGCGTTTTACTGGCAACAGCAGGATATCGAACTGTTAGCGCAGTTTGAAGTGCCCGGCACCGAAGCCGAATTTGTAAAAGTCATCAATAACAATCCGGACCCGGAGCAAGCTGCGGCTTTACTGCTTGCATTGTCGATGCAGCCCAAATGGGCCAAACACTGGCCAAATGGCCTGGCGGTCAGTCAGCTAGAACACATAATCAATTATGAAGGTAGCAAACACTGGCAGGAGTTACAGCAAAACGGTTTTGACTTGAGTATCACTGATACCAAGGGCCGTAATTTATACCCGCTGGCGTTTACCGAGAGCGCAGAAGCCGTGAGTTTATTGATTAACGCCAAAGTGCCGCTGCAGCAGAACCCGTTAGGTCCGGATGCGCTGGATTTGGCTTTGGATGCCAGTTACATGCAGCAACAACTGCACCCGGCGCTGTTTTATATTCTGCAGGAAACCGAGTCTCTGGAACCGTCGCATCTGGCGCGACTGAAGCGGCTGCAACAATACCGGCCGGCATTATTTCAACAACTGCAAGTCCAGTTTAAATTACCGGACCTGACATCAATCACGCCAAACCCAATGCTGAGTCTGGAGCCCTGAACACTAGTTTCAGCTAGGCAAATACTGGCGGACAAACATCTGCACATTGCTGTGCAAAACTTGTTCGGCCTGAGCCGAATAATCGTGAAAACGGAATACCGCCGGCCAGAAAGCGAAGCTTTTCATCAGGCCCCAGAACTGGGTTTCAGCGATTTTGATATCCGGGATTTGTAAAACACCGGCCGCCACCGCCTGATGTAAAAACGGCAGCAAACCACATTCCTGATCATTAACCTGCGCTAAGGCCTGCTCCACCAGTTCCGGTTGACGGATCAGTTCAGCCAATACAATTCGTGCCTGTTCAATCAGCGTGTCACTTTGGTACACAGTCCAAACCGAGCGGGCGATTTGCAGTAACTGCTCCTGCACCGGGCGACTGGCATCAAACTGTAAGCTGGCCGCTTGTTTGGTTTGCACCCAGAACGAGCCGGTCACTTCGTTAAACAACAGCTCTTTACTGGCAAAGTGGTTATACACAGTGCGTTTGGACACTTGTGCGCGCTCGGCAATGGCGTCCATGCTGGCCCCGACAAAACCTTTGTCTTTAAATTCAGCCAAAGCAGCATTTATTACCGCCTGACGTTTTTGTGCTGAACGACCTACAGGTTCCATCACGCCCCTCTTTTCAACGCTATTACCACAACTGCAACTGGCTACCGCCTGACACTATTGCAGAAAATATTACACTAAGCAGTTTACTTTTGCTATTTTAACACTAAACTACACCGTGTAGTTTACTTTTAATGCTAAACCGCCAGCAGCAGGAGCCTCTGATGAGTATCGCTAATAAAGCTTGTGTTTTTTCCCGTCTTGACGCTGCAGCAAAACCAGCGCGCCGCAAATTTCGCAATACAGCTCAGACACAAGATGGCAGTGCCGCACTAGGCCAAATTATCTGGCGCTATCTGACGCAAAAAGTCGCCGACAAAACACCGCGCCAGACCATTCCGGTGCAAGCGGCGGATTTATCCGGCAGCCATGACATGTTGCTGAAAATCAGCCACAGCTCTGTGCTGCTGCGTCTCGATGGCGAATATCTGCTACTGGACCCGGTGTTCAGCAAACGCGCGTCACCACTGCAGTGGCTCGGGCCAAAACGCTTTCATGCCCTGCCGCTGCAACTGGATGATTTACCGCAACTGAGCGCCGTGTTGATCTCACACGATCATTATGATCATCTGGATAAACAGGCGGTCCGCGCGTTAATTCCTAAAACCAAACGATTTATTGTGCCGCTTGGCGTCGACGCGCATTTGCGTCGTTTTGGTGTGCCAAGCGAGATGATCACAGTGCTGGACTGGTGGCAACACACAACATTTGCCGGTTTAACCGTACATGCCACGCCAGCACAGCATTTCTCTGGCCGGGGTTTAAATGACAAAAACCAAACGTTGTGGGCGTCTTTTGTCATTGAATCCAGCCAGAAGCGGCTGTTTTTCAGTGGTGACAGTGGCTATTTCAGTGGTTTTGCCGAAATCGGCCGCCGTTTTGGCCCGATAGATGTAGCGATGATTGAAACAGGTGCTTACGACGAACTCTGGGCCGACATCCATATGCAACCAGAGCAAAGCCTGCGCGCCCATCTGGATTTACAAGCCGCTTATCTGGTGCCCGTTCACAACAGCAGTTTTGACCTCGCCATGCACGCCTGGTACGAACCACTGGAACGGTTAGCGATTGCCGCTGAGGCCTATCAGGCACAACTGGTGACGCCGGTGTTTGGTGCACCAGTTGATTTATCGCAGTTGAACTTCGCCCCTGCTCTGCACCACGCCTGGTGGCGAGAGTTGATGCCGGCACAGGTGACTGAGCAGATCCATTTGCAGATCCCGGCTTAAGCCGACAATTGCCCCTGCATTTTCGCCGTTCCCAGAGGGAATGGCGTTCAACCGGCAACAGGCCAAACTTTTGGCCTATTGAGATCCCGGTTTCACTGTACCGCCCATCCATGGACATAAAAAAATTGCCCGGAGCAATTTTTAACAACGCAAAGCGTTGGCCTGAAAGGTGAGCGCCATGGATGGCGCGAATCACCGAAAATTGCTCCTGCATTTTCGGTGTACCGTCCGTCAAGTACATCACGGAAAATTGCTCCTGCATTTTCCGTGTACCGTACATCCTGTACATAAAAAAAACCGCAGCGATGCTGCGGTGGCAGGGAACTCAGCAGCCAGCAATGACACTGGCTGCTGATAGTGCTTACAACTAAAGTGGTGGCAACTTAAGTACTGGCAACTTAAGAGTTACGGATCAGGTAATCGAAGGCACCCAAAGATGCAGTCGCACCAGAACCCATCGCAATGATGATTTGCTTAAACGGCGTATTGGTCGCATCACCGGCAGCAAACACCCCTTTCATGGACGTCTGGCCATGGCTGTCGACGATGATTTCACCGCGATTGGTCAATTCCAGCGTGCCGCGCAGCCATTCCGTGTTTGGCACTAAACCGATTTGCACGAAGATGCCAGCTAAAGCCACATGTTTGGCTTCGCCGCTGACGCGGTCGGTGTAGTTGATGCCGGTGACTTTGTTGCCATCGCCCAGCACTTCGGTGCTTTGCGCGTTCAAAATGATGTCGATATTGCCCATCGACTGGGCTTTTTTCACCAGAACGGCATCAGCACGCAGTTTGCTGTCAAATTCCAGTACTGTGACGTGCTCGACGATACCGGCCAGGTCAATCGCCGCTTCAATACCGGAGTTACCACCACCAATGACTGCGACGCGTTTGCCTTTAAACAACGGGCCGTCACAGTGCGGGCAATAAGCCACGCCACGACCGCGGTATTCTTTTTCGCCTGGCACATTCATCTCTCTCCAGCGCGCACCGGTCGACAGGATCACGGTTTTGGCTTTTAATACCGCACCGTTGGCCAGTTCCAGTTCAAACAATTCGTTTTGTGACAACTTCACCGCTTTTTGGCTGTGCATAATGTCGACTTCGTACTGACGGACATGCGCTTCTAAATTCGCCACCAGCTTTGGTCCTTCGGTTTCTTTCACCGAAATAAAGTTCTCGATACCAACAGTATCAGCGACCTGGCCACCAAAACGTTCCGCGACCACACCGGTATTGAGGCCTTTGCGCGCTGCGTAAATCGCCGCCGCCGAGCCTGCCGGGCCACCGCCAACCACCAGCACGTCAAAATTATCTTTTTTCGCCAGCGCTTCGGCCTGACGCGTCGCTGCAGATGCATCCACTTTGTTCAGGATATTGCCAAGACTAATAGCGCCTTGCGAGAACTGCTCGCCGTTTAAGTACACAGTCGGTACTGCCATGATGTTGCGATCGGCCACTTCCTGCGGGAATACGGCGCCATCGATCATTGTCGTGGTGATATTTGGGTTTACGGCCGCCAGTAAATTCAGCGCCTGTACCACTTCCGGACAGGTCTGGCAGCTCAGCGACACGTAAATTTCAAAATTCAGTGCATCTGGCAGAGCCGCAATTTGCTCCAGTACCGCCGCTTCTTCTTTAATGGTGTGGCCGCCAGAGTGTAATAAAGCCAGCACCAGCGAAGTAAATTCATGGCCCATTGGCACACCGGCGAAAGTCATTACAGTGCCTTTGGCCTGCGACCGCACCTGCATGGAAGGTACGCGGCTGGCGTTTTGGTTTTGCGTCACGACAATCAAGTCAGACAAGCTGGCGATATCATCCACCAGTGCTTTTAACTCTAAACCTTTTTCGCTTTGGTCTGCTGCCAGCGCCAGCTCCACCGGCGTCTTCAGATTTTGCAGGTAACCTTTTAATGCTGCTTTTAAATTGTTGTCTAACATGCTGAGTTCCTCTTCATGGCGAAAGCTGGGTGTTGCCCGTGTTTTAGCTGACCGGCAACTGGGTTTCTGTTTGATAAAGCTATCTTAGTCAAAACAATCAATCCCATAAAACGAATTAAACGGATTCATTTGATTTGTTTTATCGATTGATATTCAAAAACGATTTTGTGTAATGACAAAAACAAAACAGCCGGACAAAGTCCGGCTGTTTTCTTCAATACATCAGTGTGGCCGGATTAGATTTTGCCAACCAGGTCCAGTGACGGAGCCAGAGTTTTTTCACCCGGAGTCCACTTCGCTGGGCATACTTCGCCATCGTGGTTTGCTACGTACTGAGCAGCCTGAACTTTGCGGAACAGCTCTGCTGCAGAACGGCCGATACCCAGGTCGTGGATCTCAGCAACTTTAACGATACCTTCCGGGTTAATCACGAAAGTACCGCGCAGGGCCAGACCTTCTTCTTCGATCATCACATCAAAGTTACGGGTGATAGCACCTGTTGGGTCAGCCACCATTGGGTAGTTGATTTTCTTGATAGTTTCAGAAGCGTCATGCCAGGCTTTGTGCGTGAAATGCGTGTCAGTAGACACTGAGTACACTTCCACACCGATTTCCTGGAATTTTGGATAGAAATCAGCCAGATCGCCTAATTCAGTCGGGCACACGAAAGTGAAGTCGGCTGGGTAGAAACAAACCACAGACCATTTGCCGATCAGGTCCTGATCAGATACAGAAACGAATTTACCCTGATGGAAAGCCTGAGCACTGAATGGCTTGATTTTGCTGTTGATAATCGACATTTGTCGTTCTCCATGTTGTGGTTAATGTGAATGCTTTATCTACAAAAGCTGTGGCGTTGCAAGCATAGTAGTGTAGTAGGACAATTGCGTATAACGAATAAAATGAATTCATTTAATTCATTTTATCGATTAAAAACCTATTTTTTGTCCCACCGCAACATAAAGCCGGCAAACTGAACTGCTGAAGCAGAGATGGGGTCGCAAGTGACAGAACACAATAGATTTTTTTGCAAAAAATCGCTGAATACGACCAACGGGCCTGTTCTGCGGATACTTTGCAACATCGGGGACTGGCGACTAAGCTGCTTGAATGTTACATCTTGATTAAGCGCCAGATTTCCGGCAGTCAACCCATTTTGCAGGCCCATGACCCAATTTAAACTCGACCTCAGTAAATTGTTCGAATTACAGGTGTTGCTGATTGAAGCAGACCCTGATTTGTTGCATTTGTTTAAACAAATGCTGTTGAATCTGGGGATCAAGAAAATCGAAACCGCCCGGCAAATCGACGATTTAATGGCGCGGGAAACGCCGGTCAACGCCGACATCGTTTTTCTCGATTATGCCGTGGACACACAAATGACCGGCGGCGAAATTGTCGACTGGCTGGTGCTACACGGTATCCTGCCCAATCGCACACGGCTGGTACTGATGGCGCAACAAAATGAGCGCGCGCAATACGCCATCGAATACCCCTACCATCAAATCAGTTATCTGGAACGGCCCTTTAATAAAGTCACATTAGATCAGGAGCTGAAACAACAAGTGATGCTTGGTCCGTTCTTACGGCCACTGCTGACGCTGGCCGGGCTTGGCCGTTATGCCGATGCATTAAAACTGTTGTTGCACACGCAAAGCCAACCACTACCACCCGGGCTTGAGCCTGTCCTGCAGCGCCTGCGGGTCCAGCTGCTATTGGATTTACACAAATTTGATGCAGTGATCCCGCTGCTCAAAGCCCCCATCGCCGAACAGCAAGGCTGGGCACTGTGGGCGCTATATCGGGTTCGGTATGAGCGCGGCGACCTGTCGGCCTGCCAGACGTTTTTGCAGGACGGTTCAGAAGAACTGGCCCGTTATGCCCAAAGACGTGAACTGTGGCAAATTTACCTGGCACTGCAGGAACGGGATTACCCGACCGCTTTGCAGGTTGCCAATAAAATTCCGGCTGCCGGCATGTCGTGTAATCTGGTCCGGCTGGTACATCTGGTGTATTTTCTGGCCGGTGATGTAGAGCGCGCGCAGGAATTTATCGAACGAAAACGCCGGCTGGCGGTGCGTGGTGAATTATATGTGCAGCTCAGCATTGCCCAAACCCGGGCTGCGATCTGGCGCTTGCAACATAGCGCTGCAGAGCAGCAAGCCGAGTGTCAAAACCAGGTAGAGGCTTTATTGCAACAAGTCCGGCAGGATAAGGCTGCTGTGGAGTTCAGTGTTTCTGTCACGCTGCTGGACGTACATCTACGCCAATTTACCCAAGGCGCCGACAGCGCGTTGCAATTGCTGCAGGACCAGCTGCGTCAGACCGACTGGGCCAAACAACCAGTCAGCGTGTTATGCCATGCCGCTTTGGTTTATAGCAGCCTGAAACAACAGCAGACCGCGTTCGACCTGCTGTTTTATGCCGACAACCAGCTGCAGCAGATGCTGGACAACTGCCATCGAGTTTTCAGCGGCTGCCTGCATCAGCACGCTTTTGATCTGGTATTTGCCAGCGCAGCGGACAAAACCCTGGCTTATCAGCAGATAGCCAGCCGTTATCTGCAACAACAGGAATTGCTCAGTGCAGCCAAAGCGCTGCGCCGTGCCTGTCGCTATGACCCGCAAAATCCGGCGTTACGCCAGCAGCTGTATACCTTGATGCAGCAGCTCGGCATCCAGCGTTTTCGCGGTGTTAATTTGCCACAGGAACAAAAAACCAGCGGCTAAAACAGCACTTGTTCAACAAAACCGCCGTAGCCGCTGACCGGATCAAGCAACTGGATCTCCAGCACCCAGATGCCGCTACGGACCTCCCCTTCGCAGCCACCGAGCTGACCGGACGCATAGAGTTTGTGCGGAAAGTCCCCGACTCTGTGGCCTTTGATTTGGTGATTCAGCACCATGCCATGGACGGCAGCCGCATCCGCCGCCACCTGATATAAAGCAGCGCCTGAGCAGCCGGTCGCCCGCCAATGTGCGGCCACCAAATCAAACACCTGATGCACCGCTTGCTGCACTTGCTGCTGCACCGGGTTTTCGCCGAGGCAAAACGTCGCACCAACATCCGCTTCATGGCCGGCAAAGACCGGGCCTAAATCGATAAAAAAGATATCGTTGGCGCCTAAGCGGCTGTCTGGCGCTGAGGGTTCACTGTAAATTTTCGCCGTGTTGTAACCAAAGCGGATGATGGGCGGATGCCAGTGTTGTTCTGCGCCCGCCTGTTGCAGCACTGTGTTTGCGATGGCAATGGCGTCAGCTTCACTGATGCCGGGCTGCAGCCTTGCGGCAATCTGCTGCAGACAGTCCAGTGCAATCAGTTGCGCCTGTTGCATCGCTGTCAGGGAAAAACCGGCGCCAACCCGTTGTGTCGGCTGTTGTTCAAGCTGTTGATTTTCCATATTAAACCCTTACAGAACTTTGCTTTGTGCAGCTTAACCTGTACCAAGACTGCCTGCGTATTTATTTTGTTGAAATGATGTAATTTTTAGCGCCATAATCAGCTGTCAGGACTTTGCTTGTCGCTGCGAAGACTGCTTTCTATACTGTAACTCTGACTAAAAATTACAAGGGAACGAACATGGCTTTGACCATCAGCTTTGACCTGCAAGAGCAGGATTTAGATTACTTCCGCCAATTGATGCAAAAAACTGAACGGGTTGTCAGTCATCATAGCAGCGAGGAGATCCTGAACGCCGCCAAAGCATTGGCAGGCGAAGTGCAGAATCAGGTACCAGAATTTGTCGCAATCCGCTTAAAACAGCTCGAAACGCTGGTCGCGATGGTTGAAGATCAGGACTGGGATCTGACTGAAGAAGAAAAGTTAGATGTGTTATCAGCACTGGCTTATTTCAGTAAACCTGAAGATTTAATTGCCGACCATTTACCAGTGCTCGGTTTCCTCGATGACGCCATCATGATCGAACTGGTGGTTCAGTCACTGGCCGATGATTTTGAAGCTTACAGTGAATTCTGTACTTTCCGCCGTAACGAAATTGAACGTCGTGGCGCAGAAGCACAGACCAGCAAAGCTGACTGGCTGGAAACGAAGAAACAGGAATTACATTCCTGGCTGCGTCGCCGCCGCACAGAAAAGCGCAGCAGTGCTGGCGGTGGCGGTTTCCGCTCAGTGTTCTCGTTCCGTCGCTAAGCCGGATGGCCGCAAAACCAACAGCAAAAACAGCAGGCACACTGGCCTGCTTATTGGTTTTGCTCTGCCCGCCGCTCTACGGCGGGCAGGTTAAGGTTTACCAGTACACCCAGCAAAATGGCGTGATCGCCTTCAGCGATAAACCGCCCGCTGACAGCCCGTTTAAAGTACTGCGCTATGACTGCTTTGCCTGTGGTGTCCGCTCGGCTATTAATTTCAATACCACACCGCTGTTTTTACAGCATTACCACCGGGAAATTCTGACCGCAGCACAGCAATATCAGCTTGAACCCAGCCTGATCCGTGCCGTGATCCATGCAGAGTCCGGTTTTAACCCTAAAGCCCGTTCGAAAGCCGGTGCGCAGGGGTTGATGCAGCTGATGCCGGAGACGGCCAAAGAGCTTGGTGTCGGTAATGTCTGGTTGCCACAGCAGAACATTCAGGCCGGCGCTGCTTATCTGGCCAGTTTACTGCAACAGTTTAACGGCAACAGGCGACTGGCACTGGCCGCCTATAATGCTGGTCCTGGTGCCGTCAGCCGGCATGGCGGTATCCCCCCCTATGCCGAGACCAAAGCCTATCTGCAACGGGTCGATATTCTGTTACGCCGTTACCAGCAACAATCCGCCACGCTCTGATCCGCCCACTCATATTTTGTTGATTTGCTTTTAAACCAATTAAAAGCCAATGCCGACTATCTGTGTATCAGCCGTTACTGTGCATCTCGGATTTGACTAACAATTAGTGAAATGTTGCAGAGCTTTACAATACGGCGCTTTTACATAGCTGATTTTGTTCAATATTTTTTTGGCATTGGCTTTGCTTACTTGCCAGCACATTCACTCATAAGGACGCATCATGAAAAAAATAGTACCTATTATTTGTTCGCTTACCCTGTTAAATGCCTGTGTGATCCATGTCGGTGCCGACGAACCCGCCAATGTGCAAAGCCGTCAATTACAACTCAATGCCAACAGCCTGCAACAACTGGTCGCCGAGACCGAAGCCGGTGATCTGCAGATCATTGGTGAAAAAGGCCGCGAACAAATTGAGGTGGAAGCGCGCATCCGTTACGACGACATCAGCCAGCTGGAATTGACGCTCGAAGCCAAAGGCGACGCCGCCGTGCTGATTGCCCGCAACAAAGAAAACGTTTCTTTTGGTTATGTAAATAACGCATACGTGGATTTAGTAGTAAGGGTACCCGAGCGGTTTGCGCTGAAACTGGAAGATGGCTCCGGTGATACCCGTATTGAGCAGTTAACTGGCGATCTGCTGATTACGGATGGCTCGGGCGATCTGCATGTGACCGGCGGCCGTAAGGTCAGTATTGAAGACGGATCTGGTAATTTGGCGCTGTCCGGCGCCAGCGGCAATGTCAGTATTGACGACGGTTCCGGCGATATCCGTGTCGTGCAGGTGGCTGGTGATCTGACCCTGACCGACGGTTCAGGCGATGCGGACATCAGCCAGGTACAAGGCACGGTCAAAGTTGAAGATGGCTCCGGTGATATCCGGGTGGCCCAGGCCGGTGGTTTGGATGTCGAAGATGACGGTTCAGGTGAACTGAGTTATCAGCAGATCTCAGGCCGGATCTCGGTACCGGATGATAAACAACGCGAATAATTCGCAGCGACAACATCTACAGCAGAACGGGGCCAGAGCCCCGTTTTGTTTTCCGCCAGAATACCCTTCAAAACACCCGTCAAAATAACGCGGCGAACTTTTCCTGTAGCAGAGGCTTCAGGGCAAAAGTGATAAGTTTGCCGGCCTGCTCCAGAAACGCGATTTGACTGGCATTCCACTGCATCATGCTGCCCACCTGTTCACAACAAAATACACCAACCAACTGGCCGTTATAGCGAATGCCGACATCGAGCAGCGACATAATGTCATTGGGTTCAAAATAAGCTTCGTTGAAACAAGACGTTGCCGGATGATTCGCGGCATCAGCCGCATTAATGCCACCGTCAACGCGCATGGCTTCAAAATAAGGCGCAAAATCATCTTCATGCAGCGCAATGCCCTGATAGTGCGCATTCTCATTACTGTCGTATAAATCCACGGCAATAATTTCGCTGAGCAGCGAGTCCGAATACAGCCACAAACTGGCACGGGAGCAATGCAATTGTTTGGTGATGGTTTCAGTCAGCTGGCGGTAAAAAGCTTCCGCCGTGATTTGTTGATCTTTAAACGCCTTAATCAGCAGTAACAGCGCTGTTTGGTCGAGCATAAAGTCTCCTGCAGACAAGCTCCGCTGCCGTTCAGCGGAGTTGTTTCAGTTATAGCCCTGGATAACGCAATTGTCAGGCGACACTATCGCATTATGGTCGCAGCAATATCGCAGCGTCTGCGCAGACGTCAATCGGCTGAACTTATTGCTGCTGGCGATACCATTCGCCGAGAATCAGGCTTGCCGCTACGCTGACATTGAGCGATTCTACTTTGCCGGTGCCGGGGATTTGCAAAGCAATTTCAGCGCTGTTGGCGACGGCTTTGGACACGCCCTGCATTTCTTCACCAAATACCACTACGACTTTTTTCGGCAGCTTACTTTGATACAAAGACACTCCGGCATGGCTCGAAGTGGTAATTAAGGTATAACCGGCCTCTTTGCACAGCTTTAATGCCAGCGGCAGATGGTCAGTTTGCAGCGCTTCAACAAATTCTAATCCGCCTTCAGCAGTGCGCGCGGCAGCGCCGGATTGCAGCGCTTCCGGCGCGTTCAAAATAATACCGCTGACACCAAAATGCGCACAGCTGCGGGCGATGGCGCCGAGGTTATGCGGATTGCCAACGCCATCAAGCGCCAATAAACAATCCTGTGTTTTTTTGCGATGTAACGTCAGATAACTGGCGATCGACATCGACTCGCGTTTTTTCACCACCAGGATCACACCACCGTGATGCTGACTGCCGCTGATTTTTTCCAGTTCGGCATTATCAACAATATGATAAGCCCGTTTGTTTGCTGCCAGATACTTCATCACATCGGCAAAGCGCGGCGCATAATCGGCATGCAGATACATTTTGATCACGGCGTCTGGTCTTTGGCTGAAACAAACCCGGCAGGCGTTTTCACCTAAGACCCGGCTTTCCTGTTGGCCTTGTTGTTTCAGTTGCGTCGCTGACATTGGCTGGTTCTGACGTGGCGGGCTTTGATGCGGGGCTGAAGTTTGCTGCGGCTTTTCCGCGCGCGGCTTAGCGGCTTTTGCTGCGGTTGCTGAGCCTTTGCCTTTCCACGGTTTTTCTAATAACGACGGCTCGCCGTCACGTGAGCGCGGCTGGCGGGCGGAGGAAGCTGGTTTTTTCGGCGGATATGCCACGATGTCGGTCCTGTCACTGACGGGCCTGTGGCCCGGAATTGCCTGCAGTTTACCGCAAAACCGCGCAGTATCGAAGAAAGACTTGAGTTTGTGCCCGGCTGCAGTAAGCTGACGCGCAGTTTGCGCCGTTTCGGAATATTTATGCTCAGTTACCGTCACAGTTTTCATGCCGGCAATCATGCCGATGTGATCAAACATCTGGTAGAAGTCGCTATCCTGATGTATTTAAAGAAAAAAGATAAGCCATTTTGCTATCACGACACCCACGCTGGTGCGGGTTTATATAGCCTCGACAGTGCACAGGCGCAAAAAACCGGTGAATATCAGACCGGCATTGGCAAGTTGTTTGGCTATCAGGCCAGTAGCCCGGCATTACAAACTTATCTGGATCTGGTGCGTGAGCTGAATCCGGATGGTCAGCTGCAGTTTTATCCCGGCTCGCCCGGCATTGCGCGGCTGATGTTGCGCGACGGCGACAGTATTCAGGCGACCGAATTGCATCCGGCGGATTTTCCGTTATTACAAACCCAGTTCCAGGGCCGCCGGCATTGCCGCATTGAAAAAATGGACGCTTATGCTGGTCTGCGCGCTATGTTACCGCCATTGCATAAACGCGGCCTGGTGTTGATTGACCCGCCTTATGAGCTGAAAACCGAATATCAGGATCTGGTTAAAGGCTTGCAACAAGGCGTGCAGCGCTTTCCGCAAGGTACTTTTGCCATCTGGTATCCGGTGATTGAACGCGCCAGTATTGAAGCGGTGATTGATGCGATTGTCGGCACCGGCATCCGCAATCAATTGCGGATTGAACTATGCCCACTACCAGACAGCAGCGGTTTTGGCATGACCGGCAGCGGTATGCTGGTGATCAACCCGCCCTACACCCTCGCCGCTGAAATGAAAGATGCACTGAGCGAGTTAGCCCCCTTGCTGGGGCCTTCGGTGCAATGGACAGTCCGCCAGCTGGTGGAGGAATAATGCGTTTGCGGCTTTTGATTGGACTGATGTTGTTGTGGCTACCGGCCAAAGCGCTGGCCTTTGGCAGCATCGGCCATCAGCAAGTGTGCAGTCTGGCCTATCAGCTGGTAAAACCGGGCACCCGCCACCAAATTGACCAGCTGCTTGTGCTTGGGCCTGCACAGACCTTTGCTCAGGGTTGTGTCTGGCCGGACGACGCGCGGCGCGAGCCGGTTTATCAGTTCACGACCCCCTTCCACTATCTGAATGTCGCGCGCCGGCAATCGCAGGTAAAACCAGCAGACTGCGCCGCCAACGGCTGTTTATTCAGCGCGCTTAAACACTATGCGGCGCTGTTAAAACAACCCGGACAAAGTCGGCAGCGCGCCGAGGCTTTGTTGTTTTACAGTCATTTTATCGCCGACCTGCACCAGCCACTGCATGTCAGTTATGCCGACGATTTGGGCGGCAATAAAACGGCGGTTTATTATTTTGGTAAACCGTCCAATCTGCATGGTATCTGGGACACGGCGATGCTGAAAAGTCTCGGTTATGCCGACAATCAGCAATTGGCTGCCGGCAAACTGGCGGCGCTGCCGCAGGGCACAGTCCGGCAGTGGCAAAGCGGACAGCCGCTGGTGTGGGCGCAGCAATCGCTGACGCAAACCCGTCGGGTTTATCAGGGCTATAAGCCTGGTATGTTGTTCAGTCAGCCGGAACTGGACCGTGACGGCCCGCTGATTGAAACTCGTCTGCTACAGGCTGCAGTGCGCTTAGCCTGGCAGCTGGATCAATTGCTGCAACCCGCCGCCGGCAACTGAAGCTGCGCTAGCCAGTGCAGCATCTGTTGCTGTAAGCCATCGCCAAAGCGATGGCCTTGTCCCTTTGCTATCACTAATTCCGGCGCTGTGACACCACAGTGCTGGTAGTGGCTTTTCAGCTGTTGAAACGCCATATTCACCTGCGCCGGCGGCATCAAAGGGTCCTGTTCGCCGTGTAGCAATAACAGCGGTTTAGGCGCTGCCAGCGCGGCGATATCGGGCAAATCCAACTGCCGGTAAAGCCCTGGGTGGATCATGTAAAAAGCGGTCTGACCGCGGCTGAAATTATTATTCGGTTCACGCAAAAACTGCAGACTGTTAAACCAGCTGACACTGACTGCGGCATTCACATCGGCGGACAAAGCCGCCAACTGCCAGGCGCGAAATCCTCCCATTGAAAAGCCAACAGCAGCTATGCCCGTCACGCCGGGTTGGCGGGCTAAGAAGGCCGCCGCAGCTTCATCTTCCCGCGCCATCAGGCCGGCAAGACTCACCCCCTGCGCCTGTAAATTGGCCGCCAGCTGTTGCTGCTCGGCATACTGAATAGGTCCGCGCGCGCCAAACCCAGGTGCATCCGCCAGCAACACCAGATACCCTTGTGCCCGCAACAGTTCAGCGATAGCCACACCATCAAAATATTTTTGTTGCCACCCGCTTACCAATTCAGGCTGGCCGCTTAGCCCGGGTGGTAACCATTTGTCTTTGCCGATGCGAAATTCGGCACCATGGTCATGCAGCAGAATCACCGCGTTGATTGCGCCCTGACGCAACTTGGCTGGCTTATACAGATACAGGTCCAGCGGCTGCCAGAGCAGCAAGCGCCACTGTTCAAAGTTCGTATTGCCGGCAGGATTGAGCCGTGTTGCGGCAGCGATCAAGGCCGGGTCTGCCGGCGGCAGTAACAAGGCATCATTGAGCAGATTTTTCGCCTGTTGCTGCCAAAGCGCAAAATTACCCGCTTTAGGCGCGACAGCGCTTGCAGACGGCGCAGGCAAGCGCAAATCAGGCGCCAGTAGTGCTGCAGAACTGGATTTCAATTCAGCATTCACCGTGCTATTGGCTTGAACCGGCGTGAAAGCAGACAGCACCGCTATCAACCACAGCAGCAGCCAATATTGACGAGGCGAGAAAAAAATGCGGGAGACAGTCAAATCACAAAAAAGCAGCGTGTTGTGTAGCGTCTTGTGTAGCGTCTTGTGTAACGTGTTGTGCAGCATGATGCCAGCATTGTCAGAACTCAGATAAAGCTGAGCTTGCCAAAAACTGCTTTTGAACACCAGTAAATTTTACCACCGATAGACAGATTATGTTTTCGCCAACAAAATCCAACCGGCTTTATCGGGTGGCAGCAATCCAGGCAGCCACCAGATCGCAATCAGCTGCAGCCAATAAAGTGCAGCTGTCTTCTGGCAACACCAACACATCACCGCATGCCAACGAATACTGCTGTGCGCCACTTTGTATTTGGATTTGCTGGCCTTGACTCAACCCATCGGCATAAATCAGCCACCAGCCGCTGGCGACTGTCTGTAAAAACGCAGGTTGATTTGCCTGCATGCGCAGCGCCCGCAGCCCACCTTGCAGGCCAGCCGACAACATTAAATTAATGTCACGCACAGGGCCATCGAGCAGTGTTGCTTCCGTTGACGCAGCACCGGCAAAACCAGCCTGATGCTGCACACTGCAAAGCTGCATCCGATGTTGTGGTGCACCTGGCGCAGTCACTCTGAGCTCAAGACCCGCACCACTGCGGATTGCCAGATATCGCTGGTAACCATCGAAGGTGGTAAAAGGGCCTGATTGCAGGACTGTCGCAGTGCTGAAACGCCAGTGAAAATCCCGGGCGGCGACGGTTGCACCGGCCGGCGCAATCGCCAGTTGCCGGGTTTCGCCACCAGCCCACTGCGTCACCAGCTGCTCAGACGCTGGAATAACCTGAGCGCAGGCTGGCTTAGCGTTAGCAGTCAGATTAACCATTTACTGCCCACGCCATTGGGCATGGCACAGCGCATCGTGTTTTTCCCGGCTGAGCAAAATACGCGCTAACACCAGATCAGCGGCGCCATCGCTGCCGCTAAGGCCAATCAACGCTTCGAGATGTAACTCAGGGTCAAGCTCAGCGCCAATCAGTTCCAGCCAGTCTTCGCCGGCCGGCACTAAATCCACATAAGCCCGGCTTTCATAATGTTGCTGATACAGCGCGTAGTCCTCAGCACTCAGATTCTCACTGGCCAGTTCTTCAAAAATCGCAAACGCATGGTCACAAAGTTCGTCCATCGACCAAAGTTCTAAGCTGTCTGACATCACAAGTCCCCGTAAATTTAGAGGCCCGCAGTATATCTCAGCGCGCCGCTGCCGTCTTGAGGCCCACACGGGCTTTTACATAACGTTTGTTGTACCAGAAGGTTGCGGCAATGCCCAACACTGAAGGTAATACCCAGCTGACCAGTTGCAGCTCCGGGCTGAAATCCAGCACTTTGCGGCCACCGAAGGCAAAAAAGGCGGTAAAGATGGCGATACCTGAGGCCAGCATATTGCCGATATGTTCTTTCAGTACGGTCGATTTTTCCACACTGGCTCTATGGATGTACCGCAGACACCCGATGCTGCTAAAGAGCGCAATAGCGCCGAAAATTTGTCCCAATACAAACTGGCGTGGTACGGCCTGCCATAAAGTCCAGATAGCGTAGCCAAAGGTGATTAGCACTAAAGCCCGATGCGACCAATGTTTGAGCGCAAGACGCTGTGGCCCGGCCTGCAAAGCCAATAAACCCTGGCGTAGATTCATCAGCGCCAGCAAACACAGCAACAGTAAAAACCCAGACATCAGCCGCACCCGCTCAGCAAACAGCTGCGGGTCCTGACCAACACGCAAATCGGCGGCCTTGACCACCAGCGGTGCCGACAGCACCAGCGCGCACATCAAAATACCGGCGCCGCAAATCAGATACATCAGCGTGCTGTACCAGTGACCGCTGCGCACATGCCAGGGACTGCCTTTTTTTGCCAGCATCGGCCCCCAAAACACACACAAGGCCAATGCGCCACAAACCACATGTAAAACTAATAAAAACTGATGCAACATTTGCATGAAAAGCCTCCGGGCGCTCTGATTTCAACTGAAACCAGCATGCGGCCTTTGCGCGAGCCGGCACAGTGCCAGAAGTCACTTTCGGCACTATGACTTCTGGCCTATTGCTGGCACAGGCAAGCCTCGCGCATACTGCAAGACCTCTGAAGACCCGACCTGAGCAAAAAAGACTGATGACTGACTCCGCGGCTCCCCTGCCAACGCCAACGCCAACGCCAACGCCAACGCCAACGCCGGCCAGCGTGCATCCGGCGCGCTGGCTGCACAAAGAAAACCTGGCGGCAGTGCTGAGCTGGCTGGTGTTTGCTTATATCCAGCAAAGCACGGCCATGCAGCTGTATGGCAACTGGCATCCGCTCAGCCTGTTGTGCGCAGCCAGTTTATTGTTGTTTATCGGTTTGTTTTTTTATTGTCAGTCCTGCGAAGAACATTCCACGCCCTGGGTTGCACTGGTCACGATGTGGGCCGCGCTGACAACAACCGCAGTGCTGGCGCCGAATGGCTTTGCCGCCGGTCTTGGTGTGTTGTGGTGCTGTCTGCTGCCCTGGTTTGTACCGGCACGCTGGTTGTATCTGATGATCCTGCCGGCCTTATTGCCGGTGCTGATTATGCAGGCGCTGGATGGTTTACGGCTTGGTGAAGGCCTGATGATTCTGGTCTGCGGCACTTTTCAGTTTTTTGCCATGTTTGCGATGAGTAAAGCGCGGGAAGAAAAGCTCGCCAGGGAGGCCTTAGCCCACACCCATCAGGCGTTATTAGCCGCCCAGTCACAACTGGCGACCCAAGCTGCGGATGCGGAACGGCTGCGCATTGCCCGCGATTTACATGACAGTCTGGGTCATCACCTGACCGCTTTAGTCATTCAGCTGCAGGTCGCCGGCTACCAAAGCAGTCAGCTAAGCGCAGCCGGTACTACCAATGACACCGCACAACAGGCACTGACCGGGCACATTCAGCATTGCCATGAGCTGGCGAAACAACTGCTGCAAGAAATTCGTCACACCGTGTCACAACTACGCGAACCGGCGTCGCCACAACTGGCGCCGCAGCTCAAAGCGCTGGCGCAGAATGTGCCGCAGCTGCAGCTGGACCTGCAGATCCCGCCCGGTTTACCGGCAGACCCCTTATCTACCGCCCTGCTATTTCGGGTCAGCCAGGAAGCCATCACCAACACAGTGCGCCACAGTGGCGCCAACAAGGCCGAATTACAATTGTGGCAACACCGGGACCAGCTCTGTTACCGCTATCGCGACAATGGCCAGCTTCCGCAATGGCCGCTGATGGAGGGCAATGGCCTGACCGGCATGCGCGAACGCATTGAACAGGCCGGCGGTCGTTTGCTGCTGTCTAATCCCGAGCACCAGCTGCAGATTGATATTGAATTGCCGGCGGTAGCGTCATGAGTATCCGGCTGATTGTTATCGACGACCAAACCTTAGTCCGCCAGGGCATTATCAGCTTACTGCAGCTTGACGCCGAGATCGAAGTCGTAGCTCAGGCCGGTGATGGCAGCGAAGTCGTCACGCTGGTGCAACAATTTCAGCCAGACCTGCTGCTGATGGATATCCGCATGCCGCAGGTCAGTGGCATTGATGCGCTGCATTTACTGCAGCAGGCCGGACTGCGCGTACCGGTACTGATGCTGACCACTTTTGATGATCATCAGCAGGTACTGACGGCGATGCTGGCCGGTGCCCGTGGTTATCTGCTCAAAGATGTCGCGCTGGATGTGCTGCTGCAGGCGATCCGCACTGTTGCCGCCGGTGGCTCGCTGTTGCAACCGGCGCTGACCGACCGTATCCTGCAGGCCCGTCAGGGTGCGGCCACGCCGCAAGATACTGAAACGCTGTCGCCAAAAGAGCTGGAAGTACTGCGCTTACTGGCGGCCGGTTTCAGCAACCGCGAGATCGCCGCCTCAGTGTTTAAATCCGAAGGCACGGTAAAAAATCAGGTCTCGGCCATTTTAAGTAAACTCGGCGTGCGCGACAGAACCAAGGCGGTACTGAAAGCTATAGATCTGGGCTTACTCCACTAAATTCTGGGAAAAATCATCATGCAACAACAACTTGCCCTCGTCAGCCTGCTCGTGCGCGACTACGACGAGGCCATTGCTTTTTACTGCAACAAGTTAGGCTTTCGGCTGATAGAAGACACACCACAAGGGAAAAAACGCTGGGTCGTCGTCGCACCGCAAGGCGACAGTGGTTCGGCACTGTTGCTGGCGCGCGCCAGTGATGCGGAGCAACAGGCCATGATTGGCCGTCAGGGCGCCGGGCGGGTTTGGTTGTTTTTACAAACCGATGATTTTGAACGCGATTACCAACGCATGGCTGCCACTGGAGTGCAGTTTCAGGAAGCGCCGCGCTATGAACCTTACGGCACAGTCGTCGTGTTTGCCGACCTCTATGGCAACCTGTGGGATTTAATCGAACGAAAAAATACCTGATATTTTTCTGACAAATCATCCAGCTGACTTGGGTTAGTCATATTCCTGCTCCTACACTGTTTAAGCCGGTAGATATCTACCGGTACAGGCATCCAACAACAGGCATCCAACAAGGAGTGGTGTGATGGTTGAGTCGGAACTAATTCAGGTACGTCATTTATTTCGTCAGCCCCCAACAAAAGTATTTGACCACTGGCTGGCTGAGCATCGGGCCGGCCGCTGGATGTTTGCCACGCCACAAGGCCGGATGCACCATCTGCAGCTGGAGTTCACACCAAACCAGCAGTTTCGGGTCATTGAGCAATCAGACGGACGCCATTGGGTCCATACCGCCGAATATCATCAAATGCTGCGCCCGCACCTGCTGCTGTTCAGTTGCAGCACCAGCGCGACGGCCAGCTGCACACAGCCTGGTCTCGGTGAACCAGACATGGTGCAGTTACAATTCCAGCCACATCCGCTTGGCTGCGAACTGGTGCTGAGCCACCAGACCTCAGCGCAATGGGCATTGTGTCGTCAGCAATTAATTGAAGGCTGGACGCATATTTTTGCCAGCCTGATGGCCGAACTGAATGACCTGGAATATCAGCCCGGTGAGATCCTGAATTAAGTGCGGCAAATTGACCGCTTGGTTATAATCGCCGCCTTTAGCCGCCAGTCCCGGAGTTCTGATGTATCGTTGCCCGCTTTGCCGTGAAGTATTAAGTCTGCAGACCAACGCCTGGCGGTGTACAAATGGTCATCAGTTTGATATCGCGCGGGAAGGTTATGTCAATTTACTGCCGGTGCAACACAAGAAGTCGCTGGATCCGGGCGATAACGCCGAGATGATCCAGGCGCGCCGGGCTTTTTTAGATGCCGGTCATTATCAGTTTTTATCAGACGCTATTAATCAGCAGCTGGCTGGCGTGCTGCAAAGTACAGATGCTTTATTGGACCTTGGTTGTGGCGAAGGCTATTACAGTGCCAGAGTCGCGTCAGCCCTGAACGGGGTTCAGGTCTATGGTCTGGATATTTCTAAAACCGCAGTAAGATATGCCAGCAAACGTTATCAAAACCTGCATTGTTGTGTCGCCAGCAGTTATGCCCTGCCATTTGCTGACGCTGTTTTTGCCGGATTACTGCGGATCTATGCGCCGTCTGACGCCGGCGAGATGGCACGGGTGCTGCGGCCCGGCGGTTATCTGCTGACAGTCAGCCCGGCACCGGAACATCTGCGACAATTCAAACAACAGGCTTACGCCACAGTGCGGCTGCACCCGGACAGCATCAAAGCAGAAACGGGTTTCAGTCATATACAGCGCCAACGTCTGCAATCGTTATGGCAGGCACCTGATGCCGCAACCATGCTGCAGCTGATTGAAATGACGCCATTGGCTTACAAACTGAACGCCGCCATGCGGGAGGTTTTGTGTCAGCAACTGCCGGCCATTCAATTAGATTTTTATCTCGATTTGTATCAGAAAGACTAACTGCGGTGGCGTGACATTCAAGCTGACAACACAGCAATCAGGCGCCGTCTTCCAGAGGAATTTGCCGGCGCCTGCAAGATTTATCTGTGAGGGGTGGTTTTTGCCACTGGTTTTTTCTGAGTTAGCTTTTTCGGCACTGGTTTTTTCTTTACCGGTGTTTTTTGTGTCTTTTTCGTCAGCTTTTTAACCGGCTTTTTGCTGGCTCTTTTTGCCGGTACCGGCACAGCCTGCGCCGGCGTATCCAGCATCTGATGCCAGAAATAACTGCCAAGTTCCGCCACAGCATTGGTCTGAGCATTTACCAGCACCGCGACGCCTAAACCGGCGTCCGGCGAATACGACATATCAGTACGATAACCACGCACCAGGCCGCCATGGTGATACACAGTATTATTGCCAAACTGATAGATCCGCAGGCCCAACCCATAATGCGCCGTGCTGACATAAGGCCCATAAGTGCGCCCCTGCAGATTATCTGCAGTTTTGACTCTTGGCGTCTGCAGATCTTTCAGTACCGCCGCCGATAACACCTGCGGCCTGTGCCCGAGCCGGGCTATCAGCCATTTACCCATATCCATAGCGCTGGCATTGACGCCGGCCGCCGGATTTACGCGGTAATAAGTCGGCACCACTTTAGTTTCGGCCCAACCTTTGCGGGTGCCGATATGCGGCATGGCACGGTTTTTACTGGCGAGAAAGCCGGCATAACCAACACTGGCAGTATGCATCTGCAGCGGTTTAAAAATACGTTGGTCCAATAGCTTTTCATAAGGTTGGCCGGTGGTTTTCAGCAGCACAGTTTCAATCTGGCTGAACAACACGTTCTGATAACCATAACAGCGTCCCGGCACACAACGTGGGTTGATGTTCTGGAATTTCGGCAGGATTTGCGCTGGTGTCTGACCGGCTTCAATCAGCTCGTCAAAGGCGTTGTCGACTAAGCCGGCATTCTGGCCGAGTAAATGTTCCACTTTCAGCTGCGCCGTCATCGCCTGACTGCGAAACTGCAAGCCCGGCACATAACGCGTGACGCGGTCGTTCCAGTCGAACCTGCCTTCATGTTCAACCTGAGCTGCGAGGCCTGCTGCAAAGGTTTTTGACACTGAAGCTAAGCGGAAAATAGTGTTGGCATCAACCGGCGTTTTACTGCCCACCGAGCGCACACCATAAGCGCCGACCCGGACAATCCGGTCATTTTTTACTATGACGTAGACAGCACCGGGCACCCGGTTTTTCGCCATTTTTTGCTGAAATTCGCGATGAAACTGATTGGCGAACTCATCGACAGAAGGGGCTGCCAGCACAGAGCCCGCCCACAATAACAGGCCTGCGACTGCAGTAAATTTCCACATAGACAAATATCCTGTCCCGCGGTCACAGCTGGGCAGCTCAGGCCTGCCGGAGAGCAAAGTCACAACAAAATCAGGATTTTGTCGCAGCCAATGCCTGTAACATCTGCGGGATCACTTGCTGAATAAAACGCGCTTTTTGCGCCTCACTGACCAGCTCCGGTTGCCAGTCGCCGGAAATATAAGGCGTTAAGGCCGGGCCGATCGCATAACAGAATGCTGAATACCACTGCCCCGCGGCCTGTACCCGCACGGCTTTTTTCACATAATGACCGGAATCGATTTCTTCAAAAAAATCCAGAGCACGGACCGCTTCCGGCCCGACGTCCACCAGCAGTTTTCCCTGCTGAACAAGGCCCGGCGCTTCGGTCAGGACCGGTACCGGCGCGTCGAGCGGGCTTTGGCTGAGACCACGGCGCTGATGATCCGCCAACACGGCATCCTGCATCTGATAACGCTGCCCGGTGATCGCTTCGACAATCTCCGGAAACATTAATAAACCGTAGACAAAAATATGCTCAGTGGTCTGCATCCGCTGCTCCTCCAGCCAGGTCCTGCCAGGTCAGAAACAACCGCAGGTCCAGTTCCAGCTGATGATACTGGGGTTCCATATGCTGACACAATTGATAAAACGCCTTGTTATGATCTTTTTCCCGCAAATGCGCTAATTCATGCACCACTATCATGTGGAGCAGCGGCAATGGCAGGTTTTTTAACAGGCTGGCTACGCGAATTTCATTTTTACTTTTCAGCGCCTTGCCCTGCACCCGGCTGACCTGACTGTGCAGGCCCAGCGCGTTATTGACGATATGGATCTTCGGGTCAAAGCAAATTTTGCTGATAGGTGCGGAGCTGCGCATAAACTGCTGCTTCAGCGCCATGGTGTAGTCATACAAACGCGCATCGGACTGAATGTCGTGGCGGCTGTCCGGATAACGTTTTTTTAAGGTGCTGCCCAGCGTCCCAGCCTGCACCAGCGCGCGGACCTGTTGCTGAATGGATTCCGGATACTGGCGTAAATAAGGTAAATCCACCGGCGCATTGCCTCTTAATGCCTGCAAGTGCAACTGCAGTTGCCAAAAACGTTATTGTACCGAAAGCACCGCAGGCGACCAAGCCTGGCTGGGCATTGGCCGGAGTTAAATCGCACAGTGCGGTGCTTCGATACCAGGCTTCAGTGCCAGAATTTGCCCCTGCGCGCCGATTGTCAGCAATAAAAACCGGCTTTGCTCCAGCTTCTGCCATTGCTGCTGATCGGCTTGTTGCTGTTTAAGCGCCGCGAGCAAATCGGTATGAACCTGCAACTGCAAGTGATCACAACTCTGTAATTGCCAGCCATCCGCCGTAGCCTCGCGCCACACGGCCACTGAACGGGCGACCTGTTGCTGACTCTGTTGCTGACTCTCTTGCTGACTATGCAGATAATCCTGATACACCAGCTGATACTGTTGTTGACGTTGCTGGGCACGGGTCGGTGTGTCTGCCGTGCTCTGCTCTGCCGCCGCAGGCGCCAGCTGATGAATTTGAATAGTATATAAACCCTGTTGCTTCTGTTCAATCTGATACATCAGCTCAGGCGGCGTTAACCAGACCACCAGCACTAAAATACAGGCCGCCAGCGCCACCACTTGTCGCATACCGCGCTGCCAATGCCCGCTGCGCCCTGCTGGCTTTTCCCGCAACACCAGCTGCTGCAATGCCTGTCGCTGCGCTTTATCCAACCGATGTTGCTGCCTGCTGTACTGATGCCATTGCCGCAGCGCCTGATCAAGTTGTGGTGCCGTGTCTTTGCCGTCTGAGTTTGCCGGATGAGTCTCAGTTGCTGGCATGGTGCTGGCTGATTTATCGGTGTTCATAAGTCTGCTCCGCAGCACTCGTTAACCAGAGCTGCAATTGATTTCGCGCATATCTGAGCCGGGTTTTTATTGTTTCCACACCGGCAGCGTTAATTTCACTGATTTGTGCCAGCGAAAAATCTTCCAGTTGCAGCAATAAAGCTTCGCGTTGCAATAGTGGCAAACGCTGGATCGCCAGATCTAAGTTGGCTGACTGTTCAGCAGCCAGCAATTGCTGCAAAGGTTTTGCCGCCGGATCGGGCAGTTCATCCAGCAACTCTTGTGCGGCGTGCGGGCGTTGGCGGCGCCATTCATCAATCAGTAAATTACGACCAATACTGAACAGCCAGGTTTTGACCGAACTTTGGCCCTGATAGCTGCCGGCGTGCAGCATCAATTGGATCCAGGCCTGCTGGCTTAAATCCTGCGCCAGCTCTGCATCACTTTGTTGCAGTAAAAAATGGTACAACGCATCGGCATAACGCAAAAACAATTGCTGTAACAACGCAGGATCCGGCTGCTGTTGATATTGCAGCAGCAACAGCCGACTTTCTGCCTGCATCTGCCCTGCCAGTTGCAGCCGGCTGACAGAAGCCAGTCGCCCTATCCATTTCCATCCCATACTGCCTCCCCTGCTGCTTCATGCAGCGTCTGGCAACCCGATCATCACATGAACCAGACGCAAATTAACCTTGCTGATCCAGCCTGAAGTCCAGTTGCACTTCCAGGTCACTTTGCGCAACAGCACGGCCATTTTCAAGTTTTGGCTGATATTTCCAGTTCTTCAGCGCACGGATGGCTTCCTGCTCAAACACCCGTCTGGGTTCTGCTGCCAGCACCCGCACATCCGTGCCCCGGCCGTCTGACGCGACATTGAAACGCAGCTGTACCCAGCCATTCACTCCATCTCTGGCCGCTGTCGGCGGATACTTAGGTTCAATCCGCACCAGCGGTGTGGCCGTTTTATCAGTGCCGGCCGGCGTTTCCATAGTTGGGCCTGTCAATTCGATGACCGGCCGCCCGGCATCAGGCAGCACATCCAGCAAATCGCCTGGCTCGCCAGATGTTGGAGCAGCCAGTTTTGGCGCCAGTTGCGGCTGCGGCGGTGGTGGCATTTCCCGCACTATTTTTCTTGTCGCAGATTCTTCCCGCGGTGCTTGCGGTGTGACATCAAACACTGTAGCGACCTTAGCTGTGACAGGCGCGGTCGATTGCACCAGCTGCGCCATCAGCTGAAACACTGCAAAGCTTATCAGTGCGGCAGCAGCCACCATCGTCAGATTTCGCCCCAGCGTTGCCAGCCAGTTTAAAGTTTTTGGCTGTTGCTGCACGCTCAGCAGCCCGTCACCCGGTTGCAGATTGTCGGAAAATGAAATGCTTGTCATGATGCGTCTCCACAGAACTACAAATTTGCACGATGCGGTGTTTATTGCACCGCTGTCAGACATTGGACGCAGCAAAAACAAAAAAGGGGTGACCATGGCGCACAAAATTTTTCATGCCACGACAAAAATCGCAACAGGCTGGTTGTTTGGGGCTTGTTGTGCAACAGCAGTGCAGGCGGCAGACATACAACAGCTGTATTTAGTGCGGCACGCCGCAAAAGCCGACAGCAGTATAGATCCTGTGCTTTCTGCCTGCGGTCAGGCACAAGCGGCCGCATTAGCAACTTTATTGCAGGATGTGCCGTTACGTCAGCTGTATCACAGTGGTTATCAGCGGACCAAACAAACAGCCGCCGCCAGTCTCAAAGAAGGTCGTCAGCTGCAGCAATACGACGCAAAAGATTTACCCGCGCTGGCCAAAGTGCTGCAAAGCACTGGCGAAAACGCGCTGGTGGTCGGCCACAGCAATACCACGCCGCAATTGGCAACATTACTCAGCAAGCTGCCAGCGCCGGATTTGGGAGAACAAGATTATGGCCGGGTTTATCAGCTGAGCCGGGCCGGTGTGCAGTGGTCGCTGCAAATCCTGCAACTGCCACAACCGGCGGAGTGTAAGCGGTAGAGTCTGTTAGCTACCGCTGCGTTGCAACAGGACCAAGACTTCCGCGTGCTCGGTATGCGGGAACATATCAAACAGTTGGGCGCGTTGCGGCTGATAGGCGGATAAATGTTGCAGGTCGCGCGCCAGCGTCGCCGGATTACAGCTTGAATACAACAGCGCTTTAGGTTTTAACGCATCAATACGTTGGCAAAGCGCCGCCCCTAAGCCCCGGCGCGGCGGGTTGACGACCAGTAAATCCGGCGCTTGCTGTGCCGCGTCAGCAAAGGCACTGGCGTCCAGCGCGCGAAAATCTATCTGGACTGCACGCTCCTGCGCTGCCCGGCTGGCACAATCGATAGCCGGCGCCGAAATTTCAATACCGGTCACCTGTACACCGGGTTTAGCCAGATGCAAGGCAAAACCACCGACACCACAGAATAAGTCCCAGATCCGCGTTGGCTGCAATGAGGCGGTCCAGTCTCGCGCCGTCTGATATAAAGCTGCGGCAACCGCGGTGTTAGTCTGAAAAAAGCTCTGTGGCTGCAGATAAAGCACCACGTCATTTA
Organism: Rheinheimera texasensis; assembly: GCF_964031785.1. GTDB lineage: Bacteria > Pseudomonadota > Gammaproteobacteria > Enterobacterales > Alteromonadaceae > Pararheinheimera > Pararheinheimera texasensis_A. Next base: position 141,087 of record NZ_CAXIRE010000015.1, read on the forward strand.
ATTGTTGACGCAGCATATTTTGGCTGGTCAGGACAAACTCCTGTTCGCCCTCGAGAATGGCTTTATGTTCCGGCTGTAAATTGACCGTCACGACAGCCAGTTCAGGCCATTGTTGCTGCAGTGCCGGCAAATATTTGCGGATAGCGGCCAGATGATGTTGTGAGCGCAAAACAAAACGCAGCAACCAGCCATCCAGTTCGCTGTAACTTAATAAGATAAACTTCAGTTCACCGCGCCGGCTCTCCAGCTGATAAGGCTCGAGCCGCACCAGCCGGATAAATTCAATCAGATGGTTAAAAGCGCTCTGAAAGCCCGCCGGATACAGCTGGCAGCTAGTCAGTTCCACAGGCTCTTCGCCATTGAGAATACCCAGCACAGGGTCCTGACTGGTCCCCATCACCACCATTTTGGCTTTATTGCGAAATTCTGCGATCGCGCTCTCTTGCGGCGCTGCCAAAGCCAGCTGCGGGAAAATCTGCTGCAATTGCGCTTGCTTGCGCGCAAGCTGCTGCTGATAAGGTTGATGGATATGCGGGCAAGACCCACATTTGCCGCTGGCAAAGGCTTTACAGTACAAATTATGGATCCAGCCGAAGTTTAATCCGGCGATTTTAGCAAAAGCACCGCCGGCACGTATGACATTCTGTTGCGACAAGCAAGCTCACAATTTATTCAGTTCCGGTCACTCAATTCGCCGCAGAACCAAATAAACACCTGATTTTTCGCCAATTTCACGCAGTATCAACCGGTGTTGCAACAGCTCCAGTTGATCCGCACACTGGTCCGCACTGACCTGATGCCCCGGCTGCAACCACAGGATATCTCCAGACTGCAACCGATCACTGAGAGCCAGCATTTTAGCCGGCCGCACTTGTGAACTCATCACAGCCACCTGACCGCCATGTGGCAGGATTGGTAACATGGGCCCCAGTACACCACGGGTTGGATTATTGATCAGCACAGTCTTGGCCTGCTGCATGGCTTTAGCGATTTGCTGCTCTTTGCCAGCTCTGTCTTGCATTTCAACTGCCAATAAATTCGCTGAGGCTGAGAACAGCAAAACAGCCGGCAACCAGGCATATTGTAACCATCGCCGCAGCATCAGCCACAATGCGACCAATAAGATAAAAAATGGCAGCAATGGCAGAAAATAACGTCCACCCATCGCATGACGCGGAGAATTCATACTCAAGTACTGTAACAGGAGCAATCCAATCACCAGAACAGCGCTGTAAAGCCAAAACAACGGAAGTATGTTGCTAAACGCTTCGGCCTTCTTCCCGGAGAAGCTCAGACTGCACTGCCAAATTGCCCACAGCATCAGCCCTGCAAACAGTAACGCGGAGGTCACAGGTAAAAGTCCTACCAGTTCGTCCAGCCCATCCACGACTAACATCAACCGACGTAAAAATTCAAAAACACTCGCATCCTGCCGCTGTACCTGCAATCGTTCCAGCGTATGGAAGAATTCCGGATTACTGATAACAAACAACAACGCAGCTAATGCAGCCGCGCCAAGGGCTAAAAATTTTATCCGCCATAGAACTGGCAGGAATACGACTGCAGTACAAAGCCCGGCCAAGACCAGCACAAACTGGGCGTGCGTCATCAGTCCAAAATACGCAAACAGGATAAAACCGAGGCTAGCAAATACGCTCAACCTCGCAGGCGCGGCTTGAGCCGAGACAAGATGGCTTAGCATCAAAAGACAACCGGTGCCGCAACATAACATCAACTCATATTGCCTTAACACCGCATAAGGACCTGCTAGTGCCGGAGTAAAAGCCAAGGCAGCGAACAAGCATAGTGCCGGAAACCTGGCGAACTGCAGGCGCAGTAACAGGTAGAACATCAACATAGCAGCGAGTGCAAACACTCCGTTCAACAGATATGCTAGCCGGTCAAACTGGCCATACTGTTGCAGGAAAACACTCAATGCCCAGAAATACATCGGGGGATGGATATCATGCAGATTCAAATCATGCTGAATTTGCCGCAGCGGTACATCAGGCGACACACTAACATAATGCTGCCATGCACTGGCTTCCTGCCATTGATCCAATAGATTTGTTTCGGTCAGACGGGTAAATTCTCCCTGATGACCAGTGACGCCTAATAAAGTAATACCTTCATCATGCTCCAGCATAGCCCGGCTTTTTACGTCGGCAAATTTCAGCATGCTCACTAACAGAATGACAATGACGATGCAAACCAGCTCTACAGGCCGGTACCAGACTTTATTTTCGGTTACTACTTTGGTATCCATTCACAATTTCTCAGCACAGCTCAACCCCAACGGCGAGTATTTTAAAATGATTTAGTCTTAGCGGGAGACCTTCAAATTCAACAAGGCTAGTAGGCCAAGCAATACAGCAAACCACAAGGTGGCCAGTCGGATCACCACTGTTGCGGCAACAGCAGGTCCGGCGGCAACGTCCTGCCACATCAGCAATGCAATCATCATAGCTTCGGCGCCACCTAACCCACCCGGCATAAAACTCAGAGCACCGGCCAGCATCGAAATTGCGTAGATAAAAACAGCGATCGCCAATGGAATCTGATAACCGAGTGCTTGCAGGATCAGATGAAATGCGTAGGCCTCTGCCCCCCACGCGATCAGGCTTAAACAAGTCGCGATTGTCATCAATACAACCGTATGACAACGTTGCACTTGCGCTAACAGTTGCAGCAAATGATTCGTCAGTTGATGGATGCGCGACCAGGATTTCAGCCGTTGACTACACCAACAAATCAGCCCGCCGCGTAGAATAAGCCAGTACAACATCAGCAATAGCAAGGCGGCGGCGCCGATGAAAAACTGTGTCTCTGGATACAGCCAGAATCCCAGAAATGCCAAACCTGTGACGGCCAACAAATCAGACAAACGTTCGCTGAAAAAAGCTGAAACACTATGTTGTAACGGCACCAAATGGCGCTGCAATAATAAACTACGCAGCAACTCGCCTGCTTTGCCGGGAGTAGTAGTGAGCGCAAATCCAGCCAGATAAATCCTTAAGCTGAGCCATATACTGACCGGAGACCCGAGGGCATGCAGATATATTTGCCAGCGGATAAACCGTAGCCCGTAATTAAATAACGACAACAACAAAGCCATGACAATACCAGTAAAGCCGATCGCAATAGCAGCCTGCCGGACTTCAGACCAGCCACTCCAGAGCACAGTTACCAGATATGCAGCTGCAGCCAACAATGTCGACAGTAAAACCGCCTTATAGGGGCGCCCCGTCACCCATGGTGGGATTTGCACAGCATCTTTTATTGGAATCACAGCTTCAGCCGTTTAAAAATGACATCCGGGATTTGACGAATCACCCACATGATGGCACGCCAATACCCAGGCGTATAACAAACCGACTGCCCGCGCTCAACAGCACGCACTATATCCGCGGCAACCTGCTCTGGTCGACTGACCAATTTTCTCGGTAACAAAAGCCCTGCGGTCATCGGAGTTGCGACAAACCCAGGCCGGATGTCAGTCACCGTCAGTCCTTGTTTAAATAAAGAGGCACCTAAACCGGCACAAAACACAGACAAAGCAGCTTTTGCGCTGCCGTAATAGAAATTCGATGGTCGCCCCCGATCTCCTGCGACAGACGTGATCACACCAATAGCGCCCTTTCCCTGTAGGCTCAGATGCGGTACCAAAGACGTCAGTAGTGCTATGACACTCACTGCGTTCGTCCGGAATTGTTGTACAGCAAGCGACGCATCCCGACTACAGGCTTGTTGTTCGGGTAACATACCGACAGCTATCAAACTGACGTCAATCGCAGGATGATCCGCAAAGATGCGGTTCAGAACAAGCTCGTGCCGGTCCAAATCATCCAAATCCAATTGCACACAATCAACCTTTGCCGCACCGCGCACAGACAAATCAGCGGCGAGTACTTCAAGCCGTTTGAAATTCCGCGCGACCAGAATTAATTGTGCGCCACGCTCTGCCCAAATGCGGGCACAGGCACAGGCGATCGCAGATGTCGCTCCAATCACTAAAATTGTTTTCATTGAGTCACTCTATGCCAAAAACGGGACATTAATGCCGGATCTCGCCATTTCTCGACGCCCCCCCAGTTTGGGTAGCCTCGTTGAAAATCGTCGGCACTCATATGAGCATCTTTCGCCGGATAAAGCCGGCCACCGGCAGCTCGAACTACAGCATCCAACTGTTGAAACAGTGCAGCAGTGGCGTCGTTTTGTGGGAAATCCAGCGCCAATGTAGTTCCGGCGCAAGGAAATGATAAAATTCCCGGTGAAACAATATCGCCGCAGCGTTTGAGTACCGCCAACGCTGAGCCCGTGCCTGTCGCAGCAATGATGGCAAGCATGTCGTGGATTGCATCTGAAGCACAATGTTGCGGAACCACAGCCTGATACTGCTGAAAACCGCCGCGGCCATAAAGCCTGTTCCAATTCAGGATACCATCCAGCGGATAAAAAAAATGCTGATAACTTTGGACGGCCATATGCGCAACAACAGGCGTTTTTCGCCAGTACAACTCGTTAAATAACTTTAATGACAAGGAATTGACCAGCGAGACCGGTGGCGTGAATGGCAGTTTTACCTGACCAGCCGCAGCAATCTTCAGACCACTTTGCGGTGCAAAATCTGCGGAGTACATCACTCCGCGACCTAATTGATTGTCTCTGGCCGTGCAATCAATCCAAGCAACACAGAATTCATGTTGGCGTTCAGAGAAGGCTGACAGTGAAAAAAAATCCTGTAAATGACCAAATCTTTCAGTGCGTACCTGTAAATCTGTACCGGCAATGCGCTGCAACTGCAATTCAGCCCGGCTAATGACTCCAGTCAACCCCAGGCCACCAATAGTCGCGCTAAAAAGTTCTGGGTGCTGTGCCGCCGATAACTGTGACACACTCCCGTCGCTGCGACACAGCTCCAGACTTCGGACAAAACGACCAAAAGTACCGACCCTGTGGTGATTTTTGCCGTGTACATCGTTGGCAATCGCTCCGGCTAAGGTGACAAAACGTGTACCGGGAGTCACCGGCAAAAACCAGCCATGCGGGATTGCCACACTGAGGATCTGCGCCAGCGTTACACCGGCCTCTGCCTGCAAAATTCCTTGTGACCAGTCGGCACTGATGAACCTGTCCATGCCGCTTAGCTGAATTACCTGCCCACTTTGGGCGAGACAACTGTCACCATAACTGCGGCCTAAACCAAATGGCAGATAAGTGTCATGCTTGTTATGTAGGAAAGACATTGAGCATAAAAGCTGATCACGCCAATGCACGGAATGCGCCTGCTGTGGACAAGGAGGATACAGCCCCCAACTGAGTAACTGAGCAGTCATGTTGCCATCCAAAATACAGCCGCCATCAGTAGCGCCATCAAGAGGCTGGCTTTGTCGTGCAAGGCGAATATAACTGGGTCTTCGTTCATTTGCCCGCGATGTGCGAGCATCCAAACCCGGCTAATCCAAATCAATAAGATCGGACAGGCGAGCCAAATCCATTCAGGCCGCTGATACAGTTGAGTAATATGGCTGTCATTGACATACAACGCCATAACCAGCACGGTCATGTAACCAGATGATGCACCCAATGTGGCTATCATATGCAAGTCGTCCGCAAAATAGCCGCGTCCACGCGCTTTCAGACTACGGCGGGTTGCCCGGACCTGCAGCAGTTCCGCATAACGTTTAACCAATGCCAAACTCAGAAACATAAACATGGAAAATGCCAATAGCCAGAACGACAGGGCAATACCCAATGCAACGGCTCCAACCATCAGGCGGCTGGTATATAGAGCAGCAAGCGTGACGACGTCGAGAATCACCAATCGCTTTAACCACAATGAATAACACAAAGTCAGCAGGTAATATGCGGCAAGCCCTAATACGGCGACAGCCGGTAGCAACCCAAATGCCAACCCAAACGCCGTCACCAACAGCAGAGGGCAAAGCAGCACGGCCGAATGCAACGACACGCGTCCACTAGGGATCGGCCGGTGTTTCTTTAGCGGATGATGACGATCGTCAGGCAAATCGAACAGATCGTTTAACAGATAGACGCTTGAAGCGCAAAGACTAAAACAGATAAAGACGAGCAATGCAGTAAACAGCAAAGGCCAATCATGAGCTCGGTGGGCCGCTAAGAGAGGCACAAAAATCAGCAGATTTTTCACCCATTGATGTACACGCAGCGCCTGACACCAATCAGCAGCTCCCGCTTCGACTTGTCCCATCACGGCAGCAACATTGCCGAGCAGTTTTGCTTGTTTCCGCACAGTCGCAGATGCGTTGACCACATAGGCATAACGTGCGCCAGAAAACACTACTAAATCGTCCAACGAGTTCCCCATATAGTCAAAACCACGCTCGCCAAAACGCTGGACAAGGACTTTTAGCTTGGTTTCACCGGACAGATTCTGCTGCGCGTTAGTGGCCAATGTTTCATCAAAGATTCCAAGATGAACTGCTATTTTGTCAGCCAGCGTTTGATGGGATGCTGTTGCAAGAATTATTTGACGACCAGTGGCACGTTGCTCACGAATAAACTGCAAAACCGCGATGTCATAAGGAAGTTCAGTCACCTCGGGTGTGACCGAATCAGCCAGATGTTGTTTTAATACCGCTTTCCCCTGTGCTAACCACAATGCCAGTTTCGGAAACTGTAAAGGCTGCTGGCGCAGCCATAAAAAGCCGGTCTCAATTAAAAGATCTGATCGCAACAAAGTGCCATCGAGATCAACCACAAGAGGGATACTCCTATCTGGATGATCTCCGAGGCAACCTGTTAATTCTTCTGACATTTAGGTCTAATCCATTCAGAGCTTCTTCATTGAACACTTTCAATGCTCAACCTGTTTCTGTCAATGCAAACACCGCATCAACTCATTTAACCCTGCAGCTACAAACACATGTGTGTCAGGTGAGCAATGCTGTCCAAATCGTAAGAGCCCGCATTACAGGCGTATCATGCCAAAACAAAAAAGCCCCGCGGTTTAATGCGGGGCTTTTCGCTGAATATGGCGGAGAGAGAGGGATTCGAACCCTCGTTAGGGGTTAACCTAAACACACTTTCCAGGCGTGCGCCTTCAGCCACTCAGCCATCTCTCCGGGACTTGCCTTAGCAAGCGCCGACATACTAGGTAAATTCTGTTGCCTTGGCAACTGGAAAATACCGAAGCGCCGTTATTCGCTGTAATTTTCAGCAGTTTCGCAGCGCTTTGATTCTTCAGGCATTGCCTTTGACTGCGACCTTATTGTTCTTGGCAAAACCAAGCATCCGGTTCAGTGGCACCAGGGCCTGCTCACGTAATGCCGCATCGACAAAAATTTCGTGGCCTTGCGCGTCTGTCAGCGCCGCTTCAATCGCCTGCAGGCCATTCATCGCCATCCATGGGCAATGTGCACAGCTACGACAAGTGGCGCCGTTACCGCCGGTCGGGGCTTCGATAAAGGTCTTGTCCGGCATCGCCTGCTGCATCTTATAAAAGATACCGCGGTCGGTGGCGACGATAAAAGTGTCATTTGGCAGCGTTTGGCTGGCTTTGATCAGCTGGCTGGTCGAGCCAACCGCATCTGCAAGGTCGACCACACTGGCCGGCGACTCTGGGTGCACCAGCACAGCGGCTTGCGGATGCTGTTTTTTCAGCTCAACCAAAGCTTTGGCTTTGAACTCGTCATGTACGATACAGGCACCTTGCCATAAGATCATGTCAGCGCCGGTTTGCTTCTGCACATAAGCGCCTAAATGCCGGTCCGGCCCCCACAGAATCTTTTTGCCTTCGCTGTCCAGATGTTCCACTACATCTAAAGCAATTGACGAAGTGACCACCCAATCCGCGCGGGCTTTTACCGCAGCAGAGGTATTGGCATACACCACTACTACGCGGTCCGGATGCTCATCACAAAACGCCGAAAAGGCGTCTGCCGGACAACCCAGGTCCAGTGAACAGGTCGCTTCAAGCGTTGGCATCAGGACAGTTTTTTCCGGATTGAGGATTTTGGCGGTTTCGCCCATGAATTTCACGCCTGCCACTATCAGCGTTTTCGCCGGGTGGGCGTTACCAAACCGCGCCATCTCCAATGAATCGGACACGCAGCCACCAGTCTCTTCGGCTAAGGCCTGGATTTCAGGGTCTGTGTAATAGTGCGCGACTAAGACAGCATCTTTTTGCTGTAATAAGGCTTTAATCCGGCTCTTGTACGCTTGTTTGTCATCGGACGACAGTGGCACAGGCTTTTTCGGGAAGACGAAGTCAAGTTCGTTAAAATGCAGCGCTTGATTCATGCGGATAAACTCCGGGCTGAAAAAGGTGGCGTATTATACACAGCTTTACGGCTGAGAGACACAACCTGACAAAGCTATTGAGATATTCGGGGATTGGTGGGTCATGATGGATTCGAACCATCGACCAACGGATTAAAAGTCCGCTGCTCTACCAGCTGAGCTAATGACCCTCAAAAGAGGAATGTCAGATTGGTGGGTCATGATGGATTCGAACCATCGACCAACGGATTAAAAGTCCGCTGCTCTACCAGCTGAGCTAATGACCCAATCTGAGCGTCTGAACTGGTGGGTCATGATGGATTCGAACCATCGACCAACGGATTAAAAGTCCGCTGCTCTACCAGCTGAGCTAATGACCCAATTCAGACAAAACGGCGAAAGGTGGTGGGTCATGATGGATTCGAACCATCGACCAACGGATTAAAAGTCCGCTGCTCTACCAGCTGAGCTAATGACCCCTCTCGCGGACGCATATCTTACTTATTTACACGCACAGTGCAACCAAAATCTGGCAAAAACATCGTTTTAGCCTACTGACTGCTTAAAAGAACGGCACTATGGCGAAGAAGTAACTGATTCTGTCGTAAAGTACTTTATTGAATGTTTTGAACTAAGTACAAACCCAAACCCAAAATAAGGCCGGTCAAACCAAGCCTGGAGCTTAGAATTGGATTCAGAACAGAATGCAAATAAGAAAAAACCGCGTAAACGCGGTTTTATCGGGATTCAAGTTTGGCTTTTGCGGTAGCCGCAGCCTTGGATTTTGGAAAGCTTTTTATCAGCTGGTTATAGTATTTTTTCGCTGCCGCAGCATCATTCTGCTTGTCAGCAACTAAACCCAGCTTTAACAATGCGTCAGGAACTTTACTCGAGTTCGGGAACTGTTTGACCACACGCTCATAATGCGTTTTGGCTTTTGCGAATTCGTTTTTCTGATAATACAACTGCCCCAACCAATAATGCGAGGTTGAAGTGTATTCAGAATTTGGATAGTTCTTAATGAAATCTTCAAATGCCGGGATAGCAGCCGCGTAGTTGCGGTCTTTCACGACATAATTGATAGCCTGCTCATAAGCTTGCGCTTCATTGAGCTGACCAGTCGCAGCAACCTGTGGAGTCGGTGCTGCAGATTCCGCTGCAGCAGCCTCATCGGCTGCTACAACGGCTGCAGGATTGCCCGCTGGCACTACGGCTTCTTGCTGCGCCGGCGCTGTTGTCTGAGTAGACACAGCGCCTGCTGCTGCACCACCGAGCCGGCGGTCAATTTCCTGATAGATATCCCGCTGTTGCTGTAATATCTGTTCTAATTTGTAGGAGTGCTCTTCCGTCGTGCCACGTAACTCACTGACTTCTGTTAACAGAGTCTCAAGTTGTTGCTGCATTTCTAGTTGTGCGGCAGCCCGAGCATCCACTACTCGTTCCAGCGCGGCGAGCCGCTCTGAAACAGAACCACTGCGTGCAGTTGTCTGAGTAGAAATACCCTGGCTACTACTGCGACTCAGATCTGCTACCGGAGCAGGATCTGCGGCCACAGCAGACGCGACCAGTGTTAATGCAGTTACAAGCGACTTCTTAACGGTCATGCAAACTCACAACTTAAATTAGTAAACCAGAACAGCGCGACGGTTTTTAGCGAATGACTCTTCGGTGTTGCCAGCGTCAACTGGTTTCTCTTCACCGTAGCTCACTACTGACATCTGACCAGCAGCAACACCCAGGTTTTCCAGGTATTTCTGAACTGATTGACCACGACGCTCGCCCAGTGCGATGTTGTACTCTGGAGTACCACGTGCATCAGTGTGACCTTCGATAGTTACAGAGATAGTAGTGCGAGCGCGCAGGAAAGCAGCGTGCGCGTCCAGAACTGAAGCGAATTCAGAACGGATGTCAGACTTGTCGAAGTCGAAGTAGATTGTGTTTTGCTGACGCAGAGCTTCTAACTGCTGACGCAGTTGTTCAGCATCGCTCAGACCTTGATCTGCAACTACTGCCTGGTTAGCGTTTGCGTTTGCATCGCCAGCGTCAGTTTCATTGTTAGAGCTACATGCAGCTAAAGTCAGCACTGGCACAGCAACTAACAAACCTTTTAAAACTTTATTTAAGTTCATGATGTTGTCCTTAGTATTACGATTTAACCAAATTTTTGTATTTTATAAAAACGGCGACCAAGCCGGCGATTTAACCCGACCGTTGGTAGCTGGCAGCCTTGCTTTAAAGCGACCATCCATGGACACCAGTGCCAGTACTTGGGTATTACTACCATGCAAAGTACTATAGATAATCATTGAGCCATTTGGCGCAATGCTCGGTGACTCGTCCAGGTAAGTCCGTGTCAGCACTTGCATAAACTTTGTAGTTCTATCCATGCGGGCGATATTATACTGACCGTTTGTCCGGTTTACCATAACTATTGCTTGACCATTTGGCGTATATTTGCCTGCCAGGTTCATTTCACCCTCAAAAGTTACGCGAGTAACCTGATTTGAAGCCAGTTCTACAGAATAAAGTTGCGGCCGTCCACCACGTTCTGAAGAAAATAAAATACTTTTGCCATCTGGTGCCCATGTAGGTTCTACATCAATTGCACGGTGCGCAGCAACTTTAGTCAGTGCTTTTGTCGCGATGTCCATCACGTAAATCTCTGAATTGCCGTCTTTTGACAGAGTCATCGCCATTTTTCGACCATCAGGTGACCACACCGGAGAACCATTGATGCCTTTAAACGATGTCAGAATACTGCGACGGGCAGTATAAACATCCTGAATATAGATCTGAGATTGTTTACGTTCAAATGTCACATAAGCCAATTTAGTGCCATCTGGCGACCAGTTTGGCGACATCAACGGTTCTTTGGCCCGCAATAAAACCTGCTCATTTTCACCATCGTAGTCGGCAACAACTAACTGGTAACGATATTCCTGACGATCGCGCACCAACACGTAGGCAATTTTTGTTGAGAAAGCGCCACGCTCTCCGGTCAGTTTTTCATAAATAACATCACTCATGCGATGGGCATATTGGCGGAACTGTTTTCCGGTGATAGTAATTTCGCTGGCATGCAGAATATGATTAGTACCACCGACAATACGTCCGGCAGCATTCATCATTGGCTGACCGACTCCACCTTTGGCTTTGACCACGTCCACCAGCTCATAGCTGATGCTGTAACGGTCCATGCCTACTTCTTTAATGGTGCCCATCACCACAGCTTCTACCCCGGTCCGATCCCAGACTGCCGCATTAAACTGGCTGCTGTTTTGAGGCTGCTGCGGCATCCGCATTGCATTGATCGGATTAAATTTGCCACTGCGCATCAGATCAGCGGACACTATTTGACCGATATCCTGATTGGGTTTAGTCGCACCAACAAAAGCAAAAGGTACAATAGCCACAGGGCGGGCGCTGTCGACACCTTCGGTAATAATAATTTCCAATGAAGCCTGAGCACAGCTGGCGATGAATGCCGCAGCAGCAATCATGGACTTCGTTATCCATCTGAAATTCATATAGTCTCGTCTCTGTGTTATTTCTTAAACGGTAATTTCAATTCACGGAACTCCTGATTTAAATCAGGATCTTCCGGCATCGGGAAACGACCAACCCGGTTAATTGCATTGACCGCGGCATTACAAACACCAGCGTCACCGCCTACAACATTCAAGCTGGTTACAAAACCGTTACTGGCCAGTTTCAGCTCGATCACGCACTCTTTGCCGTTCATCGTATCGTCGGTGAACCAGCTCTGACGGACACGTTCGACAATCATTGCAACATAACGTTGTTTCTCTGTCAGCAGTTGCCCCTGACGGGCGGCACGGCGGGCTTCGTCCGCTTCTTCTGCCAGTTCATCCTCCAGCATCATTTCTTCCGCTGCTTTATCTAATTCTTGCTTGCGCTTTTTGTCTTCAGCCTTTTTCTTCTTCAATGCTTCCGCTTTTTTCTTGGCTTCAGCATCTTTTTTCTTTTTCAGCTCTTCTTCTTTCTTTTTCTTGGCTAATTCTTCTTTCTTTTTCTTTTCAGCTTCGGCTTTTTTACGTTCTTCTTCTTTTTTCTGCTTATCCAGCTTCTCTTTTTCTTTTTTCTTCTTTAATGCCAGATCTGCTTCTTGTTTTTTCTTTTTAGCCTCTTCTTGTTTCTTCTTTACCTGAATCTCTTTTTGTTCCTGAACTTTTCGCTCTTCTTCAAGCTTTTGTAACTCTTCCTGCGGATCCTCTTCCGGCTCCTCAGGCTTCGGTTCAGGCTTTGGTGGTTCAGGTTTGGGTTCTGGCTTTTTGCGGGTTGGCTTATCAGCCTCTTTCAGATTCGGATTTTCCACCATGCTGGCCTGCAAAGGCGCATTGGAGGCCGAATACAACGGCACCACTATCACTTCGTTTTTATCAAAAAAACTGAAATTGACAAAAAGCGCTAACAACAATGCCAGATGCAGAGACGCTGATATCTGCAGCGCCTTTTTAAACGCCGGATCCATCTTACTTAGACTCCACGTCTTCAGTCATCAATCCGACAGCAGGGGCGCCAGCTTCCTTTAACATATTAAGTAGATGGATCACTGAGTTGTAATCAACCCGGCCGTCCGCTTTGATAATAACCTGAGTACCGGGCTCGATGGTCAGAGTACTCATCACTTCAGCCTGCAAAGCTTCGGCGTTAAATGGCCCTTTCTGCACACTGTCTTTTTCGAAATAATACAAACCTGCTTCGTCTACTGTTGCGACGATTGGGGTTTTATTGTCTTTCATCTGTTCGATAGGTTCGGCTTTCGACTTCGGCAGTTCAACCTTCACGCCTTGCGTGATAATTGGCGTCGTCACCATAAAAATAACCATCAGTACCAACATAACATCGATGTAAGGGACTACGTTTATTTCCGCCACCATCCGGCGTTTCTTCCGAACGTACATTAGTGATTGTCTCCGCTGCTGACGGCCTGACGGTGCAGGATGTTGGAAAACTCTTCAACAAAGTTGGCGTATGAATTTTCCAGCTGCTCAACACTATGGGAGAATTTGTTGTAGGCAATAACCGCAGGAATGGCGGCAAACAGACCAATCGCCGTTGCGATCAGGGCTTCGGCAATCGGTGGTGCAACCATCGCCAGTGTAGCTTGCTGCACTGCACCTAACGCCATAAAAGCGTTCATGATGCCCCAGACAGTTCCAAACAGCCCGATATAAGGGCTGATAGAACCGACTGTCGCTAAAAACGGTAAATGTGCTTCCAGGCGCTCAACTTCACGGGATAAACCGACGCGCATGGCCCGTTGCGTGCCTTCCATTACAGCCGCTGGTGAGCGCGCAGAAGTTTTATGCAGACGAGCAAATTCTTTAAAGCCAGCTTTAAATAATGCTTCCATGCCAGAGACGTTGGCGCGGGCGCTGACTTCGTTGTAAAGCTTGGATAAATCAATACCAGACCAGAAGCGGTCTTCAAATTTGCGGCTCTCATCGAGCGCCTGACTCAGAGCTTTATTGCGCTGGATGATCATGGCCCAAGACACGATAGAAGCAGACATCAGGATCAACATGACAATTTTGACCACAATACTGGCTTCGAGAATAAGACTTAGGACTGAAAGCTGACCTGCCACCGGAAAACACCTCTGAACATCTGAAAATGGCTATAAATTTGGGCGCTATGATATTGGACACCCGTGTTTAACTCAACAGCACCTGCTCGGCATTTGTAAAAAAAATTCAGAACTTCACAGCCTTTGTCGGTTAATTCAACAATAAGTCAGGCCAGCTTTGCCGTAAGTTCCTGAATTCGCGATGAACAGAAGCAGATTAACGATGAAATGCGGATTACCCGCGCCAAACGCAGCAGTATTTTTTTTAATGGCACGATTGGTAAGACCAATTTCAACAACTTCTGCAGATGCCGCCAAATATGAATTTAGAACATTACAATTTAATATTCATGAATAATGCATGAATATTCGCATTAGTTTAAATAATCAATTGCGGTAATTTTTCTCGTTTGAAGTAAATATTCTAAATCCCTAGAATGCGCAGCGTGTTCTGCACTAGCGCAACGATTCAGACCGAGGGTTTTGAATTGTAGTGAAGATCACAGAGCGATTGGGTGTCTGGAGACAGAGACCGGGTTGCTCAACATGTTCCCTGGATTTTTTGAAGTCTTACTTCAACTTGTTGCATTGCCCGCTCCCTGAGCGGGTTTTTTTTTGCCTAAATAACAACAAATATCGGCCATGCCAACACTGCTACATGCCCGGAGATGCTGTAGCAGGCCGTGTTATCGCATACCGCTGCGGGCTCAGGGTAGCGATTGCGGCAGATCAAAGCCAAAGTGACGATAAGCATGTTGCGACGCGATTCGCCCGCGTGGCGTACGCTGAATAAAACCTTGCTGAATCAAATAAGGCTCTATGACATCTTCAATCGTTTCTTTTTCTTCACCGATAGCCGCAGCTAAATTATCCAGCCCCACCGGGCCGCCCATAAATTTCTCAATAATCGCCAGGATTAACTTGCGATCCATGTAATCAAAGCCCTGAGCATCGACATCCACCATCAGCAAGGCCTGATTGGCGATTTCAACATCTACTTTGCCCTGCGATTTAACCTGTGCAAAGTCGCGTACCCGGCGTAGCAGACGGTTTGCAATACGTGGCGTACCGCGCGAACGGCGGGCAATCTCAGTGGCAGCGGCCAGATCCAGCGGCAGGTTTAAGAAATCTGCCGAACGCTGCACAATAGTGGCCAATTCTTCGGTTTTATAAAATTCGAGGCGCTGTACGATGCCAAAGCGATCGCGCAGCGGCGATGTCAGTGCCCCGGCTCGGGTGGTGGCGCCTACCAGCGTAAATGGTGGTAGATCCAGTTTAATTGACCGGGCGGCCGGGCCTTCACCAATCATGATATCCAGCTGATAATCTTCCATCGCCGGATACAGGATCTCTTCAACCACCGGGCTTAAGCGGTGGATCTCATCAATAAACAGCACATCGTTCGGTTCGAGATTGGTCAGCAGCGCCGCCAAATCGCCGGCTTTTTCCAGCACCGGGCCTGAGGTCTGTTTGATGTTGACGCCCATTTCATTGGCAACAATCATCGCCAACGTGGTTTTGCCCAGCCCCGGCGGACCGAAGATTAACAAGTGATCGAGTGGCTCTCCCCTGCCGCGGGCCGCTTCAATAAAAATCGCCATCTGGGCACGCACATGGTCCTGCCCTGTATAGTCAGCAAGTGATTTCGGCCGGATAGCCCGATCAATCACTTCCTCTTCAATACGGGCTGTGGGGGCCACTAAGCGATCAGCTTCAATCATGGTACCGACCTTCTCGTTAAATCATTGATTTTAATGCGGCTTTAATCAACTGCTCACTGCTGAGTTCCGCTTTAAACACTTTTTTCACCGCTGCAGCGGCTTGTGACTGACTATAACCTAGGCTCAGCAATGCACCGATGGCGTCCTGCTCCGGACTGTCCTGCAAGGCAAACTGCTGTACCTCGTCATCGCCAAGCACCAAATGGTCGGTCACCGGCGTATCAATATTTAAACCCCAGTCTTTTAAGCGGTCACGCATCTCAACCAACAAACGCTCGGCAGTTTTTTTACCGACGCCGGGTAGTTTGACTAAGGTACTGATGTCGTTGGCCTGGACACAACGGACAAACTGACTGGCCGTCAGGCCTGACAAAATGGTCAGCGCCATTTTTGGGCCTATGCCGTTGGCTTTAATCAGCTGGCGAAACAAACTACGCTCGGCAACTGAACTGAAGCCGTATAACAGCTGCGCGTCTTCGCGCACGACAAAATGGGTATAAATAATGGCTTCCTGACCAGTGGCCGGTAAACTATAAAAACTGGTCAGTGGCAACTGTACTTCATAGCCAACACCACCGACTTCCAGCAGAATTTCCGGCGCTTGTTTTTCCAGCACCACACCGCGTAAACGCCCAATCATGAATACCTGCCTGAAGAACTAAAACTGCGGAACAAACTAGCGGCGCAAACGGCCCCGCACTGTTTTGCTGGCCTGCCCGGCCAGATGCAATAAACTTTGCTGAGTATGCCCATGGCAGAGGGCTACGGCAAGGGCGTCGGCGGCGTCAGCCTGCGGGTTTGCCGGTAATTTCAGCAGCGATTTCACCATATGCTGTACCTGCTCTTTTGCCGCCGCACCGGTGCCCACCACTGATTGTTTTACTTGTCGTGCTGAGTATTCGTAAACATCCAGGCCGGCGAACTTGGCCGCCACTATCGCGGCGCCACGCGCCTGCCCAAGCTTTAACGCAGAATCGGGATTACGCGCCATAAACACCTGTTCAATAGCAAAGACGGTCGGCTGAGTCTGCTGAATAATCTGGCTGACGCCGTCAAAAATCTGCTTCAGGCGGTCCGGCATCTCGGTCAGCGTCATGCGGATACAACCACTGGCGATATATTCGAATTTACTGCCCTGTTGGCGGATCACGCCATAGCCAGTCAGCCGGCTGCCAGGGTCAATGCCGAGAATAATCTGCACTATTCCACCAGCGCCAGCACATCGTCGGCGATCTCCGCATTGTGGTAGACGTTTTGTACGTCATCGAAATCTTCAAGCATATCAATCAACTTAAAGAATTTAACCACAGTGTCAGCACCGATTTCGGCTTTGGTCGACGGCACCAGACTGACTTCTGCATGTTCGGCCGTCAAACCGCTCCGCTCCAGTGCTTCTTTCACATCGACAAAAGCTTCCGGCGTCGTCAGCACTTCGGCAGAGCCGTCTTCGTGCATCACCACATCGTCGGCACCCGCATCCAGCGCCAGTTCCATTAATTGATCTTCACTGACGCCCGGTGCGAAATTCAGCATGCCCTGACGGCTGAATAAATAGGAAACAGAGCCGTTGGTGCCAAGATTGCCACCATATTTGGTGAAGGCGCTACGCACATCCTGCACAGTACGTTTGTGATTATCGGTCAGGGTTTCGACGATAATCGCCACGCCATTCGGGCCATAACCTTCATACACCAGTTCTTCGAAGTTTTCGCCGTCACTGTCACCGGCGCCGCGTTTCACCGCGCGGTCAATCACATCACGCGATAAGTTGTTGACTAAAGCTTTGGCAATGGCGGTGCGTAAACGCGGATTACCATCCGGATCCGGGCCTTGTTTGGCGGCCACGGTCAGCTCGCGGATCAGTTTGGTGAAGATTTTGACTTTTTTGGCATCCTGACGCGCCTTGCGGTGCTTCATATTGGCCCATTTACTATGTCCGGCCATCATGTACTCCATGGTTCGAACGGCAGCGAAACTGCACTACCCGTTCATGTCAGTTGACGAGTGGATGAGCAACTCATCGCGAGAAAAAACGGCGACTGATGTCGCCGCTGTTGCTGTCAGTTGCAGCAGGCGGGGCCTGCCGACAATTATTTCTGTTCTTTAATCACAACCTGCACACTGAGCTCAGCCAGCTGCTGTGGATTAGCAAACCCTGGCGCATCGGTCAGCGGGCAGGCAGCAGTTGCAGTTTTCGGGAACGCCATCACATCACGGATGGACGTTGCGCCTGTCATCAGCATCACCAGACGGTCCAGACCAAACGCCAGACCGGCATGTGGTGGAGCACCGTAACGCAGCGCTTCTAACAGGAAGCCAAATTTCTCCGCCGCTTCTTCATCGCTGATACCCAGCAGCTGGAATACTTTGGCCTGTACATCCGCGGTATGGATCCGCACGGAACCACCGCCTAATTCGGTGCCGTTTAACACCATATCGTAGGCATTTGACAATAAATTGCCTAAATCCAACTCAGCCATTGGCGTATTCAGGAACGCATCGGTATCCAATGGCGAAGTAAATGGGTGATGCACAGCAGAGAAGCTGCCATCATCATTTTCTTCAAACATCGGGAAGTCGATGACCCACAGTGGACGCCAGCCCGGCACAGTCAGGCCCAGTTCTTCACCGAGTTTCAGCCGCAGCGCGCCCATGGCTTCACATACGACTTTATAGCGGTCGGCACCAAAGAAAATCAGGTCGCCATTCTGAGCGCCAGTACGGCGCAGGATTTCCGTGATAATTTCTGGGCTCAGGAACTTCGCCACCGGCGACTGGATGCCGTCGGCGCCGGCATTGATGTCGTTAACTTTCAGCCAGGCCAGACCTTTGGCACCATAGATGCCGACAAAAGCGGTGTAACCGTCAATGTCTTTGCGTGACACTTTTTCTGCAGCACCAGGCACTTTCAACGCAACCACCCGGCCTTTCGGGTCGTTCGCAGGTGCAGAGAACACTTTAAATTCAACGTCTTTGACTAAATCAGCGATGTCGACAAACGACATCGGGTTACGCAGGTCTGGCTTGTCTGAACCATACAAGCGCATGGCTTCGTTGTAGGTCATTTGCGGGAATTCACCGAGGTCAACCTGCAGCATTTCATTAAACAGCTGACGCGCCATTTTTTCAGTGACAGCACGCACTTCAACTGCCGTCATAAAGCTGGTTTCGATATCGATTTGGGTAAATTCCGGCTGACGGTCAGCACGTAAATCTTCGTCACGGAAACATTTGACGATCTGATAATAACGGTCCATGCCAGCCATCATCAGCAGTTGTTTAAACAACTGCGGCGATTGTGGTAATGCGAAGAACTGACCTTTGTGCGTGCGGCTTGGCACCAGATAATCACGCGCACCTTCTGGCGTGGCTTTGGTCAGGATCGGGGTTTCGATATCCATGAAACCGTGGCTGTCCATGAAGTTACGCACAAAGCTGGTGACTTTGGCGCGGAATTTCAGCCGGTCGCTCATCAGCGGACGACGCAGGTCCAGATAACGATATTTCAGACGCTGTTCTTCTGAGTTGTTCTGATTAAAATCCAGTGGCAGCGCCGGTGATTTGTTCAGGATAGTCAGACTGGATGCATACACTTCTACTGCGCCTGTTGCCATGTCGGCATTCACTTGTGAATCTGGGCGAGCCCGCACTGAACCTTCGATTTTCACGCAAAATTCGGCGCGTAATTCAGCGGCCTGAGCAAAAAGGTCGGTTAAATCCGGATCGAAGAACACCTGCACTAAGCCTTCGCGGTCGCGTAAATCAACAAAAATCAACCCGCCTAAATCGCGGCGACGATTGACCCAACCACACAATGAAACCTGTTGACCTACGTGTTGTGCACTCAAGGCACCGCAATAATGGCTACGCATGAACTTATCCTTTAAACCGGCCGAGCTGAAATGACAGCGGAAAAATGAGCGCCAATTATATAGAAATGACTGCTAATGTCACGGCCCCAAGCAGCGAACATCGCAGAATTGCGTGACTGCGCTCGTCGTGCTGACGTCGTGCTGACTTCTGCTGCGGCCAGAACCGTTGATTTTAAGCATCACGGCTAAAGCGGTATTGGCCTTTCCCTTGTTGTTTTGCCAGATACATCAGGCCATCGGCCGCCTTGAGCAGACTTTGTGGTTCTGTACCATCATCCGGGTACATACCGATGCCAATACTGGCGCCGATTTTGGCCTGGCAAACCGACAATTGTACCGGCTGCGCCAATTGCATCAGGATTTTTTCCGCGACCAGCGCCGCGTCATCGCGATCGAGCAGCCCGGTTAACAACACCACAAATTCATCGCCACCAAACCGTGCCACTGTGTCACTTTTGCGCACACAGTGCTTCAGCATAGCCGCAACACGGGTCAGTAACTCATCGCCGACATGGTGGCCATGATTATCATTAACCGCTTTAAAACCATCTAAATCGATAAACAGCAGCGCCAGTTTTTCCTGATGCCGGGCATGTTGCATCACGGCTTGTTCCAGGCGTTCCTGCAACAGCGCGCGGTTAGCCAGCTGGGTCAGGTCGTCATGTGTGGCCATAAAACGCATTTTCTGTTCCATTTCACGTCGCAGCCCGACTTCGCGGCGCAGCGACATATTCCAGAAAAACACCACTGCAAACAACAGCAAACCCGCACCGACAATCTGCAGCACCAGAGTATAAATCCGGTCCTGCGCCAGGCCAGGGTCAACATCGAGCAGGAACCAGCGATTGCGGATCTCAGCGCGATCTGCTTCGGACAAAGTGCGTAAGCCCTGATCAATCGCCTGCAACAGCAACGGATAGTCTTTGCGCACAGCGAACAATGAAGGGGTAACTGGCATGTCCGGTGGCAAATGCATGCGCAGATTACTGTATTCCGGTTTGCGCAAAGTCCCGCCGGCGACCATCAGCGTATCAATGGCAAAGTTGACGCGGCCCTGCTGCAACAGCTCCAGACTTTCGTTGTAATGTGAAGTCGGCACTAACTTGATATCCGGGAACTGTTGCTCGAGTAACAGATTGATATCGTAGTCTTTTTCGACTGCCACTGTACTGCCGCTCAGCGCACGCATCGAACTGATTGCAGCCGTCTGGCCGAGACTTAACACGGCCCACTGCGAAGGCCAGAAATTCAGACTGAAATCTGCCTGTTGTTTTCGTTCTTCGGTGTCGGCCATGTTGGCAACCATGTCGAGTTTGTTCGCCAGAAAATCATCGACCAGCTGCAGCCAGTCGGTGTATGGCACCGCCGTAAGTTCTACCCCCAAGCGCTGATTGAGCTTAGTCAGAATGTCCTGCGTTACCCCTTTAAAAGAGCCATCCGCGTCGACAAACTCCATCGGCGGCCAATTGGCCATCACACCAACCCGGATGACGTGATGGTCTTTTAACCATTGTTGGGTTTCTCCGTTGAGCGGCACCTGCTGGCGAAAACTGTTGTAATAACCGGTCTCGGGCCTTGTCAGCCAGCGTTTTTCAATCGCTTCCAACTGGTCCTGTGTGATGGCCTGAAAGCCCTGCTTCAACTGCCCCGCCAATTTGCTGGCGTCTTCAGCCACCAGTACCTGTAATTCGGTCTGGTAACGCGGTTGTTCCAGTTTTTGATAGGCATTAGCATTGGTTTGCAACACCCGATGTTGCATCACTAAATCGGAGATAAAAAATCCGGCGATTTCGTTGCGCTCAAAAGCACGCAGCATTTCTTCCAGTTTTTCAAAACGGCGGATTTGCAACGCCGGGAAATCCTGCTGTAGTTTCTCAAGGTAAGAAGCTGCCGCAAAGACGCCGACTGGCTGCTTTACTTGCTGCAATGCTGTCAACTGCTTACCGTTGCCGTAGTAAAAAGATGACATCAGGCGATACACGGGCCAGACCGGCCGCACGTCGGCAGGTGTTTCAGTACCGACCGGATAGCCCATGTGAGCATCGACCCGGCCCTGGCGTAACGTTTTTAATCCCTGTGTGGTCGTCTCAGGCACCATCGCGATCGGAATACCAGTTTGTTCAGACCACAACTGCCACAAATCAACCAACAAGCCTTGCGGCAAACCATTTGGCGTAACATTCATCAGCGGTGGATTGCCTTCCGCCATCGCGACCAGCACAGTGTTTTCGTCACTGATACCACTGAGCCAGCGCCGCTCCAGCTTTTCGGTAAAACCGCTTGGCAACGCGGTAAATGCCCGACGCAGATGCGCTGCTAACTCAGGCCGGTCATGTTGAACGGCATAAGTTAATTCCATTTTCTGTAGCGGTAATTTGCGAAACAGTGGGAACTGTTCCTGTAACTCTTTATAACGGGCGTAACGCGGGCTTAACCTGTCCTGTGCGGTAAAGGCTTTTATTTCACCCTGCAAAGCCGCGTCGTACAGGCTGTCCTGTAAGGCAAATTCGCGCATAGTTGCCCCCGGCACCGCTTGTGCCAGTGCCGTGCCGTTGGCAGACTGACGCAGGGAACCGACGATATAAGGCTTGAGCTGTGCCAGTTGATTGACGTTATTTAAATCACGGTGCACAAAGACGTTGCTGTACACGTCCACCAGGGTCGGCCCCAGTAAATACTGCTGTTCCCGTTCTGCGCTACGATTGAGGCCGGCAATCACATCGATTTGGCCCTGTTCCAGCGCACGGGCCAATTCAGTCCGGTCCAGGATCTGCAAGTCTAGGCTTAAGCCAGCACTTTTCGCCAGCTGCGTCCATAAATCGACCACCAGCCCAACAGGTTGTTGCTGATTATCCAGGTAAACATAGGGGTAAATGTCAGCGTTAGTCCCGACAATCAGTCGACCAGATTGCAGAGCCCGATCGTCGGACGCGGCATGCAGCCAGCCGCTGAACAAAACACAAAACAGCAATATGATATGCTTCAACAAAATGTACTCTCATCAGGTGCTGTCGGTCAGACCAGACTTATTATGATGTATTATCTTGGTTGCCCGATGTGGGCACATGAACACTGGCGTGGCAGTCTGTTTGATGACCGCAGCAGCCCTTCTGACTTTTTAGCCCAATACAGCAGATATTTCAATGCAGTAGAAGGCAATACCACTTTCTATGCCGACCCGTCACCGGCGACTGTTTTGCGCTGGCAAAGCCAGGCGGCAGCCCATTTCCGCTTCACGCTGAAAATCCCGAAACTGATCAGTCATCAATTACGTGGCGTGGATCGCCTGGACGCACTAAGCCGGTGGCAGGCCTTAATGGCACCGCTGCAGCCACAGATTGGCCTGTGCCATTTGCAGCTGAGCGGCCAGTATTTGGTCACCGCAGATGCTGATTTTACTGGCTTGTTACAGCAGCTGCGCCAGTTTAGTCCGGTCGCAGTAGAAGTCCGCCATCCGGCCCTTTTTAATAAAGGTCCGGCGGAACAGCAACTGCATCAATTATTGCGGCAAACTGGCTGTGAACGGGTCATTCTGGACAGCCGCGCTTTATTTGCACAGCCGCCCGTCACCGCAGCCTTACAAGATGCACAACAGAAAAAACCCAGGTTGCCGGTGCATGTCTGCGCACTGGGGCCAAACCCGATGTTTCGATTTGTTGGCGTGTCAGATCTGGCCGCCAACCGGCCCTTTTATCAGCCATGGCTTAAAAAAATGGCGCAGTGGCTGGGCGAAGGCCTGACCCCTTACGCGTTTTTTCACACCGAAGATAACCAAAGCGCACCTTTATTGGCCCGGCAATTTGCTAGCGAGCTGGCTGCGCTGACTGGTGTTTCACATCCGGTGCTAGAACCCTGGCCAGCCGATTTAGCCCCATCGCAAAACACGCTGTTCTGAAAGCCTGCCCAAGCCGGGGAGTTTTTGCTACTATGCACGCTGTTTCAGCCAGTCTTAATCCCGCTTTGTGATGCAGCCCATGACGCAAAAAGATGCAATTTATGCCGAGCCTTTGGCTCAGGTGCAGGATTTCTGCTTCGACGCCGATGTCGTTGAAGTCTTCCCCGATATGATCCAGCGTTCAGTACCCGGTTATCAGACCATCATTCAGACCATTGGCAAACTGACGCAGCGTTATCAGCAAAACCACAGCAATTACTACGATTTAGGTTGCTCGCTCGGCGCGGCCAGCCTGGCGATGCGGCGTCAGCTCAGCGACAGCCAAAGCCGTGTCATCGCAGTCGACAACAGCCCGGCGATGGTCGAGCGCTGCCGGCTGCATTTGCAGGCGTTTCGCAGTGAAGTCCCGTTGGAAGTACAACTCGGTGATATCCGCGAATTAGCCATCAACAATGCAGCGATGGTGGTCAGCAATTTTACCCTGCAGTTTTTGCCCAAAGCCGACCGCGACGCTTTAGTGGCGCGCATTTATCAAGGGCTTAAACCCGGTGGGATTTTTATTCTGTCAGAAAAAGTCATCTTTGAAGATGCACTGACGCACGAATTACTGATTGATTTGCATCATGATTTTAAACGGGCCAACGGCTATTCCGAACTGGAGATCAGCCAAAAACGCACAGCGCTGGAAAACGTGATGAAGCCCGACACCATAGCCCAGCATCAACAAAGATTCAGTGCGGCGGGTTTTGCCAGCGCGACCGTGTGGTTCCAGTGTTTTAATTTCTGTTCGATGGTGGCGGTCAAACAAGGCGTCGCCATACAGCAAGGAGCCGCAGATGCAGTGGTTTAATGATTTTTACGCACTGGTCGCCAAAACCAAGCTGGCGCCCTGGCTCAACGTGCTGCCAGCACAGCTCAGCCATTGGTATAAAGAAGCGCTGCATGGCGATTTTAAGCAATGGAAAAAGGTGCTGGAGCACTTGCCCAAGACGCAAACTACGCAGGTCAACCTGCAAAGCGCCGTGGCGATAGGCGCAGCCGATGAATTATCCGACGGTGCCCGTCAGCGTCTGGAAGTACTGCTCAAACAACTGATGCCGTGGCGTAAAGGCCCGTTTGATATTCACGGCCTGCAGATTGATACCGAGTGGCGCAGCGACTGGAAATGGGACCGGGTGCTGCCGCATCTGGCACCGCTGCAGCATCGCACTGTGCTCGATGTTGGCTGTGGCAGTGGTTATCACCTGTGGCGCATGCGCGGTGCCGGCGCTGAACTGGTAGTGGGCATCGACCCCAGCCAGTTGTTTTTCTGCCAGTTTCAGGCGATTAAACATTTCCATCCCGACCCTGCCGTGCATTTACTGCCGATCGGCATCGATGACATGCCTGAGCTGAAAAGCTTTGATACGGTATTTTCAATGGGTGTGCTATACCACCGCCGTTCGCCACTGGATTTTTTACAGCAGCTGAAAAACCAGCTCCGGCCCGGCGGCCAATTGGTGCTGGAAACGCTGGTGGTGCCCGGTGATGCCCAGACCGTGCTGGTGCCGACTGACCGCTACGCCAAAATGCGCAATGTCTGGTTTATTCCAAGCACCGCCGCGTTGGAACTGTGGCTGCAGCGCATCGGATTTACTGATGTCCGCGTCGTCGACCTGAATCAGACCAGTCTGGAAGAACAGCGCGCCACTGAGTGGATGCAAAATGAAAGTCTGGTTGATTTTCTCGACCCGACTGATCATAGTAAGACCATTGAAGGTTACCCGGCACCGCTGCGTGCGGTGATTGTGGCAACTGCCTGATCCCAAGAGGAAATTTATGCGCTACCGCCCTAAATCGACGCTGGAACAATGGCGGATCCTGCAGGCAGTGGTGGACGCAGGCGGCTACGCACAGGCGGCCGAATTACTGAATAAAAGCCAGTCCAGTCTGAACCACGCCGTGGCGAAGTTGCAAAATCAACTTGGCGTGGAACTGCTGCAGGTGATTGGCCGCAAAGCGTTTTTAACGCCAGCCGGTGAAGTGATGCTGCGCCGCTCCCGCCTGCTGACCCAGCAAATTGAAGATCTGGAATTATTGGCTGCGAATATCGATATGGGTTGGGAGCCGGAGCTGCGCCTGGCCGTCGAAATTATCTATCCACGCGACAAACTGTATCAGGCCTTGTCGCAGTTTTATCCGCAGAGCCGCGGCAGCCGCATTCAGATTATCGACACAGTGATCACCGGCAGCGCCGAAATGATCCTCGAAGCCAAAGCCGATTTAGTCATCGCCGCCACACCGATAGTGCCGCGTGGCTACTTAAGTGAACCGCTGTGTATCACGCAAATGGTGCTGGTCTGCGCGCCGGACCATCCACTGACAACCATCGCAGCGCTCGATGCCGATGAGCTGACTCAACATCTGCAAATCGTGATCCGCGATACCGGACAAAAACCGGCAGAAAATGCTGGCTGGCTCAAAGCCGAACAGCGCTGGACTGTCGGTAACTTCTATGAAGCCATGACCATTTTGCAACGTGGCCTCGGGTTTTGCTGGTTACCCGAATTTATTGTGCAGCAAGCCATACAGGATGGCAGCCTGGTCCGGTTGCAACTCAGGCAAAGCACCGAACGGCAAATTCCATTGTCGCTGGTGATCCCCAAAGAAGACAAATTAGGCCCGGGTGGCCGGCAACTGCGCCAGATCATCCTCGCCGCTCATGGCAAAGCAGGAACATAATATGCTCAATACTGAACTGACTGAACTGATGCAACAAAGTGCGAAGGATGCTGTCTCTTACGCCCGGGATGAACATCAGGTCGAACTGGATTTAACGCTGGAATCGCTGCCACTGGTCGATGTACTGCTTAGCAGCATTTTCCACCAGCAACAAAAACAACGGATGTCAGACGCCCACATGTTTGCCTTGTGCAACATCTTCGGCGCTTATTTAGGTCAGGTGTTTATCAGCGTGGTTGGTGGCGAATGGGTCCATCAGACGGCGGATGAATCAGCGCCTTATGTCAGTCTGAACTACAACAACAAAGAATTTCCGCTGGCGTCACTGGTGTATCACAAAGTGACCAAAAATCCGGATCTGAGCGTCAAAGAATATATTTCACAGGCGATCAGTAACGCCATGCAATAAGGGCCGGACGCCCGACTGCTCAGTCCTGTGTGACCGCGCGCTGATTAAACCTTTTGTCTTGCCGGCAAACAAGGTAAAATGCGCGCGTTTTTTTATCCCCTTTTTAACTCAAAGCCATCGAGGATAACCGTGAGCGAGCAAAAAACTTCATTAAGTTACAAAGACGCAGGGGTCGATATTGATGCCGGTGAAGCACTGGTTGATCGTATCAAAGGTGCGGTGAAACGCACTACCCGCAAAGAAGTGATTGGTGGCCTCGGTGGTTTTGGCGCTATGTGTCAAATTCCGGCCGGTTATAAAGAACCGGTATTAGTCTCAGGCACCGACGGTGTTGGTACTAAACTGCGTCTGGCGATGGATTTGGGCCGTCACGACAGCGTCGGTATCGACCTGGTGGCAATGTGTGTCAACGACATCGTAGTGCAAGGCGCCGAGCCGCTGTTTTTCCTCGATTATTACGCTACCGGCAAGCTGAATGTTGATACTGCAGCCACTGTTGTTGAAGGCATTGCCCGCGGTTGTGAACTGTCTGGTTGTGCGCTGGTGGGCGGTGAAACCGCTGAAATGCCGGGCATGTATCACGGTGACGACTATGACATCGCCGGTTTCTGTGTCGGTGTGGTGGAAAAAGCCGACATTATCGACGGCAGTCTGGTGAAGCCTGGTGATCAGCTGATCGCACTTGCCTCTTCTGGCCCACACTCCAACGGTTTCTCGCTGGTACGCAAAATTCTCGAAGTCAGTGGTCAGTCGCCAGATACTTTATTAGGCGAAAAAACTCTGGCTGATCATCTGTTAGCGCCAACCCGCATCTACGTGAAAAACCTGCTGAATTTAATCAAGCAACTGCCGGTGCACGCACTGTGTCATATCACCGGCGGTGGTTTCTGGGAAAACATCCCTCGGGTATTACCAGAGCACACCAAAGCCGTGGTGAACGAGCAAAGCTATCAGTGGCCAGCCATTTTCGACTGGTTACAACAGCAAGGCAACGTGACCCGCTACGAAATGTACCGCACCTTTAACTGTGGTGTGGGCATGATTGTCGTTGTCAGCCAGGACAACCTCAGCAAAGCACTGGAACTGCTGCAACAAGCTGGCGAAAAAGCCTGGCACATTGGCGAAATCCAATCTGCGGTCAGCGGTGATGCCCAAGTGGTGATCCCTGGTGTGAACGCATAACGATGAAATCCATCGTTGTGCTCATTTCGGGCAGCGGCTCGAATCTGCAAGCCATTCTGGATGCCTGCAAGGCCGGCTTTATTGCCGGTCGTGTCAGCGCCGTCATCAGCAATAAAGCTGATGTGTTTGGCCTGACACGGGCATCAGACGCCGGGGTACCGGCGCTGGTACTGGACCATAAACAATATGCAGACCGCGCCAGTTATGACGCAGCGCTGTGCCAGCTGATTGACCGGCATCAACCGGATTTGGTAGTGCTGGCCGGTTTTATGCGCATTCTGACGCCAGAATTTGTCGCGCATTACAGTGGCCGGCTGCTGAATATCCATCCGTCGCTGCTCCCTAAATATCAGGGGCTGAACACCCACCAGCGTGCGATTGAGGCCGGCGATACTGTGCATGGCTGCAGTGTGCATTTTGTCACAGCCGAACTGGACGGCGGCCCTGTAGTGTTGCAGGCCAAAGTACCGGTATTCCCGGAAGATGACGCGGCAGCAGTGGCCGCCCGTGTGCATGAACAGGAACACCGCATTTACCCTTTAGTCGTGCGTTGGTTTTGCCAGGACCGTTTACAACAACAAGCTGATAAGGCATTGTTAGACGGCCACATTCTTTCACCACACGGATATGCCGATGATGATGAATAAACAATGGCGCCTTCTGGCGTCATTTTTTTGCCTGAGCCTGCTTTGTCCGGCACAGGCGCAACAGACCGCTGCGACGGCCCCTGCGGCAGCAATCAGTCAAACTCCCGCCGGACTCAAGCCATTCAGTGCTAAATATCAGGTACTACGCTCTGGTAAAGTCCATGGCGAAGCAGAACGTTATTTAAAACCCTGGGGCCAGGGTTATGAACTCGGTTATAAAAGTAAAATCAGCTGGTTGATTTTCAAAGACGAACGCCACGAGCGCTCGCGCTTTGTGCTCAAAGACGGCCATCTGCAACCATTTTTTTATCAGTTAAAACGTTGGGGCACAGGCCCGGGCCGGCACTATGAGCTGAATCTGGACTGGACTAAACAAGAGCTGTTAACCGGCAAAGAAAAAGCCGCGAAACCGCTGGAATGGGATAAACAATGGCTCGATCAGCTGAGTTACCACAGCCAGCTGGTACTGGAACTGGCAGCCGGTAAAACTGATTTCAGTTTTGATGTGCTGACCCGGCACGGCGATCCACGCAGTTATCAGTACAAAGTCACAGGTGAAGAACTATTGTCGCTGCCGGCCGGTAAGCTGAAAACCATTCGGGTCGAGCGCGTCGGCAAAGATCTGGATAAACAGGTCGTGGCCTGGGTGGCGCCTGAGCTGGATTATTTATTGGTGAAGCTGTGGCAGGCAGAAGACAAAGTCGAACAATTTGACGTCCAGCTGCAAAGTTATCAGTTTAACTAAAGGCAGAAATTACAGGTGCACCGGCTAAAACCGGCGCACCATCTCGCCAGCCTTCCACAACATCGCGTCGCCTACAGCCATCGGCTGCCAGGCTTCGTTACAGGTCAGCGGCATAGTAGCCACAATAGTCACGACATCACGCTCGGTGGTTTCGCGGGCAAAATCGATATCGACATCCACATCGGACAACCGCGCCAGGCCAAAAGGCGCGCGGCGCGTGATGTGATGCAGCTTGGTGCTGCAATAACAAAACAGATAATCGCCATCAGACAGCAATAAATTAAACACGCCTTGCTGACGCAGGCCATCACAGAGCTTTTTCACATAAGCAAACAGCTGCGGCCGGCTTTTTGGCCCTTGCGGATATTTTTCTGCCAGTGCTGACAAAATAAAACAAAAAGCCCGCTCACTGTCGGTGGTGCCGACTGGCTGAAACTGGCCACATGTTAACTGTTTATAATCACTGAGCTGGCCGTTGTGCGCGTAAGTCCAGTAACGTCCCCACAATTCACGGGTAAAAGGATGGGTGTTCTCCAGCGCTACCCGGCCCCGGTTTGCTTGCCGTACATGGGCTACAACCACGTTACTTTTGATCGGGTAGTCGGTGATGAGTTCTGCCACACGGGAATGGTGGCTGGCCGCGGCATCTTTAAAAGTCGACACGCCTTTGCCTTGATAAAAAGCAATGCCCCAGCCGTCTTTGTGTGGTCCGGTGTTGCCACCGCGTTCCCGCAGGCCTTTAAAACTAAAACAAATATCGGTCGGTACATTGGCCGACATGCCTAACAATTCACACATAACAGAGTTCCAAAACCAAGTCCGGTCAGACTATCAGCGTGTTACCGCTCTGAACAGTGCCAAATGGTTCTACTGCATAACCAAAGTACTATCCACAAAACTGTACAGTTGTTCAGCTACACTTGGGCTGATCCCTAGGTGGTGACTCAGGAACTGCTTGCATCTTGGCGGTAAGGCTTATACCCTATCGCAGTTAGTGGTCAGACCTCTTATCAGGAGAACAAGATGGAATTACTCGTATTTATCGTTTTATTACTGGTGTTGGTCGGCATCCTCGCCTACCACAGAGCCAGCCTGACTTTGTTTACCGCAGCCATTGGCGGTTTGTTAGTACTTGGCAGCTTCTTTGGCACTGTCGGTCTGATTGGCTGGATCCTGTTTGCCGCTGTCGCGCTGCCGCTGAATATCGCCAGTATTCGTCAGCAACACATCACCAAACCGCTGCTGAAGCTGTACCGCAAAATTATGCCGGAAATGTCCAGCACTGAAAAAGAAGCCATTGATGCCGGCACCACCTGGTGGGAAGGCGACCTGTTCCGCGGTAATCCGGACTGGCACAAATTACATAATTTCCCGAAACCACGGTTAAGTGCAGAAGAACAAGCCTTCCTCGATGGTCCGGTTGAAACTGTACTGAAGATGGTCGACGACTGGCATGTCACGCACGAACGCACTGACTTATCACCAGAAGTCTATAACTACTTAAAAGATCAAGGCTTCTTCGCCATGATCATCAAAAAACAATATGGCGGCCTGGAGTTCTCAGCGTACGCACAATCTTGTGTATTGCAGAAACTGACCAGCAAAAGCATGGTGCTGTCGAGCACTGTGGGTGTGCCAAACTCGTTAGGCCCCGGCGAATTGCTGCAGCACTATGGCACCAAAGAGCAACAGGATTATTACCTGCCGCGGCTGGCCAAAGGTTTAGAAGTACCTTGTTTTGCGCTGACCTCGCCAGAAGCCGGCTCTGACGCCGGTGCTATTCCGGATTACGGCGTGGTCTGTAAAGGCGAATGGGAAGGCAAAGAAATCGTTGGTATGCGCCTGACCTGGAATAAACGCTATATCACACTGGCACCTATTGCGACTGTATTGGGCCTGGCGTTTAAACTGCAGGACCCGGACAATTTACTCGGTGATAAAGAAGATTTAGGCATCACCTGTGCGCTGATCCCGGTCACCACACCTGGCGTGAAAATTGGTCGTCGCCACTTCCCGCTGAACGTACCGTTCCAGAATGGTCCGACTCAGGGTCAGGATGTGTTTGTGCCACTCGACTACATCATCGGTGGTCCATCAATGGCCGGCCAGGGCTGGCGCATGTTGGTTGAATGTTTGTCGGTCGGTCGTGCTATTACCCTGCCATCCAACAGTACCGGCGGCATCAAGTCGGTGGCACTGGCCACCGGCGCTTATGCCCGCATTCGCCGCCAGTTCAAATTGCCGATTGGTAAAATGGAAGGTGTGGAAGAAATCATGGCGCGCATCGGCGGTTATGCTTATATGGCCGATGCTTCCACCACGATGTCGGTAGGTTCTATCGACCTTGGTGAAAAACCATCGGTGATTTCGGCTATCACCAAATACCATATGACCGAGCGGATGCGGCAGGCCATCATCGATGCGATGGATGTACACGGCGGTAAAGGCATCTGTATGGGGCCAAACAACTACTTAGCCCGTGGTTATCAGGGTGCGCCAGTTGCCATCACGGTCGAAGGTGCGAACATCCTGACCCGCAACATGATCATCTACGGTCAGGGTGCAATCCGTTGCCATCCTTATGTACTGGCCGAACTGCAGGCGGCACAGCTCGATGATGAACGCGCAGCAGTCACTGCCTTTGATCGGGCACTATTTGGCCATATCGGTTTTAGTATCAGTAACTTCTTCCGTACTTTCTGGCTGTCTCTGACCAACAGTGCTTTCAGCCATGCCCCGGTGCAGGACGAAACGGCGAAGTACTACAAACAAATGAACCGGTTCAGCTCCGCCCTGGCGTTGATGTCAGATATAGCAATGGCGACGCTGGGCGGTGATTTAAAACGCCGTGAGCGCATCTCCGCGCGTCTTGGCGACATCTTAAGTATGTTGTACATCACATCTTCCATCCTGAAGCGTTACAACGACGAGGGCCGGCAGGCGCAGGATTTGGCGCTGGTGCAATGGGGCTGTGAAGACAACCTGTTCCGCGCCCAGCAAGCGCTGGATGAGTTGTTTGATAACTTCCCTAACCGTATCGTCGGCACAGTATTTAAACGTGTGGTATTCCCGTTTGGCCGCTCGTTACGCCGTCCAAGCGATCAGACGGAACATCAGGTCGCGCGCATCATGCAAACGCCTTGTGAAGCCCGTTCACGCTTAGGAACGCATTTGTATCTGACTGACGAGCCAAACAATCTGCTCGGCCAGCTGGAAAAGGCCTTGGCGGATATTCTGGCGGCAGAACCGTTGTTTGATAAAGTGATGCACGCTGCCAACAAAAAGCTACCGTTTTATCGCTTAAATGAAGTGGCAGATTTGGGCTTGAGCCTCGGTGTACTGAGCCAGGCCGAAGCTGAAAAGCTGCGTGTGGCGGAAGTGGGCCGGTTAAAAACCATCAATGTGGATGACTTTGACCCTATTGATCTGATGGCCGACAAATCGCTGTTAGAATCAGACGCCAAAGTGGCTGAACAAGCCGCTTAATCCTCAGCAATTCTGTACTATCAAGCCGGCTACTCAGCCGGCTTTTTACTGCCTGCAATATCCGTATCACGCCGAATACCAGTTACAGCGAGGCTTTGACGTCGAAGCTCAATGGCGACAAACAACGTTTAGGATGAGTGACAGGCATAACCGAAAAAGCGACTGGGGAGAATGCAGAATTGCAGAAAAGCAAAAACCCGCTATTGCGGGCTCTGAGAAGATGGTCGGTGATGCAAGATTCGAACTTGCGACCCCTTGGACCCAAACCAAGTGCGCTACCAAGCTGCGCTAATCACCGACATTTTGACTTCTTTACCAACTAACACGCTGAATTGGGGTGGCTGATGGGGCTCGAACCCACGACAACCGGAATCACAATCCGGGGCTCTACCAACTGAGCTACAGCCACCGCTGACTTCAACGTTCTCTTTAAGTAAATGGCGCGCCCGATAGGACTCGAACCTATGACCCACGGCTTAGAAGGCCGTTGCTCTATCCAGCTGAGCTACGGACGCAGAACTCGCGGCCACAGAAGCGCTCTACTTAAAGATGGTCGGTGATGCAAGATTCGAACTTGCGACCCCTTGGACCCAAACCAAGTGCGCTACCAAGCTGCGCTAATCACCGACTTCGTTACACTACTGCAACGGGGCGCAATATTACAACCCACCTCAGGCAGCGTCAAACGATTTTTTGCCGTTTCGAATCGTTTGCTTATTATTTGAACCTTCTGCGAATTTTCCGGATAAATCGCCGGCGATCCGCTGGAATTATCAACAAAATGAAACGCTTCTGGCATTTGGCTTGGCGCTGCCCTATCGCCTGTGAGAAAATACGCTACAGCATATTTTTCAGATCACAGGCAGAACAAATGGCAGCTCAGATTATCGATGGTAAAGCAATTGCCCAGGCGACCCGCAATCAGGTCGCGTTACGCGTGCAGCAACGGCTCGCAGCCGGCAAACGGGCGCCGGGTCTCGCCGTTGTACTGGTCGGTGCCGATCCGGCCTCTCAGGTCTATGTCGGCAGCAAACGCAAAGCCTGTGAAGAAGTTGGTTTTGTGCAGTTTTCTCACGATTTACCGGCCGACACCACACAACAGCAATTATTCGATTTAATTGACCAGTTAAATGCCGACCCAAGCGTTGACGGTATTCTGGTGCAACTGCCATTGCCGGCCGGCCTGGATGCTTCCACGATTCTCGAACGCATCAACCCGCTGAAAGATGTCGACGGCTTCCACCCGTACAATATCGGCCGTTTAGCGCAGCGTATGCCTGCCCTGCGTCCTTGCACACCGAAGGGCATTATTAAGCTGCTGCAATCGACCGGTGTGCAAATCCGCGGCATGGACGCTGTGGTGGTTGGCGCTTCGAACATTGTTGGCCGCCCGATGGCGCTGGAGCTGTTATTAGCCGGCTGCACCACGACGGTCTGCCACAAGTTCACCAAAAACCTGGAACAACAGGTACGCCGTGCTGATTTGCTGGTCGTTGCCGTTGGTAAACCAGAATTTATCCCGGGCGATTGGGTAAAACCTGGCGCGCTGGTGATTGACGTTGGTATTAATCGGCTGGATTCCGGCAAATTAGTCGGCGACGTAGAATTTGATAAAGCGGTGCAACACGCCCGGTTTATCACACCGGTGCCGGGCGGTGTTGGCCCGATGACTGTGGCTTGCCTGATTGAAAATACGCTGGAAGCCTGTGAGCAGTTCCACGATATGTAAAGTAAGTTTCCGGACATGAAAAACGCGGCTTTTGCCGCGTTTTTTCTTAGTACGATAACGTGAGTTAACCACGCCGCCAGCTGGTCACGCCGTTTTTATCTTCAACGATAATGCCTTTGGCTGTTAACGCGGCCCGCGCTGCATCCGCAGCAGCCCAATCTTTAGCTGCTCGTGCCGCATTACGGCTGGTGATCAAGGCTTCTATTTCAGCGACATCATCATCCGAACCACCGGCCTTGAGGAACTCCTCCGCGTCGCCCTGCAAAATCCCGAGGATTTCGCCCAGCTTGATTAATAAAGCTGCTAACTGCGCAGCTTTGATGCGGTCTTCGTCTTTGGCTTTATTGATCTCGCGTGCCAGTTCAAATAACACCGGCAGCGCCAGGGCGGTATTAAAGTCATCGTCCATTGCCGCGTTAAACTGACGGACATAATCGTTATCCAAGTCCACGCTTGCAGCGGGCGTGACACCACGCAGTGCCGTGTAGAGTCGACCCAGCGCAGCATGCGCCTGCAGCAGGTTTTCGGCCGAATAATTCAGCTGACTACGATAGTGGCTGGAGATCAGGAAATAACGCACCGATTCGCGGTTGTACTCAGCCAGCACGTCTTTGACAGTAAAGAAATTGCCCAATGACTTGGACATTTTTTCTTTATCGACCTGAACCATCCCAGTGTGGATCCAGGTATTGACGTACCGTGAGTCATGCGCACAGCAGCTTTGTGCAATTTCGTTTTCATGATGCGGGAACTGCAAGTCAGAACCACCACCATGGATATCAAAGTGCATGCCTAAATGCTTGGCACTCATCGCCGAACATTCAATATGCCAACCCGGACGGCCCGCGCCCCAAGGTGACTGCCAGCTTGGCTCGCCCGGTTTGGCCATCTTCCACAGCACAAAATCCAGCGGGTCGTCTTTGGCCTGGTCAATTTCGACCCGGGCGCCAGCCTGCAGCATGTCTAAGTTCTGCTGGCTGAGCTGGCCATATTCGGCAAAAGTGCTGACATCAAACAACACATCACCGTCAGCAGCGATATAAGCATGTTTTTTCGCCAGCAGAGTTTCAATCATTGAGACGATTTCATGCATATGTGTAGTAACCCGCGGCTCAATGTCCGCTGGCAGCAAACTAAGCGCGTTAAAATCGGCGTGCATGGCTTCGGTGTAACGCGCGGTCAACGCATCGCAGCTTTCACCGTTTTCATTCGCGCGGCGGATAATTTTGTCGTCGACATCAGTGATATTGCGCACATAAGTCACGTCATAACCGGAAAAGCGCAAATAACGAATCATCACATCAAAAGCGACATAAGTGCGGGCATGACCGACGTGACAGAAATCGTAAATAGTGATGCCACAGACATACATACCGACTTTACCGGGGACCAAAGGTTTAAAAGTTTCTTTCTGGCGGGTCAGCGTATTGTAAATCTGTAACATAATGTCCTCTGAGTGGTGGCAACCGGGCGTCTGGAAATGAATAAAAATAAGACGCCGTTAAAAAGCAACAGTGTAACATCAGCCTTGTTGCCGGGCTATCCTTGCTTTGTGTTCGCCGGGCCTTCAGGTAAACTATGCCGACATTTTTTCCGGAGTATTGAATATGGTAACTTTCCACACCAATTTTGGCGTGATCAAACTGAATCTGTTTGCTGACAAAGCGCCAAAAACCGTCGAAAACTTTAAGTCTTATGTGGCTGAAGGCTTCTACGACGGCACCATTTTTCACCGTGTGATCGACGGCTTTATGATCCAGGGTGGCGGTTTCACTCAGGATATGGAACAAAAAGAAACCAAAGGTCAAATCCAGAACGAAGCCGATAATGGCGTTGCCAACAAAAAAGGCACTATTGCTATGGCTCGGACCAATGACCCGCACTCAGCCACTTGCCAGTTTTTTATTAACGTTGCTGACAACAGCTTCCTGAATTTCAGCGGCAAAAACGCCAGCGGTTGGGGCTATTGTGTGTTTGGTGAAGTGGTTGAAGGTATGGACGTGATTGACAAGATCCGTACTGTCGCGACCGGTCGTAAATTCGGCCACGCCGATGTGCCGGTTGAAAACGTAGTACTCGAGAAAGCCGAATTACATGGCTGAGCGCTCGACCCTGCTGATCGCTGATCTGCATTTAAGTCCGGACAGGCCTGATATCACTCAGGCCTTTCTGCATTTTCTGGCCGGAACGGCGCGAGATGCGGACGCACTCTATATTCTCGGCGATTTATTTGAAGTCTGGATCGGCGATGATAATCCGGAGCCGCTGCTGCAACAGGTAGCAACAGCACTGCATAGTCTGAGCGCAACCGGCGTCCCGTTGTATTTTTGCCACGGCAACCGCGATTTTCTGCTGAAACAGCGCTATGCGCAAAAAGCCGGCATGCAATTGCTAGCGCCGCACACTGTCGTGGATTTATACGGTGTGCCGACTTTACTGATGCACGGCGACAGTTTGTGTACGCTGGATCTTGGTTATCAGAAATTCCGCCAGTGGTGGGACCAACCCTGGTGGCAATGGCTCATTCTGCATACGCCGCTGTGGTACCGCCAACATCTGGGTCGTAAAGCCCGTCGTGTCAGCGCCAGCGACAAAATGGCCAAGTCCTCGTCTATTATGGATGTGACGCCTGACGAAGTACCAAAAGTGCTGATGGCGCATCAGGTGCAGCATCTGATCCACGGCCATACCCACAGACCTGCAGTACACGAATTGCAACTGCCGGACGGCAGGCCCGCCTGGCGTTATGTGCTTGGCGACTGGTACCAGCAAAGTGCTTATCTCGAAGTACGGCCCTCCGGCTGGCAACTGCATTTTGCCGCACTGCCGACTCTTACTGAATCTTAAAGCGCCGATTATCACCATGAATTACGCCGAACTGCTGACCCCCGTCCATCAATTTTTATTATGCCGCACGCCACAGGCCTGGATAGATAAAGCCAAAGAGCCGGCGAATTTGCCTGTGTTGCTGCAGGACCATCTGCTCTGTGAATTAAAAGCGGCGCAAACGGCAATGTTACTGCTGCGCAAGTATGCAGTGGATAAAGAAGGCTCTTTGGCCTTACTGGAATGGCTGAAACCATTTGAAGACTTTGCTTATCGTTTTATTGGCGATGCCACGTCTTTACGCAATAGTGTCAAATTAAGCCGCAATCTGGCCGGCCGGCCGGATGTGTCATACAGCAATGAAATTATTGAGAAAATGGTGCTGCTTATCCGCGAAGAACTGCACCATTTTTATCAGGTGCTGGAAATTATGCAGGCACGTGGCGTTCCTTATACCAACATCAGTGCCGGTCGTTATGCCAAAGGCCTGATTAGCGCCTGCAAAACCCATGAACCGCAAATTCTGGTCGACAAGCTGATTTGCGGCGCTTTGATTGAAGCCCGTTCCTGTGAACGCTTTGCGGCGCTTGCCGAAGTAGTCGACGCTGAACTGGGCCAGTTTTATTTATCGTTGCTGCGCTCTGAAGCCCGCCATTTTGAGGATTATCTGACATTGGCGCAGCAGATCTCCACTACAGATATTCAGCCGCGCCTTCAGCATTTTTTGCAGATTGAAGCTGAGCTGATTCAAAGCCCGGATGCCGATTTTAAATTCCACAGCGGCAGCCCAATCTGATCCGATAATCGTGCTTTATCCGTATTCTCTGCAGGCAAACTTGACGACTTTACGTCTGTTAGCCATACCTTATTTATGAGTGTTCCGTTGTCACTCTGAGACCTCACCTGTAGCAGTAGACAAGGATAACGAAAATGATTCTAAACCACTTATGGGGCTTATACGCTCATCCGAAAGAAGAGTGGCATACCATCGATAACCGCCACGAAAGTTTAAAATATAGCCTGACCCACATTCTGTTGGTCTCCCTCATCCCGTCCGTTTGTGCTTATTTTTCTGCCGTGAATATCGGCTGGAGTATCGGCGTCGGTGAGCCCATCCGTCTGACCTCGGAAAGCGCATCGATGCTGGCTGTGGCGATGTATGTCGCGCTGATTGCGGGTGTTTTTGCGCTGGCTTATCTGGCGCATTGGATGGCCCACACCTTTGGCTCTGAGCCGACTTACACCCAAACGCTCGAACTTGCCTCTTATACATCGACACCATTATTTATGGTGGGCATCGCGTCGCTGTACCCGGAATTGTGGTTTGTGATGTTGGTGGGGTTAGCCGGGCTGTCGTATTCAGTGTATCTGCTGTATGTCGGCGTGCCGATCCTGATGCACATTCCCGAAGAACGCGGCTTCATTTACGCCAGTTCTGTGGTGACCTGTGGGTTGATTTTGCTGGTGTGCATTCTGACTGCTACCGCAATTTTGTGGAGCTCCGGTTTCGCGCCGATGTTCACGCACTAGGCATTGCCAAATAACAAAAAAGGAGCCGAGGCTCCTTTTTTTGTTCGCGGTGAAACTGTATTAACTTTCGTTATACAGTTCCAGATTAGCGGCCATGGCGGCTGCTTTTAACGCCTTCGAATCTTCGCTGCGCGCGGCGTCCAGGCGGTTCAGGTATTCCTGCGAAATATCGTTGGTGACATAAACACCGTCAAACACCGACGTTTCAAACTTCTTGATCGCCGGGTTTTCGTCACGAACTGCACCAATCAGGTCTTCTAATGATTGGAAAATCAAACCATCAGCACCGATGATTTTGCAGATACTTTCCACATCATGGCCATGGGCAATCAGTTCATTCGCTGACGGCATATCAATACCGTACACGTTCGGAAAACGGATCTCCGGAGCAGCCGAGGCGAAATAAACTTTGCTCGCACCAGCTTCACGCGCCATTTCGATGATTTGACCTGAAGTCGTGCCGCGCACAATAGAGTCGTCGACCAGCAGTACATTTTTGCCTTTAAATTCCTGCTTGATGGCGTTGAGTTTACGCTTAACGGACTTCTTGCGCTCACCCTGCCCCGGCATGATAAAGGTGCGGCCGATATAGCGGTTTTTCACATAGCCCTGACGATACGGCAGGCCCAGTTCGTGAGCTATTTGCAGTGCGGCATCATTACTTGTTTCCGGAATGGGGATTACCACATCAATATCCAGATGCGCCCACTCTTTTTTAATCTTTTGACCGAGTTTTTTCCCCATGTTGACGCGGGACGCATAAACCGAGACATTGTCGATGGTCGAATCCGGCCGGGCGAAATAAACATACTCAAAAATACAAGGCGTGTAAGTCGGATTTTCCGCACATTGCTGACTGAACAACTGGCCATCTTCAGTAATGTACACCGCTTCACCCGGCATCACGTCCCGCAGCACGGCAAAACCGTCCGCATCCAGCGCAACGCTCTCTGACGCTACCATATATTCAGTGCCAAGCTCGGTTTCGCGTTTACCCATCACCAGAGGGCGAATGCCGTTTGGATCACGAAACGCCACCAGGCCGTGGCCAATGATCAAGGCCACCACGGCATAACCGCCGCGCACTTTGCGGTGCACGCTGGAGACAGCACGGAAAATGGCATCCGGCATCAGGTGCAAGGCATTGTCGCATTGCAGCTCATGGGCAAAGGCATTGAGCAGGACTTCAGAGTCTGAATTGGTGTTAACGTGACGGCGGGCGTCATTAAACAGCTGGTCTTTGATTTCATCGGCATTGGTCAAATTGCCGTTGTGCGCCAGAGCAATACCAAAAGGACTATTGACATAAAACGGCTGCGCTTCGGCAGTGCTGGCAGAACCTGCCGTCGGGTAACGCACATGACCGATGCCGATATTGCCGGCCAGCCGCTGCATATGACGGGCTTCAAACACGTCTTTGACCAGGCCATTGGCTTTACGCAGACGCAGACGATTCTGGTCCACAGTGACGATGCCGGCAGCGTCCTGGCCGCGATGCTGTAAGACGGTGAGGCCATCGTACAACGCCTGATTGACCGGATATTTACCTACGATACCAACAATACCACACATGGAACCTTACCTCGTCAGAACAGATGTCTGTTGCATAAAACTCGAGTTGTCTTTCAGATAAGTGAAAAACCACTCAATGATAAAATCGAATTCGGGGATCAAAATTGACGCTTTCCACCACTCGGCGCTGGCCGATGGCGTAAATGCATCGAGGAAAAATAACAACGCGCTGACCACCAGCACACCACGCAGGGCGCCGAACACCAGGCCTAACAGCCGGTCGGTGCCACTTAAACCCGTGGATTGCACCAGCTTGCCAATCAGGAAATTCAATAAACCGCCGAGTAGCAGGCAAGAGACAAACAATATACCAATCGCGACAGCGTTGCGGATTAAAGCATTGTCTATATTAGAAAAAAACGGGGAGAGATAGGGATAATAATGACTGGCTACAAAAAACGCCAATACCCAGATGATCAACGAAATGGCTTCTTTCACGAAGCCGCGGATTAGACTGATCAATGTCGATAATCCGATGATTGCCAGAATGGCGTAATCAACCCAAACCATTTGCTACCAAAACAGGACGCTTGAGGACGGCGCGCATTCTACCAAATGCGGTGCAGCACTGCCTAGCGACAATTACCATTCCGGCGTTAATTTTACGCTGGTGTGACCGCCGGCTGCTGCCGGCAAGCTCCAGAGTCTGACCTGGCTGCAGTCTGCACGCGGCATTGGCAGGCCCATTACTTCAAAGCCGGGAACACAACTGCTTAATTTTCTACCGGCTGATAGCTGCTGACTTTCAGCTTAGGCACCTGCGCCAGCTGCTGTAACTCAGCAAGCTTGGCTTCAAGTTTGTCTTTTTTCAGATCCGGCCCCACCAACACGCTGACCATAGTGGTGCCCTGGCTGTTGACGATTTTACGGGTAAAAGCGTTATGTCCGGCCGCTTTGAGTTTACTGACCAGTGCGTTGGCATTTTGTTCTTTGCTGAATGAGCCCACTTTGACTACATAAGCGGCCTGAGATAAAGGCTTTTCTACTTTGACGGGTGCCGGTGGTTCAGTGGTGGTTCTCTCCGCTGGCAATGGCTCGGCTGGTAAAGTTGCTGTCTGGACATTCTTTGCCTGATTAGTGCCTGCCTGATTGGTGTCAGCCTGCGCTTGTGCGGCCTGTTCAGTCAGCGTTGGTTTTGTATCAGCCATTGGATCCGGATCTGTTCCGGTGTCAGCCGGCGTCGCAGCGTTTTGCACAGCCGGCTCAGTGGCCGTTTGCTCAGCCGGTGTTGCCGCAGACGGCACATCCAGCGCCGGGCTATTATCCGTCACCGGCGCCATCGCAGCGGTTTGCGCCGCCTGATGCTGATCTTGGCTAAATACTGCAGGCTGCGCCACTTCGGCAAACTCCGGCCGCTCCGGAATCGCTTTAAAATCATCTTTGCTGACCTGCTTGCGGCCATCGAGTAAATCCGGCAAAAACACCACAGCAGCGACAATCAGAATAGCGGTGCCGATCAGGCGATTGGTAAAAACTGCAGTCATACATTTTCCTGTGGCCACAGACTCAGCACGCTGCTGACCGTGACAAAAGATCCAAATACTACAAATAATTCATCTGCCGGCGCACTGGCGATACGCGCCAGCACGTCGGACATCTGCGGATACTGACAGCTTTGCTCTGTTGAAGGCAAGGCCTGTAGCAGCAGATCGCTGTCGGCGCCGCGTACACCAGGTAAAGACACCAGATGCCAGTGATAGCCTTGGCCAATAAAACAGCTCAGCGCTTCGCGAATGTCTTTGTCTTTGAGCATCCCGACAACCAACTGGATTTTGCGATAGCCAGAGCTCAACAGCCCGACCTGCGCGGCCAGATAAGCCGCTGATTGCGGATTATGCGCCACATCCAGCAGCACCGCTGGCTTGTGGCTTAACCACTGCAGCCGGCCCGGCAAACTGAGTTCAGTCAGCACCTGTGTGCAGATGTCTTCGTCTGGCAGTAAATCCAGCATCTCAAGCGCTGTGAAAGCAGTCGCCACGTTCTGTACCGGCACGCCCGGCAGTGGCAGATGCTGATAATGTTGGCCGGCATAACGCCAGGCAAAAGTCTTCGATTGAACATCAAGTTGGAAGTCGCTACCGGCACAGCATAGCAAAGCGCCAAGCTCAGCGGCGACCTGGCGGACCGACTGCGGCACCTGCAAATCCCCTACTACTGCGGGCCGACCCGCTCTGAATACCCCGGCTTTCTCCCGGCCTATGGTCTCCCGGTCATTACCGAGCCAATCCTGGTGATCCAAATCAACTGTCGTGATGATACTCAGCGCCGGATTGACAATGTTGGTGGCGTCCAGGCGGCCACCTAAGCCCACTTCAATCAGACAAATCTGCGGCGCCTGAGTTTTCAGAATGGCAAAGGCTGCCAAAGTGGTGAATTCAAAATACGTCAGCGCAATGTCAGCGCGCAGGGATTCGACCTGTTTGAGGCCTTCAACCCACAACTCATCAGCGACATCGGCGCCATTGATCCGCAACCGCTCATTAAAACGCAGTAAATGGGGTGAGCTGTAGACACCAACACTCAGCCCCTGCGCTAAAAGCAGTTGCTCCAGCGTGCGGGCGGTGGTGCCTTTACCGTTGGTCCCGGCAATCAGGATCACAGTACCAGGCAATTGCGCCAGCGCGGCGCGTTCGGCAACAGACTGCACCCGGCCAAGGCCAAGTTCAATTTTTTCAATGGGATGAGATTGTTCTATGTAACAAAGCCAATCTGCCAGACTATGGCACGATTGGCTTTGTAGTAACGCAGTGGAAGTCATAACGCCTTAAGCGACGCGATGCTCCTGATCCGGAGCCGGCAGCCGCATGAATTTTGCTACTAATCGCGCAATTGTATCGCGCATTTGCCGACGGTCAACAATCATGTCGATGGCACCATGCTCTAACAGGAATTCACTGCGCTGGAAGCCTTCCGGCAGCTTTTCACGCACAGTCTGCTCAATGACACGTGGACCGGCAAAACCGATCAGCGCTTTTGGCTCACCGATATTGATATCACCGAGCATCGCCAGTGAAGCCGACACACCGCCCATCGTAGGGTCAGTCAGTACCGAAATATACGGTAAACCGGCTTCGCTCAGTTTCGCCAGCGCCGCACTGGTTTTAGCCATTTGCATCAGCGAGAACAAGGCTTCCTGCATCCGTGCACCACCTGAAGCGGAGAAACAGATAAAAGGGATTTTATGCTCCAGCGCAAACTCGACGCCTTTAACAAACTTAGCGCCAACCACAGACGCCATAGAACCGCCCATAAACTCGAACTCAAAGCTGGCAGCGACTACCGGCATGCCTTTCAGTGAGCCGCGCATCACTACCATAGCATCTTTTTCATTGGTGTCTTTTTGCGCCGCGACGATCCGGTCTTTGTAACGTTTACTGTCTTTAAACTTCAGCACGTCTTGTGGTTCCAGCTCAGCCGCCAGCTCAACAGTGGTGTTGACATCAAAAAATTGGGTTAACCGGGTACGGGCACTGACCCGCATATGGTGGTCACATTTTGGACAGACGCCTAACTGGCGGTCCAAATCGGCTTTATATAAGACTGCATCACAAGCGGTGCATTTGGTCCAGACCCCTTCCGGAATGTTGCGACGGGCAGATGACGAAGTGCGGGGCAGGATTTTTTCTAACCAACTCATAAGAATTCCTATATCTGACTGCGATTATTTTCTGTGCAGTTCTGCTGAAAATAACAGAATTTCAGCGAAATTGACGCAAACGGCGGTTATTAAAACACAAAGCCCAAACACAGAATACCAAAAACTGGTCTTAGTAGTTGCGCGTGGCAGCTGTGCGCCCGGCAGATACGACAAGACCCGAACGTCAGAGTTCAACTGGTTAATCAGGTAAAAATAACGGGCCTAACGGCGATTTTGG
This sequence comes from Rheinheimera texasensis, assembly GCF_964031785.1. Taxonomy (GTDB): domain Bacteria; phylum Pseudomonadota; class Gammaproteobacteria; order Enterobacterales; family Alteromonadaceae; genus Pararheinheimera; species Pararheinheimera texasensis_A. The sequence continues at coordinate 185,146 of NZ_CAXIRE010000015.1, forward strand.
AATGGCAAAATGTGCCGGATAATCGACATCGACCAAATACAGACCTTCGGCTTTGGCGGTCGCAGCAGCCAGAGTCCGGTCTTTCGCCGCCAGCAATTCGGCGATCCACTCTGGTGGCCGGCGCCCCATGCCGACTTCTAACAAGCTGCCGGTGATATTACGCACCATATGATGCAAAAACGCATTGGCCTTGATATCCAGCACAATGTAGGCGCCAAATCTGTTGATTTGCAGGTGCATCACGTTGCGAAATGGCGTATTGGACTGACATTGAATGGCGCGGAACGACGAAAAATCCTGCTCGCCAAGCAGCGCTGGTGCCGCCTGCTGCATCAGGCTGACGTCAATCTCCTGATGATAATGACTAAGGCCCGCGCCTAAAATCGCCGGGCGGAATTTGCGGTTATAAATCACGTACCGATAGCGCCGCGCAGTGGCAGAAAAGCGCGCATGGAAATCGTCCGACACTTGCTGCGCCCAGCGCACCGCAATGCCGGTAGGCAAATTTGAATTGGCGCCCATGATCCAGCCGCGCATATCACGAACTGCATCAGTATCAAAGTGAATCACCTGGCCGGTGCCATGTACGCCAGCATCGGTACGGCCGGCACAAAAGATCTCCACCGGCGCGTTGGCGACCTGACTGAGCGCTTTTTCCAGCTCGCCCTGAATGCTGTTCACTTCCCGCTGACGTTGCCAGCCAAAATAGCCGGTACCGTCGTACTCAATCCCCATCGCAATTCGCATTCTGACTCCAAGGCCCCCACTCATTCAGCGGCGGCGAGTATAACAAAGCCACAGTACTGCAGCAAAAATCTGGCTGCAGAAAGCAAAAAAGCGCCATTGGCGCTTTTCTGCAACAGCGATATGACTTACGACAACAGCGCCACCGCTTCCTGTTTGACGTGTGCTGGCGCATCGGACGCCATAATCTCTTTAATCAGATGGTTCGCACTGTCAGCATCGCCAATTTCAATATAAGCCCGGACTAAGTCCAGTTGACCGGCAAAACCACCATCGGCATGGTCTACGTCACCGGCCTCATCAGCGGCAATCAAATCTTCAAAATCGGCCAGCCCTACATCCATATTCAGCGTTTTTAATTCCGCATCAGGCTCCAGCTGATCTTCAGTCGCCGCCAACAACTTGTCGATATTGACAAAATCCGGTAATTCAACCTGCTCAGTATCCGGATTATAGCGGCTTTGACCTTGCTGCAATTGTTCCAGTTCAGCCAGCACTTCTGCGGCTTTGTGCTGGTCGGCCAGCGGATCTGCGACCGGAGCTGCGAAGTCGTCGAGGCCAGATAACAGCTCGTCAAAGTTCATATCGTCCAGCTGATGCAACTCAGACTGTTCCGCGGTCAAAGCCGTTTCTTCCACAGATTCAAGCAGATCTTCCGGGAAGATCGCTGCCTGATCAGTGTCATCGAGTTGCAAATCCGGATACTCATCCAGCACTTTGCTGGGTCTTTCCACCGACGAGATGCCTTCGTACACCCGGGCGACCGAATTATCGTCCGACAGGCCCAGATCCGGCATTTCTTTAGCGGTTTCTTCCAGACCAGCAAATTCCGACAAATATTCGGTTTCGGCAGCAGTTTCAGCCGCCAGTTCCGCTTCAATGTCAGTGCCGGCACCATCGTCCAGCATCAGCTCTTCGATATCGATAAAATCATCAGCCTGCGTGACTTCAGCTTCTGCTTCGGCTGCTGCAACTTCTGCCTGCTCTGGTTGGGTTGACGCCGTGTCTGCAGATGGCTCTGTTAACATCGCGCTGAAATCGGCAATACTGAGCTCAGCGTCTGCGATATCGGCCGACGCCTGTGTTACAGCATCTTCTGGCAATTCAAGTTCCGCCAGCGAGTGTTTCGCCTGTTGTGATTGCGCACGGATCTCGGCAACTTCATTCAGGATCTCATCAAGCTCATCCAGCAGGCCGGATTCATCATCTGCAGCCATCAGCTCGTCTGGCTCAAATGCCTCAGCCGCCTCAAGCGTTTCATCCTGTTGATCGAGGCTTGTGTTCTCGGAGTCAACAAGCTGTTGTTCTGCTTCAAGTTGCTCCTCGGCCAGTGATTCGGCAAAAGCTTCTAACTCCGAGCTGTCAAAGGCCTGCTGCGCTGCAGGTAACTCTACTTCAGTTGCACTGGCACTGGATTCAGCAGCCTGGGTCATATCCAATAACGCGTCGATATCAAAATCATCGCTGTCATCGCCTGGTAACGACACGGCCACGGCAGGTGTAGCTGACGCAGTATCGGCACCAGCCTGGGTCTGGGCGACCAGTGCGTCAATATCAAAATCATCATCGTCTAACGTCATGGCACTGGCCGCCACCGGCTCTTCACCTGGCAGATCAAGCTCAATTTCTTCCAGTAATTCGTCTGATTCAGCCGCCTCCGCCGCGGCGTAAGCCAGTGCCGCAGCCGACACCTGCGGGTCGCTCAACAGGTCAGATTCTGACTCCGCCTCAGCTTCACTGTTCGTTTCTGGCTTGGCCTGTTGCGCTGCTAATGCCTGATTGAAAATAGCGTCCGGATCCTCATCATCGTCCACCAGATTATCGAACAATGAACTCAGCTCGTTGCCAGAGAGAATATTATTTGGATCAAAGGCTTGTTTGGCTTCAAATGTAGGCTCATCGGCATCCAGCAGATTACTCAGCGCATCGCCGGCCAGAATATTGTCCGGGTCAAAAGGTTCAGCTTTGGCTGGGGCCGGTGACGGCTCCAGTGGATCGTCCAGCAAATCATCCAGATCAAAAGCGCCGGCAGTTTTGCTGTTATCGGAGCCCAGATCCAGATGATCATCAAGCAAATCATCATCATCAAAACTGGCCATCGCCGGTTTTCTGGCTGGCGTCCGGTCGAAATCATCGTCGAGGCGGATGCCGCTGCTCATATTGTCATTGAGTAAGGAATCATCCAGATTGATCAGGCTACTTTCGTCAAAATCCAGGCTGTCATCCAGTGGCGGCAGCGGCGACTTATAATTTGGATCTAACGCCGGACTGGCAGTGGCTGCTGACACTGCAGCTGCGGCTTTTTTGCTCTTCCGACGGATCAATAACACCACGCCAAACAATACCAGCGCAGCGGGTAATGCCGCCGCCAGGATCCAACCGGCCGGACTATTGGCAAGATTTTGCCATGTTTCGGCAAAGTTGAACCCTTCCTGTTGTTTGCGGATTTGTTCGCGCTGTTGATCCAGCATCTCGGTTTGTTGCTGCAGCAACTGTTGCAGCTGGGTCTGGATTTCGCTGTCTTTATCCAGCTGCTGCTTCACGTTTGATAGTTCGGAGACCACAGTGTCGAGCTGTTTCTTCAGTGCGGTATTTTCCTGCACTATAGTTTCGACATTGGCCATAGAAGCGCCCAGCCGGTCACGCAAATCAGACATCTGCTCCGTCTGCTGTGCTTCTACCCGATTGAGTTCATTTGTAATTTCTTCTTGCGCTTTGGCAATATCAACCTTTTTGGCTGAGTGATCTTCCGGTTTTTGCTGAGCCGCTTTGCGGATTTTTTCTGCCCAGACCCGATCGTCGTTTTCTGATTTGCGCTGCGCCATCACCGGATCAATGGCCAGAATGTCGCGTATCCCGGGAACTTCGAGGAAAGCGCCGGGTTTGAGATGGTTAAAGTTATCGTCGAGGAAAGCGTCAGGATTATTTTGATAGAGCGCAAACATCATCTGATACATGTTGACGCGTTTGTCTGGTCTCGCCTGTTCTGCCAGGCGCCACAAAGTGTCCTGCGCCGACAATGGGCCCAGCCGGGTCACTGCCGGTGTATCAAATTCTTTTGGACCGCGTAAGCGCGCCGTCGATTCAGCCCAGGCTGCCGTCATAAAATTGACGGTAAACAGAATGAGCAAAATTCGCATCAGAAGCATGCAATATTCCCTAACAACCATTGGATCCAGCTGGATGCCCATTGCATCCGGACTGAACGCCTGAGTGCTGTATCCGCCATTGGATATAGTCGCTCTGCAAACAATGTTCCACAATTTGCGGCTCTTTCAGCAGATTCTAAACCAGATTGGCAAAAAGGTGCAGACCAGCGCTGCAGAAAGCCGGATCGAAGCACTTTGGAAACGGAAAATAAAAGGGCCCCAAATTGGGGCCCTTGCGCAGACATCGTTGCACTCTTACAAATAATCGCGGATCAGATGTTCAGCAATTTGGATACTGTTGGTCGCGGCGCCTTTACGGACGTTATCCGCCACCACCCACAGATTTAAACCATGTTCGTGGGACAAGTCTTTGCGGATGCGGCCAACAAACACATCGTCCTGGCCTTGTGCATGGCTGACTTGCGTTGGGAACTCGGCATTGTCTTCCAGTAACACCACGCCTGGCGCCTGCGCCAGCAGCGCTTTGACTTCTTCCACGCTGATTGGCGAGCGGGTTTCGATATGCACAGCTTCGGCATGACCGTAAAACGCCGGCACCCGCACCGCGGTCGCATTCACCGAAATGCTGTCATCACCCATAATTTTCTGGGTTTCCCAATGCATTTTCATTTCTTCTTTGGTGTAACCGTTGTCCATAAAGACGTCGATTTGCGGAATGACGTTAAAGGCGATCTGGCGCGAGAATTTGCCAGTCGCTTCAATCGGACGGCCATTTAACAGTTGTGCTGTTTCAGAGGCTAAGGCTTCAATGCCCTGCTGGCCGGCGCCGCTGACTGACTGATAAGTGGCGACATTGACACGGGTAATGCCCACTGCATCGTGGATTGGCTTTAATGCCACCAGCATTTGAATAGTCGAACAGTTCGGGTTGGCAATGATGTTGCGGTTGCGGTAATCGGCAATGGCATGGGCATTGACTTCAGGCACTACTAACGGGATGTCCGCTTCGTAGCGGTAATGCGAAGTGTTGTCGATAACGATACAACCAGCGTCGGCCGCTTTTGGCGCATAAACTGCCGACACACTGCCACCGGCTGAGAACAAACCAATTTGTGCTTTGGTCCAGTCAAAGGTCTCAGCATCCAGCACTTCTACCTGTTTACCATGAAATGTCACTGTGCCACCGGCAGAGCGTTTACTGGCCAATGGGTAAAGATTGCGTACCGGAAAATCGCGCTGTTGCAGAATCTCGATCAAATGCTGACCGACCAAACCTGTAGCGCCTAATACTGCGACGTCAAATTGCTGAGCCATGTGGTTTGTTCCCCTTTATTTCTGGCTAAAACCTAAACGAATTAAATAATCGGCTGCCTGCCCCTGCAGGCATACGGAACTGAATTCCCGCCGTGGCGGGTAGGTCTTTCTGAGCCAGTCAAACCCGTGCGTGACCAGATGCCGTCTGAACAATGCATCGTCACGCCGGACATCATATAACATACGGCACAAATTTTGGACATCTGAAAGTCTAAAATTTGGCGAAATTTGCAGCTTTTCAATGGCGGCGGCCGGTAAAAACTCGGCCAGGGTCTTGGTTGGCGTCACTCCCAGCAACTGACAAACCGCCTGATACAACATTTCAGTGCCGCGGGCTTTGCCTTCAACACTGTGACCGGCGATATGCGCCGTGGCAATATCACAAAACGGCAGCAGCGCCTGTTCAATCGTCGGCTCGTTTTCCCAGACATCGAGAAACAAAGGCCGGCGCACGCCGGCACGGGCTTGCGCCAACAGCGCCTGGTTATCCACCACTTCGCCGCGACAGGCATTAATCAGCGCTGTCGTCGCGGGTAATGCTGCAAGCCTCGTCGCATCGATTAAATGAAAAGTCGGATAAGCACCGCTGCGCACCAGCGGCACATGCAAACTAACCACATCAGCCTTGGCCAATAAAGTATCCAGTTCCAGATGTGGAAAGTCCGGCTCAGCGGCGCGTAGCGGGTCATTTTGCAGCACACTGACCCCAAGCGCCTGTAACGCCGCCACCAGACGTTTCCCAATCTGGCCAACACCGATTACTCCAACGGTAAAGTCTGTCAGAGCTTTATCCTGTTGCTCCGCCTGGATAAACAAGCAGCTCAGCACATATTCCACCACAGACTGCGCATTACAACCCGGCGCGTTGGTATGGGTAATGCCACGCGCCTGCAAATACGCCAGCTCCAGATGATCAGTGCCGATGGTGGCGGTGCCGACAAAACGCAGATTGCGATTGGCATCGAGCAGCGCCGCGTTGACTTTGGTCACAGAGCGCACCAGCAGAATATCAGCATCTGCCAGATCAGCCGCCTGAACCTGACGACCGGAGAACAAGGTGACATCGCCTAAATCGGCGAAAAACTCCCGGGCCAGCGGCATATTGTCATCGGCATAAATTTTCATCGGCAACTCCAGTTAACACAGGCATAGCAAACTGCGCCGCATTCTATGTCAGAACACCAACTTTACGCCATGTAGTCGGCAGATTTCATCGCGCCGGAAGCGACAAAGCCACCCGCAGGTGGCTCTGTTACAACAGTGCTGAGCGGCTTAGCCGTTAAACTTTTGCATCACCAGCGTGGCATTGGTGCCACCAAAGCCAAAGCTATTCGACATCACTGTGTTTAATGTCGCTGCAGTTGGTTTCGTGATGATGTTCAGGCCTTCAGCCGCCGCATCCAGCTCACCAATGTTGATTGATGGCGCAATAAAGTTATTTTCCATCATCAGCACTGAATAAATCGCTTCGTGCACACCAGCCGCACCCAGCGCATGACCGGTCATGGCTTTGGTTGCGCTGATCGCCGGGCTCTTCCCGCCAAACACTTGCTGGATAGCACCGAGTTCTTTGACATCACCGACCGGCGTACTGGTGCCGTGGGTGTTCAGGTAGTCAATTGGCGCTTTGACATCGGCCAGCGCCATTTGCATACAACGCACAGCGCCTTCACCACTTGGCGCCACCATGTCGTAACCATCTGAAGTCGCGCCGTAACCGACCACTTCAGCATAAATTTTGGCGCCACGGGCTAAGGCATGTTCCAGCTCTTCAATCACCAGAATACCGCCACCACCGGAGATGACAAAACCGTCGCGGTTCGCATCATAAGTGCGTGAAGCTTGAGTTGGCGTTTCGTTGTATTTGCTCGACAACGCGCCCATAGCGTCGAATTCCATTGCCAGGGTCCAGTGCACTTCTTCACCACCGCCGGCGAAAATCACGTCTTGTTTGCCAAGCTGGATCAGTTCCACCGCATGACCGATACAATGTGCACTGGTGGCACAAGCAGAACTAATTGAATAGTTCACGCCTTTGATTTCGAACGGAGTGGCCAGGCACGCAGAACAAGTCGATGACATGGTTTTTGGCACGGCATAAGGGCCAACACGTTTAACGCCTTTTTCGCGCAGAATGTCTGCGGCTTCAATTTGGGTTTTCGAGGAAGCACCGCCAGAGCCCACGACCAAGCCGGTACGTGGATTGGAGACTTGCTCGGGCGTTAAACCTGCATCTTCAATGGCCTGTGCCATAGAGATGTACGCGTAGGCAGCAGCATCACCCATAAAACGCAATGCCTTACGGTCAATCAGAGCAGCAGTGTCAATGTTGATTTGACCCCAGACCTGAGAACGCAGCCCAAAATCGGCAAATTCCTGCGCAAAGCTGATACCGGAACGGCCTTCCTGCAGGGAGGCCAATACTTCTGCTTTGTTGTTACCGATACTTGAAACTATGCCCAATCCGGTGATTACCGCTCTTTTCATTCTGACTCCAGCGTAAAAAAATAGTGTTCGCGGCCATTGTACGGGCTTTTTCCCGTCAACTGGTCCAATTTCAGCGCACAGTTGTACACTCACCTGCTCACACTATTAGCCGCCAGCATGACAAACAAGTTAAAATGTGCCACTTTGTGCAAATTTTTTCTGATACGGGCTTGTTGATGAGTCAGATCCAATCCGCCACCTTGCGTTACAACGAACAAGGCACGCCGGTTTCTAATGTCTTTGATGATGTGTATTTTTCCAACGAAAGTGGCCTCGACGAGACGCAGTTTGTGTTTTTGCACAACAATCAATTACCAGAACGCTGGCTGCAGTTGCCCAAACGTTGTTTTCATGTCATTGAAACTGGTTTTGGCACCGGGCTGAATTTTCTGGTCTGTTGGCAGGCGTTTCGTCAGTTTCGCGCGACGCAGCCGGACGCCGCTTGCCAGCAGCTGCATTTCTCGACCTTTGAGAAATTCCCGTTAACTCTCAGTGATTTGACGCAGGCGTTAACCGCCTGGCCAAGTCTCGCACCGCTGGTCACCGAGCTGTTGGCGCAATATCCAAGGCCATTTGCCGGCTGTCACCGGCTGCAGTTTGACCAAGGCGCGGTGACGCTGGATTTATGGCTCGGTGATATCAAAGACAATCTGCCAGCACTGCCGCTGGTCAACCGCGCCGATGCCTGGTTTCTCGACGGCTTTGCGCCCAGTAAAAACCCGGATATGTGGCAGGACAGCTTGTTCGAAGGCATGGCACGCTTAAGCGGTCCCGGTACTACAGTCGCGACCTTTACCAGCGCCGGCCTTGTGCGCCGCGGCCTGCAAAGCGCTGGTTTTAGTGTAAAAAAAGTCAAAGGTTTTGGCCGTAAACGCGAGATGGCGGTGGGTGTTATCGCTGCAGAAACACCGGCGTTGTCATCCGCGCCGATTGAAGACATCGTCACATTGGTCGGCGGTGGTATTGCGGCACTCTTAACGGCATTGGCGCTGGTGCAGCGCGGCCGTCAGGTGCGTTTGCTGTGTAAAGACGAAACCGTTGCTTTGGGTGCGTCGCATAACCGGCAAGGTGCCTTGTATCCACAACTACAAACCAGCTTTAGTCCGGTGTCGCGTTTTCACGCCAGTGCTTATGCCTTTGCTTGTCGCCGCTACCGGGAGCTATCCCGTCAATTTGATTTCCCTCACCAGTTCTGCGGTGTGTTGACGTTAGCCTGTACCGAAGCGCTCGCGCTGCGCCAGCATAAAATCCAACAGGAAAACGCTTGGCCGACGGGCTTTTTTCAGGCGCTGGACGCAAAAGGGTGCAGTGAAATAGCTGGCTTACCCTTGCCCTATAACGGGTTGTTTTACCCGGATGGTGGTTGGGTCGCGCCACAGCGCTTTTGTCAGGCCGCGCTGAACTGGCTGAAACAACAACCCGGCTTTAGTTTTTCCGCCAATACTGATGTGCAGGAGTTACAACGTGGTGCCGATGGATGGGAGCTGGTGACATCGGCCGGCTCGCTGAGTAGCCGCCAGCTGGTGCTGTGTAATGGTGTGGATTTGACCCAATTCGCCCCGACCCAACATTTGCCACTCAATCAGGTGCGGGGTCAGGTGTCCCATGTGCAGGCACCGCAAATGGCTGCACTTCGCACTGTGATTTGTCATCAGGGGTATATCACACCGGTTGATACGGCAGACTTTTCAAGCGAGCATTGTGTTGGCGCCACTTTCGACCGGGACAATCGTAATACCATCAACACTGCGGCAGACGACACCGCCAACCTTGCGCTGGTGAATGCAGTGCTACAGCAACCAGCCTGGTTTGTTGATGCGACAGTACAGTCAGCGAAAACCGGTCTGCGCGCCACAGTACCGGATCATCTGCCCATCGCCGGCGAAGTTGCCGCAGATCTGTTTGTGCTTGGTGGCCTGGGTGCCCGTGGGCTGTTGTTTGCGCCATTATTGGCTGAGCAGCTTGCAGCAAAGCTGTGCCAGCAGCCACTTGCACTCACCGATGAATTGCAGCAACTGGTGAGTCCGGCCCGCTTTGAGAAGAAACGCGCTGAATAAAGCAAAAAGCCCTGAACTGTCAGGGCTTTTTATTGAGACTCTAAATAAATCAGAGCCTTGGTGCCTCCGCGCGCATCAGCTGCACGACAGCCCGGCGGTTGGTGGCGCGGCCACGTAAGGTGTCATTCGGCGCCACATGGCGTTTTTCGCCGAAACCTTCTGTACGGATCACTTTTTCATCGATACCAGCACTGACTAAAAAAGCTTTTAATGCCTTGGCTCTTTTGCGCGATAACTCGTCGTTGATCCAGCGACCACCATAACTGTCGGTATAAGTATCTATTTCTACAGCAGAAATCGCTTTGTCATGCTTCAGATACTCCGCGATTTGCGCTAATCGCGCTTCAGATTCCCGCGTTAACGCATCGCTGTTGCTTTGGTAATTCAGCACCGTCAGCGCAATATCATCAAAAGTAAAACGCAACAAGCCTGCCATGCAGGCACTGAATTGCTGATAAGGCATGCCAAAATGGATTGGATTCAGCTGAGCGGCGATTTTGTCATAAGGACTATGCCAGTCGTCAAAATAAAAGGTTGGACTGAAGCCCTGCTCTAGTTCAGTCAGCATGGTCCAGGCCTGCTGTTTTGGTAAGTCGCCATCAAATTGTTTTAACAGCTTCATATCCGCCAACGCTTTGGCTTGCTCACCGGCCCGCCAGCTCGGCGGTATTGACAACACTTCGGCCAGACTGTAACCGTCCGGCTGCCGCTGCATTTTCAGCTGAAACAATAAATTAGATTCTTTACTGGCAGTGCTGACAAAACGAGCTTCACCAAATTGCGGAATTGCATGCACCAGTTCACAACGCAGTGCCGTCGCCGTTTTCACCGCCCAGGCGGAATTATCCAGAGTGGCAGCATATTGCCGCACTTGTTGCCGCATATCTTGCCGGCTCATTGCCGCTTCACTGGCGCTGTTCAGTAACAGTGCACAGCAAAAAGAACCTAGTTTTATGGCTGTATTCATCATTCAGTGACCAATTAACTGCTGATTTTACAAGCACTTCGCCTGCAAATCTGTTGATGTTGTTTGCTTGCGCAACAACGCAAACCACACACCACAGCACCTTCGCTGTCAAAACAATTAGCAAAGCTTATGCCGACGGCAAGACGAGATGCATTTTTTTTGGCATACTGCGGCTCTTTTTTCTGACTGAATGCGGTTCATGAGCCAGACTACCACTTTATTCGCCCAACGTTTTCGTGGCTATTACCCGGTCGTGATCGACGTTGAAACAGCCGGTTTTAATGCGCAGACTGATGCTTTGTTAGAGATCGCCGCCTGCACACTGAAAATGGACGAGCAAGGTTTTCTCAGCATAGACCAGACCGTACATTTTCATGTGGAGCCTTTTGAAGGTTCAGTGTTAAACCCCAGCTCACTGGCGTTTAATGGCATAGACCCCTACAACCCGTTGCGTGGCGCTGTGCATGAACGGGAAGCACTGACCGAAATGTTTAAAGTGGTGCGTAAAGGCCAAAAAGATGCCGGCTGTCAGCGCGCCGTGCTGGTTGCCCACAATGCTGCTTTTGATCAGGGTTTTGTTAACGCTTCGGTCGAGCGCAATAACATCAAACGGTCCCCCTTCCACGCCTTTGTGTCTTTTGACACCACCACGCTGGCAGCGCTGGCACTCGGTCAAACCGTGCTGGCTAAAGCCTGTCAGGCCGCCGGCATCCCATTTGACGGTAAAGAAGCCCACAGCGCGCTGTATGACACAGAACGGACTGCGGAGTTGTTTTGCCATATCGTCAATCGCTGGCAGACGCTTGGCGGCTGGCCGCCGCCGTTTCTGGATACCGACACCGAAGCGCAGGACGCTGACCCCGAATAACCCCAGAAACAACAAAACCGCCGCGGCGGTTTTGTTTTATCAGCGTTAGAAATTATTCTGCGCTGTCGTCTTTTTTGTATTTGGCCGCTGTTTCTTTGATCAGCGGTTGTAATTCACCGCGCTGGAACATCTCCAGCATAATGTCACAACCCCCAATCAGCTCGCCTTCTACCCACAGCTGCGGGAACGTTGGCCAGTTAGCGTACGCTGGTAATTCAGCGCGGATATCCGGGTTTTGCAGAATATCTACAAAGGCAAACGGCTCACCACAAGCGATCAGCGCTTGTGAAGCCTGCGCTGAAAAACCACAGCTTGGCAGTTTTGGCGAACCTTTCATGTACAGAATGATTGGGTTATCCGCCAGTTGTTGTTTGATTTTGTCGATAGTTTCCATCAGGACCTCTGCAGGAGCGCTAAAAAATTTGCCACATTTTACCAAAGGAATTGTCTGTCGCCACTTGAGATCTGCCGAATTGCCCCAAAAACTTGGGCTGCAGAACAAAACCTCAACGCGAGGCTGGCCATCGGGTATTTGTGCAGACAATCCGCTGGTAAAACTTGAGTAATTTACTCGGGTTTTGTAGTCTACGCGATGCAGAACCACTAAACAACGCCGATGGAGAAATAGAATGGCTTTTGAATTACCAGCATTACCATATGCTAAAGACGCTTTAGCACCACACATTTCCGCTGAGACTCTGGAATTCCACCATGGCAAGCACCACAACGCTTACGTGGTCAAACTGAACTCATTGATTGAAGGCACTGCGTTTGCCGGTAAATCACTGGAAGACATCATCAAAACTTCAGAAGGCCCGGTGTTCAACAACGCGGCGCAAATCTGGAACCACACTTTCTACTGGCACTGCCTGTCACCACAAGGTGGCGGTGAGCCAACAGGCGCATTAGCCGACGCTATCAACGCCAAATGGGGTTCATTCGCAGCTTTCCAGACTGCATTTAATGACAAAGCAGTGAACAACTTCGGTTCAAGCTGGACCTGGCTGGTGAAAAAAGCCGACGGCACTGTTGATCTGGTCAACACATCAAACGCCGGCACACCGTTGACCGACAGCAGCGTGACTGCTCTACTGACCGTCGATCTGTGGGAACACGCTTATTACATCGACTTCCGCAATGCGCGTCCAACTTACCTGAACGCCTTCTGGGCTCTGGTCAACTGGGAATTCGCCAGCGCGAACTTTGCCAAGTAACGATTCCTTGCCAGTTACTGAAAACCCGGCTTTTGCCGGGTTTTTCTTTTCCATCTGCCCCACCCAATTGCCCGTATTGCTGAACTACGCTTAGCGCAGCGAATCAAACAGGCAAATGTATCTCGTCGAAAATTGCTGAAAATTCTTGTAATTAGAGCGGCGAGTTCATTTTTTCCTGTCTAACCTTTAATTGCGACCCGTTTTTATGAGTTTGTTTGTGGAGGTGCATGATGGGCATTTTTGAGCACTACAAGTCTCGTTACGAAGCAGCACGCGAAGAGGAATACAGCATTTCGGAGTATCTCCAGCTGTGCAAAAACGACAAAAGTTGTTATGCCAGTGCCGCTGAGCGGTTGCTGATGGCAATAGGCCAGCCGGAACTGACCGATACCGCGCAGGACCCTAAACTCAGCCGGTTATTTTCTAACCGCGTCATCGCCCGTTATCCGGCGTTTTCCGAGTTTTACGGCATGGAAGACGCAGTGGAACAAATCGTCTCTTACCTGAAACACTCGGCACAGGGCCTCGAAGAGCGTAAGCAAATTCTGTACTTGCTGGGCCCGGTCGGCGGCGGTAAATCCTCACTGGCCGAGAAACTCAAATCCCTGATGCAACAAGTGCCGGTTTATTACCTCAAAGGCTCACCGGTGTACGACCACCCGTTGTGCCTGTTTGACCTCAACGAAGACGGCAACATCCTGTTGCAGGAATATGGCATTCCGAAACGCTACCTGAAAACCATTATGTCGCCTTGGGCCAGTAAACGGCTACACGAATTTAACGGCGATATCAGCCAGTTCCGTGTGGTGAAAAAATATCCTTCGATCCTGGATCAGGTCGCCATCGCGAAGACTGAACCCGGCGATGAAAACAATCAGGATATCGCCTCGCTGGTCGGCAAAGTCGACATCCGCATGCTGGAGCATTTTGCCCAAAACGACCCGGATGCATACAGCTACTCCGGGGCTTTATGCCGCGCCAATCAGGGCCTGATGGAATTCGTGGAGATGTTTAAAGCGCCGATAAAAGTGCTGCATCCATTGCTCACTGCGACACAGGAAGGCAATTACAACGGCACCGAAGGACTCGCCGCGCTGCCATTTGAAGGCATTATTCTGGCGCATAGTAATGAATCTGAATGGCAGACTTTTCGCAACAACAAAAACAATGAGGCCTTTCTCGACCGGGTCTATATCGTCAAAGTGCCTTATTGCCTGCGTGTATCGGAAGAAGTGCGGATCTACGAAAAACTGCTGGAGCACAGCGAGCTGAAAACCGCACCTTGCGCCCCCGGCACTTTAACTTCACTGGCGCAGTTTGCTGTGTTGTCCCGGCTGAAAAATCCGGAGAATTCCAGCATGTATTCCAAAATGCGTGTCTACGACGGCGAAAGCCTGAAAGACACCGACCCCAAAGCCAAATCCTATCAGGAGTATCGCGATTACGCCGGCGTTGACGAAGGCATGACCGGCTTGTCGACCCGCTTTGCTTTTAAGATTTTATCCCGAGTGTTTAACTTTGATACCACTGAAGTGGCCGCCAACCCGGTACACCTGTTTTATGTGCTGGAGCAACAAATTGAACGGGAGCAATTCCCGGCTGATGTCGCAGAACGCTATCTCGAGCATTTAAAAGGCTACTTGATCCCGAAATACGTCGAATTTATCGGTAAAGAAATTCAGACGGCTTATTTAGAAAGTTACTCGGAATATGGGCAGAACATCTTCGATCGTTATGTGATCTACGCCGATTTCTGGATCCAAGACCAGGAGTACCGCGATCCGGAAACCGGTCAGCTGTTTGACCGTGCCGCGCTCAATGCTGAGCTGGAAAAAATTGAAAAACCAGCCGGCATCAGCAATCCAAAAGATTTCCGCAATGAAATAGTCAACTTTGTCCTGCGCGCAAAAGCGAAAAACAACGGCAAAAATCCGACCTGGACCAGCTATGAAAAGCTACGCACCGTCATCGAGAAAAAAATGTTCTCCAGTACCGAAGAGCTGCTGCCAGTGATTTCGTTTAATGCCAAAACCTCAACCGATGATCAGAAAAAACACGACGATTTTGTCGATCGGATGATGGAAAAAGGCTACACGCGCAAACAGGTCCGGCTGTTATCGGAATGGTACCTGCGGGTCCGGAAGTCACAATGAGGCCGGAATTGAGCCGGAGGTACTATGGCGCATTTTATCGATCGACGCCTGAACGGCAAAAACAAAAGCGCGGTGAACCGGCAACGGTTCATCCGCCGCTATAAACAACAAATCAAACAAGCAGTGTCTGATGCGATTAGTAAACGCAGCGTCACTGATATCGACAAGGGCGAAAGTGTTTCGATCCCCGGACGCGACATCACCGAGCCGTTTTTTCATCAGGGCAGCGGCGGTCATCGCGAGCGCGTGCATCCGGGTAATGATCAGTTCAGTGAAGGTGACCGCATCAAAAGACCTTTGGGCGGCCAAGGCGGTGGTTCTGGACAGGGCGATGCCAGTGCCGACGGTGAAGGCGAAGACGAATTTGTCTTTTCGATTTCAAAAGACGAATACCTGGATTTATTGTTCGAAGACCTGGAACTGCCGAACCTGCGCAAAAACCAGCTGGATAAACTGGTGCAGTATAAAAATGTCCGCGCCGGATATCGATCCGAAGGCGTACCAAGCAATATCGACATAGTCCGGTCCTTACAGGGCTCACTGGCACGCCGGGTTGCGATGACAGCGGGAAAGAAGAAACAACTGCATGAAATAGAACAGGAAATTGCCGAACTTGAAGCGTCCGCCCTGCCGGATATGCCAAGGTTGCAACTGTTAAACACACAGGCAGCTGAATTACGCCGCCGCATTGACGCAGTACCTTTTATTGACAGCTTTGACCTGCGCTTTCGCAATTTCGCCAAAAGACCGGAACCTACCAGTAAAGCCGTAATGTTTTGCCTGATGGATGTGTCGGGTTCTATGGATCAGGCCACTAAAGATATGGCGAAACGCTTTTATATTTTGCTCTACATGTTTTTAAGCCGCAGCTATAAAAACGTCGAAGTGGTGTATATCCGCCACCATACCCAGGCCAAAGAAGTCGACGAACACGAGTTTTTTTACTCACAGGAAACCGGTGGCACTATTGTCTCCAGTGCATTGAAGCTGATGGCCGAAGTCGTCAAAGAACGTTATGACCCGACCGAGTGGAATATCTACGCGGCACAGGCATCAGATGGCGATAACTGGGCCGACGACAGCCCGCAGTGTTCGCAGTTACTGGCCGAACAGTTACTGCCGTGGGTGCGCTACTACGCTTATATCGAAATCACCCAACGCCCACATCAGAGCCTGTGGGTTGAATATGAAAAACTACTGAGCAGTTTTGATAACTTTGCCATCCAGCCTATTCGCCAGGTCAGTGATATTTATCCGGTGTTTCGTCAGCTGTTTAAGAAACAAGCGGCCTGAGTACAAGGAGTCTTTATGTCGGCAAAAAAGAAAGTACAGCCTTTATCCGATGGCCCGGACTGGAGTTTTGAGCTGCTGACGCAGTATCAGACTGAAATTGAGCGGGTCGCGCGTTTTTACAAACTGGATTATTACCCGAATCAGATTGAAATCATCACCGCCGAACAGATGATGGATGCTTACTCCAGCGTCGGTATGCCCATTGGTTACAACCACTGGTCATATGGCAAAAAATTTATCCAGACCGAACAAAACTACAAACGCGGCAATATGGGGCTGGCCTATGAAATTGTGATTAATTCCAACCCCTGCATTGCCTATCTGATGGAAGAAAATACCATCACTATGCAGGCGTTGGTGATGGCGCACGCCTGTTATGGCCATAATTCATTCTTTAAAAACAATTACTTATTCAAGACATGGACGGATGCGTCATCAATTATCGACTATCTGGTGTTCGCGAAAAAATACATCAGCGACTGCGAAGAGAAATATGGCCTGAGCGAAGTTGAAGACATCCTGGACTCTTGTCATGCCCTAATGAATTATGGCGTCGACCGTTACAAAAGGCCGCAAAAAATCTCGATGGATGAAGAGCAGCGCCGCCAGCAGGACAGGGAGAAATATCTGCAGTCACAAGTCAATCAGCTGTGGCGCACCATTCCGAACAAAGAGTCTTTTAACAAGCCCATCGAACAGCATTATCCGAAAGAGCCGCAGGAAAACATTCTGTATTTTATCGAAAAAAATGCCCCGCTGCTCAAACCATGGCAACGCGAAATTGTACGGATAGTGCGCAAAATCTCGCAGTATTTTTATCCGCAAAAACAAACTCAGGTGATGAATGAAGGTTGGGCGACCTTCTGGCATTACAACATTCTGCAGCACTTGTACAACGAGGGGCTGGTCAGCGATAAGTTTATGCTGGAAGTGCTGCATAACCACACCAATGTGGTGTATCAACCTCCCTACAACTCAAAATATTATTCCGGCATCAACCCTTATGCCCTCGGCTTTGCCATGTTTACTGATCTGCGCCGGATTTGTGAAACACCGACCGCCGAAGATAAAGAATGGTTCCCAGATATTGCAGGCTCAGACTGGGTGGAAACTTTGCATTTTGCCATGCAGAACTTTAAAGACGAGAGTTTTATCAGCCAGTATCTGTCACCCAAAGTGATCCGGGATTTTCATCTGTTTGGTATTGTTGATGACGACAAAGAACAGCAGCTTGAGGTCGCCGCGATCCACAACAGTGCCGGTTATCAGAAGGTCCGGCAGATGCTGTCAGCCCAATATAACCTCAGTAATATCGAACCCAACATTCAGGTGTATAACGTCGACGTAACTGGTGACCGTTCCCTGACACTACGTTTTGTGCCAAATCAACGGGTGCCACTGGCGGACAATTTTCCACAAGTGCTGAAGCATTTACACCGGTTGTGGGGCTTTACCGTGCGGCTCGAACAACTGAGTGACGATAACAGCAGCAAAATATTAGGCATGATGCCACCAGAATAAATCAGGCCGGCAAATGCCGGCCTGATTTATTCTGCTGATGTCACATCATTTGCCGGCAACAGTCACCCGGTTGCGACCTTCAGCCTTGGAGGTATAAAGCGCTTTGTCTGCCGCTTCAATCCATTGCCGGTGTTCGAGCATGTCGGAGTTGTATTCAGCAATACCAACACTCACTGTAGCTTTGAGCAACTGCTGATTAAACTCCATCGACAAGGCTTCAACGGTCTTACGCAAGCGTTCGGCGAAATACAACGCCTGATCGGCAGAGGTATCGACCAGCAAAACCGCAAACTCTTCGCCGCCATACCGCCCAGCCACGTCGGTTTCACGCAGATTCTTTTTCACCGCCTGCGCGACCTGGCGGATCACTACGTCGCCGGCAGCATGACCATAACCATCGTTAATGCGCTTAAAATGGTCGATGTCACACATCAGCAAAGTGCCCTGATGCCCGCTGCGTTTTAAGCGTTTAAACTCATTTTGCAGCGCGTCTTCCCAGGTACCGCGATTGTTCAGTTCGGTCAGAAAATCGGTTTTTGACAGTTGTCGCAGCTGACCATTCATCGATTCAAGTTCTAACCGGCTGGTGGCGACATCAGTCACGTCATAAATAATCATGCACAGATGCGTTACCACGCCGCGCAGGTCGGTGATGGGGAAAATCGTGCTGTTCTGGTACATATAATCGGCCACACCGGTAATAGGCCGGTAGTTACGGAACTTAAAGATAAATGGCCGCTGCTCCCAAATCGTAAAAGCGCGATTTTTCAGCAGGATCACCGGGTCGCATTTACGTCTGAGCCAGTCTTCATCAATTTCTGAGAATAAATCAAACAGATAACGGTCACGCACCTGACGGGGCGTCAGACCGCTATGGTTTTCCATAAAGCCGTTCCAGACCTGAATTTTATAATCAGCGGTCAGCACAACCAAGCCGACATCCACGGTCTGAAACATGTCGAGCAGCCAATGCACCTCGGCAACTTCGGGACTGATATTTTGCATAGTTACTCTTCTAACAGGAATTCGACTTTGTAATTCAATGTTTTAATACTGTCTTCGGTAAACAGCAGCAGCAAATCACAATTGATGTTGTAGTTTTCGATGCCGTAGCTGATTTCAATCGCAAGGGTGCGTTTCCAGCGCCGGGCATTGGCTTTAATCATTTCACTGACCGGCGCATGTTGGCCCAGCACCACCGGGTGCCCTTGACTGAACGACATATCAATTTGTTCAGCCAGACCTTTGAGTACAGCACCGATCAGGATGTTGCCGATATCCATCAGTAACTCGAGTTCTGTTTTAGAAGTTAACTTCCCTTCGTATTTCAGCAATTTAGCAATGTCAGCGAAGCTGGAGTCATTCAAAATCAACAGCGCTTCACCGGACACGCCGCCGCCGATAAAACCCTGACACACAGCGGATGTGGTCTGCTTTTGCTCGACAGACGCAATTGCCATATGCAACTCACTGACTTCAATGACGTTGACATTGGGAATTGGCAGTTTCACGAAGACTTTCAGCAGCCGCGCCAGCAAGTCGCCTGCCTGCCCCATCGCTACGTTGGTCAGTTCCTGAAACACATCACGTAACACCGGATCCAGCGCGAAATTGGCACTGCTGTGATGGTTGGCGGCAAAAGCGCGATCCAGTACTTTTTGGCTGTCCTGCACGGTATGAACTGAGGTGAATTGCTGCAAAACTTCCTGCAGTTTTTCCGCTGACACTGGCTTTTTAATAAAATCGAGGGCGCCGTATGACAGTACCCGTTCACGCGCTTCCGGCTGAATGTCGCCGGAGACGACCACCACTTTCACCGGAATTTGTTGCGCCTGAATGGCTTGTAACACGCCATAACCGTCAAGGATTGGCATATTTAAGTCGAGGAATAATAAATCAACGGGCTGGCGTTTCAGCACTTCCATTGCTTCCTGGCCATGCCCGGCAAAACTGACTTTGTCCTGCCAGTCGGCCGGCAAGCTGCGGGCCATTTGCTTTCGGGCTAAATTTGAATCATCACAGATTAGGACAGCTGCTACCATGCAAGACTCACAAGGCTGAGGGATATGAACCAGTGTAGCGTCTGCGACCGTAATATGCGAACCTGTCCCGGCTTTTGCCGGATGAATTTTTCGCTGTTAGTCGCTGTATTCCATACTTTTTTAAAAGGAACACCCCATGTTGAAAGCTATTGCATCCATGCTGTTATTGTCAGCAACTCCGCTGCTGCAGGCGGCTGATTTAACCGCCAGCCTGCCGGTCCGGCTGTCTGAAGTCAAAGCCGGCGAGCGGCCACTGGAATTACAGGGCACGCCTGTTGCACTGCAAACGCTGGCACCGGATTTTAAAGTGGCCGACGCCGGCTTTAAACCGGTCAAACTCAGCGACTTTGCCGGCAAAACCGTACTGATCAGCACAGTTCCTAGCCTGGATACCGGTGTCTGTTCTATCCAGACCAAGAAATTTAATCAGGAAGTCACCACCTTACCAGCTGACGTGGTGATCCTGACCATTTCCAACGATTTACCTTTTGCACAGAAACGTTTCTGTCAGAAGGAACAAGTCGACAAACTGTTGGTGTTGTCCGATGCGGTGTGGGGCGATTTCGGTTCCAGCTATGGCCTGCGGATCAAAGACATGGGTTTATTGACCCGCGCCGTGCTGATTGTCGATCGCAACGGTAAACTGGTCTATCAGCAACTGGTGCCTAAATTATCTGAAGAACCGGATTACACCGCGGCTTTGACCACGCTGAAACAATTTGCCGGTAAAAAATCTTAATCCGGCCGCTTGAAAAAAGACTGACAAACCTTATTAAAGGGATAGGACAACGCCGCAATGCGGGTTGTTTTATCCCGGCCTCCGCCAGTTGGGTTGGCCATTAACTGTCTGATTTGCTTAACAAAGAAATTAGTGAGGTTTGACTATGCACGCTTTTGATTTCAGCCCTTTTTACCGTTCATTTATCGGTTTTGATCACCTGGCCAATCTGATGGATGCCGCCGCCCGCAACGAAAAACAACCGGCCTATCCACCGTACAATATTGAAGTGACCGGGGAAGATCAGTACCGCATTACCATGGCCGTGGCCGGTTTTGAACCGCACGAGCTGAGCATCGACACTGAACGCAATACCCTGTTTGTGCGTGGCCAAAAGAGCGACAAAACCGAAGACCGTCGTTTCCTGCATCAGGGCATTGCCGAGCGCAATTTTGAACGTAAGTTTCAGTTATCAGATTATGTCCGCGTGACGGGCGCCACAGTGCATCATGGTTTATTGCATATTGAACTGCTGCGCGAAATCCCGGATGCGTTAAAACCACGCAAGATTGCCATCCAGACCGGACAGCCATCTGCTGTGTTGACCCAGCAATCAGCTGCAAACTCAGAACTGGTGCAGGATGCCGTGACACTGCCTACCGGCACCAATTAAACAGTTTCATAAAAGATAAAGCCGCATCATGCGGCTTTATCTGTTTTTTATCCCTGCAAAAACTGCAATATAAGCGGATTGACGAGCCCAGGCTCCGTCACAGGCCCCATATGACCGCAATCCAGCGTGACCAATTCGACCTGCGGCAAAGCTTCGGCTAAAGCCCGCGCAATACGCTGCGCCGGCGCCCGGCTTCTCAGTCCGGTCAATAACAACACCTTGTCTGGTATTGTGGTGGCATAATCAACAAAGCTGGCCGGTTCCTGACTGAGCGCCTGAAAATCCAGCGTGACTTTTGCGACCTGACTTGCCAGTTGTTGCTGCATCCGCTGTGGTAAAGCCGCGAAAAAACCATCCTGCTGCCAATAGTCGATAAAACGCTGCGCGGCCGCCTCATCTGGCAAGCCAGGCAAGGCGTCAGCCAAAGTCTGGACTTCCTGCCATAACGCGCCGGCATCGGCAAGTTGTGGCAATAAATGAAAGGCGACCGGCTCAAACAACACTAGCTTGTTGATTTTTAGCTGTTGGCAACGCGCCAGATGCAAAGCCAGCGCGCCGCCATAAGAGTGCCCTATCACATCGAGCGGCTCGTGGCGTAACTGCACCGGTAACTTTTGCAGCAAAGCCTGTGCTTCAGCTTCAAGCGACCAGGGCTGCTGCTTTGGCAGTTCCAGCCCACCATAACCGGTTAAATCCGGTAAAAAACATTGCTGCCGCTCGGCCAGCTCACTGGCAAGCGTCAGCCATTGGCGGTGGCTGGACATCGAGCTGTGCAGCAATAACACCGGCCTGCCGCTGCCAAGCTGTTTTACCATGCCTGACTCAGCAAAAACGCTGCCCCACACAGCAAAGCAGTGAAAGTCGCAATCATGCCGAGGAATCTTGGGATTGAGGTGCCGCTGGAACGGCTCAATCCGGTCAGATGCAACAGACGGCCGCCCACAGTTAACACACCCAGCAGGTGGATTTGCCAGGCGGCAGCCTGCTGCTGTTCGGCAATCAACATCACCACTAGCAAAAGCGGGACATACTCGGCGAAATTGCCATGGATCCGAATGGCTTTAATCAGTTCCGGCTGCTGACCGTCGCCTAAGCCAACCCGTAGTTTAAAGCGCTGACGTACCACCGCTAACGCCAGACCGACATACATCACCGCCAACGCGGCCGCATAAATTGCCGTGATCATTACCACCCCGATAATTGTTGTTGCACCAGTTGTTGAAACACCCGGATATGACATGGCGCCGCATTCAGCGCCGGAATATATTGATAATCAGTGCCGCCGGCATGCAAAAACACTTCTTTATTTTCGACGGCAATTTCTTCCAGAGTTTCCAGGCAATCCGCCGCAAAGGCCGGGCACAACACCTGCAGCTTCTTCTCGCCCTGCGCTGGTAATTTCTCAAGTAACTCGTCGGTGTAAGGCTGCAGCCATTTTTCTTTGCCGACCCGCGACTGGAAACTGACCAGCACCTGCTCCGGCGTTAAGCCCAAGTCCGCCGCCAGGTTTGCAGCGGTTTCCCGGCAATGCTGCTCATAAGGGTCGCCCAAACGGACAAAACGCTCCGGAATACCGTGGAAAGACAACAGCAACTTGTCAGCCTGACCATGTTGTTGCCAGAACATTTGTACAGAACCCGCCAGTGCTTTGCGATAAATCGCCGTGTGGTGATAGTGTTTGACCAGGCGGATTTCGGCAATATCGCGGCGTTGTTGCTGATACAACGCGATTTGGTCGGAAATCGCCGCTGTGGTCGTCGCCGAATACTGCGGATACAGCGGGATAACCACAAAACGGCTGACGCCCCGGGCAGTTAAATCATCCAGCACCGACGCAATAGATGGTGAGCCATAAGTCATGGCGTAACGCACTTGAACCGGCGTATCGCTTAATTCCAACCTTTTGGCCAGCGCTTCGGTCTGCCGTTCAGTGATGACCCGCAGCGGTGAACCTTGCTCCCACCAAATCGATTGATACAACTTCGCCACCCGGCGACCACGAAACGGCAGAATGATACCGCGCAGAATGCACTGCCATAAAATCGCCGGATAATCGACCACCCGTTGATCGGATAAAAATTGTTTCAGATAACGCTGTACCGCCGGCACTGTTGGCTCATCCGGCGTACCCAGATTAACCAGTACCACGGCGTATTCAGAGACTGCTCGTTCTAACATGGCATAAACTCTTGGAAATTATGCGAAATTGGCTGAAAGTCTACCATTTCCGTCTCAATGAGAAAGCAGAAAAAACCGCTCAGGTGCAGCGCAAAAAGCGCAGCAGACCAAGCGGAGTATGCACAAGGCGGTCGTTTGACAACCAACCCGGCCACGCATGCAACCGCGTCTTGTCGGCAAAAACAACAAAGCCCACTGTCGTGGGCTTTGTCTCTATTCCGTAATCCTGCGGTACTGGGTTTAACCCAACAGCTCGCTAAGGATTTTGCTGACCGCGTCCACCGCCTGAGTGCCATCCAGATGATGATACTGCGTCAGGCCTTGCTCGGCTTGGTTACGGTAATAACCGACCAGTGGTTCAGTCTGTTCGTGATAAACACCTAAACGTTTGCGAACGGTCTCTTCTTTATCGTCATCGCGGATCACCAGATCTTCACCGCTGACATCGTCTTTACCAGCCACTTTAGGTGGATTGTAGCTGACGTGATAAACTCGGCCTGACGCCGGATGCACACGACGGCCGCTCATGCGTTCAACAATCACATCGTCCGGCACATCAAATTCAATCACGTGGTCAACCAGTACACCATTGTCTTTCATCGCGTCCGCTTGCGGAATAGTGCGCGGGAAACCATCTAACAAAAAGCCTTTGGCACAATCCGGTTTGGCGATGCGCTCTTTTACCAGGCCGATGATGATTTCATCAGACACCAGCTGACCTGCGTCCATCACCTGCTTAGCAGCGAGGCCCATTGCAGTGCCCTCTTTGATGGCGGCACGGAGCATATCTCCGGTGGAGATTTGCGGAATACCGTACTTGTTCATCAAAAACTGTGCCTGTGTTCCTTTACCGGCACCAGGTGCACCCAACAGAATAATTCGCATACCAAAACCTCGGTTTTTCAGAAACGGTTCCAAATGTTATAAGCGCTGGATCTTTACATAATGTCAGTCAGCAGACAAGGAATTTGTCGGCTGCTCAGAGCAGCCAGCTGCAAGCCGACTTTAGTACTAACTCCGGTCTAACCGCAGTATGCACAAAAATGCCGGCCAAACACTATTCGACGATAGTTGCACTGCAGATAGACAAAACCCGGCAAAAGCCGGGTTTTATTTGATCTGCGCTGCTGATTATTTCGCCAGCGACATCAGCAGGCTGTTTAACCGGGTGACAAAAGTCGCCGGGTTTTTCAGGCTGCCACGCTCGGCCAGCAGTGCCTGTTCAAACAGCACTTCGGCCCATTGTTTAAACTGCGCTTCATCCTGCACGTCGGCAACATGGCGTACCAGCTGATGATCCGGGTTCAGTTCAAAAATCGGCTTCACTTCCGGTACTTTCTGACCAACAGATTCCATCAGTTTGATCATCTGCGTGCTCATGTCGAACTCGTCGGTGACGACACAAGCCGGGCTGTCGGTCAGGCGATGGCTGACTTTGACGTCTTTGACCTGGTCGCCCAGCGCCGTTTTGAAACGCTCTGCCACAGCGGCAAATTGTTTTTCTGACTCTTCCTGCGCTTTTTTGGTGTCTTCGTCGTCCAGTTTAGACAAGTCCAGCCCACCTTTGGCCACTGAACGCAGTTTTTTGCCATCAAATTCGGTCAGGTGCTGCATCAGCCATTCATCGATGCGATCGGATAACAGCAGTACTTCCAGGCCTTTTTTGCGGAATACTTCCAGATGCGGGCTGTGTTTCGCCGCTTCATAGCTGTCAGCAACCAGGAAATAAATCTCGTCCTGACCTTCTTTCATCCGGCTGATATAGGCTTCTAAGCCAACGCTTTGTGTTGCGCTGTCTTCGTGCGTAGACGCAAATCGCAGCAGCTTGGCGATGCTTTCTTTATTGGCGTGATCTTCAGCCGGGCCTTCTTTTAACACCTGACCAAATTCAGTCCAGAAGGTCTGATATTCGCTTTGGTCTTCGGCTTTGGCCATTTTTTCCAGCATTTTCAGCACGCGCGAAGTGCAGCCCTTGCGCAGGCTCTGCGTCACTTTCGTATCCTGCAGAATTTCACGCGATACGTTCAGCGGCAGATCGCTGGAGTCCAGTACGCCTTTGATAAAACGCAGGTAGCTTGGCATAAACTGCTCGGCGTCATCCATGATAAAGACACGCTGTACATACAGTTTCAGGCCATGACGGGCGTCACGGTTCCACAGGTCAAACGGCGCTTTTTTCGGCACATATAACAGGCTGGTGTAGTTGGTATTGCCTTCAACTTTGTTGTGGCTCCAGCTCAGTGGCTCTGTCCAGTCGTGGGAAATGTGCTTGTAGAATTCGTTGTATTCGTCGTCACTGATTTCAGATTTATCCCGCATCCAAAGTGCAGTGGCTTTGTTGACGGCTTTCCAGCTGCCGTCAGTCGCCGCGATGGTCTCGCCGTCTTCTTCCCGCGCTGGTGTGCCTTCTTCCCACATTTCAACCGGGATGGAGATGTGATCAGAGTATTTGGTGATAATGCTTTCGACTTTCCACTTGCTTAAAAACTCTGACTCGCCTTCGCGCAGGTGCAGGATAATGTCGGTACCGCGGCTGGTTTTGTCCGCTGGCGCGAGCGTGTAATCGCCTTCACCGGCCGATTCCCATTCCACCGCGCTGTCCGGCGCCGCACCAGCTTTTAAGGTGCGCACTGTCACTTTGTCGGCAACGATAAAGGCCGAATAAAAACCAACACCAAACTGACCGATTAACTTGGAATCTTTGCTCTGGTCGCCGCTTAACTGCGAGAAGAATTCTTTAGTGCCGGATTTGGCGATAGTGCCTAAGTGACTGATCACTTCATCCCGCGTCATACCTATACCGTTGTCACTGATAGTGATGGTTTTGGCTGCTTCGTCCAGACTGACGCGGACACGTAAATCACCGTCATTGCTATACAGGCTGCTGTCCGATAACGCCAGGAAGCGTAATTTGTCAGCGGCATCAGACGCGTTAGAGATCAGTTCACGCAGGAAAATTTCTTTGTTGGAGTACAAAGAATGGATCATCAGTTGCAGCAACTGTTTGACTTCGGCCTGAAAGCCATGGGTTTGTTTTTGTGTTGTTTCAGTCATCTACCGCTCCTTTCACACTCAATTCTTCGGCCTGCCGGTTTCAGCTGCAACTGCTGAACACCAGACAACCTGTTCATTCGGCTTCAGATATGAGGCCGGCCGATTTTTTTTCAAGGGTGCAGGAGATGCTGATGAACTTTTGGCTGCTACGAGGACGACTGCAGCAGGAAGGCGGAGATTTAAAACGGTTTGCGGCCGCTCAGTGCATAAGACAAAGTACTGCCATCGAGATACTCCAGCTCACCACCAACCGGCATCCCCTGCGCCAGACGGGACACCTGGATGTGGTGTTTGCGGCACAGCTCGGCAATGTAAAACGCAGTGGCTTCGCCTTCGACTGTCGGATTAGTCGCCAGAATCACTTCTTCGATTTTGCCCTGCACCAGTTGTTGTGACAAAGCATCGAGGCCAAGCTCCGCCGGCCCCACACCATCAAGCGGTGACAGTTGCCCGCGTAAAACAAAATAGCGGCCGGCAAATAGACCAGTTTGTTCAATGGCAAAAAGGTCGGCGGCGCTAGCGACGATACAGAGCACAGAACTCTGACCGCGAATGGGATGGGCGCAGATCTGGCAGATCTGGCCCTCACAAAAAGTACGGCAGCGCTGGCAATGGCCCACTTTACTCATGGCCGCCTGCAGCGCATCGGCAAGCTGCAGGCCTGCTTCCCGGTTACGTTCCAGCAATTGATAGGCCATCCGCTGCGCTGATTTGGGCCCGACCGACGGCAGAACCCGTAACGCATCAATCAGCTTTTGCACCAGCGGCGTATGTTTACCCATCAATAACCTCAGTCTGCGTCAATTTAGAACGGCATTTTAAAGCCCGGTGGTAACTGCATACCGCCGGTGACAGAGGCCATCCGCTCTTTGCTCGTTTCTTCAACGCGGCGTACCGCATCGTTAATCGCGGCGGCGATTAAGTCTTCCAGCATTTCTTTGTCGTCAGCCATCAGACTGTCGTCGATGCTGATACGGCGCACATTGTGATTGCCAGCCATCGTCACTTTCACCATGCCGGCGCCGGCTTCACCGGTCACTTCCAGCCGGGCGATTTCTTCCTGCGCGCGCTGCATTTTTTCCTGCATCGCCTGCGCCTGTTTCATGATGTTACCCATGCCACCTTTAAACATAATCTGTACTCTCAGCTGTATTGATAATGGCGGCCAAGATAATCACAAAGCCGCAAAATTACAAGATTTCGCCTGTGCGCAAGACACAGACTGTCGAATTAAAATACTTCCAGGCTGTCGGGCAGCCATTCACCGCCAAAGTCCTGCATCAGGCTACACAGCGCCGGATCCTGCTGTAACAGCTGGTGCACATAACGCCGCCGTGCTGCATCGATGCGTTGCTGTAGCGCCTGCGGGCTGGCCGGCACTTCGTCAACAAACTCAACCTGTACAATGAGCGGCTGGCCAAAAGATTCTGACAGCACCGCCTGCAGTTGGGCTCTGTTGCGCTCTGAATCCAGATGTTTTTGTGTCGCGCTGACCTGCAGCACTAATTGATCGTCCGTCAGCTGCATGCTGCTGTGCAGTAAAAATAACCGCATCAGGCCGCCGATGCGCAAGCTGTCGATACGCTGGGCCCAGACGTCCACCTGGCTGCTGCTGCGGACGGCAAAATTACCGGCATGGATCTCGCCATCAAAACGAAGATCCGCATCGTGCGTCACGACAGTTTCTACTTCGGCGATGGCTTCACTGGCAAAATCGATGTTGTCCGGCTCGTCCGGTACGGCCAGACTTTCCAGCAGAGCATGGCGAATGGGCTGCACCACCGGGTTATATTCCTGCTGCCACTGCCACAGTTCAGTGCTTTCGGCTGGTGCAATGTTGTCAGAACTGTCCGTGCCATCGCTTGGATCTGTGTCATCTTCTGTCGAAGTTGCATCAACCCTCGCTGACGGTTGCGGCTCCTCTTCGTCCATCAGCTCAGCCACAGGCCCGGATTCAGCCGGTGTTGGTGTCGCGGCCGGCAAATCCTCCCACGGCGGGATTTCCGCAGCACTGACAACGGCAGGAACCGGGGCTGCGACTATCACCTGCGGCACAGCCACAACCACTGCAGGTTCTGGGGCTACCGGCACCGCTGGTGTTCTGGGTGGTAATGTGACAGGCGCCTGCTGGCGCTCAGACTTTTTTGGCTCGTTCGAAACCGTGCGTTGCAAACCGCGGCGGGCCAGAATACTGGCGGTGACCGAATCGATGCCGCTGTCTGGTTCTGCCGCTGCGACCGGCTCCGCTGCTCGCGCGGCTACTGGCACCACGGCAGCTGTTGCTGCGACCGCCGGTTCAGGCTGAAGTTGTGCAACTTGCAGCTGCGGTGCCGGTTCAGGCTGTAACTGAGCGACGTGGAGCTGCGGTACAGGTTCAGACTGAGGCGCAGCCGATACCTGCTCTGATGCTGGGATCACCTGAGCCGCGGGCGACGAAACAGCGAGTGCAGCAGACAGCGCTGCCGCGCGCCCTGCACTGACCTCCGGCACAGCACCGGCTTTGGCAGGCACAAAAGCAATGGCGCGTAATAACGCCATTTCCAGGCCAATGCGTGGCTCTGGCGCGTAGGGCAAATCACGTTTGCCGGATAACAATAACTGGTAATACAGCTGGATAGATTCCGGCGCATGCGTTTTGGCAACTGCGCGGACAAAAGCCGACTCCGTCAAAGCGAGTTCAGAGGCGCTGAGCTGATACTGTGATAACGCAGCCAGATGCAGCAAGGACAACATGTCATCCAGCACCGCCTGAAAATGGCTGTGACTGCTGACTAATTGTTGTAAATGCGCCTGCATCGCAGCTAAATCGCGGTTCAGCACATCCTGTAGCAAAATTTCGGCCCAGCTTTGCTCGAGGAACCCGAGCATCTCGCGCACCGCACCGAGGCGGATGTCGCCATTGGTCTGAGCAATCGCCTGGTCGGTCAGACTGAGCGAATCACGCAAACTGCCTTTAGCCGCACGCGCCAGCAAGGCCAAAGCTTCTTCTTCGGCGGCGATGCCTTCCTGGCCCAGAATAAAGCTTAAATGCTGCTTAATCTGGCTTTGTGATAAGGCTTTTAAACTGAACTGCAGACAACGCGACAACACAGTGATCGGTAACTTTTGCGGATCTGTCGTCGCCAGCAAAAACTTCACATGTGGCGGCGGTTCTTCCAGCGTTTTTAGCAGCGCATTAAAGCTGTGTTTGGACAGCATGTGCACTTCGTCGATGAGATAAACCTTATAACGACCACGGGTCGGTGCGTATTGCACGTTGTCCAGCAGGTCGCGGGTATCTTCGACTTTGGTGCGGCTTGCCGCGTCAATTTCCATTAAATCAACGAAAAAGCCTTTGTCGATTTCGGTACAGGCACTGCAAATGCCACAAGGCGTCGCAGTGACGCCTTGTTCGCAGTTCAGGCTTTTAGCAAAGATGCGGGCTATGGTGGTTTTACCCACGCCGCGGGTGCCGGTAAATAAATAAGCGTGGTGCAGACGGTTTTGGGTCAGGGCATGGGTCAGTGCAGTTTTGACATGCTCCTGCCCCACCAGCTGACCAAAATTCTGTGGCCGCCATTTACGCGCCAGCACCTGATAACTCATCTGTTCACCTTGTCGGAAATTGCGCCAGCGTTTCGCCTGCAGCCTGGCCGGGTTTAATGGCCCGGAAAATCAACCAGGCTGTGGATGGTCAGACCCAGTGCTTCCAGCCGCTGTTGGCCACCTAAGTCCGGCAGATTCACTACAAAAGTCGCGTCAGCGACCTGACCGCCTAAACGACGCACCAGTTTGGTTGTGGCATCAATAGTACCACCAGTTGCCAATAAATCGTCAACTAACAGGACTTTATCTTCTAGCGATATTGCATCCAGATGAATTTCCAGCGTGTCCTGACCATATTCCAGCTGATAGCTTTCCGCAATCGTTTCACGCGGCAGTTTGCCTGGTTTGCGAACCGGTACAAAAGCCACGCCCATGGCATAAGCCAGTGGCGCGCCAAAAATAAAACCGCGCGATTCAGTGCCGACTATCTTCGTGATGCCATGGCCACTGTAATGTTGTTTCAGGTGGTCGATCACGGCCGCAAAAGCAGCGCCATCCTGCATCAGGCTGGTTACGTCGCGAAATAAAATGCCTGGCTTCGGATAGTCCTGCACTGACTTGATGACTTGTTCAAGCAAGCGGCTTAATTCGGTATGGGTCATGGAAAAATCTCTATATTAAATTCGATAAAAAAACCGCCTACAGGCGGTTTTTCGGTCTGGTCAGCCCGGATTAACCTAACAGGCGGATCCAGGTCGCCAGAGGCGGCTGGCACAACAGCAACACAAACACAGCGATGAAGCCAATTAAATGCCACACGCTAAATGGGTCTTTAAAATTCTCGTCTGCCATCGACGTCTTTCCAGTGCAAAATAAGGGGGTTCGATTTTAATGAAAAACCTAGGTAATAGCCAGTGCTTGTCATTGTCTGTCGCAGCATTTTTATCGCAACCAGTGCAGGCAATAAGCCAGCGATTTTAGCTGGCGGATGGCTCCGATCCCGTATCAGAAACAACAATACCACGCGCGGCAAAATCGGCCAGCAAAGCGGTTGCCTGGGCCAATAACTGGTGACGCTCCCACTGGGGGACATAAGGTTGCAGCCAATCTATGTGAGTGCAAAGCAGTTGGCCCGGCTCTGTGCTGATCAACTGCAGCAAAGCTGCGCTCCAGGCATCAAGCTGCAGAAACCTGACCCTGTCCTGCGCATCGCGGTACAACAGTAAAAACACCGGCTGCGCAGCAGGCTCCATGGGCTGAAACTGGACAGAAATTTGCTGCACCGGATATTGATAACAACAGAGTCGCGCCAACGGGGAGACGACTAAAACCCTGCTTGGGTCAAATGACCAAGCTGGTGAAGCAACTGCGAGATCTGTCGCCAATGCCAGTTCCAACCATTCGTATTCGGCCAGTTCCAGCGCAAAACCGGGTAACTGCGGCGCCACTTGCGGTAACCACTGCAAAAAAGCTTTGGAAATATCGAGAAAATACGGGCTATGCAGCGCTTGTTCCTGGAAAAACTGCCGGCACAACGCCTGCCATTGGGTTTCAGGTAACAAGGAATGCAACACCGGAAAAGCGCTGCTGACAAAATTCTGCAGATTATTAAAAAACAATTCTTCGTAAACGACCATCCGTTCCGGCCGGATGCCATTCGGCAATGGTGCTGACGGATCTTTAATCCGGCGAATAAAGGCCAGTTGTTGTTGCTGAAAATCCTGCATCAGCCCGTCCCCTGTCCCAGTGCGTTTGCCTGTTGGAGCTGACGGATCTGCGCGAGTTCAGTCAGTAATTCGGTCAGCGGCGGTAAGTTAAAATCACGCTCCAGCAGTGTCGGAAACACGCCATGGCAACGATAGGCTTCAGCCAGCAATGCCCAGACCGGGTCAGTCACCGCACTGCCGTGGGTATCAATTAACAAATCCGCACTTTGTTTCAGGTGGCCGGCGACATGACCATAACGAATACGCTTGGTTGGCAGCGCCCGCAGAAACGCTGACGCGTCGTAACCATGATTGATGGAATTGACATAGATATTATTGACGTCCAGCAGAAGGCCACAGTTGGCTCTGTCCAGCACTTCGGTCAAAAACTCCAGCTCAGTCATGGTCGACTCTGGCGTGGCGTAATAAGAGATGTTCTCCAGCACCAGCTCCTGTTCCAGCACGTCCTGCACCTGCCGGATGCGCGGCACCAGATAATCAATGGCCTGGCGGCAAAACGGCACCGGCATCAGATCATACAAATGGCCTTGGCCAGAGCAGTAACTCAGGTGTTCGCTATAGAGCTGCACCTGATGTTGCCGGAAAAATTGCTTCAGCTGCGCCAAAAACTGCAGATCCAAGGGATCTGGCCCGGCGATCGACAACGACAGACCGTGGCAGATCAGCGGAAATTGAGTGGCAACATCGGCAAACTGGCGCTGCAGTGCACCACCAAAGGGGATCCAGTTTTCTGGCGCCACTTCGATAAAATCGATGTCGTGCCCACCATGTTGTAAAGGGGCGAGCAGCTCGCGCCGCAGCCCCAGCCCCACCCCTTCAAGCTTCGGCATGTTAGTTCATGCCACCGCATTTGCCTTCTTTTGCTTTATCGGTGCTGGCTTTATCTGTGGCCGCTTTTTTATCACCACCACATTTGCCCTCACCGCATTTACCTTCTTTGGCTTTATCAGCACTGGCGGCAGCGGCCTTTTTATCGCCACCACATTTGCCTTCACCGCACTTGCCTTCGCCG
The DNA here is from genome assembly GCF_964031785.1 of Rheinheimera texasensis. Classification (GTDB taxonomy): domain Bacteria; phylum Pseudomonadota; class Gammaproteobacteria; order Enterobacterales; family Alteromonadaceae; genus Pararheinheimera; species Pararheinheimera texasensis_A. The sequence continues at coordinate 217,803 of NZ_CAXIRE010000015.1, forward strand.
CATTTACCTTCTTTGGCTTTTTCCGCAGCAGCTTTTGGATCTGCCGCCTGTTGTGCGGCGCCATCCGGCATCTGCTGATAACCGGCACTCAGTTCAGTGGCCTGAAACGCCTGTGCTGTACCACTTAAACCGGCCAGAGCCGATAACATCAGACCGCCTAAGGCCGCTTTGACTTTTTGCTGTTGATTCATCTGTTATATCCTTCTGTTGTATGAATGATTTGGCTTGCTTTACCGGTTTGTTACCGACCGATATCACACCAGACCGTGGCACTGTGGAATTTATTTCCGCCGAGCATAGTAAAATTTTCCTCGGCAAGGAAGCCTTACCGCGCGCTCAGCGGGGAGCTTGCCGTGACAAACGGCTACTGCAGAAATTTTTCAGTTACTACGACCAGCTTTGATCTGTATCAGCACAACTTCGGACGGCTTTTGCCACACTGCAGGCTTATTCTTCTTTCACCGCTGAGGATGTTATGCCTAAGTCGCTTATTCCGGAATTACGTGGTCAGTTACAGCAGGAACTTCAGCAGCTGCGTCAGGACATTTTTGCCTACCTGCAACGTGACCATGCCGGCGAATTTGACCACCTGCTATTGCAACTGGAGCATCAGGCACTCAGTCACTGGCCCGAATTATTGCGGCACTGGCTGACGCCGGAACTGGAACAAAAAACCCGCCGGCTGGAATTGGTACAGGCCGCCCTCAGTCAAATGGACATGGGGCTCTATGGCCTGTGCTCAGACTGCGAAGCTCGTATTGAACGTGAACTGCTGCAACAAGACCCGGCGCGACAACGTTGCGCACGTTGCGAACGCTTGCAGCAGGAAAGCAGAAACCGGGCCTGTTGCTGACCTGCTTTTCAAGGCCGGTGCGATGAGCTGGCCGCTGCGGCAGATTTTCTGTTAATTTAACGCCATTCTGTTTTGAACTCAGTCTTGATAATGCACGCTCAACAAATTCTCCAGGCCGCAATCGCCGCGCTTAATCAGGGCCAACCTGACCGCGCCATGCAATTGGCACTTCAAGTCATACAACTACGGCCGGATCAGCCGGATGCGCTGCATCTGCTGGCACTGTCCGCGCGGCAACAAGGCCAGACCGATCAGGCATTGCAATACTTCAGGCGCAGTCTCAAGGCTGCACCGTCTCAAAGTGCAGTCTGGTCGAATTACGGCAATTTATTACAACAGCTTGAACAATATGATACCGCAGAGCAGGCCTATCAGCAGGCGCTGCAATTAGCACCGAATCTGGCCGACAGCTGGCTGAATGCCGGACTGCTGGCACTGCGTCAGCAACAACCACTGTTGGCCAAAGAGCGGCTGCAAAAAGCGCTGCAGCTCAAGCCGGATGACCCACGTTGTTATGCACCACTGGCAAATGCTCTGGCCCAAATTGAGCAAGTCAACGCCGCATTGCAGCTGCTAGACCAGGCACTGACACGCTGGCCGGCACAGCCCCAGCTGCTCTGGCAAAAAGCTCAGCTGCTGCGGGACGAACAACAGGCCGCAGCTGCGGCAGACATCGTCGGCCAGCTGCTGGCCACGGCGCCTGCGCAGGCAGAATTTCATTTTATGGCTGGTTGCCTGCAACATGATTTAGGCAATGACGCAGGTGCCGAAGCGGCATTATTACAGGCGATCAGCCTGCAACCTTTGCATATCGGCGCACACGAAGCGCTGAACCAGCTGTATTGGCAACAACAAAATCTGCCGAAATTCCTGCAACTAACCAGACAAATACTGGCGGCACAGCCGGCAGCATTAAATCTGCGCTACGCGCTGGCCACCTTATTGATCCAGTCCGGTGACGATGCTGCTGCCACTCTGCTGCTACAGGACGGCATTGCTTTGCATGGCCGGCAGGCTGATTTGTTGCACGCGCTTGGCGTTCAGCTGGCAAAACAAGGTGATTTGCCACGTGCTGCGGCACTGACTGCAGAAGCCTTACAACAACAAATGCCACCAGCATTCCGGGTGCGGGCGCTGATTGACGCGGCCAATTACGCTATCCGCCAACAACAGCTGATACTGGCTGAACAGCTGCTGCAACAAGCCAAGGAAATCAGTCCGCATGACCAGGAAATTTGGGCCTATTTAGGCACCTGCTGGCGCTTGCAGGGTGATACAAAAACACACTGGCTGAATAACTACGCAGCATTGATCGATGCCAGGCCACTGCCGACACCAGCCGGTTATCAAAATCTGGCCGAATTTCTGGCAGTGCTGAATCCGGTTATCCAACGTCTGCACACCAGTACACGACAACCTTTAGACCAAAGTGTGCGCGGCGGCACACAAACCTTGGGGCGGCTGTTAGCGGAGCCAGACCCGGTGATCCAGCAATTTCGCAGCGTACTGGAACAACGGATTAATGAGTATCTGCAGCGATTGCCCGCTGATGCCCAGCATCCACTGCTGAGCCGCAACAGCGGCAAATTCCGTTTTTCCGGCAGCTGGTCAGTACGTCTTGGTAATGACGGGTTTCATACCAACCACGTGCATCCGCAAGGCTGGTTATCGGCCTGCACTTATCTGGAATTACCGGACTGCATCCGACCAGATGACCCGCACCGGCAAGGTTGGTTAAAGCTTGGCGAAACATCGCTTCAACTCGGCGAGCAGGACGAAGTGGCGCAGGCGATTTGCCCGACGCCGGGTCTAGTGGTGTTATTTCCCAGTTTTGTCTGGCACGGCACCTATCCGTTTCACAGCGCAGCGAGTCCGTTTAACAGCGCAGCGGGTCCGTTTCAGTCCGGATCCGGCAACAGTTACCGGATGACAGCCCCCTGCGATATTATGCCGGTCTGATTTCGTTCAGACCGGATGACCTTCTGCGTCAATCAGCCCGGCGGCAAACAAACGCTCACGTACCGGTTGCAGTTCGTCGGCAAACTGCCGCCACTTTTGCACGGATTTTTGATGGATAGGCTGACGTACCTGGGCGGCACTGGCCGTAGTCGAAGCGGATTTCGCCTGGTGAAAGGCCAATAAATCCTGCTGCCATGGCAAGCCACACCAATCCAGAATGCGTTGTGCCTGTTGCTCAGGTTCTGCGACCACTTGTTCATAATGCACATCAAGGATCTGCCCGGGCAGCACCTGATGCCAGTGCGCCATCAGCTTTTTATATTCAATAAAATAATCTGCCAGTTCGTCCAGCTGATAAGAAAACGAATAAACCTGATTAAACAGCGTTTTATAAATAGCAAAGCAAGTGTCGAGCGGATCCCGGACTAAATGAATGATCCGCGCCTGCGGCAATGCCTTTTTAATCAGACCGGTATAAATAAAGTTAAACGGCAGTTTATCGATGAAAATCGGTTTGCCTTGTGCCATCGCTGCAGCCTGTTGCAGATAACGCGCACCGAGTGCCGGATAATCCAGCAGCAGCGCCGCTTGCACCAGTGACTGCCGGCCTTGCACCTGCCGCGCTGCCTGTGCCACTTCCAGCGGGAAGTCCGGAAACTCGCCGATAGAGACGACGTCCGGATGCTGGCCGAGAATACGCTCCACCAACGTTGTTCCGGTGCGCGGCATGCCCAGAATAAAAATCGGCCGCAGCGTTGAATTTGTCTCAGCGGCAGTTTCGCTGTCTGACTGGGCAAAAAACTCCGCAGTAAAATGCTGACGCATCGCGGCAAAAGTAGCGAACTCTGTCGCAGCATCATATTGCAGCTGCTGGCGCTTACAGGTCGCAGCCTGACGCAACGCAGCAAATGAGGCCGCATATTGGCCGGTGTCTTCCAGCTCTTTCGCCAGCGCATAACCTGCGCCGACGGCATCCTGCGGCTGTAGCGCCGGCTGGGCCAGCCGCTGTTGCAAATCAGCGATATGATTATGTTCCGCGGTAGCTGTCTGTGTGCCTGAACGCAAATGTAATACATTGCCGGCCAATGGCAGTTGCTCCAGCACTATGGCGAGGTTGGCGCGCGACTCGTTCATGTGATTCAGGAAAAACTGCGCCAGGGCTAAATCAAAGCGCAAACCAGCATGTTGCGGTGCCCAAAGTACAGCTTGCTCCAGCCAGGGTAAGGCTGCCGTCGGGTCGTCCAGCGCACTGAAGACTGCCGCGACTGCGCGGTAAAAACCGGCATCCTGTATTGGTCTTTCTGCCACCAAAGCCAGCGCCTCCCGACATTCCTGCCGGCGCCGCTCAGCCAGATAATACTGTGCCAGGCGCAGTGCTGCGGGTGCCTGTTCGTCTTTATTACGGCAAATCGAGGCAAACAACTGCTGCACGCCTGCATCATCGTGACGCTGCAGCGCCAGTTCCAGCGCCAGCTGCCGCCACTGCGGATGGTCGAGCACATAATGCTGCAGAAAACCACCAACCCACTGAAACTGTTGTTGGCGTAACGCCTGATAAGCCTGAGGCAATTGGTGTAAAAAAGACGACAAAACTTCAGAAGACATACAAATTCCAACTGCATAAAATACAGTTTTAAAATACCACGGCCGGCCCGGTGTCACATCTCAGGTGAGCCATGATGTTCAAAAAACTAAAAAAAAGCCGGCTAAAGCCGGCTTTTTTTGGGTTCAGCTTCGGATTAGAAGCGAACTGTTACGCTGGCGTGCAGGTAACGACCCAGCGTGTCGTAGTAACCTGCCACTGTGTTCGCGTTAGAAGACAGAGTCAGACCTACCATTGGTGGCTCTTTGTCCAGCACGTTGTTTACACCAGCCAGTAAGCTGACATGGTCGTTCAGGTCAAATGAACCAACTAAGTCCAGGTAGCTCTGTGAACTGATACCGTTCGGGATCAGCTTGTCAGTTGTACCTTTGTAGTCAACTTTGCCGTAGTAGCGCCATTTTGCAGTTGCTGACCACCAGTCACCAGTGGTGTAGCTGGCTGACAGTGTGTGACGCCATTTCGGCTGGGCGAAACAGTCAACGCTGACGTTACCAGAACAGTCGTAAGTTGCTGACGCATTACCTGGCAGAGATTCGTACTCTTTCTTCATGTTGATAGAGCCGATCATCTTCACAGTCAGCTTACCACCGAACACTTCCTGTTCGTAGTTAGAGCTGACGTCAATACCACGCCAGTGACGGCTAGCTAAGTTGATGTTGGTCGCCTGAACGTAACCTGCAGTACCTAACCACAGGCTGCCGTTTGGTGCACGGACTACGTTGTTACAGAATGCAGCAACACCAGTCAGCGCACATTGGTCAACAGTCAGCTGAGCAGACACGTTACCGATAACTTCGTCCAGCTGGATATCCCAGTAGTCGATTGACAGGTTCAGGTTGTCCAGTGGCTGGCCAACCACACCGAATGACATAGTGTCAGCGATTTCTGGTTTCAGCTCTAAGTTACCACCGAAAATACCGTTGTACTGACCGGCCGGGCTGGCAGAGATTTTGCCGTATTGCGCAGCAGTAACACCTGTATTAGCACATTGTGCTGCAGTGTACTTCGGCGCTGCGCCTGAACAGCCGTCAGTACCGCCCCACAGACCGTTAGTTTGTGGTGCGAACAGTTCACCAACGTTTGGTGCACGGACTGCGCGGTTGTAGCTGGCGCGAATTTTCCAGTCGTCAACTGGTGTCCAGTCCAGTTCAGCCTTGTAGGTTGGCTCACTGCCTGAAGTTGAGTAGTCTGAATAACGACCACCCAGACCTAAAGTCACGTCTTTGAAAATACCGAAGTCTTCAACCAGCGGGATGCTTAATTCGCCGAACACTTCTTTCACGGTGTAACCACCTTCGATAGAAGAAGTCTGACCGCCCTGACCTAACAGTAAGCCTTTGGCAAATACTTCGTCAGCAGTACGTTCGAATTTGTTTTCACGGTGCTCAACACCGATTACCGCAGCAACTGGCATAGAGTGTGATGGCAGGTTGAAGCCAAGTTCACCAGAAGCAAAACCGTTCAGGATTGTTTCTGAAGTCACACCTTTCATGACCGCAGTACCAGTCAGGTTACCAGCTTGTGCGGCAGTAATACCCTGATATTTGAACACTTGGTAAGGGACACATGAACCAGTACATGGATCAGCACCTTCAGCACCTAAAGCTTGCGCGATACGTGGGCCGAAGAAGTCGTTCAGGTAAGCAACACCAGAAGTGGTGACGCCGTGCTGGAATGACACGTCATAAGACCATGTATCGTTGATGATACCTTCAGTACCGGTCACGATACGGAATGAGGTGTGTTCCAGATCTGACTGACGTGGACCACCTTCAACGTTCCGTTTACCGATGTATGCCGCGATGGTTTCAACATCGTTACCAAACGCAGTGCGGAATTGACCACGTTGCGCGTCAGTGAACAGAGGGTTGTTAATATCTAAATGATATTCTTCAGCGTAGAAAGTACCTGATTCAGCGATTTGCGCCACAGTACGGTCGTTCATGAACGACACTTCTAAGTACGGACGAACATATTCACTGATTTCATAGTTGGCGAACGCACCTAAGGTGTAACGCTCGTCCGGACGCATGAAGTGGTTGATTGGCGCGTAGTTATACACGTTGCCAGAAGAAGGAATGAACTGGCTGCTTGAGTTCAGCGTCCAGAATTTCTCCTGATCGTAATCAGTTTCGCCGTTCACTACCGGATAGAAATAGAAGTTTGGCACTACAGCGTTACCAGAACCACCACAGGCAGTACCAGCGTCGTTCAGCGCACAGCTTGAGTAGTCACGGGCGGCCTGACGCAGCTCGTCAACCTGACGCCATGTGGCATAAGCGGTAATATGGCCTTTAGAACCTAATGAACCACCCATGGTCAGATCGACGTTGCCGGTTTTACCGTCAATACCTGAACTGCCTGTAGGGTACTCAAACTTACGTTTGTCCATCAGACTCTGAATATATTTGTTGTCGTTGTCGTGCTGGTAGCCTGAACCACCTAAGGTCAGTTCCATACCTTCGAAATCTTTTTTCATTACGAAGTTCACAACACCCGCAACAGCGTCTGCACCGTAAGTTGCAGAACCACCACCGGTCAGCACTTCTACGCGCTCAACCAGGGCTGAAGGGATTTGGTTAACGTCAGCAGCACCGGCGTTGTAGATACCGCCTGGTTGCAGACGACGGCCGTTGACCAGAACTAAGGTACGTTGTGCACCCAGACCACGTAAGTCCAGAGTCGCGTTACCAGAAGCGCCGTTTGCCTGGAAAGAAGTTTCTGAAGCTTCGATTTGTGGCAGGCTGTTCATCAGATCTTCGATTTTGGTGAAGCCTGACAGTTTAATGTCTTCAGATGAAGTGATTTGCACCGGGCTTGCAGTTTCAACGTCAACACGTTTAATCCGCGAACCTGTTACTTCAATCCGTTCAACTTTATCTTTTGCTTCTTCAGTCTGCTCCTGAGCAGACACTGCAGCAGAGGTAAAAGCCGCAGTTGAAGCAGCACCGAATGCAAGGGCAATACGCACGGCATTTGCTGTTTTATTGTTACTAAACATTATTATCTCCCTGGACCACTTAGCAGTGATTTTGTTGTCTGTAAGTCAACTGATATTGCGTTTCACTTAGGTGATTCGGCAATTTTTCCCGCGATGAGCGGAAACTGACCATTGGATAATAAGAGCATTTTTTTCAACGGGTCAACCGCTTTTACATAAATTCCCGCAGAGTTTTTCAGATGCAGGGAACTATTCGCCAAGCCAGTAGTCGTGCCGTTTACAGGGAATATGCAGAGATTCGAATAAAAGGAAAACAATAACAGGTGATTATGTTACTCAAGTGATAATTAAAAACTCAGAATTGGTAAATTACCCCCTTTTGCATGCCTCTGAATGAGTTTTTTTGTCCGATGACTGTTTGCTTGAATTTTAACCGCGTAAAAATTTCGATACAGGTTAAATATGCACTAAGTTGTTACAATTTTGAGTTTAAAGCGCTAAATTTCTTAATTGTGACTGAGAACACTTCTTATTGCATATTAAATAAGGGCCGGGTACGGACCGACAGATTTTTTAATCGCCACATTTAATTAGGATTCTGTTGCACTATAAAAAAAGCCGGCTAACGCCGGCTTTTGCTTTTGTTCAACTACTTAGAATTTCTGAGTGAAGCTCACGTAGTAGAAACGGCCCGGAGTACGGTAGTTCGGGTCGTAGGTGTTCGCAAACGCTGAAAAGGCCAGTGGCGGCTCTTTATCAAACAGGTTACGTACACCAACTGTGATATCGCTGTTCCATGGTGAAGTCCAGCCGATTTGACCATCGAAGTACACTGTGGCGTCCAGTTCGTTACGTGGGAACGGAGTATTTGGTGTTCCGACTACGTTAGTCGAGCCTGGCGCAAAGGTATAAGCCGTGTCCACGAAATCTGGATCAGAACACAGGTTACGCAGTTCTGGGCGTTTCAGACCAGCCGCAGCAGAAGTGATACCGCTACAATCTTCGATTTGCTTAGACAGATACTGAGCAGTGATAGACGCTGACCAGTCATCTTTTGACCATGATGCTGTCAGGTTAGACTTCAGACGGAAAGTAGTACCACCACCTGAAGCACCAGCAGTCAGGAAACCTGTACCGTTACCACCAGAAATAGTACCGTCCAATGTTACATCACCACGAGTCAGTTTACCTAAGTCACCGTTATAGATGGAATAAGCGTTATCCCAGTTCAGGCGCCAGGTACCCATCTCAGTCTCGAAACGGTAATCGACGTTCCAGTCCACACCTTCAACGTGTTGACCACCTTTGAAGTTCATGCCCAGAGATGTGATGTTTGAAATCTCACCTGGGTTACCGTTCAGAGTACCAGTGAAATCACGGGTGATCAGGTCACAGTCAGCAGCGATACCCTGGGTATAACAACGGCTCAGGATGCTGGCCGCGGTGCGAGAGCTGATAAAGTTTTCTATTTCAACTTTGTACCAGTCTAATGTCATGCTCAGACCGTCGATAAACTCTGGGCTGTACACGAAACCGATAGAAGTAGATTCTGAAGATTCAGGCTGAGTATCTGGGTTACCACCGACTTTCGCCCGAACTTGTGGATCTTTCTGGATGAAAGTTGAAGAAATACCAGCTGCCGCACAACGGGCTGCAACACCAGGAATGTTTTTGTAAGCTGGGGAGTTAGTAGAACATGGGTCAGTCGCTGTTGGGCGGCTGTCGTTCTGACCTTGGTACAATTCAGAGATTGATGGTGCACGGAAGCCTTCGTTGAAGCTGGCGCGTAACATCAATTCGTCAGTTGGACGATACGTCAGCTTGTAACTGTTGTTCGTCACATCACCGAAGCTGGAGTAGTCTGAATAACGGGTAGACACTTCTAAATCTAAGCTCTTCACATAGTCCATATCCGCTAACAGTGGGATACGGGCTTCTGCGTACACTTCTTTTAAGCTGTAACCACCAACAGTTGGTGTTGCAGCGTTATCACCTAAAACTTGACCTAAAACAGTCAAAGGTTCTGGACTGGTGTAACCAGATTCACGGCGGATTTCAGAACCAACGTTCATAGCAACCATACCTGCTGGTAATTCAAACAGGTCAGTAGAGATGTTGGCTGAGTAGTCCCACATTTTTGAGTAAGCCAGGTCACGTGGTGCTACGGTTACGTAGTCCAGCATCGCCTGAGTTACACCTTCCGGGCCACCGAAGACGTTAAACGGCACACAACCGGCAATAACAGCACCAGTTGAAGTTAAACACTCAGCAACGCCAGAGCTGTTGATGCGGCTAGCGCCGACGGCTTCAGCAAAACGGGTTGAGTGGAAGAAACCTTTTTTCAGTGCGATTAACGAGTTGTCTGAATAAGTTGCAGCAGCATCCCAAGTGAAAGTGCGGTCAACTAATTCGAACTCGCCATCCAGACTGGAGCCAAAACGCCAAGTATCTACTTCAGCGCCGTAAGAGCGCGGAGAAACGATTGGACGGAATGAACCACCCACGATGTTTACTTTGAACGGGTTGTAGATGTTGTTACCAGAAATCGCCAGACCGCCTAATGGCTGAGCCGCTAACTGTGCTTCAGAAGTCCGTTCGTTAAACAGCACCTCGGTTTTCCAGTTCAGCGTATCAGTAATGGCATAAGCACCTTGTGCGTACATAGACAGCGTTTCAGAAGGCTGCTGGATATAGTTCACAGGTGCAAAGTTATAACCGTCTGTATTTGGGTCATACGCTTTGAAATCAGATACTTTTGAAGCTGCGCAAACTTGATTTGGCGCACAGCCTGCAGCGTCACGTTTACGGGTATACGATACACCGTTAACAGTGAACTGACCCCATGGCGTGGTTGGTGATGCACGGCCGCCTGATGCAGAAACTTCAGCTGGCAGACCATAGATTGGTACTGAAGAAATCTCGCGGTCACCGCCCATGATTGGTTCTTGTTTGGTGTAGCTGACGTTCAGTAATACGTTTGATTTTTCGGTAGAAGTACCGAAAGTGGCTGAGTAAGTTTCACGTTTGCCGTCTTCAAATGACGTCTGACCATTGTAGGCTGAAACTTCTGCGCCTTCGAAATCGTTTTTGGTGATAACGTTAACAACACCACAGATTGCGTCAGTACCGTAGACTGAAGATGCGCCATCTTTCAGTACTTCGATAGAACGGATCGCTGCCAGTGGGATAGTTGATACGTCAACTGCGCCGCCTAAGTCAGCAACCCAGCGACGACCATTTACGAGAACCAGCGTACGGTTTGAACCGCAGTTACGCAGGTTGACGCGGCTAACGCCTGTCGTGTTACCGTTGTTAGTCTGCAGACCTAAAGCGGCACCGTTGGTTGAAATTTCTTTTAATACGTCGCCAACGCTGACCAGACCGGTACGAGCGATATCCTCCTGGCTGATCGCCAGAACAGGCTGAGCAGTTTCCATATCAGTACGTTTGATACGTGAACCTGTTACTTCAATGCGTTCTACTTTTTTTGCTTCTTCTGCTTCCTGAGCAACGGCAGTTGTGCTCAATGCAGCTGTGGAGGCAGCACCGAAAACCAGTGCCAACCGAACCGCGTGGGTAACTTTGGTATTTGTAAACATCGATTTTTCTCCCTGGACCACTTATGGAAAGTGATTCTATTTGTAAAGTTAATACCGGCGTATTAACGAAAAGTATCGGGACTTAACACAATACTGGCAGCATAAATATCGGATTTTTTTTTGTCGGTCAATGCTTTTACCGGGAACTTCATCGCAGCCAGATGGTCGCTCGGTTTGTTTTAGCGGTAATTAACATTTCCCCAGCTCATCGTGACCACAAAAAATACTAATTATGGATCAGAGAGTTAGCATGCAACACGCTGGAATTTTGTTATCTTTTTTTATACATTTAAACTACTTTTGTCCCAAAAAATTTCCAGTGACAATGCTGGTCCGATCTTTACAGCCGTTGAATTTTGTTTGCAGCCAGATAAGCGGACGCATTAGACTGTCAGCACTGTAATTTCATACAGATCTTCAGATGCTGAGCGACGCGCTAAAATCCCAGATCCGGGCTATTCACCAACAAATGAAAACAAATTTGCCGGGTTATCAGCCGCGGCCCGGACAAAATCAGCTGGTGGCCGAGATGGCGAACATTGTCGCCGGCAGTTATCACAATTACGACCGGATTGGCCTCGTTGAAGCCGGCACCGGCACCGGCAAATCGCTGGCGTACCTGATGGCAGCAATTCCGCTGGCCCTGGCGCAAAAGAAAACGCTGGTGATTGCCACTGCCACAGTGGCGTTGCAGGAACAGCTGGTCAACAAAGACTTGCCGTTTTTTCAAGCCCATAGTGGGCTCGATTTTCAATTTAGTCTGGTGAAAGGCCGTCAGCGCTACGCCTGTATCCAGCGTCTGGCCCAGCAAATCCAGCAGCCCGAATTATTTGCCCAGGCGCAGCTCAGCCAGTTTGCTGCGATGCAAGAACAATGGAAAAGCCGCAAATGGCTGGGCGATCGTGATTCTCTGCCAGAAGCTTTGCCTGAACAGAGCTGGCAGCTGATCCAGGCCGATGCCTATCATTGCCCGCGTCAGCACGCCGCCCACCGCAACTGCCCTTTCCATCTGGCTCGGGCTGAAATTGATGATAGCCAGGTGCTGGTGGTCAATCATGCGCTGTTGCTGGCCGATTTAGACGCTGGCAGCAGCGTGTTACCGGCACCGGAAGACTGCATTTATGTCATCGATGAAGCGCACCATCTGGCCGATGTCGGTCGCGACTATTTTTCTGCCCGTGCTTTGCTCACCAGTGAAGCCAGTCTGTGGCAGGACAAAGTGCAAAAGCTGAAGCAATTGCTGAATAAGGCCTTATCTCAACATGCCGCCATCAGCGAATTATTAAGACTGGCCGACGCCACTGACGAATTTTTCAGCCAGTTTCAACCGGTACAACGTCAAATCGCTGAGTTGTTCCGCCAGCAAAGTAAAGGCGAAGGCCATTTACGTTTCGCTGATGCCGTGCTGCCTGAACTGCTGCAACGCCAGAGCGAACCGCTGCGCGACAGTAGTCAAAAAGTCCTGACCTGTATTGATAAACTGTTTCAGCTGCTATTGGAAAGCGCCAACGATGGCAAACTCAGCACCACACAGCTGGCCGGTTTGCAACAGGAACTGAGTCAGTTGCAGCAGAAATTCAGCAGCCAGGCAGAGCTTTGGGCTTGCTGGTCGCAAAGCCAGCAACATGTCAGTCAGGCGCGCTGGCTGGAGGCCGATGGCCCGCATATTTCCGGCCATGCCAGCCCGCTGTCGGTCAGCTTTCAGCTGGAAGATTTATTGTTCAGTCAGGCGCATGCGGTGTTGCTTTGTTCCGCGACTTTAAAAACGCTGGGCAGTTTTGACCACATCAGCCGCGATTTAGGCCTGACCGAACACCCCGGTTTACGCCGGCTTGAAGTGGCCTCGCCTTTTGCCTATCGGGAACGCGGGCTTATTCATATTCCGAGGCTTACGACCGAACCAACTGACGACGCATTTACTGACGAACTGTGCCGGCGGCTGGCTGATTTTCTGCAGCCGTCTGAGGGCAATCTGGTGTTGTTTGCCTCTTACTGGCAAATGGAGCAGGTTGCTGCAGCCCTGCGACAACAAGGCCATAGCTTGCTGGTACAAGGCGAAGCCAGCCGGCAAGCGTTACTGGATTTACACAAAAGTAAAATCGACGGTGGCAACGGCAGTATTCTGTTTGGTACCCAAAGCTTTTCTGAAGGCCTGGATTTACCCGGTAAGTTACTGACCAATCTGGTGATCACCAAGCTACCGTTTGCGGTGCCAACTTCACCGTTTGAAGAGGCGATGGCAGAAGCCATTACCAAACGCGGCGGCAATGCATTTTTGACGCTGACTGTGCCGGCCACCGCACGCAAACTGGTACAGGCCTGTGGTAGACTGCTCAGGCAGGAACAAGACCACGGCCGCATCGTCATTCTGGACCGCCGCCTGGTGACTAAATCTTACGGCAGCGCCATGCTCAATGCCTTGCCGCCCTTTCAACGTCAAATAGATCAATAACTATGGAAGTTCTGCTCGACCCGGTCACACTCTCGCTGTTGTGTGCAGTGGCCTTTGCCGCAGGTTTTATCGATGCCATCGCCGGTGGCGGCGGTTTGTTAACCGTCCCAGCGCTGCTCACCGCCGGACTGCCACCACATCTGGTGCTGGGCACCAATAAACTGGCCGCGACTTTTGGCTCGGTGACCGCCTCTTACACTTACTACAAGAAAAAACTGTTTGACCCGATGTTCTGGCGCCATGCCTTATTGGCAACCGCAGTCGGCGCCTGTATTGGTGTGCTGGTGGTTGATCAAATCAGTAAAGCGGCATTGGAAAAAGTCTTACCGGTACTGATATTGCTGGCAGCCATTTATAGTTTGTTCGCCAAAGTGCCGCATGATGACCAGCAGCAGTTGCCGCGACAAACGCGCCGGCATCTTTGGACGCAACGCATTCAGGGTTTTGTGCTGGGCTTTTATGACGGTATCGCCGGGCCTGGCACTGGCTCGTTCTGGATGGTGTCCAGCATGGCGCTGTACAAAATTAATCTGCTGCTTACCAGCGGCCTGGCCCGCACCATGAATTTTATCTCTAACGGCGTTGCATTAGTCACTTTTGGTCTGCTCGGCCACATTCATTATCAGCTCGGCATTGCGATGGGTATTTGTCTGATGGCTGGGTCGTATTTAGGTGCTCACACCGCTATCCGCTTTGGCAGCAAATTAATTAAACCTTTGTTTATTTTGATGGTGATGGCAATCGCCTCGCGTTTATTGTGGCAACAATGGAGTGCAGCTTAATGGCAACACAGCAGCTGCTGCAACAGCTTGAACAGCAATTGCTGACGCTGGCCGCCCGTGCCGGTAAGCTGGATCAACAGCTGCCAGACTGGCAACAACGCGATTGTTTTTCTTCCCAGCTGTTTCAGACCCGCTCCCGTCATCTGCTTGATTATGTTCAGGAAAGTATGCAGCTGTGTCAGCGCATCAAATCCTATCAGGGCAAACCGCAGGTTATGCAATCACAACAGCTGCTGTGCGAAAAGCTGGCAGCGCAGCTGCAGGCGCTGATGCAGGCCTTTGCCAGCCAGGATGTGAGGCAAAAAGAACAGGCGCCGAAATGGCGTACCACCCGCAGCAAAGCGCCGGCCGATAACAGCGCCCGGCATCAGGCCGGTCAGCTGTTAGCCCAACTGGGTGGTACCGCACAAGCCATGCATCAGCAGCTGGCCGAGTATCGTGGGTTCGAGCGCCGCCTGCAGGACATGGTGCAGGAATCAGCGCAGCAGCAACAACCGCCGGCGGTACAACTCGCTTTGCATGCAAGGCTCGGCCGCTGCCGTAAAGCGATCAGCGCGCTGGAAGCCGAGATCCAGTGGTATGAACAGCGGGGCCGCAAATCCTGATGCTGCCGCTGGTATACCACGACTGTTACAGCGATTTAGTTTTGCCGGAGCGCCATCGTTATCCGATTGGTAAATACCGCGCTTTGTATCAGCATTTATTGCAGGCGGGCATACCTGCCAACTGGTTTGACTGCGATGCTGCGCCAGCAACTGCGGCGCAGCTCGCGCTGGTGCATCAGACGGATTATATCGATGCATTAAGCCGTGGGACACTCGATGCTAAAACCATGCGGCGGATTGGCTTCCCCTGGTCCGAATTTCTTATCAAGCGCAGCCTGCAATCGGTCGGTGGCACTATCCGCACCATGCAGCTGGCGCTGCAGCACGGTATAGCACTGCATCTAAGTGGCGGTTACCATCATGCCTTTGCCGGCGAAGGCGCTGGTTTTTGCCTGTTTAACGACCTGGCAGTGGCCGCCGCAGTAGCCTTGCAACAAGGCGTCGACAAAGTGCTGATTTTTGATTGCGACGTGCATCAGGGCGATGGCACTGCGCTGTTATTCGCCGACGAACGCCGTGTCGTCACAGCATCGCTGCACGGCGAAAAAAATTTCCCGGCACGCAAACAACATTCCGACTGGGATATTGGCTTGCCAACCCAATGCCAGGACAGCGCTTATCTCGATGCACTGCACAGCAGTTTTGACTATCTGCTGCGGCTGCATCAGCCCGACTTAGTGCTGTATGACGCTGGTGTCGATATTCATCAGGACGACGACTTAGGGCTGCTACAGATCAGCACCAGCGGCGTGTATCAGCGCGATCTTTTTGTGTTACAGCGCTGCCGCGACCATCGTATTCCGGTCGCAGCAGTAATTGGCGGCGGTTATCAGCGGAATATCAACAAACTGACCATGGTACACAGTCAGCTGTTTCAGGCCGCCTGCGCGGTGTATACGCCCACACAGGCGCTGAACTGGCCTTGTTAGCTGTTATCGCCGGAGAAATAAAAACCAAGCTGACGGCGCACTGGTGTAGGTAACACCGGCAAACTGGCTTTTGGCACCAGGAAGGTCGCCATATGGAACAGGTCAGTGAAAATGCGGTTTTTCTCCGTCGTGCGTTTTAAATAGTCATGACCACTGGAGCCGCCGGTGCCAATTTTAGTCCCGAGCATGCGCTGCACCATCATCGCGTGTTTGTAACGCCAAATCGTCAGGTTCTCGTCAATTTCGGTCAGACAGGTCAGCACCTGAAACGGCAGGTTAAACACCGGCTCTTCCTGATACAGGCTGATAAACAAAGCGCCGAGCATGGCGCGCTGGCTTAAGCGGAAACTCCCTTGCTGCTGTAACTCGGCATACTTGTCGCCGTCCAGCAAGGCGCTGAACTTAGCGCGGGTGCGTTCAATTTCATCGAGTTGCAATTGCCGCTCCGGGGCCGCCAGCGCTTCGATGGATAACACTGTCTGCTGATCTTCATCCAGCATTTGCGCCGTCACCTGCTGATACATCTGCCAGAAACTGAAATCGCCTAATTCTAAAAATGGCATGCGTTCCAACCAGGCCTGCACCCGCTCAAATAACGACGGCAAGTTTTCAAAGCTCTGCAGGAACTCGCGATCTCTATCATTCAGGCGGTTATAAAACGAGTTTTTGTCAAAATCGATGCGGAATTCACTTTTAAGGCCAAGGCCAATTTCCAGCATTTTAAACTGCACCGACTGAAAACCGGACGCCGGCACCAGATAATCGCGAAACGACATAAAATCCTGCGGCGTCATCGTTTCCATCACGCCAATTTGCTGGTTCAGCAACTGCTGAATCGTGATCACCCGCTTGAGTTTATGCACCACACCGGTCAGTTGCTGGTCATGGACGACGGGTTCGGCAAATACCGTCAACACGGCTTTTAATTCGTGCAGGATTTGTTTGAACCAGAGTTCATAGACCTGGTGCACCACAATAAACAAGGTTTCGTCGTGCGCTTCATTGCCATAACGCGCGCTTTCCGGCGCCTGCGCTGCCAGGATTTTGTCCAGTTGCAGATAATCGCCGTAATAGCAGGGAGTGGTATTTTTTTGCATTTTAATAATTCCGGCCCAAGGCCCTGAGGAAGACGGGCTAGTCTAACGTGCTGACTGCCGGCTGTCAGCTGGCAGTGCCGGTACCGCAGCGCTGGTCAGTCCGGTGGCGTTTTTGCCAACTAATGGTTATGCTGGCTGGATAGCCCTTGCCTCTGGCAGCATATACTCAACACACGGGAGTAGTTGATGAAATTACATGACGATATCCATAACTATTACGAAAAACTGATGCTGGACCATTTAACCGAGCTTGGCCTCGACGACGAACACGACAGCGAATATCTGGCTGATTTGTGCTGTATCGTGCTCAATCAGCTGCCGTGTAAATATATTCGTTATGAAGTGGATATGGCGTTTTACCTGCCACAAACCGAACGTTTCGAGATGGTCACCCGGGTCAAAGACGCTGTGGCCAAAGCCCGCGCTTTCCTCGACAGCCCAGATAATAAAAAAGCAGAAACGGTTGCCGCTGCCGAAGCATGAGTGCAACAACCCCACCATTAGATCAGGCGCCGCCGGCAGTCAAACTGGCGGTCGACCTGATTATGCTGCTGGAACAACATCAGCTTGATCCAGCGGTTGTGCTGGCGGCATTACCGATAGTGACCAAAGATTTCCAGCGTAAATTGCAAATTCAGCAACAAGCGCAGCAATAAACCGACGTCAGTCTGCAAAAGGTTGGTTTTGGAAAACATAAAAAGCCGGGGGAATTTGGGTGGTAGCCTTACCAGCCACATCCCGGCACATAGATCATTCGCTGCGGCTGCTTCCTTCCGGACCTGACCGGGTTCACGAACTACTATTGCGGGAGGACCAATAAGGCCACCATAGTGTTGTTGACGGGCGTCAACAATGAGTGCGGCGGCATTATGCGCAAAAGCGCCATCCCCTGCAACCGAAAATCAGCCGGCTGCACTAAAAAGCCAAACTAGCGGACAAAAGTTGTGCAAAGTGCTGTAGCTAAACCCGTTTTAACGTCAAAAGTTCTCCGGGTTCCGCGGCTGCATCTGCGCGAAAAAAGTACGCATCAACGGGTAATCCGCTTCGAAACTATCACCGGGCTGCAGTAAAGGCCCAAATACTATCGATTTGCTGGCAAAGTCGAGCCCAATCAATTGAATGGGCACACCGGCCTGCTTAGCGATTTGCCAGAAACCAGACTTCCACTGTGTGACTTTTTTACGGGTACCTTCCGGCGCGATGCCGAGCAACAGTTTCGGCTCGCGGGCAAAAGTTGCGACCAGTTGCGGCACTATGCCGTGACGTTGACTGCGTTCCACCGGAATGCCGCCAAAACGCAGCAGAAAATTACGGATGGGCCAGACAAAAATGCTGTGTTTGCCCAGAAATGAAATCTTTAAACCCAACGCCAGACTGGCAGCAAAAGCGACGATAAAGTCCCAGTTCGACGTATGCGGCGCGACAGCAGCAACCAGCTTGGGGACGGCCGGCAACTCACCACGAATTTGCCAGCCGAGGCGCAACAACACCCAGCAACCGAGGCGCTGGGCGCGGCTGCTGCCATGGCGTGGCAGCGCTGTGGGCAATTGCGGGATTGGCCCCGTCATCGTTTCAGCACTGCCTGATACTGGACTAACAACAGTTTCAGCCGTTGCTGATTGGCCAGGCCTAACCGTACCATTTGTTTTTGCGCCAGCCCCAACTGCTCAGTCTCAGCATCGGCAAAGGAATAATGCACAGAAGAAAGAGTCAAATCAGGCTCGTCGGTGATTTCAGGCGCACTTAACAGCACTTTGATTGCCTGCTGCAGCCGATCATCGAACTGCTGGTCCGGATAACCGAGCTCCAGATATGCCGCCTGCAACAGCGGATAAAACTGTTTGTACAAAGCGGCGACCTGCTGCGGCGGCACGCTTTCTAATAAATCCAGATATGGCTGATAACGCTGATAGTTGGCTTTATCAAGCTGATAACCCTGCCCCTTGGTTTTGGCGGCAAAATCTTTGCTGAGCCCTTTAAACAGCGCTTGTTCAGCAATCAGCCGGCCCTGGGCAATATTGTCGACCTGCACGACAAAACGGCGGATCATCTCTTCATTTAAAAACAGCGATGACAAACCTGGCTTCCAGTTTAAACCGAAAAATGCAGTCCGCACCATTTCATCAGACTGGTCCAGCGGCGGCAGCGGCGCAGCTGCAACCACCTCTGTTTCGACACCGACATCGACACCAGCGTCATCGGCGGCTTCTGCCAGCTTATCGTCACCGGTAGGCTGCGGTGTCAGTTTGTCCGCGGGTTCCGCCGTTTTATTTTCTACCGGCGCAGGCGCTGCCGTGACCGGAGCGACCGCCACTGGCGGCGGAGGCGCTGGTTTTAATAAATACCAGGCAGCCGCGGCAATCATCGCCAGCACGACAACGGGCGCAATCCAGCTAGTGGAGCTGGGAGAATCTTGTTTAGACGAGGATTGTTGAGACATGTGCAGACGACTCCTTGTTAGTCGGATCTATTTTACTTTACCGCAGACTTAACGTTTTTAGTGCGCTGACGTATTGAAAAGTTTCAATTTTTTCAGCGGATGTTATGTCGTGGCCTGTTCCGGGCATTGCAAGATACCGACCAATCGTTAATAGTTAGCCAATTCAGACGTATGTTGTTATCTCTATGACAGATAAAACAAAATCGACAAAAACTGCGATTTTATTAACCGGCGGCGGCGCCCGTGCCGCTTATCAGGTTGGTGTGCTGAAGGCGATTGCCCAGCAATATCCGCGCAACAGCCGCATCCCCTTTCAGATTGTTTGCGGCACTTCAGCCGGCGCCATCAACGGCACTGCCATTGCCTGCTATGCCAGTTGTTTCCAGCTTGGCGTGAAAAAACTGGAGTGGGTGTGGAAAAATTTTCATACCGGCCAAGTGTATTACTCCGACTATGTCCGTGCCACCTGGCATTTGATCCGGGGCTTTTTGAGTGCCTTTCAGGCCGACTACGCCAATCATAAACCGGTGTCGATGCTCGACAGCAAGCCGCTGAAGCATCTGCTGAACGAAATGCTCGACTTAAAACGGCTTGACCGCAATATTATGGGTGGCTACCTCGACAGCGTTTCCGTTACGGCCAGCTGTTACAACAGCGGTGATTCCATCACGTTTTTCCAGAGTCGCGAGGCACAGGAGTGGCAGCGTTCGCGCCGCTGCGGCCAACGAACTTTATTGGGTATCCATCACTTAATGGCGTCTGCAGCCATTCCGCTGGTGATGCCATCGGTGCGGATCAATCAGCAGTATTTTGGTGATGGCTCGGTCAATCAGCTGGCACCGCTGAGCGCGCCTATTCATCTTGGCGCCGATCGCATCCTGATCGTCGGCCTGGAACAACCACGGCGGCGTGAACATCTGCAACAAATGCCACATCACCCCAACATGTCGACTATCGCTGGCCACTTACTCGACAGTATCTTTTCCGACACGCTCAATGCCGATTTAGAACGGATGCAACGGGTCAACAAAACGCTGGAAACCTTGCAACAGCACCAGATAGCGTCGGAGCTAAAACCGGTGCACAGTTACCTGATTAATCCATCCATTAATTTTAACGCGCTGGCCAGTGAACATTTTCTGGCACTACCGATGGCCATCCGCTCCCTGCTGCGCACTATCGGCATTAAACAACATTCGGATTCCAGCCTGGCCAGTTACCTGCTATTTGAAAAAAGCTTCACCAAACGTCTGATTGAATTGGGTTATCAGGATGCGATGGCGCAAATCGATGCCCTGATGGCGTTTCTGAGCGCCAAAGAATAGTCAGAAGCGGCAGCAAGCTGCCGCAAAACGCCAGTTCGTTCTCGCAATCAAAATGCATTATTTATTGCATTACAATTACTTACTATTAGTGGCACAAAACCTGCTTTGCTGAATTATCATTCGCTTTGGGGAGTCGCTGATGGAACTTTTCAGCTTTTCCGATATGTCATTACAGCATGTGCCCAGCTACGCCGGTATCACCAGCACACCGCTTTGGTCCGGTGCGACCAGTAAGCTGGGCGCAGCCTTACCGGAACAATTGCAGACCACACTTGAGCTCGCTCAGCAGCTGCAAATGTTTTCGATGGCAGTTGGCAAAATATTGCCGGTGACGGCACTGACGCTGCTGACAGCAGTTGGTGAGTACAAAGCCGCCGGTTCCTACAACGGCCTGCATGAATACCGCAGTATGCTGGTGCTGAATGAACAATGTCTGGCTGAATTGGTTTATCAAAGCGAACAGCCGGTCACTCCGATGCAACAGCGCAAGCTGCTGGAACTGGAACAGCAATGGTTATTTCCACTACGCAATGCGCTGATCGTCACCCGTCTGCAGCAGCTGGCGCTGCGCGATACATTGACCGGGCTTGGTAACCGCCGGTTTTTTGACGATGCAATCCATAAAGCCTTGCAACTGACTGAACGCAAGCAGCAGCCGCTGGTGTTGATCCTGCTCGATTTAGACAACTTCAAACAGGTTAACGACAACTTTGGCCACCATGCCGGTGATGAAGTATTGTTGGCCGTCGCTGATGCCATGCGCAGCACTCTGCGTGCCAGCGATAACCTGTTCCGTTTTGGTGGCGACGAATTCGCTGTGCTGTTAACGGCTGAAGATGCGCAAAGCGCAGAGCTGGTCGCACACCGGCTGGTCAAGGCCATCAGCCAGCATCATATTTGTGTGAAGTTTGGCGTCTCAGCCAGTGCCGGTTTAGCATCGCATCTGGCTGACGAATCAGCCAAAGCGATTTTTAATCGCGCCGACGCGGCCTTGTATGAAGCCAAGCAAAACGGTAAAAATGTGGTGCGCACGGCGTCAACACAACGTGCAACTGTTGCTGATGTGATAAACGGCTGAGGCTGCTTAGCTTTTGCTGTGCAGCCAACTTTGCGCTTCGGCTGCGCTGCAGTGGCTGGCAAAACCCGGCACTGCGACTATCTGTTTTTGCTGTCCGGCGATGATAAACGGCATGGAGCCACGTCGCCAGGGCGGCACTTCCCACAACTTACACCAGTCTTTTAACGCCTTGCTGTGATTACTCCCAGCTGATTTAAAGCGCTGATTCAGCTGTCCGGTATGAATTTCCAGCTGCGTTGTCATAACAAGCGCCAGCGGCAGACTGTGCCAATCTGCTGCGGGTGGCTGCGCACTCTGACTCCAGCAAAACTGCCAATGCTGCCACTGCAGCTGCTGTTCCGGCATCAGCCTGATGCCGTTTGCTGGCACAGCATTCAATTCAAACTGCGCCGTGGCGTCGAGCAGATACAACAAGCCATTAAAACGGCGTAATTGCCAGTCACCCCATTGCAGTAGCGGCTGCGCATCGGGCGCCGACTCCAGGAACACCTGACCAAACTCGCGAAGTTGCAAAGCAGAGGGCACTAAATCGTAGCGACTGAAATAAAAACGCAGTAATAAATCCCGTTGCGGATTTTGCCGCTGTACCAGCTGAGTTAAATCCAGTTGTTGCTGTCGCAGCACTTTGGGCAGTTCAATCGCAAGCTGTTGTTGCTGGTACTCCAGACTTTGCTGCAACAGCTGGCAACTGCGCGCAGTAGTCTGACTGATGGCCGGAAAACGTTGCTGCAACAGCGGCAATACATGCTGGCGCAGAAAATTGCGGTCAAAGCTGTCGTCCTGATTACTCGGATCTGTGACATATGACAGCTGCATGTCAACGGCATACTGCTCAAGCTCAGCACGGCTAAAAGCCAGCAATGGCCGCAGCAACACAGTACCGGCAAAAGGCTTTTGCGCGGCGATGCTACTGAGCCCTTGCAACCCGCTGCCACGTTTCAGTGCCAGTAAGATGGTTTCAAGCTGATCGTCGGCATGATGTGCGGTCAGCAATGCAGTGTCGGCATCCAACAAAGCCGCCAACGCCTGATAACGTAACGTACGGGCTTGTTGTTCGATATTGCGCTGCGGGTCTGTGAGCTTGACGTGGCAGACCTGAAAATCGACCTGTAAAGCCGCCGTCTGCGCCTGACAAAAAGCCACCCACTCATCCGCTTGCGTCTGCAGGCCGTGGTGCACATGAGCAGCGCTGAGTTCAAAGCCCGCAGTCTCGCGCAAACCGGCCAGCAGATGCAGTAACACTATGGAATCCAGCCCGCCACTCAGCGCCAGCAACAGTCTTGGCTTTGCGGCGGCATTCAATGCAGTCAGCACCGCCTGCTGCAGCCGTTGCTGCAGTGGTTGTGTCGTGGAGTGAAGTTCAGGGTTCAGTGGCATTGAGATAAAAAAGCCGCCTGACGGCGGCTTTCCTTTGAGCTTTATCAGCAATAACCGAAGGACATCAGGCGTTTATAACGCCGGTCCAGCAATTCAGCCACTGAGAATTTGTCCAGCTTGGCTAAATCACGTACCAGCGCAGCTTTAACGCCTTGGGCAATTTGCTCGTGCGAACGATGCGCACCACCGAGCGGTTCGTTGATGATTTCATCAATCAGCCCCAGCTCTTTGATGCGTGGCGCTGTCACGCCCATCGCTTCTGCCGCCAGTGGCGCTTTTTCCGCGCTTTTCCACAGAATAGACGCACAACCTTCCGGCGAAATCACCGAATAGGTACTGTATTGCAGCATGTTAACCTGGTCACCGACGCCAATGGCCAATGCGCCACCAGAACCACCTTCACCAATCACAGTACAGAGCACCGGCACTTTGAGGCCAGCCATCACTTTGAGGTTACGGGCAATAGCTTCACTCTGACCGCGCTCTTCCGCACCGATACCTGGATATGCACCCGGCGTATCGATAAAAGTGATAATCGGCATGTTAAAGCGTTCCGCCATTTCATACATGCGCAGCGCTTTGCGATAACCTTCCGGCTTAGGCATACCGAAGTTACGTTTGATTTTCTCGGCAGTATCGCGGCCTTTCTGATGACCGATAATCATCACCGGACGATCGCCTAAACGGGCAGTACCACAGACAATAGCCGGGTCATTGGCAAAAGCGCGGTCGCCGGCCAGCTCGTCAAAATCGGTAAAAATATGTTTGATATAGTCCAGCGTATAAGGACGCAGCGGATGGCGGGCTAACTGGGCGACCTGCCATGGACCTAACTCAGCAAAAATCTTTTTGGTCAGCGTCAGACTTTTCTCTTTGAGCTTGTTGACCTCCTCTTCGAGGCCCAGGTCAAACTCACCGTTACGGCTGACTTTGCGCAGTTCTTCTATTTTTGCTTCAAGTTCCGCAATCGGTTGCTCAAACTCTAAATAATTCAGCATCATCGACTGTCACTACCTACCTAATTAAATTCAAGTTGTATTGTTGCTAATTGTTTTAACTGATGCAACAAAGCGTCTGTGGGTGTGATCCACCAATCGGTGCCCAGTGCCAGCGTCACTGCGCCTTCCGTGCGCTGGTAACGTAATTTAACCGGCACTGTCCCGGCTTTAAATTCGTTCAGGACCTGCCGCAACTGCTGCAGTCGGTCCTGATTGAGTTTGTCAGCATCAATACTGACAAACAAATGTTTCAGGCATTTTTCCCTGGCCTGGGTGATCTCAACCACCTCGCGGCCGGTCATTGTAAGGCCGCCGCTGAAATCATCAAAGCTGACCTGTCCAGATACCACCAAAACTTTGTCTTTTTGCAGCAGATGCTCGAAGTTCTCGAACTGTTCGGGGAAAAAACGTACATCTAAGCGCGCCGATTTATCATCCAGCTGCACTAAAGCCCAGCGCCGGCCTTTTTTGTTGACCAACACCCGCACATTGACCACCAGGCCGCAGGCGTGCACCGTCTGATCGCGCCGCGTCGGCGTAAAATCAACTAACCGCGCCGTGGCATAATGGTGGATCTCGGCCAGATAACGGTTGATCGGGTGCCCGGTTAAATACAGCCCCAGCGTTTCGCGCTCGCCTTCCAGCCAGACTTCATCCGGCCAGGGCGGCACCACTTTAAAGGCTTTGGCGGAATTTTCCGGCTCTGGCGCTAAAGAACCAAACAAGTCGTCCTGCCCCATCGCCTGCGCTTTGGCTTGTTGCTCCGACGCTTTCATCGCTTCTTCAAGACTTGCCATCATCGCAGCCCGGTGCGGCCCCAGTTTATCCATAGCGCCGGCCAGAATAAGCTTTTCAATCACGCGTTTATTCAGCCGTTTGATGTCAACGCGATGGCAGAAATCAAATAAATCGTGGAAAGACCCACCGGCTTCGCGTGCCTCAATAATGGCTTCAATCGGGCCTTCACCGACACCTTTAATGGCGCCGATGCCGTAAACAATATGGCCGTCGGTGTTGACGGTAAACTTGTGCTGGCCGGAATTGACATCAGGCGGCAGCAACTTCAGTTTCATATTTTCGCATTCGTCGACCAGCGTGACGATTTTGTCGGTGTTGTCCATATCCGCCGACATCACCGCCGCCATGAATTCGGCCGGATAATGCGCTTTCATCCATAGCGTCTGATAAGACACTAAGGCATAAGCGGCAGAGTGCGATTTGTTAAAACCGTAACCGGCGAATTTCTCCACTAAATCGAAGATCTTCATCGCCAGTTCCGGATCTACGCCGTTCGCCGCAGCGCCGTTCTGGAAAGTGTCGCGCTGCTTGGCCATCTCTTCGGGTTTCTTTTTACCCATAGCACGGCGTAATAAGTCAGCACCACCGAGCGAATAACCCGACAAGACCTGAGCGATTTGCATCACTTGCTCTTGATAAAGAATGATGCCGTAAGTCGGTTCCAGAATAGGTTTCAGTGACTCGTGCTGCCAGGTCGCATCCGGATAAGAAATTTCTTCACGGCCGCGTTTACGGTCGATGAAGTTATCCACCATGCCCGATTGCAGCGGACCTGGCCGGAACAGCGCCACCAACGCTATCATGTCTTCGAAGCAGTCAGGCTGCAGCCGGCGGATCAAATCTTTCATACCGCGCGATTCAAGCTGGAATACCGCTGTGGTTTCCGCTTTCATCAGCATGTCGTAACTTTTCCGATCAACCAGCGGAATATGGTTGATGTCGACCAGCGGCTGATTGGTTTTTTTCAGCCGGTCGTTCACCATGTTGACCGCCCATTGCAGGATGGTCAGCGTGCGCAGGCCGAGGAAGTCGAACTTAACTAAACCGGCATATTCCACGTCGTTTTTATCAAACTGGGTAACCGGGTTATTGCCCTCAGCGTCGCAGTACACCGGCGCAAAATCGGTGATTTTGGTCGGCGCTATCACCACACCACCGGCGTGTTTACCGGCGTTACGGGTCACACCTTCGAGCCGGCGCGCCATGTCGATGAGGTCTTTCACTTCCTGATCCGACGCATACAGCTCCGGCAGGCGCGGCTCTTCAACAAAGGCCTGTTCCAGCGTCATGCCCGGTGTTGGCGGAATAAGCTTTGAAATACGGTCAACAAAACCATAAGGATGTCCCAGTACCCGGCCAACGTCGCGAATGACCGCCTTGGCCGCCATAGTACCGAAAGTAATGATTTGCGATACCGCCTCACGGCCGTACATGTCCGAGACGTGTTCAATCACTTCGTCGCGTCTGTCCATACAGAAGTCGACGTCAAAATCCGGCATTGATACCCGTTCCGGGTTTAAGAAACGTTCAAACAGCAGGTCAAATTCCAGCGGATCCAGATCGGTGATTTTCAGCGCATAAGCCACCAAAGAACCGGCGCCTGAGCCCCTACCAGGGCCTACCGGAATATCGTTATCCTTCGACCACTGGATAAACTCCATCACGACCAGAAAGTAACCCGGGAAACCCATCTGGTTTATCACGTCCAGTTCAATCTGCAGACGTTCATCATACGGAACACGTTTTTCCGCCCGCTCTGCTTCGTCCGGAAACAGAATTTTCATTCGGTCTTCCAGACCTTCGCGTGATTTCAGTACCAGGAAGTCGGCATCGGTCATGCCGCCGGTCGGAAAGGCCGGTAAAAAATATTCGCCAAGCCGGATAGTCACATTGCAGCGTTTGGCGATTTCGACTGAGTTGGCGAGCGCCTCAGGAATGTCGTGAAACAACGCGGCCATTTCATCAGCCGAGCGTAAATACTGGGATTCGCTGTAATTTTTTGGCCGGCGTTTATCTTCAAGCGTATAGCCATCGTGAATGGCGACACGAATTTCGTGGGCAGAAAAATCATCGGGCGTTAAAAACACCACTTCATTGGTCGCCACCACCGGCAAA
Organism: Rheinheimera texasensis; assembly: GCF_964031785.1. Lineage (GTDB taxonomy): Bacteria > Pseudomonadota > Gammaproteobacteria > Enterobacterales > Alteromonadaceae > Pararheinheimera > Pararheinheimera texasensis_A. Next base: position 244,754 of record NZ_CAXIRE010000015.1, read on the forward strand.
CCGGTGTTTTCAGCCAGCGTGACGGCATGTTGAATGTATAACTCTTCGTCCGGCCGACCGGTGCGAATGAGTTCAAGGAAAAAACTGTCGGGGAAATACTGCTGGTAAAACTGCACCAGCGCATCAGTACTGGCCTGATTGCCTTTGATTAAAGCTTTGCCGAGCGGACCGTCTTTGCCGCCGGAAATAACAATCAGGCCTTGGTGATGTCCGGCCAGCCAGTCGTGGTCAATTTGCGGTTTGTTGTCGACGTGCCCGCGTAAATAGGCTTTGGACAACAACATGGTCAGGTTCTGGTAGCCGTCGTTATCGGCGGCCAGCACTAATAAACGGCAGGCTTCGCCGGGGAATAACGGATGCTGCGCCCATAAATCGGCGCCAACAATCGGCTTGATACCGGCGTCGTGTGCAGTCGAATAAAACCGCACCAGACCACACATGTTCATCTGGTCGGTTAGCGCCAATGCTGGCATCGCCTGCTTTTTCGCGGCACCAACAATAGGTTTGATTTTCGACAAACCGTCGATCATCGAAAAATCGCTGTGCACCCGCAGGTGGACAAAAATCGGTTCCATCAATGCTCCGCCACGCACCAAAGGCCGTGGTTATAACAGCTCGCGCACCGGCCGGAAACTGCGGCGATGCTCCGCTAAAATGCCATATTGCTGAATTGCCGCCAGATGTTCGGCCGTCGGATAACCTTTGTGCCCGGCAAAATTATACTGCGGATGCAGCTGATGCAAGGCTTTCATCTCAGCATCGCGCGCCACTTTCGCCAGAATTGAAGCCGCACTGATCTCCGGCACCAGACTATCACCTTTCACCACCGCAGTGGCCCGGCCTTTCAGTCCATCCGGGATACGATTGCCGTCGATCAACACCCATTCCGGCTGGATATGCAGACCCGCTACCGCCCGCTCCATCGCCAGCATAGTGGCGTGCAGAATATTCAGCGCATCGATTTCATGCACTTCGGCACGGCCGAGGCTCCAGCTTAATGCTTTGGCTTTGATTTCATCAACCAATAATAACCGTTTCTTTTCACTGAGTTTTTTTGAATCATTTAAGCCAATGATTGGATTCGCCGGGTCAAGGATCACTGCGGCAGTGACCACTGCGCCGACCAAAGGCCCCCGCCCGACTTCGTCCACGCCAGCAATCAGTGTAAATGGCGGCCGGTTAAATTCTAAAGTCATGCGACATCTCCAGATGATGTGCGGTTTAACAACAAAGCGACTTCTTTGGCCGCTGTGGCACTGGCATCACAACGAATGCGCTGATGAATAGCGACAAAATCCTGATAAGTGTCATGCCCTTTGCTGCCAAGCAGCGGCTGCATCTGCGCGACTAAGGCTTCCACTGTGACCGCATCCTGCAGCAGTTCCGGCACCAGCGCTTTGTCGGCCAATAAATTCGGTAAGCTAAAATGTTTGAGTTTGACCATCCGTCTGGCTATCTGATAGGTCAGCCAGTTGGTCTTATAAGCCACCACCATCGGCGTTTTTGCCAGCATGGCTTCAAGCGTCGCAGTGCCGGAGGCAATATAAACCGCATCGGCGGCTGTCAGCACCTCACGCGCCTGGCCGATGAGCAGCTTCACATTTAAATCGGGCGCAACTTGCGCCTTAATCTGCTGATATAAATCAGCTTTTTGCGCTGTCACCATATTACAGACCAGCTGTAAACCCGGCATCTGTTGCTGTAAAGCCGCTGCAGCGCGGAAAAAATCCGGCGCCAGCAATTTGATTTCATTAGTGCGGCTACCGGGCATCAGCGCCAGCAATGGTTGATCTGCACTAAAGCCTAAAGCCGTTTTGAAGGCTATTTTATCAGGCTCCACCGGCATCTGATCTGCCAGTGTGTGGCCGACAAAAGCGCAAGGCACAGCAAATTTGTCGTAAAAAGCTTTTTCAAACGGCAACAATGCCAGCACAAGGTTAGTGGCTTTTTCAATTTTAAAAATGCGTTTTTGCCGCCAGGCCCAGACCGACGGACTGACATACTGAATGGTCTTGATACCGGCTTGCTTCAGTTTCAGCTCGACCGGCAGGTTAAAATCCGGTGCATCGATGCCAATAAATACATCGGGTTTATGTTGTTGAAAATGCGCCAGGATCTCACGGCGCACCTGCAGCAGACGTGGCAAGCGGCCCAGCACTTCGACAATGCCCATCACCGCCAGCTCTTCCATATCAAACACAGCGGTAAAACCCTGCGCGCGCATGCGCTCGCCGCCGATGCCATAAAATTCAGCGTCCGGAAAACGTTGTTTTAATGCGCGGATAAGGTCAGCACCGAGGATATCGCCGGAATGTTCACCGGCAATCAGGCCAATTCGAAGCGGAGAGTTTTGCACGAGGTTCATCCTGAAACAAACAGCAGGTGAATGCCGGAACTGCAGCTGGGCAGCCCGGCGCCACTATGAGTGAAAGATGCAGCTAGCGAACAATGCCGCGTGATGCGTTTTCAATAAAGTCAGTAAAAGCTTTTAACTGCGGCAGTTCAGCCGCTTTGCTCTGCAATTCAGCTAGCGCTTCCGGTACCGTCAGGCCTTGCCGGTACAACACTTTATAAGCGCGGCGAATTTCCAGAATGACTTCGGCAGTAAAACCACGGCGTTTTAAGCCTTCGCTGTTGATGCCGTGCGGCACCGCGTGTGAGCCGTGTGCCATTACATAAGGCGGCACATCTTTCACCACAATAGAACCGCCGCCAATAAAGGCATGGGCACCGATATGGCAGAACTGGTGGATACCGCTCATGCCGCCGAGAATAGCCCAATCGCCAATATGCACGTGGCCTGCCGCCTGAGCACCGCTGGCGAAAATGACATCGTCACCAATGACGCAATCGTGCGCCACATGACTGCTGTTCATATACAGGCCACGGCTGCCAATTTGCGTGATGCCTTTATCCTGAATAGTGCCACGGTGCACAGTGCAGTTTTCCCGGAACACGTTGTCGTTGCCGATGATTAGCTGCGTCGGTTCGTTGCGGTATTTTTTATCCTGACAGGCTTCACCGATACTGCAGAACTGGAAAAAATGGTTGCCCGTGCCAATACGGCTTGGGCCTTTGATCACCACGTGGGATTCCAGAATACAGTTGTCACCGAGCTCAACATTGGCGCCGATATAACAAAAAGGTCCGATCCGGACATTCGCGCCAATTTTGGCGCCGGCTTCAATCACCGCACTTGGATGGATCATATTAAAGCTCTCTTCTGGCACACATAATCTGGGCGGCACAAACGACCTGCCCGTCGACTTTGGCTTCGGCAGAAAACTTCCAGATATTGCGTTTTTCTACCAGGAACTTCACTTCGAGAATTAACTGGTCACCCGGTACCACAGGTTTTTTGAAACGCGCTTCGTCGATGCCGGCAAACAAATACAGTTCGTTTTCTTTGCGCTCGCTGACCGTTTTGAAACCAAGCAAACCTGTGGCCTGCGCCATGGCTTCCAGGATCAACACACCTGGGAAAATCGGCAGATTCGGGAAATGGCCGGTGAAAATCGGTTCGTTAATCGTGACATTTTTCACCGCCGTCAGGCTTTCACCGGGGACATAGTCCAGTACGCGGTCAATCAGCAGAAACGGGTAACGGTGTGGCAGCAATGCCATGATTTCCTGGACTTCCAGTGTGTTTAATGCAGTAGCCAAAATGATTCCTCTATCTGAAAAGAAGCGTTGCCGTCCGGTGCTTATTCAGCAGCCGGGCCGGCGGCAGGTGTCAGGGCAGCGACTTGCTGCTCCAGTTCACGCAAACGCTGATACATCTGATCCAGCTGCCGGTAACGCGCACTGTTTTTGCGCCATTCCAGGTTGGTCGCAGCTGGCATCCCCGACGAGTAAATCCCTTTTTCGGTGATGGATTTTATGATCATCGACATGCCGGTGATCTGCACGCCGTCGCAGATCTCCATATGGCCATTGATGGCACAAGCGCCACCGATGATGCAATATTTGCCAATCTTAGTACTGCCCGCCACCACAGTACAGCCGGCAATGGCGGTATGGTCGCCGATTTGTACGTTATGGGCGATTTGTACCTGATTGTCGATGATGCAATTAGTACCAATGACGGTATCTTCTAAAGCGCCGCGGTCAATTGTGGTGCTGGCACCAATTTCGCAGCGGTCACCAATGACGACGGTGCCCACTTGTGGGATCTTCAGCCAGTTGCCGCGCTGGTTGGCAAAGCCAAAACCATCAGCACCCAGCACAGCGCCACTGTGCACAATGCAATCTGCGCCCAGCCGCACCCGGTGATAAATACTGACATTGGCCCAGATTTTACAACCAGCACCGATAACAGCTCCTTCACCGATAAAACAGCCAGGGCCAATCTGGACGTTGTCGCCAATCACAGCGCCGGCGCTAATCACCACATGATGACCAATGGCAACATCGCGTCCCAGCCTAACATCGGCAGCGACCTGCGCTGTTGGTGCAATCCCTGTCGCGGCATGCGGTGTGGTATCCAGTAGCTGTGCCACTTTGGCAAAAGCGACATAAGGATCAGGCACCACTAATGCGGCCACCGGGCAAAATTCGACATCCGCCGCAGTCAGTAAAACCACAGACGCTTTGGTCTGCTGCAGATATTTGCGATATTTACTGTTGGACAGAAAAGTGATCTGCCCGGAAGCAGCATTTTCTAAAGTAGCAACGGCGCTGATGATTTCAGCGCCGTCTCCGTGCAGCTCAGCTGATAACAGCTGAGCCAATTCGAGCAGGGTAAAAGCTGGCATTATTTCGCTTTGCTAACCTGTGCAACCACAGCTGAAGAGATGTTGTACTCTGGCTTGGCATACACTGCAGCTTCAGCATTCAGAACGACGTCGTACTGTTCTTTTGCGGCGATTTGGTCGATGGCTGATTTGATCAGCGCCTGCAGTTTATTGCGCTCTTCCGTCTCACGGGCACGGATTTGTTCAGACAGCGGACGAGCCAGTTGCTCATACTGCTGCTGTTGTTTGCCGATATCTTCCTGCAGTTTTTTCTTCTGGTCTTCGCTCATCGTTGAACCATCACGTTTGAATTTCTCAACGTTGAAGGCGATGTCTTTTTCCAGTTTTTGTACTTCAGCAATTTTGCCACCGAATTCGGCTTTCATCGTTTCCTGCAGTTTCGCTGCTTGTGGCAGTTGCGAAAACACTTCACGTACATCAACAAAACCGACTTTCATTTCTTTGGCAGAGACGGCACCCGCCATCATCACACCGGCCACTAACAATGCTGTTTTAGAAAAAGCTGACTTGAACATGTTTCCTATTACCTCGAATAATATTTTTTAGAATGTAGTACCGATGTTGAAGCTAAAGTTCTCTTGCTCATCACCTTCATATTTGCGGATGATCTTCGCGAGACTAAAGGTTAATGGGCCCATCGGAGAGATCCATTGCACTGTTAAACCGGCCGAAACGCGCATCATACCTGCATCTGAATAATCCAGCAAACCCGGCTGGTAGTACGAAGAATCCAGTGCCTGCGTTAAGCCGTCGTAGCGGCTGATGTCAAATTCGGTATCCCAGACGTTACCGGCATCAACGAACAAGCTGGTCCGTACTGAGTTGGCGTAATCCTCTTTCAGGAATGGGGTCGGCGCAATCAGCTCGAGTGTACCGATCGCCATCGCGTTACCACCGAAAGAACGGCGAGAAACCTGATAGGTATCATACTTTGACGAATTTGGCAGACCGCCGGATGAACCGTTAAACGGATCCGGTAAACCCGGAATGGCGCTGACGTAACGATAGACGGCACGCGGACCAATGACGCGGTTTTCGAAGCCACGGAAGTTCTGACCACCGGCATAGAAACTGTCGTTAAATGGCAACGTATGGTCATAACCATTGTTGTCGCCATAACCGTTACCGTAACCCAGTTCCAGCTTACTGAGGAACGACCAGGCATGGTCACTGCTCAGTGGGATATAATGCCGCGCTTCAAAGTTGGTTTTGAAGTAGGTTAAATCCGAGTTTGGCGTCGTCACTTTAATGTTGGCGCCAAGGTAAGTCCCGTCCGTCGGGAATGTCCCGCGGTTTAACGTACTCATCACCCAACCGGCCAGCAGTTCATAGTTGGTAAACTTGTAGGCCGCATCTGGATTGGCAGCGTCAATCAATACACCACGGAAGTGCCGGATTTGGTCAAATTCCTGAATGGAATTGATGTCGTTCCACACCACGTTAGCGCCAAAATTCAACCGGTTAAAGTCGTTTAGCGGATAACCGAAGTTCACCCCTGTGCCGTAGCTCTTCTGGTTATAAGCCTCGAGACCTGCGCGGCTACCGTCGAAGTCAGAATAGAATACTGAGCCACCGAGACTCACGCCATCCAGCGTGAAATACGGGTCAGTAAAAGATAAATTGACGGATTTCTGGTACTTGTTGGTATTAAAACTGATACCAGCCGAATTGCCACTACCGAGGAAACTTTGTTGCTCCACGCCGAACTGGAACGCCAGGCCCTGGTAGCTGCCAAAAGACACACCGGCGTTGAAACTGCCTGACGGCCGTTCTTTGATTTTAAAAGTCACGTCGACTTTGTCATCCACGCCCGGCACGTCTTTGGTTTCAAACTCTACTTTTTCGATGTACGGCAGACGTTGAATAAAGAGCTTGGACATCTCCAACCGGTCATTGGACAACCAGGAGCCTTCCATCTGACGCATCTCACGGCGGATAACTTCGTCTTTGGTCGACGCGTTACCGGTCACAGAAATACGGTTGACATAAACACGTTTGCCCGGAGCGACATTAATCGACAATGCCACTTCTTTGGTGTCGTCATTGATATTGGTGCTGGTGCGGACCTTCGAGTTGGCATAACCGAAGCTCGCCAGGAATTTAGCGATACTTTCTTCGGTATAAGTCACCAGCGCGCCGTTATAGAGCTGGCCGTCTTTTAACGGCAGCATGGCTTTAATCAGTTCATCCTGACCAATCAGGTCGCCGACAAACTCGATACCTTTAATGGTGTATTGCACGCCTTCAGTAACCTGTAAGGTTACGTAGACCGAATTTTTGTCCGGGCTGACTGCCACTGTGTTGGCTTCGATATCAAAACGCAGGTAACCACGGTCCAGGTAGAAACTACGGATCTTCTCCAGATCGCCCTTCAGCGTATCTTTCTGATAACGGTCAGAAGACATAAAACGCCACCAAGGCAAATCGACCATCGACTCGATGTCTTTCATGATCTCTTCATCACTGAACAGCTCATTACCAACGATATTGATTTGGCGGACCGAGGCGGCATCGCCTTCTTTAAATTCCAGCTTAAGGTTGACCCGGTTCCGCGGCAGATAAGTCAGTTTGATTTCGACTTTGGCGTTGTATTTACCGACGCCATGGAAGAATTCAGTCAGGCCATTTTCCAGTTCACGGATAATGGTTTTATCCAGCTGCTCACCAACGATAATTTTTTGGTTGGTCAGACTTTCCTGTAACTGCTCTTCTTTGATGTCTTTGTTGCCGTCAAATTCTACGGCATTGATAGTCGGACGTTCTTTAACCCGGTAAATGATGGCATTGCCATCACGCAGCACTGTGATTTCATCAAAATGGCCGGCTGCATATAAGGTCTTGATACTTTTAGATAAGGTGTATTCTGTAACTGTGTCACCGATGTTAAACGGTAAATTATTCAGGGCTGCACCTAAAGCGACGCGTTGTAAGCCTTCCACCTGAATGTCTTGTACAGTAAAAGATTGTTCAGCGAGCACCGACGCGCTGGCAGAGGCCAGCCACATCGCAGCTACTAATCGTTTAATTGTCATTGTTTTGGACTACTTATGATTAGTTATTACAAACGAGAAATATCGTTGAGCAGCGCAATTCCCATTAACATCAGCAGAACGAAGGCTCCGATTTTAAAACCTGTCTCCTGCGCTTTCTCAGAGACCGGCCTGCCGCGTATTAGTTCCACGACAAGATACATTAAATGGCCGCCGTCCAAAATAGGCAGCGGCAGTAAATTTACCACGCCAAGATTGACGCTGATTAAAGCCAGAAAGGACAAAAACGCAATTAAACCAAGGTCTGCACTGCTACCGGCGCCCTGGGCAATCGAAATGGGTCCGCTTAAATGTTTGACCGACACATCACCGAAAATCAGTTTGCCTACCATCGAAAAGCTTAAGCGCACCAGTTGCCAGGTTTTTTGCACGCCCTGCCAGACGGCTTCCAGCGGGCCGTATTGCAAGTTGCGGATGTACTGCGGGTCGACCGGTTGCACCTTTGGCGACACGCCAAGGAAGCCCTGATGAAAACCATCAGCGGTTTGTTGCGACGCCGGCGTGACGCTCAGCGTCACCGGCTGGCCTGCCCGTTCAATTAACAGCGTAAGCGTCTTGCCCGGGCTGTTCTGAATGACTTTGACCATGCTGGCCCAGTCTGTCAGTGCCACACCTTCGAGCACCCGCAGCTTGTCGTCTAATTGCAGGCCGGCCGCAGCGGCCGGGCTGTTTGGCTGAACCAGGCCCACTTCCAGCAAAGGCCTGGCCTGCACCGGCACAATCCCCAGACTGCCAAATACCGAATCATGTTCAGGGTCAAACTTCCAGCCAGTTAAATCCAGCTGTACTTCAGCACCAGGGCTGTCGATATCATCCGCCATCGTCAGCGTCACGCTGTCGCGGCCAATCTGTTCGAGTAACAGCAGCTGCACACCCTGCCAGTCCTGCACTGCTTCGCCATTGACTGCAATGATCTGCTGGTTCGGTACATAAGCTCTGGCAGCGATGGAATCCGGGGCGACTTCAGCCACCACTGGGCGCAAACTCGGCACACCAATCAGATACATCAGCATCAGCGCGAAAATAGCAAACAGGAAATTGGCGACCGGGCCGGCGGCAATCACCGCCATGCGCTGTGGCACTGTTTTGCTGTCGAAGGCCAAGTCAGCAAACTGCGGTAACACCGGGTCGACGCGGCCATCAAGCATCCGCACATAACCGCCAAGTGGAATGGCGGCAATGACAAATTCCGTACCTTGCCGGTCGCGCCAGCTGAACAAAGTTTTGCCAAAACCAATCGAAAAACGCTTCACCAGAATGCCGTTTTTACGTGCCACCCCAAAATGGCCAAATTCGTGCACTGTCACCAGCAAACCCAGCGCAACAACAAAACTGAGCAAATTCCACAGAAAATCAGGCATCAGACAAAATCCTTTAACAACAACTGCGAATAAGTACGGGCCTGAGCATCCAGCGCCAAAATCTCTTCCAGTTCGGCAACATTACGGGCGGCGAAATGCGCCAGTACCCGCTCGTTGAGCGCAGCGATTTGCGGAAAACGAATTTGCCGGTTTAAAAAAGCCTCAACCGCAATTTCGTTCGCCGCATTTAACGCTGTGGTAGCGCCCTGCCCGGCGGCACAGGCTTGCTGCGCCAGCAATAAACAAGGGTAACGGCCATAATCCGGCGCTTCAAAGGTAAAAGACGGCACGTCAAAAAAGTTCAGCGGTTTGACATTGGAGGCGATGCGCTCGGGGAACGCCAGCGCATGGGCGATAGGTGTGCGCATATCCGGATTGCCAAGCTGTGCCAGCACCGAGCCGTCGGTATATTGCACCATCGAATGGATAATACTTTGCGGATGAATGACCACCTGAATATCGCTGACCGCGCAATTAAACAACCAGCGTGCCTCGATAAACTCAAGGCCTTTATTCATCATGGTCGCACTATCGACCGAAATCTTTTTGCCCATGTTCCAGTTCGGGTGGGCGACCGCCTGCTCCGGCGTGATTTGGTCAAATTCAGCCAGCGGCTTTTGCCGGAACGGCCCCCCGCTGCCGGTCAGCAGAATTTTAGCGATCCCGGCGCTTGCCAGTCGGCTTTGATAGCATTGCTGCTGCAAAGGCGCCGGCAGACACTGAAAAATGGCATTGTGTTCACTGTCGATCGGCAGCAAAGTGGCGCCATGTTGCTGTACGGCGCGGATAAACAGTTCGCCGCTCATCACCAGTGCTTCTTTGTTTGCCAGCAACACTGTCTTACCAGCTTTTACTGCAGCAAGGGTTGGTAGCAAACCAGCTGCGCCGACAATGGCTGCCATCACGATATCGGCATCCGGATGACCTGCAAGGTCCGCCAGCGCCTGCGCTCCACTGTACACTTCGGTAGCAACACCAGCTTGTTGTAACTGCCTGCGCAATGCAGCGGCATCTGCAGCATCTGTTAAGGCTGCATAACGTGGTTTGAACTGGATACATTGCTGCAGCAGCACATCGACGCGTTTTCCGCCGGTCAGCGCCAGTACCTGATACAACTCAGGATGCTGGGCAACCACATCGAGCGTGCTGCAACCAATAGAACCGGTCGCACCTAAAATCACCACCTGCTTTGGCATCAGAAGCCACCAAACAGCGCGACAAAAATAGCAAATAACGGCGCTGTCGCCGTCAGGCTGTCAATACGGTCTAGCATACCGCCATGGCCCGGGAAAATACTGCCACTGTCTTTGAGGCCGGCAACCCGTTTAAACATACTTTCCGATAAATCACCGAATACCGACAAAACAGTCAGGATCACTGCAGCACCAAACCACAGCACGGTTTGCTCTGGCCATTGCTGGCTGGCGGCGACGGCGGTGACTAACAACAGCACAAAAACCAGACCGCCGGCAAAACCTTCCAGCGTTTTGCCCGGACTGACGTCTGGCATTAATTTGTGTTTGCCAAAAGGTTTACCGATGACATAACCGCCGATATCGGCGGCCCAGACCAGGCCCAGCATCAGGCAAATTAGCCAGGCGCCGGTAAAACTCGACTGTTCGTAATTGACCTGACGCACCAGCCAAATCGCGGTGAAACTCGGCACTAAGGTCAACACACCCATCAGAATTTTGATAACACGGGACTGCGCCCAGAATTGCTGCGATGTGCGAAAGCTCAAGACCAGCAAGACGGCAATTAACCACCAGATCACACCCAGCCATAGAAGCGCCTCAACGGTGTAATTACTTTGAACCGGCCAGTGCAAAGCGGCCGGTGTCGCAAGGTAAACCGCGCCATACAGCACTGCGATTAACGTGGTAAAAGCGGTTTTACTGCTCAGGGTATGCCAGCCACAAAAACCGGCCCACTCCCAGGCGGCTACTGAAAAAGCAGTAGCAAGAAAAATAGCAAAGCCGACTGGCGGTAAATAAAACACCGCACCAAGCGCCAGCGGTGCCAGCACTAAAGCTGTGATCACCCGTTGTTTAAACAAAATCGTTATCCTTGTACAGTTGCTGCGGCCAGCTCGCGAATTTGCGCACCGGTGCAGCCAAAACGACGTTCGCGGCTGACAAAACTGGCAATAGCGTCAGCAAACACCTGATCGTCAAAATCTGGCCATAAGGTATCAATAAAAAGCAGCTCCGCATAGGCAGCCTGCCACAGCAAAAAGTTGCTGATGCGGATATCACCACCAGTGCGGATCATCAGGTCCAGTTCCGGCTGGTCGTGCATTTGGATATGGCTGGCGAGTAATTTTTCGTCGATGTCATCGGCACGCAAAGTACCGGCGGCAACCTGCCGGGCAAGTTGTTGCGCGGCCTGTGCAATGTCCCAGCGGCCACCATAGTTGGCGGCTACGTTCAGAGTCAGGCCGGTGTTACCGGCGGTCAAAGCTTCAGCTTCAGCGATTTTGGTTTGTAACTTAGTGCTGAAACGCGATAAATCACCGATGATTTTTAACCGGACCTGATTTTTATGCAGCAGTTTGATTTCTTTTTGCAGCACAAACATAAAGAGTTCCATCAGGCTGCTGACTTCATCTTCTGGCCGGCGCCAGTTTTCACTGCTAAAAGCAAACAGAGTTAACGACGGAATATTCAGCCGGCGGCAAAAACTGACGGCCCGACGCACTGCGTCGACACCTTTTTTGTGGCCCCAAACCCGCGGTTTGCCTTGCCGTTCCGCCCAGCGTCCGTTGCCATCCATGATGATACCAACATGCCGGGGCAGCGCCTGATCCATCGTCGTGCTTGAAATTGTCATCCGTCGAGAGTTCCGCATTAAATGCTGTTTTTATCAACAAAAAAGCGCCGCGAAGGGGTCTGCACGGCGCTTTCCATCAGCCATGGACAGTCATCAGACTTCCATGAGTTCCTTTTCTTTTGCTGCCAGAACTTCATCAATTTTCTTGATGAATAAGTCTGTCAGCTTCTGCGCTTCATCCACTGCGCGGCGTTCATCGTCTTCACTGATTTCTTTGTCTTTTTGTAACGCTTTAAAGTCGGCGTTGGCATCACGACGGATATTGCGGACCGCAACACGTGCACCTTCAGCTTCACCACGCACCACTTTGACCAAATCACGACGACGCTCTTCAGTCAGCGCTGGTAATGGCACGCGGATACTGGTGCCGGCACCGATTGGATTTAAGCCCAAATCAGATTGCATAATGGCTTTTTCCACGGCCTGAATCATCGAACGATCAAAAACTGTGATCATCAGAGTGCGGGAATCTTCAGCAGATACGTTCGCACATTGACGCAGTGGTGTATCTACACCGTAATAAGACACCTGAATACCATCAAGCAGGCTCGGGTGAGCACGGCCGGTGCGGATTTTTGACAGTTGGTTTTTCAGCGCTTCGACGCTTTTTTCCATCCGGGTTTTGCTGTCTTGCAGAATATCGTTAATCACTTCGTTGTTCCTTCGCGTACTGTCGGCTCGAAAAAAGTGCCGGTAGTTTACTGTAAATTTTCAGCGTGGTCGATCACTGTACCTTCAGCTTCGCCCATCGTCACGCGCTTCAGTGCACCTGGTTTGTTCATGTTAAACACACGGATTTGCAGGTTGTGGTCACGCGCTAAAGTAAACGCCGCTAAGTCCATGACTTTTAACTCTTTTGACAGAACTTCATCATAAGTCAGGCTGGCATACAAAGTTGCCGTTGGATCTTTGACCGGATCAGCGGAATAAACGCCGTCTACTTTAGTTGCCTTTAATACCGCATCGGCTTCAATTTCAATGCCACGTAAACAGGCTGCAGAATCTGTAGTAAAAAATGGATTACCGGTGCCGGCAGAGAAAATCACCACGCGACCAGATTTCAGCAGGCTGATAGCTTCAGCCCAGCTGTAGTTGTCACAGACACCATTCAGTGGGAATGCACTCATCAGGCGGGCGTTGACAAAAGCACGGTGCAGCGCATCGCGCATCGCCAGGCCATTCATTACGGTCGCCAGCATACCCATGTGGTCACCGACCACGCGGTTCATACCAGCTTTGGCCAGGCCTTCGCCGCGGAAAATGTTACCACCGCCAATCACGATACCAACCTGAATGCCAAGTTCAACCAGCTCTTTGATTTCTGCGGCCATCCGGTCCAGCACTTTGGGATCAATGCCAAAGCCTTCATCGCCCATCAGGGCCTCACCACTGAGTTTTAACAGGATTCTTCTGTAGGTAGGTTTTGGATTGATGCTCATAGGATCCCCATTGTGCTGGTCAGTTAAATTCATAGAATGCAATGAAACAGCTGTGGCGAGACTTGCGGATGACCCGAAGTTTGCACAGGTTTCACTTAAAAAAAACCGCGGCTGGCAAGCCAGTCGCGGTTAGTGTAGTCGGTTTCAGCAGCATGCTGAAGCGCGATTATTTCTTCGCTGCAGCGATTTGAGCAGCAACTTCAGCTGCGAAGTCAGTTTCCTGCTTCTCGATGCCTTCGCCTACTTCCAGACGGATGAAGCTGACAGCTTTCGCACCGTGTTGCTTCAGGAAGTCACCAGTAGTGATGGCTGGGTCTTTCACGAATGGCTGACCTGTCAGAGAAACTTCGCCAGTGAACTTCGTCATCCGGCCAGCAACCATCTTCTCAGCGATTTCTTTTGGCTTACCGCTGTTGATAGCGATTTCGATCTGGATTTCCTGCTCTTTTGCTACAACTTCAGCCGGAACTGAATCTGGAGTCAGGAATGAAGGGTTGTTCGCAGCAACGTGCATTGCAACGTCTTTTGCGACTTCTTCGTTGCCGCCTTCCAGTACCACTAACACGCCGATACGGCCTGAGTGCGTGTACTGACCGATCACGTCGCCCTGTGCTACAGAGATACGACGGATAGCGATGTTTTCACCGATTTTGGCAACCAGTGTCGCGCGGGCTTCTTCAACAGTAGCGTCACCCAGAGAAGCAGCACTTAATGCTTCTACAGTGAACAGCTTGTTAGCGTGAGCCAGATCAGCAGCGGCATTTGCGAATGCCAGGAAGTTGGCGTCACGGCCAACGAAATCTGTTTCACAGTTAAATTCGATTGCAACTGCGTAACCGTTACCAACGCGAGTCAGTACAGTACCTTCAGCAGCGATCCGGCCTGCTTTCTTGGCAGCTTTGGCCTGACCGTTTTTACGCATTAATTCGATTGCGCCTTCGATATCACCGTTGGTTTCTTCTAAGGCTTTTTTGCAGTCCATCATGCCAGCGCCAGTGCGCTCGCGTAATTCTTTAACCATACCGGCAGTTACGGCCATGGGGAATTCCTCGTTTCAATCGGGTTAGACAAACAGGGGCTAAGCCCCTGTCAGATTAAAAGGTGAATGGGGTCAATCAGATGACAGACCCCATGCAGCTGTATTACTCAGCTGCAACGAAGTTGTCGGCTTCAGCCTGAACTTCGATGTTTTTATCACGGCCTTCTGCGATAGCAGCGTTTACGGCACTCAGGTACAGCTGGATAGCGCGGATCGCGTCATCGTTACCTGGGATAACAAAATCAACACCTTTTGGATCAGAGTTGGTATCAACGATAGAAACCACTGGGATACCCAGGTTGTTGGCTTCTTTGATCGCGATGTGTTCGTGGTCAGCATCGATAACGAACAGAGCGTCTGGCAGACCGCCCATATCTTTGATACCGCCTAAGCTCTTCTCCAGTTTGTCCATTTCACGGGTACGGTCCAGAGCTTCTTTTTTGGTCAGCTTGTCGAAAGTACCGTCCTGGCTCTGAGCTTCCAGGTCTTTTAAACGTTTGATGGACTGACGCACAGTTTTCCAGTTAGTCAGCATACCGCCTAACCAGCGGTGGTTGACGTAGTACTGATCAGCTTGTTTTGCAGCGTCTTTGATTGCTTCAGAAGCAGCGCGTTTGGTACCTACGAACAGGATTTTGCCTTTCTTCGCAGCCACTGACTGGATGAAAGTCAGTGCGTCGTTCATCATTGGAACAGTTTTTTCCAGGTTGATGATATGAACGCGGTTACGGGCGCCGAAAATGAAAGGCTTCATTTTTGGGTTCCAGTAACGGGTTTGGTGACCGAAATGTACGCCCGCCTGGAGCATATCGCGCATTGAAACTTTAGCCATTTGAGTAATTCCTTAGTAAGGGGTTAGGCCTCCATACACCCCATAAATCCGACTGAAGCATGCTTCAGCACCCCGGTTTATGTGACGATGTATGTGTGTTGTTTAACTTAAGTTTGGTTGTGCAATCTTGGCGCTGACTGATCTTTGCAGAATTTCGTCGGCTTTATTTGCCAAATTGCGGCGCGCTTTATACCATAGGTGCCCCGCAAACACAATGAATTGTGTAGTTTTACAGCAGAGAGAACCTGATGGCCGCCACGATCAAAACCCCGGAACAAATCGAAAAAATGCGCATTGCAGGCCGTCTGGCCGCAGAAGTGCTGGAAATGATCGAGCCTTATGTCAAACCGGGCGTGACGACTGGCGAGCTGGACCGCATTTGCCACGATTATATGGTGAATGTGCAAAAAACTATCCCGGCACCGCTGAATTACCACGGTTTCCCCAAATCGATTTGTACGTCGGTCAACCATGTGATTTGTCACGGTATTCCGGCGGATGACAAGGTGTTAAAAGACGGCGATATCGTCAATATCGACATTACTGTCATTAAAGACGGCTTTCATGGCGACACCTCCAAAATGTTTGTCGTCGGCAAACCCAGCATTCTGGCGGACCGGCTGATCCGTGTGACGCAGGAATGTCTGTATCTGGGCCTGAAAAAAGTCAAAAACGGCGCGCGCCTGGGCGATATCGGCCATGTGATTCAGGTTCATGCAGAAAAGCATAACTACTCGATCGTGCGGGAATATTGTGGCCACGGCATCGGTGAAATCTTCCATGAAGATCCGCAAGTGCTGCATTACGGCCGGCCAAACACCGGTGAGGTGTTAAAAACCGGCATGTGCCTGACGGTAGAACCTATGGTCAACGCCGGTGAGCGCCACAGTAAATTACTGAAAGACGGCTGGACGGTTGTAACGAAAGATCGTAGTTTATCCGCTCAGTTCGAGCACACTATTGTGGTGACGGACACGGGTTGTGAAATTCTGACGTTGCGATCAGATGACACTATTGAGCGGATCCTGACAGCGGACGCCTGAGCGCAGTCCCTGTCAGCACAGGGTAACAGCGCATGACAACGGCTATGGTCTTTGAAAAAACAGTCCCGGGCCAGTTTACCCTCGACGGTTATAAAAAACATTTCTGTGACTTTCTCGACTGGCTGAAAGTCGCTTCCGCCACGCAAAGTGTGGCCACGCTGGTACGGGCCCGTGCCCGTTTTATCGATGAAGTGCTGCAGCAGCTGTGGCGCCATTATCAGCTGCATCAGCACAAAGGCCTGACGTTAATCGCGGTGGGCGGTTATGGCCGCGGCGAACTCCACCCCTACTCCGACATTGATTTGCTGATCCTGACCGAATCGCGCTTAAGCCGCGAGCAGCAGGAACAAATCGGCCAGTTTGTCACTATTTTGTGGGATTTACGCCTCGAAGTTGGTCACAGCGTCCGCACTATCAAAGAAACCCTGACGCTTGGCCGTGACGATATCACTATCGCCACCAACCTGATGGAAATGCGCTTTCTCAGCGGTAATCAGCAGTTATTCGAGCAGCTGGCACTGGAAGTCAGCAAAGACAGTTTCTGGCCGAGTAAAGACTTCTTTCAGGCCAAACGCCACGAACAACAAGGTCGCCACGCACAATATCACGGTACTGCTTACAACCTGGAACCAAATTTAAAAGCCAATCCGGGCGGGCTGCGTGATATTCAGACCGTCGGCTGGGTGGCGAAAAAACACTTCCGCACCCGCACCATGCGCGAACTGGTCGCGCATCACTACCTGACCGAAGATGAATATCAGGAGCTGATGGAATGTGAGGCCTACCTGTGGCAGATGCGCTTTGCACTGCATCTGGAAGCCGGCCGTAATGAAAACCGTATTTTGTTTGATTATCAGCCAGCCGTGGCCCGCTGGCTCGGTTTTGGCGATGACGGCAAAGCCTCAGTCGAACGGATGATGAAACGCTTTTTCCGTACTGTGCAGCGCGTCAGCGAACTGAACGAAATGCTGTTACAGCACTTTGAAGGCAACATCCTGAAAAGTCACAGCAAGTTCAAGGTACAAAAACTTGATGATGTGTTTGAGCAACATGGTCATTTGATTTATGCCACCGATAAAGCCGTGTTCGCCCGGCGCGAAAATATTCTGAAACTGTTTTGGCATATCGCCGAACAACCGAATATCCAGGGCATCCACTCCGAAACGCTGCGGCTGCTGCGCCAGGTGCGGCGTCGGCTGATGGGCGATTTGCAGGATTATCAGGGTTGCCGTGATTTGTTTATGGCGATCATCCGACACCCGCAGGGCATGGACCGTGCTATTACGCTGATGCACCGCCATGGCATTCTGGCGGCATATCTTCCAGCCTGGCGTAATATTGTCGGCCAGATGCAGTTTGATCTATTTCACGCTTACACGGTCGATGAGCATACGCACCGTTTGCTGAAGAATCTGCATCGTTATACTGAACCGGAATTTGCCAACGAATTCCCGCTTTGTACTGATATCGTTAAACGGCTGGAAAAACCGGAACTGCTGTATTTAGCCGGCATTTTCCACGATATCGCCAAAGGCCGGGGTGGCGACCACTCCGAGCTCGGCGCCATCGACGCCCGCGAGTTTGGCAAAATGCACAAACTCAGTGAATTTGATACCAAGCTGATTGTCTGGCTGGTCGAGCAACATCTGCTGATGTCGGTCACAGCGCAGCGCCGGGATATTCACGATCCTGCCGTGATCGCCGAATTTGCCGACAAAGTTCGCGACGAAACCCGACTGAATTATCTGTATTGCCTGACACTGGCCGACATCCGCGCCACTAACGACAATCTGTGGAATGACTGGAAAGGCTCGTTGCTGCGTGAGCTATATCTCGGCACACAAAAAGCGTTCCGCCGTGGTCTGGAAAAACCGATGGACCTGCGCGACCAAATCCGCGAGCACCAGACCGAAGCCTTGCGTCTGCTGGCTGAAATCGGCATCACCGAAGATAAAGTGCTGCCGTTGTGGGCCAAATTTAAAGCTGATTATTTTGCCCGTTATAATCCTAAGCTGATTGCCTGGCACAGCGAGCACTTACTGGCGCATGCGGATTTCAGCAAGCCGTTGGTGTTAGTCAGCCCCACCGCCATGCGCGGCGGCACGCAGATCTTTGTGTATACCGCTGACCAGCCGAAGCTGTTTGCCCGGATGGTCGCGGCGCTCGACAGCAAAAAAGTCAGCATTTTTGATGCGCAAATCATGACGAATAAAGATGGTTATGCCATGGATACTTTTGTTGTGCTGGAGCAAAACGGCAATGCCGTGACGTCCACCTCACGCATTCAAAGCATCAAAAAGGCATTGGAGCAAGCGATTGGCCAGCCGGAACTTCTGCTCAATGCTAAGGTCAGGATTAACAAGCAACTAAAAGCATTCCACGTGCCGCCGAAGGTGGTGTTTTTGCCCGGCAAAAATAAACACCGCACTATGTTGGAACTGGCGGCGCTGGATATGCCGGGTTTATTGGCGACTATTGGTCAGGTGTTTGCACAGTGTGATATCAACATTCACGCCGCGAAAATCACCACCATCGGCGAGCGCGCCGAAGACTTTTTTATGATTTCAACCCGCGAGGACCAGGCATTGTCAGCTGATGAGCAGGCAAATTTACGCCGGGTCCTGGTGGAACAACTCACCGATGTTACAGAAGGCTGAAGAAAGACCATGTCTGATTTAAAAAGCATTATCGAGCAAGCATTTGAAGACCGCTTGTCGATCACTCCATCCACCGTCAGTGACGAAGTCCGCCAGGCCGTCAACAACGCTATCGCCCTACTCGATGCTGGTCAGGCCCGCGTTGCCGAGAAGATCTCCGGCGAATGGGTAACCCACCAATGGCTGAAAAAAGCGGTGCTGCTGTCATTTCGTATCAATGACAACCAGGTGATGGACGGCGCGGAAAACCGTTTTTTTGACAAAGTGCCGATGAAATATGCCAGCTACAGTCATGAACAGTTTGTCGCTGAAGGCGTGCGTGTCGTGCCACCTGCGGCTGTGCGTAAAGGCAGCTATATTGCGAAAAACGTGGTGTTGATGCCGTCGTACGTCAACATCGGCGCTTATGTCGGTGAAGGCACTATGGTGGACACCTGGGCAACAGTAGGTTCTTGTGCGCAAATCGGTAAAAACGTGCACTTGTCCGGCGGTGTCGGCATCGGCGGCGTGTTAGAGCCGCTACAGGCCAATCCTACGATCATTGAAGACAACTGCTTTATCGGCGCCCGTTCTGAAGTGGTTGAAGGTGTGATCGTCGAAGAAGGCGCGGTGTTGTCGATGGGTGTTTACATCAGCCAGTCGACGCGGATTTTCGACCGTGAAACCGGTGAAATCACTTATGGCCGTGTGCCGGCGGGTGCCGTAGTTGTGCCAGGCTCCATTCCGTCTAAAGACGGTACGCATAGCCTGTATGCGGCGATTATCGTGAAAAAAGTTGATGCCCAGACCCGCGCCAAAGTAGGCATTAATGCCCTGCTGCGCAGTATTGATTAATCAGGTCAATCGACAGAGCCCTGCAGACCGCGGGGCTTTTTTTTTGCCCGTAGTTTCGCCGCTGATGTAACGAACAGCCGCAGCCTAATACTGAAGCCATTCATTGCGTGCGAATCACTGGCGCCACATAAAAAAAGCCCGCTGAGGGAGGGACAGCGGGCTTTGACAATCACTTATTGTAAGGTACAGCAAACAGCGTGCACTTTATGCAAGCGCAGGCTGTTTTAACTCATCAGAAGTCCAGAGACACGCCAAGCCGGATTTGACGTGGAGTCTGGAACGAGTTCGCCATGCCATAGAATTGGTTCTGAGTACCGGAAACGGTCTCGCCCAGTTCGTTGACTGACTGAACTTGTTGAGTATCCAGTACGTTGAACATGTCTAAGCTGACACGGCCTTGTAACTGGTTGTAAGTAAAGGCGTAAGACACTGACGCATCTAAGTTAAACAGCCAAGGAGTTTCACCTTTAGAACCGCGTGGGTTAAAGATGTAAGTCTTGGTTGTTGAGTTGTAGACGTAGTATGTGTCACCGTAACCTGGTTGTGGGATCGGGCTGTTCACCGGGAAGCTCAGACCACGCATAGACACCGGACGACCTGAAACCAATGAAGAGTTCAGACCTACGCTCCAGTTATCAGTCAGTGAGTATGAACCATACAGTTTAAACGCATGACGACGGTCGTTTGGCAGGTTACCGTTTGAACCTTCAGCACTGGCTTTGAAGTCCAGGAATGAAGATACGCCGGTATCTGTCTGATAGTTATCAGAGTTTACGCCGCCTTCGTTGTTACCGTAGCTATGTGACCAGACGTATTGTGCAGTCCATGACAGGTTTTCTGAACGGTGAGACAGTTCGAACTGAACCGCAGCATAATCACGTTTACCTTCTGGTAAACCCAGTTCCTCAGCTGAATAGTATTTCACTGAGCCCGGATCTACTTTACCGTCACCGTTTTCGTCTTTACCGAAGGTATGACCTTTACCTGGGTTAAACAGTGTACAGATGTTACCGTCACCCGTTGGGTCGATTTCGCGGTCACAGTAGTCATCACCCATGTTGTCAGTAGTACGGTAAGTACCACGCACCATTGCGGTATATTCTTCGTTCAGTTCACGTTGGTAACCCAGGATATACTCAGTGACAGATTGCGCTGAATACTCAGGAGCTGCTGACAGAATTGGATCTGGGATAGCACCAGTACCATTGATGTGCGTATCTAACAGTGTCAGGCCAGTCGGCGTGTTGTTGGCTGAATTGATACCGGTGAAACGGTAATATTCAGTCACGTCGCGGATACCAGACGCTGTACGGTAGTTAGTATTCACCGGAATTGGGAAGAAATACTTACCGTAGTTCGCGAATACTTTAGAGCTGCCATCGCCGTTTGGATCGTAAGTCAGACCCAAACGTGGTGCGATCTGGTCATCCAGTTCTACGAAGGTGACACCAGTTTTGCCTTTGTTCTCAGCAACGTCTGAACGTACGCCGATAGTCGCAAACCATTGTTCGTTAATAGTCCACTGATCTTCCACGTAAATTGCGTAGTTTTCAGTAGAGAATGCACCACCACCGGCAAACACACGTTTAGACACATAGTCATGCGCTGCGGTAGTGTTGTTTGTGTAGTTTGTACCACCAATGGTCGCACCAGCAGCAATAGTGTTGTACGCATAGGTACCGTCACCGGCCGGAGCTGTGATGTGGTTGGCTTTGATTTCTTCGCCGTCATAGCCGAAACGTAATAAATGGCCATCCATGAATGCCCATTCAAAGTCAATCCGGCGGATTTCACGTTCGATTTCGTTGCTGTCGATACCAGTGCCTGAACCACAAGACAACAGTGGGTTCGCCTGGTTTGGCCGTGAGTCAGTAACTGAAGGACATTCTGTGTTACCTGGGATCACGCTCGATTCAGTTTTGTAGGTACCAACCATGGCCGATACGTTAAACGTCTCGCTGAAAGTACCACTATAACTTAATGAACTGCTGGTACCACCTTCTTGAATCTCGTCCGAGAAAATCCGATTTGAAGGTGTAGTGA
Organism: Rheinheimera texasensis; assembly: GCF_964031785.1. Lineage (GTDB taxonomy): Bacteria > Pseudomonadota > Gammaproteobacteria > Enterobacterales > Alteromonadaceae > Pararheinheimera > Pararheinheimera texasensis_A. Next base: position 266,635 of record NZ_CAXIRE010000015.1, read on the forward strand.
CAGTGTCTGTCAGTGCGTTGTAGTTGACCTGAGTGCGGTCACGGCTTTGGTCATTTGAGAAACCAAACAGGGATAAACGATGTGAATCGTTAATTTCCCAGTCTAATTTACCGCCCCAGAATGCGTCATTGCTGTCCGTTTCGCGCCAGCGGTTGGTTGCGGTAGTACGGGCGTTTGATGCATAAGCTTCGTTACGTTCAAAACTACGTGGGTTGTAGATAGCGTAGAAGAACAGCTTGTCTTTGATGATTGGACCCGCTGCAGAGATAGTCGCGTTGGTTTCAGTGTATTTGTTTTTAGTAGTATCGCGGAATACAGCGCCAGCGTAGTTGGTCAGCTCAGTACCATCACCCAGATAGTCTGGTTGATAATAAGCAGTTGCACCGAATTCAAACTCGTTAGTACCTGACTTAGATACTGCGTTAATCACACCACCGGTTGCGCGACCGTACTGGGCTGAATAACCGCCGGTTTTCACCTGGAATTCTTTATAGAATTCAAACGGGATAGAACCGCAACCCAGGCCTTTGTCTGGATCTGTGACGTTCATGCCGTTGATATAACATACGTTTTCTGCAACAGACGAACCAGAGAAAGAAGCCAGGTTACCGAACTGTGATTCACCTTTAATGGTGCCCGGCGCTAACAGGGCAACTGATGTGATATCACGGCCAACCGGTAAACGGTCAAACTCTACTTCACCGATAGTCAGACCTGAGTCAGCGCTGGTTAAATCCACAGCTGACACGCGGGCACCCGTCACTTCAATGCGTTCAACGCCTGACGGCGCGCCTAAATCAAAACGGGCATTCGCAGTGCCGCCAACAGTCACGCGGACTTTTTGCTGACCGGCTAAAGTGCCATTTTTTGTCACGACGATTTCATAATCACCGATGGCCAGCTGTGGAAAACGGAATGAGCCAGATGCATCAACCTGAATTTCACGGCTAAAACCAATGCTTGGGTTTTTGATAGTGACTGTGTAACCACTGGCCGGAACACCAGAAATCGCACCTATTACTGTACCTGTAGAGCCTGCAGCGGACGCTGCACCAGACATACCAAGGATTGTCGACACCGCCAGCGCAGCCAGCGAGCGCTTGAAGCGCCATGTTCCATTGTTGGATTTCATTATTTCTTATTCTCCAATTTGTTGTTATCCAGGAACTTTCCGTTCCTCTACTACTATTACCATGAACAGACAGTTTCTGTATATCAACAAAATACCCATAGCAGGCACTGAAAAAGACAAAAAAAATGAAAATTCCGCGTAAAATTTCCATTCAAATTACAACTATTCACAAATAAGGTAAGAAATTGCCACGAAAATTGGCTTAACCTGGTACCTTTCCTTGAGACCACCACACCTGTAAGTTTATGTATATAAAAGTTTTTTTCCATTAGCCCCGTGCATGAGTACAGATGAAGCAAAAAAATTGATTTATATTAAATTTCTTATTTATTTATTATTATTTAACATAAAAGCATTTACTGAACTGAGACCAATTAACATAAATTTGCGATATTCGGTTTAAACGAATCGGAACTCAGTCTGAAACTGATAAAATATGGTCTTTCATTCACTGAAAACCGTTATTCGCCAGCTTAATCCTGCCGGATTGCTAACAATCGGGCGTCTAGGGCAGATAAGGCGCTGCTTGCGGCAGCTTCATCAAAACAAAAGCCTAGTTGCGACAACACGGCAGCAAAATCGCGCAAGGCGGCATGGACCACCACATCTTGATCAGTGACCGGATGCCGGAAACACAAACGGGCCGCATGCAACATCAAACGTTTACAGTTAAATTGCTGACGAAATAATTGATTGTGCTTGCCGTCGCCGTGGGTGGTATCACCGACAATCGGATGAAATAAGTGCTCGCAGTGGCGGCGCAACTGATGTTTGCGCCCGGTTAATGGCTGCAAGGCTAATAAGCTGTAGCGGGCAGTTGCATAACGTCCTACCGCGTACGGTAATTCAATGTGCTCGAGCGGCCAGATGGCTGATTGTGCAGCTTGAGCAGCTTTATCCGTGCGGGCAAATTTATCGGCAATAGCATCCAGCTGCTCTTTTAATGCATAGTCCAGCAGTAACGGCTCTTTCAGATGACCGCGCACCACAGCCAGATAAGCCTTCTGCCAAAGATGTTGCTGTTCACTCATTTGTCTCGCAATGTCAGAGGACAACGCAAACAACAGGACTCCAGAGGTTGGCCTGTCCAACCGGTGCAGCGGGAACACATGCTGACCGAGCTGGTCGCGCAAACGCTGCAGCACAAATTCAGTTTCGTGTTTGTCCAGAAAAGAGCGGTGCACCAGCATACCGGCTGGTTTATTCACGGCAACCAGCCATTCGTCCTGATAGAGGAGCTCCAGGGGATGCTTAAACTCAGACTCTTGCAATGCTTTGCTCCCGTTTGCCACTGAGTAATTCATCCAAATCGCCGAGCAGATTGATCAAAGGAAAGGCCGCAGTGCCTGATTCAGCAAAAGCAATTTCGGCGATGGGGCAGATGCTGATTTGTGCAGGCAGCGGCAATTGCGCATCGATAAGCGCCTGCATCCGTGGCAGCAAAACATATTGCAGCCATTGCTGCAGCGGCATGGTATCGCAGCAAAATGGCGCCTGACTGGCAAGTGCTGTGGCACTTGGCGGCGTAGCAGTCCACCACTGTAAATGACACAACTCAGCCTGGATCGCCAACAATAAGTGTTGAGTCTGTTGATACTTCATCTGAAACTCCCCGCATCAAAGGCCGCGGATTTTAGCACAAGGCTTGCTTTTGCAGTTCATCAGCCACATGATCGCAACCAGGAGGAACTAATATGAGTTCAATTGCAGTATTACTGGCGCTGATGCTGGTCGCTTATCTGTTTTTAATGCAACGCCGGCAGGACGAACGCGCCACAGCATTGGCCCGACAGCTTTGTCAGCAGCAGCAAGTACAATTTTTGGACTGTGCCAGAGATGGTCATCGTTGGGTAAAGCTCAATCAACGTAAAGGCTTACGGACTTTGTACCTGATTGATTTCAGCGGTGATGGAGAAAGCCGTTACCAGGCCGAGCTCTGGATGAAAGGTCTGCGTCTGGCTGACTTTAAACTACCGCCGTTTCGGGTCTGATGCCGCTAAGCTGGCGGCCAGGCGTCCAGTGAGAAACTCAGCATACATCACCCAGTCGCCAACCAAACTGTAAACCGGATAACGGAAGGTCGCTGGCTTGTTGTGTTCAACAAAAAAATGCCCCACCCAGGCGAAGCCATAACCGGCAACAGGCATCAGCCAAAGTAACTGCCACTCGGCACTGAAAATTGCGTATCCCAAGATGAACAATACCAGCGTACTGCCACAATAATGCAAAGCGCGACATAGTGGCCGCTGATGCTCCTGCAGATAATACGGATAAAAATCTCGAAAAGTTTTGAATGGTTGGCCTGACATCAGGATTCCTGCAGTTGTTGCCTTCTTCTGAACAGCAATTTACCGCTGACCTTCTGGAAGTCAAGTTGTCCGACCACCTTATACTGGTCCTGATGAAAAAAAGGCAGATATTTGTCCAGTGTGACAAAGACTCCAACGCCTTCAGATCCTGGATGCTGGTCAACCCAGTGATCAATAGCATTTAGGAAATGACTCATCGCATCAGGATGATAATAAGCGGGATTACGTGCTATAAACGCCAACATATGGTAGGAAGCGGCTGGCATCGCTTCGTGGACTTTTTTCTCTTTATCCAGCATTTGCCGGCTGGATAAGTAGCCCGCAGTCAACAACATCTTCAGCCGCCAGTGCCACAAACGTTCGCCCTGAAACCCGGCGTCAGGTTCAGTCAGACAGGCTACCCCCAGCAGTTGCTCATCACAAAACAAGCCCAGTACCGGTTGTTGTTTATCCCAAAAAGTGGCTAGTTCTTCCCGGATAGCGGCACGTAAACGGGCTTCGAAATCTGGCTTATCGGCTTGAAAAATCTGCATAAATAACGGGTCGTCATGATATGCACTGTAGAGAATGGAACTAGCTTGTCGGAGTTGTTCAGCGTTGAGTTGCTCGATACGGCACTTGGAGAAATCCAGCGATATATTACGGTTCATGCCACGCCCCTTGTGATTAGTTCACTGACGATAGCAGGGCAAAACAGAACTGCAAGTTTGCACTGGCATCAGGGCAAAGGAAAAAGCCGGGGGACGGTTCTGTCAAATCTCCCGGCTTTTCTGTGGATCGTCGCTTTTACAGATTCTGGTAGGCTTTGTCGCCCCAACCGACTAACAGACCACGTTTAAAGATCAGTGCAGTGCATTCATCTTTGCTGGTCATACCGTCACTGTGACTGTGGTGGGTGCGGTAGAACAGCACTTCTACGGTTTCGCCTTGTTTATTAAAAGACTCACTGAATGCTGGCGTGCCTAGATTCTGTCTGACAGCACCAATATCAGTGCCGGTTTTTAATGCGCTGACATAGTTCTGGTTGTATTGCTGAGTTTTTCGCCAGTTATTACCGTCATCATCATCGTCAAAATCGTCATTTCCTACTGCTACAACACACCCGGATAAACTGCTGATCACTGCAACTGCGGCGATTAATTTGAAGAATGCATGCATAATTGTTTTCCTTTTATTTCAATAACAATTCGGTAGTTGAATTGATGTTTCCGAACAGCAAGGTGAGTGCCAACTTTTAAAGTCATACTAATCAATAGCTTACTATGAATCGCTCGCGAGATATCAAAATAAAGTGGTAAATTAAACCACTAATTAGCCAATGTAACGAAATTTAATGAGCACATTACTGAGCAGAATTAGCATTGTCGCCAGCCAACTACAGCAGGAAGGCAAATCACCGAGTCTGGCGCTGGTCAGGGCCCGTTTAGGTGGTGGAATCAACCCGAGTGAACTGTTCAGCGCTTACCAAAGCTGGCGTGCACAAGGCAGTCCAATCCAACAAGGACCGGAGCAACCGGCAACCGCAGCAGCACTACCGACAACCAACGCGACACCAGACTGGCAGACCGATATCGACAGGCTCGAACACAAGCTGGATTTAATCCTGCAGCTGTTACAGAGCAAAAACTGATGTTCGCCGCGGATTTAGCGTTCAGGGTCATCGGTGATACCAGCTATGACGCCGCCGAAGCGGCCATTCGTCGTTATCTGGAAGCGCTGATTTTTCAGGGCCAGATCCTTGGCCGCGAATTTCCGACTGTGCTGCAGCAGGATCATTTTGTCAGCCGGGTTTTGCTTCCTGCTCAGGATGCACTGTTGATGGCCCATCACAGCGATGCAGGCCGGCAAGCGCTGCACGCATTGCAGCAGGCGGGGCTGGCGTATCCGAAAGCAGAAATCGCCGGTGTCGACCTGATGTCGAATCACACCGATCCCTGCCCGAGCGCAGAGCAATACATCCTGTATTGCCGCTTTGCCCAAATGAATTCAGTGCTTTACTGTGCCGAGCATTTTGCGCCTGTGCCCTTGTACCATTTTGGCACAAGCTCCGGTTTTGAGGATTTGATCCGCTGGCAGCTGCAATATCAGGCGCTGGACGAAGTTCAGATGCAGCAGAACAGTGTGTTGCTCAAACCCGCTGAACGCGCATTGCAAAATTTTGGTAGTCAGCTTAACCGTCAGGGCCGCGCTTTTGCCCGTGGTATCAGCCAGCGCATCGCTAAACCGGTGTATTACGCTTTGTATCGGGGCAGCAGCACTGACTGTGCAGCAGAACAACAACGCCGCTGTCCGGGATGTGGTGATGACTGGCTACTGTCCGACCCCTGGCATCAACGCTTTGACTTTCGCTGTGACCGCTGTTTGCTGGTCAGCAACATCGCGTGGCATTGTCAGGGATAATTGCTGTTTCAAGCAGGCTGCAGCTGGCGCAAAAAGCTCAATAAGTCTGGCGCCAGCAGCTGTTTGACTTCCTGCCCGGTGTGTTCCAGAAAAACTTCACCACTGCTGTTGAGCACCGACAACATCGTATCTTCCTCGTCGGTCACGGCAAAAAATAACGTCTCCCGTTGCTTCAGCCGGCGCTTCATCAGCACATGGGCGATTAAGTTCTGTTGTAAGCGGACAAAATCGCCCGGATGCCAAAGTAACAAAAGACTGGCAGGGCCACGTGGATGAGCCACCGGCAGATCTGCTCCCCACAATGTGGCGTAGAACTCTTTGATGGATGGATGCAACGGCAGATCCAGGCCTTGTTCAATACCGGCAAAATCAAGCGGCTGCGTTTGCGCGACCGGCCACCAGGCGACTTGTTCGTCGGTGACTTCGCCAAACTGTGCTGGCGATAATTCGGCCGGATCGGCCCAGGCCTGCCATTGTTCGCCGCGTTGCCGTGCCAAAGCCTCGGATTGTTGTGCCAATTGCAGTAACTGCTGCTGTAACTCGGACATCGATATACGCTTCCTGTGATAAACTGGGCAAAGTTGCCTTCTGATCATTTTATGCTTTTCGGATCTATCATGACAAAACAAACTGAAGCCGCCCTGGCCCATCTGAGCCTTGGCAAAGTGACGGCTTATGCCGATCAATATGATGCCGGCTTGTTGCAACCGGTGCCCCGCCAGCTGGCGCGCGATGCGATAGGCCTGCCGGCGGATGCAGCGCTGCCATTTGTCGGTCATGATGTCTGGCACGGGTATGAATTGTCCTGGCTTAACAGCAAAGGTAAACCCATGGTGGCTTTGCTGACGGTGACAGTACCTTTTGACTCGGATAACCTGATTGAGTCCAAATCTTTTAAGCTGTACTTAAATAGTTTTAACCAAACCCGCTTCCGGGATATCAGCCAGGTTTATCAAACCATGCAGCAGGATTTGTCCGCCTGCGCCGGCAAGCCTGTGGCCGTGACCATTCATCATGTCAACGAACTGGTGGCGTTTCAGCCAACCTGGATCCCGGGGCGTTGTATCGACGAGCTGGATATCGAAATCAACCAATATCAGTATGACGGTGCATTATTGCGGCTGGCCGAGCCCGGCCACATTGTCGAAGAAAAATTACATTCTCATCTGCTGAAATCAAATTGCCTGATCACCTCGCAGCCGGACTGGGCCAGCGTGTATATCCACTACAAAGGCCCGGCCCTTTGCCACGAAAGCCTGCTCAGATACCTGATTAGCTTCCGTCAGCACAATGAATTTCATGAGCAATGTGTAGAACGCATTTATACCGATATCTGGCGTCTGGCGACACCCGAATTTCTGGCGGTATATGCCTGTTATACGCGCCGTGGTGGCCTGGATATTAATCCACTGCGAAGCAGCATTCCCTACACACCGCCGAATATTCGCCTGACCCGGCAATAACATTCTGGATTCTGCATAGCAAAAAGCCCGCTGCGCGGGCTTTTTCAGTTGTCTTCTCGATTATTTGGCCGCCGGTAAATCCATGCCAAGCCAGGCCTGATAATACGCTTTTTGCTGACGGCTGGGTTTGGCCACTGGCGTAATTTGCCAGTTGCCGGCCGGCTGCGTCTGCGGTGTCAGCTGGCGTTCCAGCAACCGGCCATCGCGGAACAGCGTCAAGGTCACAGCGCTGCCAGCCGGGAAATCTTTTAACCGTTCCGCCAGTTCTGTTTGCAGCTGCAAGCCGTTGACTGCGATGATCTGATCGCCGACTGACAAATCAGCTAACCAGGCCGGCGAGCCGCGCTCGACTTTGGTCACTTCAGCCAGGTCTTTCTGCGCCTGCACCGTCAGCCCACTGAAGGGTTCAGTAGATTTGGGTTTGACCAGCTGTAGACCCGCCGCTTTTAGCAGCGCGTCAGCGTCCAGTTCCAGCGGGCTTTCCACCTGCGCGGCCCAGAACTCTTGCAGCGGTTTTCCGGTTAAATCCAGCGCAATCTGCTGCACATCAGCAGCGGTAAAAGCGGTGGTTTTACCAAAACGCTGATATAACTCATTGTGTAAAGTGCGGTAATTGGCCTTTAACCCACTGTTGCTTAACAGGAAATTGTCCAGCATCCAGCTAACCAGATAACCTTCGCTGTAAATGTTCACACTGAAATTATCCGCATGGTCACCACCCAGACTAATCCAGTTATCAAAACTGCTTTGCGCCACGGACTGAATTTCACGTCCTGGTGTGCGGGCAAACCGTTTTAAGCGCTTGGCAAGGTCAGTATAAAACTCTTGCGGCGTCATCAGGCCGGCCCGCAACAGCAACTGATTCTGGAAATAACTGGTGGAGCCTTCCGAGATCCACAGCAGTTTGCTGTAGTTCGGCTGCAAATAGTCGTACGGCACCAACTCTGCCGGCCGGTAGGCTTTGACGTTCCAGGTGTGGACCAGCTCATGCGCCGCAGTCGACAGGAATTCCAGGTAATGTTCACGTTTGCGGAAGCTGAAACGATCACGTTGGATCACCGTCGAGTTCAGATGTTCAGTGGCTCCCCGCGCGCCCGTCGCGGCATGCACGATAAACAGGTAATTCTGGTACGGATAACCCTGCCAGATGCTGCTGGCCTGCATGACAATTTTCTGCAGATCTTTGACGGTTTGCGCCGTATCGAAATTGCCCTGTCCCCAGAACACTACTTCATAGTCACGGCCATCAGCTTTAAAACTGAAACTCTGATGGATGCCGGTTTCAATCGGCGAATCGGCTAACACATCATAATCTGCCGCTTGAAAACTGTGCGCGCCGGTCCGTGTCATGCCGGAGGTACTGCGCCAGTTCGCCGGCACCTGCAAACTGACAGTCACCGGTTCTTTGCGCTGCGCTTCGTGGTACATCAGGTAAGCCGACGCATTGATATAAGCATGAGTGTCATCAATATGTCGGGTACGCTGATTGAGTTCGTTGGCGTAAACCTGATAGCGCACCTCGATAGTCCCGGCCGTCGGCACTTGCAATTGCCAGGTGCTTTTTTCGGTTTTTTCTACCTGCAGCGGTGCGCCATCCACTAAACGCGCTTCAAAGCGGCGCACGCCGTTGGCCAAATCAAGAATTTGATATTTGCCGCTGCGCCAGGCCGGTAGTTTCAGGTCAAATGGGCCGGCTTGCGTTGCAGGCAAGCGGATGGTGACGTCGGCAAGATGTTGATCAGGCTCTGTAATACTGATCTGATAATCGACAGCGGCGCTGGCGAATAAAGGACACAACAATACTAAAAAAGCAAAATAGCGCATAAAGACTCCGTTTTTTCCCCAGCCTAAGCAATAAAACCGCACGAAACCAGCCCTTTGCGTTGAAGGTGGCAAATTTCACTGCCAAAACTTTTGTAACCCAACATGTAATATTACAAAATAACTTTTACTTTCGAATCGAAATATGATTAAATGAAATCCGTTGGTGCCAGACACATCAACCCAACCGAATGCTTGACTTAATGCTGATACAGGAAAGTTGTTATGAACATGCTTACCGCTGCTGAAGAGCAAACCTGGTTACCCTACTATCTGACAAAAAAATAATTCGTGCTGTCATCGAACAGCCGAGATGAATAAAGCCGGTGACTGCAGAGTCCCGGCTTTATTTATTTCTGCCACTTACATGTTTCGTTTCGAAAGATAGTCAATGCAGAACACAACTCATCAGCTACCGGTAAAAACAACATATTGAATCTGCGAAAAAAACCAGAGGGCAAACCAGCTCTGAACCTGCTTATTTTTGACTGTGCTTTTTGCGCATAAGCGATATACTTAGCCCAGCCTTCTTCGCCGATACTGACGGGAACATCTGAGTCGTGGATTCCGAACAATCTCTGAAACAACAACTGGCCACTGCCGTGAAAGCCCGCAAGCAGCTGGAAGACACCTACGAGAGTCAATTTGTCATTTTGACGCAGTTTGTCGCCAGATTGTCGCTGGTGTGCAAAGGTATTGATGTTGAACTGGACAACCGCCTCGCGCGTTTGCGGCAACAACTGGGGAATGGTACAGATCTGGAAAAACTGTTACCGCAAATTGATGCGACAACAGAACATCTGAAAACCCTGGAAAGCCGGCAACAACAAGAAGTTCGCAAAGCACAACTCACCATCAGTGAGGCCGGAAAACTGCTGCAGAAGCAACGGGGTCTGCCTAATCAGCTCAGACGTGATTTGCGGGATTTGTTATCACGGGTCGAAGAACCTGCACCAACCATTCATGCCTACATTCCGCACTTAACGCATCTGACCGAACTGTACCAACTGGCATTAAATGCCAAACAAAGTCTGGATTTACAGGAGATTAGCGACAGTACCCGCTATGAAGTCATTTGCCGGCAGATCTCGGTAGAACTGACTAATCTGCTCAGTGAACTGGCATTTGAAGGCACATATGCTAACGCTATTAATGCGATTCGGATCAGCCTGCTCGGCGACCTCAGTATCGAAAAACTGCTGGAAGCCTGCCTGCGTACCATCGAAATCATCATTTCCAGCATCAATGAAGAGCGGCAGTCGGCACAGCATTTCCTGCTGAAACTCAATGATGCACTGAACAGCGTACAAAACTCGCTGGTGTCGTCACTGAAATCGACCAATAACATCCGCGAAAAGATGGCACAGCTTAATCAACAGATTGAGCAACAAATCAGTATGTTAAGCCACGACACGCAATCTGCCACTTCGCTGGAGCAATTACAGCTATTGGTCACTGATAAATTAAATACGCTAAGCAACTCTTTGAAAGACAAGGAAAGTCTTGAAAGACAAGAGCGTGAAATTCTGCTGGTCTCTGTCAAAGAAATGGATAGCCGCTTAAAAGAACTGGAAGATGAAGCCCGCCAGTTCAAAAAGCGCCTGGCAGAACAGAAATTCCGCAGCTTGCAGGATGCGTTAACCGAGTTACCTAACCGCGCGGCTTTTGATGAACGCTTTGAGCTGGAACTTAAACGCAGCCGGCGTTATAACACGCCGCTGTCTATCGTACTGGCGGACGTCGATCACTTTAAAACGATTAATGACACTTATGGTCACAGTGCTGGCGACAAAACTTTGAAAGTCATCGCAAAAGCGCTGAAACAAAGCATGCGGGAAGCTGATTTTATTGCCCGTTATGGTGGCGAAGAATTTATTTTGCTGTTTCCGGATACGCCGCTGGAGCAACTGGAAACCCCGCTGAATGTGTTACGGGAAAAAATAAAACGCATTCCGTTTAAATTCAAAGATACCAAAGTTGTTATCTCAATATCATTCGGGGCCACCCAACTCAAGCCGACAGATGAAGGGCGTGAAGCCTTTGACCGTGCCGATGAAGCGCTATACGACGCCAAACGTCAGGGGCGTGATCAGGTCGTGCTGAAATCCTGAACCCGCCATGCAGGTCCCCGTGCCGTCCAAGGAGAGCAAGATGCATGTACAGTTAAACCCGTTAGGTGCGATGGATTTGTTGTCACAGCTGGAAGTTGATCAGCTGAAGCAACATGCCCACAGTGAAACTTTTAAATTATTCCGCAACTGTTGCCTCGCCGTGCTGAATGTTGGTAGTCATACCGACAGTTCTGCTGAGATCTATGACCAGTTTAAAGACTTCGCAGTGAATTTAATTGCCAGAGAACGTGGCATCAAAATTGAGCTGTTTAACCCGCCGGCCGGCGCTTTTGTGGATGGCGAATTGATCAAAGGCATCCATGAGCATTTGTTCGCAGTGCTACGCGACATTCTGTTTTATCATACTCGCCTGGGCGCTGACGAAAAACGGCTGGATTTGCATAACAGCGAACACATCACCCATACCGTGTTTGATATTCTGCGCAACGCTCAGGTCATAGCTCCAGGTGCAACACCAAATATGATCGTGTGCTGGGGTGGACATTCCATCAACGAAACTGAATACAAGTACACCAAAGAAGTGGGATATCAGCTTGGTCTGCGTGGGCTGGATATCTGTACCGGTTGTGGCCCCGGCGCGATGAAAGGCCCGATGAAAGGCGCCACTATTGGTCACGCCAAACAACGCATCAGCACAGGCCGTTACCTGGGGCTAACCGAACCCAGCATCATTGCCGCCGAACCGCCAAATCCTATCGTCAATGAGCTGGTGATCCTGCCGGATATCGAAAAACGGCTGGAAGCTTTTATCCGCTCCGCCCACGGTATTATTATTTTCCCAGGTGGCGCAGGGACTGCGGAAGAATTGCTGTATTTGCTTGGGATCATGCTGCACGAGAAAAACCGCCAGCAGGTTTTACCGGTGATCCTGACAGGTCCGAAACAGAGCGCTGCTTATTTCACTGAATTACAAAGTTTTATCGAAAAAACTCTGGGCAAAGCCGCTTTGGATTTGTTTGAAGTGATCATTGATGACCCGGTGGCGGTTGCACAAAAACTGAAACAAGGCTGTCAGAATGTTCGTCAGTACCGTAAATCTGTCGGCGATGCCTATCATTTTAACTGGACACTGCAAATCGATGATGACTTCCAACATCCGTTTGCGCCAACCCACCAGAATATGGCGGGTCTGAATCTGCATCTTGAGCAGGACAAAGCCCGACTGGCAGCCAATCTGCGGCGGGCATTTTCCGGCATCGTCGCTGGGAACGTTAAAGATGAAGGCATCAGAGCTATCAGCAAGCACGGTCCTTTTATCCTGTCCGGTGAGCCAGGACTGATGGAACTGATGGACAACCTGCTGGAAGCCTTCGTGGCACAGGGGCGGATGAAACTGCCCGGCAGTAAATATATCCCCTGCTATCAAATCAGCCGCTAAACAAAGCACCCGTCGTTTGAAGCTTCCACTCCGGCGTATTAACGCGCCGGAGTGCTGTGGCCCCTGTATATTGGTTATTGCCCGGGCTTCGCGCCGCTTTATGTGCTGATCACAGTAATGCTGAGACAGCATGATGCAACTTGGCAGATTTTTTGTATGGGAGGTCTACACATGACAACTGAAACAGCAGGAAAATGTTTGCTTCTGATTGCTGGTTACCCAATCGCGGTGGTGCCGTGATGAAAATGTATCTGCGTTGGGGATTGCTCGCGGCTTTGCTGGTAGCGTTCTATCCGCTGGCAACCTGGTTGGCACTTAATATCTATCAGGATGATCCGGATTCTATGGCCTGGACCGATCGCGAAGCTTATAACCGAAAATTTATCAGCAACTTAGCACCGAACTCCACAGTGACTCAGGATCAAATCAGACAAAAACTCGGTGGACCCGATATCACTGAAGCCTATCAACTGGGCGCCGATCTGTATCAGCTGGCCTATTACCGCACGCAAAGAGACATATCCGACGGCATTACCACGAAAACCGAATGTACCGCGCTGCTTTATCTGAACCGCCGGCTCATTGCGGTCGGTGATACCGCGCTGCAACAATTCCGCCAATCTCAACCGGCCAGGCCCTGAACAAAATGAGTCAGGCCGTCGAGCAGCTAAATAGTCTATATCAGTACCTGCAACGCTTGTATCCGCAGGCGCAGACGCTGCTCAGCACTGGCCGCTTTCAACTCGCCTGTGAACAGATAGCGCCAAAGTTCTGTCAGCTTTATCAACAGCAGCCGGCGTTGCTGCAGGCTCAGTTAGCCCTCTCCTCTGCGGGTCATCCGCCTATTGCGAATTTAGCGATGAAACAGGCCGTGCTGATCCTGACGCTGGCGCAACATGGTCGCTGGCCGCTGGCGCTGCAGGAACAGTTGCTCAGTGCCAGTTTTGCCGCGTTAAGCGGTCTGACGCCGGACATGTTCAGTAAAGACTTTGCCCAGCCACAATTGTTTGCAGACCCATGGCTGTTAACAGTGCGGCGTCATCAGCAGCAGTTACCTGCCGTCTGGCTGCAACTCTTTGCCAGCTGTTGCCGGTTACGCCAACAGGTCCCGATCTGGCAGCAGAACCCGCTGGCAGCAGTCCTGGTGCTGGTCTATCAACTCAGTTCGCCTCTGGTCGCGCCTGATACCGCCGGTAAGATCGGGTTTGAAACACTGTTTCGCCAGCAGTGGCGTCAGGCAAATCCACTGACCCAGCAGTTACTGACCTTGCTGAGTCATAGCGGCGCGGCATTGCATCAGCTCGGCCGTTTTTGTAGCGACAGCATCGGTGTCGTGGCATTTATCACCGAAGCCGAACCGGATTTAAAAGGTTATTTGTTTGACCTGAATTTAAAAAGCCTTAGTGCAGCTCCAACAGAACTGACAGGATCCGGCCTGCAGCTGTTACCCCCCAAAGTCTGCCGTGATCCGGCCTGGTTAACACTTTTAGTGCGGCAAGCACGCGACATGCTGGAAACCGCTGATCCGGAACCTATGTCTTTGGCATTGATCCAGCAACTCAATCCGGAATGGCCGGTCAGCCGTCAGGTCAGTTTTCTGCAAAGCCACCCTGCCTTTTGCCAGTTGTTATGCCAGGCGGCGTCACAACTAAGCCGTCAGCAGAGCGTCATCACAGATGTGCGGCATGCACTGGCATTGATCGGTACTGAACAATTACCGCTGTTGTTGCGCCAATCCTGGCTGGCACAACAAACAGCCTTATGTGCCCAACCCTGGCGGGAATGGTTCAAAGAGCTGGAACAAGTGTTACAGCAAGCACTGGGGTTGTTGGCACAACAGACCAAAACTCTGGATTTATCGGTGCCGCAAAGCCGGTTAATGGCGGCTTGTGTCAGCCTGCAGCTACAACAGCATGATGAACTCCGGCATCAACCACTGCATCGCGATGCCCGGCCCGCACAGTCGCTGGCCACGGCATGCCGCAAACTGCTGTGGCAACAGCCCGACAGTCTGCAACAAATAGCTCAGTTGCTGGCCGCCACCGGCTTTGGCCTGCTCTGGCAGGACGCTGTGCTGCAATTTCGCAGTCCGGTCGGCCTGCAAGCCGACTACAGCCAGCAGCAAAGTGCTCAACTGTTAATTCAGTTGAGTTGGACCCTGACCGAACTGTACTTTTTTGGCAGCACCACAGCACCGGCACAGCTTGAGGCACTTTATAAAAATGCACGCCATGCCCTTGATTTACCTGCAATTCCATTAAGCGAATGGTTGCAGCAACTGACGCAACATTGTACCGCATTTTGGCCACTCCAGCCCAAACTGTAGTTTTCTTTCATCATTTTCCGCTATATCCATTATAAATACGACTTATAGCTCCACTGCCTTGCCATTCTGGTAACGAATAACGAAAAATGCTATAGTCGCGCCGTTCCGCCGGAGTCCAGACCTCAGACCAGAGGCTCAGCAGAGCCCAAGACTCCTGCATTTATTTCAGCCAAATCCACCACGAAGGTTAGCTATGAGCGCACAAGTTATTACTGTCATCAAAGGCGATGGCATTGGCCCAAGTATTGTCGATGCCGCTATTGCGATTCTGGACAAAGTTGGATGTGATTTTCAGTACGAATATGTCGATGCCGGCCTGACGGCGCTGGAGAAAACTGGCGAATTACTGCCGCAAGCCACGCTGGACGCCATTGCCCGTAACAAAATTACCTTAAAAGGCCCACTGACGACGCCGGTTGGCGAAGGTTTCACCTCAATTAACGTGACCTTACGCAAGAAATTCAACCTGTATTCCAACGTGCGCCCGGTGATCTCTTTTAAAGGCACCAAAGCGCGTTACGAGAATATCGATATCATCACAGTGCGTGAAAACACTGAAGGCATGTACTCAGGCGCTGGGCAGGTTGTCAAAAACGACGGTGAATTAGCGGAAGCGATGAGCATCGTCACCCGCGAAGGCTCAGAGCGTATCGTTGAATTTGCTTTTGAACTGGCCCGTCGTGAGCAACGCAAAAAAGTCACTATTGTCCACAAAGCCAATATCCTGAAATCAACCTCAGGTTTATTTCTGAAGACCGCGCGGGAAGTTGCCGCCCGTTACCCGGATATTCAAACAGTTGAAATGATCGTTGATAACGCCTGCATGCAGCTGGTGATGAACCCGCAGCAGTTTGATGTCATTGTCACCACCAACCTGTTTGGCGATATTCTGTCTGACCTCTGCGCCGGTCTGGTCGGTGGTCTGGGTATGGCACCTGGCGCCAACATCGGCAAAGATTGTGCAATTTTCGAAGCAGTGCATGGCAGTGCGCCGGATATCGCCGGTAAAAATCTGGCCAACCCAAGTTCAGTGATCCTGGCGTCGATCCAAATGCTGGAATATCTCGGTATGAAAGACCAAGCGCAGCGCATTCTGGCCGCAGTGACAGATGTGATCGCCAGCGGCGACCGCACCACACGCGACCTCGGCGGTACACACGGCACCACAGATTTTACTCAGGCCGTGCTGGAACGTCTCTGAATAAAATCTAAATGTTGATGGTCCAACTGAATCAGGCTGCCCCCGGGCAGCCTTTTTTTGTCGCAAATTTATGGCCAATCATAGCGAAGGCTGATTTACCGCAAACTGCTGAAACTTTGCTATGGTAGATTCTGCAACAGCCACAATCAGTTAGCGGGAGTCCGGCATGGGTTGGTTTTCAAGTCTGTATACCACGGTAGAACGCACCTTTTTTGATAGTCTCAGCAAAAAAATCATCGGTAACATCGGTTTTTTAACCATTATTTTTTGGCTGGCACTGTATTTTGCTTATCCGGATACCGGCGGTGCCAGCAGTGCCTGGTGGACCACACTACTGCTGGGGACTGCGGCATTTTTATTTACCATCGGTTATCTGATTTACCTGATAGTGCGGCCAGTGCAGGCACTGGTGCAGGCGCTACAAAAAGCCAATCAAAACGGCACAGACTTAAATCACCGGCTGCCCGCTTTTACTTATGACGAGTTTCGGACCTTGTCTGAAGAATACAACCAGTTTGTCAGCCAGCTCGCCGATTTGCTCACTCAGTTACATCAGCAGGCCCAACATACCCACCAGATTAACGAACAAGTCAGCAGTGCGGTCAAAACTACCCGTAGCCACCTGCAGGCAACCGAGCAGCGCAGCGAAAAAATCCGCAGTGAAAGCGACCATGTGCTGGACCAGCTGGCTGCCATTGTCAGCACCGGTGACCAGATGAATCAGATTGCCCAGACCACAGTGACCAAAGCCGCGGACGCCAGTAGCGGCATGCAGGCCATTTCAACGCAGTTATCCGGCATAGTTCAGTTGCTGGAAACCTTTGGTGCGACAGTCGAAGGGCTGCAGAAAAATTCAGAAAATGTGCGACAAATTCTGCAAATGGTAGAGAACTTCTCGGATCAGACCAACCTGCTGGCACTTAATGCTGCGATTGAAGCGGCAAGGGCCGGCGACGCCGGCCGCGGTTTTGCAGTCGTTGCTGACGAAGTCCGCACCCTGGCGGCGAAGGTCAATGAAGCAACCCGGCAAATTTCCGGCTTCCTCAATGATATGGAGCGACTGGTGCGCGATACCCGCGCCGAATCAGAGCGACTGAACGAGCAGGCCGGTCAGGCCCAACAATCGATTGGCATGACGGCCAGTGAATTTGCCCAGTTGCAACAACAGTTGAGCCAGGCCAAACAAGGTGTGCAGCAGATCACTGGCTCAGTATTAGATCTGGAGCAAAGTTATCAGCAAACGCACCAGCATTTAAGCGCCATTGAGCAAGGCACTACCAGCGCTTATCAGCAAATGTCATCGATTGAAACCGCCGGCCAGACTTTATTAAAAGCCACAGCAGAAACCCAGCAGCAACTCGGCCGATTTGCACACTAACCGCCCTGTGCCAATGCCTGCACCAGCTGTAATACCGCCGGATGCGTTAATTTACGCTCCGGCGAAATTGCATAAAACACTTCTTTCACCTGATCAGTGCGACCGATCACCTCGACTTCATATTGGCGGCAAATCGCCTCTTCAATCAGGCTCGGCGCGGAAAAAATACCAAGTCCCTGTTGACCAAAAGCCTTCATCAGCGCGCTGTCATCAAACTCAGCAATGATCTGCCCACTGACTGCGCATTGCGCAAACCAGGCATCCAGCCGCTGACGGATAATCGACCTTTTGCTTTGCAACAACAACGGCTGCTGATGTAAACAGGCCGGAAAACTGACGGCTTTTAATCTGGTCGCGAGTGGTGGACTGGCAAAAAAACTGGTGCCGGATTCGACGATCTGATGACTATAAGCTTTCAGTGGACTGGACGGCGACAGCGGCTGATCTGTCAGTACTAAATCCAGTTTATTAAGCGCTAAATCTGCCAATAACTGACTTTGTTCACCCTCGACACAAATCAGCCGCAGTTGCTCCGGCAAAGTAAACACCGGCTTTAACATTTCATAAATAAAGGCCTTGGGTAGGACATCGGTCACACCAACGGTAAACGTCTGCCATTGCACGCCGTGGTTGCCTTTTAGCACTGCACGTAGTTCATCACCTAAACGGAAAATGTCTTCCGCATAACGATAAGTCACACGACCCAGTTCAGTCAGGCCCCATTTTTTGCCATTGCGGACAAACAACGCCGTCCCGGTGCTATGCTCCAAAGCGGCCAGCTGACCACTAATGGTTTGTGCTGTGACATGCAGCTGTTCACTGACTCTGGCGATACTGCCCTCTTTTGCTACCAGATAAAAATAATACAGCTGATTAAAATTGACCGGTGTCATGCACTCACCATGTAAGTTAAAAACTGATTTGCTATTAGATATATTCGATTTTACCGAATGACACAATCTTTGTTTTAATGCAGTCAGTTTAAATCAGCTGGCAACAGTGACTTTTAATCCGGAGTGCATATGACGACATATCATCAACAGGCCTACAGCGGCGCTCTCGGCGTCGAACAGGCCAACAAAGTTCTGCGTAACACTTATTCCTTGCTGGCGATGACTTTGGCATTCAGTGCTGTCACAGCTGGCATCAGCGCCAGTATGAATCTGCCGCACCCAGGCATTTTGATCACACTGGTGGGTTATTTTGGTTTGTTATTTTTCACCACCAAATTCCGCAACAGCGCTATGGGTCTGGTCGGTGTCTTCGGTCTGACCGGCTTTATGGGTTACACCCTGGGCCCTATCATCAACCGGTATCTGGCGCTGCCAAACGGTGGTGAGATTGTAATGCTGGCGATGGCAGGCACTGCGGCCATCTTCTTCGCGCTGTCAGCCTACGCGTTAGTGAAGAAAACCAATTTCAGTTTTATGGGCAGTTTCCTAACCGTCGGCATCCTGGTCGCTTTTCTGGCCGGTCTGGGTGCCGTCTTTTTTGAAATTGCGGCCTTAAGCCTGGCGGTATCTGCAATGTTTGTGCTGCTGATGTCCGGCATGATCCTGTATCAGACCAGTGAGATTGTGCATGGCGGTGAGACCAACTACATCATGGCTACAGTCAGTTTGTTTGTCTCTATCTTTAACCTGTTCACCAGCCTGCTGCAGCTGCTGGGTTTTATGAACAGCGATGAGTAACCAAGTTTTATCGTTAGACGTTTTCCAGTTCATGTTCCGTTAGTAAGACCCTTGAGCAACTCGACACCCGCTCTTTGCCCCCGTTTTCGGGGGCTTTTTTTTGCCTGCAGCCAAAGCTAACTGAAGACAGACAAGTTCTGTTACAAAGCCATTCCCGCAAAACCG
Organism: Rheinheimera texasensis; assembly: GCF_964031785.1. Taxonomy (GTDB): domain Bacteria; phylum Pseudomonadota; class Gammaproteobacteria; order Enterobacterales; family Alteromonadaceae; genus Pararheinheimera; species Pararheinheimera texasensis_A. The sequence continues at coordinate 286,031 of NZ_CAXIRE010000015.1, forward strand.
CTGCCAGTATGTGGCGAACCTGCTAACGTAATGCCGGTTTTAATGATGATCGTGCTGAGGTTCCGTCGGTGGTCTCTATTCTCATAAGTTACATCCAACGTGGCTTAGTCTTATTGCTGCTGAGTTTCGCCGCTGTGGCGCAGGCAGAGTCCGGTTATGCCGGCAATATTTATTACCAGACTTTTGGCAGCGGTACCCCGGTGTTGATCATCAATGGCGGCCCAGGCCTGGATAGTGCCGGCTTTGAAGCTGTGGCAAAAACCATCGCGGCACAAGGTTATCAGACCATTTTGTTTGACCAGCGTGGCACTGGTCACTCCAGGCTAGCCAGTATTAATGCCGAAACCATCCAGTTAGCACTGATGGTGCAGGATATCGAACAGCTGCGCCAACAACTGCACATCGAGAAATGGGTGGTACTGGGCCACTCTTTTGGCGGCATGCTGGGCGCCGCTTATGCGGCGAAATATCCGCAATATATCAGCAAACTGATTTTTTCATCGTCGGGTGGCCTGGATTTACAGTTTCGCGACCAGATCGCCGAACGGCTGTTAAACAATCTGAGTCTGCAGGAACAAATCCGATTGCAGATGTATCAGCTGCGTCAGCGCAGCGGTGACGATTCGGACAGTACCCGGGACACATTGGCGCAGCTGCGGGCCCGCGCTTATGTCGTCGACAAAAGCAAAGCACCGCTGATTGCTGCCCGGCTAAAAGTCGTTAATCTGACGATCAATCAGCTGATGTTTGCCGACCTGGAAAAAAACCATTTTGACCTCAAAGCACAGTTCAAGCAGTTCAACGCGCCAGTGCTGGTGCTACAGGGCGAAAATGACATTATCAGCACTGAGACCGCGCAAACTATTGCCGGCAGTTTTTCCAATGCTAAGCTAGTGCTGTTGCCGCAATGTGCGCACTATGGCTGGTTGGATCAGCCAGATTTGTATTACAGCAGTGTTTTTCGCTTCTTAAAAGCCGGCTAAGGACAAAACACACAATACTGATGGTGTCGCTACCCCACGCATCCAGCCGGATATACGAAACCGGAACCGCCGAAAAACATTGACCCGGCGGTGAAAATCTATACACTGCGCCGCTCTTTTCCCTGCGCCGAGTGACCGATGAATCCGACCGACATCCAGCTGAAACCTGAACTGCAACAAAACCTCAACGACCTTGGTTTCACTACCCTGACGCCAGTGCAGCAGGCTAGTTTGCCGCTGATCCTGGCCAGACAGGATTTGATTGCACAGGCGCAGACAGGCTCAGGTAAAACAGCAGCTTTTGCCCTTGGCATGTTGCAGTTACTCGACGTCAAACGGTTTCGCATTCAAAGCCTAGTGTTGTGTCCAACCCGCGAGCTGGCTGACCAGGTCGCCAGCGAAATTCGCAAGCTAGGCCGGGCCATTCACAATATTAAAGTGCTGACCTTATGCGGCGGTGTACCGTTTGGGCCGCAACTGGGTAGCCTGGAACACGGCGCCCACATCATTGTCGGCACGCCGGGCCGGATTGAAGAACATCTGCAAAAAGGCTCGTTACAACTGCAGGATCTGAACCTGCTGGTGCTGGACGAAGCCGACCGCATGCTGGAAATGGGCTTTGCGCCAAGTTTAGATGCCATAGTGCAGCAGACACCGGCGAGCCGCCAGACGCTGTTATTCAGCGCCACTTTCCCCAAACAAATTGAACAGCTGGCCAGCCGTTACCTGAAACAGCCAGCGCGGGTGCAGATAGAAACTGCCGACAACAAACCCGCCATCGAGCAACAATTTCATGCCGTGAGCCCGGAACAGCGTTTTGCCGCGGTTGAGTTGTTACTGAAACAACATCAGCCGGTCTCTGCCGTGTTGTTCTGTAACCAAAAACGCGAATGCCATGAGCTGTGGCAGTACCTGGCCGATCAGGGTTTTGCCGCTCTGGCACTGCATGGCGACCTCGAACAACGTGACCGCGATCTGACTTTGATCCGCTTCAGCAACCAAAGCGCCAACGTGCTGGTCGCGACCGATGTCGCCGCGCGTGGTCTGGATATTCAGGGGCTGGATTTAGTGGTGAATGTGCAGCTGGCGCATGACACTGAAACCCATGTGCACCGCATTGGCCGCACCGGCCGCGCCGGCGCCTCTGGCCTCGCGGTCAGCCTGGTGGCCCCGGCTGACGATTATAAGCGTGCATTGCTGGCAGATTTGTATCCACAAGCCGAACAACTGTTGCCGCTGCCGGACGCTTCACTGCGCCAGCGGCCGCCGCGTGCCCCGGCGATGGCGGCGATTTGGATCGACGGTGGCAAAAAACACAAATTACGCGCCGGCGATATTGTCGGTGCTTTGACGGTCGACCAGCAAATCGACGGCAACCAGATTGGCAAAATTCAGGTTACTGAATTTCACTCTTATGTCGCCGTGCCTGCGGCCAAAGCCAAACATGCGCTGAAACTCATCAGTGCCGGTATTAAAGGCCGGAACTTCCGCTGCCGGATCTGCTGATCCGGCTTTGCATACCTGTCACAGACGCTGTCACCCGGCGTCTGCCTTCCGCTGTAAACCCGACTGGGCAGTCTGATAAATTCCAGCTAAGCTCGAACATCGGTTCAGCGGCACAGGGAATGGGTTATGTCTGGTCTGGAAATGCTCGATGCTTTTATCGGGTTGGTCGGAATTTATCTGACTTTGAGTTTATTGGTTACCGCTATTGGTGAAGGTATTAGTCAGGCGTCCGGTATGCGCGGCCGGAATTTGCGCCAGGTGTTTACCGGTCTTATCGGCAAAACCCGCACCACAGCCTTTTATTTACATCCCCGCATCCGTCAGCTGATGCAATATGATGCCCCTGGTAATGCCGTGCGCAAACTCTGGCTACGCCTTGGTTTTGGCCTGCCCTCTTATATTCCGGCGGATATCGCCACTGAAGTATTGTTGGAACAACAGCTCGGCGCTCCGCTGTCGCAACTCAGTCAATCACCACTGGAGATCCAACAGCGGCTGGAACAGCTGCCAGATTCAGCTACCCGCAGTAGTTTGCTGCATTTCTGGCAACAAGCGCATGCGGACCCAAAGCAATTTCAGCACTTGGTCCAGGACTGGTTTAATGACCGCTGCGACCGGGCTGTCGGCTGGTTTAAGCGCAAATTGGGCATCCTGCAATTGGTGATTGGTCTTGTCGTCGCCATCGGCATGAATGTAGATTCCATCGCCTTGTACCAAAAATTATTCTCAGATCCGCTCGCCCGCCAGCAAGCGGTATTACTGGCGGAAAATCTGGCAGCCAATCCACAACTGGCGACAGAACTGTGCCGGGAAGACAAAACCCAATGTATGGACACGCTGGCCCTGAAGCAACAACTGACGCAAACCGCGCCATTGCTGGGTCATCAGGACAACTGGTCCTGGCCCTGGCAAGCCCCCGGTATCTGGTTTGGTTATTTGCTGACCGGCTTCGCTCTATCGTTAGGCGCTCCGTTCTGGTTTGATATTTTGCAGAAACTGATGGCGGTCAAACAAAAATTCCGGCCAAGTACTGCAGCGAGCAGCGAGGCTGCTGCTGAAGCACTGGATAGCAATACAACCAGCGCAGCACCTGTGATGAACAGCAGTGCAGTGGTCGCGACCAGCAAAAAACTAAACCCGCTGGCGGCGATGGACCTACAACTCGCGCGGTTATCAGATTTGGTGTATCTGGATGGACCCCAGCTGGATTTGGAATTGCAGACGTTTCTGCTAAGCGGACAACTCAGGTCGGTCGGACAGGATACGCAGTATCTGTACGCCCGCGGCGCTGATTATGATGTGCTGATTTGCCGCGGTACTGAAGGCAAACTGGCCGATATCCGTACCGATGCGCAGTGTCCACTGGTCAACTGGCCTTTGGGTAGTAACAGCAAAGCCCATCAGGGCTTCTGTACTCAGGCCGACGCTATCCTTGCGGATCTGCAACAACAACAGCCACAGGCAGGACTGGAGCGGCCGCTGTGGATCACCGGCCATAGTTTAGGTGGCGCACTGGCCATTTTACTGGCGCTTAAACTCAGTCAAAAACCCGGCAGCAAACTTGCCGGTGTGGTGACTTTTGGCCAGCCTAAAGTCGGTGATGTGCAGTTAAGTCAGGCCATCACAGCGCAGCTGTTGCCGTTTTATCGCCGTTACGTGAATCAACGCGACATAGTGCCCAAACTGCCGCCGTTGCCTGATTACCGGCACAGCGGCCAGCTGTATTATTTTGATGATTTGGACCAGCTGCAGCTTAATCCGCCGCGCTGGCTGATGCTGCTGGACCAGGTGTTATGTGATGCCAACCAGGCGGAAGCGGCGCTGCGCCAGCATCTGGATGACCACAAAATGAAAAACTATGTCAGTTTGCTGGCCAGGCAGCTTTAGCGGACGTTCTGATTCACTGCGGGGCGAGACAGCGCCTGACCCAGGCGCTGAAAATACTGTAGCCAACTAGCCGCTAACTGACTGCTTTCATTGGCATCCGGATACAGCGCCGCATGCTGTTGTTGTAGCTGCAGTTGTGATGGCTCTGTGCTGTGTTTTCCCCGGCGTGATGAGAAGATCGTGCCGCTGACCAAAAAACTGTTTTGCAGACTCTGGCGCTGCAACATGTTTTCAAAAGCGCGGGCGCAAAGCTCTTCCGGCAGCGCGTAGTACAAAGTGCCCCTGCTGCGGTCGGCGGCTGCACTACGCTGAAAATACGCCGACGGCTGTTCGCCATCCGGCGAAAGCAAACAATGCGCGAAACCTGCAGCTAACAACTGATTCAGCGGGTGTGACTGTATGGCTGCGCCATGCAACCAGCTGCTGCTGGCGAAAGCTGTGGCTTTGACGTCGGTGCACAAACGGCTGGCGATATGGTGGTCAAAAGCATGAAACCACTCGTGCGCCAGCGAACCGCCACCGGCGTTTTTAGACAAAGCCAGCAACCGGCCTTGTGGTTGATAAAAGGCACAGGTGCCGGGTTCGCCACCAATCCCAAAACTGAGCGCCAGTGAACCATTCAGCGAAATAACCTGCGGCGGCACCTGCAATAACAATTGCAGGTCCGATAGTGCATCAAAAAACAGATTAGCCGCCAGCTGGGTCTCCATCGCGTTAACCCAGCGGCCGATTTTAATCCGGCGAAAATCAAAGATTTTGACGATATCGCCAAAACTGACATCTGCGCCGGCACGGTGCTGCGGGCCATTACGAAAATACGGCCGCTGAATACGCGGCAGCGGCGCATGCTGCTGCATCGGGGTCAGGGCAACTTCAGATGCCGGCCGCCATCCAGCGCCAGCACACGGCCGGTGATATACCGGCTTTGTAGCAGATACAAAATACTTTGCAGCACTTCCGCTGGCCCTGGCTCTATTTCCATCAGCGATTTTTTCAGCGTAAAAGCGCGGTACTCGGCGCTGTCGTCGTCATTAAACATCAATAAGGCCGGCGCTATCGCATTGACTTTCACTTGTGGCGCCAACTGGCGCGCCAGTGACAGTACCAGATTCTCCAGTGCGGCCTTGGAAGCCGCGTACGCCATATGATTACAGCTGCCGGTATTCACGGCAAAATCGCTGATGGCGATAATGTCAGCCAGTTGCCCCTGAGCTGCAGTTAACAGCGGTGCCAGCGCACGGCTCAGCAGATAAGGCAATTTGGTATGGATGCGGAACATCTCGTCAAAAACTGCAGCGTCGGCTCTAAGCTGCGTCAGTAAATCGCTATCGGATTCGGCTTCACCGGCCCAGCTGGAGGCGTTGTGGATCACGGCGCGCAGTGGCAACTCATACTGCTGACACAAATTGCGGACTGCAGCGGCAATTTCAGCAACCTGCAGTGCTAAATCGCTGTTCGGCTCAATATCCAGCGCCAGACAAATAACCCCGGCCTGGCGCAACTGCTCCACGCCGGCTTTTGGTTGACGGTAAGTCGCAATCACCTGATAGCCGGCCTGTTGCAGCCCCAGTGCACAATGTAACCCAACCCGCTGCGCCGCACCGGTGATCAAAACCATTCCCGTCATAGAGACTCCAGAGCAGATGCTCACTGAATTATGCCAGAAGTTAGCCAGTTCCGGCGAGGCGGACTGTGCACAACAGCGCGGCTTTTACGCAGTTAAACCGCAGTTCGATCAGCAAAGCATTTATGTCTGGTATTGCCTGCAAGGTTTTGCGGCAGAAAAAAAGCGCCGGCGGCGCTTTTTTATCGGGCTGTGACAGATTGCAATTAAGCGGCTTTCATCCAGCCTGCACACCAGCCGCCTTTGGCCACTAACTTGCCACTGAAGATAGCACAGCCGCCGGTATCGCCTTTGGCATCTTTGGCAAAATGCATACAGTTGCCGCAGGTTTGGTCCGCAGTGGTGGATTTAGCGACATATTTCATGGCCACAGCCATCGGATCATCAGCTTTGACGGCTTCCTGCGCCACGGCATTGAGGCTGACGCCGCCCATAGTGACGCCAATTAATGTTGCGGAAGAGAGTTTTAAAAAGGAACGACGATCAAGTTGAGACATTGCTTGCTCCTGTTGCACGGTAGATATCAGGTTTTTGTTGTTTGCTGTCGAAAAATGTTTGGCAGAAACGGCTGTCGGGATTTGGTTTGCGCCCAAATCCATAACATTTACGCACCGAATTGCAGTATGGATGATTTTGCCAGCTCTGCCTGTCGCAAATATTGATCCGGCGCAGTTTCTGACGAGAAAAGCGCGGAAGCAGATTTATCCCGCGCTGGTACAAGGCCTCAAACTGTGGTTTTAAATGATGGGATTCAGGCAGGTTCGGTAAATTCCTGCTGATGCAGCCAGGCCGCCTGTTTCGGCGCCTTTTTGGTTTGCGACCATTCCTCCAGCATCTGCCACTTCACCGCATCAAGCTGTTGCAGCATGGCAGCAGTCGCAGTGACACAGGTCAGTTCAATGCGATGGCCATTGGGGTCAAAGAAATAAATCGAGCGGATAATTTCATGGTTGGTCGGCCCGACAACGGCGATACCGCGTTGTTCCAACTCCGTTTTGGCGGCCAGTAAGGCAGCCTCATCTTCGACTTGCAGCGCTATATGTTGCACCCAGTCCGGTGTATGTGGGTCTTTACCCATCTTGGGTGAATTTGGCAATTCAAAAAACGCCAGAATATTGCCCTGCCCGGCGTCTAAAAACACGTGCATATAAGGGTCCGGCGCTTTGGTCGAGGGCACCTGATCTTCAGCAATGGCCAGCATAAAATTCATGCCCAGCACCTGATGATAAAATTGCACTGTCTCTTTTGCGTCATGGCAACGATAGGCCACATGATGGATTTGCCGGACTTTAATACTGCTGGTTAAAGGCATGGTCATAACAACCCCCGTTTTTGCTGGTCGCGTTCAATGGATTCAAACAGCGCCTGGAAATTGCCTTCACCGAACCCTAAGTTGTCGACGCGCTGAATAATTTCGACAAAAATCGGCCCAAACAGATTTTTAGTGAAAATTTGCAGCAAATAACCGTCATCATCGCCATCCACCAGCACCTGATGTTGTTGGATCCGCTGTTTGTCTTCTCGCACCTGCGGCACCCTGGCAAAAGCTTTGGCGTAATAGTCGTCATGGATATCCAGCGTATCAATCACCTGATGATCCAGCTTGTCGAGTGAATCCAGAATGTTGTCGGTCAGAAAAGCGATATGCTGCACACCGGGGCCATTGTATTCACGCAAGTATTCGTCGATTTGGTTGCGATCATCGCCTTTACCTTCGTTGATTGGAATGCAAAAACTGCCGTCCGGCGAGCGTAATGCATAAGACAACAACGCCGTTTGCTGGCCTTTGATATCGAAATAACGCACTTCAGTGAAACCAAACACATTTTTATAAAAATCTGCCCAATGCTGCATGGTGCCTTTCACCACGTTGTTGGTCAGATGATCGATACAGCTGAAGCCTAAATCTTCAACAATCGCCGGTTCATCATGTGGCTCAAAATCACGCTGATAAATCGAACCTGTGGCGTGACAGCGGTCAATAAAATAAATCAGGCTGTCGCCAATGCCGTAAATGGCCGGATATGGCAGGTCAGTCGCTGCCGGATCTGCGCCACGGGCGCCACGCTCCAGCGCGATACGCCTTGCGGCAACAGCATCATCAACCCGCCAGCCCATAGCACAAATAGCTGGGCCATGGGCGCGACTGAAGTCGGCTGAAAAACCACTGCGCTCACGATTTAATAAGATATGAATGTCATTTTGCTGATAATAATCAATGGCTTTCCCTTTGAACTGCCGGGTTCTGGAAAAACCAAAAGCCTGAAAAACCTGATGTAAATAGCTGCTGTCGGCGGCGGCGAATTCGGTAAATTCGATGCCCCGCAGACCCAGTGGATTAAGCTGCATGTCGGCTCCAAAAAGTGAATATATTGTAAATTTAATAACCACTTCACGATAAAGGCCACAGCGGGGGATTTTGTTGATATAGATCAAAGTCGCGGCCAAAGCGGCAAAACAGACCGCTTGACCACTGTCAGCATTCAATGACAGCAGATCTCAGCGTAATTAAATAAATTAATTCAATTCAGTTATTTACGGAGTTTTTAATTTTATTAGCCTGTACTTTCGGCATCGCTTCGACAAATAGCCGCGCCACAATGCGCTGATATTCGCCACTGCGTTTCATCTCATCCAGCGCCTGCTGTAAGGCGTCGACCTGCGCCGGCGGTACCGCCAGATTCAGCGCCAGATAATTATCGCCTTTGGTTTCCAGCTCCAGCACCGGCTCTACCTGGTCGACGCTGGCCTGATGCGCCGCCAGCCAGGCCGGCATCACCAGTTCGGAGCCGATAATCAAATCGACTTTCCCCTGTAAAAACAGTGCAATAGGTGCAGACTTTGATGGGAAGTCCAACAAATTTTTGCCGCGGACAAAACCATGCTGCAGCAGAAATTCTTCGTAAACGTCGCCCCGCGCCACTGCGATGCCAAATTGCTGTGCTTGCTGTAAATCCTTGGGATTGACCTGCGGACGGCTTTTTAAGCGGTATAAAAAAGCTCTGGACGATGCCAATGGCCCAACCCACTGAAACTTAGCCTGTCGCTCCGGCGTGCGCGATGTGGTAAAGAGGCCACCTTGCGGATTCTGCAATGCATACTCATAAGCCCGTAACCAGGGATAAAGCTGCATGCCGCATTCTGTATTAGTGATTTCACACAGGCGATGAATAATTTCGGCGTTGATGCCGGTGATGCGGTCGCCATCCTGATAGTTATAGGGCGGAAAATGTTCGGTCAGCAGCTGCAGCGTGGCAGCCGCATACAAAGGGCCTGCGATAAAAAACAGAACAGTGCAGAAAAAACGACGCATCGGCGAAAACCCTGACAACTGCGGAGCTGAAAAGCACTATGCCAGAGTTGCTTGACAAAAACCATGCAGACCAGAGCGTCAATGCGAAATGTCGCCTATTAAATATTGCGCTTAAGTTTTGAGCTTAATCCGCAACAGATATTGACTGGCGGTGATATAGAGATATTGCCGGTCCAGGCTCAGCGCCACGTTAGCCGCCGCCACGCCGGTTTTGATCAGTCCCAGCACTTGCCGATCTGCGTTAATAACCCACACACCACCAGGCCCTGTTGCCAGTAAGATGCCATTCGGCAGCACTTTTAAACCATCCGGTAAGCCTTCGGCTTTGGCCACTTCTGCGGTCACATCCAGCCATACAACGCCATGCTGATATTGTCCATTGCTGTTGCGCTGAAAACGCCACCACTGCGCCGCCTTGGGATCAGAATTGGCCACATACAAAAACTGTTCATCCGCGGAGACCGCCAGCCCGTTTGGCCGGGTCAACACACTGCTGATGAGGCTCACCACACCATCGGACGCGAGCTGATACACCCCATTGTATGCTTGTTGTTTGTCAGTGGACTGGTCGCCGTCTTTTAAACCATAAGGTGGGTCAGTAAATAAATAGCGGCCATCTTTCAGTTCAATCACATCGTTTGGACTGTTAAAAGCTCTGCCCTGATAGTGCTCAGTCAGAGTGCGGAAAGTCGCTTGTTGTCCTTGCTGCGCGGTGCGCACTGCCAACCGGCGGTCACCATGCTGCGCCAGCACCAGCTCAGCTTTTTTATTAAAAATCAGCCCGTTGCTGCCTTCTTTCAGCACCGATGGCTTATAGCCGGTCGCGCCAGACGGGCTCAGATATAAGGTTGCACCTGTGGCTTGCGCCCAGCGCCAGATTTGATTTTTTGGCACATCAGAAAACAACACAGCGCCGCTGCCGGGTTCTGCCACCGGCCCTTCTGCCCACTGATGGCCGCTGGACAAAATCTCCAGTGTTGCGCCCGCATCAATCACCTGCAGCATCGCCGTGTCCCGCACTTCCACCGGCTGTTGTGGCAGCTCGGCCGGCCAGGGTGTTGCAGCCTGCACTGCAGCAAGTCCGGCGAAAGGAAACAATAACAGGGCAAGCAGACTTGCAGTAAACCGGCGGGACGCAGTCATGGTTCAAGGCTCCGAAATGTATTATTACGCGCGAATGGCCGAGCCACGCACCACCAATTCTGGTTCAAACACGTTATGAACCTGCGTCTGGTCGTCGGCATACACATGGCGCAACACCCACAACGCCGCCATCTTGCCCATTTCATGGATAGGGTTATTGACGGTGGTGAGTTTCGGCGAGATGTATTTTGCGAACGGAATGTTGTCGTAACCAATGACGGACAGATCCCGTGGGATCACCAGACCGCGTTGCAGGCAAACCGCGATAGCACCGGAGGCCATCTGGTCGTTGGCACAGACCAGCGCTGTAAACGACTTACCGGTTTGCAGTAATGCCAGCATGCCAGCCTCACCGCCTTCTTCTTTATAATCACCTTCGATATAAAGCGCCGGGTCATACACCAGACCGCCTTCAGCCAAGGCGCGCTGATGACCAACTAAACGCTCCATCGCGTCGTGTTTATTTTTTGGCCCTGAGATATAAGCAATACTGCGATGGCCTAAATCCACCAGATGGCGAGTGGCGAGATAACCGCCTAATTCGTTATTGAGGTAAATACAACGTGGTTCCATTGCCTGAATGTAGCGGTTGATCAGCACAATCGGCACTGAGCGCTGGCTGAGCTGCACCAGATACTCATCCGACACCGCTTCAACATCCAGAATCAGCGCATCACAACCGCGACTCAGCAGAAACTCGACGCTGTCCTGCTCCACCGCCGCGTCGCTGTGACCTACTGCGATGATCACATGTTTATTTTGCGCACGCAGTGCGGCTTCAATTTCCGCCATCATCGGGCCGTAGTACGGACCGTCCAGTTGTGATACCAGCACACCGACACTATTGGACACATTGGACGCCAGCGACTGGGCAATGGTATTGGGCCGGTAATCCAGCTCTGCCATCGCATCCAGCACTTTCTGCCGGGTTTTTTCGCTGACATTGCTGTTTTTGTTAATGACCCGGGACACTGTCGCCAGCGACACGCCGGCGCGCAGTGAGACATCGTAAATCGTAGCCATCGGTGTGATGAGCCCCCAAGCTGTGCTTTGATAAACCCAATAGTATCAGCTTTTTAGCTGTGCCTCTTTGACAATTTAGCCGGCGCTTTGCTTCAGTTCCGCCTGAATTGCCGTCACTTTGGCGGTATCCAGCAGATAATGCCGCATCACGATGGCAACAATGACTGAACCAATAGCCGGGAACAAGCTGAATGACAATAAAATGCCATTGCGGGCCGTCTCCGTTTGCTCCGTATCCGCCTGATAACCATAACCAGCCAACAGCCAGCCAGCTGCGGCACCACCCAGTGCCAGCCCGAGTTTAATAAAGAAAATAATCGACGAATACACCATGCCGGTGGTGCGGATGCCGGTTTTCCACTCGCCATAATCGACCGTATCAGCCATCTTGGCCCACAACAACGGCGTGGCCGCATTAAAACAGAAGTTCCAGGCGATAAAGACGGCAAAAGCGAGGCTTAGCTGATCCGCGGCGATCCAGTAACTCAGCGCACAGAAAAACGCCGCCGCCAGTTGTAAACCAATGTAAGCCTTCACTTTTTCGACTTTTTTCGCCAGCGGATTGGCGACGATGCACCCGAGCATACTGCCGAACATGCCCAGCGTAATGAATAAGGTGATGTCATCCGGCGCGCCCAAATAATATTTAACGTAATAAATCGCCATGGTGTTTTTCAGCACGTTACCGGTCAACAAAAACAGCGCGGCGACCGATAACACCCGCCACTGGTCGTTTTGCCACAAGGCTTTAAAATCCTCGCGGAAATTGGTTTTGCGCTCAACCACCGTCTGCACCCGTTCTTTCGTGCCGGCAAAACAGAGTAAAAACATCACCACACCCGCCACGCTCATCAGCAGAATAGTCAGCTGATAACCTTTGGCTTTATCGCCGTCACCAAAATAATCTACCAGCGGCAAAGTCAAAGCCGACACCAACAGACCACCGATAAAAGCACAGACAAACCGATACGACTGCACCGACACCCGCTCCTGCGGATCGGCCGTTAACACTCCGCCTAAAGCGCAGTATGGGATATTCACCGCGGTATACACCAGCATCAACAGCGTGTAAGTGACGAAGGCATATATCATTTTGCCCTGGTCGGACAAATCCGGCGTGGTAAAAGCCAGCACACTTAAAATGCCAAAAGGAATAGCGCCCCACAGGATATAAGGCCGGAACTTACCGTGTTTGCTGTGGGTGCGGTCGGCGATGGCGCCCATAATAGGATCTGTGACTGCATCAATAATGCGCACGGCGAGGAACATAAAACCAATATAAGCCGGCGCTAAGCCAAAAATATCGGTATAAAAATAAGTCAGAAACATCATGACCGTCTGGAACACGATATTACTGGCGGTGTCGCCAAGACCGTACGCGATCTTCTCCCGCTTGCTGAGCATAAGCCACCCTGTCAAAGTTGTTGATTTGTTGTAGTTTTATCAGGCGCATCGTTGGCGCCGTTTTTTATTATTTGCGCTTAGCCTTTGCGGCTTAAGCTGAGGTCGCGAAAGGCTAAACCGCTTTGTTTGATCACGCGCTGCTGTGTGGCGTAGTCCACATAAACAATACCAAAGCGCTTCAGATACCCTTCGGCCCATTCAAAGTTATCCATCAGACTCCAGGCAAAATAGCCCCGCACATCCACACCTTGCCGCATCGCAGTATCCAGCGCCAGCAAATGTTGCTGATAATAACCAAGCCGCATGTCGTCCTGCACCTGGCCATCGACCAGTTCATCAGCACCGGCGGCGCCGTTTTCCATGATGTACAGCGGCGGTAACGGGTAACGACGGTGTAAATCCAGCAGCAGGTCGGTAAAAGCCTGCGGATAAATTTCCCAGCCAATATCGGTTTTGGCGACACCAACCTGATCGACCACGACAAAACCCAGTTCCGCATCAGCGCGGTAGACATGGCGGGTGTAGAAGTTGATGCCAAGATAATCCAGCGGCGCGGCGATAATGTCAAAATCGCCAGGTTGAATTTGCGGCTGTTCTTCGGCCGAAAGCTGACTGAAACAAGCCGGATAAGCTTTATCAAACAAAGGCTTGATATACCACTGATTAAAATATTGGTCAGCATAATCTGCCGCCGCCACGTCAGCCGGCGCATCCGTTTCGGCATAACAAGGCGTGAAATTTAACACAATGCCATGCTGTGCCTGCGGCGCGTTTTGCCGCAATTTCGGCATGGCGAGGCCATGCGCCAACAGCAAATGATGCGCGCTTTGCCGGCCCCAGCCTTTGTTTTTTAAGCCTGGCGCATGCACGCCAATTTCATAACCGAGATAAGAGCTGCAAAACGGTTCATTCAGCGTGGCCCAGGCATCAACCAGATCCGCCAGCGCTTTGGAGATTTTGTCGGCGTAATCGGCAAAAGCGTAGGCGGTGTCGCGATTGCGCCAGCCGCCCTGGTCTTCCAGATGTTGCGGTAAGTCCCAGTGATACAGCGTGACAAAAGTACGGATGCCCTGCGCTTTTAACGCACCGAGCAGGTCGCGGTAAAAAGCCACCCCGCTTGGATTGAGTTCACCATTTTGCAGCATCACCCGCGGCCAGGACAAAGATAACCGATAGGCATCCACGCCAAGTGACTGAATGAGCTCTACATCCTCGCGCCACAGACGGACGTGATCACAAGCCAAAGCGCCGTGACTGCCGTCGCGAATAGCGCCAGGAGTTGCGCAAAAGGTATCCCAGATACAAGGTAAACGGCTGTCCAGGCCGCCTTCAATCTGAAAAGAAGATGTGGCAACACCAAAGACAAAATCGGTGTTTAAAATGCGGGAATCCGCGGGCAGTTTTAATGTCATGCTTGTCTCTTTGCTTTTGCTGCAAGGTCGTGTTGTCAGATCCCAGGACCGGGTTCGGCTGTGACACTGCATGGTTGGCAGGTCACAGACTTTAATTTGTAAGCGCTTTCAATTGACTGTAACAACTGCTCAGCGAATGGTCAAGCAGACAAAGCAAGCAGTTTGAAATTTCGCGGCTTTTATTCAGTAATTGGCGTAAAAAAACGCTTTGTTAGCGCTTTCAGTACAGTGCTAGATAAGCGAAAAAATCACTGGGAAGCTTTGGGCTGAAACTGCACAAACAAGTTGGCGGTCAGCCGGCCGTTCAGCGGATCTGCCGACAAGTCGGTCGCCGGCTTCACCAGAGCGGAATGCAGCAAATGACCAGGATAAATCAATAAGCGGTTGGGTTTATAAGCAAGCTGCTGATACAGGCTGAAAAACGGTGTTTCAGCAGAAGGAAAACCAGATGCTGCCCCGCCTTGAGCCATTAGCTGTTGCTGTAGTGTGCTGAAATATTGCTGTTGCTGCGTCGGCACAATTTTTTCAAAACCAGTCGCTTCGTGGCGAAAAAAACCGGTGCCGCCATGCGGACCTTCGGCCAGATAATGCAAAATCGCCAGATGTAGCGGTTCGGCTTTGTCAAAATGCGGCAGGCGCTGCAGCGGTTGCAACTGCTCTGCCGGCGTCGTCAGCAACGACAAATACCACTGCTGCGGCACCAACCGGTGATCCGGCGGTGGCTGCACCAGCTGCAGCAACAGCGGATACACGGCTTCGAGCACTGTACGGGCATAAGCCTGCGGCAACTCGGCGCGAACACCGGGGTAATAAGACCCCGCGTCATGGCTGAATTGCGCTGCTGCGGCGTCACGACGGATCTGCGTGAGGTCCAGCAGCGCATCGTCAATCAATAAAGCACGTGTACGGCTTTGGCCCAGTTCCAGCCAGTGCAGCTTTGCTTGTGGATTAAAGGCATACACCTCACATCATCCGGCTTTTACAGTAATGCTGTACAAAATCATAATGCGGCGGCCAGGCCTGTACCTGCCGCGCCACATTGGTTTTGATATTGCTGAGGAACTGCGCAAGTTCAGACTGCGGCATCAAATCAACAATCGGATGATGTTGTTTCGGCATCAGGCCCTGCCCCAGCATCACCTGCAGCCAGGAGCTTTCACCAAACAGTTCTTGGGCAAATTTATAGACTTTACCAGCCTCACCAAACATCTCGATGCGGTGAGCCAGCGATGGCGGGACCTCCATCGCCGCGCAATGCCGCCAGAAGGCACTGTCGCTGCGCTCCGTCACTTTGTAGTGCAGAATAATAAAATCGCGGATGTTTTCCATCTCGATTTTGGTCTGTTGGTTAAATTCATCGACATCAGCCTGCACCACATCGCCGGCCGGCATCATCTGCAGCAAACGAATAATACTGCGCTGAATGAGGTGGATACTGGTCGATTCCAGCGGCTCCAGAAACCCGCTCGACAAACCAATGGCAATACAGTTTTTATTCCAGTGTTTACGCCGCGTGCCGGTGCGGAATTTAATCAGCCGCGGCTCGGTCAGCATCTCACCCTGTATATTGGCTTTTAATAAGGTTTTTGCGTCCATATCGGACAGATATTTGCTGCAATAAACCAGACCATTGCCGACCCGGCTTTGCAGCGGAATACGCCATTGCCAGCCGGCCGGATGCGAAATCGAGCGGGTGTAAGGCACCGGTGTACCATTCGACACCGTTTGCACGGCCACAGCGCTGTCGCACGGCAGCCAATGCGTCCAGTCGTCGTAGCCCGTCATTAAGGTCTGTTCAATCAACAAGGCCCGGAAGCCGGTGCAATCGATAAATAAATCGCCTTCGAGCAGCTGACCGGATTCGAGCAACAGCGCTTTGATAAAGCCGTTTTGCGGATGCTGTTGTCCGTATACATGTTGTTGTACCTCAGCAATCTTCCCTTCGATGCGTTTGACGCCATGGGTTTCGGCAATGCCACGCAGAAATTTGGCATACAGGCTGGCATCAAAATGGTAAGCATGGTTTTGGTCTTGCCCGGCCAGCGCCGCAAAACGGCCTTCGCGCGCCGCCAGATGCTCAGCGCAATAATCGCCAATCTCGGAGGCCAAACCCATGTCACGGCCTTTGAGCCAGAAATGCTGAAAACCACAGGCCCAGCAATCTTTGCCTAAAAAACCAAAGGAGTGCAGATAGTCTTTGCCCACGTCGCGCCAGTTTTCAAACATGATGCCGAGCTTAAAAGTGGCGTTGGTCGCAGCCATCATGTCGGCTTCGTTGATATTGAGCAGGCGATGGTACAGATGCAAAGTCGGAATAGTCGCTTCGCCAACACCGACAGTGCCAATCTCGTCAGACTCGACCAGCGTCACATCCAGCTGTTTGCCCATCAGTTTGCCAAGCGCTGCCGCGGTCATCCAGCCTGCAGTGCCGCCACCAGCGATCACTACCCGTTGTTTTTTCATCATCTGCATCTGTCCAATCCTGTTGTTTTTATCGTTGTAATTTCTGAATAATCAGGCTTCGAAGCGCTCGCGCCGTGGCTTCATCCAGCGGTTGACGCAATAAGCCCTGCGCCGCCGGTGGCAGCTCAGCGCCACCGCCTGGCTCGTCAGCAAAAATGTAGTAGTCAAATAACGCCTGCCAGGCTTTACGCTGCGCTCTGGGTAAATGCCGGATGCTGAGCATGGCACTCAGCAACGCATTATTCGGCCGCCCCAGATATGCCGGCGTGTCGCGCCACCAGTGCGTCAGCAGTAAATTTAAGTCATCCAGCGCTTCAACATGGTGCCACCACATCGACGGCATAAACAGCACATCGCCGGGCGCTAACGTCACCTGAAAACCAGCGGCCAAAGCGTCGGCAAAACGCGGAAAACGGCCAAAATCCGGCGCCGCGAAATCGACCAGACTGACGTCCTGCCCGCCCGGCGCAAATTCCATTGGCCCCGGATACAAATTCACCACCTGCTCAGGCGGGAACAAAGTAAAACGACGGTGGCCAACCAGATTACAGGCGAGGTTATGCGGGAAATCATAATGTGCTGCAATGCGGCTTTTGCTGCCAAGCCAGATACTGACTAAAGCCTGCGCTGCGCCCGGCCCCCCATTAAGCAAGCCTTCCAGCGGCAACTGATGCTGTTCGCGGATGCCAGGGAAATATTGACCAACTTCAGTTGAGCCCATATAAATCGAGGCGCCGCTGGCGCTTAGTGCCGGGTCCAGCAGGCGCTGGCACAAATCAGCAAATGGCAGCGGGCCGCCCTGATAGTTAAAGCCAGAAAAATCCGCGTTATAAAACACCCGGCCCTGGGTTTCAGGCGGCAAATAACAGGCGCTCACCGGTAAACCGGCACTGTAGATTTGCAGTAATTCCAAAGCCGCCGCCGGACTTTTTAAGCCGGCCTGTGTCAGCGGCCAGTCGCGACACAGACCACGCAGCACCAGCGGCACTTCGGCGTTTTGCAGATGCATTTGTAAAGTGCCGGCAAGCAGAGCCGCATCCGGCACCTTGCCTGGCTCGTGATTGAGCTGCAGTTCCGTCACCGGCTGCATGCTTTACAACCCCAACTGCTGGTTTTTCAGCGTCACCAGCTGGCGGATCTGCGCTTGGGACGCAATCATCAGGTAAATCGCCTGCAGATAACCGTGCTGATGCAATTGCGCCAGTGCTGCGCCATCAAGATTGGCCAGCTGCTCCTCGGCAATGGTTAAAAAACCGACCAGCTGATGGCTGCTGCCGTCTTTTAAAGTGACATTGACCGTCACCGGTTCGAGCAGCTGATATTGCTCCAGCAGCGCGACAAAGTTATGCGCATCCTGCATACCCAAATGCAAAGTTTCCAGCATGCCAGCCATATCCTGCAGGAACGGCGTCTGGCCACCATAAGGCAGGAACAGTGGTTCGCCTTCATTTTTACTGACCCGCGGATGATCCAAAGCGATATGCAAAACGCGTTGTTCACGCACCATGCCATCTTCCCGCACTTGCTGACGGCCGATTAAAAACGGCTGACGGCGTACCGACAGCGGCAGATATTGTTCCTGCCAGCCATCTTGTAAAAACAGATTTTCACCATGGCGAAAGCCAAACAGCGCGACTGGATATATTTGCGAAGTTTGCTGTTGGCTTTGGTTGTCTCGAAAGAAGAACAGCGGATAACAGGCGGCACAACTGCGAAACTCCAGCGGGAATGTGGTGGCAAACCATTGATTGTCGCCGTATTCAGCGCCACGCGCCGTGATCACCCGCAGCTCAGCGTGGTCGGCAGCATTTAATAAAACAGTGTTGGTCATGCGGCAATCCTTCTCTTCATATTTTTTAGTTTTGGTTTTTAGTTTTGGTTTTTCAGCGCCAGCTGTTGCAGCAATTGCCGGTTATCCGGCAGCAGTTGCTGCAGCCTGGTTAAATCCTGATAGTTTTGCGCAAACAACGCGCGGGCACGTGCCTGTTGCGACGGTTTGGCCGGCAAGGTTTGTGTCAGCGCACCCATGCCATACAACACATATTGATAGCTGGCGGCGGGAAACAGCAAATCCTGATATGCAAAATCAAGCGGTTGCGGCACTTGCTGCTGCCAAAGCTGCAGCTGGTCCTGCAAAGTCTGCGGAATAGACGCGCTGTCGCGGTGCGCCCGCCAATACGGCGTGTCGCGTTTGGACAACACATAATGCAGCTTGAGGAATTCGATAATTTGTTGCCAGTGGCGCAGGAAAGTCCGGTTCATTTTGGCGCCAGCCAGACTGTACAAGGCCGGGTCCAGCGGTAAAGCGGCAGCCAGCGTTTTCGCGCTCCACTCCACCAAGGCCAGCGCAGAGGCTTCCAGTGGTTCAATAAAACCGGCCGCCATGCCAACGGCGACACAGTTATGCTGCCAGCACGCAGCGCGATAACCCGGCTGAAATTGCAGCTGACGCGGCTCTGCCTGCTCTGCAAAAAACAGCGTGGCTTGAGCGCTGCCCGCCGTTTTTTTCAGATAAGCGCGCAGACATGCATCCGCTTCGTCATCACTGCAATAGTCGCTGGCATACACAAAACCGACACCACGGCGGGTCGGCAGGCCAATATCCCACACCCAGCCGCTGTCTTGGGCCGTTGATATTGTATTGCCGGCTATCGGTGTCTCTGCATCAGGGTACGGCACCTGCACCGCCAAAGCGCGGTCGTTAAACAGGATATGTTTGACGCTGGTGAGCGGCGTCTGCAGTGCTTTTCCGAGCAACAAGGATTGCATACCAGTGCAATCGACATACAAATCAGCCTGATAAGCACAGAGATCTGAGCTACCTGCAGGGGTCGCCAGCAGGTTGTCGATAGCGCCGTCAGCGCGCAGCACGACTTCTTTTAAGTGCGCCGGCACATAACGGACGCCGAGTTTGTCCTGACAATGGCGCTGCAACAACTCGGTAAATTTCCCGGCGTTTAAGTGGTAACCGTAATTCAGTACCGGCTGATAATCCGGCGCCTGCGGCAAACGCGGCGCGAGGCCGGCACGGCTTAACTGATATTGCGTGGTAACGGCATCGGCAAAAGCGATGTCGCCGGCAAAAGGTAACCAGCAACTGGCCAGATTAAATTCCGGCCAGCCCGCAGGTAACGTGAATGGGTGTAAATAATGACTGCCCGGCTCAGACCAGTCGACAAACAAAGAGCCTTGTTTGGCGCTGACGTCGCAGCAGCGGAAGAATTCGGTTTCAGACAGGCCAATCAGCTTTAACGTCTGGCGCATTGAAGGCCAGGTGCCCTCGCCCACGCCAATAGTCGGCACATCAGGCGATTCCAGCACAGTGACCTGCACCCGCGGCTGCGCCGCCAGTACACCTTCATCGAGGTTGTGGGTGGCACTCAACACCGCAGCCGTCAACCAGCCGGCAGCACCACCACCAACAATCAGCACTTCAGTTTTTGCAGGAGGACAGCTAGGCATCGGCATGACCTTTTACAACTATGCATGAGTAGAACATGGCAAATCCCAAAGAATTCAGCCGAAAAAAAAGCGCTCTGCAGCATGCAACAAAGTATGGTTGCAAACAAGAGAGCGCTTACAATTCAGCAGAGCACATCCTGTGCTCTGCTGTTACAGCTTCAATTAGAAGCTGTAACGGGCACCGATGCTATAACGGGCACCGGCTTCAGTCAGGTTCAGCACCTGCTCTTTCGCCCGGCCATGCACACGGATGTACTCGTCAGTGATGTTCAGCGCTTCGAGATACACAGTTAAGCCTTTGACTTGCGGCAGGTCATAGCTGACCGACGCGTCAATTTGTGAATAAGCTTCAGTGTATTTCGGATTTGAGCCGGTATCCTGGCCACGGGAGTTCAGGAACTCATCCCGCCAGTTGTAAGCAATACGAGCCTGCAGACCATTGTTCTCATAGAACAGAATAGCGTTAGCGGTATCACTTAACCCAACCAGCGCCGGCTGGTCTTTCAGGATAAAGTTGTCATATTCCACGCCTGAATCGACCATGGTGTAGTTCAGGATAGTGCCAAAACCGCTTTCGCCAAAGGCGTGCTGAATGGCAAACTCCCAGCCGTCGATGGTCTCTTCTTCAGTGCCATTCGATGGTGTGTCGATTTTAAAGATCATCGTATTGTCTTCACCGGTTTTACCGCTGATGACTTTACCTGGCACGTTCACGCTCGGGTCGTTCGGGTAATTCGCAAAGATCCAGTTGCGGATCGCTGCCGCATCAGCGCCTACGGCGGCTAAAGCTTCACGATACTTTTTACCATCTGCCGGGTTCGCCAGATTATAAATGGTCGAATCGACTTTCAGGTTGGTAATAAAGTTGGTGACGTTTTTGCGGAAATAACCAGCAGACAAGTAACTTGCTTCGGCATAGTACCATTCGGCCGAGAAGTCATAGTTCTGCGATTCCAGTGGTAACAGGCTTGGGTTACCGGCAGAGCCGCCGCCGCCTGAACGGTTCGCCAGCGTGCCGACCACAGTACCACCCTGAATCGACACATAGTCCGGCCGGCCAATGGTTTCGCTATACGCCGCACGCAACATCACATCTTCAACGATTTCGATATTGAAGTTGATGCTTGGCAACAGGTAATCGTAATCACCTTGTTGCGTCTGGAATTCCCGTTTACCGCTGGCATGCAGCGCAATTTCGGTATCGGCAATCCAGTCGGCACGATCGTATGCTGCAACGGCAGAAGTCGAGGTCACGTCAGTTTGTTCATAACGTAAACCGACATGCAGATCGTACGGTTTGCCTTTCCAGTCATTGCGGTAGTTGTACTGCACATAAGCTGATTGTGATTCTTCTTCGGTGTAACGGTCGACATCACTGGCGTAGTCAGAAGACGGGCAGAAATCTGTGCCACAGTCACCTTTGCCTTTGTAACCCGCTGGTGTGTACAGTTTTTCCGCTTGTGCCCGCACCCGCTCAAAATCCCACATAAAGATTTTGTTCAGCACATCAAAGCTTTTGCCAGAAAACGCGGAGAAATTGCCGCCATTGGCGGTGAATTTGTCGTGGATAGTTTCAGCCGGGAACCAGCTTGGATCTAAATCACCGGCTTTACCGACGCCACCCCAGTCGTTGCGCTGCACGTTGACGGACTGTGAATGGTTGTCGACAGTCGTCAGCGCAATACCAAAATCGATATTCGATTCATCATTCAGCGTGTAATCACCGTCAAATTGCACCTGATCGATCTCAGATTTATTGCGGGCATTACCAAATACCGAGCCGGTCACACGCATATCCTGCGGCGTCACGGCATTGCCGCCACCGACTGCCAGCACTGGTAAATCACCGCTGAAATCCGTCGCGGCATAAGTACGGACAAAACCTGCAGTACTTAAACTGCTGTTGGAACCGTTCGGGCTGTTTGGTTTGTTTTCGGCTTCAGATTTGTGCGCATCAAAGGTCAGGCTCAGATTGTCGTTGACTTCCCATTCCAGGTTAAAGCCTAAAGAACCGCTTTCATTGCGCACGCCATAATCACCGGCACCCATCGACAAATCTTGTTTGGCATCATAGGTTTCGGAATATACCAGCGGCGAAGAAATAGGACCGTCGGTCCAGACGCTGGATGAAGGGGCAAAAGTAAACCAGGCCGACACGTCGTTATATTGGGTGTCGATATCGTTGCGCATATAGGTGTAATCCAGCGTCGCTTTGATCTCATCGCGTGGGCTGTATTGCAGCACTAACTGGCCATTGGTGCGTTTACGTTGTTGTTCTTCAAATTTGTAGATGGTGGTTTGCGGTACTGAATACACTTCGTCAGCGCTTGGACGGTTGACCTGATTACCTTGTGGCACGCCGCCCCATTCTGCGGTACCGGCGCCCCAGTTATCATCCACTTTGCCTAAGAAGCTGCGCCAGCCGGTGCCGACGTTGGCTTGTTGGTTACCGCTTTCACGTTCCTGATAAGAACCTGACAGCAAAATACCGAATTTGTTGTCGTTAAAGGTATTCGAATACAACGCTGACACTTCTGGTGTAGCACTGCCTTTATCAGTCGAGCGGTCATCGACAGCTGCGACGCTCGCAATGGCTTTCTGACCTGGTGAGTCCAGCGGACGCAGCGTCTGCACGTCAATAGTAGAGCCGATACCACCGGTTGGGTTCGACGCCAGCGCGGTTTTGTGCACTTCCACACCGCTGATCGAATCAGAAGAAATGTTGGCAAAATCAAACGAACGCGAGCCTGTAGTCACCGGCATCTGGCGGCCGTTTAAGGTTACCAGGTTAAAATCCGGGCCAAAACCACGCACCGTCACCTTACTGCCTTCGCCGTTGACGCGGTCAATCGACACACCGGTGATACGCTGCAGCGATTCTGCCAGGTTGGTGTCAGGGAATTTACCGATATCTTCAGCTGAAATCGCATCGAGGATACCTTCAGATTCGCGTTTGGTGTCCATCGATTTGATCAGACTGCCGCGAATACCGGTGACCGTAATCACCTCAATTTTGTCTTCTTTGGCTGCCGCAGCATCGTCCGCCGCAGCATAACCGGGCATCGCGACGCCGAGCACCAGTGCAATGCTGGTGGCCAGTCTGCTTTTGTGAAATGTAGTTGGATTCATTTAGTTTCCCTGTCGACTTTTATTATCTGGCTTCGTTTGTCTGCCTGAACTGCAGACCTTGCGCCTTTTTCTTTGGTGTTGATACTGCCCTGACACACTTCTGAAAGCGCTTTCAGGACATTAGTTGATTTTTTATAACCCGTCAATACAAAAAACGTAATGCATAGTATCCATATGTTTTATAAAGACTTATATTCTAGTAACCGGTTACATATCCAGCGTTATCTGTTGAAGTTATGCCCACCCCACTGCCAGCCCCGACGGAAAAAGCACTTTGACAGCGCTGCATTTGATGCTATATCTGTAAGCGCTTTCAAAACATCATTATGGCCACGCAACTTGCTGTTAGCAGATACCGCAGCACGGCGTCCGGCCAACTTCATCATGGGGACTTTGTTTTATGCTGCCTGCATTGCCGGTTTTTTCTGTGGCATCTGCCACCCATAGCTTTGCGACATTCACTCACCGCTTTGCGCCATTGACCCTGGCGGTCACTTTGGCGTTAACCGCTGGTTCCGCAAACGCCACAGCCGCGGCAGCAAACAGTGCGACCTCGTCCGCACGGGATATTCAGCGCTGGCCGGTGCTGACTTCTGCCGTGCCGGTCGATGCCAAACTGGAACAACGGCTGGAGAAAATCCTCGCCGCCATGACGCCGGAGCAAAAAATTGCTCAGATGATCCAACCGGAGATCCGCGATATCAGCGTCGAAGACATGCGCAAATATGGCTTTGGTTCTTATCTCAATGGCGGAGGCTCGTTCCCGGCCAATAACAAACACGCGACACCAGCCGACTGGATTAAACTGGCCGAAGCCATGTATCAGGCATCTATTGATGCCAGTCAGGACGGCAGCGGTATTCCGACTATGTGGGGCACAGATGCAGTGCATGGCCACAACAACGTCATCGGCGCGACCATTTTCCCGCACAATATTGGCCTCGGTGCTGCGCGAGAACCCAAACTGATTGAACAAATTGCCCGTGCCACCGCGGTTGAAGTCCGGGCTACCGGTATTGACTGGATCTTCGCTCCGACAGTTGCAGTGCCACAGGATGACCGCTGGGGCCGCACTTATGAAGGCTACGCCGAAGATCCGGCGCTGGTGCGCGATTATGCTGCGGCCATAGTCCGCGGCTTACAGGGTGAGCCGGGGGGGAAATTCCTTACCGATCACCATGTGATTAGCACGGTCAAACATTTCCTCGGTGACGGCGGCACGGAAGGTGGTGTTGATCAGGGCAACAATATCGCCAGCGAACAACAGTTGATCGACATTCACGCCCAGGGTTATGTCGGCGGTCTGCAGGCTGGTGCGCAAACCGTCATGGCATCTTTTAACAGCTGGCATGGCGAGAAAAACCACGGCAGCCCGTATTTACTGACACAAGTATTAAAACAACGGCTGGGTTTTGACGGCTTAGTGGTCGGCGACTGGAACGGCCACGGCCAAATTCCGGGCTGTACTAACGAAAACTGCGCCCAGGCTGCCAATGCCGGCCTCGATGTTTATATGGTGCCAACCAGCGCCTGGAAACCGCTGTATCACAATCTGCTGGCGCAGCTGAAAAGTGGCGAAATTGCGCAAAGCCGCATCGACGATGCGGTGCGGCGTATTCTGCGGGTGAAACTACGCGCCGGTTTGTTTGACCGGCCAGGCCCGGCCAAGCGCGCGTTATCCGGCAAACTGGAACTGATAGGCGCCGCTGAGCACCGCGCTGTGGCACGGGATGCAGTGCGTAAATCGCTGGTATTGCTGAAAAACAATCAGTCGCTGTTACCGTTATCCCCCAAAGCGAAGATCCTGCTGACGGGCCCTGCCGCTGATGACATCGGCCAACAAAGCGGCGGCTGGACTATTAGCTGGCAAGGCACTGGTAACGTTAATAGCGACTTCCCCGGCGGCAGTTCGATTTATCAGGGTTTTGCCGCACAGGTCAAAGCCGCCGGCGGTCAAATCAGTTTGTCCAAAGACGGCAGTTTCCAGCAAAAACCCGATGTGGCTGTGGTGGTATTTGGCGAAGAGCCTTATGCCGAAGGCAACGGTGATATCGACAATCTGGAATTCCAGCGTGGCAATAAAACGGCGTTAGCGTTATTAAAGTCACTGAAACAACAAGGCATTCCGGTGGTCAGTGTGTTTTTAAGTGGCCGGCCGCTGTGGATCAATCCCGAGCTGAATCAGTCCGACGCTTTTGTCGCGGCCTGGTTACCGGGCAGTGAAGGCGCCGGCATCGCCGATGTCTTGCTGAAATCCGCCAACGATAAAGTGCAATATGACTTCCACGGCAAGCTCAGCTACAGCTGGCCGGCAGCGCCGACGCAATTTAAAGTGAATCTGAACGACGGTCAGACGCCCCTGCTCCCTTATGGTTTTGGCTTAAGCTACGCCAGCAAAGACAGCGGGCCACTCAGTAAAACGTTGCCGGAACAGGCCGCCGGTGGCAATGGCGCGCACGAGCCGCTGCCGTTATTTGAACGTGCAGCCAAAGCGCCGTGGCAGTTCTGGCTCAAAAGCGGTGAACAAATGGCCCCGGTCAGCGCCAATGTGCAGACACTGGGAGACCTGAGCTTTAAATCAATAGACCGGCGTGTGCAGGAAGATGGCCGCGAAATCAGCTTCGGTGGCAAGTTAGATAACGCCGTGGCGCTGGCCAGTAATTTCCCGCGCGATTTGCGTGGCTACCGTGAAAGCAACGCCGTGCTGGAATTACAAATCAACCCATTACAACCCGTGCAAGGCCTGAACTTAAGCCTCGGCTGCGGTGAACAATGTGGCGGCTCGGTGGACTTGACGCCGCTGCTTAAGGGCAAAACCGGCTGGCAAACCCTCAGCATTGACCTCGCCTGCTTTAAAGGCACCGACTTTGGCAAAGTGCAGCAAAGTTTTGTGTTAAGCAGCAAAGCCGCCAATAAAGTGCAACTGTCGGATATCCGCTTAGTGCCGGGTTTGGCTGGTAAAGCCAGTTTATCCTGTCAGTGACGGACTAAAAAATCAATTGCAGCGGCTTCGGCCGCTGTTTTTTTATATATGGTGCAACAGGACTGCATCGCCATCGCATTGAGCGACGAAAGGAGACAAAACGGCCCTAAGATGCCTTCAGATTGTGTCAAAGGTGAAAACCCTCAACTTTGCACCATGCAGCTAAAACCAATAAATTTACAAAAAGCATATAATTTCCTTACATCGCTTCGCCAAATAGCCACCGCCCCTAAAACTTAATCTAAGCTGGCGCTGCTGAATTTTTCAGCAATGAGTCCATATCATGCCAATCAGACCCTGATTGATATTTCCCGTTACTGTGCATGGAGCATAATCATGAAGACCACCCAATACAGGCTGCAATATCTGGCGGCTATGACAGGCATCGCCTTGAGTTTTGCTGCAAATGCTGTTCCCGGGGTGCCACAAACCCAGTCCTGCAGCAAAGTGAATGCAAACATCGTTGATACTTTGAAAACTTCTCCGAAGAACTACGTGATTAGACCAGTATTAATCTCCAATCGTGAATGCTACGTGCAAGGTATTACGACCCGAGACAGTTTCCCTAACCAAGTCTACGACGAGCTGCACAGTGTTGCGGCAGAACAAACCAGCTATATCCTCGACAACTTTAGAGAAAGCATGACGCAGGAATTCTACAATTTTCAGGCGAATGCCAATATGGACAAAATAGTCCGGCTGGATGCGCAATATAATGGCTCCATACATTTGTTAATCAATGGTACCGTCGACAACGAGGGGTTTGTCCCGGTCATTTTTGACAACTTTGGCCTGGAAGCCAACGCGAAAATGACTGACTCTGTGGTAAATCTCTACGTCACGTTCCGTCTCGATGACATGAAGTTATATGGCAAATACAACGTGTTCACCAAACGCCTCTACGCACATCCCGACCGGGACAAGCTGAATCCGGTTGTCACTGTGGATGTAAAGTTGCCATACATTCTGAAGGTACTTGATCGACTTACACCACAAATTATCAAAAAACTACAGGAAGAAGCCAAACGACTGGTGAGCCGTATCGTAGAGTCGCTGGGATTTGATATGGCCGTCAAAGTACCAGAAGCGGTCCGGTACAACGCCAATATCCGACCTGATGTACTGGTGCCGATCCGGGCGTTGGATGGAAAAAACGTTGGCGACTCAGTATTTCTGGAAATGACCTTAGGGCACGGCGCAGTCACAGTTCGCGATAATCAATCGGATATTCGGATTTTCAAAGCCCCTTTTTGCCAGGCTAAAGGACTTTGTGACAGCATCGAAAAAGAGTGAAGGCTGCCCAAGTGTCAGAGCAACTGAAAATTGTCCACATGCGGAATGATTAACACTGCAACTCTAATACCGCATGGATAGCAGCATTCCGGCTGCTATCCTTCAATTACTCGTTGCAGCTCTTCATTGTCTGGGCGGTTCTCGTCTGACGACAATTTCAAAACACTCATCTCAACCCCACCTTTTGGCTTATAGGCAGTCACAGAAAAAAGCGTTAAGGTGACACTTCAGCTTTGGCTTATGTGACAGGGAGACGGTGTGCGCGCAAAATCGGAAGTTTATCATCGGGGTTCGCTGGCGCTGATTTGGGATCAACGCATGCTGGATGCGCAGGTCGCTTTGTGGCAGCAGCTGGGTAAACCGGGCTTTTTTGCTGCTGTGCTGGATGTGCTCGAAGCCGTCTGTCCGGTCGACTCCAGCGGACTTCTGGTGTTTTACCGCCAGCAAAAACCGTTAAGCCTGCTGCATCGCTTCCATCCGTTTGACCGCAGTTTACACGCCGATATTTATTCCACCGGGCCTTATGCGCTGGACCCACAGTATCAGCTGTTTTTAAAAGGCTGCCCAAGCGGCACTTATTGGCTGGCTGACGTGGCGCCAGACGATTTTTATCAAAGCAGTTATTACACTGCCTTTTACAGCAAAATCGGTGTGGCCGATTCGATTGATGTGCTGTGGCGCATTGACGACAACACAGCGCTGAATTTTTTCATGCAGCGCAATATCAACAGCAATACCTTCAGCCGCGCCGATGTGCAGGCACTGAATATGGTGATGCCGGTGCTCGACGCCGCGCTGACCCGCCACCATCAGCTGGCCACCCCCTTGCCACTTGCCAATAGCTCAGACCAAACCCATTTACAGGTCGAAGCCACGCTGTCTAATTTCGCCAGCTCTTTATTGACGCCACGCGAGCGTGATGTGCTCTGGTATCTGCTGCGCGGTTATTCTTCAGCGCTGACGGCGGAGAAACTACAAACCTCAGACGGCACTGTCAAAATCCATCGCAAAAACATCTACCGCAAACTGGAGATTGGCTCACAAGCCGAATTATTCTCGTTATTTATCAATTGCATCCCGTTCGCCCGCCCCGGTTTGCCGGAAGATCCGCTGCACAGTTATCAGCAAGCACAAGAGCACCATATAGTTTAATAAGCGAACAGCAGAGCAGCCTGAAATTGCCTCAGGCAAGGCGACACAGCGAAGGAATAGTGGCGCTCTTTCGAGCTGTG